>SAQR01000166.1 GCA_004020365.1 Mesorhizobium sp.
CCTATGAGGCGCGCCAACGCTCTGAAGTGCGCCAACAGAAAAAAACGTCGAGCACTGCCGCAACGACCCCACCCGGCCCTGCCGGCCACCCTCCCCTCGAGGGGGAGGTCGTGCCAATTCTCTTCTACCGTTCGATGCTGCTCGCCGCCGATGTCGCGCCGATCGACGCATTGTTCGAAGCGCTGCGGCAGCGCGGCATGGCCCCCGTGCCGATTTTCGTCTCCAGCCTCAAGGACCCGGCATCGCTCGCCTTTGTCGAGACCGCGCTTGCCACGCTAAACCCGGCCGCGATCATCACCGCGACCGCCTTCGCCTCGGGTGCCGAGCCCGGCGTCGAAACCCTGTTCGACCGCGCCGGCGTTCCTGTCTTCCAGGTCATCGTCGCGACGACACGCCGTGACATCTGGCAAGACAATCAGCGCGGCCTGGCGCCCGCCGATCTTGCCATGCATGTCGTCCTGCCTGAACTCGACGGCCGCATCCTTGCCGGCGCCATTTCCTTCAAGGGCGAAAGCGAGGTCGATCCCGCATTGGCTTTCCGCGCTTTCGCCAACCGGCCGGAGCCGGATCGCGTCGCGCAGGTGGCGAACCGTGTCGAGGCGTTCGTGCGCCTGCAGCGCACGCCGCGCGAAAAACGCAAGCTCGCCATCCTGATCCCCGACTATCCAAGCGCCCCGGGCCGCACCGGCTACGCCGTCGGCCTCGACGTGCCGTCCAGCGTGCTGGCAATGCTGCACGACCTGAGCGAACAGGGCTATGCCGTTGAAGGAATTCCGCAAACCCCGCGTGAACTGCTGGGTGAGTTGGAGTGTGGTGAAGGTGGATTGGGACTAGGGGATTATCTCGAGCTTTCGAAGGAATTGCCGCCGACGGCCATCGCTGCCGTGACGGCCGCATGGGGCAATGCGGCAGATGAGACAGGTTTGCGCGAGGCGCCCCCCTCTGTCCTGCCGGACATCTCCCCCACTTGGGGGGAGATT
>SAQR01000167.1 GCA_004020365.1 Mesorhizobium sp.
ATCCCAGTGACGGCGCACGACGGCGAGCAGGTCGCTGGCGGACATCGGTCGCGAGAGCACATAGAGACGGCACTCTTCCTCCCGTTTGCCATCGATCACACGCGTGCGCTTGACCTCGCCGATGGCGGCGAGGCCGGCAAAGCCGTGCTTGCGGCCAAGCCCCGGCGCACGCACGACACGCGCCGCCCGCCGCTCCTGGCGCCCGTGGCTCACCTCCTCGGTCACGGCCAGCGCCGCCTTGGGCGTGGGGCGGCCGGCGATGAGGCGCTCGGCATCGGCCAGAAGCAGCCCATGATTGCCCTTCAGGGCCAGCACATAGTCGCCGCCGCGCCGCGTGATCTCCTCGGCCATGCGGGTCGAGCAATGCAGCGCATCGGCCGTAACCACGGCGCCGCGCAGGTCGATCAGGCGCAACAGTTCGATGGCCGCCCTGGCCTCGTTGCCGCCCTGTGCCGGCAAGGCCGCCAACGTCATGCGCAACTGCGCGCCCCAGGCCGACACCATCATGCGCGGCGCGAACTGGCGGCCCTTCTCGAAGGCGCCACGCATCGACTTGCCGTCGATGGCGATCTGCCCCGCGCCGCTGGAAGCGCTCGCGACATGGTGCATGAAGCCGGCGAAGGCCTCGGCGAACGCCGTAGGGACAAGCTTGCGAAACAGCGCCGAGAAGGTGTCGTGCGACGGGATGCCATGCGCCAGAGTGAGCACATTTCGCAGCATCGCTTCCTTTTCCTGCGCAAAGCGCCAGATGTCGGAACAATTCTTGGCGCCGCACAGCATCGCGGCGAAGGCAATGAACAGTATCTCGCAAAAATCGTGTCGAGCGTTCTGGTCGCGCGGATCGAGATGACCGAACACAGCCTGGATCGTTTCCATCGAGAACTCCACAATAACGGAGTCCTCCCAAGAATCCACAACCCGGCAAATGGCAAGCCATTTCCCATCTACTCAAACGCGATTCCCCTGCCCTC
>SAQR01000169.1 GCA_004020365.1 Mesorhizobium sp.
GCGCCGGACTGTTCAAGCTCGACTTGCCACTGGTTCTCGATGACCTTTCGAATGACCTCTCGCCGGCAATGCGCAAACTGCTCGTGGACCTGTTCGCCGATCTGCGCCAGTTGGAGCAGCGCATCAACGACGTGACGAGGGAAATCGCAGCGATCGCAGACCGAGAAGATGTTGCCCGCCGGCTCATGACGATCCCCGGAATCGGAGCATTGGGAGCGACCGCGCTACTGGCGGCCGTCGGCACGGGATGCCAGTTCCAGAAGGCTCGCGACCTGGCCGCATGGCTGGGGCTGGTCCCTCGAGAATACTCGACCGGAGGCAAGCAGAAGCTACTCGGTATCAGCAAGCGCGGGAACCGCTACGTTCGCAAGCTGCTCGTTCATGGCGCGCGATCATGCTTCCGTCACCTGGATCGAAACCGGGATCGCCTGGGAAGCTGGCTTGATGGGTTGCAGAGCCGGATGCACCCGAACAAAGCTGTTGTCGCACTCGCCGCCAAGATGGCGCGCATTGTCTGGGTTGTCCTGACCAAGCCGGGAGCACTCTACGAACGCAGGGACCCTGCTTTCGCCTGACGCTCCGGCTCGATTGCAAGGCTCGGGAATAGTGATGACGAAACAGTGGATCAGCATGCCGTAAGCCCTGTGCAAAAAAGCGGGCTTCGTGCCCGAACCATTTATTGGGAACGGCGTGCGCGGATCTCATCATGGCCTGGCTGCAACAGCAGTCCACTCGCGAGAGGCCGGATACATTTATGCAACTGGAACCGTCATCGGCGATGTCGCGAACCCTTGCACGGACGGGGCGGACC
>SAQR01000017.1 GCA_004020365.1 Mesorhizobium sp.
GGGTGGGGGTACATCGTAGAGCGAAAGCCTCGGTTTCCTATGCGATAACCCTGCCCTTCAAGGATCGCCGCCATCAAGCCCGCCTGGATCTCTCCAGCGGAACCTCGCGCTCGCCAAGCATCCGCGCCTCGGCGCGGCGCTGCTGCCGATCATCGATGAACGCCGCCTGGATCGAGACCGCCGCGCCCGGCAGGCCATCGGCGCGACAGGCCGAGCAGCGAAGCCGCCCCGACAGCGCCGCCAGCGGCGTCTGCGCGGTCACCCCGAAACGCCTCAGCTCCGCCGGCTTCCACCATCTGTTTCGACCGCAATCGATACACTCGACCGCGATCGAGACGACCTCGGCGATCGTCGCTTCCTTGCCCGGCAATGCCATCGTCCTGATGCCTAGGTTCCTGTTTTGTTCACATCATTAGGGGTTTTTCCCGAAGAGTCGAGTCGGTTCCGCTCAACTCATGCAAAAGTTTAACTTGTGTCATTTTTTGAGTTATGCTTATGTACGATACTCCCAAAACCAATGGACGACAGGACCGGGTCTCCGTCGCGCCGCCGCCAGCCAAGGAGACGAAGATGGACGCCCTCTCCGCCCAGTTCGCCCGTGATTGCGGCTATACCGGCGACAGCCCGGCCATGCTCGCCGCCTTCGCCGCTATCCGCCGCGACGGCATCGGCCAGGCGCGCCTCGGCCATGGCCAGCGCAAGGCGCTGGTCGACCGGCTGAAGCTCGGCGAGGCCTTGTTCCTGGCGGCGATCCGCCCGGCGCAGTCGGCTGAGGAGGCGATCGAGGACGCCGCCCGCTTCATTGCCTGTTATCGCAACATGCCGCGCTGGCGCCAGGAAAGGCGCGGCGCCGATCTCGCCCGCGCTAGGCAGCAGCGCCTCCTGGCGCGCTTCTTCCGCCGCTACGGCCACCGCCTCTGGTCACGGCAGGCGGCGTAAGCCGGAGGTCGGCGAGGCCATCAGCCGGGAATGCCTGGCGCCGGTCGCCCGCACCGCGACGCACATATCGCGAATGGCTGGACCGCACTTGCCGTCGCCGACACCACGCCGTATGTCTCCCCTCGATGAGCGAGCTTGAGTTCCGTCGCGCGCAAGCATCCGATCTGCCGGCAATTGTCGCACTGCTTGCCGACGATGCGCTCGGCGCCGGCCGCGAAGACCCGTCGACGCCGCTCGTGCCGTCCTACCTCGATGCGTTCAGCGCAATCGATGCCGATCCCAACCAGCTGCTGGCCGTGGCTGTCGAAGCCGGGCAAGTGATTGGAACCCTGCAGCTCAGCTTCATTCCGGGTATTTCCCGGAAAGGCGCCTGGCGCGGGCAGATCGAAGGCGTTCGCGTCGCGCAGCAATGGCGGTCTCGCAGCGTCGGCAAGCAGATGATCGAATGGGCGGTTGAAGCGTGCCGTTCGCGCAACTGCAGCTTCGTTCAGCTCACGACCGACAAGAGCAGACGGGAGGCGCACGCTTTCTACGAGCGCCTCGGTTTCACCGCCAGCCATCTCGGCTACAAGATGGCGCTGTAGCGCTCGATCGGCTGATTGCTGAAGTCGGCGCTGCTCCTCATCCGCCAGCCGGCACCTTCTCCCCGTATAGCGACGGGGCCAAGGGGCTGGCCTCAGCGTCGGCTCCCCTTCTGCAACGCCGGAGATTGGCCAAATCCTCTGCGACGGCGTCTCTCCTCCCGTCACCATACGGGGAGAAGTGCCCGGCAGGGCGATGAGGGGCAGCCCAAACCTGAAGCGATTACCCTCCACCTGCCCTCCCACACTCCTTGACAATCCACCCAATTTGTTCTCTTTATGTTCCACACAAAACCCACCTCAAAACAATGCGGCGTTCGAACCGCCGCGGGCGAACGGGCCGGATGGAAGCCAACATCCTCCACGCTGATCTGGACGCCTTTTATGCCTCGGTCGAACAGTTGCTCGACCCCGCCCTGCGCGGCAAGCCGATCGCCGTCGGCGGCGGCGTCGTGCTGGCCGCGTCCTACGAGGCCAGGGCTTTTGGCGTGCGTGGCGGCATGCCGGGGCGGCGCGCGCGTGAACTCTGCCCCGGGCTGATTTTCGTTGGCGGCCATTTCAAGGATTATCAGCGGCTCGGCGATGCGGCTATTCAAGTGCTCGGCGATTTCACGCCGGTGGTCGAGCGGATTTCCATCGACGAGGCCTTTGCCGACGTCGCCGGCTGCACCCACCTGTTCGGCCCGCCGGCCGAGATCGCGACAACCATCCGCCGCCGCGTGCGGGCCGAGCTCGGTCTGCCGATCTCGATCGGCGTGGCGCGCACCAAGCACCTGGCCAAGGTCGCCTCGCAGGTGGCCAAGCCCGACGGGCTGGTGGTGGTCGATCCGCGCCACGAGCTGGAGTTCCTGCACGATCTGCCGGTCGAGCTGATGTGGGGCGTCGGTCCGGTCACCAGGGAGCGGCTGGCCGGCATTGGTGTGCGCACCATCGGCGAGTTGGCGAAGACCAATGGTGGGTCGCTGGAGCGCCTGCTCGGTCCGGCGGCGGGCGAAAAGCTCAACACGCTGGCCTGGAACCGTGACCCGCGAAAACTCGAGACGCCGCGCCGGGCGCGATCGGCCGGCGCGCAATCGGCGCTCGGCAGGCAACCGGCCGAGGCAAAAATCATCGTGCCCACCCTGCTGCATCTGGCCGACAGGGTCGCCACCAGGCTGCGGGCGAAATCGCGGCCCGGCCGCACGGTGACGGTCCGCGTTCGCTTTGCCGATCTGCGCTCGGTGACGCGCTCGATCACGCTCGACCAGCCGATTTCGGCAACCGCGATGCTGGCCGAGATCGCCGAGGCGCTGGTGCGCAAGGTGCTTGTCGATCATCCGCACGAAAAGACCATCTCGCTCTTGGCCATCGCCGTCTCGCATCTTGAGAAGCAATCGGCCCTGCAGCTGGAACTGCCGCTCGGCCTTGACGACGACAGCCGCCGCCCCGGCACCAGCAAGGGCGCGGCGCGCTGGACGGCCGACCGCGCCATCGACAAGATCCGCGACCGCTTCGGCTGGGAGGCGGTCGGCTATGCCTCGGTCGCACTCGGACTATCGCGGTCGGTTCCCGATGCGTTTCGCGAGCTAGCCGAAAAGGAATTGTGAGCCGGCGTTTCGTCAGACCAAAAGCGTTGCGCCGCCCCACGCGATCAGGACGATGCCAGCTGCCCGGCCAACCCACGGGCCGGCAGGAAACAGTTTTTCTACCAGCACCAGAATGGCGAGCGCGGCAACCCACACCAGGTTCATGATGCCACCGACGAACAACAGCGCCATCAGCATCCAGCAGCATCCGACACAAAACGCCCCGTGCAATGCGCCCAGACGCAGCGCGCCGAGTGCGTGGGGACGCCAGTGGCGGGCAAGGAACGCGGTCGGCGCCCGGCAGTGTGACAGGCACGCGTTCTTGAAGGGCGAGAGCTGATACAGCCCCGCGCCGATCAGGACGATGGCTGAAAGCCAGCGGCTTTGCGAACTCATCATCGTCGCCGAAACGAAGGCTTCGCGTTCGAGCAGCCAATGCAATGCGGTGGCCGCGACGGAGAACCCCAGCCAGACCAGGAGGTAGCCTGCCATGAACACGCCGGTCGGCGCGAGCTTGTCCTGGATCTGGCCCTCTGCCAGCGCATGGCGATGCACGCGCGCATAAAGCAGGATGGTCGGCGCCGCACTCGGCGACATCATGGCGATCATCATGACCCACCACATGACGATCATCAGCACCCAGTTCGCGGCCCCCCCGACCCGCGGTTCCGTCGCCATCGCGCTCATGTCCATGCCGGACATGTCCATGCCAGACATGTCAGAGGTCATATCGGATGTCATGTTTGGAGTTTGCAGGTGGGGGAAGAGCGCGAGCCTCGACATCTCCCACGCATTCATGCCGAGCCCTGCGCCGGCGACGATATAAAGCCAGGCCAACAGGCACAGCGCCACCACGCCCGCGATCGTGATGACGCGGTCGCGTCTGAGCAGCCGTTGCAGTGGCGACCCGCCGTCCATGCGCCGCGTCAGGCTCGCACCACCCCGTGATTGTTGAGATGCAGCCGCGCGAACTGGCCGTAGCTGTCCTTAGTGGTTACCTGAACCGGCCCGCTGGTTGTGCTCGAAGCGCTGCCGATCTCGGCGACCGCATATTCGAAGCCGTTCGGCAACACGATCTGGGCGCGCGAGTCCGCGCCCGTCACCTTGTTGCGGATCGGTTCGCCGACGGTTTCGATATAGTCCTTGACGAAGATGCGGCCCCTGCGACCATCAATATCGAGGTCGAGATCGATCCTGGTGAAAACCGGCTCATTCATTTTTGTCACGGTTGAGGCGTAGACGGCGAACATCGTCGCGAACGGGTCGGTGTCCTGGCCGGTCATGATGCGCAGCAGCGCGTTACGCTGCTGGTCGGTTGCCTTCTCGTCGACGAAGGCGATGGCTTCGCCGTTGCCCTCGTGGATCGCCCCGGGCCATTTGAAGATCGCGGCGATCCGCAGGCCGTCGAGAACGGTCTCGCCATGATGACCCTCATCGATCTGGATGCCGGCAACGGCATGGCAATGGCCCTTGTCGGGCAGCGCGTTGAATTGACAGTTGCAGCCATATTCGCAGGTGCAATTGACGAGTTCGCGTCCCCTAATCTCCCAAGACGTCATGCTCTCCTCCCTGATCTCGAAATATTAGACCATCATCATACACCTGGACTCTTCCCTCTCAAAGGCGCACCCTTAAAAAGGCGAAACCCAAGCGAGAGTTTCGTCCAATGCTTCACATGCTTGAGATGCGCCGCTGATTGCCTGACCTGTCCGGTTAACCTCCGGGCGGGGCAAACGCTCATTGCGCCTATCCGTGTTCAGGCTGCGGCCTAAGGCACGTGCAGCCCGTTTCCGGATCAACTGGGAGGAAACAACATGCCCGAAATTCAACGCAGAGAACTTCTTGTTCAGGGAAGCGCGGCCCTTGCCGCAATTGCTGCTCTCTATACCTCGCGCCGGGCTTACGCTTTTCCAACACGGGCGAGCGAGGAGGTTATTCCGTGGCTGGACCAGCCGACCGAAAATCCCGATCCGGTCGGCATCCAGAAGCAGCTTGTCTGGGAGGATCTGGATAGCTGGATAACGCCAAACGACAAGTTCTTCAGCATCTCGCATTTCAATCGACCAACGATCGATGAGAAGACATGGTCGATGGAGATCGGCGGGCTGGTCAAGAAGCCCTTGAAACTGACTCTCGCCGACATCAAGGCGCGGCCGCGCCAGGAGGTCGTTTTCACAGTGGAATGCTCGGGCAACCACGGTTTTCCGTTTTTCACCGGCGGCATCGGCAATGCCCGCTGGGCAGGGACGCCGCTCGCCCCGATCCTCGAGGAAGCCGGCGTCCTGGAAAATGGCATCGAGGTCGTCTTTTTCGGCACTGACACCGGCGAGGTCGCAATACGCGACATCAAGATGCAGCAGAACTTCGCGCGCAGCATGTCGCTCGCCGACGCGACGAACCCAGACAATCTGCTCTGCTATGAAATGAACGGAGCGGCCCTGCCGGCGGCCAACGGTTTTCCGCTGCGGCTGATTGCTCCGGGCTGGTACGGCATCGCCAACGTCAAGTGGCTGGAGCGCATCGAAGTTCGCGACACCCGCTTCATGAGCCTTCTGATGGCGCGTGACTATGTCACCATCCGGGAGGAGGAGCGCAACGGTGAGACCGTGTGGACCGAGAGTTCAGTCGGCCCGGCACGGATAAAGTCGGCGCCCGCAAAGGTCACCCGGAAAGACTCGGACTACCGCGTCATTGGGGCAGCTTGGGGGGCACCGATCGATCGGGTCGAAGTGCAGATCGATCAAGCGCCATGGGCACCGGCGACCATCGACCGCAGTGAGGAGGCCGAACACGCCTGGAAGATTTGGTCCCTGGACTGGGCAAATCCGTCTCCTGGAGAACACACGGTGACCTCGCGGGCGGTCAGCACCACGGGACAAGTTCAACCGGCGATGGACGATCCTTTGATTGCCAAGAAACACACATATTGGGAAAGCAATGGCCAGGTGACGCGCCGCGTGCGTGTCGTTTGATAGACTTTGCAGCACGCGGGAAGGTGAAGCAGGCAGCGCAGACTGGTTGTCCAAGCAATCTTTAGGTGCGCTTGATCTCGTTTTCACGCGCACCGCTGTAGGCGCCGGATCAGATCACGAAAAAATCGTCGGCCAGCAGCGTCGGCCTGTTCGTCAGCGTCGCGAGTTGTGTCACGCCGCCTGCGACGTTTCCGTTGGAATCGTAAAACAACTCACCCGTAACCTTGTCATAGACGATGTGATCGTCGGCGTCGTGCGCGCTAGTCCCAGCGAAGAAATACCTTGGGTCGAGGGCTCCCGTGGTGGCTCCAAGCCCCTGCATTACCGAATTCTGGAGCCTGAACGCATCGGCCGTATGGTTGAAATCCGTGATGATGTCGCGGTTGGCCACTGAGAGCGGCGCGCTGAAAACGAAGAAATCGTTGCCGGCGCCACCAGTAAGCCGGTCAATGCCCAGGCCGCCCATTAGTGCATCGTTGCCACCCCACCCAAGCACGGTATCGTTGCCTCGGCCGCCGTCCAGGTTGTTGTTGCTGTCGTTGCCGTCGAGCACGTTGTCGAGGGAATTTCCCGTGGCTCCGACGTTGGCGTTTCCGGTCAGACGCAGATTTTCTACCGCTCGGTTAGCGGCCGCCAGTGAGTACGTGACCAAGCTGAAAATCTGGTCGAGGCCCGCTTCGTCGATGACGTTGTCCAGTGCATTGTCCACATAATAGGTATCGTTGCCGGCACCGCCATTCATCAGGTCGGCCCCGGTCCCGCCATCGAGAAGGTCGGTGCCATCATAGCCCGCTAACCGGTCGCTACCCGCCCCGCCCCTTATGGTGTCGTTGCCGGCAAGGCCGTCCAGCGTGTTGTTCCCATTGTTCCCGGTCAGCTCATTGTCGGAAGAATTGCCGCGACCATTGATAGCGCCAAGGCCGATGAGGGTCAGATTTTCGACATAGGTTGGCAGTGAATAGGTGCTCGAGCTGAACACCGAATCGTTGCCCGCCGCATCGCCCTCGACCACGCGGTCGAGCGCATTGTCGACATAGTAGGTATCGTTGCCTGCGCCGCCCTCCATCTTGTCGATTCCGACTCCGCCGTCGAGCAGGTTGCTGCCAGCGTTGCCGACCAGCGTGTTGTCGAGTTCGTTACCCATCGCGTCGATGTCGGCAACGCCGGTGAGCGTGAGCTGCTCTATTTGCTGGCCGGACAGCGAATACGTCATTGACGTGATGACCACATCGATGCCGGCGCCGTCAGCCTCGATGACTACGTCGAATGCGTTGTCGACGCGGTAGGTATCGTTGCCGAAACCGCCGGACATTTTGTCAGCACCAGCTCCGCCGTCCAGAACGTCATCAAAGCTGCCGCCGTTCAGGATATCCGCCGCATCCGTCCCGGTCAGGTGCTGCTCCATCACGTCCGGCGCGGCATAGGCGCGCACGTAGTCGATGACCATCTTGTAGGTGCCGGACGCCTGCTCGACCTCAAGGGGATTCATGGCAAGCGAGGCCAGCATATAGAGCGGCGTGCGGAAGGACTCGCTCATTGGAAAGCGGCTCAGCTCCTTGCCGTCGTAGTACACGGTGATCCAGTCCGTCGTGATCCTCGCGCCGTAGGTGTGAAACGCCCCGTCGAACAGCGAACCGGGGAGGCCCGTATAGTTGCTTTCCCAAGCGTGGCTTTCCTTATTGCTCAAGTGCACCGCCTGGTGATGACCATCGGGATCGCCCCCATACGCTTCAACGATGTCGACCTCGACGCGTGGCACAGTCTGATTGGGCGACAGCATCCAGAAAGCCGGCCAGGCTCCCGCCCCGCCGTGAAAGGCTGCGCGCATCTCGAAGTACCCGTACTCTTGCGCGAAACCCTGGCCGGCGCTGTTAACCGTTTGCATCGTTCCCGACTGCCAGACGCCGTCCACCTGCTTCATGGTAATGGTCAGCTTCCCGTCAGAGACGGAGAACGGATTCGTTGCCCCCACCGGCGACATGAACGTGGCGGCCCCATAGGGGGCATGCACAGGCGCGAACCACTTGCCGGTGCCGTTGTTCGGCACGACACCAAGCGTGTTGAACTCGTCAGAAAAGGAGAGCTTGAACCCGGAGAGGTTCAGCTCCGATCCCTTGTACTGTCCGGTCCAATCGCCAGGAAGAGTAATCGCAGCCATTGATGGGCTCCTCGTTCGCGCAACATTTTCGCGGTTGACCCCGCCAAGATCTAATCGTCCATTTATTAACGGAAGGTAATGGACACCGATTCCGCCGCAAATGGGGTCAGAGTGTGGTTATCCCCAAGGCTTCACGAGAAATTTGGGAGATGTCGCAAATCGGTTGACGTAGCCGGCACACGATACTGCGAATCCTCCGATACCGTCACGCCGGGCTCGAACATCGCCGCCAACCAGCCGCTCTTTCTCAGCCCCGCTGGCGGACGACGCTCAATGCAGGCGCGACGGCCGGCCTGTGCCCTCTACCTCAACCGCAGGCGCCGTCCCGCGCAGCGGGTTCGTTCCCCAACCCTTCTCGGACCTTCGGCAGGTTCACTTCTTGAACCGCGGACGGCCGGAATAAGCTGGAAATCGGTCCCCAGCGTCAGTCCTTGGATGCCGTGATGACGAGCGCCGGCATGTCGAAAGCGACAGCGCCGGCTGCTGTCACGTAAGGCATAAGTGCCCGCTCGGCCTCCTCCAGAAGCCGCCTGAACTGCTCGTTGTCCAAAAGCCCGCCCAACGTCCAGATGCAGGCTCTTTCAGTCGAGATCAGCGTCTTGATCGAGGCAAAACGGACCGTTCCGCGGTGCCGCCTCACCTCGGCACGCTCTATGCCTGCCTTCTCGCAGAGCGAGTGCAGTAACTCTGCATTGCCGAGCACAAAGGGCGCCCGGAACGCGTTCGCAACGTCGCTTCCAAACAGCCGTTCAAGCATCTCCGCCACTGCGGCATAGCCGGGCGACTGGTCGAGCGAGTCGCAGACCGCGACGGCGAGCCGGCCGCCGGACTTAACCACGCGCATCATTTCCCGCAGTCCGGCGGCTCGATCGTCGAAGAACATCAGGCCGAACTGGCTGACTGCGGCGTCGAAGCTTTCGTTCGGGAAAGGAATCTGCTCGGCGCGTCCTTCTCGCCAATCGATGCGAGTGCTTTTGCGGCGGGCCACGCAAAGCATATCGGGATTGGGATCAAGCCCGACCACCTTGCCCTCCGCGCCAACCCGGTCGAGGGCCGCGAGCGCCAGCACACCCGTACCGCAGGCGATGTCGATGACGCGGTCGCCCCTCCCCATTCGCGCCTCGGCGGCGACGATAGGCCCCCATTGTCGGAACAGCGCTGGAACGAACAGTGAGTCGTAGATTTCAGCCGGAGTTTTCGATGTCTTGTCCCGGTGGGTCTGGACCGCCGCTTGCTCCGATCCCGGCGTTGCACCTTCAAGGAACACTGCGTTGGATCGGGTTCCGGCGACGCGAAGCGCCTTCAGCGGCTCGTATTCAGGCGATGAATACCAGCGCTGGGCATGCTCGCCGTCGGCGAATTCGACGATGACCGGATAGACCGGCTGCCAGTCTCCTTCGACAAGGTCGGATTTCCCGCCCAGCACCAAATAGCGCCCTCCATACTGTTCAACCGTTGCAAAGACCCCTGCCAGATACTGCTCGACCTTGGCTTGGTCGGTGATTTCACGCACGTCGAAGAAGCAATAAGTAGACATGGCCGACCTCCGTTGATCGCATGGACTCCGCGGGATGCGCAGTGGATATGGTGTTCGGCGTATAGTAGGCTTGGCCATGGGCACGCTCCATGACCCAGCGTCTCAATCGCTTGCCGTGGCGTCCGTTCTGGCCCGATCGCCTGGGCGGCCACCGGAAGAGGTCGTTGCCGATGCCGCACCGTCGGCCGCGCCGGACAAGGATGTGCTTTCGGATGTGCTGCGCGTGATAAAGCTCACCGGCGCGCTTTTCTTCTGGGTCGATGCCTCTTCGCCCTGGAGTGTGGACGTGCCGCGGGCGGATTCATTTGCCCATCTTATCCTGCCGCGCGCCCAACATGTGATTTCCTACCACATCATCACCCAAGGATCGGGCTCGCTCAGCATCGGTGACGGTCCACCGATGGAGTTTGCCGAAGGCGACATACTTGTGATCCCCCACGAGGATTCGTACGCGATGCGCAGTGCGCCCGGAGTGCGGTCAGGTCTGAGCCAGGAAGATTCGCTCGACTTCTTTCGCGCCATGGCAGCCGGACAACTGCCCTTCGTGGTCAACGAAGGCGGCGGCGGCCCCCTTCTGACCAGATATGTCTGCGGTTTTCTTGGTTGCGATGCACGGCCGTTCAATCCTCTGCTCGGGGCCCTTCCTCCGCTGATATGCATCCGGCGCGCGGCCGGCGCGCCAAGCGACCTGCTCGACCGTCTGATCGAGCTAACGCTGGCAGAGGTGTCCGCTCAGCGGCCTGGCGCCGAATGCATCCGCCTGCGCCTCAGCGAGCTGATGTTCGTTGAGGTCGTTCGCCGCTATCTTGAGGCACTGCCGCCGGAGCAGACCGGCTGGCTGGCCGGCTTGCGCGACCCCGCCGTCGGCCGGGCCGTTGCGCTTGTCCACGAGAATCCGGCGCGTGGCTGGACAATTGAAGACCTCGCACGCGAAACCGGCGTCTCGCGGTCCGTCCTCGCGGCCCGCTTCACGCGTCTCGTCGGCTGCCCACCGATGCAGTATCTCACGCGATGGCGCGTACAACTGGCCGCACGACTGCTCTCTGATGGGCTGGCCAAAGTCTCGACAGTCGGGCGTGATGTCGGCTACGAGTCCGAAGCGGCCTTCAGCCGGAGCTTCAAGAAGCTCGCGGGCGTCTCGCCGGCTGGCTGGCGCAGTGGCCGGCGCGGATAACGCGCCGACGTGATTCGCCGTCAACGGCAAGACCAGCCCGCGCTCCTGCACGGTCAGCACCTGCGAGAGGGTGACGGCCGGCTAGTCCGGCTGCCTTATGGCGACGCCCGCGTAATGGCTGCCCAACAGCCAGAAGATGGGGGGAAACCCCTCCTGCCATGCCTCCCGAACGTCGAAGCGGGCACTCGCGACGAGCTGAAACGGGTTGCGGTTGAGATTGCATCCACCGGCAAGAACGCCCCAGATGCGGTTGAACCGGTTCTGCAGCCTTCTGCGCCAGCCGGCATTTGCCTGGCCGTGTTCGAGGAAGATCAACCGCCCGCCGGGCTTCAAGACGCGCCGGATCTCCGCCAGCGCGGCCGCCGGCTGCGGAATGGTGCATAAGGCGTAGGCGACGATCACCGTGTCGGCGAATCCAGCCACAAGTGGCAAGTTTTCGCCGCTGGCCTGTAGGTATTCGAGTTCGAAGGGCAAGGCGCGGTTCTGCCGTCTCGCCAAAGCGAGCATGGTGCCGTCGGGATCGACGCCGACGAGCCGCCTCACCTTGGCTGCATCGTAGTAGGGCAGGTTCAGGCCGGAGCCAAAGCCGACTTCGACCACAACGCCCTCCGCCAGCGGCACTATGCGCTGCCGCATGCGCGAGAAGGCGTCCGCCGAGCAGCCGGCGTGGACGACATAAGGAGCTATGCGTCGTCCGTACCAGGAGAGACAGGACCGGCACATGGCTCAGCCTCCTCGCCCTTTATTGCGGGTGCCGACACAGCCGAGGAATTCGTCGACAATCGGCCCGATTGCCTGACATCGAGAAAGGCCGTCACATGGTTCTTGCCCACAAGCGCCAGGAATTCGCCTCCGACCAGTCCTGCGAACTTTCGGGCGGCATCGCATAGTGGATCGAGCGTGCCGCTGATTGCCAGCACCGGTATGCCAAGTCCCGCAAAGGCTGCTGAGAAATCAGGTCTATCCCTGGCAAGGCTTGCCTGAACGGCGGTGAGATCGTTACCCCGGATGCGTCGGCAGCTGTCCGGCGAAAGGCCTGGGGCCAATTGCTTCACGAAGGCGAGCCACGCCTCGAAATTTTCCTCGAGTGCGGCTCGCAAGGGGGTCAGGTCTTCCGCGAACGGATGCGCGCCATTGACGATCAGTGCACTGACGCGGTCCGCATGGTAGGCGGCGGCGGCGAGTGCGATGACGCCACCCATCGAATGTCCCATGAGAGCGGCGCGACGAATGCCGGCATGGTCGAGGACGGCGATGATATCGCCCGCCCGCCTGCGACCCGAATAGGCGGCCGGATCGTGCGGCTTGCCGCTGCGGCCATGGCCGCGGCAATCGACAAGGATCAGCCGCCGTTCGCGCTGCAGGAATTGCTCGACATAGCCGGCCTCATGCCAGGACTCACTGCTTTCGGTTAGGCCGTGAAGCAGCATGAGCGGCTCGCCGCAGCCAATGTCTTCATAAGCAATCGAGACGCCATCCGCGGCAACAGCCTCGGATAGGTGGTGAGGGATGGAAAAATTGACCAGTGACATTTATCGCTCCAAAGTTCGGGGCGCGCGGTTGGCCCGAAAGTCGCAAGGGGAACGATAGACGGCAGGCGTCCCCTCAACGTCCCCTGCCTGGTGCGATTTGTCGCGAGCGGATCGATGGAGCGATTGGAGTTTCGGCTTTTGGGCTTTCCGGAGTTCCGCATGAACGGACAGCGGATGCCACTTGCCCTGCGCAAGGCAGCCGCGCTCCTCATCTTTCTTGCCGAGGCCGGTCGGCCCGTCGCGCGTGAAACTGCGGCCACGCTGCTGTGGCCCGAAGCCGACGAAGAGACTGCTCGGGCGCGCCTTCGGCGTACCCTTTACAAGATCCGAATCGCCTTTCGCAGCGAACTCGTCGCCGTGAGCGGAACGTCCCTCAGCCTGCACCCGGCGCTTTCCGTCGAGATTGACTCCAGAATTTTTGAGCACGCCTGCGACCACGGCTCTCTTGAAGCGGCGGCCAACATATACACGGGCGATTTTCTTGCGGGTTTCTCCCTGCCGGGTTGTCAGGAATTCGAGGAATGGGCGTTCTTCAGGCGCGAGGCCTTGCGAAGCCGCCTGACACAGGCGTTGGAGCGCCTGGTCGAAACGCAGATCGCCGCTGGAGAGCCTCTCACCGCAGTTGTGCATGCGACGCGTCTGGTGGGACTGGATCCGCTGAGCGAAAGCGCACACCGCCATCTGATCCGTGCCCACCTGACGGCCGGAAACAGGGCGGCAGCCGAGCGCCAGCTCGAAGCATGCGCCCGGCACTTGCAAGAAGAGCTTGGCGTGACCCCTGACCCTGCTACCGTTGCGTTGTTGCAAGAGCCAAGCAAGACCACTGCTCCGGAAGCGCCGCGAACGCGCTATGTCGAGGTGGATGGTATCCACCTCGCGTTCCAGACCGTCGGCAGTGGTCCGCCGGACATCGTGCTCGTTCCCGGGTTCGTGTCGCATGTGGAGCGTATCTGGGAAGACAGCCGCTGCCGCGCGTGGATTGCGGCAGTTTCGCGTATCGGTCGGCTGATCCTCTTCGACCGGCGCGGCGTGGGCCTTTCCGACCGCGTCGGAGCGCGTCCAACCGTCGACGCGACCGCGCGGGACATATTGGAGGTCATGAACGCGGCCGGAAGCCGCCGTGCGCTCCTCGTTGGTTCGTCGGAAGGCGGTCCCGGCTGCATCCGCTTCGCGGTCGATTATCCCGATCGCCTCGTCGGGCTCGTTCTGTGGGGCTCCCTGGCCAAAGGCAGCCGGGCGCCCGACTACGCTTTCGCCTTGACCTCCGAGCAATACGACCTCTGGAAGCGACGCCTGGTCGCCAACTGGGGCGGACCGGCCGAGATCGAAACCTTTGCCCCGAGCCTGGTCGGCGACCGCCAAGCGGAAGCCTGGTGGGCCGGGTTGCTGCGGGCGGCGTCCAGTCCAGGCGCCGTTGCAGGCGTGATCGATGCTCTGCGCGACACCGACGTCCGCCATCTGCTCGCAATGATCTCGGTCCCAACACTGGTGCTGCATCGCTCGGGCGACCGCGCGGTCCACTCGGAGGCGGGTCGTTTCCTTGCAGCGAAGATACCCGGAGGACGGTTCGTGGAGGTCGCCGGCGACGACCACTGGTTCTGGGTCGGCGACCAGAACCCGCTCCTCCGCGGCATCAGCGAGTTTGCGGAACACCACCGCTGATTGCTCTGCTTGCAAACTCAGGCATCGCCAACAAATAGTCGACGGGCAGCTTATCCAACGACCAGCCCAGGAATGTCAGATATTTGGCTCAACCAAGTCGTTCCGAAAGCCGCGTCGCACGGCAAAGTTCCGCCGCTGGTCGACGATCCCGCCGTGCAGGTCAGGGAACGAACCCGCTCGCGCGGGAGGGCGCAGGTTCGAGGCTTGCTGGTCCCTCCACCGTGCTGATCTCGGCATCGATCAGGCACCAGGGCGCATAGCGAAAATCGCGGATCTGGAGGACCCGCTCGTCCCGCCATTCGACCAGCATGAAGCCGCGCACCGCGCCGTCCGGCTCCTGCGGGTTGCGGATCAGGATCGCCGGCCGGCCGTCGACGAAGCCCAGCGATAGCGCCCAGTCGCTGATGCGCTCGTAATTGCCGAAATAGGTCGACACTTCAGCCTTGCCGCGCATGCGGAGCCGGCTGACCAGTTCGAGCTGGATATCCTCGGCGATCAGCACCCTGACCGCGTCGAAGTCGCGCGCGTTGAACAGATCGACATAGCGGCGCAGCCGTCGCTCGTCATCGGCGTCGAGCCGTGGCGCGGCAGCCTGTTCGGGCTCGGCTGCCAATATGCGCAGCTGCGCCCGCCCGCGATGCAGCGCCGCCTTGGTGGCGGCCAGCGTCGCGCCGGTCACCTCGCAGGTCTCGTGCAGCGAAAGGCCCAGCACGTCGACCAGGATCACGGCGCCGCGCTGCGCAACCGAGAGTTGCATAAAGCTGCGCAGGCCGGCCGCAGCGGCGAGCCTTGCGTCGGCACTGCCGGAAGGATCCTCGATCGTGGTCATGTCGGTCTCGGTCATGCGCGACCTTTCCCGATGGCGCCGGCGCAGATGGTCCTGCGCGGCATTATGGGCGATGCGAAACAGCCATTGCTCGGGCCGCTCGACCGTCATGCTGCCGTCGACCGCCTGCAGCGCCTTCAGCAGCGTGTCCTGCACGATGTCCTCGCCGTCGATCACCGAGCCGGCCATGCGGGCGCAGTAGCGATGCAGTTTGGGACGCAACCCGGAGAGCATCGCCTCCAGCGCCGGCCGGTCGAGTTTTTGTGGGATCATGGCTTCCATTCTATCCGGCTTTGCCCTCCTCAAGCACATGGTAGTTGCCGATGATTTTGGCAGGCGATCGCTTGACCGGCGTGGAACGTCGCTCCGCATGGTTTTGCGTGAACGCCTCGAAGGCCGCAAGCCCGGTCAGCGCGGATGTGTCATGTCCCTCGCCGACGACGTGGATGAACTCGCCGTCGTCGAGTTCGAGCACGAGATAGCGCACGCTCTGCGGCGCCGTCTCATCCAGCGCCTCGAACACTTTTGCCACCAGCGCGCGGTTCTCTTCCAGCCCGGTGTCTTTCACGCTGTAGCGAATGAGTTTGTAGCCCATGGCTCGTCTCCTGATTGGTTAGCCTGAACCAAAAGACGTTTCGCGTTCCCGAAAAGATACTCGCACGCTATAAATCTCTTCGGCCGCCGGATCGTCTTCCACCTGTGGACGGCCACGCAGCAGCCATCGAGGAGCAGGAGACGACCATGCACATCCAGTTTGCCGAACTGCCGGTATTCGACCAGGATCGCGCCAAGGCGTTCTACACCAGGCATTTTGCCTGCCAGGTCGCGACCGACGAGAAGATGGGCGATGGCGGCTGGCGCTGGATCGAGCTGAAATTTCCCGGCGCTGTCACGAACCTACATTTCGTGAGGCGCGCCGACGACACGCCAGGCGCGGAGCCGGTGCTGGTGCTGGTCGACGACGACGTCGAGGCCACCATCGCCGCGTTGAAGGCGGGCGGCGTCGAGATCATCACCGAACCGCAGGAGGCGCCGTGGCAGCCAGGCCGCACGGTCGCGGAATTTCGCGACAGCGAGGGCAACCGCATGGTGATCGGCAGCCAATGAGCGGGCGCAGCCGAGAACGGGCATCCGAATTTTGACGAGCCCATGAACGGCTGGAGAAGGTGTCATCAGCGCTGGTTGCTGCGACTGTCAACGCCGGGTTCCGGCACCTGCAATCACGGCCAACCAACCTATATCTAACTAAATCTTGTCGATATCGAGCGGCTGTGCGGTAGCTCCGAAACGTCGTTTGCAACGGCAATAGCTTGTTCGCATCACTTTCAGGGAGGTAAGGAGCCATGATTTCCGGCGCACACATGATCATCTACAGCACTGATGCCGAGGCAGACCGCGCATTTTTTCGCGATGTTCTGCGTTTTCCAGCAATCGATGCTGGCGAAGGCTGGTTGATCTTCGCATTGCCGCCGGCCGAGATTGCCGTTCACCCGATCGCCGAAAACGACAGCCACGAAGTCTATCTCATGTGCGAAGACATCGATGCCACAATCCAAGAGCTGAAATCGCACGATGTTGAATGCACTTCGGTCACCGATGAAGGCTGGGGCCTGCTCACGCATGTCTCGCTTCCCAGTGGCGGCTCGCTTGGCCTCTACCAGCCGAGGCATCCCTTGGCACACAAAGCCGGGGCTGCTTAAATGCCGGTTTTCCGTCCGGACGCGACCAAGTAAAGACTTGGAGCGGGATGGAGATTCGAAGGCAAAATCATCCTGCTCTGCCGGACTTTTTCAACGCTATCGGTGGATTGCTGCCGTCGGTCTCGTCTGTTCCAACGAGTAAGAATGCTCCGCGGCAGGAGGTGCAGAAAATCCCTCTCGCCGCCCAGCAACGTCAGGTCGCCGCGTGCGCTCATCCGGGCACGGAGCATCCGACACGTCCACGGAAAGTGGACATTGCAGGGCCACTCGAGCGCGGTCCTGACGAAGGGCATTCGCTTTGGCGGCTTTGCTTGTGGAGTGGCGCGACCTGCTAATCCCACGCGCCTCGCGTGGCAGAGACTGGTTTGGGTCACGGATTGCCGTATGCCTGCTCAGAAGGAAGGGCAGAGAAGGGGTCGAACTTTACCGTTTGCAATTTTGTCGCTGGCGGGTGGAAGCAGCCGCGATCTTTCCAAAAGACCTCGACGGCCGCGAAAATCGACCGGCACCCACGCTTAGCCGCTCGTAGTCCTCTCGATCGACAATGGTGCGCGCGTTCCGGCTTGGCGTCCTGATGCTTCTCATGATCGCCGGCCACATCACGCGTAGCGTCTAGCCAACGCCTGTTGAGGATACCTTGCGACCGTGACGCCGTCAGGCCCTGGCCTCGGGCCGTGTCGGCTTTACCATCTCGCCGAGGTCCGGCTCGCCACAGCGCGCCAGGATCGCTTCGCGTACTGCGTCGCGGAGACGCAATACCGATGCAAAATCAGTTCCAGACGGCGCAATGGGAGCGCCGATCTCGATTGTGACCGGCGTCCATCGTGGAAACCATTGGTCACCGCGGAGCATGGATCGCGTTCCACGGATGATGCCGGGCAGTATCGGCAGGTTGGCATCCACCGCGATCTTGAAAGCTCCGAGATGGAAGGCGGAGAGACCTGGTCTGCGCGTGAACGTGCCTTCGGGAAAGAACACGAGAATGCGTTCTTGCCGGGCGATCTTGGTCAGGGATTCGGCGTCGGAAAGGCTGCCTGTGACATCATGGCGCTCGACGAACGGTATGTCCAACTGGCGCAGGAAGGGGCCGGCAAAGACCTGCCCCGCCAGCTCCTTCTTGGCCACGAAAGCTGGTTCTCCCGGCAGAACCGCAGCCAACACCAAGGCGTCCATATAGCTCGAATGGTTGAATGCGAGTATCGCGTTGCGGCGGGGAATGTGCTCGATGCCGCTCGCCGTGATGGTCACGCCGGCAAGCGCGAGCGCGGCACGGGCGATCGCCCTCACCGCGGCCCAGCGCCAGCCGAGTCGCGGCAGAAGCATCACGGCCAGCCATGCCAAGAAGAAGCCGCAGGCCACGACGATCCACCACCATCCGGCGTAGAGAACGTCGGCGAGAAGCCGGCGCAGCCGCTTCAGCTGCGGGCCTGCTCCCGCAAACGACAGCCGCAAGACTTGCCACCAGAGAGAGCGTTGCGGCGCTCCAATTGTCCCGCTCTCGTAAAGCTCCTTGGCCGCGCTGCGGCGAATCTTCCCGCTGGATGTCTTCGGCACGGCTCGCGGCGGCGCGAGAACCACATCGTCGGGAGGTGTCCCGGCGATATCCGTTGCGACCACATAAGCGCGCTTTTGCAACTCCGCGCGGGCGGGTTCATCGGTCTCGCGCGTTTCCGCCACGACGACCACGCGCTCCGTTCCCGTGGATTGATCGGTGGCGCCGAACACGACGACGCCTCCCTTGCGCACGCCGGGGATGCCCGCGACGGCCTCTTCGATCTCTTGCGGATAGATGTGGCGCCCAGCGCGGATGATGATGTCCTTTACCCGGCCGGTAATGTAGACATCACCGCTCGCCACGTATGCCCTGTCTCCGCTGTCGAGCCAGCCATCGCGGAACAGCTCGCGCGTCTTGGCGTCGTTCTCGAAATAGCCGGAGGTCGCCGACGGGCCGCGGAATTCGAGCCGGCCTTCCTGGCGTTCACCAAGCTCGTAGCCGGCGCCATCGACGATGCGGACTTCATGACCTGGCAGAGGATGTCCGCAGGCGACGATTTCAAGTGGCTTCGGATTGTCGGGGCCGGCGGGCACAGCCGCGCCACGGCCGGTCAGCGCAGTACGATCCACGCGATCGATGATCGGCGAGCGGCCCGGCGGGGGAAAGGCCAGCCCTACCGTGTTCTCAGCCAGGCCGTAGACCGGCGCCATGGCTCCCGGCTTGAAGCCATGATGCTCAAATCTTTCAATGAACCGACGCAGCGTCTGAACACTGACCGGCTCCGCCCCGTTTGCGACCATGCGGAGCGAGCTTAGATCAAGTCCTTCGAGATCGGCGTCGTCTGTCTTGTTCAGACAGAACTCAAATCCGAAGTTTGGGGAAGCGGACAAGGTGGCGCGAAAACGGTGCATGGCCCAGAGCCAGCTCTCCGGGCGCACGAGAAAGCTCAATGGCGACATCGCATAGAGCGGCGCGCCAAAATGAAGGCATCCCAACCAAGCGCCGATCAGGCCCATGTCGTGATAGAGCGGCAGCCAGCTGACAAAGATGTCAGCTGAGCTCGCCTCCATCACCGCGCCCATGGCCCGAACATTGGCAAGCAGGTTGGCGTGGCTCAGCACGACGCCTTTCGGATCTCCGGTGCTGCCTGACGTGTATTGTATCAGCGCGGTCGAGCGATCGTCCGTGACCGGCGGCAGCTGTGTGGCAGCGGGCTCGGTGCTGAGACTTGCGACGTTCTCGACGCTGTCCAGGGATTCGACCTGTCCGCGCAGCAGCGCTGCAGGACCCATTCCTTCCTGCATCGTGACGAGTATGCGGGCGCCGGCATTGCTCAAGATGCCGGCCTGGCGACGCAGATGGTCCTCGATCTGCGACAGCCGCATCGGCGGATAGATCGGCACCGGCACGGCTCCGGCGTAGAGGATACCGAAGAATGCGGAGAAGAAATCGAGACTCGTGGGCAGCATCAAAGCGACACGATCGCCCGGCTCGACATTGCGGCGGATCAATCCGGCCGCCACGGCACGAGCTGATTCCGCCAGTTCTGCATAGGTCATTGCCCCCAGCGCGGTTGTGTCGTCCTGCAGGACCGTCAGGTGCAGGCGATCAGGATGCTGCGCCACGTGCCAGTCGAGGACCTCGACGAGAGTCCCGGCCTCGGTGGCAGCCGGAACGGGAGGAAGGGCAATGGTCGGCTGCACCGTGCGGGCCGAGCGCGGTCGGGCGCCGGCGTGTTCGAGAGCATTGATCAGATCACCGACTGTGTCCGCCTCGCCAACTATTTGAGTAGGCAGCCGCACCCGGAACGCGCGCTCAATCCGCAGAACCAGCTCCGTCCGACCAAGGCTGTCTATGCCGAGATCCCTTTCGATCCGGCTTGACGGCGAGACGTCGATCGCATTTGCACGTTGCGGCTGAAGCTCGTGCACGAACTCGCGCACAACGGCGATCAGGTCGCTCTCGCGCGATCTCCTGTAGTCGGTCGCAGGAACCATCTTCGTGCCCGTTTCCCACGCCAAATGGTAACGCTTCAGGCAATTGGCCGTTGACGCGATCAGGCGTGCTGTCAGAGCAATCGAGCCTCCCCTTGCGGTTGGCGTTGATACGGATCAAAGCCGTGGCGAGCGGCGAGGCCATTGTTGTCTTAACTATGGCGTTCTGGCGGCTCAGCAACGGCCTGGACGCTAGCGGCGCTTCGCGTGAGGTGATTGCGAGGGACGTCGCCCTTTTTGGTCTAACGTCGCTAGCCGCCAGCGCTGGAACTTTCCTTTAGCTGCCGGAACCGACAAAGCTGCCATTGACCGGCATAGAAGTTGCGGCGCTCGTTGACGAGGAGCGCTCACCCGGCCATCGGTTTTGAGTCGACCTGGCGCGCGTTTTGGCTCTGGTCGGCGACCGGGGCGGCTGGGGCATCGATCCGACTCAGAATGTGATCGGAGATGCCGCGCGCGATCTCCCGCTCGCCCATGATGATCAGATCGGCGCCGAACTTCTTCAGGTAATCCACTTCGGCATCGGAATGCGCACGGGCGATGATCTCAAGCCTTGGATTGATGGCATGGGCTTGCTCGATGAGATTGCCGCTCTCGAACGGATTGGGAATGGCGCTGATCAACCACCGTGCTGAGGCAACGTTGGCCGCATCAAGTAGGCCCGGCTGGGCGGCATTTCCCACAATGACATCAACGCCGCGGGCGCGCAGCTGTTCTATTATCACTTGTCGTTCCTCGATCACCAGGTAAGGCAGCCTTGCCTTTTGCAACGTCTCCGCGACCAGGCTGCCGACCCGTCCATGGCCGACAAGCACCGCGTGGTCTGTCAGGCTGGTAGCGGCGAGTTCGGGGGTTTCGGCTCTGCCTTCTTGCGTGGCAATGGTTCGCTCTCGTGCTTTCAGCCACGGCGTCAGCCGATCCAACGCCGCAAACAGCAGCGGGTTGACCAGGATCGAAAGGATGGCTCCGGCAAGCACCAGGTCACGTCCCGCCTCTGGAAGAAGCGCGAGGTCGACACCCAGTCCCGCCAGGATGAACGAGAACTCGCCGATTTGTGCCAGGCTCAGGCCGAGTGTCAGCGCCACGTAGGACGGATAGCCGAACATCAATGCGATCGCCGATGCGGCCGTGGCATTGCCGATGACGATGATCAAAAATGTCATGCCGACGAGCAGCGGCTGCTCGACCAGGATCATCGGGTTGAACAACATGCCTACGGAGACGAAGAAAAGCACAGCGAATGCGTCGCGCAGCGGCAGCGTTTCCTGAGCAGCCCTTTGGCTCAATTGGGATTCGGCAAGGATCATTCCAGCGAAAAACGCGCCAAGAGCAAACGAGACGCCGAACAGCTCGGCTGCCCCGAAAGCGACGCCAAGGGCGATCGCCAGCACGGCCAAACGGAAAAGCTCTCGCGAGCCGGTGTGAGCAACGTAGTGAAGGATCGGCGGAATGACACGTCGCCCAACGACAACCATGATCGCGAAGAAGGCCGCCAATTTGCCCAGCGTAAGCCCGAGCGCGCTCCAGATGGTCTGCGGCTCAAACAATGTGAACAGGTCATTACCGTTAAGGTTTGCGCCGTTAAGGTTTGCCCCGTTGACATTGCCACCGAGCACGCCGGCGAAGGCCGGCAACAGCACGAGCGTGAGGATCATGGCGAGGTCCTCTACGACCAGCCAGCCGACTGCGATGCGTCCGCCGTCGGTTTCGAGCTGCCGCATTTCCTGCAGCGCCCGTAGAACCACGACTGTACTTGCAACCGACAGGGCCAGCCCAAACACCACTCCGGCTCCGATCGGCCAGCCGATCGCCTGCGTCACGAGGAGCCCGAGCATGGTTACCAGAGCCATTTGACCGACAGCGCCGGGAATCGCGATCTTTCTTACCGACAGCAGATCGTTCAGCGAAAAATGCAGTCCTATGCCAAACATCAGCAGGATCACGCCGAGCTCGGCGAGTTGGCGCGCCAGCGCCTGGTCGGCAACGAAGCCGGGCGTGAACGGGCCAATCAAGACACCGGCCACGAGGTAGCCGACCAGTGGCGACAGGCGAAGCCGGTTCGCCAACGTGCCGAGGATGAAGGCGAGTCCGAGGCCGGCGACAAGGGTTGCGATAAGCGGCGCCTGAGGCATCTTCCCAATCCGGTTTCCGGCCACGCCTGGCGCTCCGGTCAAGCGGTGCACGAGCCTAGAGATAATGGACTAAGACGCGGCGGTCTCAACATCTTTCACGCAGCAGATCTCGCCAATGGCGAACTGGAGGTCTGGAAGCTCGATTCCGGCCGATGGATACACTTCGGGCAGTTGCCCGCCGTGCCGGCGGCGAGAGCGTAGCAGCCGTCAAGTTGAAACCGAGCACCGTGAAGAGCGGGCCAGAAAGGCGATCTGTATCGCCACTTGCTGCAGACGGTTGACGCGCATCGTACACGCGACTCGCGCCAGGCGCCCTGGCAGCCAGGCCGCACGGTGGCTGAATTTCGCGACAGCGAGGGCAACCGAATGGTGATAGGCAGCCAGCAGGATACCGGCGAACGGCACAGAACTTGGAGGCGTCACGTCGAGCCTTTGGTGCCGTTCACCTGATGTGCGCCATGGCTGCGGAATCCTCAAACCTGTCGCGCAGTATTTCCGCCGCGTGGCTTTCCCAGTACTACTCTGCCTCATCCCCGGAAGCGGCATTGAGGAGGCCGTATCTCTCATCGCCGATCGAGGCGAGCAGATCAAGCTGGGTCTCGAGATAGTTGATGTGGCCCTCCTCGTCTTTGAGCAGATCCTCGAACAGGTGCATGGTCACGTAGTCACCCAGTTCCTGGCAGATCTCGCGTGACTTCTTGTAAGAGGTGCGCGCGTCGTCTTCGCCGGCGAGGTCCGATTCCAGCACTTCCTTCACATTCTGCCCGATGCGAAGCGGCGCCACCGCCTGCAGGTTCGGGTGCCCTTCGAGGAAGATGGTCCGTTCGATAATCCGGTCCGCATGGTGCATTTCCTCGATAGATTCCTCGCGCTCCTTCTTCGCCAGTTTGAAATAGCCCCAGTCCTCCAACAGGCGATAATGCAACCAAAATTGATTGACAGCACCGAGTTCCAGAAACAGCGCTTCGTTAAGACGTTCAATGACCCTATCTTCGCCTTTCATGGGTTCTGCTCCCGTTTTGGGCGCGCGCCCCGCACGCATCATGTGGAACGATGCGCCCTTGTTCGCCTCCGAGCGCAGGATAGCACGCGGCGACCTAACCGTCATTTCATCGGGGGCCGGAGATTGCAAAGATCCTTCCCGCCGCCCTCCGTTCTCGGTGAGCGATTGCTAATCTGCCACGGTCGGGCGCTTGGAAGCTTCTGCAACCTGATCGGACTTTGCGGTCAATCGCCTCTGGGCACATCAGCAAGCAAGAACGCGCAAGCCGTCGACAATGAGCGGGGCCAGCCGCAGGCGGGCACCCTGAATTTTGACGCGCAATTGAACGGCTGGAACGGGGCGGGGGAGCGGCCATTACCGAGCCGTCTCAAAACGCTGTCGCGAAAACTTGTCTCGCGCCGTGCTATACTGACCACGCCAACCTGCACTGCGCAGCAGTTGGGGAAATGCCTCACCGCTGCGCACACAGAATGTTGACCTGCGGGAGTCGCCAGTCCGGATCAGAAATAAAACGACAGGGAGGATGACATGTCCCTCGACGCCAATGACTTCGATCAAGCAGTTGAAAATACCACCTGGCTCTGGATGAGTTCATGAAAGGGAACCCCGCGCCAGCGAAGGAGCTCTTTTCCCAACGAGACGATGTAACACTGGGAAATCCCTTCGGCCCTTTCGTGCATGGATCGAAGCAGGTCGTTGAGACGATGGAGCAAGCGGCATCGAATTACAGGGACGGCGACGCTACTGGCTTCGAGACCGTAGCGAAGTGTGTGACGTCTGAACTGGCATACCTCGTCGAAGTAGAGCGGCTCAGGTCCAAGGTTGGCGGTCGGAGCGACGTCACCCCTTTGGCGTTACGCGTGACGAGTGTCTTTCGCCCAGAAGATGGTCTCTGGAAGATTGTGCATCGTCATGCCGATCCGATAACGGCGGCTCAGCCGGCCGATTCGGTACTCCGCCGATAGACGCGGTTGCGGTTTGGACCCTTCGGTCACCGATGCCGGGGCGAAGAGCGCAGAGTGAAACGGCCAGCGCGCCCTGTTGCGACAATCCTCCGCCGGAGCGGCTGCGCGCCTGACATAGTGTCGCGGCGACGTGACATGATCCAGAATAAAGTTTCACTAAACAAACAAGTAGATCGAGCCATGTCTTGATTCTATCTGGCAGGATGGCATCTCGGCATCGCCGCCCCGGCGCGTGCCGATCGGTGTGCAACTCGATCTCGCCCTTGAGCATGATCAGGAAGCGAACATGATCTGCCAGAAGGCAACGACCGCAAGCGCTAGCCCGGCAACGCCTTCGATGGTTCGGGAAATGGTTTCGAGTGGCTTGCCGGCGAAGAAATCCATCAGGCGTTCCCGAAACAGGATCGACAACACCGCGACGCAGGACAGCGTCAGCGCCACGCCGACCATCATGGTGATTGCGAAGAGCAAGCCGGCGCCGGGAATGCCTCTAGAGATCGCGAAGGTCATCACGAACAGCGTCAGCGGGCACGGGATCAGACCTGCCATGACGCCGACCGCCTCGCCCTCATGCTTGTGGTGATGGCCGCGGCTCAAAGCGCGCCAGAGCATCCAGACACCGATTAGGCCGAGCAGCCCACGACTGATATCCTCCAGAAGCGGAGCGCGGCCGACGCTGCCCAATGGAAACCAGCGGCAGCGAGAGAACCGCAATCAGAACGGCAGTCATCACATGGGTGAAGGACAGCGTAATCGATACGAAAAGGCCGCGCGGAAGCTTTGCATCCGAACCCGCAAGGTATGTCGCTAGCACAGCTTTGCTGTGGCCGGGCGTCAGCGCATGCGCCGCGCCGAAGACGATGCCCATCGGCAGGAAGCCGATGAACGCCAGCCAGTCGCCTCCCACCGAGAGCAGTCTGATCTGCTCGCCGACCGCCAGATAGATCGTTCGTTGGAACTCGACAAGAATTTGGAACATCAGCTGAGGGTAACAGAAACGAGCCGCTCCGAGCGACCGTTAGTGGCTGTCGTGTTCGCCGTGAGCATGTTCATGGGGATGATCCGCATCCGCGTTCGCCAATCTGATATTCGCCGCCGCAAGCGCCGGCATGTGCTCGAACAGCTGGTTCTCCAGCGCTGCGGTGATCTTCTTCGCTTCGCAGACCGGCAGGCTTTCTTCGACGGCGATGGCAATGTCGGCGTGCAGCCGGTGACCGATCCACCGCGCCTTGGCCTCGACAATGCGCACTGCCGGCACATGCGCGGCCGCATGGTGGATGTCGCCGATGACATCAGGATCTATACCATCGAGCATGCGGGTCAGCACCGAGCGCGCCGACTGCCAGACGATGCCGAAGATCGCAAGCGTGATGAGCAGGCCGACGATCGGGTCGGCCAGCGCAAAACCGAGCCAGACGCCGAACGCTCCAAGAACCACGGCAAGGCTGGTCAGGCCGTCGGTGCGGGCGTGGTAGCCGTCGGCGATGAGTGCGGCGCTGTTGATTTCGCGGCCGACGCGGATGCGGAACACCGCGACGGCCTCATTGCCGAGAAAGCCGACAATGCCCGCTGCCGCCAGCCAGCCCAGATGCGTCACCACGCGTGGATTGATCAAACGGTCGATGGCCTGGTAACCGGCGACAATGGCGCTGAACAGGATGATCCCGACGATGATGATCCCGGCCAGGTCCTCGACCCGGCCCAGGCCGTAGGTGAAGGTCGGCGACGGCTTGCGCCGGGCCAGCAGGAAGGCGATCCACAGCGGAATGGCGGTGGTGGCGTCACCGATGTTGTGGACCGTGTCGGCCAGCAGCGCCACGCTGCCCGACAGCGCGACCACGACCATCTGCATCGCCGCGGTGATTGCCAGGATGACGAACGACCATTTGATCGCCCATATGCCGCGGTCGGTCGTCGCAATCGTCGCATCGATGACCCCGTGGCTATGCGACCCGCTCGCATGATCGTGATGGCCATGACCATGCGCGGTGTGATCGCGCGGCCCGAACCCGAACCAGCCGAGGATGCGCGTGCCGAGCACAGGCATTTGACGGCTCACAAATATTTCGCCAGTTGCTTGAGTTCCGCCAGCGAGTTGCCGCCGGCTTCCGCGGTGTCCGTCAGGCAATGCTCGATATGATCGTGGATCAGTTCGCGCTTTGCGCTGCTGATGGCGCTCTCCACGGCGTGGAGTTGCTGCGCCAGATCAACGCAAGGCCGATGCGCCTCGAACATCGACAGCACCGCCGCAAGATGGCCTTGCGCGCGCTTCAGACGCTTCACGATAGCCGGATGCGAACGATGGATGCCTTCGGACATGCCTGCTTTTGTATCCTCCCCGGGAGGATCCAGTCAAATCTTCTTTTGAGCTCACCTTGTCGGCGAGTCCGTCACATCCGAAGAAAGACGGCCAGCCACTTCCTGCGGGTAACCCGTCGACGGCGGCGGCCCGTATTATTTCGTTACCGTGTTGCGCTGGAACCTTCCCCGCGCACCAGCGTTCGGGGCGCTGTATTCGCGATGCCCGATATTTAGGCAAACATGGTAGGCGACGGGCGAATACGGGTGGGGAGGCAAAAAGCATGGGTTGGGGAGGAGCATGTTGTCATGTCGAACCGTGAAATTGGAACGTCCCACACATTGGGGCTACGCATCGCTGATCTCAAAGCCAGGATGCGGAGCGCCCGGATTACCGAGCACGAGATTAAAATTTTTCAGAAGGTCGCCGCTGTCATGGGAGGAGGTGAAGGCTCCCTGCGGATCGATGCCGACGACCTGATTGCCGCATCTTTCGTTGTCGAGGACGAGCCCAGGGCAAACTGACGATCAGCTAGGCACCACGTCGGAGGCCAGCGAAGCGGCGTGCGAGGCTCGCGATGTTGGCGCCCTACGGCGCCCCCTCTGTCCTGCCGGATGGCCGGCAGGACAGAGGGGCGCGCTGTCCCGCCAACTTTGCCATGATGTCCGGAGGCGACCTGTCGCAACGGAGGGCCGCAGCTCACACGTCCGGATACCCGTATCGAGAAATCCAGATATCCACCCCGGCTGCTTTCTGTTAGCAAATATTCACCTCAGGTGGCGGGAAAGACCTGACTTGCCGGAACGATCACGCAAAACCATGGCGCCACGGCCGAACACCGGCCGGCCACGCCCCTCGCCCAACCCAGGCGTCAGTCCCCCCGGCGTCAGCCTTTGCCGTGCGCTGTCAAAGCTTGGCCTGTGCTCGCGCAAGCAGGCGGAAATTCTGGTCGCCGAAGGGCGCGTCCGGGTCGCCGGCAAAATCGTGCGCAACGGCTCGCTGCGCGTCGACCCCGGCCGCGACCGCATCGAGGTCGACGGCAGCCGCGTCGTCGCCGAGCGCAAGGTCTATCTGATGATCAACAAGCCGCGCGGCCTAGTCACCACCCGCGACGACCCGCAGGACCGCGGCACCGTCTACGACTGCCTGGCAGAACTCGACCTGCCCTTCGTGTCGCCGGTCGGCCGCCTCGACAAGGCCAGCGAAGGCCTGCTCCTGATGACCAACGACACCCGTTTCGCCCAGCGCCTGCTCGACCCCGCCTCGCACGTCGCCAAAGTTTATCATGTGCAGATCGGCGCCCTGCCCGATCCGGCCATGGTGGCGCGGTTGCGCGCCGGCGCCACGGTCGATGGCGAAGATTTGACGGCGCGGTCGATCGACATCCTGCGCAATGGCACCAGCACCGCCTGGCTGGAAATCATCCTCGACGAGGGCCGCAACCGCCACATCCGCCGGCTGCTCGCGGCGCATGGCGTGGACGTGCTTCGCCTGGTGCGGGTAGCGATCGGCCGCTTGCAGCTCGGCGACCTCGCCAAGGGCAAGGCCCGCCACCTCACGAAGGAAGAGCTGGCGCTGTTTCAAGGCTGAGCGAAGGCGCGTCGCCCTACTTCGCGTCGTGGAAGATGATGCCCACCGTATGGCGCAGGCCGGAGCGAAGCCGGCTGACGCCGTGCCTGAGATTGACGCGGTAGCTGCCTTTGCTGCCCTGCACCGGACGATTGTGGACCGCGAAGGCGACGGCATCGCCCTGGCGCAGCGGCACCACCTCGGCGCGGCTCTGCATGCGCGGGCGCTGTTCGGTCAGCACGAACTCGCCGCCGATGAAATCCTTGTCCGGTTCGGACAGCAGGATTGCCACCTGCAGCGGGAACGCAAGATCGCCGTAGAGATCCTGATGCAGGCAGTTGAAGTCGCCGGGACCATATTGCAGCAGGAGCGGCGTCGGCCGCGTCTGCCCCTGCTCGTGGCATTTCTGAAGGAACGCGGCGTGTTCGTCCGGGTAGCGCTGCGCGATGCCCAGGCGTTCGTTCCAGTCGTTGGCGACGGCGGCAAGGCGCGGATAGAGCGCGGTGCGCAAGCCGCCGATCAGTTCTGGCAAGGGATAGCGGAAGTAGCGGTACTCGCCCTTGCCGAAGCCGTGCCGCGCCATGTGGACATGGCTGCGGAAATGGCTTTCGTCGGCATAGAGCCCGGCGATCTCCCGGCATTCTTGCGGTGTCAGCAGCTTTTCCATCACCGCGCAGCCATAGAAGCTCATCTCCTCGGCCAATGCCTGCCAGTCATATCCGGCGACGCGCGCTTCCGCCGATCGGACCGCTGCTGCTGGAACCGTGTGAATGGTCATGGCTCTGCCTCCTCTGGCTTCATCGGCTCTGCAATCAGATGGGTGAAGCAGCGCACGCAAACCACCCGTTTCCTGCCAACCGGGTTAGGCCCCGTTGCCCTGGATCAGCTTCACCGCCGCGACGCAGCATGGATTTCGGCAAAATCGGGCCCATATCCCTGATAGGGAGCTTTGAGCGTGAAACTCGCGCGTGTAGCCCTGATTGCCGCGGCTTTTGTAGCCGCTGTGGCTGTTTGTTCTTCTTCCGCAACCGGAGAAGCAAACGGCCAGGAGAGGACTGCGCTGCGCATCGAGATAGACGGCGCCATCGGTCCGGCTAGCGCCATGCAGTTCGAGGAAGCGCTGGCGGTGGCCGCAGAACGGAACGCCGAGGTTTTCATCCTGCAGATGGACACGCCGGGCGGGTTGGTCACCAGCATGCGTGAGATCATCGCCGACATCCTCGCCTCGCCGGTTCCCGTCATCGGCTATGTCGCGCCCGCCGGCGGGCATGCGGCGAGCGCCGGAACCTACATCCTCTACGCAACCCATGTGGCGGCGATGGCGCCCGGCACCAATGTGGGCGCGGCAACGCCCATCGAGATGGGCGGGCCGCTGCCATCCTTTCCCGGCGACGACAAGAACAATGGCCGGGAAGCCGGCAAGGACCCGAAGGATCCACCAGCGGGCAATGCGATGATCGCCAAGGCGACGAACGACGCGGTTGCCTTGATCCGCAGCCTGGCCGAACTGCGCGGGCGCAATGCCGATTGGGGTGAAAAGGCGGTGCGCGAGGCGGCCAGCCTGTCGGCCAGCGCGGCACTGCAGGAAAATGTCGTCGACTTCGTCGCCCGCGACACGACCGAACTGCTTCAGCTGGCCGACGGCCGGACGGTCGAGATCTCCGGCAGGAAAAAGGTGCTGGCGACCAAAGGGCTGCCGGTTGAAACGCTGGAGCCTGGCTGGCTCATCCGGCTTCTCGCCGTCATCACCGACCCGAACATCGCCGTCATCCTGATGCTGATCGGCGTTTATGGCCTCGTCTTCGAGTTCACCAGCCCGGGCGCTGTCGCGCCAGGCGTGATCGGCACGATCTGCCTGCTGCTCGGGCTCTATGCGCTCAATCTCCTGCCGATCAGCTATGCCGGCCTTGCCTTGATGCTGCTTGGCATCATCTTCCTCGTCGTCGAGGTCTTTAATCCCACAGTGGTGCTTGGGCTGGGAGGCGTGGCTGCGTTTCTGCTGGGCGCTGCCATGCTGCTCAGGATCGAAGGTCCCGGCTTCGAGATGTCGTGGGCCGTCATCGGCACCGCTGCCATCCTGACGCTCGGCCTGGCGCTGCTGACCGGCAGCTATCTGTGGGCGGCGCGCAAGAACGTTCCGCGTGTCGGCGCCCAGGCCATGCAAGGGCTGCCGGCCAAGGTCCTCGACTGGGAGGGCAGCGAGGGCCACGTGCTGGCCCGGGGTGAGCGCTGGCGGGCGAAAGCCGACGAACCCATTGCAGTGGGCGACAGCGTCGAGGTGGCTGATGTCAGGGGTCTCGTGCTGACGATACGGCGCCGCAATGCGCGAAGCGATGGAGCAAGGCAATGATCATCGGTTACGTGGCCTATCTGGTAGCAGCGCTGGTCGTGGTCATGTTCCTGTCCGCGGCCATTCGCATCCTGAGGGAATATCAGCGCGGTGTGGTCTTCACGCTCGGCCGCTTCACCGGGGTCAAGGGGCCCGGCCTGATCATCCTCATCCCCTTCGTGCAGCAGATGGTGAAGGTCGACCTGCGAGTGGTGGTCCAGGACGTGCCGCCGCAGGACGTGATCTCGCGCGACAACGTCTCGGTGAAGGTCAACGCGGTGCTGTATTTTCGTATCGTCGACGCCGAGCGGGCGGTGATCCAGGTCGAGGACTTCATGACCGCCACCAACCAGCTGGCACAGACCACGTTGCGCTCGGTGCTCGGCAAGCATGAGCTCGATGAAATGCTGGCCGAGCGTGACAAGCTCAACAGCGATATCCAGGAGATCCTCGATCAGCGGACCGATGCCTGGGGCATCAAGGTCTCCGATGTCGAGATCAAGCATGTCGACCTCAATGAGAACATGGTCCGCGCCATCGCCAAGCAGGCCGAGGCCGAACGGCTGCGGCGTGCGAAAGTGATCAATGCCGACGGCGAACAGCAGGCGGCGGCAAAACTCGTCGAGGCCGGCAAGATGCTGTCCGAGACACCGCAGGCCATGCAGCTGCGCTATTTCGAGGCGCTCCATGACATCGCCGGTGAGCGCTCGTCGACGGTCGTGTTTCCGGTGCCGATGGACCTGCTCGGTCATTTCATCAAGCCGCCCGGCGAGGAGAAGTGAGTTCACGATGGGCCGGCGTCCAGCTTCTACCTGGCGCTGGTTGGCGTATAGCCGAAGCGCCGACGAAAGCAGCGATTGAAGTACGAGACGTCGCTGAATCCGCTTGCCATGGCAATTTCGCTGACCCGCATGCCGTCGTTGCCTCGCTGCGAGAGCATCCTGTGTGCTCTGTGCAAGCGCCGTTCGAGCACGCGCTCGGCAAAGCTGATACCGGTTTCCTGAAGGAGATCATGGACATAGCGGGCCGACAGGCCGAGTTCTCCCGCCACCCGCTGCGCCGAGATTTGAGGGTTGGCAAAATTGTCCGCGATCTTCGCCAAAACAGCTTGCAACCTGGCTGCTCGCAGGCCGCGCAAGCCGGCCAATTCAGCCGCCTCACCCTTTGCTCCGGTCGCCAGGCCGATCAGATCGACGATGGTTTCCGTGGCATGGGTTATCAGTTCCGGGGCAATGAGAGGTTCGCCGGTTTCAAGAAACCGGCAGTAACGCCTGAGCAGCCCGAGGGCCTCGTTCTTACCATCGATCTTCAACCCTAATCTGTCGTCGATGCGGGGGAAGGCATGCGCGAGGATGGCACGCGGGATCACCACGTTCATCCACGCGTTCTTGTCGCTGCCCCTCATTTTTAGAGGCTCTGCCGCTGTGACCAGGGCCGCTTCTCCCTGGCCGACATCATAGTCACGGCCGACCTGGGCTCCGGCCAATACGGTGTCGGCCTTGTTGATCAGCAGGAGGTAGCCATCATTGTCGTCGTCGGCGATGTTGTTCGCCTTCCTCGTCGCATGCTTGATCGTTCCCGACATCTGGCCAAGAACCACCGGTCCGATCGCCGAGGCTTCGATCGTCGCCTCGAAAGGCAGGTTTTCGGATATGCCGTATTCGACCGACCATATCTCCGCGACATGGATGTCCTGCCAGAGGGAAAACCGATCATTTTCGCTAAGATGCGAGGGCAATTGAGCCGATGAAAACACCGTCTTTTGCGACAATGCGGCACTCCGATAAATACCTGCAATTTCAAAAAAAATATCGAACGCGATGCTTTCCATTCGAGGAATAAACAGCGACAAATCGCTTGGCGTTCAACTGATCGAATTGAACCCTTAATCGAGCTCAACCACGCGTGGCGTCACCCAAAAGTATGACGCCGCGAAAATCCTCCGATGCGAGATCGGGAATGTAAGCGACAGGAGGCGTGGTGAGGCTGAGCAGCGAAGCACTGAGTTCGATTATCGGTGATATCTATGATTGCGTTTTGAATCCGGAAGGCTGGCCTGATGTATTGACCCGGATCACAAAGGCCGTCGACGCGGCCTACACCACCATCGCGCTTGCCAGCACCGCCGACAATCATGGCCGCTTCGCGGCTCAATCGCCCTGGGATCCCGCGCAAATGCGCGCGCTCCAGGAGGACTATGACTTTGATGCAATTCCTGGACTGAAGGCAGCAGTGGTCGGCGACATCGACACGCCGGTTGCGACGCTGTCGCATATGAGTGAAGCCGAACTCCAGCAAACGCCATTTTTTCAGAATTGGGCCAAACCGCAGGGATTGCGCGAGGCTTGCATCACCAAATTCGTTCATACAGCAGACCGGATCGGGCTCATGGGCTGCACCACGCGGGCCGGCAGGGGGACTATATCAGTTGAAGATCAGCGTTTCCTGGCATTGCTGTCGCCGCATCTGCGTCGTGCTTCGCTGATTGGAGATCTGCTCGATCAGGCCCGCGTGACCGCCAGTCTTTATCGCGAGGCGCTCGATTACCTGGCTGTGCCTATTGTTCTTACTGGCGCCAACGGAACAATCCTCCATGCCAATGCGGCTGCCGATCAGATGTTTTGCGTGCAAGGTCCTATCCTTTCCAGGAAAGGCCTGATCCAAGCGCAGAACCCAATGGTGGCCCGGGCTCTGCTGGAAGCAATCGCCAGTGCCGCGGGCACGGACGCTGCGCTTGGCTCCCGCGGCATAGGGCTGCCGATTTCAGGCCCCGGTCAGCCGCCCGCCGTCGCCTATGTCTTGCCGTTGAGCAAGGGAACCGCGCGCGCGGTTTTTCGGCCTGCATGCGCCGCCGTCTTCGTGTCGACCACGACGTCCTCTTCGCCACTCCCGGAGGCCGTTGTCACAACGCTGTTTGACCTTACTCCCGCAGAGGCGCGTGTGCTTCTGCGGGTCGGCAGCGGATTGACTGCGTCCAAGACCGCATTATCCCTCGGTATCGGTGAAAATACTTTGAAGACCCACCTCAACCGCATCTTCGCCAAAACCGGCACGAGGCGCCAAGCGGATCTCGTTAAACTCATTTCCGACATAGGCACGCCCCTCGCGCCTGCCGGATCATAATGGCGAGCGCGCTGAAGATGCCAATCCCCTCGCGGGAGATCAGCAGCTTCTACGTCTATTCTCCTAAATCAGCTTCTCCAGCGTCATCGGCAGGTCGCGCACCGTCGACGCGCGGGTCGACTGAGGCCGAACTGCCACACTGACCGGGAAAGTGCTGCGGTGCGCTCCAGGACAATTCGAGTGCGGTCCTGCCCAAGACGCGGCCGGCGGACAATGCAACACCGGCGTCTCCACAACAGCTGGATCTCCGCGGAGCTTTTCCGCGGCGGGGAACGCAACATTTTTGGGGCAGCAAACAAACAATGAAAACGATTCTTCTCGCTACAGCCTTCATTCTCGCGCCTGTCGGCATGGCGTCGGCGGCGGACATCAATGAGGTTTTGCCTGTTGACGCCGCCTATAGCTGGTCCGGCCTTTATGCGGGCGTTCACGTCGGTTACGCAGCCGGAGACTCCGATTTTTTCATCGCCAGCGGCGGCCTCGGTGGAGGCCCCGACGTTCAAAGTGCCATCGATCCGGACGGCTTTATTGGCGGCATCCATGTCGGCTTCAATCAAGAAATGGCGAGCCGCTTCGTGCTCGGTGCCGAGGCCGACATTGCGTACAATGACGTAGATGGACTGACGGGCCCCACCGATGGCGGAGGCGTCACCACATTGGTCAAGAGCGATGTCGAGTGGTCGGGTTCGGTGCGGCTGCGGGCCGGCTATGCTTTCGATCGGACTCTGCCTTACATCACTGCAGGCGTGGCCGCGGCCAAATATAGAGTGAAGCTGGTCAGCACTAGTGGCAGCGCTGAACTACCACTCCACGACGAAACCCATATTGGCTGGACGGTTGGAGCCGGCGTCGAGCACGCCTTTACCGACAAGTGGCTCGCCAGGGTCGAGTATCGCTACTCCGACTTCGGCAGCCAGGACCTCTCGGTACTAGCTGATCTTCCCACGGCAGCGGACGTCGATCTCCAGACGCACGATATCAGGGTCGGCCTTAGCTACAAGTTCTGATCTGCCGGACGGAAAAAACCCGGCCTTTCGGCCGGGGCTTCGGCAAACTTGCTTTTGCGCTGTCGTGGTGAGCGCGTGGCTTAACGCTGGGGATCGGCGAAGGCAGATGAGAGCGCAATCTCCCCCCAAGTGGGGGAGATGCCCGGCAGGGCAGAGGGGGGCGCTGTCCCGCCGGCCCCTCCAGCCAATCGCAGTCGCACCAAGCCAGTTCTCGGCCGCCAGGTTAAGTCAAAGGTTGGCGATCCTTCGCGCCCCCCTCTGGCCTGCCGGCCATCTCCCCCACGAGCGGGGAGATCGGCAGGTCCGCCGTTGCGCGTCTCTCCCCGTTTGTCGGCCGAACAGGGCTAACGGAAAAATCAGACATTCATGGCAATGTTAAACCCGCCTGCCCGAATGAAGGTCGGGCGACGGCTGGGTGCTGGCCCATCGAGAAGAAAAGGATTGCGCATGTCATCCTTGCTCAACACAGAACATTCATCGCTTAAGCGCAGTCTGATCATGCTGGCAGTCCTGGCGCTTGGCATCCTGCCGGCTAAGGCGTTGGAGCCCGTTGATCTCCCGGAATCGCCAGACACTGTGGCCTTCAATGTTCAGAACAACGGCAAGTCGGCCCCGGTCACGTTGCGACAGCTGGAAAAGCTTGGTCTCTACCGGGTCACCACCGCAAGTCCATTTGAAAAGGGGCAGCTTACATTTGAAGGCGTCCTGTTCCGCGACGTGCTCAAGCTCGTTGGATTGGAAGGCGAGGATTCCGTTGTCCTGCGGGCGGTGGACGAATATGTGCAGACAATTCCGCGCCAGGATTGGACGGAAGGTCCTCTCCTGCTTGCCACCCGCCAGAACGGAAAATTGCTGACCCGGCGCACGCAAGGTCCGACCCGGCTGGTCTATCCGCTCAACGACCACCCGACCTTCGATACGCCAGTCCACAAACCACGCTGGGTCTGGCTGATCAAGACGCTCGAGCCCGGCGGCTGATCGAGCTCCGGCGTGGCTCGAATGGCACGCTTTGGATCGAGAGGCTGGCGCGTTCCCGTCACCTACGGGACCGCCATTGCGGCTGCAGCAGCCAGCTCCGCGGTCCTGATCACCGTTTTGTTTCTCAGCCTCAGCAAGATCGAATATTCGTTGCCGCGGTTCGGCTTTTTCGCCATCCGCGAGTTCCACATTGCAATACGCGATGTAACCCACCTCAAGGACATGACATCGCTCGCCCAAGCCGCCCCCGGCTCTGCAGCCAGCCTTGAGCAGTTATCGGCGGCGAACGACCTGGTCTACATCCGTTTCAAGCGGATCGACGGCACCGGAACAGCGAGCGAGATTCCCGCCTACGCAAGTATCGTTCCGCGTGTCGTTGACGCGGTGACTCGGCTTGATGCCATGATTGCGGCCGGGCCGCCTCTCGACGAAACCATTTTGAAGGAAATGGGGCTGGAACTCGAGCATCTCGTGGCGAGGATGAACGACGAATATTACAAATATGGGGATGAGATCAACGTAGATCTCTATTCGGTGGAAAAAAGCCTGAAGAGATTCAACTATCAGATTGCATTCGCTCTGGCGGTCTTGTCGCTGCTGGCGATCGGAACTGCCGTATTGCTCACCGGCCGTCGGGAAACGATAAGAAAACTGGAGTTTCTGGCCTGGCGCGACGCGACGACGGAATTGAAGAACCGTGCCTGGATGTCAGCCAACAGAGACGTGATGCTGGACCGGGCAAGGCTGGCCGGCAAGCAACTCCGCCTTTTCCTGATAGATTTGGATCATTTCAAGGGCGTGAACGATACGTTCGGTCATCACGTCGGTGATCTCTTGCTGAAAGCCGTCGCCGAAATCCTGCAATCGGTCGAACGGTCCGACGAAGTTGTCGCCATCCGTCTGGGCGGCGACGAGTTTGCCGTCATGGCGATCGGGGACCGGCACGCCGCAGCCGATGCTCTCGGAAATCGGCTTCGCGAGCAATTGAACCGGTTTGCCGAACTCGCTGGCCACCACGTGCGGATGGGAGCCAGTATCGGCATGGCGTGCTTCCCCGAGCATGGTTCGGATATTTCCACCCTGTTGCGCAACGCAGACAGCGCTCTTTATGTCGCCAAAGCCGAAGGACGCTCTGGCTTCGTGACGTTCTCGCCTGCAATCCTCAATCAGTTCGATATGCAGCTCGGCCAAGAAGCTGGGATCAAGCGTGCGCTTAACTGCGACGAGTTCTTTCTGGTTTGGCAACCGCAGTTCGAGCTGGCAACCGGCCGCATGATCGGCGCCGAGGCGCTTGTGCGCTGGCGCGACCCCGCTTCGGGAGCGATTCGTCTGCCGATGTCATTCATTCCAATTGCTGAACGAAGCGACCTGATACTGGAAGTCGACAAGGTCGTGCTGAGCAAGGCTTGCCTGCAGGCAGCTCGATGGGCGCCTGTTTCTGCTGATGATTTCGTTTGCTCGGTCAATCTTTCGGGCAAAAGCCTTCAGAACGATGCGTACTTCGCCCACCTTGTTCTGGTGCTGCAACAAACAGGACTGCCGCCGTCGCGCCTGCAACTGGAGATAACGGAAGGGGTACTTATCCAGAACAGCCGAAACGCCTTGAACATGCTGACGGAAATTCGAAATATCAGCGTCGGTCTGGCACTCGACGATTTTGGATCCGGCTATTCAAGTTTCGGCTACCTTGCCGATTTCAACCTCGATCGGCTGAAGATCGACCGATCGTTCCTGAGCGGTCTGGAAGCGTCGAAGAAAAAACAGAACGTCGTTCGAGGCATTATAGCACTGGCCAATTCCCTCGGCTTGACCGTGCTGGCAGAGGGGGTGGAAAACGAAGCGCAGCTTGATTTCCTGATCGCCGAGCGTTGTCACAGCGCTCAGGGGTTTTTCCTGTCACAGCCCATCGAAGAAAACCTGCTGACGAACCACCTGGCCGCGAGGCAAGGCAGGATGAGAGATACGGACAAGTTCAGGCTGGGCCTTTCTGCGTAGAGTATTTGCATAGAGAATGTGGTCCTTGGACTGAGCCTGTATAGGGTCGCTGCCGACCGGCCTGCAGCCGCCATCTCTGACGTCTGCGATTAGCCGTAAGCTCCCCGTGCCTTCGTCATCCTAGGTCGAAGCAAGGAGCGAAGCGACGCGGCGCAGAACCTAGGATCCATTCCGTGACATCAGCCGAAGAATGCAGCAGCCCAGAACGACGCTTGTATCCGCAACGTGCCAGCTACCCATGACCGGCTATGCCTACATGACCGCGAGCCAGAAGCGTGGCACGATCAACATCGGCGTCACCAACGATCTCGGCCGCCGCATGCCGGAGCACACATCCGGCCAGGGCTCACGCTTCACCAGCTGCTACGGCGTGCAGCCCTGAATTGCGTCAGATGCGAAGTCCTATGCGAATAGGCCGACTGCTCGATCGTAAAAATGGTCGAGAGCGCAGCGCCTGGCGGCAATCCGGGCAGCTTCAAGCAATTCCTCGCGACCCGAGGCGCCGTCCTTGTAGGTTGCGATGACCACGCGCGCGATCCTTTCGGCGTCCTCGTTGTCGAGCTCCGCTTCGCCGGAGCGCAAAGTTTCCCGAACCACACCCCTCAAGAGATCCAGTTCAATGGTTGAAAAGACGCCCATATAGGGCGCGGATGTGCACTCCACGGCCATCTGAATTCCTCCCACTGTCACGATATCAAACACGCGACAGATTACAACTAAAGTATTAGGCGAGCGCGCGTTTTGGGGTCGCCCGTAGGCGTTGAAACGGAATGGTATTAGTCTGCGCGTTCGGGGCTTCAGGGACGCGGCAAAAGAATGGATTTCAGTTCAGGGCAAGGCTATTTCCTCATCGGCGGCCTCATCCTGGTCGGTGCCGGGCTGCTGATCCTTTCGCTGATCGTCAATGCTCGTGTGGCGCACAGCGTGCGCCACGACGTGCGCCATCGTGAAAAGCTGCTGGAATATTATCGCAACATCTTTTCCCAGCTCGGCGTGATCCTGATCGGAATTGGCGTTTCCCTGTTCATCTTCTTTTTTCAGCAGAATTATCAGGACCAGCGCAAACGCGAAACGGAGCTCCAGCTGGTTCTCGCCAAACTGGCCGCGCGCATTGCTCGCGGCACCGCCGTCGTCGAATACCTTGGCGAATTCGATGCGCTGCTGGATGATGGCGGGCCCTACATCAGCCCGGAACTCGGTGGAACGAATGCCGCGATCAGCGCACACGGGGCGGAACTCGGCAAGCAGGTCGCCGAGATCCTTCTGGTTGAGCGCGATGTTGAGGTTCAAGGGTTCGAGATCCTGAACCTGTCGCGCGATTTCGAGGCATCGTTTGTCGTCAACGAACTCGATCCCGCGCTGTGGTTCAACATCGTCCGGGATGAGAGCGAGATCAAATATGCCACCACTCAGCTCGCCCTCGACTACAAGGACCTGCAGGATGCGATTGGCGGCGAGCCAATCGCGGTTGCGATCGCAAATCCTGAAAAGGAGGCAAAGATCAAGCAGGAGGTGCTCGACATCTTTTATGATGCCGACCTGTTGCGGCAGCGCAGCCGAAGACTTCTCGGCCGTGCCTGCTGGCTTTTCAGCCAGGGGCGCAGCTTCGTCAACCTTGGACCGGTCGCCGAGATCGAAGCCGAAGCCAGGTCGCACCAGGAATGGATCGACCGGTCGAAACGCTTCCTGACGCAGTTGAAGTCGGGAAGCGGCGATTGCTTCAAATTGCTCCAGTTCAACCCGGCGCCCTGAGTTGAGAACGCGCCGGCAAGAGGCCCGCCCGCCCGCGCGATCCTGCGGCGCCTGGCCTAATCGCTGCTCATGCAGAACCGGATGACCATTCCGATCCAAGGCTCTATAACGGGCCGACAGAATGCGATGATCAAGGGGAGACGATGCGCTACATACGTCCGCTTTCAATGGAAGATGCCGTTGGCCAGTTGGCCGGTTCGCCTGGCACCGCCGCCATTCTCGCCGGAGGCAGCGACCTCCTGGTGAGAATGAAAGGCGGCTTTGTCGAGCCCGATCTGATCGTAGACATCAAGGCGATCGACGGACTGGCCGAGATCAGGCAAACGGCGGAGGGCTTCAGCATCGGTGCCGCGGTCTCCTGCGCCCTGATGGGCGAGAGCGCGGCCTTGAAAAGGGAATGGCCGGGCGTCGTCGAAGCGGCCAAGCTGATTGGCTCGAAACAGGTGCAGGGTCGCTGCACAATCGTCGGCAATCTTTGCAACGCCTCGCCGGCCGCCGACAGCGTGCCGGCGCTGGTGGCCGCCGGCGCCAGGGCATTGATTGTCGGGCCAGGAGGCAGGCGCACGGTCGCGGTGGAGGCAGTGCCGACCGGGCCAGGCAAGACGTCGCTCGCCAAGGGAGAGATCATCGAGGCGATCCTGCTCGACAGGCGCGGGCCGCACTCCGGCGATGCCTATCTGCGTTTTATTCCACGCACGGAAATGGACATCGCCGTAGTCAGCGCCGGGGTGAACCTGACGCTCGATGAGCAAGGTGTCGTCAAATCGGCCCGCGTGGCGCTGGGCGCCGTGGCGCCGACGGTGCTGCTGGTGGAAGAGGCCGCCGAGGCCCTGATCGGCAGGAAGCTGGACGAAGCAGCACTTGAGCGGCTCGCCAAGGTCTGCTCGGGGGCCTGCCGCCCGATCGACGACAAGCGGGGCACCGTCGAGTTCAGAAGAAAAGTTGCGGGTGTGCTGGCCAGGCGGGCCGCCACGACCGCCTATGCGCGTGCAGGAGACAAGTGATGGCTGGTGTAGCAGTTTCAACGACAATCAACGGCGACAATGTCGAGTACCTTTGCCAGCCGGACGAGACGCTGCTCGACGTGCTGCGCGACCGCCTCGGGCTGACCGGCGCCAAGGAAGGCTGCGGCACCGGCGACTGCGGCGCCTGCAGCATCATTCTCGACGACCGGCTGGTGTGCTCGTGCCTGGTGCTTGGCGCGGAGGCCGAAGGCCGGCGCGTCGAGACCATCGAAGGCATGGCGCATGGCGACAGGCTGCATCCGCTGCAGCAGAAGTTCCTCGAGCACGCAGCGCTGCAGTGCGGCGTCTGCACGCCGGGCTTCCTGATCGCGGCGAAAGACCTGTTGGCCAAGAACCCCGACCCGACCGAGGAGGAAATCCGCTTCGGCCTGGCTGGGAACCTCTGCCGCTGCACCGGCTATGACAAGATCGTGCGCGCCGTCCAGGACGCGGCAAGCGTGATGAAGGGAGCCTGACGATGAATTTCGATCCGCGCTATTCCGGACGCAATTTCGCCTCCGTCGGCACGCGTCCCATCCGCCCGGACGGAGTCGACAAGGTGACGGGCCGCGCCCGCTATGGCGCGGACTTCAACATGGCCGGCCAGCTGGTCGGGCGTGTTCTGAGAAGCCCGCACGCGCACGCCACGATCAGGAAGATCGACACCTCGAAGGCGGAGAAGCTCAACGGCGTGAAGGCGGTGATCACCGCGGCCGACCTGCCCGACCTCACCGATGGCGATGCCGCCCTGTACGACATCCTCGACAACTGCATGGCGCGCAAGAAGGCGCTCTATGACGGCCATGCGGTGGCCGCGGTCGCCGCGGTCGACGCCCGCACGGCAAGGCAGGCGCTGCAGCTGATCGAGGTCGACTATGAAGTGCTGCCGCATGTGACCGATGTCGACGAGGCGATGAAGCACTCAGCGCCCGTACTCAACGACACCATCTTCACCGAAGGCCTTGAGCAAAAGCCCGTCAAGCCGTCCAACGTCACCAAACGCAGCCAGTACGGCCATGGCGACATCCATGAGGGATTTGGCCGGGCCGATTACGTCGTCGAACGTTCCTTCAAGACCGAGCAGACGCACCAGGGCTATATCGAGCCGCATGCCTGCGTGGCGAGCGTCAGCTCCGACGGCACCGCCGACCTTTGGGTCTGCACGCAAGGCCATTTCGTCTACCGCCAGCACTGCGCCCAGCTGCTTGGCATGGAAGCTTCCAAGCTGCGCGTCACCTCGTCGGAGATCGGCGGCGGTTTCGGCGGCAAGACCCACGTCTGGGCCGAGCCGGTGGCGCTGGCGCTGTCGCGCAAGGCCGGCCGGCCAGTCAAGCTGGTGATGACGCGCGACGAGGTGTTCCGCGCCTCCGGCCCAACCAGTGCCACCTCGATCGACGTCAGGATCGGCGCCCGCAAGGACGGCACGATCACCGCGGCCGAGGCGACGCTGCGCTATTCCTGCGGCCCCTATGCCGGCATGTGGGCCGAGCTCGGCGCCATGACCGCGTTCGCCTGTTACAATCTCGCTAACGTCAGGACGGTCGGCTACGAAGTGCTGGTCAACCGGCCGAAGACGGCGGCCTATCGCGCGCCGTCGGCGCCGATGGCGGCGTTTGCAGTGGAAAGTGCCGTCGACGAACTGGCCAAGGAGATCGGCATGGATCCGGTCGAGTTCCGGATCAGGAACGCCGCCCAGGAAGGCACCCGATCGTCCTACGGTCCGGTCTACGGTCCGATCGGCATCGGCCCGACGCTGGAGGCGGCGAAGAACCATCCGCACATGAAGGCGCCACTGGGCGAGAACCAGGGCCGCGGCATGGCTTGCGGCTTCTGGTTCAACTTCGGCGGCCAGACCTGCACCGACCTCAACATCGGCATGGACGGCTCGGTCTCGCTTGCCGTCGGCACGGTCGATGTGGGTGGTTCCCGCGCCTCGCTGTCGCTGGTGGCGGCGGAGGAACTAGGCATCGCCTATGAGCAGGTCAAGGCGGTGGTCGCCGACACCTCCAGCCTCGGCTACAATGACATGACGGACGGCAGCCGCGGCACCTTCTCCTCCTCGATGGCGACGATCTCGGCCGCCCGTAACGCCATCAAGGTCCTGCGCGAACGCGCCGCGCAGATGTGGGACATTCCCGTCGACGACGTGGTCTGGGAAAACGGCCACGCCATCGCCAAGGGCGAGAAGTATGGCAACCTGGCGGCGCTGTCGCTGAAGGAGATCGCGGCCGGGTCAGGAAAAACCGGCGGACCGATCGCCGGCCACAGCGAGCTCGTCGCCGACGGCGCCGGCGTCTCCTTCGCCACCCACATCTGCGATATCGAGGTCGACCCGGAGACCGGCGCCACGAAGGTGCTGCGTTACACAGTCGTGCAGGATGCCGGCAAGGCGGTGCACCCGACCTATGTCGAGGGGCAGTACCAGGGGGGTGCTGCGCAAGGCATCGGCTGGGCGCTCAACGAAGAGTACGTCTACGGCAAGGACGGGCGGCTGCAGAACCCCGGCTTCCTCGACTACCGCATCCCGGTCTGCTCCGACTTGCCGATGATCGACACGCAGATCCTCGAGATCCCCAATCCCAACCATCCTTACGGGGTGCGCGGCGTCGGCGAGACCTCGATCGTGCCGCCGCTGGCGGCAATCGCCAATGCGGTGTCGAACGCCGCGGGCGTGCGGATGACGCATATCCCGATGTCGCCGCCGCGGATTCTCGCTGCGATCGAGGCCGAACGGGGAGGCCGATGGTCGAAGTAACGCTCTGGGGATCGCTCGGCGCAATCGCCGGAGGCAAGAGCAAGGTCGAGATCGAGGCGAAGGATATTCGGGAGCTGTTCAGGAAGCTGGCTGAGCAGTATCCCGGCTTCGAACCCTACATCGACCGCGGCATCGCAGTCGCTATCGACGGGACGATTTATCGGGATACGTGGTCGAAGGAGCTGCCAAAGGGGGCGGAGATTTTTCTGCTGCCGAGGCTGGCTGGGGGGTGAGTGGGGCGAGGACGCGCGGTATATAGAATGGCAGCCTTGCGCATCTCAGCGTTCCGCCCGAGGGCAGAGGCAACCGAAAGCGGACGCGCTGTTCAGAAATCTACCTCTTGGTTACGGCAAAACGAACCACAAGAGCCCATCGACTAGACCGGTCGAACGGCTTCAGCCCAAGACATTCCAAACCAGACGGCCGAGTCCGGCTCCTTGCTCCAATCAATCAGGGCGTCGAGCGTCGCAGTGACGGATTGGCGAGGCAATCCGATAGCGACGATATCGTCCATCGCTTCATCGATGATGCTCGCAATGTTCCGGACAACTGCCTCAAAGTCAGGCTCGCCGGCGCATCCGCCAAAAAAGACAAATGTGATACGTCGTGGACGCAAGTCGGCCTGATGCAACAATTGAACAAGGCGACGTCCGATGATTGGATCATTGCCGTGTCGGTCGTAGGTTCGCTGATAGGCATGCCATAGTGAGGCAAATCCCGGTGGCTCGGGCCAGAGCCGCAGCCCACCATAGTCGTCATCTGACAATATCACCCGTCCGCCCGGTCGCACTGCGCCGGCCATGTTGCGAACAAGCAGCAACGGGTCAGGTAGGTGCTCGAGAACGAACCGCGCATGAGCAACGTCGAACTGTCCAAGCTCGTTGTCGGTAAGAAGTGGAGCAAGCACGTCACCCTGCCTCATCTCCAGAAATGCCAAATCCCCATCGGCGTCGGCCTGTCGTAGCGCCTCCGCTATCTGCTCCGGGCTTCGCTCCAAAGCCAAGACCGGAACACCGGTGGCCCGCGCCATCATTCTCGAAAACTGCCCTAACCCAGCACCGAAATCGACGACCCGCTCGCCAACAACCAGCTGTGCAGCGTCGAGGCATCGTTGATTAAGACGCTTGTTTAAAGCCGTCAGCCGTTGCTGCTCGGCTTCACTTGATCCAGGCGTATAATGCGATGACGACATTCACTGCCCCCAGATCGAATGACCATATCAGCTTCGCATAAGGTCGGACGGCATCAAGATCAGCGGCTGTGAATTGAACCGTGGCGACCCCTGCGCCCGGCACATCAATTACCGCTTTGCGCCCAATGTCGGCCATAGAGATCGACTTCGCAACATCCTCAAAGCAGACGTTGCCGGGATCACGCAGGAGGTCATGGATTGCGCCGCCCGGGCCGCTACCTGTCGACCGTGCGCTAGGGCGTCATGTGGCAGCAAATCGCAAGGCTCCTTCGCGATCCGTTTCAAATCCGGCTGATGCCTGACACAGGTGCTCAGACGCGCTGCTCGGTCACGGCGTCCGGAAGGCGGTCGCGGAGGATGAAGAAGACACGAGCTGGCGGCGATACCGGACGGACACGACCTCCTACGATCACGCCGACGAGTTCACCGTCGTATTTGACCAGGGGAAACTCGGCCGGGATTTCCCCGATGATCCGCGGTCGTTCGACGATGTAGTGCAGCAGATCCACGTAGGTGCAGACGATTTCCTCGTCGTTGGTCAGTTCGGCGGCCGCGCCCGGCGCAACGTTCCGGCTCATATGGCTGAGCGCCTCGTCGAGCTGCCCCTCCGTGTTACAGAACAGTCCACGAAGCTGGTGTGTCTGCTCACCCGCCGCGGTCGAGCCGGGGAGCACCGAACCGCAAATGGCGGCTACCAGGAGCGTCACGCAGCGATCGCGGAGCGACCGGACAAGATCGGTGGCAGACATCGTTTTTCACCTCCTGCGCGGTCGTGCTTCGTTGCGACCATCGCACCACGCCTCGTCCGAGTAACGAGCGAGTTCCGATCGTTTGCCGAAATTGCGCCGGCCAGAGCCCTGAAAGAATGGAGAGCCGTCGGCGAAGACCTGGTGTATGCTCGGCGACGGGATCCGTCACACGTGAGGATCGTCATGGTCAGTTCGCCAGCAACTGCCACCCTTGTCCTCAACGACAAGGTTGTCGTCGACCTTGAAGGCGAGACGCTCCGTCTTGGCAACGGCGACGCAATCGCCCTCAGGCCGCAGGCCTTTGCGGTCCTTCGCCACCTCGTCCAGAATGCGAACAGGCTGGTCAGCAAGGCCGAGCTGCGTGAAGCCGTCTGGGGAGGCGCCGCCGTTACCGACGACAGTCTCGTTCAATGCATCCACGAGATCCGGCGAGCGCTCGGCGACGAACGGCATGCGGTCCTGGCCACCGTCTCGCGGCGGGGCTACCGTCTGTCGCTGGAGCGTGGCGACGAGAGTGCGCTCGGCGGCCCTTCGATCGCCGTGCTGCCGTTCGCCACCATGAGCGGCGACGAGCCCCATGACTACTTCGCCGATGGCCTGGTCGAGGACATCATTACCAACCTCTCGAAGATCCCGGGCCTGTTCGTCATCGCACGCAATTCCTCCTTCGGCTTCAGGGGCAGGGAAACCGATGCGCGCACCATCGCCGCCGAACTCCGCGTTCGCTACCTGCTGCAGGGCAGCTTGCGGCAGTCCGGGGGGAGACTGAGGATCAATGCCCAGCTTGTCGACGGCGCATCGGCCACTCATGTCTGGGCCGACAGGTTCGAGGGCGCGGCAACGGACGTGTTCGATCTCCAGGATCGGTTGACCGAGCAGATCGTGGGCTCGATCGAACCGAGTGTCCGCCGTGCGGAGATCGAGCGCGCGCGCCGCAAGCGGCCCGGAAGTCTGGATGCGTACGATCTCTACCTTCGGGCCCTGCCGCACGCGCATGCGAACACGCCCGTCGAGACGGACAAGGCCCTGCAACTGCTGGCGCGCTCGATCGAGCTTCAGCCGGACTATGTCGCTGCGCATAGCTATGCCGCATGGTGTTACGAGCAGCGCTATCTCCGCAACGGGTTGGATCCCGCAGACAAGACGGCCGCACTCAACCACGCCGACATTGCGTTAGGCATCAACAGCGACGACCCGCAGGCGATGAGCATCGGCGCGTTTGTCCGCGCCAACCTCACCCGGGAGTACGACGCCGCCCTCGAGGTGCTCGACCGGGCCCTCGCATTGAACCACAATTCGGCCTTGGCCTTTGGCTTCAGCGCTTTGGTCAGTGCCCACAGCGAGCGACACCAGCGGGCGGTGGAACATGCGCACAAGGCGCTGCGGCTGAGCCCGATCGACGATCCGCTGAGCTACCATCCCTACTGCGCCCTCGCCCTGACTCACCTCTTTGCCGGCACCTTCGCCGACGCGGCCAGATACGCCGCTCTGGCGGTTCGGGCCAATCCGGGCTTCAGCATCCCGTACGCCTATCTGGCGGCCAGCCACGTCGGCCTTGGCAATGTCGAAGAAGCGCACTCTGCGGCACGACGACTGATCGAGGTGGCGCCGAATTTCTCGGTCGGCGGCTACGTGCGAACTAACCTGTTTCGGCCGTACTTGATGGACGCGCTGGCAGCGGCCTTGCGAACGGCAGGGCTTCCCGAATGAGGCCACCTGGCGCGGACCGAACCGCGCCAGGTGCTGCGCTGTCACAAGCCGCCGGTCCCCTCCCAGCCTCCTCTCTCAGGCACATTCTCGGCGGTGCGTTCCTCAAAATCGAAGACGTGTCTACCTTCGCATCGCCCGGCATCGGCGCGCCTATCCCTGGACCGTCGCTCAGGATCAGCCGATGACGACCTCTCGCCGACCCGTTGTCCGCTTCCGCCGATCCGAACCTCGGAGCTGCCAGTCCGCTCACGGCCCCCTTTCGGACGTTCGGAGGCGATGGCGAACACCTCCCGCACGAGGCCGAGCAAGAGGCAATCCGAGAAATGGTCGCGTTCCGGGCTCCGGAAAGCCCCTGAGCGACATGGCCGACACTGCGCGCGGGCCGGAATGCGAAAATGGGGCCATGGTTCTGATCAGCAAGTTTTGGTAATGAGATCAACGGAAAAACGTGACAGCAGCATCAATTCCGTTCCCAAATCGCTTTCGCGAATTCGCCATACAGAGGGGCCCACGGACATTTTCCGTAGTGGGAATAGTCTTCCAGGATTTCGGCTCCCGGTCCGATATCATGAAGCGCTAAGCTTTGAAGTTTGGTTGGGTCGTCGACGGAGTTGGGGGTGAATGAATGGTTGGTGAATTGTGCTCCATCCAGGATCAAAATAAGCCGGTTAAGACCACTCGGGTAGTAGCTATAATGCAAAATGGCGTCCAGAAGCCCTTTGACAAGAACGGTACGGGGCAAGGAGTCAATAGCTTCGTATTGATCTCGCTCTATCACCAGCACATCTTGCGAACGCGCCTGCCACCAAACTGTCCCCTTAGGGATGAGTCGTCTCGCGAACACACCCCAACCATGCAAGGCGCTAGCGCGAACTTCCGTCAGCTCGCTAAAAGGATTATGGGCAAAAACAAACTCGTTTTGCATCAGCAAACTCCTGCGTAACGGATGGTTCGTTGGACTCGGGAAATCGACGATGCGGCTCTACTATCGTAATTAGCATCTTGCTCCGAAGGGAGGGTTTGTGTGATGCATCATTACTGTATAGTCGCTTCGGTCGGGATCATGCCGTCGATAAAACCTCGGGTCAGAGGATCATGTGCAGCGCCCTTTGTCAAAGGCCGCTCCGCTGGCTGGCGGGCCGCTCGTGCTGATGTTGTGGCTAATTAAACGGCGTCGAGCGATGGCGTTCCGAAACGTCCGCTTTGCGCCGCGCAACGGACATTCCGATTACCTGAAAATCACTGCAATCCGCGCGATTGGGCTGTAGAACTGGATTCCAGCAACCCACTCTTTGCTGACTTCGCTGTTTGCAGGTCATGGAGTTTCTGGTTCGCGGCACGCAGTCTTCCACCCAACACCCGGCAGATCTGCAGCAGAATACCCGGCCGCTGCCGGGCAAGGTCCTCGAAATGCGAACGCTCCAGCACAAGGCAGCTTGCGTACCCGACCGCAACTATATCCGCCGAGCGCTCACCTTCGCCGAACAGTGCCATCTCTCCGAACATCGAGCCGGGTTTCAGCGTTGCAAAGTCGGTGAAGCCCGAAGGACCGCGCTGTCTCACTTTGACTTCGCCTTCAAGGAGGACAAAAAGCTCCTCGCCATGCGCGCCCTGCTTGACGATAACCTCGTCGGATAGGTAGTCGGCGCGCTTCATAACCTGTTGCACCGCATACAAATCGTCGAGCGAGCAGCTTTCGAAAATTGGCACATTGCGCAGGAAAAGCAGGCGGTCAAGCAAACCGTGTTCGGCATTCGGCATATCGGACTCCAATGATCGTGCAGCCACAGCGGCCCGGCGTAGCCAGGGCAACGAGGAGGTGCTCATGGCATCGAGCACGGTTTTGATAGGCAGGGTCTTGCCACGCTTGGCCGTATCACCGTCAAGCAGTGGGATGAGCGGCGTCACCAACCGCCGCTGGTCGACGGCGGTAATTGCCTCTGCCGCGCGAGCACGCATACGCTCATCGCGGGCGCTCAGGAAGCGCCGGATATAGCTGACCGTCTGTTTGTGGCCGAGGGCAGCAAGCGTCACCAGGACCTCGTCGATCGCGGCCTGATTGGCCTCTGCCATTGCAATTCTGGCGATCGCAGCCCAGGCGAGGTTGCTGTCGGGCACTGCCTGACGCCATTGGCGATACCTGTCAATACGGGGGAAGGCATCTTTCTGCAGATAGCTGAACAGGGCTTCGGTGGCGCCTACGTGGCCGAGCACCTCGATGACGGCGAGGCGGACGGATGGATTCTCGTCTCGCAGCATAGGCAATACCGCTGCCACGGAATCCTTGCGGGCGACCAATGCCGCGATTGCGACGCGGCGTACCGATTCATCCCGATCCGTCAGCCCGACAGCGATACGCTTCGCCGGCCAGCCTCCTCGCACCGCCAGTTGATAACCAATCACTCGTCGTCCCGTGTCGTTGGAACGGACGGCTTCCTCGAGCAGGTCCCGGGGCAGACAAGTACTCCCGGGCTTGGAATACGGCAGGGCAGCGATCGTCTTGACTATGACCTCTTCAAGCGAAGCATGATTGCGAATGATGCTGACGAGCATCGGCGTGAACGCGTCGTCGCACCGCGCGGCGGCGATCGGCAGCAGTGCCGTGGCTACCTCCAATTGAGACTGGGCCATCGTTACGAGCGCTTGCGCCGCTTCCGGCGATTTGCCGAGGCGTGCAGCCAAATCGAGCGCGATCATCACCGGTGCCTGATCCCGATCCTCGGGCAGGGATCGCCCCACTGCCACAAGGTACTGGGCGATGCGGACGCGGAGCACCGGTTCCGCATTGGGCCAGAGTGTCAGCAGATCTGCTGCATGCCGGTCGCCTCCACGAGCCAGGGCGATGACCGTTTCGTCGCCCGATATCGTGAGTTTCTCGGTGATTGGTTCGAGGAATGGTCCTATCGAGGTATGGGCAACAATACGCAGAGCAAGTTCGGTCGCAGTTCTGTCCTGTCCACTTAGCATCACGACGAGGTCCGCACTGTTGCTCGCGGCGACGGCCGATGCTTCGCGTATCAGGAACTCGTCGCGATCGAGATCGACAGCCCCGTCTCGCAGTATCCCTACAAGCCCGCTGACATAGCGCCAGCCGATACTCCATCCGCATGCGAGGAAGCAGAGGCTAAGAACAACGCCGAGCACGCCGACACCGAAAAGACCTGCGAATTGCGCCACCACCCAGACCAGCAGCCCGGATACGGCCAATGCCATCGGATAGATCAGGCTGTCGTTGAAGGCGCGCAGCCGGCTTGCAAACCGCCCTGGAACTGCGTTGTAGTTGATTGCCGTGACCGGCGCATCGATATTCTTGGAAAGACCATCATAGACGACATGCGCAAACATCGCGACCGGCAGCGCCGGACTGGCAAGCATGGCGATGAAGCTCACTCCGCACGCGGCTGGGAAAACAAGGTTCATGCGCGCGATGCCGAGCCGTTGCATCAGCGGGCTGGTCAGCCACAACCCGATCGCCATGCCAACAAAATTCAGGGCGCCGCTCATCAGTCCGAAGAACTTGGCAAGCGACTGTTCGTCCGGAAAACTGTCGGAGTAGATGTTGAAAACCATATACTCGGCGATGCATTGCGTAACAATATTCAGGAAAAGTGCGGTTGAAAGCAGAATTGCTATTAAAAATCCCCGCATCATGCTGCCTATGCTGCGAAGGTTCTCAAGTATTCCAGACTCTCCCTGCTCCTCCCTTTCGCCCGCCGGCTTCCAGCGGAGAGACAGCCAGGCCAGATGCGCTAGGCAGAGGCACAGTATCAGCGGCATGCCGAAGAGCAGCCAGAAGGGCGATACGAAACCTGCAAGCAAGCCGGCGAGGCTGCCACCCACCATGCCCCCTGCGGACAAGGCGACAGCGACACGCGTCGAATAGCGCGTCATTTCGCGCGCAGTCAGATAGTCGATCAACACCACTTGGAAGACGCTGTAGAGCAGCGACTCCAACACGCTGATTCCCGCGTAGAGCGCATAGTCCGCTGCCGTACCGCCAAACCCGCTGGCGAGAATCAACAAAGCTGTCATCACAATGACGGCGACCATGAACCGCTGCAGCAGGACAACACGGCTGCCGCGGTCGATCATCCGGGCATATACAACCCACGCGGGAATCGAGACGAGAGCGAACACCATGTAGTAAATCGCGATCCCCTCGCCGCCTTGGGTCGATAGAAACCGGGCAGCCGCCAAGGAGGAACCGAAGGTGTTTGCGGTCGCGAGCAGGAAGGCGCTCAGGACGAGATGCCCGATGCGATCGTTGGGAATCGGCAGCCTGCGAAGCCAGCGAAGGAGCATTTCGATTCCCGAGGGGGCACTCATGGGTTGGCCACTCGAAATCTTTTCCGCCTTGGGTCAAACGTCGCATTCGCGAATAGCTAAGTTGCGCCGATAGAGTCTCCTGGAACCAGACCATTTCATTGGCGCGAAGGATAGTGCCTTGCGGTAGAAGCACTCCCAGAACGCACGACCGGAACCGGTGACCGGCAAATGCCACCTTTGGGTCACTCACGACATCGGAACTTGGGAGTTGAACGTCCGCTATCAGTCTTCCTACACCACAAGAGGACCTACCGCTTCCGTCCCCAAGGCAGACAGTTGTCTTCGGCCAAGTCGGGCCGCCACCAGCAATAATTCGTCCTCCCCCTACACCCCCAGCGTCGGCTCGGTATTCACCTCCAGCGCCTCTTCCGCCTCATCGTCCTCGCCGAGAATCTCCCCGCTCACCCCCAGCGGGCGGCCGATCCAGATCGGGTCGACCAGATGGTCGCGCTTGGGGTTGGTGGTGTTGGGGTGGATGAGGATGCTCAGGCCGCCGTGGTTCAGCATCAGCCACGGAACGAGGGTAGCGAAAATCTCGGTGGCGAAGGAGACCTGGTACATGGCCTGTTCGTGCGGGCCGACCGGCTCATCGCGCCAATTGCCCAGGCGCACGCGGAAACGCTCGCCGATGCGCAGACGCAGCCATTCGGCATGCTGCCGCTCGGCCGGCCCGTCATAGTAGATATGCGCGTGATAGCTGGCAATTTCCGAAAGCGGCCTTGGACTGGCGGCGTCTTCGTTCACCTTAATGCTCTCCTTCGACGACTATGGCGTCCGACAGACCCGAAGCATCGAAGGTCGACCTTGTCGAGGCAGCGTTGATGCCGCGTCTTGCCAAGGGATAACGGGCACAATCGTCTCACTACCATTTGACCCTAGTCACCCACGCGCCGCAGCGTGCCGAGATGATTGTCGTCCAGAAACTCTATGGTCATGGCCGACGCCTTGCCGTCGGGGCCGATGTCAAAGCCTACGCCCGAGGGCCTGTCCGGCGTCTCGGCGTCCGGGAAGGTCAGGAACAGGTCGCCGTCGAAATGCTTCAATGAATAGGACCGGGCGCCGGCCGGCCCGACCTTGAGCACAAGAGCGTCCCCGGCACTCGACACGACCGCATCGCCGATGAAGTCGTTGGAGTAACGGCCTGCATAGGCGCTGGCTGGCCGGGCCGGACTTGCCGGAGACGGTGGCGCGGCGTAGGTGGCCTTGGCCGCCGCGATTGCCGGACCGAACAGGCTCGCATAGGTATCGTCCCATGCCTTGATCCAATCCTTGTCGACCTTTCCGTCAAAGGCGAGATCGGCGAAGCTGTCGGATAGCCCCTCCGGCACGCCTGTCGAAAAGGCGTTGGCGATGATGACGATGCCAAACTTCTCCTCCGGGAAGAGCGTCACCAGGGTGCGGGCGCCGACGCTGAAGGCGCCGGCATGACCCCAGCTCAGACCATGCCGGCCGAATTCGATGTTCCAGCCGAGGCCGTAGAAGGACGTGCCGCCCGAGACGGGGTTCCTGCCGCGCGCCATCAGCGGAACATGCGTCTGGTCTAGCGCGTCGGCTTTAATGAGGGTCTCGCCGCCGTAGACCCCGTTGCCGAGCACGAGGCGCACCCATTGCGAGAGATCGCGCGCCGTAGAGCTGACGCCGCCAGCGGGCGCCTGCGCATCCGGATCGCGCTTCACCTTCGCTGCCCAGACGCCGTCGATCTTGACGTGGAGCGCAGCGCGATTGGCGTGCTTGATGAAGTCCGCATGACGGGAGCTGGTCGAGACCATTCCAAGCGGACGGTAGAGCTTCTCCTCGGCGACCTCCTCCCAGGACTTGCCTGTCGGCTTCGCGGCCGCGACGGCACCCTCGGTCAGCCCGAAATTGCTGTAGGAGTAGCCGGCGCGAAAACTCGACGATGGCGACACGAACCGCAGGCGACGCAGGATTTCCGCGCGATCGTAGCCAATGTCCTCGAGGTCGTCTCCGGCCGTGCCGGGAAGTCCGCTGCGGTGCGAAAACAGGTCGCGAACCGTGAGTTCGCTGGTCGGATAGGGCTCGGCGAGCCGGAAGGCCGGATCGAGATCAGCGATTTTCGCATCCCAGGAAACAACCTCGTCGCTGACCAGCGCCGCCACTATCGTTGCTGAGACCGGCTTGGAGAGGGAAGCGATCTGGAACACCGTGTCGGCATCGACGGCCTCCGACTTGCCGGCCTCGCGATGCCCGAAACCCTTGAGGAAGACCACCTTGTCGTCATGTACGACCCCGATGGCGAGACCAGGCACCCCACCATCCGCGACGACGCCTTCGGCGAGCAGTTCGAGCTTCGACAGGGCTGCAGTGATCCGCTCGGGCGTAACGGTATCGGCCGACGCCGCATGCGGCGAAAGCACCATGACAGCGATAAAGGCCCGCGTCCCCCAAAGGCGGAAATTCCGACCCAGCCCCATGCTCGAGCTCCCCCTATCCCTGCAAGCACTGGTCATACTACAGGCAGGCGCAGGCGAGGCAACCCTCGCCTGGGCGGTAGAGCGAAGTCCGCTGTGCGATCCCACACCCGAGGTGCTTTGGCGCCCTGGATCAGTTGTTCACGGCCTCGGCCACTTGGAGGAAGGCGAATGGCGGATAGCGATCCAGCTTCTTGGCGACCTCCATGTTCACGACATAGGCGAAGTCGGTTGCCCGCACGATCGGAAGGTCCCCAGGGGTTGCCCCATCGCGTAGGATGCTGAGCGCCTGTTCCGCGGCGAGATGGCCGACATTTTCCAGCCGGGCCGCAATGGAAAGCATCGCGTGATGCTCGCGCACCAGCGGCTCGTAAGGGCTGACGATGGCAATGCCGTTCTCGACCGCCGTCTTCGTGAACAGCTCGCCATTGGCGTTCAGGAACGAGCTAGATCCGACGTAAAGCCACCGGACCCCCTGCTCGCGCAACTCGGCCATGCGCTCCGCAATCCGGGCAATGTTGGGAACGCTGTTATTTCCGGGGTCGATTTCGAGCGCGACAAGCTCGATACCGAGCGTCGGCGCAATTTTCTTGAGTTCCTCAGCCGTGATCGCCGAATTGCGTTCGTTCGAGTTGTAGAGCAGGCCGAGCTTGTCGAACGTCGGATCGTACTGGCGGACGATCTCGATGTTGATTGCTTCCGGCACCCGGTTGAAAGTTCCGGTGACATTGGCGCGGCCGCTGCCTTCGAAGCCCTTGGCGATGTGCGTGCCGAAGGGGTCGGCAACTTTCACGAAGACAACGGGAATCTCGGTGATAAATGCAGGGTTGGCCGTATCGTCCAGCGTGCCGATAACGCCAAGCGTCCCGTTCGTGCCATAGGTGAGCACCAGATCGGCCGGCATAGCCCGCGCCTTGGCGATTGCAGTGGGGATGCGCGACTTGTCCTGTGCCAGATCGATGATCGTCACGTCCGCGGCGAAGCCGCTCTTTTTGATCGCCGCCTTGAAGCCTTCGCAGACATTTTCGCACCCTTCGTAGAAGATGCCCAATATCTGCTTTCTGTCGGCCGCACTGGCCACGGTGGTCAGCACGAAAAACACGGCCAATGTGAGCAGTTTGCGCGCAATAGATTTCACGACAACTCCCCTATGGACCAAGCGGCCAAGCACCACTCTAACGCTGCCTGGCCCCGGCAGGCAACTTCCAGCTAATTTACCGCCAACTAATTCACGGCGCCTGCTGCCGAGCCGGCGCCGCTGGCTTGCCCAGCACCGACAGCCCGAACAGCAGGGCTCCCCCAAGCGCGAGCGCCGCCACGACGGCTATCGCCACAGCGTAGCCATAGAGGCCGGCGACGGCCGCGACCAGCAAGAGGCCGGCGATGCTGGCGAAGCGCTCGATCGTTCGCAGTGCTCCCAGAACCGGATCGGCTCCCAGATGCTTCAGCTCTGTTTCCGCGATCGACATCGAGAGCGAGACTTGCGCTCCCCGAACCATGCCGCTGCCGACTCCGGATCCCAGAACCGCAAGGAAGATGGTGATCTCGCTCGGCCGGATGGCGGCCGTCAGGAGCGAGATGCCGCAAAGAAACCCTCCCGACAAGGCCACGGCCGATACCGAAATCCCCCGTTCCGCCACGCGCCCTGCAAGCGGGCCAACCAGGGCGATGGCGAGAAAGTAGACCATCAGCGTGCGTCCGATATCCGCCGGCGAGGCACCAAGGGAATCGAGCGTCAGAGCCACGAGATAAGAAATGAAGGCCTGCAGGCAGACATTGCCGGGGATAGCGATGCCGAACACCAGCGCGGCGAAATGCCAGTTGCGTAATGCGGCAAGCAGCGGCGGTCGAGCCGCCTTGGCACGCGTGCCGTCTCCCCGGCTCGCAGTATCGGCGACCAGGGAGAAGATCAGAAGCGCGGAGATCAGGACAAAGGTGGCGCTGAGAAGAAAGACATTGGACTGGCCCAGCCTGTCTGCCAGCACACCACCCAGTGCCGTGCCGCAGAATATTCCACCGAACAACACCGTCGAGAACATTCCGAGCGATCGGTCTCGCTCGTCGCGCGGCGTGTTGTCGATGACGTAGTCCTGGCAGGCGAGCGTCACGAAAGCATAGCCGACCCCAAGCATGGTGCGGGATGCCACAATCTCGGGCACACTGCTTGCTAAATAGAGCCAAAGATGAGCGGCGATTGTCGGTGCGGCTGCCAGGATCAGCAGTCTTCGCGGCCCAAGCCATCGGGCAAGCGGCCGTGCGAAGGGGGATACCAGCACGATGGCAAGCAAGTATCCGGCTAGCGGCAGGCTGATCAGCACGGTCTCGGAAAGCCAGGGAAATGGATTGTGCGCCGCCCTCGTGTAGAGCGGCATGAAGGAAAGCGGCAGTTCGTCAGCGGCCGCGAACAGGAACAGCGCCAGCCGCAGATCGGTGAAATAGGAAAATCGCAGGGTCGCCGGTCCATTCAACGAAAGACAGTAGCGCGCCTGCAGTGCCGCGAGCCTGGTCCTCCCCGCATCGGAACCACCGGCCACGTCAGAGCCACCGGGGCCCTGCCATGCCGCCGCGAACTGTGCGCTGAGGCCTTCGGCGCGCTCGATCAGCACCTGGGCGGCGCGGTCGATGGCGGTGCGGGCGCCCACGATTGCCCGCTTGGAGAAGTCTCCGGCCGCCTGCATCGCCGCCAGCCGCTGCAGCCGGTCGAGAGCGGCAGTCAGCGAGCGACTGCTCATCAGCACCATGATCTCGAAGGCGATCAATACGGCGACCACGACGACGACGCCCATATCGAGAAAGACGTCGAGGAACTTCTTGGAGATGAAGGCTGGGTCGACATCGATCACCACATAGGCGATCTCCTCGCCATTGTGCATGATCGGGTGGCTGCGTACGCCTTTGCGCTCGCGCGGCGGTGCGAGATAAGGATCTATCCGCTCGCCGACTTCCAGCACTACCCGCCCTGTCGCCACTGCAACGTATGCGATCTCGGGCAATTGCTTGAGCATATCGGCGAAAAAACTCTCCGCGCTGACCAGACTGTCCAACGGCACACCCGTCGCCAAGGCGCGCTGGACGTCTTCGCCGACGACCGTGGCAATCAGGTTTGTGCGGGCCGACAGCTCGGGTTCGATAGAGCGATTGACGTTGCCAAGGGTGATCATACCCAAAACCAGGGCGGAACTCACCATCAGCACCGCCGCCAGCGGAGCCAGGCGCGATGCAATCTGCCGGGCGAGTGAGCGCGAGGGGTTGGACGCAACCTCGGTCTCGAGAGTCGGAGTAGTCGCAACGACGGCGTCGTCGCTCTCGGCTTGCCAGTCCTTTGCAGCCGGTAACTCGAAGGCGCCGAGTTCCCGCGTGGCCGCATCATATTGCCGTCTGGCATCTGCCAGATTTGCGTCAAGTTGCCGGATTTGGGGGCCGAAGAGGTCGCGCCAGAACGCGCCGGAACCACTCGTCTTCATGTTCCCGTTGACGCCGATCTGTGCATCAGGTTCGCCGCGGGCAACGCCCTCCAAGCGGGCAAGCCGGCGCTGAGGGGCTCCAAGAAGCAGGCTTAACAAAACGTAAGATAGCGCCGAGAACGCAGCCCAGATCACAAGGGCGTTCCGGACGACCTTGCGCATAATGGCCTGTGAAGCCGCTTCGAGCCGGTCTTTCGGGTAGGCGACAAGCACGGCGCCGCTGGTGGCGCCGTCACGGCCCACGACGTTGAACCCGCTATAGATTTGCTCGCCGGTCTCGGTGCTCCATTTGACCTCCTTCGATAACTGCATCGCTTGCAGCACCTCGCGCGGAACCTCCTTTGGCCGTGATGCATCGGTTGAATAAACGATGATCCCTGTCGGGTTTAGCGCGTGTACTGCTTTGACTTCATCGTCGGTTTCCAGCGCCCGTGCGACGATCGCGTCGCCGTTGCGGATCATCGAAATTGGCAAACCAAGGTCAATGATCGGCTTGAAGGAAGTTGCAGTCGTCTGGGCGATGACAGAAATTCGCTGCCGCAAGAGATCGGAAAGCACGGCATTGTGCTGGAGAACCGAAAGCAATCCCACAACCGCCTGCAGCAGGGCGATGACCACCGAGAAAGTTATCCAACTTCGCAGAAGCACTGCGGCCCCTCCCACAAAGCGGCGCTTATCAACACTATGTTGAGCGGAAGGGCTCCGCCAGTGGGGCATCCGATATCGACGTCGATTTCGGCCTGAAGTCGGCCTGCCCGCAGCCAGCCGGTCAACGGTATCGAACAGACCACCGCTCAGCGGCGACGACCGTCATGAAGAGCCCGATCGACAGCAGCGATGAGAGCACGATGGCGGCGTAGAGCCGGTCGGACTGGTAGTTGAAGGTCGCCTGGATGATCAGCGCACCGAGACCTTTGTCAGAGCCGATCCATTCGCCGACGATCGCGCCGATCACCGCAGTCGCCGAGGCGATCCGCAGCGAAGCGAAAAGCATTGGCAGCGCACGCGGCAGGCGCAGGCGCCAGAATATTTCCCAACGCGTTGCCGACAGCACGCGGAACAGCTCGTGCTCGCTGGGGCTCGCCGATTCCAGCCCCCGGATCATGTTAATCAGCGTTGGGAAGAAACAGATCACTGCCGCGATCACGATCTTGGGCAGCATGCCGAGGCCGAAGATGAGGATGACGACCGGGGCCAGCGCCAGCACCGGGATCGTATTGAAGAACAGCACGACCGGAAAATAGGCAGCCTGCAGCGTGCGGCTGTGCACGAAGACAATCGCCAGCAGCACTGCGGCGAGATTGCCGAGGACGAAGCCGGAAAACGCCTCGATTGCCGTCGGCCAGAGGTTCGACAGGAGAAGCGATCCGTTCCTGGCAAACACGCCCGCTATCGCGGTCGGCGTCGGAACGATGTATGCCGGCACGCCGGCGAGCGGCAGCAGGACCTGCCATGCGAGTATCAGCGACCCTGCGCCGAGGATCGGCAGCACGGTCTGTGCGAACAGCGAAAGCGATCCCCGGTTCACGAGGCCGCTCCAAGGGCGGAGCGCATCCTGGCCATTGCCGCGACAATCGCCGGATCCTCGCGCGAGCAGCTGTTGTCCGGCCCCTTCAGCGGACGAAGATCGTGGTCGGCGACGATCCGTCCGGGGTGCGCTGCAAGCACGATCACGCGCTGTCCGAGATAGACGGCTTCGGCAATGGAATGCGTGACGAACAGCACGGTCGTCCCGGTCCGCCGCCATAGGTTCAGCAGTTCGTCGTTGAGGCGATCGCGGGTGATCTCGTCAAGTGCGCCAAACGGCTCGTCCATCAGAAGCAGGCGTGGCTCGCCAAGCAGCGCCCGGGCGATCGCCAGCCTTTGGCGTTGTCCGCCGGAAAGCTGATGCGGCAGCCGCTCACCGAACGCCGACAGGCCGACGAGTTCGAGCAGCTCGTCGGCCCGGTCGTCTATCATGCGCGACAGGCTGCGGCGGCCGACCTGGATCGGCAGCCGCACATTCGCGCGCGCCGTGCGCCACGGCAAAAGGGTCGAGTCCTGGAAGACAAAACCCACGCCGCGGCCGGAGCGCACCGCCGACGGCGTTTCGCCCATCACGCGTATCGTGCCCGCGAGCGGCGCCAACAGATCGGCGACAACGCGCAGAAACGTCGACTTTCCGCAGCCCGAAGGCCCGAGGATCGACAGGAACGTTCCGGCCTCGACTGTCAGTTCGAGACCGGAGATCACCGTCACGGCCGAGCGCCGGCCGGGATAGCCGACGTCGAGCCCGGAGGTTTCGATGGCCGGCGCGGGCATCAAGCGGCGGGTGCGCCGAGCTTCGGCCGTTCAGCCGCACTGAGTTCGAGAATCTCAGTCGTATAGATGTCCTCGGCCTTCGGCCTACCGTTCGGGTATTGGCCAATCTGGTCAAGCAGCGCGATCTGGCTCTCGATCGAGGCAGGATCGAACGTGCCCCATCCATCCTTTTTCGTGTTATCATCGAACGACAGTTTCAGCACCAGCGGGATCGTCTTCTTTTCCCAGCCTGCGTCGATCTCGGGATAGGCCGCGACGAGCTTGTCGACCGCCTGCTCGGGATTGGCGTGGACCCAGCCCCACCCCCTGGCGACCACGCCGATGAATTTTACCAGGGTCTCGGAATCGGATTCGATGGCGCTGTCGGTCGCAAAGTAGACGTTGGCATTAGGACGCCAGGCCCAGCTCCGACAGAAGCAGATCGATGCGATCGTCGCCGACGACGCTAAGCGCCTGCGTGTTGGTGATCCAGCCGCCGATCGCATCGACGTCGCCACGAACCAGCGGCGCCTTGTCGAACCCAACATTGACGATGGTGACCTCGGAAGGGTCGATCTTGTTCTTCGCGAGCATCGCGTCGATGGCGAAGCGCGCGGTCGGCTGCGTGCCGATCCGCATTCCCTTCAGGTCCGCCACCGACCGGATCGGCTTCTCCGGTTTCGAGGTCAGCGCATAGGGCCCGGTGCGATAGCCGCAGGCGATGATCTTCACCGGGACGCCGCTCGCCCGCGCGGCATAGAGTTGAGGCGATTCGGAGAATTGGCCGAGCTGGGCGGCACCGGACACCACTGGCGGCACGGTGGCGGCGTTCGGTCCGCCGGGGCTGAACTCGACTTCGAGCCCGGCCTCTTTGAAGTAGCCATTGGCGACGGCTGCCACGTCGCCGATCTGGCCGTTCGACATAAGCCAGTCATACTGGACGACGAGCTTGGCGGCAGCCGAGGCGCTGGCGCCAAACAGCTGAAGTCCCGGCCCGAAAGCCGCCAGGCCGGCGGCGCCGGCCTTCAGGATCGATCTGCGATTCCACTGCGATGTGTTCCCACTCATCTTCTTGCTCCTTTGTTGGACGGTTTGCATGCGGCGCGGCCTTCTTGCGAGGCCGTCGCGATCCAATCATTCTTGCGTGTTGTGATAGTCGCCCGGCCCGGCGCCGGTCCAGGCGTAGAGCTCCCACAGCGTCCCATCCGGGTCGTGGAAGTAGGCGCAGCGCGCGTTCCAGACATAGTCGCCGGGCGGCCCGACGAACGGCACGCCCTTGTCCGACAGCTCGGCATAGAGCCGGTCGACCTCGCCGGCGCTTTCGAGTTCCATTGCAACGCACGCCTTGTGCGCCTGCTTCGGAGAGCGGACATTCGAGACGCCGCAGTGGCGATTGATGTGATCCAGTTCCCATGCGGCGAGCGTCACGCGCTCGGAATGAAAATCGACAAAGCCCTCGGCGCGGCGTCTGATCCGGTAGCCGAGCTTCTGCGTGTAGAAGTCGATGGTACGGTCGATATCCTCGACAAGAAGGCAGATATCGGTGATTGCCTTGGTCTGCCCGAGCGACATAGTCATTTGCCTCGATTGATCTTCGCGGTGAGTTCGACGCCTACGCGCGATGCGGCGCCTTCGATGTGCCGGCTCATCGCCTCGCCGGCAGCCTGCGGATCATGCGCGGCGAGCGCGTCGTAGATCCGCACGTGCTCGGCGACGTTGACCTCGACCAGGTCGTGGAGCGGGTTGGTGAGGCGGGCATAGTGGATCGACTGGCGGATCTGCTCGCAGACGAAGGAAATGAAGGTGTGGATGTAGCTGTTGCCGGTGGCGCGGGCGATCGCCCGATGGAAAAGCAGATCGGCCTCGATGCTGCCATCCTCCCAGCGCTCCTCGCCGCCCATGCGGTCCAGCGCAGCCTTGATCGCGCCAAGACCATCTGATGTACAGCGCGCCGCGGCCAGCGTGGCGGCTTCGGTCTCTAGGATGGTGCGCAGCTCGAAGAGCTGCTCCATGTTGCGCTGGTCTTTCAGTGCTTCACGGTCGATCCGGATGGCTGTCCGTTGTTCCGGCGCCATAACGAATGCGCCTACGCCCTGACGCGCCTCGATCATGCCATCGGCGCGAAGTTGCGCGATCGCTTCCCTGACAACATTGCGGCTGACGCCGAACTTGTCGGCGAGCTGGCTTTCGGTGGGAAGCCGGGCTCCCGGGATGATGTCGCCGCCCTCGATCTCGCGGCTCAGATGCGAAGCGACGCGATGCGGAAGCGCCTCCACGCTGCCGATGATGGACGAACGCTGCTTCATGCGGCTTCCCCTACAAATCGCCCGGACCAGGCATGAGACATCCGGGATTGAACAGGCCTGCCGGATCGAAAGCTGCCTTGATCGCCCTATGAACCTGCCGCTCGCGCTGCATCGGTCCGATCATACGGTCATCCTACAACTGCGCAAGATCCATTCGTCCTGGGGCCATCATCGCTTCGGCGCCGAAATCCGGGCCCTACCCCGCCGGAGCCGACGCGCTAAACGTGGCAGCCTGGGACATGTTCTTTCATCGGCCTGAACCCGATTCCAGATCCTTCACCTCCTCAAGAGCCGGTCGGTCAAGACCGCCGAGACGTCTCTGCCGTTGACCTTGAATAGAACCGAAGCTCGTTCCATCGAAGCCGACGCAGTGACGATCTGCTCCGTCCACCCGCCCCCCTCCAACAACGGATGCCGGTCTCCCTTCGAATAAGGATTGTGTCGAATACATTTCGCTGATTAGCTATCTTGCATAAGTCCGGGACAAGATTGGCAAATGTTGTCCGGGGAGGACCGCGATGCCGGTGCTTGAGGTTCGCCACGTTTCGAAGAATTTCGGGGCCATCCAGGCCCTGAGCAACGTCAGCTTCCAGGTGGAGCGAGGCGAAGTCGTGGGTCTGATGGGCGACAACGGCGCCGGCAAGTCCACCGTGGTCAAGACCGTGGCTGGCAATTTCCCGCCGAGCGACGGCGAAATCGTCGTGGACGGCGAGGTTTGCCATTTCCATAAACCTGTCCAGGCCCGCGCCAAGGGGATCGAAGTCGTTTATCAAGACCTGGCGCTCGCCGACAATCTGACGGCGGCGCAGAACGTCTTCCTGGGCCGCGAGATCAAGAAAGGCTTCTGGCCGATCAGGGTGCTTGACAAGCAGGCGATGATCGACCGCTCGGCAGCGCTGTTCAGGGAACTCAAATCGGAAACCAGGCCGCGCGATCTGGTCAAGAAGATGTCCGGTGGGCAGCGCCAGGCGGTAGCCATTGCGCGAACCCGGCTTTCAAACGCCAAGCTGGTGTTGATGGACGAGCCGACCGCCGCCATCTCGGTGCGCCAGGTGGCGGAAGTGCTCGAATTGATCCGGCGCCTGAAAGCGCAAGGCGTCGGCGTCATGCTGATCAGCCACCGCATGCCTGACGTTTTTGCCGTCGCAGACCGCATCATCGTGCTCAGGCGAGGTTCCAAGGTTGCCGACAAGCACACCGGCAACACATCACCCGAGGAAATCACAGGACTGATAACGGGGGCCATCCGTGGCGAATAGTGTTCAGGAGCCGGTTATGGTTCAGCAGTCAGCCGAGAAAGCCGGCCAGCCGGCCATGTCGGACTTCGTTCCGACCAAGGAACAGACAGCTTTCCAACGGGTGGTCTCAAGTCAGCCCTTCTGGGTGACGATCGCGCTGATCGCGCTGGTCATCTTGATGACGGCGATGGAGCCGAGCTTCGGCACCTCCGAAAACGTCGCCAATGTGACGCGCAATCTTGCGCCTTTCGGCATCATGGCGCTCGGCATGACGGTCGTCATCATCACCGGCGGCATCGATCTGTCGGTCGGCTCGATCATGGGCCTCGTGGTCATCGTCGCCGGTCTGTTCCTCACCTGGCATTATCCCTGGTATGTCGCCTTCGCCATGGGCCTTTTTTCCGGCCTGGCCTGCGGCGCGGTCAACGGATTTTTTGTCGCCTATGTCGGAATGCCGTCCTTTGTCGTCACCCTCGGCATGCTGTCCGTCGCCCGCTCGCTGGCGGTGGTATTCTCGGCCAACCAGATGCTCTACCAGTTCGGGCCCGATGCTCCGATCGTCAAGGCGATCGGCCAGGCGAAATGGCCGCGGCATGGACCCGAGGACTGGGCGCCGCACTGGATACCGGAACTGTCGTCGCAGTTCTGGACCATGGTAATCCTGGCGCTGATTGTCGGCTTCGTGTTCAATTTCACTGCCTGGGCCCGGCATCTGTTCGCTATCGGCGGCAATGAGGAGGCGGCGCGGCTCACCGGCGTTCCGGTCGACTGGATCAAATTCCAGGCCTACCTTTTCTCGGCCTTCACCGCATCGATCGCCTCGCTCCTGCTGCTCGGCTACAACGGCTCGGCCATCAATGCCATGGGCCAGGGCTATGAACTGCGCGTCATTGCGGCGACAGTCATTGGCGGCGCCAGCCTGATGGGCGGCGCCGGCACGGCCTTCGGTGCGGTCATCGGTTCGGCGTTCCTCGAAGTGATCAGGAATGCGCTGCTGATGGCCGGCATCGATTCAAACTGGCAGGGTGCCTTCGTCGGCGCCTTCATCGTTCTCGCGGTTCTTTTGGGCATGCAAACCGGTGGCAAGTCGATCCTCGCCGCGTCGCTGGCAGTCCTAATGCCCAAAAAAAGCCGCTAGAAACCCGCCGGCGGGAGGCCTGCGGGACATCACAGCAAGGAGGAGAACTTCACATGAAGAAACATCTGCTGACGGCGGCTGTCGCGCTTGGCGCCATGGTGCTCGCCGTTTCCGGTGCCGAGGCGAAATATACCTTCGCCCTGGTGCCGAAGAACATGAACAATCCATTCTTCGACCAGGCACGCGACGGCTGCAAGAAGGCCGAAGCCGAATCGAATGGTGCCCTGGAGTGCATGTATATTGGCCCCGGCGAGCATGGCGGCGGCGACGAGCAGGTACAGATCGTGCAGGATCTCGTGGCCAAGAGGGTGGACGGCATCGCCGTGTCGCCATCGAACGCTGCGGCGATGGCGGTTGCGCTGCAGGCGGCCAAGGACGCCGGCATTCCGGTCCTCACCTGGGACTCCGATCTGCTGCCCGAGAACAAGGACCTGCGCGTCGCCTATATCGGCACGCACAATTATGAGATCGGCGTGAACCTCGCCAAGCTTGCCATGCAGATCAAGCCCAAAGGCGGCACGATCTGTATCCAGTCGGGCGGCGCGGCGGCGGCCAACCACAATGAGCGCATGCAGGGCATTCGCGACACGCTTTCGGGGACCAAATCGGCTGCCTCACCCGGCGACCGCCTGACCGGACAGAACGGCTGGACCGAAATCGAGGGCTGCCCACTCTACACCGACGACGACTTCCCGCGCTCGGTGCAGCAGTTCGAGGACATCATGGCGAAAAACCCGAACCTCGACGCGTTCATCCCAACCGGCGGCTTCCCGCAGTTCATCCCCGATGCCAACCGCGCCGCGGTCGGACCGTACAAGGACAAGATCGCCTCGAAGGCCCTGGCCCTGGTCGTCGCCGACACGCTTCCCGTGCAGATCGACCAGATGAAGGAAGGGTTCTCGCTTGGCCAGGTCGGCCAGCGGCCGTTCGAAATGGGTTACAAGACGATGATGGCCCTGAAGGACATGAAGGATGGCAAGGCTCCACCGACCGATCCGACCTACACCGGCCTTGACATTTGCACGCCGGAGACAGCGGATACCTGCATCGCCAAATAGCGCTCCAAATAGCCTTATTGGGCGGGAGGAAACTCCCGCCTTTTTCCATAGCCCGCCCTTTTCTTAGGGGATATCAATGTCGGAATTGTTCTCGCTCAACGGCCGTGTCGCGTTGGTCACCGGTGCTTCGCGTGGTCTCGGCTTCGCCATGGCCAAGGCACTTGCGGAAAACGGCGCGACGGTGATCGTCAATGCCCGCGATCCGGCCGCGCTGTCTGCGGCGGCCGAAAGGATCGGTGCCGAAGCCTCGCCGTTCGATGTCACCGACGCGGCGATCTCGAGGGCGTCGCTCGAAGGGATCGTCGAACGCCACGGCCATCTCGATATTCTGGTCAACAACGCCGGCATCCAGCATCGAAGTCCGTTGGTCGAATGGCAGGACGAGGATTTCGAGCATGTGATTGCCGTCAACCTCTCGGCCTGCTTCCGCATGATGCGCGACGCGGTGCGCCTGATGCTGCCAAACAAGTTCGGGCGCATAATAAACACCGGATCGGTTGCGGCGATTCTTGGCCGTCCCACCATTCACGCCTATGTGGCGGCAAAGGCGGGCCTGCACGGGCTGACACGCTCGACCGCCGCTGAACTGGGCCGTCACGGCATCACCGTCAACGCGATCGCCCCCGGCTATTTCGCCACTGAGCTCAATACCGCACTTATGAACGACGAGGCCTTCACCAAATGGGTCGAGGCACGAACCCCGGCGGGCCGCTGGGCCCAGCCTGAGGAGCTCGGCGGAGCCGTGGTGTTTCTCGCCTCCGACGCTGCCGCCTACGTCAACGGACATGTCCTGGCCATTGACGGTGGGCTATCGGTTTCGCTTTGACCTGCGAAGTGCCCTTCAGGAAAATTTCAGCCGGGCGACAACTGTGCGGGCAGGGCGTGCCTGCTGGCCGGTGAAACGACGAGCTGCTGAGTGGCCCAATCCCATGCGCGCATGAGGCCGACGCCACGCATTTGAATGAGCGCCGTTCTGCAGCCACCGACGGTTCGATTTCGCAGCGCGCTATTTCGAGGTTTAGCCGCATGGATGCTTGATGCCGCCGGTATTTCATTCCACACACCGGTTACGATGAAGGACGACATACGGGATCGGCGCCTTGTATTCAGGTGGGCTTTGCCTGCCTCCGCTGCCTGCATTTGCTTGCTGCCACTCTTCTTTTCTCCGCGCTGCCGGTATCGCCCTCGCAGCCGCAGAAGGAGCAGGCCATCGGGGTGGATCTGGTGCCACCGCGATGCTGATGCGACGAAAGTGATGTCGTTCGCCTTCCGTGTCGGAGATCCGGTGCCATGGGCCGCTGGAGCCAAAGACTCGCGCCCTTGTTCATCGACTTCGCGGGTCTTGCCGACGGCGAAAAGATCCTCGACGTCGGTTGCGGTACCGGCAGCCTGACCTTCGCGCTCGTCAAGGCCGCCGATCTCCACGAGGTCGCCGCGATCGACTAGTCGGCCGTTTTCGTCGAGGAGGCAATCCGGCGTAACACCGATCCGCGGATAAAAATCCGGCAGGCGGATGCCTGCGCCCTGCCCTTTGATGACGGCGGGTTCGACCGCGCGCTGGCGCTGCTCGTGCTCCATTTCGTCCCCGAAGCCGGCAAGGCAGTCGCCGAGATGCGCCGCGTCGTGCGGCCGGGCGGCGTCGTCGCGGCCACCGTATGGGACCATCTCGGCGGCATGCCGGGGATGCGCATGATGGTGGACACGGTGGCGGTACTCAGCGACGGCGGGCGCCAGCTGCGCGCCCGCTACTGCACCCAGCCGATGATGCAGCCGGGCGAAATGAAACGGACTTTTGTCGAGCAGGGTCTCCGGGACGTCACGGAAACGCAGCTGATGATCCGCATGGACTATCAAAACTTCGACGATTACTGGGCGCCGATTGCCGCCGGCGAAGGGCCGCTTGGCAAATATGTGGCCACGCTCGATCCAGAAGAACGGGTGCGCACTGACGACGCCATGCGCGACGCCTATGAGGCTGGCCGGCCCGACGGTCCGAGGTCCTTTGCGAATGTCGCTTGGGCCTGCCGGGGTATCGTTGCCTGACGGTAACGCTAGGCGATTCCGTAAACCAGCCCGAGGCGTCCGTCCGAAAGCCGCTCAACCTTCCGCAGTTCGAGCCCACGACGAATTTTCGCCGCACCAAACAGCGCCTTCCCTTCGCCGACGAGCAGCGGATAGACGATCAGCCGCAGTTCATCCACCAGCCCGGCATCGATAAGGCTCGCGGTCATTCGCGCACCGCCCATGAGATAGATGTCCTTGCCCGGCTGCTGCTTGAGGGCAGCGATGTCTTCGAGGCTCCGCACGAGGCGCGTCTTTGGCCAAAGCGCCGCAATCATCGTGTTCGACAGCACATAATGCGGCGTCTGTTCGGCAAAGCGGGCCCATTCGAGCTCCGCCGGCGTCGGCAGTTTGCCGGTCATCGGCAGCGGCTGGTCCGGCTCGCTCTGGATCGCGCTCCAGTAGCGCTCGTAGCCGGCGTACATGACGCTGCCGAGCAGGCAGGCATCGATTTGCGGCGTCAGCCCATAGTCCTCCGACCACGCGTCGACCCAGTCGGCAAAACCCTCGGGCCCCTCCATCTTGCCGTCGAGGGAAATCTTCATTCCGGCGATCAATCTGCGCATGACGTCCTCCATCAGGCTTGCCCGAGGCAAGCCCGTTTCATCGTTTCATCGTTCTTGGTGTGCGGGCCTCCACGGGCGGATGCCGGTGGAAGGCTGGCGGTGACTTAGCCGACGCGATCGTGTCAGGCCGGCAGGCGGCGGTCGTATTCTGCCCGCAGGCGGCTCCAGCCGTCCCAGAACGAGGTCGGCGTCTTGCCGGCGAGGCGGGCGGCCAGCATGTCGAGGTGCATGTGCCAGCCGGCGGTGACGTTGAGCTGGATTGCGCGTTCCGGCAGCCGGCGATGGATGACGGTGAGCAGCACATCATTTCCCTTCGGCTCCAGCAGGAAAGAAACCCCGCCGGTGTTTCCCCAGGTGATGGCGAGCTTGTAAGGTTGATCGAGCTCGGTGATCCGCCCCTCCATCCGATGCTCTTCGGGAAAGCCCGCGGGGCGCTGGCCGGGCGGATCGGTCAGTTCGTCGTTACGCCAGACCAGCTCGAACGAGGTGCCGGCCTTCATTTCCATCTGGCCCGCAGCCATCCACTGCCGGCGCAGGTCACTCTCGGTGAGATAGGCCCAGACCCGCTCGATCGGACCGGGCAAAAGCCGCTGGATGGTGAACGTGGCGGGCTCGGTCAGCTCGCCATAGGCTTCGATGGTTTTCATCTGGTTCATTGGTCGTCTCCTTCTTTGGAATTGGGCGATTTCCTGGGATCATCCCGGGCCCAGGAATCACCTGGGGCTTTGCCTGGGTCCTGCTCGCGAAGCAAACGCTCGAGGACGTCGAGACGGTTGGTCCAGAAGCGCTCGTAGAAGCCGAGCCATTGGTGGGCGCTGGCCAGCGGTCCGGGTTCGAGGCGGCACAGATGCGTGCGGCCCCTCACCTCGCGACGAATAAGCCCTGCATTCTCCAGCGTCTTGATGTGCTTGGAGGCGGCCGCCAATGACATGGCGAACGGTTCCGCCAACTGGCTCACCGTTCGCTCGCCGTCGGCGAGGTCGCGAAGCATGTGCCGGCGGGTGGCGTCGCCAAGGGCGTGAAAAACCGCGTCGATCTGGGGCATTTCTAATTCAACCATGTAGTTGAATATAGAGACACGCTTTCGAATTGTCAACCGATTGGTTGAATTATCTTGGAAGGGAGCTCCACAGGCGGCCTGCGGCAATCGAGGACATTCAGCCACTGCAAGACCACCGACATGGTCACTGCGGCGGAAGCGGTACCTTCACTTGCCTTCGAAAAAAGTATGAATCGAGACTTCCAGCTTTTCGATGAGTTGAGGATTATGGCAGCTTCCAGCCCAGATCAGGGCGTTCAGTCTCATATCCTTGTTGAGAAAGTTCATTTTTCGTGAATCAAGCAGGTATCCCGCGACCTCGTAGTGCCGTCCCTTGATAGCCTCGATAAGCGCGTTGTTTCTTCCAGTCTTGTCAGTAAGATTCACGTCGGCGCCATTCTCGACAAGCAACTTGACGACATCCAGATGCCCGTTCTTTGCTGCTTCAATAAGGGCCGTTCTGCCGTAGTAGTCGGCTCTTGCATCGATCTCTATTTCCGGATGTTTCACGAGGGCTAAAATAGAGGCGTAGTGGCCCTTGGCCGAAGCAAGGCTCAAAGGCGTGCTCTTCCATTTGTTTCTGGAATTCACATCGATTGCTGGGTGTTTGATCAACGCCTCGACCGCCGCAGTGCGGGCATTGAGGGCTGCGAGATGAAGGGCTGACCAGCCGCCTCCGTCCGCCTCGTTGACATTGGCGCCGGCCGCCAATTCCGCTCGAACGGCCTCCGCATCGCCGCTTTCTGCCGCGAGCAGCAGATTCGACCAACCTCTCGCCTCTTCGGCTTCCAAGCTCTCGGTCAATGCGGTCGCCTCCCCGAATGCTCCCTGCAGGATACCATTGTTCCGGTTCGGCCGACATCCACCGAATGACCGGCTTCCATCGAAAAGCCTTTCTCATTCGACGGTGTCCGCAAATACCATCCGCGAGGGGAAGAAGGAGAAGATAGCGAACCTGAGCTTGAGCGAGAGGCATGATGCCTTTGAGTGCCTGACCTAAGAGCGCGACGGCGCCCGACTGACTTCACTCGCAAGCAGAGTGGCGAGGACACCGAAGTCGGACTGGCTCGTTGGTATTGGCATGGAAGTTGGACCGCTGGGCTGAAGCAGGCCCCTGATCAAAGCGGAACTGGCCGATATCCTCCGGCAGCGGCGGCCGATAAGACGAACAGGAAGCGCGCACCCTATCGAGACAGATCATGCAGTCCTTCAGTACGTTCGTCGTCAACAATGTCCGCTGGCTCTCGGGCGCCTTTTTGCTGACCCTCGTCTCGTCCTTCGGGCAGACCTTCTTCATCGCCTTGTCGAACGGGGGCATCCGCGAGACGTTCGGGTTGAGTCATGGCGAGTTCGGCGGGCTTTACATGCTGGCAACGCTCCTCAGCGCGGCGACTCTGCCGTTCTTGGGTCGGTCGCTGGACCGGTATTCGACAATGACCATGGCGATCGCGACGATGCTCATGCTCGCCTGCGCCAGCATCGCGATGGGGTTCGCCGGTTCGCTGCCAACGCTGCTCCTTGCGCTCTACCTGCTGCGCCTTTTCGGACAGGGGATGATGACCCAGACGGCCTTGACCGCGACTGGCCGCTGGTTCGCCGCGAACCGGGGCCGCGCCGTCTCGGTCGTCACGCTTGGCTTTCATGTCGGCGGCGCTCTGCTGCCCTTCCTGTTCGTCCTCGTGGCCGGCCTCGTCGGCTGGAGGGGAAGCTGGTTCGTCTGCGCAGCCTTCATCCTGGTGGCGTTGCCTCTGGTTTCTGCGCTGGTCTGGAAGGAACGCAATCCGCAGAGCGAGGCCCAGCCGAGGGCGCAACGCGCAGTGAAGCACTGGACGCGGGCGGAAGTCCTGCGCGATCCGACGTTCTACGCCATCTGCCTGGGGGTCCTGGCTCCCGCCTTCGTCGGCACCACCATCTTCTTTCACCAGGTCTATCTAACCGAGCTTCGAAGCTGGCCGCTGCAACTCTTCGCGAGCGGCTTCGCCGTCCTGTCCGCCACGACGATGGGTTTTGCGCTTCTGGCCGGATGGCTGGTCGACCGCTTCTCGGCGGTCCAGCTGCTGCCTCTATTCCTTCTGCCCCTGGCGCTGGCATGCTTCGCGGCTGCCTATCTGACGGCGCCTTTCGCCATCTTCGTCTTCATGGCGCTGCTTGGCATCAGCTACGGCTTCTCCTCGACCCTGGAGGGCGCCATGTGGCCGGAGATCTATGGCACAGCGCATCTCGGCGCGATCCGCTCGGTTGTGGTGGCAGTGATGGTTCTCGCGTCGGCGATCGGTCCCGGCATCACCGGATACCTGATCGACGCCGGCGTCGACTATTCGCTGCAGTTGGCCTTGATGGGCGTCTACAGTCTTGCCGCCGCCTTCCTAATGTGGAGGGAATCGCGGAGGCTGACGCGGGGCCTCGCGGCTGGAATCTTTCCAGCTCCTGATCGGTCCTGAAATCGTGGGCACCCACATTTACAGCGGTACTTACGCAATGAAATGCTGGTCCGCGTCAGACTGCTGATCGGATAAAGGTGAGAAGCAAGATGCGAATTGGACGTCGGCAATTTATGGTCCTGTCGCTCGGAGCGGCTGCCTTCGGCAGGGCACATGCCTCGGAACCGCTCTGGGCAGCCCTGCGATCCGGAGAAGCCATTGCTGTGCTGCGCCATGCTGCGGCCCCAGGCTCAGGTGATCCGCCTGGCTTCAGGCTCGGCGATTGCAGCACCCAGCGGAATCTGTCGGAACAAGGTCGTGCGCAGGCCCGCGCGATCGGCGACCTGTTCCGTGCCAATGGCATCTCGTCGGCGGCCGTCTATTCGAGCCAGTGGTGTCGCTGCCTCGATACCGCTCGCCTGCTCGGGATCGGCGAGGTCGTGGCTCTTGAGCTGCTCAATTCATTCTTTGGCGACAGTTCGGCCGCAGAAGCGCGCACCGGCGCCCTTTTGGCCTGGCTTCGCGGGCAGCGTTTTGGCGGACCTGTGGTGCTAGTCACGCATCAGGTCAACATCACCGGTTTGACCGGCGAGGTACCGGAGAGCGGCGAAATGATCATCGTCCGTATTCCTGAAGCCGGCCCCGTGCAGGTCATCGGGCAGGTTGCCACGCCGGCTTGAGCATCGTGGCCCTCACCCCCATCTCGTCAGCATCGCTTCAGTAGCGGAACAACGACGTGCGAGGAGAGATCAAAAGGAGTGATGGCATGGCTATCGATTTCAACCACACAATACTGCCGGCCCGCGACAGCGAGGCGTCGGCAAAGTTCCTGGCGGAAATGCTTGGCCTTCCCGCCCCGAGGCGCTGGGGGCCTTTCCAGATGGTCACCACCGAAAACGGTGCCAACCTCGACTACATGGATACCGACGGCGAAATCAGGCCGCAGCATTACGCCTTCCTGGTCAGCGAAGCCGAGTTCGACGAGATCTTCGCCAGGATTCGTGAACGGAACCTCCCGTACTGGGCTGACCCCAGCCAGACGCAGTTGGGCGAGATCAACCACCACGACGGCGGCCGCGGCGTCTATTTCGAGGACCCGAACGGTCATCTTCTTGAGATCATTACCCGTCAGTACGGCAGCGGCGGATGGAACCCGTGATCGCTCGGTGACGCAGCCAGGCGGCGAACGTTCTGCGATCTGGTCTCATGGCGGAACCTGAACGGTGACTTTGATCGATGAATAATAGGCCGCGACATCAGCTATATCCTCATCGCTCAAGCCCTTGGTCACGACAGTCATCTGCTCGTTCTTGCGCTCGCCTGCCTTGAATTCCATCAGCGCCTTGACAAGATAGGCCTCCTTTTGCCCGGCTATGTTCGGCGCCTCAGGCAGCTTGGCGATGCCGTCCTTGCCATGGCAGACCTGGCACTTCAGCATGATTTTTTTGCCCGAAGCGGCATCACCTCCAGCCTGCGCAAGAGACGAACAGGCAAAGAGCGCAGCCAGACTTACGATCAAACGCCTCACGCCGAACTCCTGTATCCATAGAGAAGCAAGCCAGGCAGCAGCAGAAGGCCGCCGCCTGGCTAATTCGTCAATCGCCGTAGGAAATCCGCCAGACGGCCCCGGCTAAATCGTCGGACACCAGAAGCGAACCGTCTTTGAGCATCTGAACATCGACAGGACGGCCGAGATACTCGCCATTCTCGTTCAGCCAGCCGTCAGCGAACACTTCAGTTTTGTCCGCCGTGCCGTCCGGCTTGAGCGAGGTGAACATCACCCGAGCCCCCACCGGGTCGACGCGGTTCCAGGAGCCGTGCTGGGTCGAGAAGATGCCGCCCCGATATTTTTCGGGGAACTGCTTGCCGGTATAGAACGACAGCCCGAGATCGGCCGCGTGAGCCTCTTGCTCGACCTCCGGGAAGGTCACGCCTTCGGGCACTGTGGCGTCCTTGTACTCAATCGTACGAACTTTGCCGCCGCCATACCAGGGGAAGCCAAAATTCTGGTCCGGTCCGGTAACACGGTTCATTTCACCTGGGGGAATGGTGTCGCCCATGCCGTCGACCTGATTGTCGTTCACCCAAAGTGTCTTGTCCTTTGGGTTGAAATCAAGGCCGAGGGGATTGCGCATTCCGCGCGCATAAATTTTGCGGTCGGTACCGTCCTGCTTCATGCTTATGATGCCGCCGATGCCGAGTTTCTCGAATTCCGGGAGCACTTCGGGGGCTGGCACATTGAACGGCTGGCCGATGGTAATATAGATGCGGTTATCGGGCCCGACACGACAGGTTCGGGCCGTGTGATTGTAGCTCTCGTTGGATGCGGGTATCAGTTCGCCCTGCTTCACGATCGGGAAAGCCGCGACATCCGGGCCTTCATAGAAAAACTCGGCCGCCGGGAACCACAATACGCGGTTCTGTTCGACGACGTAGAGGTGGCCATCTCTGGAGAAACAGACGCCGTTCGGGACTGTCATTTTGATTGAAGGCGCAAAGACCTTCACATCATCGGCGACGCGATCCTTGTCGCGGTCGGTCATGGAGTAGACCAGTTCTTTGCGGGTACCGACAAAGGTCACCACGCCCTGTGGTCCTACGGCCATATGACGTGCGTCGGGAACGATGGCATAGAGAGTGACCTTGAAGCCATCCGGGACTTTGACCTTCGCTGCAATGGCTTTGAGGGCTTCGGCGTTCTCTCCGGTCTGTGGGATCGGCTCCATCATTGGTGTGCCGGTCGTCTTGAAGCCGCCAAGTTTCTCGAGATTTTTGTCCTGCGCAAAGGCGGACGTTACGCAAAGGGCGGCAGCGCATGACAAAACGAAAGCTAGTTTCTTGATCACGATATCCTCCCACGTGGCCAGCTTCGCGGCATCTGTGGCAGTCAGATACAACGTTGCGGGCGGTTGCTTTTGTGCGAAATTTCCAGCGCCGAGCACAATCTTCCGGTCGGGACTTGGCGACCGAAATCGTTGCCTAACTCAATCCCCTGACAGTCACCTGGGGCTGCAGTTGGTTGCCGCCACAGCATAACATGTTGGCCCGCCGGGTACCAACGATGAACGGCAAGCTGGTGCCCCAATATGCATGTAGAGTTGCCTCCGGACGTCCGCCGAAAAATGGCATCCAGGCAATGACAGACCGCTAGAGAGCGGCCCGCCACAGGGGCAAAGATGCATCGCCCTCTTCTCGCTTGCCATCATCCTTTCGCGAGCCGTTGCGATCCTGGCTGCCCGGGTCGTGCTTGCCTCCAACTGTCGACTCGCATTGGCGGACGCCGCGCCTAGATAAGCACTGCGCCGGGGCGGAGCGATGCAGAGGACCTGAGCATGCCTGAACAAATTACCCTGACTAAAGCTGAGCAGATCACATTGAATGATGGCTCAGCCATTCCCCAGATCGGCCTTGGCGTTTGGCAGGTCGATCCAGCCATTACGAGCCAGGTGGTGAGTTGGGGAATCGAGGCCGGCTACAGATTGATCGACACCGCCGAAGGCTACCAGAACGAGGAAGGCGTCGGGCAAGCGATCAGCACGGCTGGCGTGCCGAGAGGCGAGTTGTTCATCACCTCGAAACTGCGCAACGGCGCGCATCAGCGTGACGCCGCCCTGCGGGCTTTCGACGAGACGATGAACAAGCTCGGAATCGAGCAGATCGACCTGTTCCTGATCCACTGGCCAGTGCCCAGCCAGGGCAAATATGTCGAGGCGTGGAAGACGCTGATCGAACTCAGGCAATCCGGCCGGATCAAGTCGATTGGCGTTTCGAATTTCAACCAGGACCATCTGGAGCGGATCATCGGCGAGACTGGTGTCACACCATCGGTCAACCAGATCGAACTCCATCCCCGGTTTCAACAGCGCCATACCAGAGAATTTCACAGCACGCACAACATCCGCATCGAAAGCTGGAGCCCGCTGGGCAGCGGCCGGCTGTTGAGCGACCCGACCCTCGAAAAGATCGCCGGAAAACACCGCAAATCCGTGGCGCAGGTGATCATCCGCTGGCATCTTCAGGAAGGGCTGATCGTCATTCCAAAGTCGATCCATCAGGATCGGATTGCCGCCAATTTCGACGTCTTCGATTTCGAGCTGGACGCGGCAGACCTCAGCCTCATTCGAGGCATGGATTCATCAGACGGCCGTACGGGCGCGAACCCGGCCACGGCTGCATTCCTGTTCTAACCAGCGACGGGACGCGGCCAGATCAGCGAAGGCGGATGACGTGAGGGCAGCGGCCGCTTGGCGACGGCCGGCTGCCCGATGCCGAACCTGTACGCTGCGATTTGTTGTCGGCCAATGTCAGACAGCCGGTTTACTGACGGAAAAAAGCTGCAGGCCACCGGGAACACCTGCAAGTTCCATCTCGCAATGCTCCTCAAACATCAGGCCCGAACCGGCCATGAGATCACGAACGGTCCGGGACGCGATGATCTCACCCGGTCCGGCATGATCGAGCAGACGCGATGTCAGTTGAATTGCGATACCGGTGACGTCGTCGCCGCGCCTTTCGCATTCGCCAATATGGATTGCCGCGCGAACCCGAAGGCCGGATTCGCCCAGTCGACGATGGATCGCCAATGCGCATTGGATCGCTCTCGTTGGCCGCTGAAATACCGCTAGAAACCCGTTTCCGGTGCGTTTGATTTCCTCACCGTCCGCGTGATGCAATTCCTTGCGTATCTCGTCGTCGTATCGCTGCATCAGATCGCGCCACGTCTGGTTGCTGGTGTTGACGAGAGCCGACGGCAACCCGACGACTTCCACGTGCAGCGCCGTGACAAGCACGCGCTCGCCCGGCGCTGCCGGCAAGGCGCCGGTGACGAAGGTCTGGATCTCGTCGACCAGGCGATCGGAATTCTCGCCCCAGATTACGTGATCACGGCCGGCAAGCTCGATGTATCTGGCGCCCTCGATATGCGTTGCCAGATAGCGGCCCTCTTCCGGTTTCACCCAGCGGTCCCCTGCCGCCTGGACGATCAGTGTCGGGACGTGAATGGCTGGGAGAAGGGCGCGAACATCGATTTCGGTGCCCCAGCGCCACAGCGCGATCGCGTCGGCAGGCGAGGCCGAATTCCTCAGATACGCGGCGAACCATTCCCTCTCGAAACTATCATTCATCAGGCTGGGCGCGGCGTTGCTCATATCTGCCGGCTCCCCCCATTGTCTCTCGACGGCGGCCAGATCTTCCTCCACCTGCTCGCTTGTCCTTGCCCAGGGATAATCCTTCGACCATCGGCCGCTGGCATAGGTTCCGTTGAGGACGAGAGCCGCCGTCCTCTCGGGATAGGTCGCCGCGAACAGCATGCACATGGGGCCGCCTTCCGAGCTCCCGAACAGAACCGTGTGCTTCGAGCCGACCGCATCCAGCACCGCCCGCATGTCTTCCATTCGCTCTTCCAGCGTTGGCAAACCGACATTTCGATCGGACAGTCCCGTGCCGCGCTTGTCCATGCGGATCAGGCGCGAGAAGGCGCCGAGGCGATGGAGCAAATGCGAAAGCCGCGGCGACGACCAGGCAAGGTCAAGGTTGGAGACCCATCCAGGCACATAGATCAGGTCGACCGGCCCGTCGCCGGTCACCTGATAGGCGATGTTGATCCCGGCCGATTTGACATAATGGGTCGCGGGGCGCATCGGCTCGGCCGGAAATGCCGGCCGCGCGCCAGTTCGGGCTGGCGACGGTGGCGGCGTCTGGGAAGGCGGCGCCAAGGCGGCTATCCGGGAGGCGGCTTGCGACGTCATGCGGCGCGTCCGCAGGTCTTCATAGAGATGTCGGGTTTCCGGCTCAGGCTGCAGGCTGAGTTCCCGCTGCAGCGCACTGCGGCAATTTTCATATTGCCTCAGCGCGAGAGTGAGCCGGCCCTGTACCGCATAGGCTCGCATCAGGGCGCGGTGGATATCCTCCCTCAGCGGCTCCATGGCGAGCAGGCGCGTTGCCGCGCGCGCGCATGAGGCAGGATCGTTCGTGGTGCAGTAATGCGCGACGAGCTTGTCCAGTGCCGCGACGGCCATCGCCCTCAGGCGCTCGCGCTCGACCCGCAGCCAATCCTCGAACGGCTCCTCCTTCAGGCCGAAGCCGTCGAGCAGATCGCCGCGATAGACGACAAGCGCCTGTTCGAGTTGCTCCGGTTCGGAGCCGGCGGCCAGCGCCTCGAACCGCACGACATCGAAATCAAGATCGTCGAGATTGAGGGTAATGCTGTCGCCCTCGGTCAGTAACGTCCGGCCATCGGATGCGTCCATCCCTTTCCTGACGGCCGATAGGGCCTGTCGAAGGCTCATCCGGGCCTGGGCGTCGCCGTTGCCGCCCCACAAAAGCGCTGCGAGCTTCTCGCGTGACTGCGAGTGTCCGGATTGCAGGGCGAGATAAGCCACCATGGCGCGCGCCTTGCGGCTGAAAACCGGGGCGGCCGCTGCGCCTCCGGCGAAGTCGAAACCGCCTAGCAGACAGAGATGAGGGTGCGACATCGGGTCCGCCCACGGCAACAACTTTGGTTGCGATCCTTTCCTGTAGTTGCCCCTAATTCAACCTTCATTTTCATCGGCCTGGCGTTTTCACGAATCCTTCACGCTGGCTCCACGCACCTCTCACGGCCGTGGTGGAGATTGTCCGGACGAGCAGCCCTTATTTCAGGAGGACACTATGCTACGCCCGAGTTCGTCCGAGTGGCCCATCTGGCATAATGATCCCGGTCAAAATGAGCAGCCGCGCGGCGGCCCGTTACGCCACGATATTGCCCTTACGCATTATCTCGAGAAGCAGCGGGCCTACCGGGTATCAGCGATCCGCTCGTTCGATTTCCGGACCACCGCGATCCGCGCATGCGCGCTGATCGCGCGACTTGGGCGTGATTTTTTCCGGCGACTGCATCCATTCAAACCGCACATCGCTATGAAAAATGCACTTAAGTTGACCGACGATATTGGCTTGAGGCTGGCGCAGATCGAAGCAGAGATAAGCAATTCGTTCTGGCGCTGGTGAGCACGACAGCGGGTTTCGGCTCGATCCCAATGGCCTTTTACGGTGAAAACTCGCCGTCGCGCTTACCTCATATGCCCGACCCATCCAGCAGCGGGACATCTTCTTCGTCCCAGGGACTCGGCAATGAACCTTTGCTCAGATTGGCTGTCGGCAGCGGCATCCAGCATTTCAGCTCGGGCTCGGCGTATTCAACCACGCGTCCGGGCGACGAGTCGGAAGCGCGCCAGCCTTCGCTGCCGAACTGGTCGGCTCGAGACCAGTAAGCCAGGTCGACTTCCGCCGGCCCCTGTTCCGACGGCCGAACCGTGACAAGGATTCGGCTGCCATCCCTTGGCGCGCTTGACATATGACGCCACCGATCGGGCTCGTCCATCGTGGTTCCTCCTGCAGCCTGTATCTCGGCCGTCCAGACGAATTGTCGCTTCGCGCACAAGGCCGGTCAACCCGAACTTTGCGCCGGACAGCTCTTAGCCGGACAGCAGTTTGCGGCCTGCCGGTCTGGCGCAACATGGGCTGCCAGACATCAGCGCACCTTCGCCTTGACTGCCCAGGCTCTCGTTTTCAGGGGAATGGACCCGCCCTCGCCGCGCGGCAGACTATCGCGGAGCCTCTCCATCAATCTCTGGCGAACTGCGGAGTCGAGACTCATGCAATAGCCGGGCGCTGGCCCCGCACCCAGGGTGAAGGGATGCCAGTAGTCTTCGAAGTCCTTGAATACGGCCGGCATTTCAATCCGCGTGGAGTCAATGGAGCCCAGGCCCGCCTTCTCCGCGAGATCGGTCAGTCCGTCTTGTGTGCAAAATGGAAAACGCTTGTCTTCGGTAAGGTCGATGGCACCGGGGTCAAGCGCCGTCGCAGCGGTCCAGAAGGCCCGCATGAATTCCACCCCGCCGCCAGGATAATCCCACACATAGAATCCAATCGTCGCTCCAGGGCGGGCCACTCGCCGCATCTCGGCGAGCGCCTTTTGCTTGTCGGGGACGAAGTTGAGAACAAGTGCCGAGACGACCATGTCCTTGCTGCCCGATTCGACTGCCAAGGCCTGCGCATCGCCTGTGAGAAGCTCGACACGCTTGTCCGGCACGTTTGCCCGCGCCTTGGCGAGAAAACCCTCCGACGGGTCTATGGACACCAGGCTCCTGGGATTGCAACGGGCCAAGATGGCTGCCGACAGCGCCCCGGTTCCGCAGCCTACCTCCAGCCAGTCCAGACCCTCCGCCGGATCGAGCCAATCCAAGAACGGTGGAGCGATCTGACGGCTCCATCGCCCCATATAGAGGTCATAACTATCTCCGGCCTGCCAGGCGTCGTGGCGCGTTGCCTCAGCCATCGCAATCTCCTCCCCTGATAATTTCGACCCGTCGGACTGCGAGAATACGCCCGCCGCTCTCGCAGGAACAGAGGGCTAGGTGTAACCCGGGTCGTACTCGGATGCCTCGACTGGCCCTCCGCCCACCCAGGACGGTCAACCCGAACTTTGCGCAAGACAGCTATACCGTTCACGGTTAATCTTCTCAGGCTGCAATCCGGACGATGTTCGATGAAAAGCGAAGATCTGGTCGCCAACGCCACCCGTCTCGGCCCGGTTCATCTGCGCGTCATCGATATTCCAGCTGCCTTGCCGCTCTGGCGTGACGTGGTCGGTCTCGCCGTCCTCGCCAATGAAGGCGGGACGGCCGATCTCGGCGTCGACGGCAAATCTCTGATTGTGCTGCATACCGGAGCGACGATCGCCCTGCCGCCAAAGTCGCGCGGTCTTTTTCATGTTGCGGTCCACGTGACGACGCGCAAGGAATTGGCCCGCGTTGCCGCCCGGCTTCGGGCGTCCGGCGTCAGGCACGGCGCCCAAGATCACCTGGTATCAGAATCCCTGTACGTCTCCGATCTTTCCGGCAACGGCATCGAGGTCTGTTTCGATACGCCCGACCGCTTCGCATCCAGCGCGGTGACGGCGGACGGCAGCGTCGCGCTTGTTGCCAGGGACGGCACCACGCATTCTGGCCTCGAGCCGCTGGACCTCGACCGGTTGCTGCTCGAGCTCGACAGTGCGGATGGTGTCGAAGCCCCGCTGGCGGCGGATGCTTTCATCGGCCACATCCATATGCGCGCACGCTCGCCCGAAACGCTGATGGCGTTCTATCTGGGCGTGCTTGGTTTCAAGCCGCACATCCAGTCCAGATCGTTCGGATTGTTTGACTGCGGGACCGACGAGCGCCGGCACATGGTCGCATTCAACATCTGGGCCGGCGCCGAACTGAAGGAACCTCCGCCCGGCTCGGCGGGCCTCGAGCATTTCACAGTCGTGCTTCCTTCCCAGGAGGATATGGCTGCGGTCGCGCAGCGGCTACGACATGCCAACATCCCCGCTAGGCAGGCGGAGCGGGCGCTGGACGTCTTCGATCCGGAAGGAAATCGACTGCGAATGGTGGCCGCAGGGACTGATTGGTCATCGGTCCGCTAAGCGGCTTCCAGCAACCCGACCTTGCCGTCCGACAAGGATCTCCAATCCAGAAGGAAATCGCCTGCGGCTGCCGTCACCCGGACGCGTTCGTGCTCAGCCTGCCCGGAAGGCGAGGCTCCGCCTCATCAGTTGGATGCTGAGCGCCAGGTCTCCGCTTCCGATGAACCAGGGCGACAGTATCCGGGACGATCTCAGTCCGCGATAGAGAAGATAGGGAAGTCCGAGCGACAGGGCGATCAGCGCCAACTCGGAAGACATTCCGAAGTCACGCAGCGTGAAATGAACGAACTGATGGACGAACATGATTACCAGGGAGGCCGCGCCGATTTCCGCCAACGGAGCGATGCGCAAGCTCGGCATCGCCATGAAGCGGATGAGGCCGAGGATAAAGGTCGAGATCGCCAATGCAACGAGCAGGCCGAGAAGTGGCGGGCCGAAGATGGCGTTCTTCATGCTGAAGGTAAAGTCGGACCCCGTCAGCGCCGCCGCGAGCGCGACCCCGGCAACCGCCACGACAAATACCGCCGACCACAGCGCGCTCATGCCGCGTTCGCGCAGGAAATGTCCGAACCAGAACGCGCCGATGGCGAGCGGCACGTTCGTCAGCGCCAGCGGCGTCCGCACCTCCTGCCAATAGGCCTGGATAAAATAAGCGAGGCCGACGGATGCGCCGACGAAGATCAGCATGCCGGGATCAGTCGGCCCGCTGGTCCTGATCGCGACCTCGTTGTAGACAAGTTGCGTGGCGACGAGGCAGGTGACGAACCAGAACACGCCGAGTTCGCGCGTCAGGTGCCGTCCGCCCAACAGGGCGTCGGTGATGAGTTCCCTGATCTGCCAGGGCGCCGGGGTGTCGCCGCGCAAAAAGTCGACAACCAGCACGCTCGCCATGATCGCGCCGAGAAACATTACATAGGGGATGAGCAGGCCCTGGACGCGCTTGCGGAGAAGCGCCTTCCTCTCCGTGACGGCAAAAAGGTAGCCGGATATGATGAAGAAGAACGGCATGAAGAACAGCGATGCCGCGAAGTAAATCGGGTGCGCCCAGCGCCAGGTGCTGTGGTCGAGGACGTGAGCCATGACGACGAGGGTGATTCCCAAGCCCTTGGCGGTGTCCAGCCAGGTTTCACGTAGTGGCAGGTTCAACGTCAGCGTTTCCTGGATACGGCCTATTGGCCGGCCCGGTCCTTCGGTTTCGATGGCGATTGTGCACTGCATCATACTTTGTCGCAAGGGCGAATTGGCTCGGATTCACGGATTGCCGATCGAGATTGCCGCCGACGCAATGTCATATACAATCGGCGAAATTCAGCATTTCGCTTGATTTTCCGCCGATCTTCACCCATTGTTGCGCTGCACAATATCAGGCTGGTGCCGACTATGGCAGTTCAAGAGCTTGCGATAGGAAACCTTGACCGGCAGCGGCTGCCGTTCTTGCGGCCAGCCGGCTGTTGAAATCGATCGCGCTTTGACGTCGGATCGACCAGGTCCGTATCAAGCAGTAAAGGACCAAGATGCTTCGCGACTTGTCCGCCTACAAGAAAATGTTGATGCTTGGCATTGTCGGGCTGGTGCTTGTCGCTGCCTTCGATGCCTTCAGCAACCTGCCCGTCGTTTCCGGCTGCGCGTTCTACGGCAATTGCGCGATCGATAGCTCCGCAGAAGCACCGAACGGGCACAGTCAGGATCCGACGCTGCAATGAAGTCACTTGGGAAGACGGCGCTTATCGTCTATGACGGCGACTGCATCTTCTGCCAGAGCTATGTCCGCTTTGCCCGGCTGCGCGACGCCGTCGGTCCTGTCGAGTTGCTCGACGCGCGCTCCGGCGACCCGCGCGTAGTCGGGTTTCAGCGCCAAGGCTTTGACCTGAACGAGGGCATGCTCTTCGTTTTCGAGGACCGCGTCTACCACGGTGAGGAAGCCATCAATCTCCTGGCGATCCTCAGTTCCTCTTCGACGTTTTTTGGCTGGCTCAACCGCAGGATTCTGTCAAACAGGACGGCCGCCCGGCTGATCTATCCGGCGCTCAAGCTTGGACGCCGGGCCACCCTGCGGCTTCGCGGCCGCTCGCTGATCCCTGCTGATCTCGAACGGCACTAATTCAATTCATGTCGCCCAAAAGCATGCCCTCGGGCCCTGACCCGAGGGTGCGCAGCGGTTTTGCGATAACAACATGAATTTGAAGGCGTGATTCTTACAAACGTGACGCGCAGTGGACATTTCCCGGCGAAATGGATGGCTTAAGCCGACTGCTCGGCGATATCTACCAATTTCCGTGAGAGCGGCGCTCAGTGGGTGCAGGCCTTCGGCCGCTCGAAATCCACCAACTTGAACATAAGCAACTTGCGTTCGATGAGGCTGGGCATTTCGTCCGCCAAGGTCGACGCGTTGGCGCGGGTAATCGTCTCGCCATCCTTCACGTAAGTCACCCAAGCCTCGGGCTTCCGGCGCAGTTGTTTCTTCAGATCGAGGAGGACGTGGTAATTGCCCGCCCGCGACTGCCGGACGAGATGAGGCTCCGAGGAATCAACGATCTTCACCACCTCGTTCTGATAGTTGAACAGGTATGGCAGCCTGGGAAAGAGCAGATGGTTGGTCTGGCCGGCTTCCGTGTGCAGATTGCTGAACATGTTTATGGAACTCTCAGTCTTGAGTCCGACATAGGGTGACAGGCAGGAGAGGAAGAACAAGCCCGGCACCAAATAGACCCAGAGCGGCTGGCGCGGCGAGGAAACGGTCTGGCAAGGCAGATTCTGCAGAGCCACATAGGCCAGCACGACCATCGCCGCGCCGCCCACTACCGCCCAAATGAGGATCCAGACGGAGTGGACCATCATGTCGAAGGAGCGCCCGGGAAAAGCATAGGTGAGCAGAATGATGAGAGTGACCGCGAACAGCATCACGGCCGTGCCCGGCAGCAAGATCCCGACCCGGCCGAACGTCTCGCACAGCGGCTTGGTGAACTCGAGTGAACTGCGATATAGCGCCTCGCTGGCGGGCGTGGGGATGCTCAGCACATACAGCGCAAACACCAGGCTGGAAAAGTCCATGTACCAGGAATAGGCCGAGATCGGGATCACGTAATGGAAGACGAGTGCGAGGATGAACCCCACGGCGAAATAGCGCTTCCAGTAGAGAGACACGATTGCGATCGCCTCAATGACGAAGGTGGCGAAGATCGCAAGATACCGGCCAAACAGATTGTCCTCGAGGCCGAACGGACGAGCCAGCGGAGCGTAGAGGCCCACCGCGCAACTCACGGAAGGATCGAGGAAATCGGTGTTGATCTTGTGGAAGATGCCGTAGAAATACATGATGGCGAGCAGCGCCCGGGCGACGATCCGGATCTGCTGATAAAGGGCCATCCGGTCCAGGGCGGCGCCGCGGCCGGCGGCCCGCAGATAGAGCACCGCTGCGCTGAGCAGGATAGCCCCATTCATCACCGCCGTGATCGTCTTGTTGTTCGAAGCGACCGGCATGCGCAGCGCGTACAACAGCAGCGATACCATCACGAGCCCGATCAAAAACTCGGTTCGCCGCGGATACAGCAGGAGTAGCAGGCTGAACAGGACGACCGACCAGCTCAGGGCGGCAAAAAGCGGCCCCTTGTAGCCAAGCATGGAATAGATATCGCCGGCGATACTGAAGATCGCCGCCATTGCCCAGAAAGGGGCAAATGCGGACAACCCGTCAAATGTGGTGTCCCGTCCGCTGACTTTCGTGATCTTGCCGCGACCAACGCTCCATAACGGCGTCGTGCCCGAGTACTGTGGCTGCCCAATAAACACCAGTTAAGCCCCCTCAAGTTCCCCTGCAGGTTCTTTGGCGTCCAACTGGGGACGACTTGCCGCATTCGGAACCGTTGCTCTATGTTGCACTGCAACATCAACACGGGCGCAGACTAAGAGTCAATCCGCCGTCCTCGGTAGCTCCTGCTACCGAGCATCAGCCATTGGGAGAGGGTACGGCGGACCCGAAGCGGGATGCGTTTATAGTAAATTGGCCATCCCGCTCCTATTGTTTCGCCCGCGACTGCATGTCGCCAAAGCATGCCCCGGGCCTGACCAAGGGCGGCCTGACCAGAGGGCGCGCAGCGGGTTTAAGACAACGATATGTATAGAAACAAGAGCTTGAAGCGGCGCATTGATCCTGCGGATGCGCCGCGCTTTAGGAGTTCGCTCACTGTCGCTGTGTTGCCGTTCTGGGAAATTCCACCACGTCCGCGGGCGGACGCTTGTACTGGGCTGCGACAATTGCATCGATCAGGATGTCCAGGGCGGCACGAGCCGCGCTGCTCGTCTCGTCATCGCCGCGCAAATAGTGGCAGGCTCGTTCAAGATGGAGGTGGGCTGCGGCAAAGTCACTTGTCATGGATTCTCCTTTTGCCCGCCGCCCGACAAGGATGGCCCATTCGATTTACCCAAAGACGAACATCCACAGCTGGATTTGAATCAAATATGGCCGGTTAACCAGATCTTCAGCATCGCGAGGCGACCTTGCGGCTGCGGACATGTGTTGAGTTCCGCCTCAGGCAACAGACCCGCTCCGGAGACCGGGGCGGGTTTTTGCTTGGATGCTTCGGGTCGAAGCCGGCATCCGCAATTGCGCAGGCAGGCGTCGATTTGGGTTCGATAGAAGCGGATGCCGAACTGCTGATCCAAAGCATCCGTGGGCGTGCGGGGCAGAGCGACGAACGCACTATACCACCCGCAGGGCTTCGAGCCCGTTCCTGGGCCGGAGGTCTGCCCGCGTCAGGCCGCTTTACGCTGCGATTTCCATGTCTCGTGGTGCTTGCCCCAGGCCGACATGACTGTCACCGCATCGTTCAAGCTAAAGCCGAGCGGCGTGATCGAGTATTCCACGCGAGGCGGCACCTCGTCATAGGCGCGCCGGCTGACCAGCCCGTCGGCTTCCATCTGCCGCAATTGTTGCGTGAGCACCTTTTCGCTGACGCCAAGCAACAAGCGGCGCAGTTCGGCGAAGCGGTAAGGCCGCAGGTGCAGTTCCCATAGCAGCGAGGTCTTCCATTTTCCGCCGATGGCCTGCAGCGCGGCAGCAAAACCGCAGCTGTCCAGTTCCTTGCGCCTCATTTGGCAGCTCCTGTCATGATGGCGATAGCTTACCTCAAGGTGCGTACTTCTCAACGCAGCAAGAATTTATATCTTCGGATCGAGCGCGCCAGAGCTGGGAGCCATCAAATGCATAGCAGCAAGACGAAGCGAACCGCGACCTGCTCATGCCGGGGCGTGGAACTTGTCCTCGCCGGAGAGCCGCGACACGTCTATGCCTGCAGTTGCCTGGAGTGCCAGCGCTGTACCGGGACGGCGTTCTCGTACCGGGCCATCTACGCCGGTTCCGCCCTCGTCGGCCAGAAAGGCAAGACCAGATCCTGGCGCAGAACCGGCTCGTCGGGACAATGGCTGGAGCAGACATTCTGCACCACATGCGGATCGGTCGTCTTCATGCGGGCAGAAGGGCTGAAAGATGCGCTGTCGGTATCGGTCGGCTGCCTGGAGGACCCGGAATTTCCACCCCCGATAATGCTCCATTGGCCTCACAGAAAGCATGGATGGCTTTGCTTGGAGGGCGTGCCCGAAGCAGCCGCCTCTTGAGGGCGGATCACCAAGCGACGCCGGGCTTGCAGCAGGCTCGGCATCGTCAGTCCGGCAACGTCTCCTTCGGCAATCGATTTCCGTTCAAGAAGCTCCCGATTGGGCGGATAGCTGTCGCGGGCGACTAAGAATCCCAAGCCTCCTTCGCAGCACTTCTTGCAACACTTTGCGCTCCCCGACGTTCTCCCAAGTACGCTCCGAAGCCGATTGTCGCGGCTCCAATGGCAAATCCAATTGCTGGAGCGAGGGAGCCATGACGGCTTCGCCGGCTGGCCACGGCACCCAGCGTGCCGTGGCGGTTCGGCAACTTGCATCGATGTGACGCTGGAGGAGACGCCATGGACATGGGCAACAGGAAGACGCAGTTCAATATCTGGTACTGGATCGTCGCCTTCTTCGGGCTGATGATCTTCCAATATGTCTACACTGCCACCCAGCACGTCGCTCAGATTCCCTACAGCCAGTTTGAGACCCTGCTGCGTGACGGCAAGATCGCCGACGTGCAGGTTTCCGATCGCTTCATCCAGGGCCGCTTCAAGGTACCGCAGGACGGCAAGCCGCTATTCATTACCACGCGGGTCGAGCCGAATCTCGCGCGGCAACTGCAGGAACACGGTGTCACCGTCACTGGCCAGATCGAAAGCACTTTCCTGAGCGACCTGCTCTCCTGGATCGTCCCGATCCTCGTCTTCTTTGGCTTGTGGATGCTGCTGATGAGACGCATGGGCGGTGGCATGGGCGGTTTGATGCAGATCGGCAGGAGCAAGGCCAGGGTCTATGTCGAGGCCAACACCGGCGTCAAATTCGACGACGTGGCGGGAGTCGATGAGGCCAAGGCCGAACTGCAGGAGATCGTGGACTTTTTGAAAAGCCCGCAGGAATACGGCCGTCTTGGCGGGCGCATGCCCAAGGGCGTGCTGCTGGTCGGACCGCCCGGCACCGGCAAGACATTGCTCGCGAAAGCCGTTGCAGGCGAGGCAAAAGTTCCGTTCTTCTCGATCTCGGGCTCGGAATTCGTCGAGATGTTCGTGGGCGTCGGCGCCGCCCGTGTGCGTGACCTGTTCGAGCAGGCACGCGACAAAGCCCCGGCGATCATCTTCATCGACGAACTCGACGCGCTGGGCCGCGCCCGCGGTGCAGGCCCGATGATGGGCGGCCACGACGAAAAGGAGCAGACTCTTAATCAACTCCTGGTTGAGCTCGACGGTTTCGATCCGCAGATTGGCGTCGTGCTGCTCGCCGCGACGAACCGCCCGGAAATCCTTGATCCGGCACTGCTTCGCGCCGGCCGTTTCGATCGGCAGGTGCTGGTGGATCGGCCGGACAAGCAAGGTCGCGTCCAGATCCTCCAGGTCCACATGAAGAAGGCCAAGCTGGCGGCGGATGTCGATGCCGAAAAAGTCGCCGCGCTGACGCCGGGTTTTACCGGCGCCGACCTTGCCAATCTGGTCAATGAGGCGACCCTGCTCGCCACGCGCCGGAGGGCCGATGTCGTCACGATGGACGATTTCAACAATGCGGTCGAGCGCATCGTGGCCGGGCTCGAGAAGCGCAACCGGCTGTTGAACCCGAGGGAACGCGAGGTCGTCGCCTATCACGAAATGGGCCATGCGCTGGTCGCCATGGCGCTGCCCGGAGTGGACCCGGTGCACAAAGTATCGATCATCCCACGCGGCGTCGGCGCGTTGGGCTACACGATCCAGCGGCCGACCGAGGACCGATTCCTCATGACGCGAGAGGAACTGGAGAACAAGATGGCGGTGCTGCTCGGCGGCAGGGCGGCCGAGCAGATCGTGTTCGGGCATCTGTCGACGGGGGCCGCCGATGACCTGGCGAAAGTGACCGATATCGCCCGCGCCATGGTCACGCGCTACGGCATGTCGGAAAAGCTCGGCCATGTGGCGCTGGAAAAGGACCAGCGCTCTTTCCTGAGCCCCAACCCACTCGCCGGCGGTCCGCGCGAGCATGATTACGGCGAGGCCACCGCCGAGGCTATCGACCAAGAAGTTCGCAGCATCGTCGATTCAGCTTTCGCGCGAACCGTCGGGCTCCTCACTGAGCGACGGGATCTGCTGGAAAAGACGGCGCGCAAACTGCTCGAAATCGAGACGCTCAGCGAGGCCGAGCTCGCATCGCTCGTCGGAAACGTCGCGGCACCGGATCGCGCGGAGGCGCCCGAACCGCAATCGGGGAAGCGACCGATACGACGAGGCAAGGCTGCGGCGACAAGTTTTTCGCGCCGGGCCGAGTGACGCCGGACGCGGGGAGCCGCACCTGGGCAAAACCGCTGGGGCCGTTGCCCGCGCAGCCGCGGGAAAGGCGCGGGTCTCCCTGCGCCGCACCACCTTGTCGAAGCCAACACAGGCGGCGACGTAAGCCGCTCGCGGACCGGCGACCGCTTGAACGGTAGATCCCGGCACACGGCCTCTCGCGCGCGCCAGGCCGGCGTGCGGGTGGCGGTGAATCCGCGCCGTGCCGGTTGACCGGCTTATTCAGTAAAGGCTAATAAGGCAGCGTTACGCGACCGCCCCTTGTGTCTGTTTTTCGGATTTGACGTTGCTTCGTCACCCTCCGAATCCCGTCAGCTTCGATAGGCCAGGCTGAATGACCGACCTCATTTGCCTCGAATTCGCTCCGATCATCGAAGAGCGGTGCTGATTGCAATGCTGGCGCCATCCGTTTACCAACTCCTGCAGACAAAACGAAGACTCGTATGATCCAGGACAATGCCAGGGTCGGCGTCGTGGTGCCGATGTTCAATGCCGAGCGCACGATTCGCGCCACCTTGACCAGCATATGCCAGCAGGACCATCAGGCGCTGGACATTGTCGTGGTGGATGACGGGTCGACGGACAAGTCCGCCTCGATCGTCGCCTCCTGTGCTGAGAAAGACCGGCGCATACGCCTGATGAGGCAGCCGAACGCCGGTGTTGCGCACGCCCGCAACAGCGGTGCGGCCTCTACCGATGCCGAGTTTCTGGCGTTTGTCGACGCTGATGATCTCTGGGCCCCTTCCAAGATCGCACTGCAACTGCGCGCCCTGCAGGAAGGCGGTTCTTCCGCGGGCCTGGCATATTGCTGGTTTGCGCAAATCGACGAGAACGGCCGGGTATTCTCACTATACCGACCCGATGCCGATGGCCGCGTTCTGCAACAGATGTGCAGAATGAATTTTGTCGGCAACGGAAGTTCGATGCTGCTGCGTCGCTCCGCATTCGAGCGGGCGGGACAATTCGATCCTTCCCTGAGGGTCAGAAATGCACAAGGCTGCGAGGACCTTCTCATGTGCCTCAGGATAGCGGAAAGTTATGAATTCCGTGTCGTGCCTCAGCACCTGGTGGGCTATCGGATGACGAACGTCAACATGTCGAGCGATGTCATGCAGATGCTTCGTTCATGTGAAATCGTCCTTGCCGAGTATCGTGAAAAATATCCGCAATTCGGCAGCGATCTCGATGCGCATCTGGTCGATATGATCCATTGGCTTGCCATCAGAGCCTTGGTCGGCGGACGGCTGTTCGCAGCCGGCGACCTGCTGAAGAGATACTTCGTCCTGGAACCGCGCACGGCAATTTCCCGCCTGCCCAACATGATCGACATGTACTGCCGGGCCAGGCTGGTTCCTCACTGGATGAAGGTTGGAGTGAAACGGATGCGCAACAAGAACGCCGAGTTCCGTCCGCTTTATGAAGAGACCAGCTGGTGAATGTGGGCGCGTTTCTGTTTCTGTTCGCGCGCTTGCGGCGCCTCATCCGCTTGGCGGCAGCGCCTGCATAGGCCGGGCCGACCATCGTCGGACTTGGTCTGGCTGCGGCGGTTCTCGAAGGTCGCACCTCGTGCTTAAGACCTAAGCGCCGTCTTCGACGAGAGCGGACGGATCAATACTCCTCGGACCCGACGCGCGAAGCTGGCGCGGCGTCGGCGCCTTGAGGGCCACCTGGACCCGCCTTCGAAGCCACTCCGGAGGAAATGGCTGGCAGATGAAGGTCGGATCGGCGTCGAAGAAACGCTCGGAGGTACAGATGGAATGCGGTGAAGTCGGAACCATGCGCTGTTCAACGGCAGGCATTCTTGGCACAAAGCGACACAGCCTCCGCCACAGGCGTTGTGCGGACGGCTTTGCGAAGACATGAAACAGCGCGGCCGGATCGATCCGTGTTGCGTGGACAAGCGGAGCGATGGCCGCGCCTGGCGACGTGCGGGCGGCTTCGCTGCCATAATACGCTGAGGCCACGCCATCGGACCAACGAAACAAGAAAGACGCTAGCCTGGGATGTCGCGTGCGGACTGTTTCAAGGACGAGCCGGTGCGATGTCAGCATGATGATATAGCTGGTCGACATTGAAGATAGTGATCGCCGGTAACCAATCAGATACTCGGGAACGACATCATAATCGCAGATCGCGGCAATGTTGAGCTGCATCTGCAAGTCTTCGGCTCCTTGGGCGCCTGCGGCTCTGAGCGACGGGTCGTATCCCCCAGTTGCCGTAAGAACTGATCGCCTGATTAGCGGTGAACTTGCATTGCCGATAAAATTCTCAACCAGCAGCCAGTTGTGGACGTCCCCGCGAGCGAGAGTTGGCGGGGAGCATTCGATCACCCAATCATCATCATCGATGACCCGATACCATGCGTAGACAAGGCCAAGAGACGGCCGCGACTGAAAGAGGCTGTGCTGCTTTTCCAGCTTTGTCGGGTGCCACACATCATCCGCATCAAGTGGCGCTATAAATTCACCCTTCGCCGCATGAATTGCCAGGTTTCTGGCGACAGCAACCCCTTGGTTCTGCTGTCTCAGAAGGGAAATACGCGGATCACTGGTTGCAAATGCCTCGACGATCTCAGCGGTCCGGTCGGTCGACCCGTCATCGACCACTATGATCTCCAGCTGTTTGAAAGTTTGCGAGGCGGCCGACTGAAGGGTGTGTCGGATGGTCTTTTCCGCGTTGTAGGCAGGAATGATGACGGAAACTGCGGGTTGCATATCGAAAAAAAGCCTGCTTGATGAAGGATGAAAGAAAGACGGGAGCGCCACCGGCCCAAATACTAGCATGCTCGAACGGGAGAGTATCAAGCCGCCTGTCACTACCGGCTACTTCAACGTCTGAGAATTCGCCCGGTCATTCGCACTTACGGCGGCGACATGTGCTAATATGCTGGTTTCAATCCGCCGAAACTCGTGGATGCCTTCATGCTTCCTTTCATTTCGCTCACATCCGTGCCCGTGGCCTCATGGGCTTATTGCCATCAGCTATATGCTTGAACACCCACATGTATCGCGCTTCTGCCGATCTGGATGGCATCCGCGATCGGACATGAGCGCGGTTTTTACGGTTCCTGCGGCGGGAGACCGATGGTGATCCCGCGAGTTCTCCTGCAGCTTGGTCGGCTGGTGCGGCGTCGACGTCTGCGCCGTGCTCCCATCATCCTGATGTACCATCGCGTTGCAGATATCGCCGTCGATCCGTGGAGCCTGGCCGTCCATCCGGCGAGGTTCGACGAACAAATCGAAGCGCTGACGCGGAGCCGGCGGGTGGTGCATTTGCATGAGCTGTTTGATGTCATCGCACAGGGAAAGCCAGGCAAACCGCTTGCGGTTGTCACGTTTGACGACGGCTATCACGACGTCTACAGCAACGCTCGCCCGATCCTGCAGCGTCACGACTGCCCGATGACGCTGTTTGTTGCGACGGGAGCAATCGGAAGCGGCAGAGAATTCTGGTGGGATGCGCTCACGCGCATATGTCTTGAGACGCCTGAACTGCCTGACCAACTCGACATCACGATCGAGGGAGGCAGGCATCACTGGCATATCCCGAAGATGGTGGATCAGGCCGGCCGTGACAAAGTCTACCGGGAGGTGTGGTCGGCGCTCCGAACGCTGCCGTATGAGCGACAGAACGCACACGTCGAAGACATTGCGAAATGGGCGGGCGTTGGTCTCGACGCCAGGCCAGAGCACTGTATTATGACTACCGCGGAGGTTGGTGACATCAGTGACGACCTGATCACGATCGGCGGCCATACGGTCAGTCATCCCACGCTTCCGGCCCATTCCTTCGCGACCCAGCTTCGCGAGATCGTCGACGGCCGTTCGGCCTGTGAGCAAATGACCGGAAAACCCGTCCTCTCTTTTGCATATCCATTTGGAGACCATGACGCTCTGTCGGTATCTGCCGTCAAGGAAGCGGGATTTGAGTTCGCATGCACGACGCGCGCCGGGTACGTTGCGCCCGAGGCAGACGTGCTGCGTCTACCTCGATTGTATGCCGGCGACTGGTCAGGGGATGAATTGTTGCGAAAAATCGAGGATCATCTGCTCTGATGAACGCGCAGCAGACTACCATTATCACCCCTCGACGCGGCTGGTTTGACCTCGATTTCTGGCACCTGTGGCGCTATCGCGATCTGCTGCTGCTGTTCGCGATGCGCGACATCAAAGTCCGCTACAAGCAGACCTTGCTTGGTCCGGCTTGGCTGATCCTGCAGCCCCTCGCGCTTACCGCAGCCTTGACCACCGTCATCAGCGGTATCGCGGGCATTTCAACCGGTGGCCATCCGGCGCCAATCTTTTATCTGACAGCGCTGGTGCTGTGGTCGTATTTTTCCCAAGTCGTCTCCACCGCGAGCCAAGTCTTCATTGCTAACGGTCATCTCTTCAGCAAGATCTACTTCCCGCGACTCGTCGTTCCCGTGTCGTCGCTGCTGTCGAACGGTGTGGCCCTGGCGATCCAGCTTGGCGTCGCATTTGCCTTCTTGCTCTGGTACCAGCTGACAGGAAAAGTGGACGGGTTGTCGTGGCGCCTCGCGTTCTTTCCGCTGGTGATCATCCAGGTCGCGGCCTTCTCGTTGGCTGTTGGACTTTGTCTAGGGGCGTCAACCGCGAAGTACCGCGATACAGCTCATATGACTCCGTTCTTGATTCAGATCTGGCTGTTCGTGACGCCGATCATCTTTCCTTTTTCGGCTATTCCCGAGCAGTACCGGACGCTGACCGGATTTCTGAATCCGCTCGCTGTCATAATTGATGAAGGGCGCTGGTGCTTCTTCGGCACCTCGGCAGTCGGTGCGCCACAAATCGCTGCAGCGCTTGTCACGACCGCGGTCGTGCTGTTCATCGGCGTCGTGATCTTTCAACGCGTCGAACGAACGGCCATGGACATGCTGTGAAGAGAAATGACAACCCTCGCGGCCCCGTAGAGAGTGAAGGTCGCCCTTCGTCCGCTGCCGCGCATTCTGCACAATAGGCACGACGCCGATGCCATTGATCTCCGTCATCACGCCTTTCCTCAATGTCGAGCGGTTTCTTCCGGACGCGATCGAAAGCGTGCGCGCGCAAACCTTCACCGACTGGGAAATGCTTCTCATTGACGACGGATCTTTCGACGGCAGCATTGCAATCGCGGTGGCTGCAGCAACCGCCGATCCGCGAATCCGTTTCATTCGATCGAACGGCCAGCGTCGCGGCGCCGCCGCGGCGCGCAATGCCGGAATCGCGGCCGCGTCGGGCATGTTCTTCACGTTCCTGGATGGCGACGATATATTTGAGCCGGAAAAATTCGAGACGGAACTTGCGATCTTTGATGCGCATCCTCGCGCCAAGGTCCTTTACGGACCGACCCTGTGGTGGTTCCCCGAAGAGCCGCACAGGAACTGGACCGACTCGATGCCCCGCCAATCGGACCGTCTGCACATGCCGCCCGACCTGCTCGACCAGGTCATCGTGCGCCAGCGGGCTCATGTGCCGTGCATCTGCTCGATCATGGTTCGCCGCGAAGCTTTGGTAGCGGTGGGCGGCTTCGATGAGGCGTTCGAGCTCTACGAAGACCAGACCCTTCTAGTGAAGCTGCTGTTGCGCTATCCGGCATTCGTGACATCCACGCCCACCGGCCGATACAGGCAGCACCTCGATTCGACATCGGCCAAGGCGACTGCTTCCGGCGTCTACGATCGACTGCGCCCGCATGCTGCTCGCATTGGCTTCCTCGAATGGGTTGAGATGCATGCGTCGGCCTCGGGATTGATGACACCGAAGTTGCAGCGGGCGCTCCGCTTCGCATTTGCGCGCTATCCCGCCCAGCGTCGGCCCCTGACACTTCGCGATAGATTTGACCTCGCCATCGAAGCCGGACGCCGGTTCGCTCGGCGGCTGACGCCACGTCGCATCCTGTCGAAGGTGTTCAGGCTGCTGACGAGAGCACGGAGGTAGTGGTCGGGACCGGTGGCGCGGATTGGATCGCGACCGAGCCTGAGGTTTCTGATACTAACGATACCGTTCTACGTGAATGACAAGTCGCATCGCCACGCTGGGGGCGACGTGCTAAAATTGATGAGTGCCAAAATTCTGTTTGTGAGGCTCAAGGTCGCGTTCGATTTCTGGCAACGAACACCAGCCGTTGCCTCTCTGCGAAGCTAAGGAGAATTTGGCTGTTTCATGATCGCAGTCGTCATAACAACTTACAACCATACTCGCTTTCTCGAGGACGCCATTCAGAGCTGTCTTCGTCAAAGCCGGCCGATGGATGAAATTATTGTCGTCGACGACGGATCCACCGACAATCCGGCATCGGTTGTCGAGCGTCATCCAGGCGTGCGCCTGATCAGGCAGGACAATTCCGGGCTCGCGTCCGCCCGAAATACCGGACTGGCGGCTTCCAGATCCGATTACATCACCTTTCTGGACGCGGATGATCGTCTCCTTCCGAATGCCATGGAGACGGGCGTGCGAGTGCTGGTTGCGCATCCAGATGCGGTTTTCGCTTACGGAGCTCATCGCTTCATCAATGGAAGAGGTGCGATCGAGTCAGACAAGCATCACATCGCGCTTGTTGAAGATCCTTATCTTCAGCTACTGCGGACGGGAAACTTCATTGCGATGCATGCGACCGTGGTTTATCGGCGGGAGAGGCTCGCGGCCATGGGCGGGTTCGACGTTTCAATGCGGTCCTGCGAAGACTATGAGCTATTCTTGCGAATCGCCCGGCGCGGTTCGATCGTAACGCACGACGATGTCGTCGCCGAGTATCGCATGCACCGCGACAACATGTCTAAGAATCGATCGATGATGCTCGCTGCAGCATTGTCGGTGCTTGACAAGCAGTTGGCAGGTCCGGTTGACGACGATGTGCGTCTTGCAGTCCGCGATGGTAGGCGGTTCTGGAAGACCTATTATACCGGAGAGGTGACTACTGATGCCTTGCGCGCGATCCGCGCCGAACCCGCCAAAGCGATGCGCATGCTGCGGCAGGCTTTGCAGATGTCGCCGCCGATCACGCTGCAAACGGCGGCATTTAAGATAACACGCAAGGTCGGCAGGCATCTGCAACGGCTGCTCGGAGCTTCCGGCGCCGATTGGCGGGCTCCGCGCGTCGGTTCGGTGCGGTTTGGGGATTTCGCACGCACGATGCCGATGAGCCACTCATTTGGATATGATCGCGGCAAGCCAATAGATCGGTATTATATCGAGAATTTCCTACAATTGAATGCGGCCGACATACATGGCCGTGTGCTGGAAATCGGCGACAACAGCTACACGATGCATTTTGGCGGTGCTCATGTCGTCAAGAGCGACGTGCTGCATGTTGATCCCGATGATCCAAACGCGACCATCATAGGCGACCTGTCGCAGCCCGGGGTGCTGCCGTCAAACGCCTTCGACTGCATCATCCTCACGCAAACACTTCATCTGATCTTCGACATGTCGGCCGCGGTCGCTGCACTGGCCGAAGCGCTCAAGCCCGGGGGCGTGCTGCTGCTAACTGTTCCTGGCATCACCCCGGTCGATCGCGGCGAGTGGGGCAGCACGTGGTTCTGGTCATTGACGCAGGCGGCGTTGGCGAAGTTGCTTGCGAAATCCTTCAGCACGGCGGACATGGCGCTCGAAACCCACGGCAACGTCTTTGCGGCAGTCTGTTTTCTCCAGGGACTCGCCAAGGAAGAAGTTTCTGACCAGAAGCTCGACGTCCGGGATAACGCCTATCCTATCGTTGTCACGGCGCGCGTCGTGAAGGACGGGCTGACCGCGGATCAACCCGGCAGTCGAACCGCAAATGTTACCGCTTGAGATCGATGACAGAATTGCCAGCCGTTGAGGTCCGAGGACTTTCCAAGCGCTACCGGCGCGGCGCGATCGGCGTGCGCTCATTGCGTGAGGAGGTCGAACAACTTGTCGCGCGTTTGCGCTCGCGGGAAGCCAAAGCTTCTCTCAACGAATTCTTCGCCATCAAGAACATCACTTTTACCGTTCCGACTGGCACCGTGTGCGGTATCATCGGACGCAACGGCTCGGGAAAGACCACGCTGCTCAAGGTTTTGACCTCGATCACGGCTCCGGATGAGGGCGAGGCAGTGATGCGAGGCCGGATCGGAAGCTTGCTGGAGGTAGGGGCCGGATTCCATCCGGATCTCGACGGGATCGAGAACATCTACCTCAACGGCGCGATCCTCGGCATGAGTAAGGCCGAGATCACGCGTAAGCTAGACCGGATTATCAAATTTGCCGATATCGGCAGCTTTCTCGAAACGCCGGTCAAGCGCTATTCGTCCGGCATGTATGTTCGGCTTGCCTTCGCGATCGCTGCTCATCTGGAGCCGGAGATTCTCGTCGTCGACGAGGTGCTTGCTGTCGGCGATGCTGAATTTCAAAAGAAATGTCTCGGCACGATGAAGAACGTCGCGGGTGAAGGTCGGACCGTGCTGTTCGTGAGCCACAACATGGCCATGGTTCGGCAGCATTGCACAAAAGCGATTTATCTGGACGGCGGCCTTCTGAAGGATTTTGGCGAGGCATCATCGATCATCGATGCGTACTTGTCGAACACCGCCCCGAGCAGCAACGGATCCGAGCGCGTTGGCGATGATGACCTCTGGATGCAGGTGGCTATTGTGTATCCGGGTACGCGCGAGCGCTGCAGCCAGCTCAAGTTTGGCGGCGATTACGATTTTGTGCTGAAGCTGGGCGCGAGGAATTCGTTTCACCGAAGCGTGGTTCATATCCAGATTTTTGATCAGGAAGGCAACTTGATCTCTGTGCTCGAAAGCCTCGCGGAAGGTGTTGGTCAATTCGACATAGTTGGGCAAGCTAAGGTCGTATTCAGCGTGCGATCGTTGGGATTGTTGCCTGGCACTTATAGCGCTGGAGCGGCTCTCTATGCGTGGGGAGAGGATGACCCGGACCTCGCAAGCGAGAACTTGCTAACGTTCGACGTTGTTGCAGCAACAGTCAATGACTCCTATTGGCCATATCTGAAAGAGCACGGGATTGTGCGACTGTCGCATTCTGCCCAGTTGCTTAAGGTGGATTGAAGGCGCGTGGAGAGACGTCCTGGCGAATAAATCTTCGGTGTAGTTCAATCCGTCGACCGCGCGACCGCAACGCTGAAATCGCGCGCCCTGCAAAGCTGAAGGACAACCCGGGCTTGCGGGAACGCCTCGGTCAGGCATCGCGAAAACGAATAGAGGAAAATTCTCGCTTGCCGCAGTCGCCGCCGCTCTCGATTGTTTGTTGACCAGGAGGAGGGGCTCTTCCGCAAAAAAGATCGTCACAACCGGCGGCGATACCAGGCCAGCGCCGTTTCGACGATCCGGTCGATTCCGGATTGCTCAGGCATCCAGCCGAGTTCCCGGCTCGCCTTGCCGGCCGCGGCTACAAGCGCAGGCGGGTCACCTGCCCTGCGCGGACCGTAGGCTACGGGAAGGCGCGTTCCCGAAGCCCGACTCACCGCATCGGCCAACTCGTTCACCGTCGTTCCGGTTCCGGTGCCGAGATTGTAAACATGGACTCCCGGATCGCGCAGAAGCTTCTCCCCAGCCAGAACGTGAGCACGGGCGAGATCGGTGACGTGGACATAGTCCCGCACCGCGGTTCCGTCCCTTGTGTCGAAGTCGGTGCCGTTAATGGTAAAAATCCGGCCCGACCTGACCGCCGCCTCGATAGCGAGCGGAATGACATGCGTTTCCGGCTCATGCCGCTCACCGATCTCGCCGTCGGGATCACATCCGGCCGCGTTGAAATACCGGAGCACAACCGCGTTGAGGCCATGGGCGTCCGAAAGATTGTCGACCATTCGTTCTACGATGAATTTCGACCATCCATAGGGATTGATGGGCAACTGCGGATGCGTTTCATCGATCGGAGAACGAATCGGCACGCCGTAAGACGCGCAGGTGCTCGACAAGATCAGCTTGTCGACGCCGATCTTCAGCATTTCCTCGAGCAAGACCAGCGTCCCAAAACTGTTGTTTCGGTAGTAGAGCTCCGGGCGCTCGACGGACTCGCCGACATAGGCGTAAGCGGCGAAATGCGCCACCACATCCGGCCGATACTGGTGCAGCGCTGCTGCCACCGCTGCAGCGTCGCAAATATCGCCCTCGACAAGCGGTCCCCATTTGACCGCGTCGCGCCAGCCGCGCGAGAGGTTGTCATACGCAATGACCGACCAACCGGCACCAGCGAATGCCTTGCAACAGTGTGAGCCGATATAGCCCGCCCCGCCAGTGACCAACACTGTTTTCATTCGGCTGCAGCGGACCGAGCATATCCCGATGAGACCAAGTCCTCGAAATAGGCAATGGTCGTGGCGAGACCGTCGCGCAATGCGATTCTTGGCTTCCAATTGAGCTCGCGCAAGGCACACCCGATGTCAGGCTGCCGCTGCCTTGGGTCATCGACGGGCAAAGGTAAAAACCTGATCTCGGATCGGCTTCCAGTAAGTTCGATCACGAGATTGGCAAGTTCGAGCATCGTGAATTCGACCGGGTTGCCGAGATTCATTGGACCGGTAACATCGTCGCCCGTGTGCATCAGGCGAACCAGACCGTCGATGAGATCATTGACGTAGCAAAATGAGCGTGTCTGCTGGCCGGTGCCGTACACGGTTATTGGCTTGTTTTGCAGTGCCTGCATGATGAAATTGGAAATGACGCGGCCGTCGTCCGGACGCATCCTCGGACCGTAAGTGTTGAAGATGCGCGCTACCTTGATCCGCAGCCTGTTCTGCCGCCAATAGTCGAAAAACAGGGTTTCGGCACACCGCTTGCCTTCGTCGTAGCAGGAACGGGGACCTATCGGGTTTACCCTGCCCCAATAGTCCTCGGTCTGCGGGTGAATCTCGGGATCTCCGTAGACTTCAGACGTGGACGCCTGAAGGATCTTTGCGCGAACCCGCTTGGCGAGTCCCAGCATATTAATCGCCCCATGGACGTTGGTCTTTGTCGTCTGGACCGGATCGAACTGATAGTGAACCGGGCTTGCCGGGCAAGCAAGATTGTATATTTCATCAACTTCTACGTAGAGCGGAAATGTCACGTCGTGGCGAATGATCTCAAAGGATCTGTTATCCAGCAAATGCGAAACGTTTCTCCGACTTCCTGTGAAGAAATTGTCGACGCATACAACCTCGTGGCCTTCAGCAAGCAACCGCTCGCATAGGAACGATCCCAAAAAACCTGCGCCCCCTGTCACCAAGACTCGCTTTGCCTGCTGCATGTTGGGGTCCTCACGCCAGTTCTTCACGCAATCGAATGCGCAAAGCCCTAGGGCGAGGATAGGAAAAAAATGCTGCGCCGAAAACACAAAATGTTAACGGACCTGAAATAGTCGCGTGAGGCGTGCGCAAAAATAAGCGAAAAAACCATTCATTCGTCCGTTTTGACGGTTTCGTCCGAACGTCGGCTTGCCGGCAATCGGCATTTGGACGTGAACGTGCTGCGCCGCAGCATGATCGATTGTTATTAAGGGAGATGGGTCTTGCATAGTCTTGACCCGGCTACTATCCGCCGATGAACGCGTCGCGACTGGGGGTCAAAAGCAGACATATGCGATGTCCACTTTCGACCCCCTGCATCCTCTCTCCGCCGTGCTACGCCAGTTGCAACTGTCTGCGCGGCAGCCGCGGGAAGGCGATCGCCACCGCCACCGCGCCGAGCCCGACAAGGGCCGAGCCGATGAACAGCCAGGAATAGCTGGCATAGGCGTCGAACACCATGCCGCCGGCGAGTGGGCCGAAGGCCATGCCGATGCTGGACAGCATGGTTACAGCACCGAACACGGTACCGAGGATGCGCTGGCCAAAATATTCGCGCGCCAGCACCGCATAGAGCGGCATCACGCCGCCATAAGTGGCGCCGAAGATGATGGCGAGCGTGTAGAACTGACCAAGCTCGCTGACTGCAAGATAGGCTGCAATGACCACCGACTGTATCGCCAGACCGGTAATCAGCACCGGCTTGACCCCCACCCGGTCGGCGAGCACGCCGTATAAAAGCCTGCCGCCCAGCCCCGCCAGGCCCTCGATGCTGTAAATGCTGACCGCCGCCATCGGGGCTATGCCGCACAGCATCGCATAGCTCACCATGTGGAAGATTGGCCCGGAATGCGCCGCGCAGCAGGCAAAGAAGGTCAGTGCCAGAACGATGAATTGCGGCGAGCGCAGCGCCTGTGGAACCGACATGCCGGTATCGTCGGCGGCAACATCGGAGACGGCGTCGTCAGCGGCAGGCTTGGGCGGCTGGCGCACCAGCAATGCGGCGGGCGCCAGCAGCGCCCACGCCGCGATACCGATGACCAGCATGGCGGTGCGCCAGTCATAGGCTGAGATCAGCCAGCGCGCGAAGGGCGAGATCGTCATGGGCGCCACGCCCATGCCGGCCGAAACCAGCGAAACCGCAAGGCTGCGGTTCTTGTCGAACCACGCTGTGGTCAGCGCGATCATCGGCGCAAAAAAGGCGCTTGCCGCGAGGCCGACGAGCACGCCATAGGTGATCTGGAAGATAAGCAGCGAGCCGGTGCGGCTGGCCAGCACCAGCGCCAGCCCGAGCAGCACTGCCCCTGTCATAACGACAATACGTGCGCCGTAGCGATCGTAAATGGCGCCCCAGGCGAAACCGCCGAGGCCCATCACCAGGAAGTTCAGCGTCATCGCGCTCGATATGCCGGCGCGCGACCAATCCGTGTCGAGCGCCATCGGTTCGAGGAAGATCGCCAGCGAGAACATCGCCCCGAGGGCGACACAGGTCATCAGGGCGCCAGCCGCGACGATGACCCAACGATAGGAAAGGCTCATGCTTTTTCTCCGAGATCGTTTGGACACGGCGCGACTTCTTTCGAGTTTCGTCACACCGCTTGCGTCCGAAGGACGATGCCGACATTTCCAATCCTACAATCCGGTTGCATTTTTTATCCGGTCGGGAAATCGCGCCACTCGATTGCTCCCTTGCATTGACCGTGCGTCGTCCTGGGCTAGTTTTCCAACCTGGCGATCAGGAGCTAACAGGCATGGAACTTCATCGCGGCCGTCTCATCGACCACGTCCAGCTGGTGGTCAGCGACCTTGCGGCCAGCCGGCGCTTCTACGAGGCGATTTTCAAGGTGCTCGATGTTCCCATCGGCGGCAGCGCCGAGGATTATTTCTGGGCCGACGAGCTGTTCGTCTCCAGCATCGACAGCCGGGCGGCCAGCGGGCAACTGACGGGCCGCCACCACCTTGCCTTCCAGGCCAGGGACCGCGACATGGTCGACGCTTTCTACAGGGCCGGCCTCGACGCCGGGGGCGTGGACAACGGCGAGCCGGGCGAACGGCAGCACTACCATCCCGGTTACTATGCTGCCTTCCTGCTCGATCCCGACGGCAACAACATCGAGGCCGTCTTTCACGGGCCAGCCAACCGCAGTACCGCTTCGGTGAAGATTACGTTCTGATGACCGGGTGACGAGGGCAAGATCTTGCTTGCGACGGCGTCGGATCGACTGCGTGCGCCATCCCGCCCGCCCTATCGCGTCAGCACCGCCATCTGGCTCGCCAGGAAATCGACGAACAGCCGGGCGCGGACCGGTAGCTGTCGCCCATACGCATGGACGATGTGCACCGGCATGGTCGGCATCGCCACCTCGGGCAGAATGCGGACCAGCCGGCCGGCGTCGAGATCGTCCTGCACCGCAAACTCCATCAGATGCGCGATACCGGCTCCGGCAAGCGCCGCTTGCCGGATGGCGCCGCCGTCATCGGTATCGAGCCGCCCGTTCGGCACGATCATCGTGCCGTCGGCCAATGTGACGGGATAGGGACGGCCGGCCATCTGGTAGCGGACGAAGTCGTGACTCTGCAACGCCTCGATCGAGGCCGGCCGGCCACGCTGTTCGACATAGGCCGGCGAGGCCACCAGCACGGTCGGCAGATTGGCGATCTTGCGCGCGATGAGTCCGGTGTCCGACAACGCCCCCATGCGCACCGCGACGTCATAGCCTTCACGGATCAGGTCGGCATGGCGGTCGGTGACGCTGAGCTCGAGCTTCACCTCGCTGTGCTGAGCCAGGAACGCTTGCGCCCATGAGGCGATCAGGCCGCGCCCGAGTTCCACGGATGCCGTGACGCGCAGCAGGCCGCGCGCCGTATCGGCCATCTGGACGATGTCCTCGGCATCATCGAGCGCTCTGAGCAAAGGCGCAACTCGCTCGTAATAGGCGAGGCCTTCGCTGGTCAGGCCCAGTCGGCGCGTCGAGCGCTGGATCAGCCGCACGCCCAGCCGCCGCTCGAGCCGCGCCACGCTCTTCGACACCGCCGACGGGCTGGAGCCGACCAGCCGGCTTGCGGCATGGAACGAGCCGGCATCGACCGTGCGCACGAAGGCGACGAGACCGGCGGTCTTTTCGAGGATGGCGGTCATTCAAGAATTCCAAGCACGAAAGAATGGATCGAGGCGATCCTAATACGCCATCCGTTCATCATTAAATACCGCTCATCATCAACAAAGGAGAGATTTGATGAGCAAGCTGAACGGCAAGATCGCCATCGTCACCGGCGCCTCCAAGGGTATTGGCGCCGGCATTGCCAAGGGTCTTGCGGCGGCCGATGCCGCCGTGGTCGTCAACTATGCCTCGTCGCGGGAAGGCGCCGACCGCGTCGTTGCCGAGATCAAGGACGCAGGCGGCCGAGCCGTCGCCGTCCACGGTGATGTGTCGCAAGCGGCCGATGTGCGCCGCCTGTTCGAGGCGGCCAAATCTTCGTTCGGAGCGATCGACATATTGGTCAACAATGCCGGCGTGTTCGCGTTCGAACCGTTGGAAGCCGTGACCGAGGCCGAGTTCCACCGCGAGTTCGACACCAATGTGCTGGGCACCATTCTAACCATCCGGGAAGCGGTGAACCATTTCGGCACCAGAGGCGGCAGCGTCATCAACATCAGCTCGGTCGCCAGCCTCAACCCGCAGCCGAACTCGCTGGTCTACGCCGCCACCAAGGGCGCGGTGGATTCGATCACGCTGTCCATGTCGAGAGAACTGGGCGCCCGCAACATCCGCGTCAATGCTATTGCCCCGGGTGGCGTCGACACTGAAGGCCTGAAACGTATCGGCATCGTCGGCAGCGAGTTCGAGAAGCAGGTCGTCGCCATGACCCCGCTCGGCCGCTTCGGCCAGCCCGGCGACATCGCCCGCATCGCGGTGTTCCTCGCCTCCGACGACGCTTCCTGGCTGACCGGCGAGCGCATCACCGCCTCGGGCGGTTGGCGGTAGGCACAGAGGGCGCGGCGACAGCTGAGACCCCCTCGTCCAGCCGCTCCGTGGCCCCTTCTCCCGCCGGGAAGAAGGGATTATCGCCGCCTTCAGGCCGGCTCGCGCTTCAGCGCCTGCGCCATGCAGTGGATGCCGCCGCCGGTCTTCGAGATCTCACTCATGTCGACGGCTGCCACTTCGAAGCCGCGCGCCTTGAGCTGGCCGATCAGCGTCTGGCTTGACGTCGGCGCGATCACCCGATCCTTGCCCAGCGACATGAAGTTGCAGCCGAGCGCCATCGTGTCCTGGAACGGCACGTCGATGATCTCGTGGCCCTTGCCCTTCAGCCAGTCGACAATGCCCGGCTCGGTGCAGGCGAGGCAGACGGCGGTCAGTTTCTCGGCGATCGGCACCACCATCAGATCGATATGGACATAATATTCGTCGATGAAGGCGATACGGGTTTCCCAGCCCTCCTTGTCGAACCAGGCCTGGACCTGGCGCGCGCCCTCCTCCTGGGTGCGGGCGCCGCCGCAACCGATCAGCACCACGCCGTCCTCGATGACGTTGAAGTCGCCGCCCTCGAAAGTGCCCGCGGTGACCATGTCGTAGATCGGAATGCCGAGCTTCTCATAGGTGCGGATCGCCGCATAGTTCTCGCCGCGCCGCCACCATTGGGACATCGCGGTGATGATGGCCCCATACGGCGTCATGACGCTGGAATCGCGCGAATAGACCTGCATCGGCAGCTCCGGCGTCGGCTCGTGCCAGTGGATGTTGACGCCGAAATGCTCGTAAGCGGCGACCAGGTCCTTGTGCTGCGCCTGCGCGATCTGGACGTTGCACGGCGCCTCGCGCAGATGCTTGCGCGACAGCGAGCTGGTCGAGAGATGGCGCAGATAATTCGGCGAACCGAGCAGCACATCGGTCAGGACGTCGGTCTCGTTGGCAAAGCCCCAGGCGGTCAATGGCTTGGTGCCGCCGGCCGGGTTGCGGCGCTGCAATGAAAACGGTTCTGCTACGATGCGGTCATGGACGGTCATGGGATTTCTCCTGGCTTCGAGTGATCACGCGGCTTGCGGGTTGCTTGGTATCCACCAGTCCCGTCCGCGCGGGGTGGTGACATATTCCGGCCAGCGGAAATGGATCGGCGGTTCGTAGTCGCAAAGCGGCGCCAGCCAATTGCTGCCGCCAATGCCGCCGCCGGTGCGGGCGACGAATTCGTCCATCGCCGCATCGCGGGCGGCCTCGTCTTCCAGCAGGCGAAGGGCTGCCAACGCAATCGTCTTCGACGCGCACGCAACCATCGGATCGATGGTGGCGGAAATGCCGCCCAGCGCATTCATTGCCCAGGACGGGTAGGCGCGGCCACTCTCGCAACGCAGCGCCGGCCGGGCGACGTAGAACCGCGCCGTCGGCGTCTGCCAAGACATGTCGGTGTAATCGTCGGAGGTCGAATTCAGCTGCGACGGCGGCAAGTCGCGGCGCAGCAACGCCTCCGCCTCCTCCGGCTCAATCAGCTGCTGCAATTCGGCGATAAACGGCTCGTCGCTCGCCGCGCCACCGGCATTGACTTGGATTTCGCGGGCAATCGCCTTGGCCGTCTCGTCCCAGCGCGGCGGCCCGACCGTCGACAGCGCATCGTAGGCAATGTCAGCCATGGCATGATTGGCGAGCCCCGGCCGCGACTTCGACACCCAGTACCGCTCGTGGCGGCAGCCGCTCATCTTGGCAGCGGCTTCGGCATTGCGGTCGAGCACGGCGGTGACCTGCTCGGCCATGGCAATCGTCGGCACGCGGATCATGTACTGGATCTCGGCCAGACCCGCTGCCAGATTGTCGGCGGTCGCCTGCCCTGCGGTCAGGATCGCCTCGCTGATCGACCAGCCGCCCTGATGCGGCAGCATGGAATCGCGCAGCGCCTTGGACGCCATGTACATCATGACAAGTGCATCGTTGGCGCCGGGGGCCCGTACCGCCGAATGCGCCTGCGGAATCGGCGCGCCATCGCTTGCGCGGACCCAATTTTCGGATTCGTCGCACACAAAGCGATAGATCATCGCATAGGCCGCGCCGCAATGCGTGTCCCAGCGCGCCGTGTTGCAGAGCGGCAGCATGTAGAAGGGATGGAAAGAGATCATGCCGGCGAGCCCGTCATAGTAGCCCTTTGCCGCATGGATCGGCTTCGACCCCCTTACCTTCTCCGCCGGCTCGCCGGTGAAGCGCAACGTGCCCGATAGGCCGTGGCGTTGCATCGCCGCCTTGGCCGCCAGCAGACCGCCGAGGCTGGCAATGCCCAACCCCGAATGCGGATCGGTGTGGCCGCCGGCCTCAGCGCCTAGACCCGGGCGCGGTCGCTTGACGGTCGCCGCGTCCTGGCAATTGCCGGGTACCGCGTCATACTCTGCATACATGCCGATCGTCGGCCCGGCGCCGTTGGTCCAGTGGGCGCAAAAGGCGGTCGGCATCCCGCCGGAGCCTTCCTCGACCGAAAAACCCTCATGCTTCAGACGCTCGACATACCAGTCAGCCGACTGGTATTCGCGCCAGGCGGTCTCGCCGAAATCAAAGATCGTCCGTGTCCACGCCGACAGCGACGGCTGGATGTCGTCCAGACAGGCAAGCGCGGTGGCTTGGGCCGAGGTGGTCACCAGATCCTCCATCAGTCAAAGAAAGCAGTGAAGCGGCTCGCCAAAAAGTGATATGTTTTCCCGGCTCATGCAAATTCGGTTCACCTCTTGAGAATTCCCTCGACTCAGGCGCTGCGCGCCCTCGACAGTTTCGCCCGCCATGGCAGCGTCTGGCGCGCCGCCGACGAACTGCATCTGACCCGCAGCGCGGTCAGCCACCAGCTTCGCCTGCTCGAACGCGATCTCGGCTTCGATCTGCTCGAGCGCATCGGCAAGGGGGTGGCGTTGACGCCGCGCGGCCAGCGCTACGCCAGCGACGTGCGCAAAGCGCTGACGGTGCTGGGCGATGCGGTAACGCGCCATGCCGGGACCGGCGTCGGCGGCTCGTTCAGCGTCAGTTGCACGCCGGGCTTCGCCTCGCTGTTCCTGTGCACGCACATCGGCGAATTCCAGCAGATGTACCCCGATGTCGCGCTGCGCATCCTGACGCCGCGGCGGCTGGACGACGTCAGCAATGCCGAGGCCGACGCCTTCATCGCCTTTGGCGTCGGCAACTGGCCGAACAGGGCGGTCGAGCTGTTGTGCGAGATCTCGTTCACGCCGCTGTGCAGCCCGACGCTGCTCAACAAGATCGGCGGGTTTTCCAAGCCGGCCGACGTGCTGCGCGCCAATCTCCTGCATCTCGGCGACACCGAGGACTGGGCGCGCTGGCTGGCGCTGTCGAAGGTCGAGAATCCCGACACCGAGGGCGGCATTTTCTTTTCCGACATGAACCTGGTTTTTTCGGCCGCCATCGCCGGCCAGGGCATCGCCATGGGCGACGAACTGACCAGCCGCCGGGCGCTGAGCGAAGGCCGGCTTGTGCGCCCCTTCGACATCGCGATCAGTTCGCCACGGTCGTATTTTCTGGTGTCAGAGCATGCGAAGGCGAGCCATCCGGTGCTGGAGGCGTTCGGGAGGTGGCTGAGGTCGAAGCTTTCGGAGATTAGCTAATCTCCCCCCTTGAGGGCAGGGGAATCGCGTTTGAGTAGATGGGAAATGGCTTGCCATTTGCCGGGT
>SAQR01000170.1 GCA_004020365.1 Mesorhizobium sp.
CTGTCTCAATGCGATGCCGTATTCCAGGCAGAATGCTCGCATCTGGTTGATCAGACGGGTTCGCGTGCCGATCATCTGGTCGCGCACCCGATGCACGGCTTGGAGGTCGGCTTGCTCCTCGCTCTTGATCGCGGCAAATCGCATCGTCGGCCGCGTGGCGGCTTCAGCGATAGCTTCGGCATCGATGATGTCGCTCTTGTTCGACTTGACGTAGGGCTTCACGAACTGCGCTGGGATCAGGCGAACCTTGTGCCCCAGTGCCTGAAGTCTCCTGGCGATCCATTGCGATCCAGCGCACGATTCCATCCCGACGATTGCAGGCGCTGCCCGCTCAAAGAACTTCATCAACGTATCGCGTCGGAAGCGAACTCGCTGGACGGGCTTGCCGTCGCTATCCAAGCCGACGACGTGGAAGATGTTCTTGCCGATATCGACACCATAGACGGCCGCAGGGCGCGGCGCATTGCGTGGGGACATTGCAACCTCCTTTGTTGTGACTGCCCAGATGATGCTGCGGGAGGACGGGGCGGACCATCCCATTAATGGTG
>SAQR01000171.1 GCA_004020365.1 Mesorhizobium sp.
ACTTCACCTTACTCCCTATCCAAGGAAATTTGATGGCCGCAGGCCCCGCTTTCCGGGATGCAAACTGGGAGCGGATTTCGCCAATGTTTTCCCCGGTGTGGGAATTCCCACAGCCGAGCCTGGTTCGACTGTCATATCCTTGTTGCAACGTCAGGCCCGCCGGCTCGTGTGCAAGCCGGCGAAGGGAAAGGGAACAGTCATGAAATTCTTGGCTCCCGTCACAAAATTTGCTGCGGGGTTTCGCAAATTCGTCGCGCCGCGCTACCGCCCGGAGCTTTATTACATGCGTGGCCCGGGGCCAGCCACCGCCCGCCGTATGGGCACGCCGCGGCAAAACCAATCCATCGACCACTACGCCTAACTTGCCTCGCGGACGGCTGACGCTCTCGCCCGGAGTGCCGTTCGCGCCGTTCCGTACCGGTCAATTCAGATCAATGAAGGGACGATCTGATCATGGTTATAATTCATGCTGCCGCCATTGGTCCATTTCGCAGGTGGTT
>SAQR01000172.1 GCA_004020365.1 Mesorhizobium sp.
CCGATCACCAGAAGACGGTGCAGCTGCTTGAATGGGAGATAGGGTCGGGACAGGACGCCGACCTTCAGCATTTCGCATCCGAGACTTTGCCGACGGTGCTCGAGCATCTGCAACTGGCGCGCGACATCAAGGCGGAACTGGCAAGCCAAGCGATCGCAGACGCCACCTCGGCGCCGACCAAGCAGTAGCCCGCCGGCCGGCAGCGTTCCTCGGCCAGTCTCGTCGCGTTTTTCTCGCGGTAACCCCGTTCCGGTGATGCGCTGGTCACCGCCGATGGCCGCCTCCTAGGCATCAACACTGCCATCATCGCGCCTGACGTTGGCAGTGTCGGCATCGGCTTCGCGGTGCCGATCGCAGTGGCGCCGGCCGTGATGAAGCAACCCATTGAGCACGACGGGGGGCGCCGAGGAAGGGTCGGTGTCGCCATTCAGGACCTGACGGCCGACCGATGCGCTCGGCACCGCCGCCAAGTGCGGAGCCTACGTCCCAAGCGCGTGCCA
>SAQR01000173.1 GCA_004020365.1 Mesorhizobium sp.
GTGCTGTACGCGTCGCTGGGCACGGTGTTCGATGCGCGGCCCGCCCTGCTGCGGACCTTCGCGACCGCGCTGGCACCGCTGGGCGGCACCGTTGTCGTCTCGACCGGGCACACGGAACCGGCAGACCTGGGTCCGCTGCCAGCCAACGTGCTGGCCCGCCGATCCGTGCCGCAGCTCCAGGTGCTGGACCGGGCGGCGCTCTTCGTGACGCACGGCGGCATGAACAGTGTCAACGAGGCGATGCGGGCCGGGGTGCCGACGCTAGTCGTGCCACAGGGGGCGGACCAGCCAATGGTGGCGCGGCGGGTTGTAGAGCTCGGTGCCGGCCTCGCGCTCCGCACGGACGACGCCACTGCAGAGACGGTGCAGGCGCTCGCCCGGAGTCTGCTGGACGAGCCGCGCTTCCGCGAGGCGGCAGCCGCACAGGGCGCCGCACAAAGGCAGGCCGGCGGCGCCCGGCGTGCCGCCGACGA
>SAQR01000174.1 GCA_004020365.1 Mesorhizobium sp.
CTACCACCGTATACCCGGGCGGTCGCAATCACCTGACAGACGCGAAAAGAACGCGGCCGTCGGCGGATTGACACCTTCAGTCGGGATACAGCTCCTTGCCGTTAATGGAGGTGTCGGGAACTGAGCTTCGGTTCGGCGGTTAAAAAGAGGGAGAGTTACGGAGGTTAAGGTGAACGGCTTGCTGAAGACTGGACTTTCGACAGGCGTGACCGGCACGGTCGCAAGTATTGTGACGGCGGCGTTCCTCGCCCTTCTGGCCAAAGCCGAAGGAAAGTCGGCGCTGCAGCCGACCAACGCCACCAGCCACTGGCTCCACGGCGACAAGGCTGGTGCGGTTAGGAAGGCCGACCTCGCGCACACGGCGGTCGGCTTCGGCACCCATCATGCTTCGGCCATATTCTGGGCCGCTCCTTTCGAGGCTTGGCTCGCCAGAAATCCTCCGCGGTCGCCGCTACTGATGCT
>SAQR01000175.1 GCA_004020365.1 Mesorhizobium sp.
TGATCGCTGCGATGACTGCGTCGCGATGTCCGGCATCCATTCCGCTGACCAGCCCAGCCTGCGGAGTCGCTGCCAGCTGTAGTCGCACATATTCCTTTGACGAGGGGAATCGGATGTTTTGTGTCGTCGTGTGGATGGTCACCTGGCGAAACCCTGCCCCGGCCACCAATCGGTAAAGCTCGTCCGTATCGGCGAGCGAATGCTCGGACCGTTTCGTTGCCGAAGCGTCTGGACCGAGGTGTCGATCCAAGGCGTCCACCAGCGCCTTTGCCGCAGGAGTGCGCTCAATAGCGCTGAAAACGCTTAAGGCCAGTCGGCCGTCAGGCACTAGCACCCGGAACATCTCACGTAGCGCACTCGACCGGTCCGGGAAAAACTGCAGTCCGAGCTGGCAAAGAACCAGATCGAAGGTGGCGTCAGGGAACG
>SAQR01000018.1:0-87827 GCA_004020365.1 Mesorhizobium sp.
TCGGCGCCGACGCCTATTGCCGCGACGCGGCCGTGGCAGTCGAGACCGCCAAGGACTTCATGAAGCGCAAGCACAACGTCCGCGCTTCGGCCTGAACTGACGAGGAGAAGACGGGAGCATAAGTACGGAGCCCGTACTTATGCTCTGGCAGACGAGGCGCCGCGTACGCCGGCATGTCGAGACTTCAACAAGCAACAGCGATCCGCGTGGCGGCTCTTGAAGTGCCTATTCGGACTCTTTCGCCTGTTCCTTTTTCAGGATCGGCGTGTCGGCAGTTGTCGGCGTATTCGCGACGCTTGCGACTTTGGTTTGCTGATCTACGCTTGCAGCTTTGGTTTGCTGGTCTACGGAAGCCGTCGTTTTGTTGTGGCCAACACATTCCGCTGCGGCGCCGGACACCGAAAGGCCCAGAGCGGCGACAACTAGGAGAGCGGTCTTCATCCTATGCTCCTATCTTCGTTGTTGAGGTACAGGGAAAGATTACCGGCAGGCCCCGCATTCGAGAAGTCAACTTTTCGTGCCTGCCGTAGGTGGACACCAAGCGCGCGCTTCGGCCTCTCATCTGCGCGAGTTCGGGACAATAGACCGAACTGCGCCTTGCGGCGCGGCTTTGTTGTTCCAATATATTACAATGACTTAATGCGCACCGCTTGACCTATCTCTGTAGCGATGCGCCTTGTTGATAGCGTGGGATCAGGGATTTTGGACCGTATCCTCAACTGCGTTGGCTGTCGATTTGACGTCCCTGCCGACGCCGCGAATGGTGTTGGCGCAGGCTGAAAGCGCCAGGGCGCAAGCGAGAATGGCGACGGGTGTCAGGCGCAACAGTTTCATGGACGGTGTCTCCCTCGTTCGATAGATTCGAAACCAATAGCAACGAAACCGCTTCTATGGGCGCCATGCGAAAACTACAACCCGATCAAGGTGACAGGCTTCTCGTCATCGCCTGCGGGATGATTGCGCGCGAAGTTCTGGCCGTCAAGGAGCAGCTCGGGCTCGACCATCTCGACCTGACCTGCCTGCCGGCGGAGTTCCATTTCTACCCGGACCGCATCGCGCCGGCCATGGACAAGGCGATCGAAAAGGCCAAGGCGGACGGCTACAGAAACATCTTCGTCGGCTACGCCGATTGCGGCACCGGTGGCCTGCTTGACCGGGTCTGCGAGAAGCACGGCGTCGAGCGCATGGCCGGCCCGCACTGCTTTGCCTTCTACCAAGGTATGGAGGCCTATGCGAAGGTCGCCGACGACGACATGATGTCGTTCTACATGACCGATTTCCTATGCCGGCAGTTCGACGCCTTCTTCATGAAGCCGCTCGGCCTCGACAGGCATCCGGAGCTCATCAAGGACTATTTCGGCAACTACCGGAAGCTGGTCTATATCGCCCAGACCGACGATCCGGAACTCGACAAAGTCGCCGAGAAGGCCGCGAAAATGCTCGGCCTAGCCTATGAGCGCCGCTCGACCGGCTACGGCGATTTGACGACGGAACTGGCCAGCGCCGCCGGACACGGCTGACCGTTGGATCAGGCCGCCCCTTCTTCCGCTGCGAGCGTGGCGAGCACAGCGGCAAAGCCCGTCTTGCAGACGAAGCCCAGCCTGTCCCGCGCCCGCGAGGCGTCGTAGACACGATCGATCGAAGAAAACATCGTCCAGCCTTTTCGCGCATAGAGCGCCGGAAATTCTGGAAAATAGCGGGCGACGACGGATGGCGCGTCGGCGATCAATGCCTCGCAATCATCAGGCCGGAACGGCGTTGAGGCCGAGATGATGAAGATGTCGAAGCCCAGTTGTGGCGCCTTCTCCAGCGCCGCGATATGGGCCTCGCCGGCGTCTTCCACGGTCAGCCGGCGGAACAACAGCTCATTGGCCTTGGTGTTGGCGTCCGACTGCTCGATCGCATGCGCCATGTCGTCTGCCTCGGGAAAGAACCGGGCGGTACGCAGCACAATCACCGGCAGTCCGGACTGGATGTGATAGAGGCGGCAAAGATGTTCGGCCGAGAGCTTGGTTACGCCGTAGATGTTGCGGGGCGACATGTCTTCCGTCAGCCAGGCGGCCTTGCGCGCACCGCCGGTGAGGCCGGCGCGTATGGCTTTCGAGATCATCAGCGAGGTCGTAGACGTGAAGACGAAGCGCTGAACGCCTGATAACACCGCCGCGTCGAGCAGGTTGAGCGTGCCGCGCACATTCGTCTCGATGAAATCCTCATTGCGGTGGTGTTCGATATCAGGCTTGTGCAGGGCGCCGCTGTGGACGATCGCCTCGATGCGGTTTTCTCCGACCGTCCGCATCACCAGATCACGGTCGGCGATCGAGCCGATTATTTGCGTTTGCGCCGACGGGACCGGATCCAGCCCGATCACGTCATGGCCAAGAGCCCGCAGGCGCGGCGCGAGCGCGCTGCCCAGCCAGCCTGACGATCCCGTAAGCAAGATCCGCATCGGTGAAACCACGAGTTTTAACCTGACCGCTGTTAAGCACGGATGACAGGCCGCCGCGAACGGGTAAGTTGTATGCCAAACGAGAAAACAGGCTGTTCCAGCCGACCGGGAAATGCACCGATGATCGCTCGCCTCTTGATTGCCGCAGGCGTTTTCTGCTTCGCCCTGCCCGCGCTCGCCGATGGCGAGGTGCAGAAGCTGATCACGCCCGCCGACAAGGCGCGGCTGGACAAATATGACGAGACGCGCAGGGCAACCCTTGATGAAGCCAGGGCCGGCGACGCCGCCGAGGTCAAGCAGCTCGACGCCTTGCTGGCAAAGCCGCTGGTCGCGTTTTCCGACAAGGACCTGACCGGCAACTGGCAATGCCGCACCGTCAAGGCCGGCGGACTGAGCCCGCTCGTCATCTATGGCTGGTTCAAGTGCAAGGTGAGCGACGCCGGTTCGGGCTGGATGCTGGAAAAACTCACCGGTTCGCAGCGCACCAAGGGCCGTTTCTTCGACGACGGCGAAAAGCGCGCGATTTATCTCGGCTCCTTCTTTGTCAACGACGATCCCGCAAAACCCTATGGCAGCGGCCCGCAAAGTGACCAGGTCGGCTATGCCTTTCGCAACAGCGCCAACGAATGGCGCATCGAGTTCCCGGCCCCCTATTACGAATCGAAGCTCGACTTCCTTGAATTCAGGCGCTGAGCCCGCTGTCCTGAGGCCGATCATCAGGGTTAACCCGGCGGTCTAAAGCGAACCCACGCGCTAGTGGTGAAGACCTGACGCTTGATACACACGTAGAAGGACGCGAGACGACCCCTTGCAGCCGTCCACATCAAGCGCGACGAACGGCTCGATTGAGCGGATAACAGACCTCAAGTGCATGTTTGCTCAATCGTAACAATCGAACCGTGTGGACCTTCGTCACGAAAGGCACCAATGTCCGGTTCGGGGTAGCTCGCCCTTCGCCATACGCAACACGAACGTCATGTGGTTGGCCAATTCCAGTCGTACAGTTTAGCCTACGAATTGTGAGTACCGCCGACCTAGCGAGGACGACGATGTCGGGTGTGGAGAGATGCCATGTTGAGAGGCGCGTGCCTGTGCGGCAGTGTCAGCGTCGAGGTCACAGGTCCAATTGAACATCAGCCAGAAGCTTGCCATTGCAGGATGTGTCGGAGGCAATCTGGCCACGTTCTCGCTGCTGTGAATGTCCGGCGCGACGCGCTCTCAGTCGGGGGTGAACAGCACGTCCGCTGGTTCCGATCATCCGACAAAGTCGAACGGGGCTTCTGTTCCGAGTGCGGCTCGACGTTGTTCTGGAAGCCCACGATTGAAGGCTACCAGCTCACCGCAGTCGCGATGGGTCTATTCGATAGCCCGACCGGCTTGCATCTCTCCAAACACACATTTGTGGGGGACAAGGGCGACTACTACGAGATCACAGACGGTCTACCGCAGAGCGACAGCTACTGACCACGCTTTTTTCTGAGTGAGTGATGGCCGAAATCGGCCGCCTGGGTCGTCCAATACCTCCGGTGAACGACCGCTCAGTCCGCACGCCGGTCCTTTCGCAAGGCGTTTAGCGGAAGGCAGTTAACCGCCCATCGCTGCAATTCGATTTGGGTATCAACCGTCAGATTTTCACCACTAGCACTATGTCTTTGCGGGCGCCGCGCCGCGGCCTGCCTTGGAAACAATGGTACCATCCGACGATCTGGTCCTATCCCTGGACCGGCGCAAAAACCGGCGTCTGGCAACGAGCGCCGATTTACCGGACAGCGCCCCGGCGATAAGTTCGGCCCTTATGAGCGAAATCGACCACCGCACCATCATCGCCAGCCTTTCGGCCGAGGATCGTCGCGACCTCACCGCCAAACTGGACAGGCCCGGCGTTGTCCGGCTGGCCGTTCACGGCGGGCTGGTCGTTGTGCTGGGTGCGCTGATCACCGCCCGTATCCCGTTCTGGCCGGTTCTGGTGCTGCCGCAAGGGATCCTGATCGTCTTTTTCTTCACGCTGTTGCACGAGACGATCCACGAAACGGCCTTCAGGACGCCGTGGCTCAATCGCGCCATCGCCGCAGTGACCGGCTTCCTGATCCTGCTGCCGCCGGCATGGTTCCGTTATTTCCATTTCGCGCACCATCGCCACACGCACGATCCGGACAACGACCCCGAACTGATGGCCCCAAAACCGGCGACCATAGCCCAGTACCTGCGCTATCTCTCCGGGATCCCTTACTGGAGCGGCATGGCGCGCGTGATCGTTACCAACGCGGCCAGCCGCAACCGCGACGGCTTCGTGGCGGACAAGGGCCGCGACAAGGTGTTTTTGGAAGCACGTTGGTTCCTGTTCGCCTATGCGGTGCTGCTGGCGGCCTCGCTGGCCGCACAGTCGGCGCTGTTGCTGTGGGTCTGGATCGTGCCGGCGCTGGTCGGCCAGCCCTTCTTGCGGGCCTATCTGCTGGCAGAGCATGCGCTGTGCCCGCATGTCGCCAACATGCTCGAAAACACCCGCACCACCTTTACCACAAGGCTGGTGCGCTTCGTCGCATGGAACATGCCGTACCATTCCGAGCATCACTCCTATCCGGCCGTTCCCTTTCACCGCCTGCCGCGTTTCCACCAGATTGTCGCCGAACATCTGCGCATGACCGAGCGGGGCTATGTCCGCTTCCACAGGAAGCTTGTCGGCAGCTTCGATCGTCGCGCCGGCTGATCAAAATCAAGACAAACGACGAAAACTCTCCCCTCTCCTTTTGCTGCCTCTAATTGCGTCGCTTTTGAATGCGCGCGCGTCGTCCCATAACAAGCAGCCCGACAGCGCTTCCGGCAATGCTCGAACTCACTGCAGCGCCGCGCTATTGGACGCGCAAGGACGCTGTAGCACTTTGAGTTGGCGCATGATCCTTTCCGAAAATCGATTCCGATTTTCGGGGCCATGCGCGAGGAGCAAGAATTCATGGCCGATCTGATCGTCGTCTACTGGCGCGACATCCCCGCCCAGGTCATTGTCAAGAAGGGCCGGCAGAACGCCAAGCGCGAACTGCCGCTGCGTTTCACCGAAGCGATCGACATGTCCGCGATGCGCACCGGCGCCGGCGGCACCGACGACTATCTGGCCGAATGGCGCAAGGCCGACCCCGTGCCGGTCAGCGACGATCTTGAAGCCGAGGCGGAAAAGGCCCTTCAGGAGATCGACGCGAAATACGACCGCGAGCGGCTGGTCGCTCTGGTCAAGGCGGGCGGAAAAGAAGATGTCTGAAACGACCCCGGCGATTACCCAGGCCACTCTGGTCAAGAAGGCAGCGCCAAAATCCGACTACAAGCCGGCCGACGTGTCGCCGCAGCGGCGCGTGCAGCGCTCCTTCGCTGTCAGGCTGTGGTCCGTGCGCCACTCGCGACTGCTCGAATGGTTCTACGCCAGGTTTGCCGACATGTTCCTGACTCTCCACCCGCTGTGGAAGGGCATCGGCTACAGCCGCGTCGAAGGGCCGGTCAAATTCGTCGAAAAACGCGTCAAGGGTTTTATGTTCGACTGCCGCATGTGCGGCCAGTGCATCCTTTCTTCCACCGGCATGTCGTGCCCGATGAATTGCCCCAAGCAATTGCGCAACGGCCCTTGCGGTGGTGTGCGCGCCAACGGCAATTGCGAGGTCGAGCCTGATATGCCGTGCGTCTGGGTCAAGGCCTGGGAAGGTTCACGAAACATGGTGCATGGCGACAAGATTCTCGACGTGCAGAAGCCGGTCGACCAGTCGCTGCGCGAAACCTCGGCCTGGCTGCGGGTGACAGCGCAGGCTGCCGCCGCCCGCGAGGCCGCGCGCAACGCTCCGAATACCGGGGGACCAGCATGATCGGCCGCCAGCCCGACGAGAACCCGGCCGGCATCCATCTGCCGCTCGACCCGCTACCCGGCCACACCTCGCGCGGCCGGCTGGAGCGCGTCCTGAGGCGCGGCGAGTTCGCTGTGACCACCGAGCTCAACCCGCCCGACAGCGCCGACCCGGAAGACGTCTACAATCGCGCCAAAATCTTCGACGGCTGGGTCGACGCCATCAACGCCGTCGACGCGTCGGGCGCCAACTGCCACATGTCGTCGGTTGGCATCTGCGCGCTGCTGACCCGCATGGGTTATGCCCCGATCATGCAGATCGCCTGCCGCGACAGGAACCGCATCGCCATCCAGGGCGACGTGCTGGGCGGGGCGGCGATGGGCGTCGCCAACATGCTGTGCCTGACCGGCGACGGCGTGCAGGCCGGCGACCAGCCAGGCGCCAAGCCGGTATTCGATCTCGACTGCATGTCGCTCCTGGAAACCTGCCGCATCATGCGCGACAACGGCAAGTTCCTGTCCGGCCGCAAGCTGACGACGCCGCCTCAGCTTTTCCTCGGTGCGGCGATCAACCCTTTCGCGCCGCCGATCGATTTCCGCCCCTACCGGCTGGGCAAGAAAATCGCCGCCGGCGCGCAGTTCGTGCAGAGCCAGTACTGCTTCGACGTGCCGATGTTCCGCACCTACATGCAGAAGGTCCGCGATCTCGGCTTCACCGAAAAATGCTTCATCCTGTGCGGCGTCGGGCCGCTGGCCTCGGCCAAGACCGCCAAATGGATACGCTCCCACGTGCCCGGCATTCATATCCCCGATTCGATCGTCAAGCGGCTGGAAGGCGCCCAGGACCAGAAGAAGGAAGGCAAGCAGCTCTGCATCGACATCATCAACGAGGTGAAGGAAATTCCCGGCGTCTCCGGCGTCCATGTGATGGCCTATCGCCAGGAGGAATACGTCGCCGAGATCGTCGATGAATCGGGCGTGCTGAAGGGCCGCCAGCCCTGGAAACGCGAAATCCGCCGCGACGACCAGCTCGTCGCCGAGCGGCTCGACCACATATTGCACGACGAGATCACCGAAACGCAGGTCGACATGGTCAAGACCGCGCATTGACGGCGCGGACGGTCACCATTCGCTTGATCAAAATCAGAAACGATATAAAGAAGTCTTTATATCACGAGGGAGAGATTTCATGACCCGGACGATCGTCGCCTCGGCGACACGAGAAATCATTATCGGCTTCGACCAGCCCTTCTGCGTCATCGGTGAGCGCATCAATCCAACCGGGCGCAAGAAGCTCGCCGCCGAGATGATCGCGGGTAATTTTGAGACCGTCATAAAAGACGCGCTGGAACAGGCCGCCTGCGGCGCGACCATGCTCGACGTCAATGCCGGCGTCACCGCCGTCGATCCCAACGCCACCGAGCCGGCGTTGCTGGTGCAGACGCTGGAGATCGTGCAGGGCCTGGTCGACCTGCCGCTGTCGATCGACAGTTCGGTGACCGCAGCGATCGAGGCGGCGCTCAAGGTCGCCAAGGGCCGGCCGCTGGTCAATTCCGTCACCGGCGAGGAAGAGAAGCTCGAAGCCATCCTGCCGCTGGTCAAGAAATACAATGTCCCGGTGGTTGCCATCTCCAACGACGAGACCGGCATTTCGATGGATCCGGATGTACGCTTCGCCGTCGCCAAGAAGATCGTCGAGCGCTGCGCTGATTTCGGCATTCCGGCGCATGACGTCGTTGTCGATCCGCTGGTCATGCCGATCGGCGCGCTCGGCGACGCCGGCCGCCAGGTCTTTGCCCTCCTGCGCCGGCTGCGTGAAGAGCTCAAGGTCAACACCACCTGCGGCCTGTCAAACATCTCGTTCGGCCTGCCACATCGCCATGGCATCAACGCCGCCTTCATCCCGATGGTGATCGGCGCCGGCATGACCTCGGCGATCATGAACCCGGTGCGGCCGCAGGAGATGGAAGCGGTGCGCGGCGCCAACGTGCTGAACGGCACCGACGAGAACTGCACCAACTGGATCAGGACCTACAAGGACTACAAGCCGGTCGAAGGCGGCCAGGCGATCGCGGCGCCCACGCAAGTCAATGCGCCGGGCGAAGGCAATGGCAATGGCGGCCGCCGGCGCGGCGGTCGTGAAGCTCGTATGGCCCGAGGATAAGCGCGCAACCGTGAACTCTCCTGCCAACATCACCGATCCGCTCGTGCTGTTCATGCCGTCAGGCAAGCGCGGGCGGTTTCCGGTCGGCACGCCGGTGCTCGATGCCGCACGCCAGCTCGGCGTCTATGTCGAGAGCGTGTGCGGTGGACGCGCCACCTGCGGGCGCTGCCAGGTCGAGGTGCAGGAAGGCAATTTCGCCAAGCACAAGATCGTCTCTTCCAACGACCACATCTCGCCCAAAGGGGCCAAGGAGGAGCGCTATGAACGCGTGCGCGGCCTCCCCGAACGGCGCCGCCTGTCCTGCTCGGCGCAGATCCTCGGCGATCTCGTCGTCGATGTGCCGCAGGATACGGTCATCAACGCCCAGACCATTCGCAAGGACGCCGACACCAGGGTCATTGCCCGCGATTCGGCAATCCACATGTGCTATGTCGAGATCGAAGAGCCCGACATGCACAATCCATCAGGCGATCTCGATCGCCTGAAGATCGCGCTGATGAAGGACTGGGGGCTCAAGAGCCTCGATTTCGATTTCCATCTGCTGCCGCAGGTGCAAGGCATCCTGCGCAAAGGCAACTGGACCGCGACCGCCGCCATCCACAAGGATGCCGACAACGAGACCGCGCGGGTCATCTCTTTGTGGCCCGGCCTCAAGAACGAGGCATACGGGCTTGCCTGCGATATCGGTTCGACCACCATCGCCATGCATCTGGTGTCGCTGCTGTCGGGCCGAGTCGCAGCCTCGTCAGGCACGTCGAACCCGCAGATCCGGTTCGGCGAGGATCTGATGAGCCGCGTTTCCTATGTGATGATGAACCCGGACGGCCGCGAAGGCATGACGGTCGCGGTGCGCGAGGCGATCTCGGGTCTCGTCGACAAGGTTTGCGCGGAAGGCAACGTCCAGCGCAACGACATCCTGGATTGCGTCTTCGTCGGCAATCCGATCATGCACCATCTGTTCCTCGGCATCGATCCGACCGAACTCGGCGGCGCGCCCTTCGCGCTGGCTGTCTCGGGCGCGGTGCACATCAAGGCGTCGGATATCGGCCTGAAGCTCAACCAGGGCGCCAGGCTCTACATGCTGCCGTGCATTGCCGGCCATGTCGGCGCCGACGCGGCGGCGGTGACGCTGTCGGAAGGCCCGCACCGCCAGGACGAGATGATGCTGATCGTCGATGTCGGCACCAATGCCGAGATCGTCCTCGGCAATCGCCAGCGGGTGGTGGCGGCCTCCTCGCCCACCGGTCCGGCCTTCGAGGGCGCGGAAATCTCCGGCGGCCAGCGCGCCGCGCCTGGCGCCATCGAGCGCGTCCGCATCGATCCCGACACGCTGGAGCCGAAATACCGCGTCATCGGCTCGGAACTGTGGTCCGACGAGCCCGGCTTCCTCGACAGCGTGCAGGCAACCGGCGTCACCGGCATCTGCGGCTCCGGCATCATCGAGGTGGTCGCCGAGATGTACCTGGCCGGCATCATCTCCGAGGACGGCGTCGTCGACGGTGGGCTCTGCGCCCGCTCGCCGCGCGTCACCGCCAATGGCCGCACCTTCTCCTACGTGCTGAAGGATGGCGAGCCGAGGATCACCATCACCCAGACCGACGTGCGCGCCATCCAGCTCGCCAAGGCCGCACTCTATGCCGGCACCAAGCTGTTGATGGAAAAACAGCACACCGATCATGTCGACCGCATCCACTTCGCCGGCGCATTCGGCTCCTTCATCGATCCGAAATACGCCATGGTGCTGGGACTGATTCCCGACTGCGATCTCGACAAGGTCTCGGCCGTCGGCAACGCCGCCGGTGCCGGTGCGCGCATGGCGCTGCTCAATCGCGGCTATCGCCGCGAGATCGAGGAAACAGTCAGCCGGATCGAGAAGATCGAGACCGCGCTGGAGCCGAGATTCCAGGAGCATTTCGTTTATGCCATGGCGCTGCCGAACAAGATCGACCCGTTCCCGAAACTATCGGCGGCGGTGAAGCTGCCACCGCGCAAGACCGTGAGCGAGGACGGCATTGCCGGCGACGCCGCGCCACGGCGTCGCTCGCGCGAAGGCCATGCCGCCCGGCGCGGCCGCGGTTAACATCCCGCCGGCGAAAGCCGCACTTCGACTCATTTTCATTTGCATGCACATGTTTCCGGATCAGCTCAAACTGAAACAAGACGCTATTTTCGGTGAAATCCACCAGATACACGCGCGGCGCATTTAACCGGCATCGAACGGCAGGCAGGAAACAACTTTCAGCCGCCGCAGCAGGGAGATGAAGATGTCGATGTTCGAAAGCCTCGGCCGCGTTGGTGCGGCCATCAAGCATGCGCACAACAGGAACAGGTCGGTCCGGGCCCTGAACAGCCTGCCGCCGGAAATTCAGAAGGATATCGGCTGGTCAGTGTCGCCGCGCAACGACCCGCAGGTCACCTTGTCGGCCCTGCTTCTGGGTTCGGCGCGCTGATGACCTTCGCCGACAAATGCAAGCTGCTGGCCAGGCGCCAGAGCCGTCATCCGGCTCCGGCAGCAAGCGACCGTCGGCTGCGCGCCGTACTGCTGCCCCGGCGCTGAGCGTTGCGGCGAACCATGACCAGATGCTGGCCTTGATTGCCAGCCAGATCACAGGGCCGTGTTGCGACTGCGCAAATCTTGACATTCTGGGCGAAGGCCCGATCTTCGATAGCGGAGGGTTCTCTTAGTCGGCTCAGCCGAAGTCCGTGTGTCCGCATGCCCAGTATCAAAAGCCACGTCGTTTCCTTCGTGCTCAGGTATAGCCGCAAGAAAGCCTTCTCCAGCCCGGAAAACCTGCAGCGCTGGATTGCCTACGCGCGCAAGACGGAAAACCATCAGCCGCCCGCATCGCTGCACCAGCGTTTCGAGATCGCGACGCGCAGCGTGGACGGCTTTCCCGTCTACGAGATCGCGCCAAAGACCGGCGAGCGAAAGCGTGTCCTCTACCTGCATGGCGGCGCCTTCGTCTTTCAAATCACGTCCTATCACTGGGGATTGATCGCCGACATGGCCGACCGGCTGGGCTTCAGCATTACGGTGCCGATCTATCCCATTGCTCCCGAACACGATTTCCACGCCATGTTCGGCATGGTCGGCAAGGTCTACCGTCAGATGCTCGATGAAACGGAAGCGCAGGACATCGTCTTCATGGGCGATTCCGCCGGCGGCAACATGGCCGTGGTGCTGACCATGATGGCCGCGGAAGCCGCCCTGCCCTTGCCGTCGCGCCATGTGCTGATTTCGCCCGGGCTCGACGTGTCGCTCGCCAACCCCGAAGTGTTCGAAGCAGAACGCTACGATCCGTGGCTGGGAATTCCTGGCGGGCTGGAGGCAGTCCGGCTCTACAGTGCCGGCATAGATCCCAGCGACTGGCGCATCAGTCCGCTTTACGGTGACCTCTCGGTGTTGCCGAAAACGCTGCTTCTGACCGGTTCGCGCGACATGCTGACCCCCGACAATCTGATCTTCGCGCAAAAGGCCCGCGCCGCCGGTGTCGAGATAGAGGTTGTGCACGAGGAAGGCATGTTCCATGTCTGGCCGCTGATCGACATGCCGGAAGCGCGCCGCGCGCGGGACAGCATCGTGACGTTTTTAGCCAGCGACACCGAAAACTATCACGCCAAGGCCGGCGAATTGGCGCTGCAAAGGACAGGTCGTGAAGTGCCCGCTCACAACCTGTCTGCACCATCGAGGTCCTGAATCAAAATTTCCCGGTTTCTCTGAACACTTCGAAAGTCGCCCGGATATGGTCGGCGACGGCTTTCACCGGCGCGCTGGCGTCCGGCGCCACGATCATGGCCAGACTGTAGGTGCCGATGTCAGGCATGCCGTCCTTCGGGCAAAGCTCGACCATGTCGCTGCCGAGGAACGACTTCGGCAGCGGCGCCACCGCGAGGTCGGACATGATTGCGGCGCGCTGGCCGGCGGTGTGCGCGCTCATATAGGCGACGCGGTAGTTGCGGCCCTCACGCCCAAGCGCCTCGAGAGCACCGGCCCGCCAGGCACAGCCCTCTTCCCACAATGACACCGGCAGCGGTTCACGCAGATGCGCGCAGCCGCCCTTGGCGCCGGCCCAGACGATCGGTTCGGTGAGCAGCACTTCGGCGCCGAGCGCGCTGGTCTTGTAGGAATTGGTGAGCAGCGTGATGTCGAGCGCCCGGTCGTCCATGCGCCGGCGCAGATTGATGCTCTGGTCGATGGTCACGTCGACGGCGATCGAAGGATGCGACTGCGCAAAACGCTTCAGCACATGCGGCAGCACGCGCTCGCCATAGTCGTCGGGCGAGCCGAGCCGCACTACCCCGACAATGTCGGGGATGATGAACTTCGACACCACCTCGCGATTGATCGACAACAGCCGGCGGGCGTAGCCGAGCAGCATCTCGCCATCCGTGGTCAGCGTCACCGAACGGGCGTCGCGTGCAAACACCGAGCGGCCGAGAATGTCCTCCAGCTTCTTGATCTGCATGGAGACGGCCGACGGCGTGCGGAAGACAGCATTGGCGGCGGTGGTAAAACTGCCGGTTTCGGCGATCGCCACGAAGGTGCGTAAAACGTCGAGATCGAGCAGCGGCAGCGGATGATTGAGTGGGGCGTTCATCGGGATCGACCTTCAATTTTTCTGATGCAAACTATCATTCCATTTCGTTTGATTGAACATCACTTTGGGAGGATAGTCAACTCCGTCGAAGGCAGACGTGTCGAAAACGGCCTTGAAACGACCCGACATCGATCTGCAATCGACACGAAATGAAGCTGAAACAGAGCTGAAGTAGCGCTTCGTACGCCGAGCAATCGGCAAGTTCCTGACCAACACAAAGGAGAAAGAAAATGTCGATCCTGTCATCCATCGGCCGCATCGCGACCGAATTCAGCGCGGCCCGCGCCCGCTACCAGACCGAACGCGCCATCCGCTCTCTGCCGATCGAACTGCAGAAGGATATCGGCTGGCCTGAAGCCGCCGACACCAAGACCGGCACTCGCCACGGCGTTGGATCCTGGGCTGGCGGAGCAAAATAGATCGTGTGTATCAAAAGCTGAAGGCCTGCCGCACAGACCATGTCCGGCAGGCCTTTTTATTTGCAGTTTTTGGAGCCATGTCGCCGCTGCATGGCGCATATGAACAGGCTGCATGGCAGCTCACATTTCGAGCTAACGCCCTGTAAGTGATCATAAATATTGGGCGAAATGCCGAAATATGTCGCATTCCGTGTCGCTTTTCCTATCAAGTGGTTCGCTTTTGCGATTTAGTTTCCCCGCACGTAAGCCTATATCAGCGCCAGCCAACGAGCTGCCCCACTCCATCACGCGAAGGCGACCCGTCTGAGCAACCGAATGGAGATGATGATGAAGCTTTTTGCCCGCCTTTTTTTTCGCCGTGAAATGAACCTGACGACCGCGCTCGAGCGCCAGCGCCTTGCCAAGACCATGCCCGGCCAGACCGGCGCCGTGGCAGCCGCGCGGCTCGGCTTCGTCGCCTGATCTGCCAAGCTCGCAAGCGGCGCTGCCTGCTGCTGCTTCGAAGTGATCACAGCGCCGCTTCGGTCTTGCCGAGGCGGCGTTTTTTGTCATGTGCCGACCACATAACGAACATTTTGCGCAATCCGGCAGCATGTTGGGACCGTCAACGCATTGCGATCGCCTATTTGCGACCCATGTCGCAAATAAAGTCATTCCGTTGCCGCCTAGCCGATTGACAGGCAAGGTTTTTCCTGATGTCGCTATGCTGATCGCGACATCCTGTTCGCGCCATTGCAGCGTGAGGACTACCCTGTGAACGTCGTAAATCATCCGATCAGGCGATCGTTTGTATTCTTCCTGGTCCCCGATTTCACCATGATCGCCTTTGCGACGGCGCTCGATCCGTTGCGCTCGGCCAACCGGATGCTCGGCTACGAGGCCTACCGCTGGCGGCTCGCCAGCATCGACGGCAAGCCGGTGCGCGCCTCGAACGGCGTCGAATGTGCCGTCAATACCTCGCTGGAGGACGAGCGCAGGAAGATGTCCGGCCCCGAACGGCCGAATATGGCGGTCGTCTGCAGCGGCATCAATGTCGAGCGCTACCAGAACAGATCGGCCTTTGCCTGGCTGCGCGAGGAATACAACCGCGGCGTTGCCATCGGCGGCTTGTGCACCGGCGCACATATACTGGCCGCCGCCGGCCTGTTGTCCAACAAGCGCTGCGCCATTCATTGGGAGAACCTGCCGGGCTTTTCCGAAGCGTTCCCGAAGGTCAATGTCTTTGCCGACCTCTTCGAGATCGACCAGAACATCTACACCTGCGCCGGCGGCACCGCGGCGCTCGATATGATGCTGAAGCTGATCGGCGACGATTTCGACGACAATCTGGTTAACCGGGTCTGCGAGCAGGTCTTGACTGACCGCGTGCGCAGCCCGACCGATCGCCAGCGCCTGCCGCTGCGCGCGCGCCTTGGCGTGCAGAACTCCAAGGTGCTGACCATCATCGAATTGATGGAAGCAAATCTGTCCGAGCCGCTGTCGTTGATCGAGATCGCCGACCATGTCGACCTGTCACGCCGGCAGATCGAGCGCCTGTTCCGCACCGAGATGGGACGATCCCCTGCCCGTTACTATCTGGAGATCCGCCTCGACCGAGCCCGGCACTTGCTGATCCAATCATCGCTGCCGGTGGTCGAAGTGGCAGTCGCTTGCGGCTTCGTCTCCGCTTCGCATTTCTCGAAATGCTACCGCGAGCTCTATGCGCGCTCGCCGCAGCAGGAGCGCGTCGATCGCAAGCAGTTGCTGGTCGCGTAGACAAGGCAACATCTGGCACGCGTTCCTCTGGCGGGGAGCGCTTGAAATCTAGCGGCTGTCGAACATCCAGCTTCGGTCGCGCCACATTTTCTCGCCGACCTGGCAGTCGGTGGCCGGGTTGTCTTGCGCCAGCACCACCGGCGGATGCGCCGCTTCTTCCATCGCCCATTGCGGTGACGCAGGCCCGGCAAGCTCAAGCACCAGCTTGCGGCGGATCGCTTCGGGAAACTGCGTCCACTCATTAACCGGGATCATGAACGCGCCCGGCCCGCCGATGACGCAGTCGGTGTAGTAGCGGTCGAGATAGTTGACGTCGTAGACGCTGGTGAAGCCGCCCCGGGTCATCAGCGGGAGGCCGTTGATGGTGATGCCATGCCTGACCAGTTCGTCACGGATGACGTCGACGGGAGCACCTTGATTGTTGGGGCCATCGCCTGAAATGTCGATGACGCGCTTGACGCCCTGAAAGCCGCTTTCGGCGAAGAGATCACTGCTGAATTGCAAGGCACCGGAAATCGAGGTGCGCCGTGCGCTGTTGGGCGCATGGGCGGAGAGTTGTTCGACCACCCGCTCGGCGTCGGCACGATTGGCGATCACCGTCCACGGCACGATGATGTGCTGCCATGTCGTGCCGGCCCATTCGACATAGGTGACGGCAATCTTGCCGTAGGCGCCGTCGGCGATGGCCTGCAGTACTGTGTCATGCGTCAGTGCCGCGACATAGCCGCGACGCTGGATTTCGAGTTCGGCCGGCGACATCGACAGCGAAACGTCGACCGCCAGCACCAGTTCAATATCGACAGGTTCGGCAGCGCGGGATTCCGGCGCCTGGACGAACACCAGCGCCAGCGCGGCGGCGCCTAAGAGGAGATGTCCTGCGCGGGGAAAAGCAGACATGCCGCAAGGTAAGCGAAAATCGTCGCGCCACAAAGCGAAAAGCCCGGCGCCGGACTAATGCATGTCGCCCAAAAGGCGCAGCGGGGTTGGGTAACGACATGCATAAAAACAAGAATTTAAAGCGCGTCGCACGACTTCCCTCAGACGCAACGCGCTTTAAGTCCTTGCGTTCACGTTTTTGCGAGTCCCTCCTCACCCTCTATTGTGGGAGGCTCAGCTGCGTGGATTGAGATTCTCCGGATCATAGAGCGGCCTGTAGCCGACGGCGGCTACTTCGACCGGGTATGTCTCGCCGAAATATTCGACATTCAGCTTGCGGCCCTCCTGGCAATACGCCCACGGCAGATAGGCCAGCGCGATATTCTTGCCGATGGTCGGGCCATAGGCGACCGAGGTCGTGAAGGATCGGCGGCCGAGTTCGTCGACCAGCGTCTTACCCGTTTGCGGGTCCATCACCGGCATCGTGCCGACGGGATAACGGGCCACGCCGTTGGAATCGACATTGTCCGTCATGACAAGCGTGCAAAGCATGGCCGGCTGATGCGCGCGGGCGCGATAGTCCAGATGCCTTGCCTTGCCGCTGAAATCAGCCTCCTTGACCTTCGGTCGGGCAAGATCGGCCTCCAGCAGATTGTACTCGGTCAGAAGATCCGCATTCTGCAGGCGCAGGCTCTTCTCCATGCGGCGGCTGTTGGCATAGGTCTCGACGCCAAAAGCCATCACGCCGGTCGAACGCAAAGCATCCCATACGGTCAGGCCGTCTTCGTATCGCATATGCAGTTCCCAGCCCTGCTCGCCGACATAGGAGATGCGGAAAGCGGTCACGTCCTTGCCGGCGATCCTGACAGGCTTAATCGCCGCAAAGGGGAAATTCTCCGGTGTCAGGCCGTTGGGGTCTTCCACGACCTTGCTTAGTGTTGCCCGGGCGTTCGGGCCCCAGATGCCGACGGTCACGTACTTTTCTGTCACGTCGGTGATGGCGACATCGAACCCTTTGTCTTCTGCCGCCCGCCGCATGTAGTGGAAGTCGCGCGGGCCGGCATCGGCGCCGTCGATGACGCGGCAGCGGTCGGCCATGCGGAGGACGGTCAGGTCGGCGCGCACCATGCCCTCATCGTCGAGGAAATGGGTGTAGATGCCCTTGCCGATGTTGGTATCGCCGCCGATCCTGGCCGCGCACAGCCATTCCATCAGCGCGACATGGTCCGGGCCTTCCACGTCGTACATCGCGAAATGCGACAGGTTGACGATGCCGCAATCCTCGCTCATGGCGAGATGCTCGGCATTGGAGACGCGCCAGAAATGGCGGTTGTCCCACTCGTTTTCGCGCACCGGCACCCGGTTGCCGTATTTCTCGAGCAGGTGCTCGTTGGCGGCATAGCCATGGGCGCGCTCCCAGCCGCCGAGTTCCATGAAATAGCCGCCGAGCTCCTTCTCTCGCTCCCAGAAGGGCGAGCGGCGCACATCGCGAGCCTTTGAGAAGGGCTCGCGCGGATGGACCGCTGGGTTGTAGACCTTCATCGCCGTTTCGGTGCAGCGGTCCCAGATGAACTGCTCTTGCGTCTGGTGCGGATAGAAGCGCGAATAGTCGATGGCGTGGTGGTCGATCGACGTCCGGCCGTCCGTCATCCAGTCGGCGATGAGCTTGCCCATGCCGGGGCCGTCCTTGACCCAGATCGCGACGGCATACCAGAGGCCCCGCACCTTCTGGCTCTCGCCCATGGAGGGGCCGCCGTCCGCCGTCACCTGCAGAAGCCCGTTGAAGGAATGGCTCTCATTGTAGCCCAGTTCGCCCAGGATCGGCGTCAGTTCCATGGCGCGCTCGAGCGGCGCCAGGATCTGTTCCATGTCGAGGTCGCGCTGCGAGGGCGAAAGACGAGCCTGGTCCTTCTCGAGAAGGTCGCGCGGATGGCAAAGGCGCGGATTGGTCTCTTCGTAATAGCCCCACTCGATCTGCCCGCCTTCGGCGGTCTTGGGATCGCCGGTGTCGCGCATGTAAGCCGAATTGCCCTGGTCGCGCAGCAGCGGCCAGCCGATTTCCTTGCCGGTGCCGGCGAACTCGGTATAGGGCCCGAAGAAGGTGAGCGGATGGTCGATCGGCATCACCGGCAGGTCCTCGCCGACCATTTCCGCGATCAACCGCCCCCAGATACCCGCGCAAACAATCACGTAGTCGGCCTCGATGGTGCCGCGATCGGTCACCACGCCCTTGATGCGCCCATTCTCGACGATAAGCGACCTGGCCGGCGTGTTGGCGAATGACTTGAGCTTGCCGGAGGCTTCCGCCTGGTCGACCAGCTTGCCGGCGACCGTTTGCGAGCGTGGAATGACGAGGCCGGCATCGGGATCCCATAGGCCGCCCTGCACCATCTCTTCTTCGATCAGCGGGAATTTTTCCTTGATCTCAGTCGGTTCGATCAAGCGCGCGCGTGTGCCAAAAGCCTTTGCCGAGGCGATCTTGCGCTTGATCTCCGCCATGCGGGCATCGTCGCCGACGCGGGCGACCTCAAGGCCGCCGATGCGGGCGTAATGGCCCATCTTTTCGTAAAAATCGATGGAGTAGAGCGTCGTCCAGCAGGACAGGAAATCATGGCTGGTGGTGTAGCAGAAGTCGGAAGCATGCGCAGTCGAGCCGATATCGGTCGGGATGCCTGACTTGTCGATCCCGACGATGTCGTCCCAGCCGCGCTCGATCAGGTGATGGGCGACCGATGCGCCGACAATACCGCCCAGCCCGACGATGACGACCTTCGCCTTTTCCGGAAACCCTGCCATTGCCCGCGACTCCAAAAGTGCTGCTGCGGGCGTCAGGGCCCGCTTGATCGGCGCACAATATGCAGGCGACGGGCAACGCGCTACCGCCTGTTTGCGACACGCTGCAGGTGCGGCGCGACCCCGGAGCATCCCCCCGAAAGATCGGAATCGATTTTCGTTGGGATCATGCGCAGAAACTGTTTTAGATCGGCCGCCTCAAGCGAAAATGATGCGCGCCAGGCTGGCGACGGAACTCATGGCTTATCGACGGGAACAACGTGCAACACTGCGGCGCGATGTCCTTTGATGCTCGCCCAAAGCGCCATGAAGGGGCCGGCGAGCAGCAGGAACGGCGGGATCAGATTGGGAAAGTAGATGCGGGTGTCGTGGATCGGGAAGACGGTGAACTTCGCCAGCACGCCAAGCAGCAAGGCCGCAAACAGGATGCCGGCGCGGCGGTCGAGCTTGAAGCCGGCGCGGCTTGCCGCATACCACCCCGCCAGCGCCAGCACCGAAATGCCGACCCAGCTGTTCAAGCTGACGGCGCGGACCAGAGAGACGGCAAAAGTCCGGAGATAGGCGTCAGCCGAGAACGGCGGGTCGAAGCCGTTCATGTTGTAATGCTGGTCGATCGAGGAGAACCACAGATGCGGCCACCAGCCGGGGTGCTGCGCCCAATGCGAGATGGCGAAATAGGCGACCAGGGAGGCGGCAAAGCCGGCTAGCGCGCCCCACGCCTTCTGCCGGAAGGCGACCAGCAACACCACGAAGACGGCGAGAAAGATGATGTTATCGGGCCGCGCCAGGAAGGCGAGAAAGAGCAGGACTGCGGCGGCCACCTGGCGACCGCGCACATAGGCAAAGAGCCCGCCGAGGAACAGGGCCGAGCACAGCAGATCCGGCGTCGCGGCCCGCGCCGCGTCGCCGAATTCGGCCATTATCAGCACCGCGCCGGCGACCGGCGCCAGCGCCAGCGCGCCTTCGGACCGTAGCCAGAGCAGCGCGATCGCCCCGAACAGCAGCACTGACAACACCGAGACCGCGCGCATCGCCTCGACCGGCGACATCACAGGACTCATCGTCGAAACAATCTCGGTGTATAAGAACTTGATCCGGTACATGCCGAGCAGAGAATGGAAATCGGCGGCGTTGCCGGCCATATGACTGCGGAAGCCGCCGCCATCATCGATCAGTGCCTTGTAGTCGCCCGCCGACACGCCGTCCCTGACCGTGCCATAGGCATAATCGTGCAACGCCTGCACATCGCGATAGCTGCCCTCCTCGGCGATCGCGAGGTAGGGCAGCATGTCCCAATTGGCGTCGGGCAAGAACCATGCCGTGACGGCGATAAGCAGGATGTAGAGCGCGAAGGCCGCCGCCCCGATCGGTGCGGCAAGACGCCCATAGATGCCCTCGCCCCATGCCAGGCCAGCCTCGGTCAGCCGGTCGAGCAGGTTTGTCGGGGCCGGAGATTTGGTCAGCATGGTTTCGCTCGGCGGACTTGGGCTAGCAGACTTGGGGCTAGCGGACCTTGGGCTATCGGACCTGGCGGCTAGCGGACCTGGCTTTTGACGAAATCCTTCACGATCGACACGATGCCGCGCGACAACAGGCTGTCGAGCGCCTCGACGAAGCGGTCGACATGTTCGCGCTGGCAGATCAGCGGCGGTTCGAGACGGATGACGTTGCGGTTGTATTCGGTGAAGGCAACGAGCGCATCGTAGTCGCGCAGCAGCAGCGCACCGACGAAGCCGGACAGGGATCCCTTCAGCTTGTCGTCAAGCACGCTGACCACGGGCCGCAGCACCATCGGCAGGGTCTGCGAAAAGTCGTGGAATTCCAGCCCGACCATCAAGCCTTTGCCGCGCACGTCCTTGATGATCTTTGGGTATTTTTCTCTCAACGCCTGCACGCGTTGCAGCAAATAGTCGCCAGTGACCGCGGCGTTGTCGATCAGCCCCTCGTCGTAAAGCACGTTGAGCGCCTCGATCGAGGTGACGCAGGCCTCGCCCATGCCGCCGAAAGTGGCCATGGCGTGGATCATCGCCGTCTTCGGCGTGCCATAGGCCTTCATATAGACCTCGCGCCTGGCGATCATCGCGCCGACCGCCGCCTTGCCGCCACCGAGCGACTTTGCCAGCGCCGTTACATCCGGAACGACGCCGTAGTGCTCGAAGGCATAGAAACGGCCGGAGCGCCCATAGCCACACTGCACTTCGTCGGCGACCCACAGAACACCGTATTGATCGCATAGCGCACGCAGCTTCTGCCAGTATTCGGCAGGCGCCTGGATGATGCCGCCGCCGCCCTGGATGGTTTCGAGCACGATGACGCCGACCTCGGGATCGGAACGGAACGTGCGCTCGACCGCTTCGATATCGGCGAACGGAATGCGCAAGACGTTGTCGGCCATCTTGAAGTCGGCGCGATAGAGCGAGCCGTCGGTGATCGCCAGCACGCCCTTGGTCTTGCCGTGGAAGGAATTCTCGGCATAGACGATTTTCGGCCGCTTCGGGCCGGCGGCGCGCTCGGCGAGCTTCACCGCCGCCTCCATGGCTTCCGAGCCGGACGAGCCCAGAAACACCATGTCGAGGTCGCCGGGCGAGCATTTGGCGAGATTGTGCGCCAGCGCCGCCGCATATTGCGACATGAAGGCGATGGCGATCTCCTGCCGCTTCTCCTCCTGGAACTTTTTGCGCGCCTCGAGAAGGCGCGGATGATTGTGGCCGAAGGCCAGCGAGCCGAAGCCGCCGAAGAAATCCAGGATCTTGCGGCCGTTCTGGTCGATGTAGAACATGCCTTCGGCGCGCTCGACCTTGATCTTGTGGAAGCCGAGCAGCTTCATGAAATGCAGCTGGCCGGGGTTGAGATGCGCCTTGAACAGGTCGGTCATGCGCGCGACGTCCATCGCCTTGGCCTGCTCGACGCTGATCAGATCGGGCTTGGCGATGGTGGCGGGCGAAAGCGCCGGCGCGCTGACCGTGGCGCGCGCAGTCGTGTGGTCTGGCTTGGTCATGACGGTCATCTCAAGAATCTCCTGCTGGCCCTTCACTCGGCGGGCAGATAGTTGACGGCGACGGCATAGCCGTCTTTCTTGGCGCGAAATTCGCTGTAGGCGGCGATCAGCATGTCCTCGTCGCGATATTGCGGCACCCAGCCGAGCTGGCGTTCGGCCTTGGACACGTCGAGCACGCAATCCTCGTCGGCGATCAGATATTGCTCCGGATCCATGATCGGTATGTTCAAGAGGTCGAGCAGGTCGAGCGTGCGCTTGACCGCCCAGCCCGGTGTCGGGATCAGGATCGATTTCGAGCCGGCATGCCTGATCAGGTCGCCGAGCAGTTTCCGGACCGGCGGCGGGTTGAGCGAGCCGAGATTATAGGCCTCATCAGGCACGCCGGCCTTCCACGCGGCGCGCGCCGCCTCGGCGCAATCGAACACCGAGATGAACTGATACGGGTTCTTGCCGGAGCCGATCATCGGAACCGGAAGGTTCCAATCGATCAGCTTGAACAGCTTTTCGAGGATGCCGAGGCGGCCGGGGCCGATGATCAGGCGCGGCCGAAACAGCGAGATCGACATGCCGCGCTTGCGCCATTCGGCAGCCAGTTCCTCGGTCTTCTGCTTCGACCAGCCATATTCACCGAGCGGCGCGACCGGGTGCTCCTCGGTCATCGGTTGTGTGACCGTGTGGCCATAGATCATGTCGGTCGTGTAATGGACGAGCTTGGGCGCGCCGGCTCTGTCCATCGCCTGCATGATGTGCTCGGTGCCGTGGAAATTCACCGGGAAGAAGAATTCGTGGCGCTTGGCGCGCACCTGGATCGGCGACAGCATTTTCGCCGACAGATTGTAGACCATGTCGTCGGCCTTCAACCCCACCGAAGCGACCGAGGCCGGATCGGTGACGTCGCACCCGACATATCGGACCGAGCGGTAATGCGGCAGGTCGCTTTTAGCGATATCGGCGACGACCACCTCCTCGCCATCGGCCAGAAGTTTTGGGGCAAGGTGGCGGCCGACGAAACCGTCGCCGCCGAAGATCACATGTCTCATCGAACGATCCCACTTTGAATCTTGTCGGACGAAAGGGATGCCGTTTCCTCGTCATGCCCGCGACCACCCAAATCCCGGCCACCCAGATCCCGGCCACTTTGGGCGATCAGCACCGTGCCGACGCAGATGAAAGTGATGCCGGCGATACGCCAGCCATTGAGGTCTTCGCGGAAGATGAAATAGGCGAAGATCGCAACGGCGACGTAGGCGAGACTGAGGAACGGATAGGCGAAGCTGAGCTCTACCTTGGACAGCACATAGAGGTGCGACGCCATCGAGATGACGAAGGTGGAAAGGCCGAGGAAAACCCATGGGCTGAAGACGATCTGCAACAGCTTCAGCAACGGATGGGTGCCCTCGAAGGAAATCGGACCGAGTGACATCATGCCCTGCTTCAGCATGAGTTGCGCGGCGGCGTTGGTCATGACCGTGAACAGAATGAAGACGATGTATTTCATGTTTTTTCCATCAAGCCTTCCACGTTCTATTGAAAACTTACAAACATTTCGTGAAACACAAGAAATCTTGAGGAAAGATTGAGCTGTCGATCCGTTAACCACGAACTATTCGAATGTTATCTATTCCGCGGCTTCGGCGGTTCCGTGCCGCGCCTCGAGCTTTTTCGCCGTTCGCGCCCAGAAACTCGACATGAAGGCGGGATCGCGGAGCGCTTCGAGGCGTTGCCATTCCGGAAAAGAGGCTGCGAAAACGTCGTCGCCCATGCGGGCGTCCTTGTAGGGATTGACCGCGCCACCGGCCTCGACCGTGATTTGGTCGAGCTCCTTCAGCAGCGCCAGCGTCGCCCGGCCACGGTTGGGGAAATCCAGCGTCAAAGTGAAACCCGGCCGCGGGAACGACAGCAGTGCCGGCGAGCGGACCCCGCCGAAGCGCTTCAGGACTGTGAGGAACGAGCCCTGCCCGGCCCGTTTTGCCGCCGCAAGCAACGCCGGCACCACTCGGCGCGCGACGTCTTCCGGCATCACGCTCTGGTGCTGGAAAAGCCCATTCGGTCCATAGAGCCGGTTCCAGTTGCCGACGCCGTCGAGGGGAAAGAAGAAACCCTGGTAGCCGACCTGGCGCGGCGCCATCGACCGGCCTTTCTTCCACCGGTAGGCGGCATTGAAGGCAGTCAGGAACGGCCGGTTGAGCACGTTGAACGGCGGCTGGAACGGCACCGAAAGACTTCCACCGGCCCGCAAGGCCACATGGGAGCCATGCTCAGCGTGATTGCCGGTGAACAGCAGCCCGCGCCCGCGTTTGTGGCCGTCGGCAAGCTGGTCGATCCAGGCGACGACGTATTCGTTGGCCTGATCGGCCGCTTCTGCAAGCTCGAAGAATTCGCCGAGGTCACGGAACGGTGTCGTCTTCTCGACGATGTCGAGCGATGGCACCCGCATCAGCCGGATCGATGCGGACAGGATCAGGCCAGTCAGCCCCATGCCGCCGATCGTCGCCGCGAACTGGCGTTCATTCTCGGTGGCCGAGCAGTAATGGGCCTGTCCGTCCGATCTGAGCAGCATGAAGGATTCGACATGGCAGCCGAAGGTGCCGCGCCGGTGATGGTTCTTGCCGTGAACGTCGTTGGCGATGGCGCCACCGAGCGTGACGAACTGCGTGCCCGGAACGACGGCCGGAAAGAAGCCGTACGGCGCTGCATAGGCGATGATGTCGGACAGAAGCACGCCGGCCTCGGCCTCGATCACGCCGGTTTCGGCATTGAAGGCGCGGATCCTGTTCAGCGGCCGCATATCGATGATCGTGCCGGCCCCATTCTGGCAGGAATCGCCATAGGAGCGGCCGTTGCCGTAGGCGAGCAAAGCGTTTCCTGTCGCCTTGCCGCTCCTCAGCAGTGCAACAGCGTCATCAGCCGGGATCACATTGAGTGCCGGTGGCGTGGCAAGACCGAAGCTCTGGAACCGCTCCTTCCCCACGCCTACCAGCCTCCGGCGACCAGAAACACGGCGCCGATGAGCACGACGATCTGGCTGCGCCAGTCGCGGATGATGAAGACGACCGGATCGTCATGCATCTGGTCGCGGCGGGCGAGAATCCAGACGCGCATGGTCAGGTAAAGCACGATCGGCGCCAGCGGCCAGACCAGCCAGGGATGCGGATAAAGTTCGCGCACTGCAACGCTGTCCATATAGAGCGCCAGCACCAGCGCCGAGGAAAAGGCCGAGGCCATGCCCGCCTGGGCGACGATCTCCTGGTCTTCGGTGCGGTAGCCGCGGCCGGCAATGCGCTCGCCGGCCGGAATGGCGGTGGTGCGCAGCTCGACAAACCGCTTTACCAGCGCCAGCGACAGGAAAAAGAAGATCGAGAAGGCCAGCAGCCAGAACGAGGCATCGACGCCGGTCGCCGCGGCACCCGCCAGAACGCGGATCGTGTAGAGACCGGCCAATGTCAGCACGTCGATCAGAAGCATGCGCTTGAAAGATAGCGAATAGCCGGTGGTGATGACCATGTAGCCACCGAGCACGCCGAGGAATTCGATCGGCAGCAGAAGCCCTGCACCAACGCCCGTTGCGAGCAGCACCATCATTGAACCTAGGCCGAACGGGATCGACAGCGCGCCGCTGGCGAATGGCCGGTTGCGCTTGGTCAGGTGTTTGCGGTCGAGCGCGAGATCGAAGAAATCATTGAGGATGTAGATGGCGGAAGCGACTGCGCTGAACGAGACGAATGCCAGCAGGCATTCCCAGATCATGTCGGCGTTGAAGTATTCGTGCGACAGCACCATCGGCACCGCGATCAGCGAGTTTTTCAGCCACTGATGAACGCGCAGCATCTTGACGATGGTTCTGAATGTCGGCTTCGGCGCCGGCATGATTTCGGCATTGTGCGCGGCGTGCCAGCGCGCGGCATGGCGGTCGGGCGCGACGACGATTGCCGTGCGTGCGGCGTCGAATACCCTAAGGTCGTGCCGGCTGTTGCCGGCATAGTCGAAGCCGCCATCGCCATAGGCAGCGACAAGCGAGGCGCGCTTTCTTCCTGAAGTCATATTGTGGGGGCCGTCGGTCGCCAGGACGCGATCGAATATCCCGAGATGTGCGGCGATCGCCTCGGCGAATTTGCGCGGCGTCCCGGTCGCCAGCACGATCTTGCGGCCTTCGCCATGTTCAGTGCGAAGGCGCTGAAGCAGCGCCTCGCGGTAGGGCAGCGACGCAGGATCGATGTCGATGCGTTGAGCGATGGCCTGCTTCAACCGCGCCGGCCCGTCGGCGAGCCAGAACGGCACCAGGAAAATATAAAGCGGATTCTTTTTGAGAAGGATGAACAGGCCCTCCCACAACAGGTCCGTCGCGATCAGCGTGCCGTCGAGATCGACCGCAAGCGGGATTGCGTTCCTGTCAGACCGCGCATCCATTTTTCGTTGCCCTGCCTAAAAGCGCATGATCCCGAAAGCCGACCTTTCGGAAAGGATCAGGCGCCGATCCAAAACCCCATGCTTCGGCGTCTTCGGCCGATATAACGGGGAACAGCGCAGCGATCGTTAAACGCCCAGCCTGGCCAGGTTTGCGTGACGGTATTTTCCCTTTCATCGTTAAGTTTCGATAACCCGAAACGATCAAAGGCCGGGCAATTGCCCGGCCTTGAAAAACAGGTTTTTTTGACGCAGTTACTTGATGCGGGCGACGCCGCCCGAGATTTCGATTGTTTCCGAACCGGTCAGCGCTTCGAGGTCGCCATTCGGCATGGTAACGAAGCAGCCGGTCGGGCAGAATTCCGCGGTTTCGCCGGCGGCCAACGCCAGTTCCGTCTTGCCACCGCCTTCGGTCACGACGAGGGTGCGGGTCTCGGCGTCCTTGTTGGTCGCGCTGGCGGCAAAGGCTGAACCGCCCACGGCAAGAATAGCGATGGCGGCGACGAGAGACTTCCACATTTGCAGTATCGGTGTTGCCACCGCCTCTGTTGCATTTCGCAAGGCATTCCCGCCCTTTGCATGTGAGCTTATATGAGATGCAAGCTGAACGGCAACTGAATGCCGCATTCATGCCGCAATTGCTTTGGCTGCGTCGAAGGCCTGAGTTGAGGGTATGTCGAGATTCAGGTCAGGCCGAGCCGGAGTCGAAGACGGGCGCGAAGCGACCAGACTGGTGGGTTCCGAGAACCGGAACGGAGCGGACATCTCCGCATGTCCCGGAAAAGTGGCTCCGGTTTTCCGACAAGGACATGCGGCAAAAGAAAGTGTCCGTGAGTACCGGAAGCGCAGGAAACCGCCGTTCGCAGGCCGGCATCACCTGAATATCGACATACCCTAATCGGGATCCGGCTTGCGGGTCTTGCGCCCGGATCTTGCCAGGCGTTTCGTCTCGGCCGCGGCTTCCGCCTTCGCTTGCTCCTGCTCGGCGAAATCGACTTCGATCTTGTCGTCGTCGATCGGCCACGCCTCATCCTTCTTGGTCTCGACGACGGCGCGCGGCGCCGACGGAATTTCGATGTGCTGATCGGCGAACGCATCGAGGACGGCAAACCGGATGTCGTTCTGCACGATGTTGCCGTTCATCACGTCGGCCAGGAACACACGGATTTCGAATTCGAGAGCGGCCGCCCCGAAATTGGTGAACAGCACGAAAGGTTCCGGATTTTTCAGCACCAGCGGATGGCCGCGCGCAATCTCCAACAGCACAGCATGGGCCTGCTTGACGTCGCTACCGTAGGCGACGCCGACCTTGATGTCGATGCGACCGAGCTTGTTGCGGTGCGTCCAGTTGCCGACGGCATTGTTGATCAGGTTTGAATTGGGCAGGATCACCGACTGGCGCTGGAACGTCTCGATCTCGGTAGCGCGCACGCTGATCTTCTTGACCGTGCCGCTGATCTCACCGGCGACGATCCAGTCGCCGACCTTGAACGGCCGCTCGGCCAAAAGGATCAGGCCGGAGACGAAGTTGGAGACGACATTCTGCAGGCCAAAGCCGATACCGAGCGACAGGGCGCCAGCGACAAGCGCCAGGTTGGAGAGATCGATGCCCGCCGCCGAGACGCCGACGAGTGCTGCGAGAGCGACGCCGGCATAGCCGACCGCCAGCCGGATCGAGTTGCGCACGCCGGTGTCGACCTTGCCGCGCGCCATCACCGAGCCGTCGAGCCAGCCCTGGAACCAGCGCGTCAGGAAATAGCCGATGATGAAGACGATGATGCCGGTCAGGATGCCGGTCACCGAGATCGTCACCGAGCCGATGGTGAGGCCCGTCGCCAGCTTGTAGCCCCAGGCCTCGATGTCGCCGGGCTGGAAGCCCCACATCAACAGGATCAGCGGCAGGAACACCAGCACGATCATCAGATTGATGGCGACGCTGACGACCAGGCCGAGTTGGTCGAGCGCGGACTCCTCATAACTGGAATTGGTCGATAGCCAGCGCCCAATCGATGTGTTGGCAAAACCACCTTCCTCGCTGATCGCCCGCGCCGACAGGAAGCCGATATAGGCGGTGACCAGAATGGTTCCGGTGACCACGACTTGCAGCGAGACGAACATAGCAAGGCCGATATAGCCGAGCAGCGCAGTGGCAATGGTGAAAAGGCCGATCGCGACCGCCGTGTAGCGCAGCCACGCCGGCCAGGGGCGCCAGCTTCCGTCGGCAGCCTTGAACGGTTTCAGCAGCCCCATCAGGATCAGGATGATGCCGACGACGATGGTGGCGACAAAACTTCTGGCGATGGTCAGCGACAGCGGCGAGCCCATCGTGTCGTTGACGACCGACAGGAAATTGTTGACGCCGATTACCACCGCCATGGCGGTCGTCAGCCGCACCAGCCAGCGTGCCGGACCTGATTCAACGGGGATGAGCCGCCAGTTCGGCAGCCGCGGCTCCAGCGCCGCATTGGCCAGTCGGTTGACGCAGAACACCACCGCAATGAACGCAACCAGCGCATTCAGGAAAACGCCAATGTCGCCGCGCAACAAATTGTAGTAGTTGAAAAAGAAAACCGTCGAGACCAGGAAGGCGCCGACCGCCAGCGTCGGCAGCAATGTCGACCAGAACGCCACCGACAGCCGGCTGAGATAGGACGGATCTTCGATCGAAGGGTCTGCCTCGAAGACACGCCCGAACAGACGCCGTCCACCGACAAAAAGCACCGCCGCCAGGGAAAGCGCCATCAAGGTCGCGGCCAGCACGGCCTGAAACTTGAATTTGAAGGCGAACGCCAGCCACGACGACACCGCCTTGTAAAAGCCGGTAAATTCATCGTTCGCATCGGAAATGACCTCTGGGCTCAACGCGTCGGGCAGCACGTAGCGCTTGGTGAGCAGGTTCCGAAACAGCTCGCTGCGCATATTGGCGATCTTGTCGATGAGGCCGCTGATGCGGATCGACAGGTTTTGCGCCGCGGCGATGACAGCATTGATCTCGGCCTTTTCGGACGCCAGCGCCTGGCGTTCGCTGGTCACGATGTCGGGTTCGGGCGGCTGGCCCGCGGCCGGCGGCGCCCCGAGCTGATCGAGCCTTGCATTGATCTCCGAAAGGCGCGGGCGGAAGGCAAGCGCGCTGTCCAGCGCACCTCGCGACATTTCCTCGAGCTGCAGGCGGATGTCGACAAGGCTGGCGTCGTCGTCACCATCCTGCTGGATTTTCTTTTCGAGATTGTCGGTCCTCGTCGTCAGGTCCTGCAGGATTTTCTGCTGGTCGGTGACCACTCCGGAGACAGCCTGGTCAAGCCCCTGCGCCGCAGCATCAAGCGACAGCGGCGCCGAGGCGGCGATCGCCAGGACCAGAACGAAGCGGAGCAGTCGGAAAAGCATGATCCTTTGGCGACTCACAGGCGGTAAGGCGTTCTAAAGCTCGCCCTTGATAAAGGCGCTCATACCGGGGAGCAAGCCGTTCCGCCCTGCCCGCCGATTTCGGAGTCGGCCAGTCGAAAAGCGATGGCGCAATATTGGCTTTGCGGCAGCGGCCTGCTCTATAATGTGCCGCATCGCCCAAAACGGCTGACGAAAAGCCAGAACGGACAACGAAAAGAATGGCGGAATATTCGGCCTTCTCGCTTCTCAAAAACGCGCTGACCGGCAACAAGGACTGGAAACCGGCCTGGCGCAAGCCGGACCCGAAGGCGTCCTATGACGTGATCGTCATCGGCGGCGGCGGCCATGGCCTGTCGACCGCCTATTATCTCGCCAAGGAGCACGGCATCACCAATGTCGCGGTGCTGGAAAAGGGCTGGCTCGGCTCCGGCAATGTCGGCCGCAACACGACAGCCGTGCGCTCCAACTACCTGCTGCCGGCCAACACGCGCTTCTACGAACATTCGATGAAGCTGTGGGAGAACCTGTCGCACGATCTCAACTACAACGTCATGTTCTCGCAGCGCGGCTGCCTCAACCTCGCGCACACGCCCGCCCAGCTCGACGATTTTGCCCGCCGCGGCAACGCCATGCGCCATCTCGGCGTCGACGCCGAACTGATGACCACGGCCGAGATCGCGCGCCTGGTGCCGGCGCTGGACGTCTCCGCCACGGCGCGCTTCCCAATCGTCGGCGGCCTGATGCAGCGGCGCGCCGGCACCGCCCGCCACGACGCCGTCGCTTGGGGCTATGCGCGCGGTGCCGACCGTCGCGGCGTCGACATCATCGAGAATTGCGAGGTCACCGGCTTCCTGCGCGACGGCGACCGCATATCAGGCGTCACGACCTCGCGCGGCGAGGTCCGCGCCAGGAAGGTAGCGGTCGCGGTGGCCGGCAGCACCGGGCAGGTCATGCGGCTCGCCGGCATCGATACGATGCCGATCGAGAGCCACGTGCTGCAGGCCTTCGTGACGGAATCGCTGAAGCCGTTCATCAACACGGTCCTGACTTTCGGCATGGGCCATTTCTACATGTCGCAGTCGGACAAGGGCGGCCTTGTCTATGGCGGCGATCTCGACGGCTACAACAGCTACGCCCAGCGCGGCAGTTTACCTGTTGTCGACGAGGTGATGAGCGAGATGCTGGCGCTTTTTCCCGGTCTCGCCCGCGTTCGTATGCTGCGCTCCTGGGGCGGCGTCTGCGACATGTCGATGGACGGCTCGCCGATCATCACCACCGGCCCGCTGCCGGGCATGTATCTCAACTGCGGCTGGTGCTACGGCGGCTTCAAGGCGACGCCGGCCTCCGGCTGGTGCTTTGCCTGGACCATCGCCAAGGATGAACCGCATGACATCAACGCGCCCTTCACGCTGGATCGCTTCCATCGCGGCCTGGTGATCGACGACAAGGGCCAGGGCGCGACGCCGCGGCTGCATTAGACCATGATCCCGAACCGCAGGTCAGCGTAACAAAGAGTGGAAACCGGTTTTCGGCCAGGATCATCGTCAAACGAGAAGATACAATCGCATGCTGATTACCTGCCCCTATTGCGGCCCGCGCGACGTCATCGAGTTCACCTATCAAGGTGACGGCAACCGCGAGCGGCCTCAGCCTGCCTCGCAGGACCTCGATGCCTGGAACACCTATGTCTATGACCGATTGAACCCGGCGGGTGACCACAACGAGATCTGGCAGCATTCCGGCGGCTGCCGCGCCCATCTCAGGGTGGTGCGCAATACGCTGACACACGAGATCTCCAGCGTCGCGTTCACGCGCGGCGACCACAAAGTCGATGCTCGGCACAAGGCGGAGGGCAAGATATGAGCCCGCGCCGCACCGATGCCGGCGGCCGGATCGACCGGCTGCGAACCATCCGGTTCACCTTCGACGGCGCGCCTTACACCGGCCATGCCGGCGACACGCTTGCCTCAGCGCTGCTGGCCAATGGCGTCACCCTGTTCGGTCGCTCGTTCAAATACCACCGTCCCCGCGGCGTGCTGACAGCAGGCGTCGAGGAACCGAACGCCCTGGTGACGGTGTTGCGGGGCGAGGTTCGCGAGCCGAACATCGCCGCGACCATGGTCGAGATCCATGATGGGCTGACCGCCGTCAGCCAGAACCGCTTTCCATCGCTGGCCTGGGATATCAGCGCCGCCAACCAGCTCGGCGGCAAGCTTCTGTCCGCCGGCTTCTATTACAAGACCTTCATGGGACCTGCGATCGGCCCGCTGAAGAGCACGCGTTTCTGGATGTTCTGCGAGCATTTCATCCGCCGCGCCGCCGGTCTCGGCCGCGCCGGGATCGCTGCCGACACGGCGCGTTACGAGCGGATGAACGCATTCTGCGATGTGCTGGTGGTCGGCTCCGGTCCGGCCGGGCTGATGGCCGCCAGGGCAGCCGCCGATCAGGGCGCGCGTGTCATCCTCAGCGAGCTCGAACCGCATTTCGGCGGCTCGGCCAACTGGTCGGGCGAGACGATTGACGGCATGCCCGCGGCCGACTGGGCAGCGCGAGCCGCCGGCCAGCTCGAAGGCTATGACAATGCCCGCCTGCTGCCACGCACCACGGTCTGGGGCTATTACGACGGCAACGTGCTCGCCGCGATCGAACGGGTTGCCGACCACAAGGAGAGGCCCGGCAAGGGCGAACCGCGCCATCGCTACTGGATCATACGCGCCAAGTCGGTGGTGCTGGCCACCGGCGCCTTCGAGCGGCCGCTGGTGTTCCCGGGCAACGACCGGCCGGGTGTGATGCTGGCGCATGCCGCCGAGCGCTACGCCAACGAGTACGGCGTGCTGCCGGGCAACAGGATCGCGCTGTTCACCAACAATGACAGCGCCTATCGCTCCGCCCTGGCGCTGAAGAAGGCTGGCGCGGCGATTGTCGCCATTGTCGACGTGCGGCCGGAGCTTTCGAGCGAGATGCGCGAGCTCGCCGATCAAGCGGAAGCCAAGATCCTTTTCGGTCACGCCGTGGTCGCCACCGAAGGCGGCAAGGCGCTGTCCGGCATCAAGGTGCAGCGCTTCGACATGGTCAACGGCGCGCTTGCCGGCGAGGCGCGCAGCATTCCGGCCGACTGCCTGCTGATGTCGGGAGGCTGGTCGCCGACCATCCATCTGGCCAGCCAGGCCGGCGCCAAGGCGGAATGGAATGCCGCCCGACAGGCTTTCCTGCCGCCGAAGCCAACGCAGCAAGGGCCAACACAGCGATGGATTGGCGCCGGCGCTTTCACCGGCAGCTTTTCCACCGCCGAGGCAATCGCCGAAGGTCGCGCCGCCGGGCTTTCGGCAGCAGGTGGAACAGGTGCGCCAACGGCCCTGCCTCCGGTGGAAGCCGCACCCGGCGATCCCGACCCAGCGCCGGTGTTCGAGATCAGGGCCGATGGAAAAGGCTTCGTCGATTTCCAGCACGACGTGACCGCGGAGGATGTGCGGCTTGCGCATCGCGAAGGCTTTATCTCGGTCGAGCACCTGAAACGCTACACCACGCTCGGCATGGCGACCGACCAGGGCAAGAGCTCCAACATACCCGGCCTCGCCATCATGGCAGAGGCCTTGGGCAAGCCGATTCCCGAAGTCGGCACGACACGCTTTCGCCCGCCTTTTTCGGCCGTGTCGATCGGCTCGCTGGCCGCGGAGCGTTTCGGCGGCCTGAGGCCAGAGCGGCTGACGCCGATGCATGACTGGCACGTCGCCAACGGCGCGACCATGTATTCGGCCGGCCTCTGGTATCGCCCGATGATTTATGGCCATCCCGGCGAAACGATCGAGCAGGCCTATGTGCGCGAAGCCAGAGCGACACGCGAGAGCGCTGGCATCGTCGATGTCTCGACGCTGGGCAAGATCGCCGTGCAGGGCCCGGACGCGGCGGAATTCCTCGACCGGGTTTACACCAACATGTTCTCGACACTGGCCGTCGGCAAGGCTCGCTACGGGCTGATGCTGCGCGAGGACGGCCTCGCCTTCGACGACGGCACGACGTGGCGGCTCGGCGAACAGGACTTTTTGATGACTACCACCACCGCCAATGCCGGCAAGGTGATGCAGCATCTGGAGTATTTCCTCGACGTCATCTGGCCGGAGCCGAAGGTCCATGTCACCTCGGTGACCGACGAATGGGCGGGTGCGGCGATCGGCGGGCCAAAGGCGCGAGCCATTCTCGCTGCTTGCGTCACCGGCACTGCCGTCGACAACGCCGCACTGCCATTCATGGGCATCGTGCACGGCAAGATATCAGGCGTGCCGGTGATGATCTGCCGACTTTCCTTTTCCGGCGAAATGGCCTTCGAAGTCTACTCCGGTGCCGGCTACGGCACCCATGTCTGGGAAGCCTTGATCGAAGCCGGCAAGCCGTTCGGGCTGGTGACTTACGGGCTTGAGGCGCTGGGCACGTTGCGCATTGAGAAGGGCCACGTCACCGGCGCCGAGATCGACGGCCGCACCACGGCGCGAGACCTGCATCTCGACTGGATGCTGTCCAGGAAAAAACCCTTCATCGGCTCGGCGATGATGGATCGCGAGGGCCTGATCGCGCCCGGCCGCCTGGAACTCGTCGGCCTGATTTCGCTGGACAACCAGCCGCTCAATGGCGGCGCGCACATCGTCGAAGCGCTTGACGAAGCCAATCCGCACGATTCCATCGGCCACATCACCGCTTGCTGCTATTCGCCGGCGCTCGGCAAGTACATTGCGCTCGCTTTGGTCAAGGACGGCAAGGCACGGCGCGGCACGCGCGCCCATATCTCCGATCCCCTGCGCGACCGGTTCGGCCCGGTCGAGATCGTCTCCAACCACTTCTTTGATCCGGACGGGAGCCGCATGCATGGTTGAGCGCCAATCCCCGCTTGAGCTGGAGCTGCGCAGCGGCTCGCATGGCGATTTCGAACACGGCGTCGAGGTCATCCTCTCCGAAACCAGGCCGGGATCGATCCTGCAGCTTGCTGCCTGGCCGGGTCAGGAGAAGGCGTTGATAGCAGGCATCCGCACCGTCACCGGCCTTGCGCTGCCCGATGGCGCCGGCGCCGGCAGCACCGACGGCGTGAGGTCGGTGTTCGGTTTTGCGCCCGGAAAATTCACCGTGGTCGATGAGGGCGAGGGCCTGGCATCGGCCTTTGCCAATGTCGTCACCCCGGCGATCGGCACGGTGACCGACCTGTCGCACGGCCGCACCGCAATCCGCATCGCCGGACCGAAGGCCGAATGGGTGCTGGCGAAGTTCTTCGCCATCGACTTCGCGCTGCCCGCCTTCCCGGTCGGTGCCGGCCGCTCGACCATGCATCATGACGTCTTCGCCCAGATCCAGCGCACCGGCGCCGACCAGTTCGACATCTATGTATTCCGCTCGTTTGCGCGCTCGTTCTGGAAGGCGCTCTGTCACGCCAGCGAGGAAGTCGGCTACGAAGTGCAATAGACCGACGCCGCGCGTCGTCACCTCATTGGGCGCCCCTCATTAGGCGCCACCTCATTTGACGAACGTCACCCACTCTTCCAGCGGCGCGCGGTCGGTGCGGAACGCGTTTTCGGGCTTGGATGTGTCCTCACGGCCGAGCGCCATGCCGCAGACGACGATCTCCTCGTCGGGAATGTTGAGCACCGGCCTGATCTGCTTGTGATAGGGCGCAAAGGCCGCCTGCGGGCAGGTGTGCAGGCCCCTGCCCCGCGCCGCCACCATGATGTTCTGCAGGAACATGCCATAATCGATCCACGACCCCTTGTTCAGCCGCCGGTCGACGGTGAAGATCATGCCGACCGGCGCGTCGAAGAAGACGAAGTTGCGGTCGTGCTGCGCGCGCATCCTGTCGACCTCACGCCGGCCGATTCCGAGCACGCTGTAGAGACCGAAGCCGTTGGCTCGCCGCCGGGTCAGATAGGGCTCGAAGAACTGGTCTGGATAATAGCGATACTCGTCCCACTCGGCCTTTTCGGCACGGATGCCGGAGTTGAGGATGGCGTCGGTGATCCGCTGCTTGACCTCGCCCTTGGTGACGTAGACCCGCCAGGGCTGCATGTTGGTGCCCGAAGGGGCCCGCGCGGCAACGGCGAGGATGGCGCGGATCGTGTCATCGTCGACCATGTCGGGCAGAAAGGCCCGCACCGAACGGCGCGAGGTGATCGCCTCATCGACGATCGCCGCGCCGTCCGTAATCTTAGTCCTGTTTTCCAGCATGGGCGTCCCTTTGCGCGTGACCCGAAAACCGGAATCGTAACCGGAAAGGATCATGCGCCATCCAAATTGAGAGAGCACCATTGCGGGTCCAATTGGACGCGTGGCGCTCTGTCGTAAGCCTCGATCGGGCGCCCTCACTCGCCGTCGTGGCCGAGCCTTTGCCTGAACCGCCAAAACGGTGCAAGCAAATCTTGTGGCCTCATGAAATTTGCCTTGATTTTTTCACGAACCTGGCCCCTGATGAAATTTGGCCCCAATTTTTCACCAAGGGCATTTTTTTCATAAAGAGAAGTGGCTGTGCCCTCGACCGCCGTCAGATCTGAGCAGGGAAACCGCGAACGGCTGCTGGCCGGCGATATCAGGGCGCTGCGCAGAGCGCGCGGACTGACGCTTGCCGAGATCGGCCTGAAGCTCGGCCGCTCGGTCGGCTGGGTCAGTCAGGTCGAGCGCGGCCTGTCGATACCATCGCTCAGCGATCTCAGAGCCTTCGCGGACTTGTTCGGCGTGCCGGTCAGCCTGTTCTTCAGCCACGACGTGCCCGTCGAAAACGAGCGCGGCGTGGTCGTGCGCGCCGGCAGCCGCCGCACGCTTGGCACAACCGATTCCGGCCTGGTGGAGGAGCTTCTTTCGCCCGATCTCGGCGGTAGCTTTGAGATGCTGCGTTCGGTCTTCGCGCCGGGTGCTGAACTGAAGACCGAAGCCCGCCGGCCGACAGAGGAAGCCGGATATGTTGCTTCCGGCAGCTTCGACATCGAGATATCAGGCGTCTGGCACCGGCTTGGCGAGGGCGACTCCTTTCGCTTCGACGGCAAGCCGTTCCGCTGGCGCAATCCCGGTGCGGAGCCAGCGGTAGTCATCTGGGTGGTTTCGCCACCTGTCTATTGAAGGTCTGGATTGAAGGTCTGGAGAAGAATATGGCCGGTTTGCCGACCACGGCACGTGTGGTGATCATCGGAGGCGGTGTCGTCGGCGCCTCCTCGCTCTACCATCTCGCCAAGGCGGGCTGGACCGACTGCGTGCTCCTGGAAAAGAACGAGCTCACCTCCGGCTCGACCTGGCATGCGGCCGGCAACGTGCCGACCTTCTCCTCGTCATGGTCGCTGATGAACATGCAGCGCTACTCGACGGAGCTCTATCGCGGGCTGGCCGACGCGGTCGGCTACCCCATGAACTACCACGTCACCGGCTCGCTCAGGCTGGCCCATACGGCGGAGCGCATGCAGGAGTTCCAACGCGCCAAGGGCATGGGCCGCTACCAGGGCATGGACATCGATGTGGTCGGGCTCGACGAGATTAAGCGCCGCTACCCGTTCATCGAAACGCATGAATTGAAGGGCGCGCTCTACGATCCGAGCGACGGCGACATCGACCCGGCGCAGCTGACCCAGGCGCTGGCCAAGGGCGCTCGCGATTTGGGCGCAAAGATCATTCGCTTCTGTCCGGTCCCCGGCGTGCGCCGCGACAAGGACGAGTGGCTGGTCGAGACCGCTCAGGGCGAGATCCGCTGCGAGATCGTCGTCAACGCCGCCGGTTACCGTGCGGCCGAAGTCGGCAGGATGTTCGGCCGCGACGTGCCGATGATGGTGATGAGCCATCAATATATCTTGTTCGAGGAAATCCCCGAACTGGCCGCGTGGTCGAAGGAGCAAGGCAAGAAACTGCCGCTGCTGCGCGACGTCGACACCTCCTATTATCTGCGCCAGGAAAAGAACGGCATGAATCTCGGCCCCTATGAGCGCAATTGCCGTGCCCATTGGGTCGGCCACAACGATCCGATGCCTGACGATTTTTCGTTCCAGCTGTTCCCCGACGATCTCGACCGGCTCGAGGACTATCTTGCCGATGCCGTCGCCCGCGTGCCGATTCTCGGCACCGCCGGCCTGTCCAAGGTCATTAATGGTCCGATCCCCTACGCGCCGGATGGCAACCCGCTGATCGGCCCGATGCCCGGCGTGCCGAACGCCTTCGAGGCCTGCGTCTTCACCTTCGGCATCGCCCAGGGCGGCGGCGCCGGCAAGGTGCTGGCCGAATGGGTGACTGAACGCCAGACCGAATGGGACATGTGGTCCTGCGATCCGCGGCGCTTCACCAGCTTTGCCTCGGCCCCGGATTACTGCGTCGCCAAGGGGATGGAAATCTACGGCAACGAATACGCCATCCAGTTTCCGCGCCATGCCTGGCCGGCTGGCCGCGATCGCAAACTGTCACCGATCCACGATCGCATCAAGTCGCTCGGCGCCCGCTTCGACGCCTATAATGGCTGGGAGCGCGCCACCTGGTACGCGCAAGCCGGCGACGACATCTCGGAAGCCGCGACGCTGACCTTCCGCCGCGATGGGCCGTGGCAGCATCGCGTGCGCGAAGAATGCCTCGCCGTGCGCGATGCCGCCGGCATTTTGGATCTGCCCGGTTTTTCCCGGTTCAATCTCGATGGTCCGGGCGCGGCCGACTGGTTGAGCCGGCAGATCACCGGCCTGGTGCCGAAACCCGGCCGCATCGGCCTCGTCTATTTTGCCGACGACAAGGGCCGCATCGTCACCGAGATGTCTGTCGTTCGCCACGACGAGAACTTGATGACGCTGATCACCGCCGCGGTGGCGCAATGGCACGATTTCGAGTGGCTGAAATGGCGCATGCCGACGGACGCTTCGTTCAGGCTGGTCGACCGGACCGAGGAATTCGCGACACAAATCCTCGCCGGGCCCAATTCGCGAAAAATCCTCGCCGATGTCTGCGCCGCCGACCTTGCCCTGCCTTGGCTGACGCACCAGGAGACGACAATCGCCGGCCGTTGGGCAAGGCTGCTGCGTGTATCCTTCGCCGGCGAACTCGGCTGGGAAATCCACAGCAAGGTCGACGACACCGCCGCCATATTCGACGCCGTCTGGACGGCCGGCCAGAAGCATGGCCTGAAGCCGTTCGGCATGTACGCGCTGGATTCACTGCGGCTTGAAAAATCCTATCGCGCCTGGAAAGGCGACCTGTCGACCGACTACTCGATCCTGCAGGGTGGGCTGGAGCGTTTCGTGAAATGGGACAAGCCGGATTTCCGCGGCAAGGCAGCGCTGCAAAACGAGAAGCAGCAGGGGGTGAAGAAGCGCTTTGTCACGCTGATCGTCGAAAACCCCGGCGACTGCGACGCGCCAACCATGTCGACGCTGTGGCATGACGGCCGGATCGTCGGCGAGACAACGTCCGGCGGCTGGGGTCATCGCATCGACAAGTCGATCGCACTCGGCATGCTGCGCGCCGACCTGACTGAGCCGGGAACTGTTGTCGAGGTCGAGATTTTTGGCGAGCGCTTCAAGGCGATCGTGCAGAAAGACGAACCGCTGTGGGATCCAAACAACGAGAGGTTGCGCGCATGAATTCAGTCATTCTCACCGACGGCGGCATGGGCCAGGAACTGGTCCGCCGCAGCAGCTCCGATCCCACCCCGCTATGGTCGGCCAGGGTGCTGATCGACGAACCGGACCTGGTGCGCGACCTGCATGCGGAGTTCATTCGGGCCGGCGCCCGTGTCATCACCATCAACACCTATTCCGCAACCCCCGAGCGGCTGGCGCGCGAGGGCGCGGAAGAGCTGTTCAAGTCGCTGCAGAAGCGCGGCATCGAACTGGCAAGGCAAGCTCGCGACCAGGCCGGCGACGCGGCGATCGCCGGCTGCCTGTCGCCGCTGTTCGGCAGCTACGCACCGGCACTGACGATATCCTTCCAGGATACGCTCGACATCTACCGCCGCATCGTTGCCGAGCAGGCCGACGGCGTCGATCTGTTCCTGTGCGAGACCATGGCGTCGGCCGAGGAGGCGCGCGCGGCCGTCACCGCCGCGTCGGAAAGCGGCAAGCCGGTGTGGGTGTCGTGGACGCTCGCCGATCACGGCGCGCCGCGGCTGCGCAGCGGCGAAACCATAGCGGCGGCGGCGAGCGCTCTCGACGGTCTGCCGGTCGCAGCCAGGCTGATCAATTGCTGCCGGCCCGAAGCGATCGCCGCAGCGCTGCCCGAACTGATCGGCCTCGGCGGGCCGGTTGGCGCCTATGCCAACGGCTTCACCTCGGTCGAGGCGCTCAAGCATGGCGGCACGGTGGAAGTGCTGCACGCCCGCCACGACCTCGATCCGGACGCCTATGCCGGCCATGCGGTCGGCTGGGTCGAGGCCGGCGCCGATATCGTCGGCGGCTGCTGCGAAGTCGGGCCGCCGCATATCGCCGCCCTGCGCGACCGGCTCGAACAGGCCGGCTACGAACTTTCGGGAGTAGCATAATGCCCAGACCGTCATCGCGCATTTCCGGCATCGTGCCTTCCGGCAAGGACGGCTGGGAGGTCCATTTCGCCGCCTGGACGCGCAAGCAGGCCGGCGAGGACATCATCATGCTGTCGGTCGGCGACCATGATTTCGACACACCAACGGAAACGATCGAAGCCTGCGTCGCGGCGGTTCGCGCCAGCAATCACCACTACACCCCGCTTGCCGGCATTCCGCGCCTGCGCCAGGCCATGGCGGCGGCCTCGACCGCCTGCACCGGCATTGTGACCAACCGCGACCAGGTCATCGCCACGCCGGGCGGGCAGGCAGCGCTGTATGCGGCGGTGCAGGCCGTTCTCGATCAGGGCGACCATGCCATCGTGGTCGCGCCCTATTACGCGACCTACCCCAACACCTTCAGTGCGGCAGGCGCCGATTTCACCGTGGTCGAGACACCGGCCGAGGATGGTTTCCAGCCGCGCGCCGCCGACATTCGCGCCGCACTTCGGCCGAACACCCGCGCCATCCTCATCAACACGCCGAACAACCCGACGGGTGCTGTCTATTCGCGCCAGCGGCTGGAGGAGTTGGCGCAGATCTGCCGGGAACATGACCTCTGGCTGCTGTCGGACGAAGTCTACTGGACGCTGGGCGGCGGCGAGCACATCTCGCCGCGGTCGCTGCCCGGCATGGCGGAACGCACGCTGGTCATCAATTCCATGTCGAAGAGCCACGGCATGACCGGCTGGCGCATGGGCTGGCTGACCGGGCCCGAGCAGATGATGTCGCTGCTGACCAGCCTCAATCTGGTGACGACCTACGGCCTGCCAGCCTTCATCAGCCTCGCTTGCGCCGAGGCGCTGGAAAACGGCTACGGCGTCAAGGAGATCGCCGAACGCTATGCCGCACGGCGCAGCGTCGTCCTCGATGCCATGCGCGGCATGAACAACATCACCGTGCGCGGCTCCGAAGGCGGCATGTATGTCATGCTCGACATCTCGGCTCTCGAGCCGGACGACGAGAAATTCGCCTGGGCTCTGCTCGACAAGGAAAAGGTCGGCGTGATGCCCGGCTCGAGCTTCGGCGAGGCCGCCGCCGGCCATATTCGCGTCAGCCTCTGCCAACCCGAGGCGGTGCTTCTGGAAGCAGCCCTCCGCTTGCGCCGCTTTGCTTCCGGTTATCGCCGCGAGGCCGCATGACCGCCCCGTCTGCCAAAACCATTCCTCCCAAAGCAAGGGCCGTCATCATCGGCGGCGGCGTCTCCGGCTGCTCGGTCGCCTACCATCTGGCCAAGCTCGGCTGGACCGACATCGTGCTGCTCGAGCGCAAGCAACTGACATCGGGCACGACATGGCACGCCGCCGGCCTGATCGGCCAGTTGCGCGGTTCGCAGAACATGACACGGCTGGCGAAATATTCTGCCGACCTCTACGTCAAGCTGGAGGCCGAGACCGATGTCGGCACCGGTATGCGCCAGGTCGGTTCGATCACCGTCGCGCTGACCGAGGAACGCAAGCACGAGATTTATAGGCAGGCGTCGCTCGCCCGCGCGTTCGATATTGACGTGCGCGAGATTTCGCCTAACGAAGTCAAGGAGATGTACCCGCATCTCAATGTTTCCGATGTGGTCGGCGCCGTGCATCTGCCGCTCGACGGCCAGTGCGACCCGGCCAACATCGCCATGGCGCTGGCCAAGGGTGCGCGCCAGCGCGGTGCGACGATCGTCGAGAATGTGAGGGTCACCAAGGTCCATGCCAGGGCTGGCCGCGTCACCGGTGTTTCCTGGACGCAAGGCGACGAGCAAGGCATGATCGAAGCCGACATCGTCGTCAATTGCGCCGGCATGTGGGCACGAGAGCTTGGCGCCCAGAACGGCGTCAGCATCCCGCTGCATGCCTGCGAGCATTTTTATCTCGTCACCGAGCCGATCCCCGGCCTGACCCGGCTGCCGGTGCTGCGGGTGCCGGACGAGTGCGCCTACTACAAGGAAGACGCCGGCAAGATGATGCTCGGTGCCTTCGAGCCGGTGGCCAAGCCCTGGGGCATGGATGGCATAAGCGAGGATTTCTGCTTCGATCAGCTGCCCGCGGATTTCGAGCATTTCGAGCCAATCCTTGAAATGGGCGTCAACCGCATGCCGATGCTGGCCAGCGCCGGCATCCACACTTTCTTCAACGGCCCCGAGAGTTTTACGCCTGATGATCGCTACTATCTCGGCGAGGCGCCGGAGCTGTCCGGCTACTGGATGGCGACCGGCTACAACTCCATCGGCATCGTCTCCTCAGGCGGCGCCGGCATGGCGCTGGCGCAATGGATCAACGATGGCGAAGCACCCTTCGATCTCTGGGAGGTCGATATCCGCCGCGCCCAGCCGTTCCAGAAGAACCGCCGCTACCTCAGAGAGCGCGTCTCCGAGACGCTCGGCCTGCTCTATGCCGACCATTTTCCCTACCGGCAGATGGCGACCTCGCGCAACCTCAGGCGCTCCCCGCTCCATGAACATCTGAAGGCACGCGGCGCGGTGTTCGGCGAGGTTGTCGGCTGGGAGCGGGCCAACTGGTTCGCCAAGCCCGGCCAAGAGCGAGAATACCGCTATTCCTGGAAACGGCAGAACTGGTTCGACAACCAGCGCGATGAACATCTGGCGGTCCGCAACGGCGTCGGCCTATTCGACATGACCTCATTCGGCAAGATCCGTGTCGAGGGCCGCGATGCCTGCGCCTTCCTGCAGAAGCTTTGCGCCAACGACATGGACGTCGCACCGGGCAAGATCGTCTACACGCAGATGCTCAACCGGCGCGGCGGTATCGAGAGCGACCTCACCGTCTCGCGGCTATCGGAAACCACTTTTTTCCTCGTCGTGCCGGGCGCCACGCTGCAGCGTGATCTCGCCTGGTTAAGAAAACATCTTGCCGATGAATTCGTCGTCATCACCGATGTCACCGCTGCTGAGGCCGTGCTCTGCCTGATGGGCCCGGATTCGAGGAAGCTGATTCAAAAGCTGAGCCCGAACGATTTCTCCAACGAAACCAATCCGTTCGGAACGTTTCAGGAGATAGAAATCGGGATGGGGCTGGCCCGCGCCCACCGTGTCACCTATGTCGGCGAGCTCGGCTGGGAGCTTTATGTCTCGACCGACCAAGCCGCCCACGTGTTCGAGGCGATCGCTGAGGCCGGCGCCGATGTCGGCCTAAAACTTTGCGGCCTGCACACGCTGGATTCCTGCCGCATCGAAAAGGCTTTTCGGCATTTCGGCCACGACATCACCGACGAGGACAATGTGCTGGAGGCAGGCCTTGGCTTCGCCGTGAAGACGGCCAAGGGCGATTTTCTTGGCCGCGATGCCGTGCTGCGGAAGCAGGAAACCGGATTGAATCGGCGGCTGGTGCAATTCCGCCTGAAAGACACGCAACCCCTGCTCTTCCACAACGAAGCGATCCTGCGCGACGGCAAGATTGTCGGCCCGGTCACCTCTGGCAATTACGGCCATCATCTCGGCGGCGCCGTCGGCCTCGGCTACGTGCCGTGCCAGGGCGAGAGCGAGGCGGACGTGCTGTCGTCGTCCTACGAGATCGAGATCGCCGGCGAGCGCTTCGCCGCGGAAGTGTCGCTGAAGCCGATGTATGATCCGAAGGCGGAACGGATGCGGATGTAGTCCTTTTCCTTCGCCCCGTTTACGGGGAGAAGGTGGCCCGAAGGGCCGGATGAGGGGCGGCAAAAATTGTGCAAGGTTCACGCTGCCCCTCATCTGCCTGCCGGCATCTTCTCCCCGTGAACGGGGAGAAGGACGCTCACCTCTCAAAACCGCTCCAGCTTCGTTCGCACTTTCTCCAGAAACGCCGCCCTCGTCTTCGGTGTCGACGCATCCATCAGGTAGTGCGCCAGAAAGAACGTCCTGCAGCGGGTGGCGCAGAGCGCCCGCATGCCGCGCAGGATCGTCTTGCGTCCCGGCTGGCCGACGACGACGCTCCACCAGGTCGGTGCGCCGCAGGTCGTGATCACCCCAATCTTCGTTACATGCCTCACCAGCGACTGGATCCGTCCCTTGCCGGCCGGCAGTCGGAAGGCGACGTCGGTCGCCCAAACCCGGTCGAGCCAGCCCTTCAGCATTGCCGGCAACCCGTACCACCATGTCGGATAGATGAAGAGGATTGCCTGGGCCCAGTTGAGATTCTCGATATGCGAATTGAGCGCCGGGTCCTGCGGGGCGTGCTCATTATAGGAGCGTCGCTCGTCGCAGCCCATCACCGGATCGAAATTTTCCGCATAGAGGTCGAGCAGCCGCACCTCCCAGCCTCTCGCCTTCAGCACCTCGATGGCACTATCCCGGATCGCGGCGCAAAAGCTTTCCGGAACCGGATGGCAATAAACCACCAGGACCCGCATCAGAAGGCATCCATGCTGGCGGCGACTTTCGCCGTGAATCTCTTGCGCGTTTCATCGGTCGACAGGTTCATCGAATAATGCGCGAGATAGGACACGGAGACACCTGGCTTGACCGTCGCGCGCAACACACGCTTGACCAGCTTGCGCGGCGGGTCGCCCATCAGCATGGCGTGGAGCCGGCTGCCGCCATAGGTGGTGACCGCCGCCAGCTTGCGGATGTTGTGCAGCGAAGGCTCCACTTTGCCATTGACCAGCTTGAACGAGACGCCGGGCAAGAAGACGCGGTCGAAAAAGCCTTTCAGGATCGCCGGATAGCCGTAGTTCCACACCGGAAACGACAGCACCAGCGCTTCGGCCTTTTGCAACCTCGCGACATAAGGTGCTGTCGGATCATCGGCGCCGCGCTCGTCGTAATAACCGAGCCGCTCGGCCCGCGTCAGCCGCGGATCGAAATCCTCGGCATAAAGATCGCAGTCGTCGACGGCGTGGCCGGCGGCTGTCAGCCGCTCGACGATCACCTTGTGCAGACCGGCATTGAAGCTGGTTTCGACCGGGTGGGCGTAGAGCACGAAGATTCTCACAGGAGAACATCTCGCAGGTCGGCGCGAGGCACCCCCCTCTGCCCTGCCCTCTTTTCCGCCACTTGGCATCTCCCCCTCAAGGGGGGAGATTGGCTATCAATATCGCTTTCGCCAGTTGACGACGTTGGAAGATGGCCGAGGCGATGGAACAGCCAATCTCCCCCCTTGAGGGGGAGATGGCCGGCAGGCCAGAGGGGGGTGCAGCGCCACACGCTCGTCATCACCCCGCCTTCTGCAACCCCTTGAACAGGAACGACTTGCCCGAGCGATAATCGTAGTCAGGGTTTTCCCAGGCGATCATCTTGCCGGGATTGAGCAGCCCTTGCGGATCGGTTTCGCGCTTGAAGGCGAGCTGCACCTCGTCCGTCTGCTTCATACCGCCCTCTTCCAGCGTGTAGCGGTGCGGGTTGAAGACCCAGCAGCCATTGTCCTCGTGGATGCGGATGATCTCGTCGAGCCGCTGCGCCGTGGTGAAGCGGACCAACGGCAGTCCGGCCACACCGATCGCGCCATCGAAGCGAATGAATTCGAGATGCACCGGCACCTCGTCGCCGAAGCGTTCGATCATCGCCTTGACGTAAGCGAGGTGATCCGGCGAGGGATAGCGGGTCTGCAGATAGGTAATCGTTGGGTCGACCCTGATGGCGCGCAGCGTCGTGTGGTTCCAGGTCAGCTCATAGGCCGGCGGCAAACCCCTGAGATCGGCCTCCTTGTCGGCGCAAAAGACGATCTCGCCCTTGCTGCGCGCCGCCAGCGCGACAAAGGCGTCCATCGCCTGCGGCGCGATCATGCAGACGACGATGCTTTGCTCGCGCCGGAAGAATTTCTGATGCCGCTTGAAATAGTCGTAAGGGATCGGCGCGGCGATCGGCGTGATCAGCTTCGCCAGGATGCCGTCCTGAATGGCGAGATCGTTGCCGAAGCCGGCCGCATCCATGAAATCGTCGAAGCCGACGATGACGTCGATCCAGTCGTAGGATGCAGTCAACGGCATCTCGACCTCGGTGATGATGCCGTTGGTGCCGTAGGCATGCATCACCTTCAGCACCTCCTCACCGCTAAGATCCATGATGCGAGGCTCCGCCTCCATCGTCACGGTTCTGAGCCGGATGACATTGCCGAGGTCGCGCAGCCCGCCCCAGCGGATCGAGCCGATGCCGCCCGACCCGCCGGCAACGAAACCGCCGATCGACGCGGTGTTATAGGTCGATGGCGACATCCGCAGCTCCTGACCGGAATGCGCGCGCGTCGCCCTGTCGATGTCGGCGAGGACGGCGCCAGGACCGGTCACGACGCGGCCGGGCGCGATCGTCTTGACTGCATTCATCTCGGCGAGATTGAGCACGACGCCGCCGGACAAGGGCATCGCCTGCCCGTAATTGCCGGTGCCGCTGCCGCGTGGCGTCACCGGAATGCCATGCCGGTGGCACGCGGCAAGCACGCGGATCACCTCGTCTTCGGTCTTTGGCGTCACGATCAGGTCGCCGGTCACATGGTCGAGCTGTTGCTTCAGCACCGGGCTGTACCAGTAGAAATCGCGGCTCTTCTGCTGGACGATCGCCGGATGGTCGTCGATCTTCAGACCGTCGAGATCGCGTTTGAGCGCAGCCAGGTCCATCATCCCACCATCAGATCGTCGAGTTCGGCATAGTCGGGCAATTGGCGCTCGATGGCGCGGCCGTCCCGCACCACGATGCGATCCGATTCGGGCCGCGACAGCAATTCCGTCCAGTTCCGCCCTCTAAAGACGACGAAGTCGGCACCACCGCCTGCGGCAAGGGTGCCGAAACCGTCGAGCCGCATCACACTGGCCGGCGTCGAAGTCACCGCTTGCGGCCAGTCGCCGACCGGGTGATCGAAATGCAGGATACGCGTCGCCATGCGATAGACCTCCAGCATGTCGAGATCGCCATAGGCGTAGAACGGATCGCGGGTGTTGTCGGAGGCGACGGCGACGGGAATGCCGCGCGCTTTCATCTCGTGCAGCAGCGTCACGCCACGCCAGCGCGGCGTGGTCTTGTCGCCGCGCCGGTCCTGCAGATAGAGATTGCACATCGGCAGCGACACCACGGCGAGCCCCGCCTTCGCCACCTTGTCCAGCGTGTCGAGCACGTCGAGATCGGGCTGGCCTGCCAGCGAGCAGCAGTGGCCGACGAGGATGTTTCCCTCAAAACCATTCCACAGGGCCGCCTCGGCGATCTTCTTCAGCGAGATCGCCGAGATGTCGTCGGTCTCGTCGGCATGGAAATCGAGGTTGAGGCCATGCTTGATCGCCTGCGCGAAAACCCGATCGAGAAGCTCTTCGAGGTCCGGCAGCATATAGGTGACGACGCCGAGCACACCGTTGGCCGCGGCGACGCGTTTGGCCAGGCTCTCGAACCATTTTTTGTCGCGCACGCCTTCGATGCCGAGCAGACAGGCGGCCTGCAGCTCGATGCGGCCACGCCATTGCTCCCGTACCGTCTCGAACACCGGCCAGGAGATCTCCTCCTGCGGTGCGACGCTGTCGAGGTGGGTGCGCAAAGCCCTGGTGCCGTGCGCGTAGGCGCAGCGCAGCGAAAAATCCATGCGGCGAGCGACGTCCTCGGCGCTCCAGCGGGCAGCGCGGTCGGCGCCGGTGGCGTTCAGCGCACCCATGAAGGTGCCGTCCGGATTGGGTTTGCGAGGCCAGATATGGCCCTTGTCGATATGGGTGTGACAGTCGACGAAGCACGGCATGACGATACGGCCGCCAAAGTCGACGGCGCCTGTGGGTGTATTGGACTGGCGATGCGCGGTAATGCTGGAGATTTTGCCGTCGGCGACCGCGATGTCGGCGAGTGCGAAGCCGTCAGCGTCGAAGGTTGCAGCAAAACCCGGCGTCAAAGATGAATGAAGCCGGACGTTGGAAAGTACGAATTGGCCGGTTTCGAGGATAACTTCTGAGGTCATCGCTGCCCCTCATCTGCCTGCCGGCATCTTCTCCCCGTGAACGGGGAGAAGGGGGCTGACGGCAGCCTTGGCGCTCGTTCAGCAACGCTTGTGGTTGGCGAAACCGTCGATGAAGGCGCCCTTCTCCCCGTCTCTATACGGGGAGAAGTGCCCGGCAGGGCGATGAGGGGCAGCGCCAACGCTGGAAAGGACGACAAGCAGTTTTTGCCTTGAACACGACCCATCATCACCGCTCCTGCTTCAGCGCACTCTCGTGCCAGCGTCGCAGGATCAGGTGGGAGATCAGCGACAGCACCAGGAAAATCAAAATGCCGGTGAACGAGATCAAGATTAGCGCCGCAAACAGCCGCGGTGCGTTGAGCCGGTAGCCGGCCTCGATGATGCGCGAGGCCAGCCCCGACGACTGTCCGGTGGCCCCGGCGACGAACTCCGCCACCACCGCGCCGATCAGCGACAGGCCGCCGGCGATCTTCAGCCCACCGAGGAAATACGGCATCGCCGCCGGCAGGCGCAGATAGCGCAATTGCTGCCAGCGCGTCGCGCCGTTAAGCCTGAACATGTCGCGCAGATTGCGGTCGACCGAGTTGAGGCCGAGCGTCGTGTTGGACAGGATCGGGAAGAAGGCGACGATCCAGGCACACAGCAGAAGCTTCGTCGTCTGGTTGTCGACATAGATGTTGATCAGCGGGAAGATCGCGACGATCGGCGTCACCTGCAGCACGATCGCAAACGGGAAGAACGACATCTCCACCCATTTCGATTGCGTAAACAGCACCGCCAGCCCGACACCGCCGATGACCGCCAGAAGCAGGCTGAGAAAGGTGATCCTGAGCGTCACCAGCAGCGAGGAGAACAGCAGCCCGGCATCGTCGAACAGCGTTTGCAGCACCACACCGGGGCGCGGCAGTATATATTTCGGGATGTCGTTCCAGACGCAGATGCGGTCCCACAGCCAGATCGCCAGGACCATGATCGCCAGCGGCAGCAGCCAGCGGCCGATCCGCTCGAGCCGCTCCTGGCGCACGCGACGCGCCTCCTCCGGATCCAGGGTTACGGCAGTATGATCAATGGCCGTCATGATGCGGTCCGGCGGTTGAGTTGATGGCGCCGATCAGCACATCGGACGCCTGACGGCAGAGCGCGGCATAGGCGGGCGAAGTGCGGAAGGCCTCTTTGCGGGGATAGGACGCATCGATGGCGAGCTCTTTGAAGACCCGGCCCGGCCGCGCCGCCATGACGACGACGCGGTTGGAGAGGAAAACGCTTTCGAAGACGCTGTGGGTCACGAAGACGACGGTAAAGCGCTCGTCCTGCCACAGTTCCAGAAGATCGTTGTTGAGCTTGAAGCGGGTGATCTCGTCCAGTGCCGCAAATGGCTCGTCCATCAAAAGCACGCGCGGCTTGGTCACCATGGCGCGGGCGATCGAGACGCGCATCTTCATGCCGCCGGACAATTCGCGCGGCACGGCTTTCTCGAAGCCGGTCAGATGAACCCGCGCCAGCATCTCCATCACGATAGGCGCAGCCTTGGCCCGCGACACGCCCTTCAGCCTGAGCGGCAGCCAGACATTGTCGAAGACGTCGGCCCACGGCAGCAGCGTCGGTTCCTGGAAGACGAAGCCGATGTCGGAGCGATCGGCAGCGCGGCTGCCGCGCCAGTCGAGCAGGCCGGAGGTCGGCGTTGCAAGACCGGCGATGAGGCGCAAGGCAGTCGACTTGCCACAGCCGGACGGGCCGAGAAGGCTGAGGAAATCGCCTTCCCGGATCGTCAGGTCGACTCCGCTGAGCGCTGTCACGCCGTTCGAAAAGACCTTGCCGACGCCGCGCAGCGCCAGCAGCATCGGACCTTTGCCCGATGCGCTTGCCGGCGCTTGCGCCACTTTCTCCTGCATCATGCCCGGGTGCTATTTCTTCAGGTCGATCCCGACGCCCTTGTTGACGAAGGCCAGCGTGTAGGACTTCTTGATGTCGACGTCGGCCGGCACGACCTTGGCCTTGACCATCTTGTCGTAGAAGCTCTGGATGCGCGCGTCGGTCATCGCGCCGATGCCGAGTTTTTCCGTATCGCCGGAATCGACGATGCCGAATTTCTTCATCTGCTCGATCGAGAACGCGATCTGCTCGTCGCTGATGTCGGGGTTATCCTTCTTGATCGCCGCGTTGGCGGCAGCGTTGTCGCCGTAGAGATAGTTGTACCAGCCCTTGGCCGAGCCGTCGACGAAGCACTGGACCACCTCCGGCCGCTTGTCGATCGTCGCCTGCATGGTCTCGATCGTCGTTGCATAGGTGTCGAAGCCGTAGTCGGCGAGCAGGAACAGATTGGGCTGGAAGCCGCCTTCCTTGGCGACGGCGAAGGGCTCCGACGTCACGTAACCCTGCTGGATCGACTTCGGATTGGCGATGAAGGGTGCGGGGTTGAACGTATAGGGCACGCGCTTGGCCGGATCGAAGCCGAATTCCGTGACCATCCATTGGAAGTAGCTCTGTGCACCTTCGTCAGCGATGATGTACTGGTCCGCGTTCTTCAGATCTTCCCATCTGTCGAGCCCTTGACCTGGATGAGACATGATCACCTGCGGCTCTTTCTGGAACGAGGCGGCGACGACGCGCAGCGGAATCTCCTGCTGCACGGCGTCGAAGGCCTGCAGCATGTTCCCGCCCATGTAGAAGTCGATCTTGCCGGCGAGCAGCAGCGGCCGTCCGCTGACCTGCGGGCCACCTTGCATGATCGTCACGTCGAGCCCGCAAGCGGCATAGGTGCCATCAGCGACCGCCTGATAATAGCCGCCGTGCTCGGCCTGGGCGAGCCAGTTGGTGCCGAAGGTGATCTTCTCGTTTGCTGCCGCGTGCAGCGTGCTTGCGGCAAGCAGCATGATCGCGCCAGCCGAAATCTTGAGTTTTCCGTCCATCCACACCACCCTCAGTTGACTCCGGCGCGCTGCGCGCCGGGCTCGACACCATCGATTCAAGCACCATCGATTCAAGAAGCAAGACACATGCCATCGCCCGGACCGCCCGCCTTGCGCAACAGTGGCGCGCGAAAGCCGGACGGGTCATGCCGTACCGGGGGCATCGTGCCTATTTTTTGAACGCCTGTCCACAATCGCCCTGATAGTATGCACTGCATCTTGAGGGCTCGCCTGATCCGGCTTTACCCTGCCAGCAGACTGGAGATTCTCATGTTCAAATTCCTGACGCCGAAGTCGATCAAGCCGCCCTTTGCCCGCTACAGCCATGGCGTCGAGGTGCCGCCCGGCAAGCGGCTGGTGCTGTGTTCTGGCCAGGTTGCCATCACTGTGGACGATCAGATCCCGGAGGATGCCGGCGCGCAGGCCGAGCTCTGTTTTCAAAACATTGCAGCGATTCTCGGCGACGCCGGGCTTGGAGTTTCTGACATCGTGCGCATCAACGCCTATGTCACCGACCGCGTCTTCCTGAAACCCTATATGGACGTTCGCGATCGCCTGTTCACCAGCCCGGCGCCGGCTTCGACGCTGATGATCGTATCCGGTTTCGCACGGCCGGAATTCAAGGTCGAGATCGAGGTCATCGCGGCAGGGTGAGGAGCGGCTGGAATCGACAGGCCGTTGATCTCCAGTTACACGACAAAGGCTGGTGCTGCCCCTCATCCGCCTGCCGGCACCTTCTCCCCGTATAGTGACGGGGAGAAGGGGCTGGCCGCTACGTCGGCGACCCCCTCTCCCCGTTCTTCACGGGGAGAGGGTAAGGGTGAGGGGCAGCGCCGACGCCGCCAGTCTCTCTTCGAGGTTCAACATGGACGGAACAAACAGACGCGTGTGGTGGGGCGACTACCGGACCACAGAATACGCCACCATCAACCCGGAGGCGACGATCGCCGTTCTGCCGGTGGCGGCGATCGAACAGCACGGGCCGCATCTGCCGGTTTCGACTGACACCTCGATCATGAACGGCATGCTCGAAACGGTGATCGAGCGCCTGCCTGGCGATCTCGACATCCGCATCCTGCCGGTCCAGGCGGTGGGCAAGTCGAACGAGCACCTGCATGCGCCGGGAACTCTCACGCTACCGGCGGCGACCCTGATCGAGGCCTGGACCGAGCTTGGCCTCTCGATCGCCCGGGCCGGGTTAAGGAAGCTGATCGTCGTCAACTCGCATGGCGGCAACGAGGAGATCATGGGCATCATGACGCGAGAATTGCGCGTGCGGGCAAAGATGCTGGCGGTGAAGACGAGCTGGCAGCGCTTCGGCCGGCCGGCGGGCATGTATACCGAGCTTGAGGACCGCCACGGCATCCATGGCGGCGATGTCGAGACCTCGCTGATGCTGCATTTCCGGCCGGATCTCGTCGACATGGCAAAGGCCGACAATTTCGTGTCCAACGTCGCCCGCGCCGAAAAGGAATTTGCGCTGCTGCGCCACACCGGAACGCACGCCTTCGCCTGGATCGCCACCGATCTCAACCCGAACGGCGTGGTCGGCGACGCCAGCATTGCAACGGCCGAAAAGGGCCGGCTGACCGCCAACCACCAAGCCGACGGTTTCATCAACCTGTTGAAGGACGTGCGCAAGGCCAAGCTGGCCGACTGGTTGGCATAGAACCTAGACCAGGGTGTGTTGAGATTCAGGTCAGGCCTAGCCGAGAATGATGGGTTTCGAGAACCGGAGCGCAGCGTACATTTGGGTACGTGAGCACCGGAAGCGCAGAAAACCGTCTTTCGCAGGCCGGCATCACCTGAATATCAACACGCCCTAGCCGTCGATCTTCAACTCAAAAGGTGTGCACTCGAAGGCCTCGGCGCCGCGCCCGATCGCCTCGATTGCGCGGATCATGCGGCCGTTGCGCTCGAGCAGCGCGTCGGCAATTGCAATCAGCCGCGGATTGGGCGTCGCGGTGGGCGACAACGCACGCAGCGTCTCCGCCAATTCAACCTCGCCGCGCTGCGGCGCCAGTGCTGCTGCGATGATATAGGCCGAGGCCGTCGACCGGCTGATACCGGCATAGCAATGCACGACCAGCGGCCTTGCACGATCCCATCGGCGCGCGAAATCGAGCAGGTTGCGAACATGCTCCTCGCCCGGCATGGTCATGCCCTCCTGCGCCACGGCGATATCGTGCATGACCAGGTGCAGATGGTTCTCCCGGGCGATCGACGCCGGCCGCGTCACCTCGGTGCCAGCGGCCAGCAGCGAAAGCAACCGCTCGGCCCCGGTCTTCGCGACGGTTTCCTCGACTTTTGAAAGCGAACAGACATGGATCATTGCTGGACCTCGCTGGTGTTATCGTGGCGCTGTTGCGCCCAGGCGGCAAGAGCCGATTCGAGCCGCTGCCATTCCTCGCCCTCGCCCGGCAGCCCGGCGCGCAGCACCTGCGGCCGGCCGGAAAAATGCCGAAGCAGGATGCCGCGCTTGCCAAGCGCAGAAAACAGACCGGCCGCGTCCCTCAACCTGATATAGCGAAACAGCGTGGTGCCGCCGTCGACTGGGACGCCGAAGCGGTCGAACAGCGTATCGAGCCGTGCTGCATCCCTGGCCAGACGGTGCCGCATCTCGGCCTGCCAGCCGCTGTCGGCAAGCGCGCGAAGACCATATTCGAGCGCCGGACCGGCAACCGCCCATGGCCCGAATTGCGCCTCCAGCCGTTCGACCGTCAGCGCGTCGACCAATGCAAAGCCGAGCCGCAGGCCGGCAAGGCCAAAAAACTTGCCGAAGGAGCGCAGCACGACGATGCCGCCATGCTCGACATCGCCGGCCAGGCTCTCGCCAAGCGGGCCGACATCCATGAACGCCTCGTCGACGACCAGCAACCCGCCTCTGGCGCGTAATCTTTCGGCAAGCGCAAGCAGCTTCTTGCGCTCGACGATGCGACCGTCCGGATTGTTGGGGTTGACGACGATGGCAAGGTCGGCTCCTGCCAAGGCATCGAAATCGTCGACCTCCAACGCCGCATGGCCGGCGATTGCCGCTGCACGCTGATGTTCGGCATAGGTCGGCCCGAGCACCAGCGCCTTGCCGGGGCGCACCAGCGAGGCGACACGCGGCAACAGGATCTGCGTGCCCGGCGCTGCCACCACATTGGCTGCCGATGGCGCGCCATAGGCGCTTGCCGCGGCGTCGGCCAGATCGCGGACGCGCGCGGCTTCCGGCAATCTCGACAGGGCGGTGGCGGGCAGCTCGAAAAACGGATAGGAGTGCGGATTGATACCGGTCGAGAGGTCGACGAAGGGCTGCGGCGCATGCGGAAAAAGCGCCTTCGCCCGGCCAAGGCTTCCGCCGTGATCCACCACTGTCGCCGCTCCATCAAGAGACTTCATGTCGATCCTGATCGCTTTCCTGTCACTGCTTGTTGAATTCGCTGTCGGCTATCCCAGTTGGCTGCTCGGTGCCATCGGCCATCCTGTCACCTGGTTCGGCAGGCTGATATCCTTTCTCGACCGCAGGCTCAACCGCGATGCTGATTCCGACGCCCTGCGTCGCCGGCGCGGTGTTCATGCGCTGCTGATCATCGTGCTGGTGCCGGCCACCATCGCTTTCGCGGTTGAAACCGTGCTTGCTGCCATTCCAGCCGGATTGATCCTCACGGCGCTGCTGGCGACATCGCTGCTGTCGCAGAAGAGCCTGGCCGAGCATGTCGAGGCGGTGGCCGACGGACTCGACAATGGCGGACTCGACATCGGCCGTGTTGCCGTCTCTCAGATCGTCGGCCGCGATCCGGAAAGGCTCGACAGAGCCGGCGTCTGCCGCGCGGCGATCGAAAGCCTTGCCGAGAATTTTTCGGACGGCGTCGTCGCGCCGGTCTTCTGGATCGGCGTCGGAGGGCTGGCCGGCGGCGTCGCCTACAAGGCCGCCAACACCGCCGATTCGATGATCGGCCACCGCACGCTGCGCCACGAGGCCTTCGGCCGGGCGGCGGCGCGCTTCGACGATCTGATCAACCTGCCGGCGTCGCGGCTGACCGCACTGCTCATCGTGCTGGCCGCCTTCCTCGTCAAAGACGCCGATGCCGGCAACGCCTGGCGCACCATGCAACGCGACGCGAAAAAGCACCGCTCGCCCAATGCCGGCTGGCCGGAGGCAGCGATGGCCGGCGCGCTCGGCCTGGCGCTGGCCGGGCCGCGCTCCTACGACGGCGTCATGGTGGACGACACGTTCATGGGTGAAGGCGGCCGCCGCGATGTCGAGAGCATGGACATCAGGCGAGCGCTAAGACTCTATCGGGTTGCCGACTTTCTGCTGATGGGACTGTTCGGCTTGCTGTCGGTGATCGTCATCGCTGCGTGATGTTCAGACTTGAGGCCACCTTCTCCCACAAGGGGAGAAGGCAAGAGCGGACGCCTGGGCCCCGAAAAGCCTCTCGTCAAACAACACTCTACGCAGTGCGCCTCTCAATCAAAATTCGATCCCTTGCTGCGCTTTCACGCCGGCGGAAAAGTGATGTTTGGTCACGCCCATCTCGGTGACCAGATCGGCGGCATCGACCAGCGCCGGCTTGGCGTTGCGGCCGGTGACGACGACATGCAGGTTTTCGCGCCGGCCTTTCAGCGCCGCCACCACCATGTCGAGATCGAGATAGTCGTAGCGCAGTGCGATGTTCAATTCGTCGAGCACCAGAAGGCTGATCGATGGATCGGCCATCAGTTCGAGCACCTTGGCCCAGGCAGCCTCGGCGGCGGCGATGTCGCGCTTCAGATCCTGCGTCTCCCAGGTAAAACCCTCGCCCATCGTGTGCCAGACGACGCGGTCGCCGAAAGCGGCAAAGGCGTCCTTCTCGCCGGTATGCCATTTGCCCTTGATGAACTGGACGACGCCGACCCGTCTGCCGTAGCCGAGCATCCTCAGCGCCAGCCCGAAGGCGGCAGTGGTCTTGCCCTTGCCGGGCCCGGTGTTGACGATCAGCAGTCCCTTCTCGACCGTCTTGGCCGCGACCTCGGCATCCTGCACCGCCTTGCGCTTGGCCATCTTGGCGCGGTGGCGTTCCTCGTCCCTGTCGTCGATATCGGTCATATCACTTCACCTTGAGCGGCAGTCCCGCCACCATCAACAGCACCGTGCCGGCGACTGCGGCGACCTGCTGGTTGAGCCGGCCGGCGGCATCGCGAAACCGGCGGGCAAGCGCATTGTCGGGCACGATGCCCTGGCCGACCTCGTTGGAAACCACGAACCACGGCCCGCGCGGCCGCGACAGCACATCTGCCAGTCCTCGGCATTCGGACTCAATGTCGCGTTCGGCCAGCAGATGGTTGGTCAGCCACAGCGTCAGGCAGTCGATCAGGACGGGCCGGCCGTCAGGCAGCGCCCCGATCGCGCCGACGAGATCGAGCGGCGCGTCGACGGTCGTCCAGCCGTCGCCGCGCCGCGCCCGGTGCAGCGCGATGCGTTCGCGCATCTCGTCGTCATAGGCTTGCGCCGTGGCGATATAGGCCCACGGCGCCGGGCAGGCCGTCACCAGGCTTTCGGCATGCGCGCTCTTGCCCGAGCGTGCACCGCCGATGACCAGGGTCAGCTTGCTGCCTGGAGCAGCGCGATCAGGCAAGGTTTTCGCGCAGGCCGGTTGCGGTACCGGTCAAGCGGCCGCGCACCAAGCCGACGACAGCGCCGAGCACCAGCCAGAACACCAGATTGGTCAGCGTCACCGCCACCACGAACTGGTGGTGCAGGCCTTCCGGGATCGGCGATTCGAAACTGTCAGGCTGCGGCGCGCCGAAAATATGCGGCGCCACGATCAACGCCACGGCAAGAAGGGCCAGCGGCAATGACTTGCGAAAGGCGAGCAGGCCGAGACCGGCCGCGGTCGCCACCACGGTCGCCGTCCACCAGATCTGGCGCTGGGCGAGATCAGCCGTCGGCATCGCCGGCAATTCGGGCGGCAGGCCGAGGTTCGGAGCCAGCGTGAACACGGCGAAGCCGGCAAAGCCCCAGAACACGCCCTGACGCCAATTGCCGATGCCGCCGGCGAACTCCGAAGCGGCGACCAGGATCAGCGCAAAGCCGATGCCGGTGACGACATTGGCGACGACGTTGAAGGCGAAGCGCTCGAAACCGTCGGCCGGCGCCCAGCCTTCCTCTTGCGCGGTGGCTGCTTCAGCCGGCACGGCGCTGCTCACGGCATTGCTGCCTGGCGCGGCCGGGGCCAAACCATGGTCATGCGTGTGGCCACCGCCGGCCTGTTCGTAGACTTCCGCCTTGAGGATGAGCGGCACCGTGGCGTAGGCCTGCATGCAGGCGAGAACGACGCCGGCCACAAGCCCTGCGATCGCCGCGATGAACACGACGTTGCGAAACAGTGTCATGGTGTCAGCCCCTCGTCAGTGGCAGGGAAAGCCCATCGAATGGCGATAGTCGTGGGCGGCATTGTGGATCGCATCGATATGCGAGAAGCCGACAAAACCCATGACGAAAACGCCGAGAAATGCAGCAAGCGCCAGCTGCACGAAGCGCGACTGCGAGGAGACGGAAGCGCCGAGCGAGACGGAAGCGGTATTCATGTCTTGTCCTTTCGCCCTCCACCCGAGGGCATAGAAGTCAGTTCTCCTGTCGCCGGCAGGTCTCCTGGCTCGCGGATCAGCGCCCTTCCCCACCTTCCCGAAGAAAATCTTCAGTGGCATATGGAGAAGACTACCGCACACAGTTGCGGGGGCAGCCACGGCATTGGGCAAATTATTGCCCTTACCGCATTCCCTCTTGGTTCCAAACGGAACCGACGACGGCCGCGACTATAGGCAGAATCGCCGCGCCCGGCAAACCAAATTCCGCCAGCAACCAGCGCGAATGCGCCCTCTCGGGAACCCGCCGGCCGGCGCCACGAGGCCGGTGCGCTGATGCCCGAGGAGTATGAACTGCATCGCTTCTAATGGGTGCGCCAGCGGCATATGGCGCTTTCACTGACCCCTGAGCATCGACGGGATTTGGCCTGTCTTCTTTTGTCCGGGGCAACCGTGATAATCGTCTTGCAGCACTGAATCAGAATTGCGAGATCATGACCATTCCTACGCCGGCCGTTCACGACCGATCCAGGCGCATCATCGCTATTGACGTCGCCCGCGGCATCGCTTTGCTTGCGATGGCGAGCTACCATTTCACTTGGGATCTCGAATTCTTCGGCTACACCGACCCCGGCCTGACTGCCTTTGGTTGGTGGAAATTCTACGCGCGATGCATCGCTTCGACCTTCCTGTTCCTGGTCGGCGTCAGCCTGTTCCTCGCCCATGGCAAACAAATCCGCTGGAACGGATTTTGGAAACGCTTCGCCATGGTCGCCGGGGCTGCGCTCGCCATATCGGCCGCCACACGGTTTTTCACGCCCGACAGCTTCATCTTCTTCGGCATCCTGCACGAGATCGCGCTCGCCAGCCTACTCGGCCTGGCGTTTCTGCGGCTGCCGGCGCTGCTGACGCTGGTTGTCGCAGCTTTCGTCATCACCGCGCCACTCTACCTCAGGTCCGAGATCTTCGATCATCCGGCCCTGTGGTGGGTCGGCCTGTCGGCAACCAATCCGCGCTCCAACGATTATGTCCCGCTGTTTCCATGGTTCGGCGCTGTGCTTGCCGGCATCGCAGCGGCAAAATTCGCCTTCGCCTCCGGCGTGCTGACGCGGCTGGCGGACCTGACGCCCGGCCGCTGGACCAATCCGCTGGTCTTTATCGGCCGGCACAGCCTCGCCTTCTATCTGATCCACCAGCCGGTGCTGATCGGCTCGATCTGGCTGTTTTCGCAAGTCATGCCGGCAGCGGTCGAAACCAGTCAGGTCACCTTCCTGAAAGAGTGCCAGGCATCGTGCAAGCAATCGCGCGACACGGAGTTCTGTACCAGCTATTGTGTGTGCATGCTCGATACGCTCGAGGGCGAGGCCACGCTTGATCGGCTCTACCGCAACGACCAGGCTGCGGAATGGAAGGCGCATCTCGGCGAACTCGCCGGCATCTGCACTGCCAAGGCCGACAGCACTTTGATGGAGGGAGGAGCACAATGACCGACCATCAACAGAAACCGGGCCAACAGAAACCGGGACAGCAAAAAACGGGGTTTATCCCGTGGCCGCCGCTGATCTATGTAGCGGCCATCGCCGTCAGCATTGCGCTTGGTTTGCTTTATCCACTGCCATGGATCGGCGGCCTTTTGGGCGACATCCTGTTCGCGGCCGGCTGGGTGGCATTGTTCGGCGTCGTCGCACTCTGGTACACGGCAATCCGCACCATGATCCGGGCAAAGACGACGCTCCACCCGAACGCCGTGCCGGACCACCTGGTCACATCAGGCCCTTTCGCCGTCAGCCGCAATCCGATCTATCTGGCCAACACGCTGCTGATGATCGGCGTCGCCCTTATCTCGGGGAACGCTTGGTTCCTGCCGCTGGCGATCATCGCCGCCTTCGCAACGCAAAAGATGGCGATCGAGGGCGAGGAAAAAATTCTGGCAACGAAATTCGGCAAGAAATACCGGGATTACGCGAAAAAGGTGCGGCGCTGGATTTGAGGCGGCAAGGTCTTTTTCAGAATTTGCTCTGGCGAGTCAGATAGCGTGGTTTCGAGAACCGGAGCGGAGCGTACATTTGAGTACGTGAGCACCGGAAGCGCAGAAAACCACTCTAAAGCGCGTCGCGTTTGACCGCCTCACGCGACGCGCTTTAGAGTTGTTGTTTTATGCATGTCGTTACCGCAAAACCGCTGCACACTTTTGCGCGACATGCATTAGCTGGCCGCCAAAGCAGATTATCAAAAAGGCCGATCAGGTGTTGACGCCAAGCTCCACCAACCGCTCGACGCAGGATTCTTCGGCCTGGTCGAGCTCGGCCAGGGTCTCTTCGAGGTCGCGCCGCTTCTGGCGCAGATCCTCGCGCTTTTCCTCGATGCGCTTGATCATCAGGTTGAGCTGACCCACCTCGCCGGGCGGCTCCTTGTACATCTGGATGATTTCGCGGATTTCGTTGATCGAAAAGCCGAGCCTCTTGCCGCGCATGATCTGGCGGATGAGGTGCCGGTCCGACGGGCGAAACAGCCGCGTGCGGCCGCGCCGTACCGGCTGCACCAGCCCCTCGTCCTCATAGAAGCGCAGCGTCCGCGTCGAAACATCGAATTCGCGGGTCAGTTCGGTTATCGAATAATATTCCCGCATCATCACTCCAAATGCCCGGCCGCGCTGCGAGTTCCAACCCAGCGGCCTCGCTATCGTCCAGACGCGATTCAGAATCGGCCGGAGGCTGCTCCAAAATCTCGCATGGCATTTACGTAAAAGTCAATTGAGCGGGCGTCGCTCACACGCCGAACCACCAAGTGGCGAGGCCGAGAAAGGCAAAGAAGCCGACGACGTCGGTGACCGTCGTGACGAAAACCGCCGAAGCCACGGCCGGGTCGACCTTGAACCGGTCGAGCAGCAGCGGGATCAGGATGCCGGCAAGTGCGGCCACGAACATGTTGATGATCATCGCCGCGGCGATGATGCCGCCCAGATTGGGATCGCGGAACCAGGCGGCCGCGACGATGCCGATCAGGATGGCGAAGATGATGCCGTTGATGAAGCCCACCCCCATCTCGCGGCGGATGATGCGGCCGGCATTGTAGATGTCGAGGTCCCTGGTCGCCAGCGCCCGCACCGTAACCGTCATGGTCTGCGAGCCGGCATTGCCGCCCATGCCGGCGACGATCGGCATCAGCACGGCCAGCGCCACGATTTGCTCGATCGTGCGGTCGAACAGGCCGATCACCGAGGCCGCCAGGAACGCCGTCAAAAGGTTGACGAGCAGCCACGGAACGCGCGAGCGCGAGGTCGAAAGGATGCTGTCCGACAATTCTTCGTCGCCGACACCGCCCATGCGCAGCAGATCCTCCTCGGCTTCCTGCTGGATGACGTCGACCACGTCGTCGATGGTCAGCACGCCGACCAGCCGCTCGTTCTCGTCGACGACGGCAGCGGAGAGAAGGTCGTATTGTTCGAACTCGCGTGCCGCCTCTTCCTGGTCCATCGTCGCCGGAATGGCGTGCCTGGTCTCATGCATCACCTCTTCGACCTTGATCGAGCGCTTGGTGCGCAGGATCTGGTCGAGGTCGATGGCGCCGAGCAGCTTGAAACTCGGATCGATGACGAAAATCTGGCTGAAGCGGTCTGGAAGGTTGTTGTCCTCGCGCATGTAGTCGATGGTCTGGCCGATCGTCCAGAATGGCGGCACCGCGACGAACTCGGTCTGCATGCGGCGGCCGGCGGTCTCTTCGGGATAGTCGAGCGAGCGGCGCAGCCTGATCCGCTCGGTGAACGGCAGTTGCGACAGGATCTCGTCCTGGTCTTCCTTTTCGAGATCCTCGAGGATGTAGACGGCGTCGTCGGAATCGAGATCCTGCACCCCCTGGGCAATCTGTGCGTTGGGCAGGCTGTCGACGATGTCGCGGCGGATCGCCTCGTCGACCTCGGTCAGCGCGGAAAAATCGAAGTCGGCGCCCAGCAATTCGACCAGCGCGCGGCGCTGTTCGGGATGGAGCGCCTCCAGCAGGTCGCCGAGTTCCGATTGGTGCAGGTCATCGACTTCACGCTTCAATGTCAGCGTGTCGCGATCGGCGATAGCCGCGCCGATCGCGGCAAGGAACGACGACAGAATGGCGCCGTCCTCGCCATAGATGTCGGCGCTGTCCTCAGCGGCCCTGGCGCCGGTCGTCTGTTCGTTCTGGCCTTCCACCAGCGCCTCCCGCCGTCAGAATTTCGGAAAAGCTGCGTGTCAGGTCTAGCGCAAGACCATGAAAATCGGAATCGATTTCCAGAAAGGATCATGGGCAGCGTTAAATTGCTACAGCGTCCGTCAGATTTCGGGCAGGCAAGAGCGGGCCGGCCAGTTGCTCGATCGGCAACGCGTTGATCCTGCGGGCGGAGTCAATATCCTCACCGACATGCCACCAGCCTTGGCGGCCGCCTGGCGCTTTCAACATTTGCGGATGGCGGCTGGAAACCTTATATAATCTGACTTGTGCATGCCGCGGCGTGCAGAGATCAATCGTAGAGAAGGATACAGATGCCGGACTCGGATGCGGCGATACCTCGAATTGCACTCATTTCAACCCATGGCTACGTAGCAGCCAACCCACCACTCGGCGCGGCCGATACCGGCGGCCAGGTGGTCTATGTCCTGGAACTTGCCAAGAAGCTGGCCCAACTGGGTTATGCCGTCGATATCTGGACGCGGCGATTTGAAGACCAGCCTCCTGTCGATGACGTGGCCGACGGGGTTCGCGTCCTGCGTGTCGCCTGTGGCGGACCCGATTTTATCCCGAAGGAATATCTGCACCGCCACCTTCTCGAATGGTGTGAAAACGCGCTGCGCCTGATTCGCCGCGAAAATCTCTCCTACGACTTCATCAACTCTCACTACTGGGATGCGGGCGTGGCGGGGCAGCGACTGTCGGAAGCGCTCAATATCCCGCACATCCATACGCCGCATTCGCTTGGCATCTGGAAGCAGCGCCAGATGAAGACGGACTACCCTGACAAGGCCGATACGTTCGAGGCCGAGTTCAATTTCACCGAGCGCATAAAGCACGAGACGATCATCTATCGAAGCTGCGCCATGGTGATTGCCACGACGCCGCCGCAGGTCGACATGCTGGTCGAGGACTACAGCCTCGAGCGCGACCGCGTGCACATGATCCCGCCCGGTTACGACGACAACCGGTTCTTCCCCGTCAGCGAGGCGTCTCGCCGGTTGATCCGCCATCGGCTCGGCTTCGAGGGGCGAACGGTCCTGGCGCTCGGCCGGCTCGCCACCAACAAAGGCTACGACCTGCTGATCGATGCGTTTTCAGTGGTGGCGCCGCGAGTGCCGGATGCGGTCCTGAGGCTCGCTGTCGGCGGCGAGAACATGGACGAGCAGGAACAGAAGATCCTCAACCAGCTCAAGCAACAGGTCGAACAGCTAGGCTTGCAGGATCGTGTCGTCTTCTCCGGCTACGTCGCCGACGAGGACTTGGCCGACACCTATCGGGCGGCGGACATGTTCGTCCTGTCGAGCCGCTACGAGCCGTTCGGCATGACCGCGATCGAGGCAATGGCTTGCGGAACGCCGACCGTGGTTACGATCCATGGCGGCCTCTATCGCGGCATCAGCTATGGCCGGCACGCGCTTTTTGGCGATCCGTTCGACAAGGAAGATCTCGGCATCACCATCGTCAAGCCGATGAAGCACCAGCGCCTCTACGGCCGCCTCGGCCGGATGGGTGCGCACAAGGCGCGCAGCCTGTTCACCTGGACAGGCATCGCGCAGCAGCTGGTCAGCCTTGTTGAAGGCCGTCCGGTGCTGAAGGCGGTCGACGATCATGACTGGGACGAGCCGTGGAACGACGGCGATTGAAACCGATAGCGCTTTTGTCGAGCGATCTCGACGGGACGCTGGCGGGCGATGCGCCGGCGACGTCACGCTTTCGGTTGAAATGGGAAGCGCTCGATCCCGAGCAGCGGCCGGTTCTCGTCTACAACAGCGGTCGGCTGGCCGACGACATTTTGAACTTCGTCGACGAAGTCGGCCTGCCAGCGCCGGACTATGTGATCGGCGGTGTCGGCACGATGCTCGCCGGTCCGCGGCACACCTCTCTTCTCGGGCATTTTGCCCAAAGATTTTCGGAAGGCTGGTCGCTCGAAAAGGTCGATGCGGTGCTCGGGTCGCTCAAAGACACCGTCCGCCAGCCCGACGGCTATCAGCACGCCTTCAAATCGAGCTGGTACCTGCTCGACGCAAGTCCTGAAACCCTTTCCAGCATCGAGCGCGCTCTGGCCGAGGCCGGCCTGTCGGTGACGACGGTCTATTCGAGCGGACGCGATCTCGACATCCTGCCGCGTTCAGCAGACAAGGGCCAGGCGCTGGCCTGGCTCTGCAATGAACTCGGCATCGGCCTGGATGAGGTGGTCGTCGCCGGCGATACCAACAATGATCGCAGCATGTTCGAGCTGCCGGGGGCGCGTGGAATTGTCGTCGCCAATGCCCTTCCCGAACTGCTTGACATGGCGCGGGACAACCCGCTGATTTACAGCGCGAAGCAACAGTTTGCCCTTGGCGTCGTCGAAGGCCTCATTCACTGGTCGGTGTTTGCGGACGCCCGATCCTGAACTGGAAATATTGATCTTCCTGTCACGGTTTGAGCGCCCATACCGTCGCGTGTAGAACGGCGCCCGTTTCGGCGATGAGACGTGCCGATTGCACCGGATCAAAACCGCTGATGCGTTTCGTGCCAGCCCAACGACCGCGATCCGCAAAAACCTCGATCGATCCGTAGTCGAGGAATATCCGCAGCCGTTTCGGACGGGCTCCCTTGGCAATATAGTGAGGGGATGCCGCTGCGTCGTCGCCATGGCGAATGGCAAGTCCCTCGTCGTCGACGACAACCTCGAGCCGGACAGTTGGATGTTGCAGCTTCAAGTGGAAATGCGCACCCGGCTTTTCGAGTTCGAACAAGATTTCGACAGCGCCATTGATAAAGCTTACCTGCTCTCCGGCTGCGAGGCGTGTCCGGTCCAGAATATGGCTCCGCAAACTCTCGGCAGCGCCGATGGGCGGGGTATGCAACTCGCCTGCAGACAGATGGATATTGCGAGGCAACGTCATGGCTGTAGGAAAATCGATCGCCGGCCCTGTGTCGGCCCAGTTGGCAAGCCAGCCTATGCCGACAATGGCATCACCGTCGACGAAGGCCTGGAAGGCGTAATTATCCGTCCCGAAGTCCAGTTCCTGTTCGAATTCCTTGGCAAAGGTCCGACCATCGAACCAGCCGACAATGGCCATTGTCAGGTTCTTGCGCCGGGTCGACTGGTCCTCACTGTTCATCAACCCGAGAATCAGAACCCAGCGCGTGGCGGGATCGGTCGCAGGCCCGTCGAGCGGCAGCAGACAGGGACATTCGATCGCCGTCGTCCGATAGTGTTTCTCGACCAGAAGCTTGCCGACATACGTCCATCCGGTAGCGGCCGTATGGTCACGGGTTTCGTAGAGCAGGACAACGCCGCCTTCATCGCTCTGGCTGCCCAGCAGCATTTTCCAAAGGCCATCCGGTCCCCTAAAGACGTATGGGTCGCGAAAATCCGCTGTCAATCCCTGATCAAGCGGGCGGTATGGCAGGATGACGTGCGCATCTCCGGCCATGATGAGGTCGCTGGAAGTGGCCGTGAGTTGGATCTGCTGTTCCGGGATACGGTCCTGTACCTGCTCGGTGAAAAAGACGCGAATGCCCGGGCCATCGGCAAGCGGGATGGCCGAGCCGGAATAGGCGCCGCCCCGTTTGTCGGGCCTGGCGGTGAGATCTTCCGACGGAAACAGGAAGATTGGCATGTGACGCCAGCGCAAATAATCCGAAGATACGGCGTGCCCCCAATGCATCGTGTTCCACCGCAGCCCATGCGAGTAATGCTGGTAGAACAGATGTGGGCGGCCTCCAAACCGGCCAAATCCGTTCGGATCGTTCATCCAGCCGAACGGCGGACGAAAATGATAGCTGTCAGGGATGTTCGGCGGGGCATTTCCCGGATTGGTGTGGAGAACTGTAATGCCTGTCTCCAGCACGTCGGCCAATGCGAACCAGTAGGCAACCGAAACCGAGGTTTGATCCGTGTCGTAGTCGAGTTCGACACTGCCGCCGCCGAAGACGTGAAAAATTCTGAATTCATGCTCTTCGGCGTTGGTGACGCTCACCTCGCCGAACTTGCCACGGACATTGGAAAAGGACAGCGCGCCCGGCACGTCCGGCTTGGTCGCCTTGAGCCAGATATGGAAGGTGGCGTTGACTGGCAGCTCGGCATGCAGGCTTCGAATGGTGCCTCGTCCAGCAATCCTCACCTGGCTGTCACTCATAAAGATGGCTCCGTTCAGTGCGGTTTTCCCAGGCAGATCGAGTATCAAACCGGGATTGTCGACCTGGAATGCGTTGCAGAAGGTTTAAGGCTGGATTTTGACTTTGGCAAAGTCATTCCCCGGATGGTAGTGGGTCCGTCGCGCTAATCGAAGCGAAGGAAGCCGATGGTTCGCGGTTTTCACAAGAAGCTGAGCGTGGAATGAGCCGAACAACAATTTACATGCCACTCCTCACTGAAGGCACGAACGTCTGGCGTCCGGTCGAGGCCGAGGCGCCGTTACAGAATCTTGGGTCCGGTTTCTGGTAGCGAGGAATGGGCCTTTGTTCCCGGGTCTATCGTGCGTGGTGTGGCCAAGGTGTTTGGCGACGGTAATCGGGTTATCGTTGCGGCATGTCTTTCAAACTGACCCACTACCCCCCGGATCGACAGTTCTTGACTTCAATCGCTGCGCGGATCGCGCCTGATCTCGCGGAAGAAGAAGGATTGACAGCCCGGAGAGCATGATTGCCATGATTGCATTGTCCGACAGCGCAAGACTTCTCTTTTCCGCGAGTTTCGACTTCGCGGATTTGTCAGTCCCTTATGCGGAGGGCGACGCCCAGTTAACCAGCGCTGTTGCCCCTGGCTGACATGGCCATGCACCTAACCTTCTATGGGTTGGCATATCGCAAACTGTGTCTCGATCTGCGCTGGCTGGCGTCCGGTCACCCACCAGATCACCGACACCACGACAATGGAGACGTAGCCGTCAACTGCGTAGTGCCATCCGGTATATACCGAACCGTACATTATCAGCGCTGCGAACATCCAACCGAGAACACCGAGCCAGCGATTGAGGGAAGAAAGCAGATACGCATTCAGTGTGGCAAAGGCGACGTGCATGCTAGGCATGGCCGAAATGCCGCCGCCAAGGTCTGGCCGGCCGCTCTGGTAAGCCGTCAGAAGATATGCGGCGGGCTCCCGCACCATGTGGCTATAGTCGAGACCGTCCATGGCGACGTTGAGTCCGCTGAAGCGATCCTCGCCTACAAACTGGTGATAGTAGATCGGCCCAACCGATGCCAGCGCCAGGGCCAAGATGGTGCCGAGGATGAATAACGTCAGCGCTGCTGCCCAGAGGTAGCGGATGCGGCCAACCTTGTCCGACCAGAGAGACACGAAAAGCATGGTGCCGAACCACTGGAAAAACCAGATGACCTCATAACTGTTGAAGACGACGATCGACCACGTATTGCTGTCGAGCTTGTGCGTGAGTTCCCACGGCGCTGTCCCGTGCAACCATTCATCCAGATCGGCTAACCAGTTGTCCGCATAGAATGGAACGACGGACGGGATGGCCATCTTGTAGGTAGAGAACGCCGTCAAGCTGGCGAAGAAGAACAGCAGCACCAGCAAACAGCCACGCCAGCGCTCTCGGACCAAGTCGACCGCGTAGCGAGTTGGTTTTCCTCGACCATAAATAAGCGCAGCGGAACAGACACCAGCAACAAACAAGATCGGAATACCGGCGACGAACTTCTGGGTATAAACCAGTGTTAGGTGGAAGAAAGACTGCGGACTTATTGCAGACGCGCACGTCACGTAGATTGCTAGAAAGAACGCAAGGCGCAATGACCATTTTGTCGATGGACTGTAGTCCCCCGCCTCCGCAATTGAGATCATGCTAATTTACCAAGGTTCAAATGCCGACGTCGATGACATGTGTGTGATAGCGAAGCAAGCTTACCATGCGGTTACTTCAACGCCTGCCTGTCACTCATAAAGTTGGCTCCGTTCCGCACTGGCACGACAACGAGCAGATCCTTGTCACGGTATCGGGCATGTGTAAGCTCACCATTGACGGCAATATCTTCGACGCACATCCAGGCGACCTTCTTTTCTTTCCTGCCGGCCCCCGCCATTGCGCGATCGGCACGGGACCGGAAGGCTGCGTCTATTACAAAATCTTCGCGCCGCCCGTCCGTACCAACTGCCGGGTTGGATCGGACCATCGGTCCTGCGCTACGACTGAAAGCTGAATTTAGGAGGATCTCATGGCCACCGGTCCTGACACCAAAGCTGTCTACACCATTGCCCCGACGCCGTTCGAGGCGGATGGCAGGATCGACTGGGAATCACTCGATTCGATGGTCGATTTCTACGAGCGCTGCGGCGTCGATGGAATGACAATCCTCGGCATCATGGGTGAGGCCCCGAAGCTCGACGCCAGCGAATCACTCGAGATCGTCAAGCGTATTCTGGCGCGCACCAGGCTGCCGGTCATCGTCGGCGTCTCTGCCCCTGGCTTCGCCGCCATGCGCAGCCTTGCGCGCGCCTCGATGGAGGTTGGCGCGCAGGGCGTGATGATCGCACCGCCGCCGGCGCTGCGCACCGACGACCAGATCGTCACCTATTTCCGCAACGCATCCGAAGCGGTCGGCGAGGATGTTCCTTTCGTCCTGCAGGACTATCCGCTGACCCTCTCGGTCGTCATGACGCCGGCCGTCATCCGCCGCATCGTCACCGACAACCCGGCCTGCTTCATGCTCAAGCACGAGGACTGGCCGGGCCTGGAGAAGATTAGCGCGCTGCGCGGCTTCCAAAAGGACGGTTCGCTGCGGCCGCTGTCCATCCTCACCGGTAATGGCGGCCTCTTTCTCGACTTCGAGATGGAGCGCGGTGCCGACGGCGCGATGACCGGCTATGCTTTCCCCGATATGCTGGTCGAAATGGTGAAACTGTCTGCAGCCGGCGAGCGCGACAAGGCGCACGATCTTTTCGACGCCCACCTGCCCTATCTGCGCTATGAGCAGCAACCAGGCGTGGGACTTGCGGTACGCAAATATGTGATGATGAAGCGCGGCGCCATCGCGTCGGACGCCCAGCGCAAGCCGGGCAGTGCATTGTCGGCGGCGGCCAGACAAGAGGTCGACTATTTGCTTATGCGGCTGGAAAGTCGCGCCTAGAGCGCTTGCGTCTCGATGGAACCAAAACCGCAAAACCGCGCCCTAACTCTTTGTTTATCGAACGCAAAACGAAGACGTTTGGCTGCCTGATGCTCTAGCTTTCGTCTTCAGCTTTTCGACTTTTGGTCGCGGACGTGAGCCTCGACCGAGGGCGCATTGACGCCGGGTCCGCTCGGCGAATGCTTCAAGAGGAGCGAATGGCACCACCGGACTGCGCTACGGGCCAGGGTCCGCAGCGCCTCGGCTCGCGCCTGGCGCGCCCTATGCTCCAGCGCCAGCGGATCCAAAGGACCGTGCCGCTGCCGCCAGGTGAACAGACGATCATCGATTTCTCGGGTTTGCCGATCCTTGTTCGGACACATCGGTGTTGTCCCCTTCCAGCTCGTTGAGAAAAGCGATACCGAACCGAGTCAGCGGCTGGATCGCTGATAGAAGGCGTGTTTTCTGCGCGAGCCGTAGCGCTTCTCGTAAAGCGGTCGCAGCAGCGACTGAATGTCAGGATCTGACACGCGCCTGCCTGCGGCTCTTGCCGCGTTCTTGATTCCGTTGATCTGTCCATCGAGGGCTCGGCGAACTTCGTGCGGAAAAATGCCGTTTCGATACATCGCGTTCTCCTGATTGACGAGGATGTTTGGCGCGATAGTCGATGGGCCGCACTACGGGATGATTTCAAGGAGGAGGAATTTGATTACAGTTGTAGCAACCGATATCAGCGCATTGTCTTCGGCAACCACAGGGCAATCTGCGGGAAGATGATCAGCAGCACTGTCGTCACGACGAGCGCAACCGTCAGGATGCTGGTGCCCTTGTAGACTTTCGTCAGGTCGGCTCCCGCGGTTGTGCCAACGATGAACGCGACAAGGCCGACCGGCGGGAAGACAAGTCCGATACTGACCATCATCATGGAAACGACGCCGAACCAGATCGGATCGAAGCCGAGCGAAGTGATGAGCGGGAACGTCAATTGCAACGTCAGAAGCAGCAGCGGGATCTCGTCCATGAACATGCTGATGACGAAGTAGACCGCCAAAATGCCGATGATCACCATCCAGCGATTGAGATCCATCGCGGTCACCAGCGCGACGATCTCCTGTGGGATACGGCTGAGCGTCATGTAGTGGCCGAGCAAGGTCGCGCCGATCAGGATCAGGAAAATCATCGCGGAGGTGCGAATCGTCGATTTCAGCGCCTGCAAAACGTCGTGCGCCGACAACCTGCCTGATGTGACGCCGATCACGCCCGCCATCAACGCGCCGAGCGCACCGACCTCGGTCGGTGTCGCAATTCCGAGGTAGAGCAGTGCGATCACGACGACGACGAGCAACAGGCTTGGCCAGACGCGCGCCAGGCTTGCCCAGCGCTCCCTGGCCGGAGCGCGATAGGTCTTGGACGCATGCGCCGGGCTGATCGTGACCCAGAGATAGATCGTCAATGCCAGCAGGATGCCGGCCAGAATGCCGGGCACAACGCCGGCGACCAGCAGCTTGCCGACGGAAGTTTGCGTGGCGAGCCCGTAGATCACCATGGCGACGCTTGGCGGGATCAGGATGTCGAGCGTGGCGCCGACGCCGATCGCGCCGGCGGCAAGCTCGTCGGAATAGCCGTGCCGGCGCATCTCCGGCATGGCGATGTTCGACATCACCGAGGCCGCGGCGACGCTCGCACCCGACATCGCGCCGAAAACCCCGCAGGAGAACACGGTGGCAATAGCAAGCCCACCGCGGATGGGCGACAACCAGTTGCTTGCCGCCGTGTAAAGGTCGCGCGCCAGCCCGCTTGAAGCCGAGAAATAGGCCATCAGGATGAACATCGGGATCGTCGTGAGCGCATAGTCCGCCACCGTATCGAACGGCGTCAGGGCGACGATGCCCAGCATCTTGGCGAGGTCGCCAGTCACCAGATAAATGCCCAGCATGCCCGATGCGGCAAGCGCGATCGTGATCGGCACGCCGAGCAGCAGAAGCACGACCAGTGCGACAAGGGGAAGCATGGTAAGCATCGGCTAACATTCACGATGCGACGTGCAGGTCAGGACACGGGGGTCGGTCCAGGACACGGGGGCCGCCGGTCAGGATTGCCAGCACAAGAACAAGGAAGCCGAGCGGGGCCAGCAAGTACGCCGGGCTGACCGGAACTGGAAGTGCACTCAGCGTCGTTGGGTCGGAGAGCGAGCGGTATGCCTGCTGCGCGGTCGCTGTCGCGAATACCAGGCAGCACACTATGGCAATGACATATGCGAGGGGCTCAGCAATCGATCGCAGCGACAGCGAAAGTCGATCCACCAGAAAGGTCACCCGGACGAAGGCTCCGCCACGAAATGCGGAGGGCAGGCCGAGAAAGACTGCCGCGGTCATCAAATATTTCTCGGTGAGTTCGTAGGCGATCAGGATCGGACTGTTCAAGAAATAGCGACAGACGGCGTCGGCGCTGGTCAGCAGCATCATGATTGCGGTCGCAGTGACGGCGACGTAGGCGAGCACCAACTCGCAACGCCGCTGCAATGTCTCGATTCGCCCAAAAACGGTCATGTCGCGGGAAGATGGCATCGTGTCGGATACCGGCTTCTTGAGAGATGAATTTTCGTCGAGGCGTCGTCTCGCCCTGAGAACCGTCGACCGTCAGTCGTTCAACATCTCGACGGTGGCCTCGAGAATCTGTCGGGCCTCGCCGTGGCCCTTGGCTTCCATTTTTCTGACCCACGCATCCCAGAGCGGCTGAGCGGCGATCTTGTTCCAGCGTGCCACCTCTTCCGTCGGCATCGCGTAGCCGACCATTTCACGGTTTTCCGCATCGGCCCTGTCGAGGGCTGCCTGTTCGGCTGCGTCGAAGAAGTTCCTGCCCCACAATTTCGAACCTTCGAGGCCGCTGACGCTCATGATGGCGTCGCGGATGTCCGTGGGCAGGCTCTCCCATTTCTGCTTGTTGGCGCACAGCGAGCCGTACACAGCAGAAAGCGGCGCGATCGTGTAGTATTTCGCGACCTCGTAAAGCCGGAAGGAATTCACCGCCTCCCAGGGTGCTCCCATGCCATCGACCACGCCCTTGTCGAGGGCCTGATAGACATCCGGCATCGGTACCAGTGTCGGCACGGCGCCCAGCGCCTTCATCTGCTCGGTCGGCGGTCCGCCGGTCACGCGTATCTTGAGACCGTTCAGGTCATCCAGCGTCTTCACCTGTTTGCTGGTGGTGAGGAGGAAGTACGGATGGCTCGTCCACAGCGCCAGCGGCTGGATCTCGGCATATTCCTTCCGGATAGTGGGGAACTTTTCGTAGAGTTTCCACAACACTTCGCTGCCTTTTTCGGCGGACGTGATCGGCAGGCCAGGCAGGGTGATCACGTCCGACAGCGGGGTGATGTCCGGCCAGTAGCCATGGAAGCACCAGCCGATGTCGACGATGCCGGCGCGCACCGCGCTCCACGTTTCCGTCCCTTTCACCAGGGTCTGCCCGGGATAGTGCTCGATCTTCACGCGGCCTCTGGTTGCTTCCTCGATCTTCCTGATCCAGGGCTGCATCGCATGGACGGATCCCCAGGAGGTCGGCGGATTCTGGTCGGCCACTGTCAGCGTCACCTCCTGCGCCGGTGCCGCCACGGTCAGGGCAAGTACAATGGCCACGACCCCGATCGCCGAGAGAATGTTTCTGACGACATTACATGACTGGTGATAGATCATCCTTCACGCTCCGCTGCTGTCATGTCGATAACGGCATTGTCTCGGAGAATTTCGCTACAGAATGATTTCAGCGAAACGGAATTTGGTTACGTCTGTAACAACGGGGAGCGTCGTTGTTGATCGCCCGCGGCGCCTTGTGGCACTTTGCTGCGGCAGGAGTCCGCCGGCTCGGTGCCGATGCTGGCCGAACGCCGCCGTCAACAACAACCAGCGTCAACAGCAATGGGGAAAAAAAGACCCATGGCCAAGGCAGAGGAACTCCGGACCTACATCATCAAGGGTGGCGAGGAGGGGCGGTCGCGGCTCGCCCTCATTTCGCGCGTGCTGGCGCCGGCGACCCGGGCGCTTCTCGACCGCTTCGAACCGCTGAACGGAATGTTGGCGCTGGACGCCGGTTGCGGCGGCGGTGACGTCAGCTTCGAACTGGCGGCTCGGGTCGGTTCAAACGGCCGCGTCGTCGGATTCGATCTCGACGAAGCGAAGCTGGCGGCCGCCCGCGAAGAGGCAGCCAACCGCGGCCTCGCCAATGTCGCGTTTCACCAGGCCAGCGTGCTCGATCCTTGGCCTGTCTCGGGCGCCGCGTTGGTCTATATCCGGTTCGTGCTCACGCATCTCGCGAGGCCGGAGGAGGTGCTGGCGAGAGCGAGGGCGGCACTGGCGCCCGGCGGCGTCCTGATCGTCGAGGACATCGACTATGCCGGCCAGTTCTGCGATCCCCCTTGTCCGGCCGTCGACCGCTATCGCGAACTCTTTGTCGCGACGCTCAAGGCGCGCGGCGGCGACCCGTTCATTGGGCGCAGGCTGGTCCGCCTTCTGGAGAGCGCGGGCTTTGCCAATGTCGATACCTGTCTCGTCCAGCCCTTCGGGCGAAGCCGCGACGTCAAGCAGACCACGTCGCTCACCATGGCGGCGATCGCCGAGGCGATCATGACATCGGGCATCGCCTCCGCCGAAGAGGTCGACCATGTGACGCGCGAGATCAAAGCCTTTGCCGACCGGTCGGACACGACCATATCCCTGCCGCGCATCTTTCAGGCGTGGGGGCGAACGACGTAGCTGACAGATGCATTGCCTTCCGGCAAAAGAACTGCAGGGAAACAGAAAATCGTACAGTAAAAATAACAGCTTATTGGATAAAGCTGGTGCGGTCGAGAAGACTCGAACTTCCACGGGTTGCCCCACAGCGACCTCAACGCTGCGCGTCTACCAATTCCGCCACGACCGCACGTGGTAGGAGCCGGAACGAACCGGCTCGCGGCGTGTAGCAAATCGTTTCCGGCGAAACAAGGGCGCGTCGCGCAATAATTGCCCGGGCTTCGGCATAACCCTCCAAAGAGCTGAAACGCGCTCGCAACTGGACGTTTCAGCCGATTGCCGCCATATGTGAGGCGAATGCATGTCGCCCAAAAGTGCGCAGCGGTTTTGGGACAATGACATGCATAAATCAAAAATCTAAAGCGTGCCCACGGTTCCCTTCAAACGCGGCGCGCTTTAGACGAGACACACCATGACAGAACGCAGCCAGATCGCCACGTCGTTCCTGCCCCTGCCCGGTTCGGCGCCGGTCGAATGGCGGATCGAACCCGGCCTCACCGCCTATCCGGATGCGCTTGCCGTGATGGAGGCGCGTGCCGATGCGATCCGAGGCGGCGCCGCCGGCGAGATGGTCTGGCTGGTCGAGCACCCGCCGCTCTACACCGCCGGCACCAGCGCCCGCATCGAGGACCTGATCGAGCCGGACCGTTTCCCGGTGTTCGCGGCGGGACGCGGCGGCGAATACACCTATCATGGGCCAGGCCAGCGGGTCGCTTATGTGATGCTCGACCTGAAGCGGCGGCGCGAGGATGTCCGCGCCTTCGTCGCGGCACTTGAACAATGGATCATCGGCACGCTCGCCGCCTTCAACGTGCGCGGCGAACGGCGCGAGAACCGCGTCGGCGTCTGGGTGGTGCGGCCGGATCGCCCCGCCCTGCCCGACGGATCGCTCGCCGAGGACAAGATCGCCGCCATCGGCATCAGGCTGAGGCGCTGGGTGAGCTTTCACGGCATCGCCATCAATGTCGAGCCGGATCTCAGCCACTTCAGCGGCATCGTGCCGTGCGGCGTGCAGGACCACGGCGTCACCAGCCTCGTCGACCTCGGCCTTCCCCTGGGAATGGCCGATCTCGATCTCGCGCTGAAATCCGCCTTCGAAGATGTCTTCGGACCCGCGGCACCTCTGCTCGTCGAAACGGCCCGCAAGGCCGGCTGACAAAACGGCGCCGAACCACCGAGCTCCGCCGCCGCCCCCTCACCCCGCGAAGGAACGGGGCGCGCTGCCTCACATCGCTCCGATCCAGATCGCCATGGAAATGAGAAACGTGCTCATGCACACCAGAGACACGACATCCTGAACAAGACCGGTCATAACGCTCTCCTGTTTTCAGTATGTTCGTATTTTGTTCTGATTTTGTTCAGATGTCAACGGCCGCAATCCCAGCCTGGCGCGAATTGCGGGCAATCAGTTCGGCAGGGTTAAGGAAAAGTTGAGAACGGATTCGCCGCTTTCGCGCTGGTTGCGTGCGCGAAAAACGCGGCCGCTGGTGATCGGCCCGTTAGGTGTGTCGAGATTCAGATCAGGCCGTGGGTTCCTCGCCCCGCGCGAAGCGGGGGGAGAGGTGGCCGCGAAGCGGCCGGAGAGGGGTCTTTCTTTGCAGGCGCAGTCCCCTCTCCGTCGCGGCTTTGCCGCGCCACCTCTCCCCACTTTCGTGGGGCGAGGAACCCACGGCATCACCTGAATATCGATACAGCTAAAGCGGAACAACCTTGCCGTCGGCCAGCGTGACGCGACGGTCCATGCGCGAGGCAAGCTCGTGATTGTGGGTGGCGATCAGCGCCGCCAGCCCCGACTGCCTGACCAGCGCCCCCAGTGCCTCGAATACGTAGGAGGCGGTGACCGGGTCGAGGTTGCCGGTCGGCTCGTCGGCCAGCAGCACCAGCGGCGCATTGGCAACGGCGCGCGCGATGGCGACGCGCTGTTGCTCGCCACCGGACAGTTCGGACGGCCGGTGCTGCGCGCGTTTGCCGATCTGCATGTAGTCGAGCAGTTGTGCCGACCGCTCGGCAGCCTCCTTGCGCGTCAGCCCTTTTATCAATTGCGGCATCATGATGTTTTCCAGCGCCGTGAACTCGGGCAGCAGGTGATGGAACTGATAGACGAAGCCGACATCGTTGCGGCGGATCGCCGTGCGCTCGTCGTCGGAAAGCCGCCCGCAGGCGCGGCCGGCCAGAATGACATCGCCGGCGTCCGGCCGCTCCAGCAGTCCGGCGGTGTGCAACAGCGTCGATTTGCCGGTGCCAGAAGGCGCCACCAGCGCCACGATCTCACCGCGCCTCAACGAAAAATCGGCGCCGTTGAGGATGGTCAGCTTGCGCGGCCCCTGGACATAATGCCGCTCGACGCTCTTCAGCTCGATAATGGCCTCGGCCATCATTCGTACCTCAGCGCTTCGACCGGATCGAGCCTGGCCGCGCGCCATGCCGGAAACAGAGTCGCCAGGAAAGACAGCACCAGCGCCATCAGCACCACCGAGATCGTCTCGCTGGTATCCATGCGGGCAGGCAACTGGCTCAGGAAGTAGAGCTCGGGATTGAACAGCCTTTCGCCAGCCAGCCAGGAGAAGAACTGGCGAATGCGCTCGACGTTCAGGCAGATAATGACGCCGAGGAGGACGCCGGCAAGGGTGCCCACCACGCCGATCGCCGCCCCCGTCATCAGGAAGATGCGCAGGATCGCGCCGCGCGTGGCGCCCATGGTGCGCAGGATGGCGATATCGTGGCCCTTGTCCTTCACCAGCATGATCAGCCCCGAAATGATGTTGAGCGCCGCAACCAGCACGATCAGCGTCAGGATCATGAACATGACATTGCGCTCGACTTGCAGCGCATCGAAGAATGTCCGGTTGCGTTCTCGCCAGTCGACCATGGTGATCGGCCGCTGCGCTGCCTCCTCGACCTTGGGCTTCAGCGCGTCGACATTGTCGGGATTGTCGACATAGATCTCGATCGTCTGCGCCCGGCCATCCATGTTGAAATAGAGCTGCGCTTCCGAAAACGGCATGTAGACGATCGAGCTATCATATTCCGACATGCCGACTTCGAAGATCGCCGTGACCGGATAGCCCTTCATGCGCGGCGTCGTGCCGAGCGGCGTGACATCGCCGTCGGGCGCGATCAGCGTGATGGTGTCGCCGAGCACAAGACCGAGATTGTCGGCCATGCGGCTGCCGATGGCGACGCCCTCGCCTGTGTCGAAGCCGGCGATCGAGCCCTGCTTGATATTGTTGGCGACGATTGAAATCTTCCCCAGATCCTCGCCGCGTATGCCGCGCACCAGCGCCCCGGACCCGCCGCCGACATTGCCTTGCGCCAGCACCTGCCCGTCGATCAGCGGAATGGCGTATTGGACGCCGGGCACGCCGTTGATGCGGCCGGCGACCTGCGTATAGTCCTCCAGCGGCATGTCGAGCGGCTGCACGATCAGATGGCCGTTGACGCCGAGGATGCGCGTCAGAAGCTCGGCGCGAAAGCCGTTCATGACAGCCATCACGACGATCAGCGTGGCGACGCCCAGCATGATGCCGAGGAACGAGATCGAGGCAATGACGGAGATCACCGTCTCCTTGCGGCGCGAGCGCAGATAGCGCCACGCGACGATGCGTTCGAACACGGAAAAAGGTCCGGCGGCCATGGGTTTAGCTGCTGCCGCTCCGCTCATCCGGCAAAACCGAAGCGTTTCTTCACGTCCGCGATCGGCAGCGTCTCACGCTCGCCGTTCTTGCGGTTCTTGATCTCGACCTCGCCTGCGGCCACGCCGCGCGGCCCGACGATCACCTGCCACGGCAGTCCGATCAGGTCGGCTGTGGCGAATTTGCCGCCCGGCCGCTGATCGGTGTCGTCGTAGAGCACGTCCTTGCCGACGGCGACAAACGCCGCATGGAGTTCATCGCAGACGCGATCGCAGTCGGCGTCGCCGGCTTTCATATTGATCAGGCCGATGTCGAAAGGCGCCACCGCCTCCGGCCAGATGATGCCGTTGTCGTCGTGGCTGGCCTCGATGATCGCCGCGACCAGCCGCGTCGGGCCGATGCCGTAGGAACCTCCGGAGGCAAAATGATTCTTGCCGTCGGGCCCGGTCACCTTGGCACCCATCGGCTTCGAATATTTGTCGCCGAAATGGAAGATGTGGCCGACCTCGATGCCGCGCGCCGAGACCCGGTCGCTTGCCGCAACCTTCTCCCACGCCGCCTCGTCGTGCATCTCGTCGGTCGCCGCATAGGGCGTCGTCCACTTCTTGACGATGTCGCCGATCTCGGCATCGTTGGAGAAATCAGTGTCCGCCCCCGGCACATCAAGTGCGAGATAGTCGCGATGGCAATAGACCTGGCTCTCGCCGGTGTCGGCCAGGATGATGAATTCGTGGCTGAGGTCGCCGCCGATCGGCCCGGTGTCGGCACGCATCGGGATTGCCTGCAGCCCCATGCGCGTGAACGTCCTGAGGTAGGACACGAACATCCTGTTATAGGCCGCCTTGGCACCTTCAAAATCGAGATCGAAGGAATAGGCGTCCTTCATCAGAAACTCTCTGCTGCGCATGACGCCGAAGCGCGGCCGCACCTCGTCGCGGAATTTCCACTGGATGTGATAGAGATTGAGCGGCAGATCCTTGTAGGACTTCACATAGGCGCGGAAAATCTCGGTGACCACCTCCTCGTTGGTCGGCCCATAGAGCATGTCCCGATCCTGCCGGTCCTTGATGCGCAGCATCTCCTTGCCATAGTCGTCATAGCGGCCGCTTTCCCGCCACAGCTCGGCCGACTGGATGGTCGGCATCAGGATCTCGAGCGCGCCGGCGCGGTCCTGCTCCTCGCGAACGATCCGGCAGACCTTGTCCAGCACTCTTTTGCCGAGCGGCAGCCAGGAAAAACTGCCTTGCCCCTGCTGGCGGATCATGCCGGCGCGCAGCATCAGCCGGTGCGAGACGATTTCGGCCTCGCGCGGATTTTCTTTAAGGATAGGCAGGAAATAGCGCGACAAACGCATGGACTGGTCCGTGAGAGAGAGGATTGCCGCACCGGAATCGGCGCAGCGCAGGCTTGCTTGCCCCGGCTTCATAGCCATTTCATGACGGAATGGAAACCCGCCCCCCGCGCCAACTGGGCGCCCACTGGGACGTCGCAAAGGCGCCGCAGTGCCACGTTCGCCTTGCTGGTCGTTTCGCAAGCAACGCCTGCCACACTATTGTGCAGTGCAGCACGAGATTGCTTATTTCCGGGCAAAATTCTGCGTGACATTTTCACCCGGCTTGGTCTAATGTGCGCCGATAAACGAGAGGGCGGAAAGAAATCTGCTCTCCTACGCGGTCAAAGTCTTGGGAGGATGCGATCTAGGCGCGGTTACTCGCTGCCGCCGGACACCGGAAACAGATCGGACGCGTTTAAATTGCAAGGCCTCGTGCCTTGCATTTTTTTTGTGCAATCATTTGGTTAGCACGACAAATTGCTAAACCACTTTACCTAGCGCCAGCACAGCCGGTTCGGAACCTGCATCGGCTTCCAGCCCGGATTGGTACTCGCATGCAAGATGTGGCCAGCCGTACCCGGCGGTCTAGAGCGGTTCAGCTTTTGATAGAACCACCGAACAACTCTAGGTATTTGTTTACGCAATTCCGGACGGAAAACCGCTACGCACTTTTCCTGGAATTGCTCTAATTTTCGGGACCCTGGCTGAAATCCGGCACGATGTGCGGGATGTCGTCGATGCCGAGGCCGAGCCCCCGCGTAATACCATAAAAGATGCCAAGCAGAACCAGCGTGACGATCGTCGTCCGCAGCACCGCGCGCAGCATATGCGGGCCGCGCGGCGCGCTGGATACCGTGCCCAGCGTCACGTCCTCATCCTCGTCCTGCGTCCTAAGACTGAACGGCAGGATGGCGAACAGCACCACCCACCATGTGATGAAGAACAGGGCGAGAAATGAAACCCAGCTCATGCTTGCTCCAGTTCGACCAGCGTGCCGAAGAAATCCTTGGGATGCAGGAACAGCACCGGCTTGCCGTGCGCGCCGGTCTTCGGGTTGCCGTCGCCGAGGACGCGGGCGCCGCTGGCCTTGAGGTGATCACGCGCGGCAAGAATGTCGTCGACCTCATAGCACAGATGATGCATGCCGCCCGAGGGGTTCTTCTCGAGGAATGTCGTGATCGGCGAACCCTCACCAAGCGGCTCCAGCAATTCGATCTTGGTATTGCCGACATCGACGAACACCACCGTCACGCCATGCTCCGGCAGCGCCTGCGGCGCGGTCACCCGAGCGCCGAGCGTGTCGCGATAAGCCGCGGTCGCCGCAGCCAGATCCGGCACGGCAAGCGCGACATGGTTAAGGCGTCCAAGCATGAAAGGCTCCGTGTGTCTCAGAGGTGAATAGTGAATAGTGAGTAGTGAGTAGTGAGTAGTGGCGAACCAGCTGGAGCAGTGCAGGCTATGAATAACTGTTTCACTATTCACTATTCACTATTCACTACTCACTACTCACTACCTCGTGACGAACACCGTCACCAGCGGCTTCTTGCCCCAGGCTTCATTGGCAGCGCCGCGGACGGCGCGGCGCACTGCCTCCTGCACGAGGTCGAGATCTCTTCGGCGCTGACGGGGGATGGAGTCCACGGCGCCGATTGCCGCATCGATCATCAGGTCTTCCAGACTCTCGCCGCGGCCATCGGCCTCGGCGACGCCGATGGCGACCAGATCGGGATCGCCGGCGAGCTCATATTTGTCGTCGAGCACGACATTGACCGCGACATGGCCGGCGAAAGACAGCTTGCGCCGGTCGCGAATGCCCATCGCCTGGTCGGTGCCGATCAGCCTGCCGTCCTTGTAGATGCGGCCGAACGGCACCTGGTCGATGATCGTCGCCGCACCTGGATAGAGCCGCAGCATGTCGCCGTCGCGCACCTGCGCCACCTGGCCGATGCCGGACACCGACATCAGCGATCCTTGCGCCACCAGATGCGCCGCCTCGCCATGCACGGGAACGCCGATCTGCGGCCGCACCCATTCATACATCTGGCGCAACTCGCTGCGGCGCGGATGGCCCGAGACATGCACCAGCGCATCGCCGTCCTCGATGATCCTGATGCCGAGATCGATCAGGCGGTTCTTGATCTCGATGATCCCCTTCTCGTTGCCGGGAATGGTGCGCGAGGAAAACACCACCGTGTCGCCTGCCGTCAGCGACACCGATTTCATCTCCTCGCGCGACAGTTTCGCCAGTGCCGCAAGCGCCTCGCCCTGGCTGCCGGTGCAGATGATGACGAGGTTTTCGCGCGGGATGAAGCCAAAATCCTCCTCGGCGATGAATTCGGGCAGCCCATCCATATAGCCGAGCTCGCCGGCAACATCGATGACGCGCTTCAGCGAGCGGCCGAGCACCAGGCACTGGCGGCCGGCATCGCGCGCCGCCTTGGCAATGGAGACGATGCGCCCGACATTGGAGGAAAAAGTGGTGACCGCGACCCGCCCCTTGGCGCTCTGGATGACGCCCTTGAGGCCTTCGCCGACCGCGACTTCCGATGGCGACACCCCTTCCCTGAGCGCATTGGTGGAATCGCAGATCAGCGCCAGCACGCCCTTGTCGCCATAGGCGCGGAAGCGCGCCTCGTCAGTCAGCGGGCCGATCGTCGGCGCCGGATCGATCTTCCAGTCGCCAGTGTGGATGATGGTGCCGGCCGGTGAGGTGATCGCCAGCGACATCGGTTCGGGAATCGAATGCGCGACCGGGATGGCCTCGATCTCGAACGGGCCGACGCTGAACTTTTCACCGGCGCGGTAGGTCGTCACCGGGATCTTTGGTGCGCCTTGCTCGCCCTGCCGCTTGGCTTCCAGCAATCCGGCGCCGAACGGCGTCATCCAGACCGGCGCCTTGAGCTTCGGCCATGTGTCGAGCAGCGCGCCGTAGTGGTCCTCATGCGCGTGCGTGATGACGATGCCGCGCAGATTGGTGACGTTCTCCTCGATGAAGCGCGTGTCGGGCAGCACCAGGTCGACGCCAGGTAGGCTGGCATCGGGAAAGGTCACGCCGACATCGACGACGATCCATTCACGCGCATTGGCCGGCCCGTAGCCATAGAGGGCGAAGTTCATGCCGATCTCGCCGACGCCGCCAAGCGGCACGAAGACGAGTTCGGCGTTTTCCGCTGTCGCCATGATCATTCCTTTCCTGGCCGGTCAACCCAAGCCCGTCAAAACCAGGGGCCCATCAAAATCTGCGGCCCGTCAAAAACCTTGGCCTGTCAAAACCTTGGCCTGTCAAACTTGGGCCGACGCGACCGCACCGAAATGCACGTCGCCGGCGGCGATCGTCAGAACCGAACCTTCATCGTCGCGGATCACGAAACGGCAGTCCTCGTCAATGGTCTCGAACGTGCCGCGCACCACATTACCGTCAATTCTGACAGCAACCTGCCCGCCAAGCCCTGCCGCGCGCGCCAGCCAGCGCCGCCTGACGGCGGCCAGCCCGCGCCCATCGTTCCACAGCCGCGCATTCTCGCTCCAGGCATCCGACAGCGCCAGAAACAATGTCTCGGCATCGCAAGCAGCGCCCAGCGCGCTAAGCGATGTCGCCGGATAAGGCAAATCCTTGGGGTATGCCACAACATTGACACCGATACCCACCGCCACCGCAAAGCGATCGCCTTCGAGTATCGCCGATTCCAGCAGGATGCCGGCAAGCTTGGCGCCGGAGGCGAGCACATCGTTCGGCCATTTCAGCTCGAAACGGTTTTTTCCATCGCCGCCGCCGTCGAGGCCGATTGCGATCCTGCCCTTCGGCACGACAGCGTCGAGCGCATCGGCCAGCGCCAGCCCAGCGACGAAGCCGAGCGTCGCGGCCAGGCGAAGCTCGGCATTGGTAACCACCAGCAGCGTCGCCGCCAGATTGCCCTCGGGCGTCGCCCAGACCCGGCCGCGCCGGCCACGCCCGCTTTCCTGTTTTTTCGAAACGACCCAGAGCTTGCCCGGATCTCCCGCCCGGGCATGGTCGAGCGCCAGCGCATTGGTGGAACCGACCGTGTCATGTGCCTCGAGCCGGAACCCTTCCGAGGCCGCTGTTGGAGCCAGCCGAAATGCCATCCCGTCAGAAGAATGTCTTGGCGGCGGCTTCGGCATAGGTGCCGATCGGCCCGCCGATCAGCACGTAGAACAGCACGAAGGCGCCGCAGACGCCAAGCACGACGCGAAGCTCGGTCGCCATCGGCACGAAGCCGCCGACCGGTTCGTCGAACCACATGATCTTGATGATCCGCAGATAATAATAAGCGCCCACCACCGAGGCCAGCACGCCGATTATCGCCAGCGCGTAGAGGTTGGCGTTGATGGCGGCAAGGAACACGTACCACTTCCCCCAGAAGCCGGCGAGCGGCGGAATGCCGGCTAGCGAGAACATCAGGATGGTCAGGATCGTCGCCATGATCGGATTGGTCGACGACAGACCGGCGAGATCGCTGATCTGTTCGACATTGCCTTCCTTGCGCCGCATGGCGAGGATGAAGGCGAAGGTGCCGAGCGTCATCACCAGATAGATCAGCATGTAGATGGCGACGCCTCGCACGCCGGCCTGGCTGTTGGCGGCGAGGCCGACAAGAGCGTAGCCCATATGGCCGATCGAGGAATAGGCCATCAGCCGCTTGATGTTGGTCTGGCCGATAGCCGCAAAGGCGCCGAGCAGCATCGAGGCGATCGAGATGAAGACGATGATCTGCTGCCAGTCGGCGGCGATCGGCTTGAAGGCGTCCATGGTGACGCGCACGATCAGCGCCATCGCCGCCATTTTCGGCGCCGCAGCGAGGAAGGCCGTCACCGGCGTCGGCGCGCCTTCATAGACGTCGGGCGTCCACATGTGGAACGGCACCGCCGATATCTTGAAGGCAAGGCCAGCCAGCACGAAGACCAGGCCGAAGACCAGGCCAAGTTGCCGCTCGCCGCCGCCAAGTGCTGCGGCAATCTCCTGGAAGCCGGTGTTGCCGGTGTAGCCGTAGACGAGGCTGATGCCGTAAAGCAGCATGCCCGACGACAGCGCGCCGAGGACGAAATATTTCAACCCCGCCTCGGTCGAGCGCAGATTGTCCCGGTTGATCGCCGCCAGCACGTAGATTGCCAGCGACTGCAGTTCGAGGCCGAGATAAAGCCCGATCATGCCGTTGGCCGAGATCATCAGCATCATGCCGAGCGTGCACAGCAGGATCAGCACCGGGTACTCGAACTTGTCGAAATGCTCCGCCTTGGCGAAGCGCATCGACATGACCAGCGTCACCGCCGAGCCGATCAGCGCCAGCACCTTCATGAAGCGGGCGAAGGGATCCTGGACGAAGGCTTCGCCGTAAGCGTTGCCCTGCCCGGTGGAAAAGATCGTCCAGACGCCGGCAACCACCAGGAATGCGACGGCAAGGCCGCTCACCGTGGTGGTGGTGTTGGCGCGCGAATAGGCGCCGAGCATCAGCAGCGCCAGGGCGCCGACGGCGAGGATCAGCTCTGGCGTCGACAGCGACAGGCTGGAGAGAAGGTCCGGCGTCATGGTTCGCAAACCTCTCAGGTCAGTTCGCCGCCGCGGTCTGCGCGGTGTCGATGGATGCGGTGACATTGGTGACGAGCGCCTTGACCGATGCGGCGGTCGCGTCGAAGACCGGCGCCGGGTAGACGCCGAAGAAGATGACCAGCACGGCCAGCGGGTAGATGATCACCTTCTCGCGCGTCGACAGGTCGAGCAGGCCTTTCAGGCTGTCCTTGCTCAGCGCGCCGAAGATCACCCGGCGATACAGCCAAAGCGCATAGGCCGCCGACAGGATGACGCCGGTGGCGGCGAAGAACGCCACCCAGGTGTTGACCCGGAACACGCCGAGCATGGTCAGGAACTCGCCGACGAAGCCGCTGGTGCCGGGCAGGCCGACATTAGCCATGGTGAAGATCATGAACACGGTGGCGTATTTCGGCATGTTGTTGACCAGCCCGCCATAGGCGTCGATGTCGCGCGTGTGCATGCGGTCGTAAATGACGCCGACGCACAGGAACAGCGCGCCGGAGACCAGACCGTGCGACAGCATCTGGAAGATCGCCCCCTGGACGCCTTCCTGGTTCATCGCGAAGATGCCCATGGTGACGAAGCCCATATGGGCGACCGACGAATAGGCGATCAGCTTCTTCATGTCCTCCTGCATCAACGCCACCAGCGAGGTGTAGATGATGGCGACGACGGACAGCGCAAAGACCAGCGGCGCAAACATCTCCGAGGCGATCGGAAACATCGGCAAGGAGAAGCGCAGGAAGCCATATCCGCCCATCTTGAGCAGGATGGCGGCCAGGATCACAGAACCGGCCGTCGGCGCCTCGACATGCGCGTCCGGCAGCCAGGTGTGCACCGGCCACATCGGCATCTTCACGGCGAAAGAGGCGAAGAAGGCGAGCCATAGCCAGGTCTGCATGGAGGCCGGGAAGTCGTGCGTCAGGAGCGTCGGGATGTCGGTGGTGCCGGACTGAAAGAACATCGCCATGATGGCGAGCAGCATCAGCACCGAGCCGGCCAGCGTGTAGAGGAAGAACTTGAACGAGGCGTAGACGCGCCGCTTGCCGCCCCACACGCCGATGATGATGAACATCGGGATCAGGCCGGCTTCGAAGAAGACATAGAACAAGACGATGTCGAGCGCGCAGAACACGCCGATCATCAGCGTCTCCAGCAACAGGAAGGCGATCATGTAGGCCTTGACGCGCTTCTCGATCGATTCCCACGAAGCCAGGATGCAGAGCGGCATCAGGAAGGTAGTCAGGATGACGAACAGCATCGAGATGCCGTCGACGCCCATATGGTAGGAGATGCCGGAATCCAGCCAGGCAAACTTCTCGACGAACTGGAAGCCAGGCTCCGCATTGTCGAAGCCGGTCCAGATGAACAGCGAGACGATGAAGGTGATACCAGTCGTCCACAATGCAATGGCGCGGATGTTGCGGCGGGCATTCTCGCTGTCGTCATTGATCAGCAGAATGAACAGCACACCAACCAGCGGCAGGAAGGTGACCAGCGAGAGGATCGGCCAAGCGGTCATCAGAGCATCATCCAGGTGACGAATGCGGCAACGCCGATCAGCATGGCGAAGGCATAGTGATAGAGGTAGCCGGTCTGCAGCTTGACGACCCGGTTGGTGACGTCGACGACGCGCGCCGAAACCCCGTCAGGACCAAGTCCGTCGATCACGGTGCCGTCGCCGGTCTTCCACAGGAAGTGGCCGAGGCGTTTTGCCGGCCGCACGAACAGGAAATCGAAGAGCTCGTCGAAATACCACTTGTTGAGCAGGAAGGCGTACAGCCCGCGATGCTGCGCCGCCAGGTTCTTCGGCATCTCCGGCGCACGGATGTAGAATTGCCAGGCAATCGCAAAGCCGATCAGCATGGCGACGAACGGCGACAGCTTTACCCAAAACGGCACTTCGTGGATGTCGTGCAGGATGTGGTTGTCCGGCAGCGTGAACAGCGACGCCTTCCAGAACTCGGCATAGCCTTCGCCGATGAAGGCGCCATGGAAGATCACGCCGGCCAACAGCGCGCCCGCCGCCAGGATGTACAGCGGCACCAGCATGACCGGCGGCGATTCATGGACGTGGTGCATGACCTCGTGGCTCGCCCGCGGCTGGCCGTGGAAGGTCATGAAGATAAGCCGCCAGGAATAGAAGCTGGTGAAGCAGGCAGCGACGACCAGCAGCACGAAGGCAAGGCCGGCGACCGGATTGTGCGCGGCAAAGGCGCTTTCGATGATCGCGTCCTTGGAGAAGAAGCCGGCGGTGCCGATCACCGTCACCGGAATGCCGACGCCGGTCAGCGCCAGCGTGCCGATCACCATCATCCAGTAGGTCTTCGGAATGAGTGTTCTGAGGCCGCCCATCCTGCGCATGTCCTGTTCATCCGAGACGGCGTGGATCACCGAGCCCGAGCCGAGGAACAGCAGCGCCTTGAAGAAGGCGTGCGTGAACAGATGGAAGATCGCCGCGCCATAGGCGCCGACGCCGAGCGCCACGAACATGTAGCCGAGCTGCGAGCAGGTCGAATAGGCGATGACGCGCTTGATGTCGTTCTGGACAAGGCCGACGGTCGCCGCGAAGAAGGCGGTGAAGGCGCCGATGAAGGTGACCACGATCAGCGCCGAATGCGACAGTTCGAACAGCGGCGACAGCCGCGCCAGCATGAACACGCCGGCCGTCACCATGGTGGCGGCATGGATGAGCGCCGAGACCGGCGTCGGGCCCTCCATGGCGTCCGGCAGCCAAGTGTGCAGCGGCACCTGCGCCGACTTGCCCATGGCGCCCATGAACAGCAAGAGACAGACGACGGTCATCGCAGCGTGCTTGTCGAGGGCATAGCCGAGGAAGGTCAATACGGCTGCGCCCTCCGGCGCGCCTTCGGCCGGAATGAACGTCGCCGCATTGGCGAAGATAGTGCCGAGATTGACCGAGCCGAACAGCACGAACACGCCGAAGATGCCGAGCGCGAAACCGAAATCGCCGACGCGGTTGACGACGAAGGCCTTGATCGCGGCGGCATTGGCCGACGGTTTCTTGTACCAGAAGCCAATCAGCAGATAGGAGGCGAGGCCGACGCCTTCCCAGCCGAAGAACATCTGCACGAGGTTGTCGGCCGTCACCAGCATCAGCATGGCGAAGGTGAACAGCGAAAGATAGGCGAAGAAGCGCGGCCGGTTCGGGTCGTGGTGCATGTAGCCGATCGAGTAGATGTGGACCAGCGCCGACACCGTGTTGACGACGACCAGCATCACCACCGTCAGCGTGTCGATGCGCAGCGCCCATGCGGCCTCTAAGCCGCCCGACTGGATCCAGCGCAGCACCGGTACGGTGAACACCTCGCCCTCGCCGAAGCCGACGGCGAAGAAGGCGATCCACGACAGCACGGCTGATATCACCAGGAAGCCGGAGGTGATGTATTCGGACGCCTTGGCGCCGAGCGACGTGCCGAACAGGCCGACGACCAGGAAGCCGAGCAGAGGAAGGAAGACGATGGCCTGATACATGGTGGTTTCCGTCAACCCTTCATCATGTTCACGTCTTCGACCGCGATCGAGCCGCGGTTGCGGAAGAAGACGACGAGAATGGCGAGGCCGATCGCCGCTTCAGCCGCTGCGACCGTCAGCACGAACAGCGCGAACACCTGTCCGACGAGATCGCCGAGCGCTGCCGAGAAGGCGACGAAATTGATATTGACCGCGAGCAGGATCAGCTCGATCGACATCAGGATGACGATGATGTTCCTGCGGTTGAGAAAAATGCCGAACACGCCGAGCGTGAACAGGATAGCCGATACGGTCAGATAATGTG
>SAQR01000018.1:87837-102803 GCA_004020365.1 Mesorhizobium sp.
CATCTCAGATTCCTTCGCCCGTCTTGACCTTGCGGATTTCCATTCCCGTTGCCGGCGTGCGGCCGACCTGGGCGGCGATTGACTGCCGCTTGATGCCCGGCTTGTGGCGCAGCGTCAGCACGATGGCGCCGATCATGGCGACCAGCAGCACAAGGCCGGCAATCTGGAAATAGTAGAGGTAGTCGGTGTAGAGGATGTCGCCGAGCGCTGCAGTGTTCGAGCGCGCCGCAAGGTCCGGAATGGGTTTTGCAACCGTCGCCGCCAGTTGCGGCGCGAACGTATAGCCGCCGAGCACGACGATCAGCTCAGCCGCCAGGATCAGCCCGACCAGCGCGCCGATCGGCGCGTATTGCAGGGCGCCTTCCTTCATTTCGGCGAAATCGACGTCGAGCATCATGACGACGAACAGGAACAGCACCATGACCGCGCCGACATAGACGACGAGCAGGATCATCGCCAGGAACTCGGCGCCGGTCAGCATGAACAGGCCGGCGGCATTGAAGAAGGTCAGGATCAGGAACAGCACCGAATGCACGGGATTGCGCGCCGAAATGACCATGAACGCCGACGCCACCGCGACAAAGGCGAAGAGGTAGAAAAAGGCCGCCTCTAATCCGTTCAGCATGGGTTCCCCCGGGGTTCCTGTACAAACAGGACGTTCGTCCTGTTCGATCTTTGCCACCGCCTCCGGTCGGCAAGTTTCGTGTTCCTTAGACGAGGCCCTTCGCCTCGTCCATGCGTCAAATGTCAGCGGTACGGCGCGTCCAGCGAGATGTTGCGCGCCAGTTCGCGCTCCCAGCGGTCGCCATTGGCCAAGAGCTTGTCCTTATCGTAATAAAGTTCCTCGCGCGTCTCGGTCGCGAATTCGAAATTCGGCCCCTCGACGATGGCGTCGACCGGGCAGGCCTCCTGGCAGAAGCCACAATAGATGCACTTCACCATATCGATGTCGTAGCGCACGGTGCGGCGGGTGCCGTCGTTGCGGCGCGGGCCGGCCTCGATGGTGATCGCCTGCGCCGGGCAGATCGCCTCGCACAATTTGCAGGCGATGCAGCGTTCCTCGCCGTTCGGATAGCGGCGCAGCGCATGTTCGCCGCGGAAGCGCGGGCTGGTCGGCCCCTTTTCGTGCGGATAGTTGATTGTCTCCTTCGGCGCAAAGAACTGGCGCATCGACAGGAAGAAGGCGCTGACGAAATCCTGCAGCAGCAGGGATTTTGCGGCTTGGGCCAGAACAGACATCACGCAAACCCCGTGATCTTGAGGAACGCGGCGACAATCACCACCATCGCTAGCGAGATCGGCAGGAAGACCTTCCAGCCGAGCCGCATCAGCTGGTCGTAGCGATAGCGCGGCACGAAGGCCTTCACCATCGAGATCATGAAGAACACCAGGCAGACCTTGAGCACGAACCAGATCAGACCCGGCACCCAGGTGAAGGGAGCGAAGTCGAAGGGCGGCAGCCAGCCGCCGAGGAACAGGATCGTGGCCAGCGCGCACATCAGCACGATGGCGACATATTCGCCGAGGAAGAACAGCAGGAACGGCGTCGAAGAATATTCGACCATATGGCCGGCGACGAGTTCCGATTCGGCTTCCACAAGGTCGAAGGGCGGGCGGTTGGTCTCGGCCAGCGCCGAGATGAAGAAGATGACGAACATCGGGAACAGCGACAGCCAATGCCAGTCGAGGAAGGTGTTGGGCAGGCCAACCCGCGTGCCCAGCCCGTCCGCCTGCGACAGCACGATGTCGGACAGGTTGAGCGAGCCGACGCAAAGCAGCACGGTGACGATGACGAAGCCGATCGAGACTTCGTAGGATACCATCTGCGCCGCCGAGCGCAGCGCGCCGAGGAACGGATATTTCGAGTTGGACGCCCAGCCGCCCATGATCACGCCATAGACCTCGAGCGAGGAGATGGCGAAGACGTAGAGGATGCCGACATTGACGTTGGCGATCGCCCAGCCCTCGTTGACCGGGATCACCGCCCAGGCCGAGATCGCCAAAACCGCCGAAACCAGCGGCGCCAGCAGAAAAACGCCCTTGTTGGCACCGGACGGAATCACCGGCTCCTTGAACACGAACTTCAGAAGGTCGGCGAAGGCCTGCAGCGTGCCCCATGGGCCGACGACGTTCGGGCCGCGGCGCAACTGCACCGCCGCCCAGATCTTGCGGTCCGCGTACAGGATGTAGGCGACGAAGATCAACAGCACGACGATCAGCACGACCGACTTCAACAGGATGAGCAGCGCCGGCAGCACGTAGAAGGAGATAAAGGTGTCCATGCTATTCCGCCGCCTGCTGAAAACCGTTTTTCGCCAGCGCCGAGCATTCCGCCATCACCGCGGAAGCCCGCGCGATCGGGTTGGTCAGGTAGAAATCCTTGACCGGCGAGGTAAAGGCGCCCTTGCCAAGCCGCCCGCCGAGCTTCGCCACCTCGGCGATATCGGCAAAATTGCCGGGCGCGACCTGGTCGATGCGGGCAAGATGCGGGTATTCGCCATAGAGTTTCGCGCGCAGCTGCGGCAAGGAATCGAACGACAACCTCTTGCCCAGCACATCCGACAGCGCCCGCAGGATCGCCCAGTCGTCGCGCGCATCGCCCGGCGCGAAGCCGGCACGGTTGGTCTGCTGCACCCGGCCCTCGGTGTTGACGTAGGTGCCCGACTTTTCGGTATAGGCGGCGCCCGGCAGAATGACGTCGGCGCGGTGCGCGCCGTGGTCGCCATGCGTGCCGATATAGACGACGAAGGCGCCGCCGGTTCTGGTCATGTCGATCTCGTCGGCGCCGAGCAGGAACAGCACCTCCATATCGCCCAGCATGCCGGCGACGTTCTTGCCGCCCTCGCCCGGCACGAAGCCGACATCGAGACCGCCGACACGCGCCGCCGCAGTGTGCAGCACGGCAAAACCGTTCCAGTCGGCTCTCGCAGCATTGACGGCCAGGCTGAGCTTCGCCGCCTGGCCGAGCACGGCCTCGCCGTCCGAGCGCGACAGCGCGCCCTGACCGACGATGATCAGCGGATGAGCCGCATTCTTCAGCACCTCAAAAAATTTGCCGTTGCCGTCGGCCAAATCCTTCAGCGATTCCGTTCCGGCGCCGAGCTGCTCATAGTCGTAGCGCGTATCGCCGACATCGCCGATGACGGCGACGGGCAGGTTGCCGACCCGCCAGCGCTTGCGGATGCGGGCGTTGAGCAAGGACGCCTCGAACCGCGGATTGGCGCCGATGATCAGCACCGCGTCGGCCTGCTCGATGCCCTCGATGGTCGGGTTGAAGATATAGCTTGCCCGGCCGAGCGACGGATCGAGCGCGGCGCCATCCTGGCGGCAGTCGGTGTTCTTCGAGCCGAGCGACGCCATCAGCAGCTTAAGTGCATAGATCTCCTCGACGGCGGCGAGATCGCCTGATATGGCGCCGATCTTGTCGGGTGCGGTGCTCGACACCGCTTCCTTGATCGCGGAGAAAGCCTCGGCCCAGCTTGCCGGGGCCAGCTTGCCGTTCTTGCGGACATATGGCCGGTCGAGGCGCTGGGTGCGCAGACCGTCCCAGATGAAGCGGGTCTTGTCGGAAATCCACTCCTCGTTCACCGCCTCGTTGGTGCGCGGCAGGATGCGCATCACCTCGCGGCCGCGGCTGTCGACGCGGATCGCCGAGCCGACGGCGTCCATGACATCGATGGATTCGGTCTTGGTCAGTTCCCACGGCCGCGCCTGGAAGGCGTAGGGCTTTGAGGTCAGCGCACCGACCGGGCAAAGGTCGATGACGTTGCCCTGCAGTTCCGAGGTCATCGCGCTTTCGAGATAGGTGGTGATTTCGGCGTCCTCGCCACGGCCGATCAGGCCGAGCTCGGAAATGCCGGCAATTTCGGTTGTGAAGCGGACGCAGCGCGTGCAATGGATGCAGCGGTTCATGATCGTCTTGACCAGCGGCCCGATATACTTGTCTTCGACCGCCCGCTTGTTCTCGTGGTAGCGCGAGGAATCAACGCCGAACGCCATCGCCTGGTCCTGCAGGTCGCACTCGCCGCCCTGGTCGCAGATCGGGCAATCGAGCGGATGGTTGATCAGCAGGAATTCCATCACGCCTTCCCGGGCCTTCTTGACCATCGGCGTGTTGGTGAAGATTTCCGGTGTTTCGCCATTTGGTCCCGGGCGCAGATCGCGCACGCCCATGGCGCAGGACGCCTGCGGCTTGGGCGGCCCGCCCCTCACCTCGATCAGGCACATGCGGCAATTGCCAGCGATCGACAGCCGCTCATGGAAGCAGAAGCGCGGCACTTCGGCGCCGGCCTCCTCGGCTGCCTGCAGCAGCGTGTAGTGGTCGGGTACAGTAATCTCTTTCCCGTCGACCTTGAGCTTTGCCATCAATTGCCCCCGGCGGTCTTCGCCGTCTCATATGCCTGGAACAGGTCGTCAAGGCTGATGCCGTTGATCATCATGCCCGCAACCTGCGCGTTTTCTATCTTCACGTTGGTCATGTTCACGTCGGTGAAATACGCATTCGAAAGGTTGGCGTCTTCCACCTTGGTGTTGCTCAGGTTGGTGCGCTGGATCCTGGCCGCCGACAGGTTGACGTCGTGAAACCGGGTGTTCGACAGGTTGACGTCATCGAAGCTGGAATTGCTGACGATGGCGTTGCGCACGTCGAGAACATCGCGCCTGTCGTGGACCTCCATCGCGTCCCCTACCTCTCGGCCTTGGCGGCTAGCGCCGCCGCCTGGCTAAGCCAGTTATCGCGACCGATGCGGCCCTTGAACGACAGATAATCGTCGACCCAGGCGACCTCTTCCGGCGTCCATGCCGCGATCTGGCCGTAGGTCCAGATGCCTAGGCCGTTCAGCACCTGTTCCAGCTTCGGCCCGATGCCCGATATCGCCTTGAGGTCGGCCGGGTTTTCCGGACGATCCATTGCTTTGGGCTGCTTGAAGTCCTCCGGCATCAACCCGGTCGGTGCGGCAGCCGCATCCACCACGCTGCGTGCATTGTCCACGCTGTTCGCCGCCGTGTCGTTCACGTTCCGGGCGAAGGACTGCGCCTCGGCGATCAAGGTTTTTGTCGCCGCGCGCGCCTTGGTCGAGGAGCTTGTCCCTGTCTGTGAAAAGCTTTCCACCCTGGCATCCAAATCGTCGATGATCGGCTGGAAGAGCCGCTGCGAGGTTTCGGCGGCGCCCGAGAGCACGCCAATCCACACCCCAAAGGCGTGGTGGGCAAGCCCGATGCCAAGCACCGACAGCGCTGCCGCACCCGCGACAGGGTGCGCCAGAAGATTGACGGCGCTGGCCATCTCCTTCGGCATCATCCTGGTCAGGTCCTGGTTCATCTTCTCGAACGGGTCCAAATCTGGCATCAAATGATCGGGTTTCGAATTCAGCGACATCGGTGGTCTCCTGGTCGTTTCTTCCGTATGCCCCGGCCTGTTTCCTCAAATCGGGCATTCGCCCGTATTTCAAATCGGGCCCTTGCCCGTATTCCAAATCGGGCCCTTGCCCGTATTCCAAATCGGGCCCTCGCCCGTATTTCATCAGGCCCTCGCCCGCTTCAAGTTCTTCTCTATTCCGCCGCCACCATCACTGGCTCTGCCCGGTGCGCATTGCGCGAAAACTCGTCGATGCGCCGCTCCACCTCGCCGCGGAAATGCCGCATCAGGCCCTGGATCGGCCATGCCGCCGCATCACCCAGCGCGCAGATCGTGTGGCCTTCCACCTGTTTGGTCACGTCGAGCAGCATGTCGATCTCGCGCTTCTGCGCCTCGCCGCGCACCAGCCGCTCCATCACCCGCCACATCCAGCCGGTGCCTTCGCGGCACGGCGTGCACTGGCCGCAGCTCTCGTGCTTGTAGAAGTAAGAAAGCCGGGCAATCGCCTTCACGACATCGGTCGATTTGTCCATGACGATGACAGCCGCCGTGCCGAGACCCGATTTCAGGTCGCGCAGCGCATCGAAATCCATCGGCGCGTCGATGATCTGCTCCGCCGGCACCAGCGGCACCGAAGCGCCGCCCGGAATGACCGCCAGCAGATTGTCCCAGCCGCCGCGAATGCCGCCGCAATGCGTCTCGATCAGTTCGCGGAACGGGATCGACATCGCCTCTTCGACGGTGCACGGCGTGTTGACGTGGCCCGAAACGCAGAACAGCTTGGTGCCGACGTTGTTGGGCCGGCCGAAGGACGAGAACCAGGCTGCGCCGCGGCGCAAAATGGTCGGCGCCACCGCGATGGACTCGACATTGTTGACCGTTGTCGGGCAGCCATAGAGGCCGACATTGGCCGGAAACGGCGGCTTCAGCCGCGGTTGGCCCTTCTTGCCTTCGAGGCTTTCGAGCAGCGCCGTTTCCTCGCCGCAGATATAGGCGCCGGCGCCATGGTGCATGTAGATGTCGAAATCATAGCCGGAGGTATTGTTCTTGCCGATCAGCTTGGCTGCATAAGCCTCGTCGATAGCGCGCTGCAGCGCCTCGCGCTCGCGGACGAACTCGCCGCGCACATAGATATAGGCGGCGATCGCGCCCATGGCGAAGCCGGCGATCAGGCAGCCCTCGACCAGCGTGTGCGGGTCGTGGCGCAAAATATCGCGGTCCTTGCAGGTGCCGGGTTCGGATTCGTCGGCGTTGACGACGAGATAGCTCGGCCGGCCGTCGCTCTGCTTGGGCATGAACGACCATTTTAGCCCGGTCGGGAAGCCGGCGCCGCCGCGGCCGCGCAGGCCTGATGCCTTCATCTCGTTGACGATCCAGTCGCGCCCCTTGGCGATGATGCCGGGCGTGTTGTCCCAGGCGCCGCGCGCCATCGCACCGGCCAGCGACTTGTCGAAGCGGCCGTAGATGTTGTTGAAGATGCGGTCTCTGTCCTGAAGCATTGTTCGTCCCTCAGACCGGCTTCTTGCCGAAGACGCGGATATATTCGGCGACCCCGCCCTTGGCCAGCGCCTTGGCCTGCTTGACCCAGTCTTCGCGCTCGATGCGGCCGTGGAAACTGAGATAGCCGTCGACCCACCCGCGCTCGGCCTTCTTCCATGACGCGACTTGCGCATAGGTAAAGATACCAAGTGAATGCAGGATGCCTTCGATCTTCGGGCCGACGCCCGAGATCAGCTTGAGATCGTCGACCAGTGCCGGCCTCGCGATGCCGGCCGGACGGTTCTTGTCCTCGAGCGAAGGCTTGCCCGTCTTGGCACGGGTCGTCTTGACGGTTTTCTTGCCGGCAGCGCCGATCGGCGCTGCCTTCAACTCCGGCGCCTTGAAAGCGGCCGCCGGCTCAGCCTTGACGATCGGGCCGCTGCGCTGTTTCAAAACCTTTTCGACTTCCGGCGCGGCCTTGTTGGCATTGGCCGCCGAATGCCGCGGTGCTCTGACGCTCGCCGCCTTTTCCGTCTCGGGCGCGACCTTTGCCGGAGAAGGCGTCACCAGCGCCGGGCTGGTTTCGGGCGCATCGGTCTTCGGCTTACTGGCTTTCGACGGCGCAACAGGAGCAGCTGCCGCTGGCGCGGCCTCCCTGGCGGCCTTGGCAGCCGCCTTGGCTTCCCTGTCGCGGGTCGTCTTCAGGATTGCCTTTTCGCTCTTCAGCGTCGTCAGACCGGTGATCGGCTCGGAGGTGATGCGGCCGTTCTGCGGCCCCGGCGTCACCGAGGCGCCCTTGCCGGCTTCATAAAGGTCAATGATCTCGGCGAGCCGCTCCGGCGTCAGATCCTCGAACGTGTCCTTGAAGATCATCACCATCGGCGCATTGACGCAGGCGCCAAGGCATTCGACCTCCTCCCACGACAGCGTGCCCTTGTCGTTGGTGTGGAACTGGTCGTGATGGATCTTCGAGCGGCACACATCCATCAGCGCTTCCGAGCCGCGCAGCATGCAGGGCGTGGTGCCGCAGACCTGGATATGCGCACGGGTGCCGACCGGATTCAGCTGGTACTGGGTGTAGAAGGTCGCGACTTCGAGCCCTCTGATGTAGGGCATGCCAAGCATGTCACAGATCGTCTCGATCGCCGCCTTGGTCACCCAGCTTTCCTGCTCCTGCGCCAGCATCAGCAACGGGATGATCGCCGACTGCTCGCGGCCCTTCGGATATTTCTTGATCCATTGCTTCGCCGCTGCCGCATTCGCCCGGTTGAAGGCGAAGGATGCTGGCTGGAGGCTGGCTTCTGCGAGACGGCGGACTGACATTTAGCGATCGACCTCACCAAACACGATGTCGAGGGAGCCGAGAACGGCGGTGACGTCGGCCAGCATGTGGCCGCGGCACAAAAAGTCCATGGCCTGCAGATGCGCGAAGCCGGGCGCGCGCAGCTTGCAGCGATAGGGCTTGTTGGTGCCGTCCGAGACCAGATAGACGCCGAACTCGCCCTTCGGCGCTTCGACCGCCGCATAGACCTCGCCGGCCGGCACGCGGTAGCCTTCGGTGTAGAGCTTGAAATGATGGATCAGCGCTTCCATCGAGCGCTTCATCGCCGCGCGCTTCGGCGGCACCACTTTGCCGTCGAGGTTCGACACCGGGCCGCTGCCTTCCTTGCCGAGCAGCAGGTCGATGCACTGGCGCATGATTTTTGCCGACTGGCGCATCTCTTCCATGCGCACGAGATAACGGTCGTAGCAGTCGCCGTTCTTGCCGATTGGAATGTCGAAATCCATCTCGGCATAGCATTCATAAGGCTGCGACTTGCGCAGATCCCAGGCGACGCCGGATCCGCGCACCATGACGCCCGAAAAACCCCATGCCCAAGCATCGGCCAGCGAGACGGTGCCGATGTCGACGTTGCGCTGCTTGAAGATGCGGTTGCCGGTCAGCAGTGCGTCGAGATCGTCGAGCGATTTCAGGAACGGATCGATCCAGTTGCCGATATCCTCGACCAGCTGCTGCGGCAGGTCCTGGTGGACGCCGCCGGGCCGGAAATAGGCGGCATGCATGCGCGAGCCGCTGGCCCGCTCATAAAACACCATCAGCTTTTCGCGCTCGACAAAACCCCACAACGGCGGCGTCAGCGCGCCGACATCCATCGCCTGCGTCGTCACATTGAGGATGTGCGACATGATGCGGCCGATCTCGCAATAAAGCACGCGGATCAGCTGGCCGCGCTTCGGCACCTCGATACCGAGCAGGCGCTCGGCGGCAAGCGCAAAGGCATGCTCCTGGTTCATCGGCGCGCAATAGTCGAGCCTGTCGAGATAGGGAACGGCCTGCAAATAGGTCTTGGCTTCGATCAGCTTCTCGGTGCCGCGATGCAGCAGTCCGATATGCGGATCGACGCGATCGACGACTTCGCCATCGAGTTCTAGAACAAGACGCAAAACGCCATGCGCCGCCGGATGTTGCGGGCCGAAATTGATATTAAAATTGCGGACGGAAGTTTCAGCCATGGATCGCCTTTGGCGATGAGTGAATGGTGAATGGTGAATGGTGAATGGTCATTTGCCTGCACCGACCTCCAGCGATCGAATGAACGATCGCATCATCTTCCCTAGCTTCTCGAACCTGACCGACAACAGCCCTGCACTCTTCTCGTCCAACAATCCCACGCTCATCGCAAGAAGCGTATGGGTTTCCAGTTCCTTCAACGAACCTTGCGCAATACGAAGGAACTGAACGAAGGGCTTGCGCTGACCGCGGCCGAAACCCTCGGCGATATTTGCCGGTATCGACGACGCCGCGCGCCGCATCTGCGATGTCATGCCAAACATTTCCTCTCGCGGGAATGCTTTCGTCGCGAGATAAATGTCCGCAGCCAATACCATCGAATCTTTCCATACGTTCAAATCTCGATAGTCGTTGATTTTCCCGGACGTCCCATCCCGCTCTTCCATTCACTATTCACTATTCACCATTCACTGCTTCGCTTTCTCATCCCCAGGCAGAACGTAGTCCGTCCCCTCCCAAGGGCTGAGAAAATCGAAATTGCGGAATTCCTGCTTCAATTCCACCGGCTCGTAGATGACCCGCTTGGCTTCGTCGTCGTAGCGCACCTCGACAAAGCCGGTCAGCGGAAAATCCTTGCGCAGCGGATGTCCCTCGAAGCCGTAATCGGTCAGAATCCGCCTGAGATCGGGATGGCCCGAGAACAGCACGCCGTAGAGATCGTAGGTCTCGCGTTCGAACCAGTCGGCGCCCGGAAACACACCGGTGATCGACGGCACCACCGTCTCCTCGTCGGCCTGGACCTTGATGCGGATGCGAACATTCTGCTTCGGCGACAGCAGGTGATAGACCACGTCGAAGCGCTTGGCCCGCGACGGATAATCGGCGCCGCAGACGTCGATGATCGAGATGAACTGGCATTTTGGATCGTCGCGCAGGAAGCTTACCACCTCGAGCAGATGCTGCGGCTCGACAGAGATGGTAAGTTCGCCATAGGCAAGCACCTCATCGCCGATCCGGCCGCTCAGCTTCTCGCCGAGATAGGTCGAGAGTTCGTTCAGGCTCATCATCCCGCTCACCGCTCGATCGTGCCGGTGCGGCGGATCTTCTTTTGCAACAGAAGGATGCCGTAGAGCAGCGCTTCCGCGCTCGGCGGACAGCCGGGCACATAGATGTCGACCGGCACGACGCGATCGCAGCCGCGCACCACCGAATAGGAATAGTGGTAGTAGCCGCCGCCATTGGCGCAGGAGCCCATCGAGATGACGTAGCGCGGCTCCGGCATCTGGTCGTAGACTTTGCGCAGCGCCGGCGCCATCTTGTTGGTCAGTGTGCCGGCGACGATCATGATGTCGGACTGGCGCGGCGAGGCGCGCGGCGCAACGCCGAACCGCTCCGAGTCATAGCGCGGCATCGAGGTGTGGATCATCTCGACCGCGCAGCAGGCAAGACCGAAAGTCATGAACATCAGCGAGCCGCTGCGCGCCCAGGTAATCAGCGCCTCGGTCGAGGTGACGAGAAAGCCCTTGTCGGCAAGCTCGTTGTTGATCTCGAGGAAGAACGGATCATTCTCCCCCACCGGCTTTCCGGTGCTGGGGTCGAGAATGCCTTTTGGCTTCGGCGCGACGAGCGTGCCGGAATTGTCGCTCAATCCCATTCCAGCGCTCCTTTCTTCCATTCATAGGCAAAGCCGATGGTCAGCACCGCCAGAAACACCATCATCGACCAGAAGCCGAGCATGCCGATCTGGCCGAAAGACACTGCCCACGGAAACAGGAAGGCCACTTCCAGATCGAAGATGATGAACAGGATCGACACCAGGTAGAAGCGGATGTCGAACTTCATGCGGGCATCGTCAAAGGAGTTGAAGCCGCATTCATAGGCGGAAAGCTTTTCCGGATCGGGATTGCGGTAGGCCACCAGAAAGGGTGCGGCAAGCAGCGCCAGGCCGACGACCAGCGCCACGCCGATAAACAGGACGATGGGCAGGTACGAACTCAACAATGCGTTCATGCTGCAGCTTTCCGTTGGCGGCCAATCCACTCTGATTACAGCACCGGACCCACTTGCGGAAGCGTGACAGTTTAACCACTGAACCGTTTTAGGGGGCTCTATGCTGCAACGCGGCGAGGGTTAGCGCAGGGCTTTCGGCGAAGCAAGTCAAACCTTGTTCAAAACCCGGTGCTCGACGGCATATAGGGATAAACTGGTCCGATCCGCTCCTGTTTGATTTCTTTCACTTTTCACTCCACTTTTCTCTCCTGACATAGGTGCCGCCAAAACCCTGCTAGCATGGCGCGGAATCATCGCTCCCACCTTGGTCGAACGCCAACAGAGTCCCGTCTGCATGAAGGAAAAAATCTCACTCGCCATGGCCCGGCGCATCGCGCTTGCCGCACAGGGGTTTGCCGATCCTCGCCCCAGCATCACGCCTGATCGCCGCCATCTGGCCCGTGTACTTGCCCGGACCGGTCTGCTGCAGATCGATTCCGTCAGCGCTGTGGTGCGTGCCCATTATATGCCGCTCTATTCGCGGCTTGGCCCCTACCCGCTCGCCCTGCTCGATAACGCCGCCGTGACGCGCAAGCGCAAAGTCTTCGAATATTGGGCGCACGAAGCCTCCTTTCTGCCGGTCGAGACCTATCCGCTGATGCGCTGGCGCATGGAGCGGGCCGAGCGTGGCGAGGAAATGTATAACGGGCTGGCCAGGTGGGGCCGCGAGCGCGCCGCCTACATTGAAGACATCTATCGCGAGGTCGTCCAACGCGGCCCGATCGCCGCTTCCGCCCTGGGAGGCCAGGAAGGAGGCCAGAAAGGCTCCGGCGGCTGGTGGGGCTGGAGCGACGCCAAGCACGCTTTCGAATGGCTGTTCTGGGCCGGTCGCATCACCACGGCGTCGCGCCGAGGCTTCGAGCGGCTTTATGATCTGCCGGAGCGCGTGCTGCCGCCGGCAGTACTTGCCCTGCCGGTGCCCTCGCCTGAGGATGCGCACCGCGAATTGCTGCGCATATCAGCCCGCGCCCACGGCGTCGCGACGGCGGGCGACCTGCGCGACTATTTCCGCCTCTCTCCCGCCGATATCAAGGGCCGCATCGAGGAACTGGTCGAGGCCGGCGACCTTTTGCCGGTTCGCGTCGAAGGCTGGGACAAGCCTGCCTATCTTCACAAGGACGCCCGTTTTCCGCGCAAGATCGAGGCGCGCGCCTTGCTCGCTCCCTTCGATCCCGTCGTCTTCGAGCGAGCGCGCACGGAAAGACTGTTCGACTTCCGCTATCGCATCGAGATCTACACCCCGGCCGAAAAGCGCCAATACGGCTATTACGTGCTGCCGTTCCTGCTCGGCGACAGGATCGTGGCGCGCATCGACCTTAGGGCTGACCGCCCCGCCGGCGTCCTGCGCGTCCATGCCGCCTACGCCGAGCCCGGCGCCCCGCCGCAAACCACCGCCGAACTTTTTGAGGAATTGAAGCTGATGCAGGGCTGGCTCGGGCTGGAACGCATCGAGGTGACGCCCGCGGGTGATTTGGGCCAACCGCTTGCCGACATTGCCGCGTCGTAGACGTGCGTTGACACGACTGCCTCCACAAGCCTAAATCCGCTTCAGACGGTCTCCTCTCGGCAAAGGGAGGAGCCAAGAGGGAATGCGGTGCGAAATCTCGATTTCAAATCCGCGGCTGTCCCCGCAACTGTAAGCGACGAGCCAAGGCCGATAACCACTGGGAAAATCCCGGGAAGGCGGCACCAAGGCGATGACCCGCGAGCCAGGAGACCTGCCGTCTAGGACATAAGAATCCGATCGCCTGGCGGGTTTTCCGGGCAAGGAGCCTGATTTGGAACGCGACAGCAGTTTTTCGGCTGAGACAGCGGGCGCATTGCCCGGCGATAATGATGTTCTGGCCGGTGTCACCGTGATCGTCTGCGCCTCCTGCCGTGACGAGACCGGCTCCGATGGCCATCCCCGCGCCGGCGAATTGTTGGCCGAAGACACGCGCCGCGCCGCCTCGGGCGAAAACATCCGTATCCGCAGCGTCGAATGCCTCGGCAATTGCAAGCGCCGCCTCAGCGCCGCTATCCTGCGCGACGGCTGCTGGAGCTATGTCTTTGGCGACCTGACCGCGACCAGCGGCGCCGATCTCATCACCGGCGCAAAACTCTTCGCCACCTCGACCGACGGCCTCATCCCGTGGCGCGGCCGCCCCGATTGCCTGAAGCGCGGCCTCGTTGCCCGCATCCCTCCCCTCGACCTTTTGAAGGACCAGATATGACCGCTCCACAGTCGTCCGCTAATGTCTCCCGCGTGCCCTGCACCGTCGTCACCGGCTTCCTCGGCGCCGGCAAGACGACGTTGATCCGCCATCTGCTCGAAAACGCCGGCGGCAAGCGGCTGGCCATCATCGTCAACGAGTTCGGCGATATCGGCATCGACGGCGAGATCCTTAGGGGATGCGGCATCGACACCTGTCCTGAGGAAAACATCGTCGAACTGGCCAATGGCTGTATCTGCTGCACCGTCGCCGACGACTTCGTCCCGGCGCTCGACCAGATTCTGTCGCTGACGCCCAGGGTCGACCATATCCTGATCGAAACTTCTGGGCTGGCTCTGCCCAAACCGCTGGTCCAGGCCTTCCAGTGGCCGACGGTGAAAAGCCGGGTGACGGTCGACGGCGTCATTGCCGTGGTCGACGGACCGGCGCTGGCCGAAGGCCGCGTCGCCAACGACATGGACGCCCTGCAGGCGCAGCGCGCGCAGGACGAGACGCTCGACCATGACGATCCGGTCGAGGAGGTGTTCGAGGACCAGCTCGCCTGCGCCGACCTGATCATCTTGTCGAAGAGCGACCTGATGGACGCCGCCGGCTCGGCCCGCGCCAATACCGTCATCGGCGAGCACGCCGCCCGCGCCGTCAAGGTCGTGCCGGCCTCGCAGGGCAAGGTCGATCCATCGGTGCTGCTCGGCCTTGGCCTCGCCGTTGAGGACGACATCGAGAACCGCAAGACCCACCACGACGACGAACTCGATCACGAGCATGACGATTTTGACTCGTTCGTCATCGATATTCCCTCGATCGCCAATCCCGATGAGCTGGCTTTGCGTGTCGCCACGGCGGCCGAGGAAGAAAACGTGTTGCGCGTGAAAGGTTTCGTCGAAGTCGGCGGCAAACCGATGCGGCTGTTGCTGCAGGCCGTCGGGGCGCGCGTCAATCACTATTACGACCGCGCCTGGACCACTGAGGACGACCGCCGCTCGCGCCTCGTCGTCATCGGCCTGAAAGGGCTGAACCGCCCGGCCATCGAGCGTATTCTCGCCGGCTGACCTCAGGCACGAGCCGCGATGCACATCCTCACCACCACATCCGCCTCGCTCGACGATCTCGCTGAGCCTGTCGATCTGAGGCAGACGCCTGCGGATGTCGTGGCGCTGTCCTTCACCGACAGCGACCTGGCCGGGCTGGCGGCGGCGTGGCAGGCAGACGCGGATCGCCTGCCGTCGATGCGGCTGGCGGCGTTGCGCGACCTGCGCCACCCGATGTCCGTCGATCTGTGGATCGACAGCGTCGCCCGGCACGCCAGGGTCATTTTGGTTCGCGTCCTCGGCGGCTACGACTGGTGGCGCTACGGCTG
>SAQR01000176.1 GCA_004020365.1 Mesorhizobium sp.
CGTTCCCGAGATCCTGCGCAATTGAGGCTACGGCGATGAGCGACGAACTGATCCGCCTTCCGGTTGCAATGGACCCGTCACACGCCCTGGCATTCAGCATCATCGGTGCGAGCACCCCGGCTGTGGCAAGAATGCCGGATGGGGCTTCGCCAAGCCGACGAAGACACTGCACTGGTTCTGCTTCGAGCACCGTGCCGAAGGGGAGCTTTTTCTGTAGACGGCAATTGTCCGCCTACGTCACCGTTTCGCGGTGTCAGAATCCCGCTCGTCGCGTCTGAGGAACTCGCTGGTGACTGTGCCGATTCTGTTTTCCAACCAATCGGCCATCGCCTCTTCTTCGCGCAGGTTCGCTTGGCACGCGCTTTGGGTTTCGGAATCGCCGACCTCGCCGGCTGCGGCAATGAGCATTTTATAGCTGGCGATTT
>SAQR01000177.1 GCA_004020365.1 Mesorhizobium sp.
ACATTCCGGTCGCCATCAAGACGATCGAGCAGGCGATCGCCGACAAGGCCTATGAAACCGGTCATATCCGGCCCTATCCGCCGGAAAGGAAGACCGGCAGGCGCGTCGCAATCATTGGCTCGGGGCCGGCCGGCATGGCGGCCGCCCAGCAGCTTGGCCGCGCCGGCCACGACGTTCACGTCTACGAGCGCGAGAGCCGGCCGGGCGGGCTGATGCGCTACGGCATCCCCGACTTCAAAATCGAGAAGCACTATATCGACCGGCGCATCGAGCAGATGCAAGGCGAGGGCGTGAGTTTTCATTGCGGGATCAATGTCGGCGTCGACAAGCCGGTGGCGCAGCTGCTCGCCGAGTATGATGCGGTGCTCTATTGCGGCGGTTCGGAAACGCCGCGCCCGGCCAACATTC
>SAQR01000178.1 GCA_004020365.1 Mesorhizobium sp.
ATCAGCGCGCGGCGGTATTCGACCGGCATGATCTTCCGGAATTTCGGCCGGAAAGTCGTCCAGTTGTCGAGGATTTCGCGGCCGCGCACCGAACCCGTGTAATGGACGTGGTTCGAGATCAGCTGATAGAGCCGCTCTTCGTCATGGCTGGTCATGTCGCCGGACACGTCGACGCGGCCTTTGTGATCGAGGTCGCCGCCATGATGGAGCAGTTTCTCCATCAGGTCGTCTTCTTCGGGAACGGGTTCCAGTTCGACCATCGCCATGTTGCAGCGCTCGGCGAAATCACCCACCTCGTCGAGCACATAGGCGACGCCGCCCGACATGCCAGCGGCAAAGTTGCGGCCGGTCTGCCCGATGACGACGACAATGCCGCCGGTCATGTACTCGCAGCCATGGTCGCCAA
>SAQR01000179.1 GCA_004020365.1 Mesorhizobium sp.
CGGATGGCATCATCGGTCTGCTCGATGTGCCGAACACTTTCCTCGATCCGGACCGCATGAAAGCTGGGTTGTTATGGTTCGCCCGCGGCTTTGTCGAATACCAGTTCCCCAACAATGCCAAGCTCGCCAATGCCGAGATCACCGAGCTTGAAGTGGTGATGGAACTGTCCTCGGAAGTGCCGGGCACCAGCGCCGACTGGCCCTCCGACATCACGCTTGCGATCAATGGCATCGATGTCGGCACCTGGACGTCACCCGGCGATTTCGGCGACAAGCGCGGCGTCTTCACGCCCTCCTGGTGGAAGCTGAAAGGCTCGCAATATGGCAAGCTGAAGAACTGGCGAATTTCCACGGACGGCACCTATGTCGACGGCGTCAGGATTTCCGAAACCAGCCTCGCTG
>SAQR01000180.1 GCA_004020365.1 Mesorhizobium sp.
CCTATACGCTTTTTGTCGCCGTGCTCACGCCGGTATACTGGTTGCGATACGGCCCCGGCAATTTCCTGTGGTTCTCCGATATTGCGCTGTTTGCCGTGCTGATCGCGTTGTGGACCGGCAGCCGACTCCTCTATTCGATGATGGCAGTCGGCGTTCTGCCGCTCGAGTTCGCCTGGTTGGCGGACTTCGTGACCGGCGGCAAGCTGACCGGGCTCGCTGCCTACATGTTCGATCCAAGGGAGCCCGCATATGCGAGGGCGCTGTCCGGCTTTCATTTGTTCATGCCGGTCATCATTATTTTCATGCTGATCCGGCAAGGCTACGACCGCCGCACGTTCAAGGCGCAGACCGCTCTCGCCTGGGTGGTACTGGTTGCAAGTTACTGGTTCACCCGGCCCGAC
>SAQR01000181.1 GCA_004020365.1 Mesorhizobium sp.
CTACGGGCGCTGGTCGACAAGAAGGAATAGCGAAGGCTGTCGCTGCGGCGGGGGGCACCGCACGTTTCATACTCCTCGGCCGCAAGTGATTATTGGCGCAACAAGGACGATTTGGCGGGTAAGGTTGCGATGGCTATTAGACGTTATGACCGTGGTCTGAGCGGCGGCCCGCCCTTAGGCTTTGCAGCTGTTGAGCAAACGGGGGTTGCTCGGGAGTGCCGAGCCGAGCCCCAAGCGAAGAAAGGACGGGCCATGGAGCAAGATAACGTTTTTTACGTCGGTGTCGATGTGTCGAAAGCCAAGCATGCTGTCGCGATTGCCGAGGGCGGACGCGGTGGAGAGGTCCGGTATTTCGGCGAGGCGTTCCCCGCGCGTCGTCACCGGAAC
>SAQR01000182.1 GCA_004020365.1 Mesorhizobium sp.
AATCTCCCCCCAAGTGGGGGAGATGTCCGGCAGGACAGAGGGGGGCGCCTCGCGCCGGCGTATCAAGTCGCACGTGCGAGCCCTGCCTCGATCACAATGTGCTGGCAGACATTGTCGATGTCGCGAATGACATCGTCGTTCCAAAAGCGCAGGATGGTCCAGCCGTCTTGTTCCAGACGCTTTGTCCTTGCCTCGTCGCCTGTATCGCCGTCGGCATGCTGCGAACCATCGACTTCGACGACGAGCTTCTTATCCGGGCAAGCAAAGTCGACGATATAACCGGCGATTGGAAATCGTCGGCGGAAGCCAAGCCCCATCAGCCGATGTGCGCGAAGCTCGTTCCAAAGCTTCAATTCGGCGTCGGTCATGGCTTTGCGCATCG
>SAQR01000183.1 GCA_004020365.1 Mesorhizobium sp.
CGGTGGAGAGGTCCGGTATTTCGGCGAGGCGTTCCCCGCGCGTCGTCACCGGAACATCGTAGCCGTGAAGCCGAACCGTGACGGTCCCGTCATCGTGAACAAGCGTCACCTCGCCATCGTGATCGTGTCGCACGGCTTGGCTGAAGACCAAGGCCTATTCGATCGACGAATACGAACTTCTTGGCGTCGAGCGCGAGGCAGGCAAGCCGGCTTTCGCGCTCATGGCCGAGCGCGGCACGGACGCTATGTCGGCTCGGCTTTCATTACCTGGAACCGGGAGTTGCGCGAACGGCTCTGGAAACGGGTGCAGGAGCATGCAGGAGCCCCGCCAAACGGGATGAAACGGCCGGCGACGCAATGGGTCAAGCCGGGGCTGATCGG
>SAQR01000184.1 GCA_004020365.1 Mesorhizobium sp.
GAGAAGATGCTGCAGGAGTCGAACGCCTTCCCTGAGCTGGGTGTTCCATACGAAAATCAAAAAAGCCCGCCGCACCTTTCGGCACGGCGGGCGATCTTCACCAGGCACAGGGTGCGGGGGGCGGGGTGTGCCTGGATCGTAGTAATCCTAGGCGCGCCGGCTTCATCGCGTCTACCAACCGGCGGTTGGCCCGGTTGCTTGTTTGACAGACACGCGCTTATGATGCTGCTTGAAGCGCCGATTGGGCCTTTTGCCGAGCGGCTCGTTGTGCGGGAGGGACGCTATGGCCCAGCAGGAGCAGTGGCAGCTGGAAGGCAGCGCCGCGGAACTCTACGAGCGCTACCTGGTCCCGGCAATCACAGCCCTGTGGGCT
>SAQR01000185.1 GCA_004020365.1 Mesorhizobium sp.
GACCGGACGCCGTCTGTTGGCATCCGACAAGGTCGAACGCATCAACGGACCGCTGCCCAGGTGATAATGATGCTGGCTGTTGGCGTTCCAGCCGGCTTCCAGGCCACGCAAGCTGCTGCTGCCGCAGAACTGGGCATAGATCAGCGCCACCAGATGATCCCAGCTTCTGAACGATTTGTCGTACGCATCCCCGTCGTGGCGATCCACACTTGCTTGGAATTGACGCCGATCGATGGGTTCAAGAAGCTGCCCGAAGATGCTAGGTGCAAAGCGCATGCCCCGTTCCTTTTCTGAGTCTCGACAACCAGAGAGAAGACGGACAAACCCCGTTTTACGGGGCATGCACATGTGGCATTTCGATTCA
>SAQR01000019.1:0-76494 GCA_004020365.1 Mesorhizobium sp.
GTTTCCGGCCGAGCGGGTCGAGCTCAAGTTATCGGCGCTTTAAGCCTGGCCTTATCCGACCTGGATGACGGCCTTGATCAGGCCGGATTTCTCATGCGCCCAGCGGGCGAGGTCGCGCGGCGTGTCGCCAAGTGTCGTGCGATGGGTGACGAGCTTTGCCAGCGGCACAGCACCATGGCGGATCGAGGCGGCAACATGGTCGAAGTCGGCGCGCAGAGCATTGCGGCTGCCGATCAGCGTCATCTCGCGCTTGTGGAATTCGGGATCGGAAAAGACGATGTCGTCCTTGACGACGCTGACCAGGACCAGCGTCCCGCCATGCGCGACATGGGCGAAGGCCGACTGGACCGACTGGGTATTGCCGGTGGCATCGAAAATCACGTCATAACCTTCGCCGTTGGTCGCCTCCCGCACCAGATCGGTCGCAGACTGCCGCGAACCGTCGAGGGTGGCGAAGCCGAGTTCGCTTGCAGCAAAACCCAGCCTTTCCGCGCTCATGTCGAGCAGCGTCACGTCGAGACCGGCGATGCGGGCAAACAGCGCCGTGCCGAGGCCGATCGGCCCGGCGCCGATGACCAGCGTGCGCGCGCCGGGATTTGTTAGCGAGCGCCGCACGGCGTGCGCCCCGATCGCCAGGAATTCGACGGCGGCGGCATCGGCCAGCGACAGGCCGTTGGCCGGATAAAGATTTTGCGCCGGCACCAGGATCCGTTCGCTCATGGCGCCGTCGCGGTGGACGCCGAGCACCTCGATTTTCACGCAGCAATTCGGCTTTCCCTGCCGGCAGGCGATGCATCTGCCGCAAGCGAGATACGGGTTGATGATCACCGGCTCCCCCACCGCCAGGTCGACACCTTCGCCGGTCTCGATCACGGTTCCCGACGCTTCATGGCCCATGATGCGGGGATAGGCGAGGAACGGATGTTTGCCCTCGAAGATGTGATAGTCGGTGCCGCAGATGCCGACATGACTGACCGCGACCAGCGCCCAGCCCGGCGGTGGTGTGCTCGGCGCCGGGCGGTCTTCCACAACAAGATCGCCGGGCGAACGGCAGATGACGGCTTTCATGCTTTGATCCAGTCGGTTCATGGCGTCGCCGGCCCGATCGCCGGGCCGGCGGTTGTTAAGATGGTCTACTTGCCGCGGCGGCGCAGGCCGTCGAAATAGACGATGACGATGATCAGCACGCCGGTAATGATGCGCTGCCAGAAGGCATTGACGTTCAAGAGATTGGCGCCGTTGTTGATGGTGGCGAGGATGAAGGCGCCAAGCAGCGGTCCGTGCACCGAGCCGACGGCGCCGAATAATGAAGTGCCGCCGATCACCGACGAGGCGATCGCCTGCAACTCCCAGCCCTCGGCTTGCGTCGGATTGCCGATGCCGATGCGTGAGGCAAGCAGCACGCCGACAAAAGCCGCGCACAGGCCCGACAGCGTATAGGCCATGTAGATGGTGCGCTGGACGTTGACGCCGGACAGACGCGATGCCTCGGCGTTGGAGCCCACCGAGAACAGATACCGGCCCCAGCGGCTGTGATGCAGGAAGATATAGGCGGGGATGCCGACCAGGATCACCATCCAGAACAGATTGGGGACGCCGAGGAACGAGCTGCGCGAAAACAGCTGGAAGGCGTCGTTGTTGATCGAGATCGAGTTGCCGTTGGTCATCAAAAGGCCGATGCCGCGCAGCGAGGTCAGTGTCGCCAGCGTGATGATGAAGGGCGGCAGGCCCATCTTGACGATGCCGAAGCCGTGGAACAGGCCGATGGCGACGCCGACCAGCAAGGTAATCAGGATGGCGAGGAAAATCGGCACGCCGGCATTGATCAGCATCGCTACGATGACGGTGGCGAAGCCGACGACGGCGCCGACCGAAAGGTCGATGCCTCCGGTGATGATGACGAAGGTCTGGCCGACCGCCAGGATGGCGATCATCGAACCTTGCCGCAGCAGGTTCGAGATGTTGTTGGCGGAGGCGAAGCTCGGCGTCGCCACCGACAGGATGACCCACAAAAGCACCAGCAGCGCCAGCAGTGTCAGCCCGAACAGGGCGTTGTAGTTGCGTTTCGGCCTTTCGGCGGCAATCGCCTCGGTGCTCATATCTGTCCTCCCGGTTTTTCTTGTTTCTCGGCCAGCGCCTGGGTGAGGATCTCCTCATGGTCGGCAGTGTGGAAGCCATGAGTGGCCACCAGTTTGCCGCGCCGGAACACGTGCAATGTGTCGGCCAGTTCATAGACCTCGGGCAGATAGGACGAGATCAGGATGATGCCGGCGCCCTTGGACAACAGTTCGCTGAACAGGCGGTAGATCTCGGCCTTGGTGCCGACATCGACGCCAACCGTCGGCTCGTCGAAGATAAACAGCTTGGCGCCGTGCGCCAGCCATTTGCCGATGACGATCTTCTGCTGGTTGCCGCCGGACAGGCTGGAGGCGAGGGCGTTGCGCGTCGGCGTCTTGATCCTGAGATTGGCGATCTGGCGATCCGCCTCGGCCTTCTCCTGCGCGCTGGAGATCAGCAGGTTGCTGGAGATGCGCTTGTAGATCGGCAGATTGAGATTGAGGCCGACCGGCAGGTTGAGGCAGAGGCCCTGGTCGCGGCGGCTTTCCGGCGCCAGCGCCATGCCGAGCCTTATGGCGTCATGCTCGGAGTTGACCTGAACCTGCTTGCCCTCCCAGAGGATCTGGCCGGCCGACTTGCGATGACGGCCGTAGAGCGTGGTGACGAACTCGCTGCGCCCGGCGCCGATCAGGCCGTAGAGCCCGACGATTTCGCCGGCACGGACCGTCATCGAGACATTTTCAAAACCCTTGCCGGAGAGATTTCGGGCTTCGAGGAGCGTCGCGCCCGGGGTAAAATGCTCCTTGTGATAGACCTGCTCGATCGAGCGGTTGATCATCATCTTGACCAGCTCGGCGTCGTTGGTCTCGGCGATATTCCTGGTGCCGACCAGCGTGCCGTCGCGCAGCACCGAGACGCGGTCGGCGAGCTCGAACACCTCTTCCATGCGGTGGCTGATGTAGATGATGGTGACGCCTTCGCCCTTCAGCCGGCGGATCAGCGTGAACAGCTGGTCGGCTTCCTTGCGGGTGAGATAGGCAGTCGGCTCGTCGAAGATCAGGAACTTGGTGCCGCGCACGGTGGCGCGGGCGGCGGCGATCAGCTGCTGCTGGCCTATGGTCAAGTCACCCAGCACGACATGCGCCGGCAGATCGAAGCCGAGATCGTCGATGATCTTCTGCGCTTCCCTGACCATGGCCCGCTGCTGCAGGATGCCGAAGCGGGAATCCTCCTCGCCGAGGAACATGTTGGCCGCGACAGTGAGATGGCGGCACAGAACGACTTCTTGATGCACGGCATTGATGCCGAGCGCCATCGCCTCATGCGGCGTCGCCAGCGCTGCCGGCTTGCCCTCCCAGATAACGTCGCCGGAGGTGCGCGGCATTACGCCGGTCAAAAGCTTGATCAGGGTGGATTTGCCGGCACCGTTCTCGCCAACGATGGCGTGGATTTCGCTGGCCTTGAAGGCGAGGTCAACCGGCTTCAGCGCGTGCGTGCCGGGATATCGCTTTTCCAGTCCCTTGAGTTCGAGGATCGTCCTGCCCGGTTCCAGCGTTGGGGCCGGATGCAGTTCCTGCGCCGTCGACGTCATGACAATCCCTCCCAGATTGGCCTCACGATTGGCGCGAGTGTGGGTCGTTTCCGGGGCAAAAGCCCCGGAAACAATGCGCCTGTGCCGGTGCTCAGTCGAGTTTCGGATTGAGCAGCGCGTCGATCTTCGGATCCTTCATGTTGGCCTTGGTGACGAGGTTGGCGCCGGTGTCGACATTGGCCTCGACCTTCTCGCCCTTCGAGGCAGCGAGCGCCGTCTTGATGCCGTCATAGCCCATCCGGTACGGGTCCTGGACGACGAGAGCCGAAATGACGCCGTCGTTGAGGAACTTGATCAGCTTCTCGTCGCTGTCGAAGCCGACCAACCCGACCTTGCCGGCCAGGCTGTTCTCGGCGATCGCCTGACCGACGCCCTGCGCCATGATCAGGTTGGAGGCGAAGATGCCCTTGAGGTTCGGATTGGCGGTGATCAGGTCGGTCGCGATGTTGAGGCCGGTGGTGGCCTGGCCGTCGGCATATTTGTCGGCGACGAGCTTGAGGCCGGGATATTTGGCGGCAAGCTGCTCCTTGAAGCCCTGGGCGCGCTGTTCGAGCGAACCGGCACCCGGAAGTGCGGTGATCAGGGCGACGTCGCCCTCGATTTTGCCGCCATTGGCTTCGCCGATCGCGGCCGCCAGCCCGTCAGCGGCGACGCGGCCGCCCTGGATATTGTCGGTGGTCAGGAACGAGGTGAACGCCTTGGAGTCGGCGCCGGAATCGATGCCGATGATCTTGACGTTGGTGGCTGCCTCGTCGATCGGCTTGCCGAGCGCCTTGGCCTCGGTCGGTGCGATGACGACGGCAGCCGGGCTGCCGGCGACGGCGTTTTCGAGGATCGAGATCTGGCCGTTGACGTCGGTCTCGGCCTGGGCGCCAAGCTCAGGCACATTGACGCCGAGGTCCTTGCCGGCCTTGCGGGCGCCGGCCAGGACGATCTGCCAGTAGAAAGAGGTGGTGTCCTTGACGATGATCGGAATGGTTACATCCGCCGCCGAAGCCGGCGCCGAATGCATCACGCCGGCAAGCATCGAAGCGGCGGCGAGCGCCACGAAGGCGCGGCGGTTGAGAATGCTGGTCACGAATTTCATTTGACTTCCTCCCTAAGTCGCCCGGTGAACGTAGCGGAAGCTCGGTTTGGATAGGCGCTGGCCAAACGGAACTTTATCAATAAAAAACATTTACCGAATTTTGATAGTGCATCGGTCCGGTCGAGGCAAGCGGTGTTTCGTATGGTCCTACGTATGCTTCGACCGGAAGGGAGTGTCATGGCCAAACCCACAAATCCTCTCCGAAAAGGCATGGAATATTAATTCCATATTTTGGTCAAGATAGAATATTCATTCGTTTTTGAGGCGTACGGTGGGGCGCCTCCTGATCGCACCGCCCGCCGTTCAACCGGCGAAGGCCGCAACGCATCAGCCGAGTTTCTGTACGATCGTGTAGGGATCATATTTGGCGAACTCTGTTTCGGGCACCTGGATGTCGAGCAGTTGCAGATTTCGTTCCAGATTGGCCGGCTTGGCCGTACCCGTCAGTACGGACGCTACCACAGGCTCGTGCAGCGGGAACTGGAACGCCGCCGCGGCAAGCGGGTAACCGCCCTCGGCAGCGATTTTTTCCATGGCGCCGACGCGGTCGAGAATGTCCTGGGTGGCCGGCAAATAATCGAAATGGGCGCCCGGCACCGGGCCGGTCGCCAGGATACCCGAGTTGAAGACGCCACCGATGATCAGCGAGGTCTGGCGTTGTCGGCAAAGCGGCAGCAATTCGGCTTCGGCGGTGCGGTCGAGCAGTGAGTAGCGGCTGGCCAGCAGGATGCAGTCGAGCGGCGCCTGGCGCAGCACATCGAGGCAGATCTGAACCTCGTTGACGCCAAGTCCGTAGGCGGAAATAACCTTTGACGACTTCAGCTCTTCCAGCGCCTTCAGCCCGCCATCCATAAACTGGCGGAAATGCAGCTTCGTTTTCTCGACGCCATGCGTATAGACGCCGATGTCGTGGACGAACAGGATGTCGATTCGATTGAGGCCAAGCCGTGCATAGCTGAACTCGACCGAGCGCATGATGCCGTCGTAGGAATAGTCGTAGTCGACCGCAAAGGGCAGCGGATCGACATAGGAATGGTCCGGAATCTGGTCTTCCGGCACCGGCCGCAACAGGCGCCCGACCTTGGTCGACAGCACGTAGGAGTCCCGCGGCTTGTCGCGCAGGAAATCGCCGAAGCGGCGTTCCGAAAGGCCGAAGCCGTAGAAGGGCGCGGTATCGAAATAGCGCAGGCCGGCATCCCAGGCGACCTGCAGCGTCTGCATCGCCGTCTCGCGCGGGCAGGCTCGGTAGAGCCCGCCGACCGCCGCGCCGCCGAAGCTGACCTCGGTTATTTCCAGCGCGGTGCTGCCGACACGGCGTTTCTTCATGCAAAGCCTCCCTCCGGCCGTTGTCCGGCATGTTTATTGTCGTTGTCGTTGTGCGGTCGGGCTAGAGGGTCGCGCCGAGGTGCCAGGGCACGAACTCGTTGTCGCCGTAGCCGAACTCCTCGCTCTTGGTCTTGCGGCCGGAAGCCGTCTCGACGATCAGCTCGAAAATCTCGCGGCCCATACCGGCGATGGTCTTTTCGCCCGAGGCGATGACGCCGCAATTCACGTCCATGTCCTCTTCCATCGTATGGTACATGGTCGAGTTGCTGGCGACCTTGATCGACGGTGTCGGCCGGCAGCCGAAGCAGGAACCGCGGCCGGTGGTGAAGACGATGACGTTGGCGCCGCCCGCCACCTGGCCGGTGGCGGAGACCGGGTCGTAGCCGGGCGTATCCATGAACACCAAGCCGTGGCCGGTGACCTTCTCGGCATAGCCGAAGACGCCGTTGAGCGGTGTCTGGCCGCCCTTGGCAACGGCGCCAAGCGACTTCTCCAAAATAGTGGTCAGGCCGCCGCGCTTGTTGCCGGGTGAAGGATTGTTGTCGATGGAGGCGCCATGCTTGGCAACATGGTCTTCCCACCATTTTACATAGCCGTCGAGCTTGGCGGCAATCTCCGGGCTTGCCGCGCGATAGGCGAGCAGATGCTCGGCACCGTAGATTTCCGTCGTCTCGGAGAGGATGCCGATGCCGCCGACGCCGGCCAGGATGTCGACGGCGGCGCCCAGCGCCGGATTGGCAGTGATGCCGGACATGCCGTCGGAGCCGCCGCATTGCAGGCCGACAACGATCTCGCTGACCGGGATCGGCTCACGCTCAAGCTTGCCGACCTCCTCGGCGATCTCGGCGAGCACGACCAACGCCTTCTCGACAGATTTGCGCGAGCCGCCGGCTTCCTGGATGTTGAAATGGCGTTTTCCCGCGGCGACGCCCTTCTGGCCATAGAGGGTGAGTTGGTTGACCTCGCAGCCGAGACCGACCATCAGCACACCGCCGAAATTCGGGTGACGGGCATAGCCGGCAAGCGTGCGGTGCAGCACCATCATGCCGTCACCGGTGGCGCTCATGCCGCAGCCCTGGCCGTGAACGATGGGGACGAAGCCGTCAATGCCGGGATATCTGGGCAGCAGCGTGCGGTTCGCCTCATCGGCGATGGCGTGGCAAACGGTGGCCGAGCAATTGACGCTGGCGAGAATGCCGATGAAGTTGCGCGTCCCGGCACGGCCGTCGGCGCGGCGGTAGCCCATGAAGGTGCGGGCGCGGTCGGCCTCTGTGGCGTGGACGGCCTCGCTCGGCGGCACCACCGGCAAACGCCCGGATTCGAAGACCAGATTGTGCGAATGGACATGCTCGCCGGGCGCAATATCCTGGGTGGCGCGGCCGATCGCCTGGGCATATTTGACCACGGCCTCGCCGGCGGCAATCGGCTTGATCGCCACCTTGTGGCCGGGTTCGATCAGCGCCGTGGCAACGGCGCCGCCCGGCAGCACCGCGCCGATCTCGATGCGGCCGTTGGCGACCGCGACATTATCGGCGGGGGACAGAAGAATGCTGTTTGCGGCGTTCACGGGCAGTTTCCTGGGTGTTCCTGGGATCGGCAAGCGATTGACACGCGCCTGTTAACAGTTATTGTCTTTTATCGTGAAAAAACAGTTTTGCGTCAAATGTTTTTTCGCGACAGCGCCGCGTGTTCTTATGCAGAGGACCGCACACTGGAACCAGGGCTGACTTCCGAAAAGCGGTTCCGCGTTTTGGGAGGCGTGCGCTAACAACATTTGTCATATCGCGCTTCCAGCCGGCCGCCGCAAGCGCCGGCGCGCAACGGGGCAGGGATGTCGAAGAGCAACAACGTCTACAAAGACGCCTACAATCGCGGTTTGCGGCTGCTCGAGGAAACGAAAAGCCTGCCGTCGGAGCCCGAGCTTGGCGCCCTGCTTGGCGTCAGCCGCACGACCATCCGCACCATCCTTGCGCGCATGGAAGAGACCGGACTGATCGCCTGGAACAAGCGCAGCAAGACGGTTTTGCGCGTGCCGCGGCAGGACGACTTTTTTCCCGAGGAAGAAACCGACACGCTGTCGCAGATCATTGAGCGCTCCTTCATGCGGCGGCTGCTTGCCGGCGGTGCTGAGCCCGGTATGCAGATCAACGAACTCGAGCTGGCGCGCGAGATCGGCGTTGGCACCACCAGCGTGCGCGAGTTCCTGATCCGCTTCTCCCGCTTCGGGCTGATCGAGAAGCGCCGCAACAGCCATTGGGTGCTGAAAGGTTTTACCCGCGCTTTCGCGCTGGAACTGACCGAAATCCGCGAGATGTTCGAACTGCGCTCGGCCGCCGCCTTCGCCGCCCTGCCGGAAGACAGCCCGGTGTGGGCCGACCTCGACCTGCTGGAGGACGAGCATCGCCTGCTGGCGCGCGAGATCGCCACGCGCTTCAACGAATTCTCGGAGCTCGACGAGCGCTTTCACCGGCTGATCCACCGTGCGTCGCACAATCGCTTCATCGTCGATTTCTACGATGTCATCGCCATGATCTTCCACTACCACTATCAGTGGAACAAGGCGCAGGAGCGTGAGCGCAACGAAGTGGCGGTTGCGGAACACCTGGCCTATATCGCGGCGCTCAAATCGCGCGATCTCGGCAAGGTCGACGCTGCCTGCCGCAAGCATCTGAAGTCCGCGCGGCACACGCTGCTGACGTCGATTCCAGAGGGCCAGCAACCGTAGCGAGCTTAAAATATGCATGTCGTTATCGCAAAACCGCTGCACACCCTCGGGTCAGGCCCGAGGGCATGCTTTTGCGCGACATGCATTAAAGCGCCGCGTTGCCGCAGTGGTGATTTGGCGATTTTCCGCCCGCAGGCCGCGTGCTAGATATCTTGCCGTTGCTGCGTGAAGAGGCAGGCCTTTGAATATCCGGCGGAGACGATGGAGCATGCCGGCGGCGTTCGCCGCGGCTTATTTGCTCGTGCTCCAGTCGGTGCTTGGCGCATTCGCCTTCGGCATCGGGCCGGACGTTTCGCAACGCGACGCTTTCGGCAACGTCATCTGCACCCAGGAGGGCGCGGCCCAGCTTCCCGACGGCGACCCGCACCAGCAGCACATGCCGGCTTGCTGCATGCCTGGCTGCGGCATGGCTTCGGCTGTCTACGTGCCGCCGCCCGCTGCCGCCACGCTGTCCGGCAATTCTTCCGTCGAAACCGTCGCCTTTGTGCTGCCGGCATTCAGGCATCTCGACTTTGCCCGCGACCGCTCTCCGTCGAATCCGCGCGCGCCTCCGGTGACGGCCTGATCCGTTCCAGTTCGCCTTGCGGAATTTTTCGCGGGCGAATTCGTTCAACATCGAAACTGTTCGCGACCGGCCGACGGCGCGATTTCTCAGTTCCTGGAGCTATCATGTCTCACACTTTTCGCGCGCGGCTCGGCCGCAACAGCTCGTTCCTGCGCCTTTTCGAGGGGCTACTCGGCGTCACCGTATTCCTCCTCGCCCTGCTGTTCGTCAGCCCCCAGGCCGTTTTCGCGCATGAGTTCAGGGTTGGCGATCTCGAGATCGTGCATCCCTGGTCGCGCGCCACGCCACCGGGCGCCAAAGTGGCCGGCGGCTACTTCACCATGACCAACACCGGCAGTTCGCCGGACCGGCTGCTGTCGATCTCCTCGGAAATTTCGGCCAAGGCCGAACTGCATGAGATGGGTGTCAAGGACGGCGTCATGACAATGCGGCCGGTCAGCGGCGGCCTCGAAATCCCGGCCGGCGGCAAGGTCGCGCTGGCGCCCGGCGGCTATCATCTGATGTTCGTCGGGTTGAAGCAGCAGCCCAAGCAAGGCGAGACGTTTCCCGCCACGCTGACCTTCGAGAAGGCCGGCACGGTGACCGTCGAGTTCGCCGTCGAGGGCATGGGCGAAACGGGCGGCATGCACGACCATGCCAATTGATCCGGCCAAAAGCTTAAATTCGTAACCAGAAGCATCATTATGGAAATCAGAGAGACCATCATGAACAAGTATCTTTTGTCGGCGTGCGCGTTTCTCGTCTTCGGGACGGGTGCAGCTTTCGCCCATGTCACGCTCGAAACCCAGGAAGCGCCTGTCGGCTCGACCTACAAGGCGATCCTGCGCGTGCCGCATGGCTGCGAGGGCAAGGCGACGACCGCCGTGCGCGTGCAAATCCCAGAAGGGGTGATTTCGGTAAAGCCGATGCCGAAGCCGGGCTGGACGCTGCAGGCCAAGCAAGGCAGATACGAAAAGTCTTACCAGCTCCACGGCCAGACGGTGACATCAGGTGCCAAGCAAATCGACTGGAGCGGCGGCAGCCTGCCGGACGAATTCTACGACGAATTCGTCTTCCGCGGGACACTGGCGGCGGATCTGCCGGCCGGCCAAATTCTCTATTTCCCGGTGGTGCAGGAATGCGAAGGCGCCGCCGAACGCTGGATCGAGATTCCAGCGGCCGGCCAGGACGGGGATGCGCTGGAATATCCGGCGCCTGGCCTCAAGCTGCTCCCGCAGAAGTGATTTTTTGGCGGCGCGCTTTGTTCGGCGCTTTGTTCGAAAGAGCGCGCCGCTGTTTTTTTTATGGCCGTGACATGAGCGCTGCATCCCTGCTGCGAACGGTCTGCACAGCCGGCCGATTTGCGATGTGCCTGCTGGCTGCGATCGTGCTGCTTGCCGCCATTACCGCGCCAGGTCAGGCCTTCGCCCACGCGGCGCTGGTCACAACCGAGCCGACGGACGGCGCCGTGCTGGCGCAGAGCCCGGCGCAGTTCTCGCTGACTTTTAGCGAGCCGGTGTCACCGCTGGTGCTGGCCTTGGTGCGGCCCGATGGAACGCCGGTTCCGCTGAGGTCCTTTCGGCTCAATGGCCAGACGCTCGACATCGACAATCCGCAAAGGCTCGGATCCGGCACGCATGTGCTGAGCTGGCGGGTGATTTCCGCGGATGGTCATCCCGTCGGCGGCTCGGTGCTGTTTTCGATCGGCGCGCCGAGTGCGGCGCCGGCAGTCTCCGAAGCCGTCGACCGGGGCCTGAGGTCGGCGATCTGGATCGGAAAGGTCTTTCTCTATGTCGGCCTCTTTCTCGGCGTCGGCGGCGCCTTCGCCATCGCCTGGCTGGCGCAAGGCGGGCGTGCCGGCCGCCGCTTCGTCATCGCCGCGATCCTGTGCGGCCTCGTCGCGGCGCCGTTGTCGCTCGGCTTGCAGGGACTGGACGCGCTCGGTGCACCGTTCGCCCGGCTGGCGCGGCCAGGCGTCTGGCAGGCTGGGTTCGGCACCAGCTTCGGCTGGACGGTGCTGGTCGCGCTGGTGGCGCTCGGGCTTGGCCTGCTGTCGCTGGTCGGGCGGCGCGGCGGCGCAAAGCTGTTTGCCCTAGCCGGCCTGGCCGGCGTCGGCGCCGCCCTCGCCGCCAGCGGACATGCAAGTGCTGCCGAACCGCAATGGCTGACACGGCCGATGGTGTTTCTGCACGGCGCCGGAATCGCGTTCTGGGCCGGGGCGCTGGCGCCGCTCGGTCTCACTATCAGGCGGAAGCCGGCCGAGGCCGCGGCTTTCCTGCGCCGGTTTTCCCAGGCGATCCTGCCTGTCGTGGCCGTGCTTGCGGCCACTGGCTTCGTGCTGGCCGTCACTCAGGTGCAGGCGCCCGCAGCTTTGCTCGAGACCGCCTATGGCCGGCTGCTGCTGGTCAAGCTGGCGCTGCTGTTCTTTCTGTTTACGCTTGCCGCCACCAACCGCTGGAAGCTGACCGGTCCGGCGCAAGCGGGAGAGACGGAAGCACAGAGGAGGCTGGTCCGCTCGATCGGCATTGAAATGCTGATCGTTCTGGCGATTTTTGGCGTTGCCGCCGGCTGGCGCTTCACGCCGCCGCCACGCGCCCTGGCGATCGCTGCGGCGCAGCCGGCTTCGGTGCATATCCACACGCCGAAGGCGATGGCCGACCTCAGCATCACGCCCGGCCATGTTGGGCCGGTTGCCGCCTCGATCGTCATTATGACCGGGGATTTCGGCCCGCTCGGCGCAAACCAGGTGACGTTGGTGCTGTCAAAACCCGACTCCGGCATCGAGCCAATCAAGCGCGCGGCGACAAAGCGCGACGACGGCACCTGGCGCATCGACGGTCTCGTCATTCCGGTTCCCGGCCGATGGGCGGCGCGGCTCGATATCCTCGTCTCGGATTTCGAGATGGTGAAGATCGAGGCGCCGATCGATATAAGGCGATGAGGACCAGCCGGCAGTCTGCGCAAGACATTTCGGCCAGGCGGTTGACGCCGCGCTGAAGGCTCGTCAAACATCGCGGCAAAGAATGGCATCCCGACAACCATGGGCGTCGCCACAAATCGCCGCCTCAACAAAAGATCCGAAAGCAGGGAAGAAACGATGGAAAAAGCCGAAATCGGCCTGATCGGGCTTGGCACGATGGGCTCCAACCTGGCGCTCAATATCGCCGAGAAGGGCCACCGTATAGCCGTTTTCAACCGCACCGCGGCGCGCACCGACGCCTTTGTTGAGAATGCCGGCGCGCTCAGAGATATGGTCGTGCCCTGCTACAGCCTGGAGGAACTCGCCGCCGCAATCCGGCCGCCGCGGCCGATCATCATCATGGTGCTGGCCGGCAAGCCGGTCGACGAGCAGATCGCGGCGCTGCGCGGCGTGTTGTCGGCCAACGACATCGTCATCGATGCCGGCAATGCCAATTTCCGCGACACGATGCGGCGCTTCTCAGAACTTTCCGATTCGGGTCTCACCTTCATCGGCATGGGCGTGTCCGGCGGCGAGGAGGGCGCGCGCCATGGGCCGTCGATCATGGTCGGCGGCACGGAACAGTCCTGGAAACGCGTCGAAAAGGTGCTGACCGCCATTTCGGCCAAGTTCAGGGATGAGCCCTGTGCGGCATGGCTTGGCACCGATGGCGCGGGGCATTTCGTCAAGACCATCCATAACGGCATCGAATATGCCGACATGCAGATGATCGCCGAGATCTACGGCATTTTGCGCGACGGCTTAAGCATGGGACCGAGAGAGATCGCACAGGTGTTTGCCGGCTGGAACAAGGGCCGGCTCAACTCCTATCTGATCGAGATCACCGCCAAGGTGCTGGCCGCCGACGATCCGAAGACAGGCCAGCCGGTAGTCGATATCATCCTCGACCGCGCCGGCCAGAAGGGCACCGGCAAATGGTCGGTCATCGAGGCGCAGCAGCTCGGCATTCCGGCCACCGCGATCGAGGCCGCGGTGGCGGCGCGCGTGCTGTCGTCGATCAAGGACGAGCGCCTGGCCGCCGAAAAGGCCTATGGCAAAGGTGGCGTGACCACGATTTCCGCAGACAAGGACGCGCTACTTGGCGATCTCGAACTGGCGCTGTTCGCCGGCAAGATCGCTGCCTATGCGCAAGGCTTCGCGGTGATGAGCGGCGCGTCGAAGGAATTCAACTGGAACCTGCCGATGCCGACCATCGCCAAGATCTGGCGGGCCGGCTGCATCATCCGCTCGCAATTGCTGGACACGATGGCGGAAGCCTTCGGCACCGGCGGGGCGGCCACCAATCTTTTGATGGCACCAGCCTTCATCGCGATGATGCAGGAAGCGCATCCATCGCTGCGGCGCATCGTGGCAAGGGCGTCGGAGGCCGGCTCGCCGGTGCCGGCGCTGTCGTCGGCGCTTGCCTATTTCGACAGCTATCGCCAGGGCCGCGGCACCTCGAACCTGATCCAGGCGCAACGCGATTTCTTCGGCGCGCACGGCTTCGAGCGCATCGACGGGCCGGGCGCATTCCATGGCCCTTGGGGGAGAGGAGCGGGCGGCTAGCGCCGCAATTCGCACGCTTGGACACGCCCTTCAACGTGCCGCAGGTGGTGGTGTAGCTTTAGTCTTGCGGGGTGGCGACCTACAGCTTCGCGAATTGTGCCATGGTGCTGTCGAAAACGCGCTTGGCCATTTCATCGAGCCCTAGTTTGCGGTGGCGTGCCGACAAGATTTCCGTTCCGTAGACGCCTTTGTAACCAGCGGCTCGAATTTCTCGCAAGAACGCCGGCACATCGAGCTCTCCCTCACCGCAGAGTTCACGATGGTGGATAGTGTCTTCCCAGAGGTCGTCAACCGGCGGCGCTTTCAGGGCGTCATCGACCTCTACCGCTTTGATGAAGCGAGTAGGGACCTTGCGGATGTCGCTGAACGGAATTCCGCCGCGTGCCAGGTGCCAGATGTCCACCAGGAGGCCGCCGTTCGGCTGATCGGCTTCGCTGACAATGGCCAGGCCGGTCTCGATCGTGCGAACATTCGACCATGGCATGATCTCCAACACGATATCCGCGCCATAGACGGAGGCTTCTTGGCAGAGCTTTGCGAACTCAGCCGCCATAAGCGGAACATCCGCGGTCTGTTCATGAAAGCCGGGACCGATCTTGATATCCCGCAAACCGAGCTCCGCGGCGACATCGAATAACTGGCGGCGGAATTTGTCGGATTCCTTGCGCTTCTCGTCGTTGCGATACCAGTTCAGCAAGAACTCGATCTCGAGATATTTCATCCCGTTTGCCTTCAGGATGCGCTTCATTTCCGCAAAGCCAATCTTGCTCTGCGTGGCCATCGTGTCCTCGTAGTGAAGTCCGAAGCCCTTAAAGCCGGCCCGCGCTGCCGCCTCCACCCTGTCCTTGAATGGAAACGGGCTTATCTCGACTGGGCCAAGAGGGTAAACGTCGCCTGACAGGGCGAAATACGAGATCAAAAGTTCGACATCTTCAGCCACGATCTTTGCTATCCTATCAGTTATGAGCCGCGCCCCCCGCCAGTCTGACCAAGTCAATATCATGCCACTTGGCGAAAGAAAGTAAGCTGTTTAAGAAACACTTTTGCAGCCACCGCAATAAGTTCGCGCCTTTCGGCATCCCGAAGAACCCGCACTAATCTGGCTGCTTCAAAGTTTTTTGCGCTGGATGCAAGACTGTTTCCCTATGGCACGCCTTTATCCCGTCCGATGGGAATGGCATGAATCGAGAGCCATCAAGGGAGGTAGATTGTGAATAAGCTACTCAAATCAATGCTCGCCACGACGGTCTTCGTCTCAGCGGCCGGCTTTGCGTCGCTAGGTTATGCGGCCGAGAAAATGAAGCTCGGTCTCTCGATGCCTACGCTGAACACTCCGTTTTTCACCGTTCTGGTGAACGCAGCCACCGATGAGGCCAAAGCGGTCGGCGGAGAGGTCGTGCAAACGACGAACGCAAACAGGGACGCGAGCCAGCAGGTGACGGATTTCCGCAACCTGATCAGTGCTGGCGCAAACGTGATCCTGGCCGGCGTCGTGGATCGCGCTGCTATCAAGCCAGCGCTCAACTACGCAAAGAGCCGCAAGGTTCCGGTGGTCATCGTCGACGACAAGCCTGCCGCCGGCGAGGTCTACGCAGTTGTGCGTGCCGACAATCTCGAAATGGGAGCTCGCGCAGCAGAAGCTCTTACCGCCGCCATGGGCGACAGGAAGGGCACGGTCCTTCAAATCACCGGCGCGTTGACAACCACCAACGGCCGCAATCGCAAGGACGGCTTCGACAAGGCCTTCAAAAAAGCCTCAGATGCAAAAATCATTGAACAGACCGCCAACTGGGACGGTCCGACAAGCGCGAATGTTGCGCTCACCGTCATGAGCGGCAATCCTGACATCGCCGGCATCTATCTGGCGACGGATACTCTCTACTATGATCCGGTCTCTTCGGCATTGAAGTCCCGTAGCCGCCTCGTTCCGGCTGGCCAATCGGGTCACATCGCCATGGTCGCGATCGACGGTGGCTCGGGTGCCCTGAAGGCAATCCGCGAGGGCTTCCTGGACGCCACCATTCTCAGCCTGTTGTGGACTACGCCAAGCACGGCGTCGACTATCTCCATGCTGCACTCGACGGAAAGCCGATGAAAGAAGGCCCAACCGATCACAGCAGCACGGTGGTGAAGGACGGCGCGTATTTCGTCGACGAACTGCCATCGCCGATTATCACCAAAGCGAACGTCGACGATAAAAGCCTCTGGGGCAACGCGAAGTAGTCATGGCCGCTCGCCCCGAATATTCGAAGGCGTCGGCGATGTCCGAGCAGATCGTCAAGATCGACGGCGCCGTCAAACGCTTCGGCGGGACCACCGCTCTCAATGGGTTGTCCATGGAGATTAGACGGGGCGAGTCGCATGGCCTCATCGGCCGCAATGGCGCCGGGAAATCTACGCTCGTATCAATCCTCACGGGCTTGAGGGCGATCGATTCCGGGACCTTCCTGCTGAACGGCTCAGCGCCGCCGGCGCTGAGCGATCGAAACGCGTGGCGTGAGGCGGTAGCCTGCGTCTATCAGCATCGAACTCTCGTTCCCGACCTCAGCGTCGCCGAGAACCTCTACCTTGGGCGATACCAACGCAAACGGATGATTTCTTGGCGCGCTTTGAACCAGGAAGCCGCAGCGGCCCTGGAGAGTTGGAACATTCCCATCCTCCCCACTACTCAGGTCAGAGACCTCGGTGTCGGGGAAGCACAAATGGTGGAGATAGCGCGCGCCCTCAACCAAGGCTCGCGGTTCGTTATCCTCGATGAACCGACTGCTCAGCTTATCGCAAGCGAGATCGATCAATTGGTATCGCGGGTCAATGAGCTGCGAGAGCGAGGGGTGACGTTCCTTTTTATCTCGCATCACTTGGATGAGGTGCCGCGAGTGTGTGACGCCGTGACTGTGCTCCGTAACGGTCGCGATGTTCTGCATGGAGACGCGCAAAAGCTCCCTACTGCGCAGATCGTGTCTGCCATGGTAGGTGATGAGGCGACAGGCATCGCTCTAACCGCCAGCGAACACGTAGCGCGGCCAGCGCTGGCCCCCGAAACGCCGGTTGTTCTCAAGGCGCGAGTTAAGGTGGACGGTTGCCAGGACGCACTGGAACTCTCGCTCCGCGCCGGAGAGGTCGTCGGATTCGCCGGACATTCTGGCTCAGGTTCTCGCCATATGGCGCTCGCACTAGCGGGACACATTTCGAAGTGGTCGGGCGAGATAGTGCTGAACGGCAAAAGCGTGTCCAAGCCTTGGAATCCCAGGACAGCGGTCGAGCGGGGCATGGCGCTTTTGCCAGAGGATCGCATCAAAACCGGCCTCGTGGGCTCAATGTCCATTGAGGACAACATCACTCTACCGTCCCTCAAGGCATTTTCGAAACGCGTTCTCATCGACCGGCGGGCTCGCAGAAAATTTGCGGAAGGCAATCGCGCAGATCTCGGAATTGTCTGTCATTCGATAAAGCAAGGCGTCGGAGAATTGAGTGGTGGTAACCAGCAAAAGGTGTTGCTGGGTTCAGCTCTCAGCAGCAACCCATCCGTGCTTATCCTCCTTCACCCAACCGCCGGCGTCGACATCGCCTCGAAGGCGACAATCCTCGACATTGTCGAACGGCGCCGTCGGGATGGATTGGGCGTCATCCTCGTCAGCGACGAACCTGAGGAACTTGCATTCTGCGATCGTGTCCAAGTCTGGGTTCGCGGGAGGAAAGTTATCGAAAAAAGCGGGATGAGCGAGGAAGAACTCGTGTCCGCGATGGAAGGATTCCATCTATCTCCGGAGTTATCATGACCCACAGCAGCCCAATCACCGCAGGCGCAGTGGCGCCAAAACGGGTTCTGAGCGATCTGCTACAACCGGAGTGGGCTATCCTACCGGTCCTGGTCGTCGTCATGATCATCGGTGCCGCGCTGAATTCGGCCTTCCTTTCTTACGACAATTTCTATGGCGTGGTGCAGCAGGCCAGCGAGCTTGGAATTCTCACTATGGGCCTGACCGTGGTTCTCATCGCCGGCAAGTTCGACTTGTCGCTTGAATCCACTTTTGGACTAGCGCCGATGGTCGGAGTCTATTGCCTTCTCGACGCAGGCGGTAGTGGCCTGAACCTCGCAGACTCCCCGTTCTTGGCGCTTGTCGCGATCTTCCTGACGGGCGCACTGATCGGTGCATTCAACGGCATTTTGGTGGTCTATCTCAAATTCAACGCGTTCATCGCCACCTTGGCCACTTTGATCCTGTTGCGCGGCATAAGCCTCGGGTTGACACGTGGTGAAACCCTTTCTGATTTGCCTTCGCTTCTGATCTATCCTGGAGAAGCGACTGTTCTGGGGGCGCCAGTCTCCTTTTTGGTCGCCCTCGGCTTGCTGGTCATTATCACTGTCTTCATGTCCCGCCACAGGATTGGCAGGATGCTCTACGCAGTTGGCGGCAACCCCCAGGCCGCTCGCGTCGCGGGTATCCCGGTGGAGCGGATTCTGATGGGCGTATTCGTGGTAGCCGGCATGCTCGCAGCACTGGCAGGGTTGCTGCAGGCAGGACGAATTGCGTCAATCCCGTCGTCTCTCGGACAGAACCTGATCTTCAATGCGTTCGCAGCTGCCGTTTTGGGCGGAGTAAGTTTGAACGGCGGGCGCGGCACGATCGCTGGCGCGTGTGGAGGGGTGCTTCTGCTAGTTCTGATCCAGGACGTGTTGGTCCTGTCCCAAGTCCCCGCGTATTGGATTAATGCCACGACAGGCGGGATCATCCTCATTGCGCTCTTCATCAGCAAAATAAGCGGAGCCGACAAGGCAAATTGAAACGGCCAACGGCGCGACACGGGAGAAAAGACGATGCGTCTGAGGAATAAGGTGGCACTCATAACCGGCGGAGCACGAGGCATAGGCAAGGCTACGGTGGAGCTGTTTGAGAGGGAAGGCGCGAAGGTCCACGTATGCGATCTCAGCTTCGATGACGAGCTCACCAGCAAGAACGTGGTTCGCCATAAGCTCGATGTTACAGATTTTGAGAATTGGACCGCCGTCGTGGAAGCCATCATCGGTGAGGATGGCAGGATCGATATCCTGTTCAACAATGCGGGGACGGTTCTGTCCTACGACGGGATCGCAGAAATCGCTATTGACGACTGGAACAAAGTCATTGCCATCAATCAGACTGGTCCATTCTACGGAATGAAAGTCGTCATTCCCCACATGAAGACAAATGGCGGCGGGTCAATTGTCAACACGTCGTCGATCTGGGGAATTGCCGGAGCGGCAGGCGTGTCCGCCTACACCGCATCCAAGGCCGCTGTCAGGCATATGAGTAAGAACGCTGCGCTGACGTATGTGGGCGACGGCATACGCGTCAATTCAATCCACCCAGGGATTATCAGCACGCCGATGATCGACGCCCAGGATTCGAGCATCACGGCGGCCATCGTCAATATCACTCCCATGAAGCGGCTCGGGAAACCGGAAGAAATCGCCTACGGCGCATTGTTCCTGGCCAGTGAAGAATCCAGCTTCATGACTGGCGCCGAGCTCGTCATTGATGGCGGCTACACCGCGCCATAGTGCCGATCGAAAATCGGGAGATACACGTTGCTTTTTGTCGTTCACTGCCTTGACCGTGCAGATGCACTTCCGCGGCGTCTGGCAAATTACGACGCGCACAAGGCCTACCTTGCAAGCGGTTCCATTGCGACCGTGATCTCTGGACCGCTGGTCGCGGAGGACGGTGTGACCATGATCGGGTCACTCTTCGTTTTCTCGGCCAACACAATCGAGGAGGTAAAAGCCTTCAACGCAGCAGATCCATTCGCCTCGGCCAATGTCTGGCAGAACGTGAACATCCACCCATTCCTGATGCGTGTGGACAATCGCCTCTGACGCGAAAGGAACAACAATGAAGACCTTCGTCTATAACGGCCTACCCGCCCGAGTGATCTTCGGCTCCGGGACGATCTCGACGCTGCCGGAAGAGGTCGAACGGATGGGTTTGCAACGTGTCCTCGTGCTGGCGACGCCGCCGCAGGAGGCCGATGCCTTTCGCCTTGCCAAGTCAATCGGGGAGCGGGCGGCTGGCGTCTATGCAAAGGCGACAATGCATACGCCTGTTTCGGTCACGGAAGACGCGATGCGCGTGGTGGCCGATCTCAATGTCGACGGGCTGGTTGCAGTTGGAGGCGGCTCAACAACGGGGCTCGCCAAAGCAATCGCGCTGCGGACCGACTTGCCGCAGATCGTAGCCCCAACAACCTATGCCGGCTCGGAGATGACGCCGATCCTGGGTGAAACCACGGACGGCGCGAAGATTACTCAGTCGAGCCCGAAGGTTCTGCCCGAGGTTGTCATCTATGACGTGGAACTCACGATGACACTTCCCGCCGCTATGTCCGGAACAAGCGGTATGAACGCGATCGCTCACGCGGTTGAGGCTCTTTATGCGCGGGAAAGCAACCCTGTGGTCAGCTTGATGGCGAAAGAAGCGATTGGTGCTCTTGCCAACTCTTTGCCGGTTATCGCGCTACGGCCGCAGGATCCGGAGGCGCGGTGGAAAGCGCTCTATGGCGCCTGGCTCTGTGGCATATGTCTCGGCTCAGTTGGAATGGCGCTGCATCACAAGCTCTGCCACACTCTGGGAGGCACCTTTGACCTGCCACATGCGGAGACCCACACGATCGTGTTGCCGCATGCGCTGGCCTACAACTCTCCTGCCATTCCGACAGTGATCGACAATTTGCGGGCCGTCCTGAAGGCCGATCCCGCGATGGCGCTCTATGACCTCGCCGGACAGATTGGGGCCAAACGTGCTCTTTCGGACATCGGCATGCCGCAGAGCGGGATCGACATCGCAACAGACCGTGCGCTCGCAAATCCGTATTGGAATCCACGTGCCCTGGAGCGCGAGCCAATCAGGGAACTGATCGCCCGCGCTTATGCCGGAGAACCACCACAGGCTTGAAAATTGTGGGCGGATACTTCCTCGCCTTCGCGGGAGTAGGGCCGGTCCAAGAGGAGTTGGTATGGACAAGACTATCGCGTCTCTTCGCGAAGCGGTGAGTGGTATTGAAGACGGAATGACGGTGATGATCGGCGGCTTCGGAGGGTCCGGGGCACCAATCGAGCTGATCCACGCCTTGATCGACCGTTTCGTGCAAACCGGTCATCCGACGAACTTGACGGTTGTGAACAACAACGCTGGCAACGGGCATGTTGGGCTCGCGGGCCTAATCGAGCAGGGAATGGTTTCCAAGCTGATTTGTTCGTTCCCGAGGTCGGCCGATCCGCGCGTTTTCACGGACCTCTATTTGGCCGGCAAGATCGAACTCGAACTCGTTCCGCAGGGGACACTCGCCGAACGCATTCGTGCGGGTGGCGCCGGCATCCCCGCATTCTATACGCCGACGGGATACGGAACGGACCTTGCGAAGGGCAAGCCGGTCGAGGAGTTTGAGGGCCGCCCCTACATCAGGGAGCGTTGGCTGAAGGCCGACTTCGCATTGGTAAAAGCGCATCTTGGCGACACGTTTGGCAACCTCACCTTCAACAAAGCCGCGCGCAACTTTAATCCGCTGATGTGTATGGCAGCCCAGACGACGATAGCCCAGGTGTCCTGTATTGTTCGCCCCGGAGATATCGACCCGGAGACCGTCGTGAGTCCCGGCATCTTTGTGCAAGGCCTTGTGGAGGTCGCGGAGCCGGTGCAAGAAGAGACGCTTAACCGGGCAAATGCTGTCTACCCGGGGGTTGTCCAATGAACAAGTTGAACCCCACTCAGATTGCGTGGCGCGCTGCCCAGGACATAGCTGATGGCGCATACGTGAACCTCGGCATAGGGCTCCCTGAGCTCGTCGCGCGCTTCCAGCCGCCCGGACGACAAGCGATCTTTCATACCGAGAATGGAATCTTGGGTTTCGGCGAAGCTCCTGCAGCCGGACAAGAGGACTGGGATCTGATCAATGCTGGTAAGAAAGCAGTGACACTGAACCCAGGGACCGCCTTCTTCCATCATGCCGACAGCTTCGCAATGGTTCGTGGCGGCCATCTGGATGTCGCCATCCTCGGTGCCTACGAAGTGGCTGAAAATGGCGATCTAGCAAATTGGTCGACCGGGCCAAAAGGCGTTCCCGCCGTTGGTGGGGCCATGGATCTGGTCCACGGCGCCAAACGGGTAGCAGTGATTACAGACCACATCACGAAGGACGGTAATGCCAAACTCGTCAAGCGATGCACTCTGCCGCTCACCGGCGTCCAGTGCGTGACGCGCATATACACCAGCCTCGCATTGATCGATATCGAGGACGCGCACTTCGTGCTTCGTGAAAAACTGTCGTCCATTTCACTCGACGAATTGCAAGCGCTGACTGGCGCTGAATTGCACGTTGTCGGCGCGGTTGCCGACCTTATCGTTCCGGATGTTTGACATGAGCGAAGCGTTTATCTGCGACTACATCCGCACGCCGATCGGCCGCTTCGGCGGCATGCTTTCATCGGTGCGAGCTGACGACCTCGGAGCCGTTCCGCTGAAGCAACTGATGAAGCGGCACGCGTCCCTCGACTGGCAAGCGGTGGATGAGGTGATATTCGGCTGCGCAAACCAAGCTGGCGAAGACAATCGCAACGTCGCCAGAATGTCGTTGCTGTTAGCCGGACTACCTGAAACAGTGCCCGGAACGACGATGAACCGCCTCTGCGGCTCAGGCATGGATGCTGTGATTACCGCGGCCCGTGCTATCAAGGCGGGTGAAGCTGACCTTGTGATCGCAGGGGGCGTGGAATCCATGTCGCGGGCGCCCTTCGTATTGCCCAAAGCAGAAACGGCATTCTCTCGGCATGCAGAGGTCCACGACACGACTATCGGTTGGCGCTTCGTCAATCCAGCGATGGCGGCGCGCTACGGTGTCGATTCGATGCCGCAGACTGGCCAGAACGTTGCGGACGATTTCGGGGTCAGTCGGGAGGATCAAGACCTGTTTGCGCTCGCTTCTCAGAACAAGGCGGCAAACGCTCAGTCGAACGGGCGCCTGGCACGTGAAATCACACCTGTTGTCGTTTCTCAGCGTAAGGGCGATCCCCTGATCGTCGACCGTGACGAACACCCTCGTGCCACGACCTTCGAAACCCTTTCCAAGCTGAAGCCCCTCTTCGACGGTGGCAGCGTGACAGCTGGCAACTCTTCAGGAGTAAACGACGGCGCCGCGGCCTTGATCGTCGCAACCGAGACTGCCGCCAAGAAGAATGGTTTGACGCCGATTGCTCGCATCGTCGCCGGCGCTACCGCAGGCGTTTTGCCGCGGATTATGGGCATCGGGCCGGCACCCGCATCTCAGAAGTTGATGAGCCGGCTGGGCTTGGTAGCGGACGATTTCGACGTCATCGAACTCAACGAGGCTTTCGCCTCGCAAGGCTTGGCTACCCTTCGCGAACTGGGGATAGCTCCGAATGATGATCGGGTTAACCGCAATGGCGGTGCGATCGCACTCGGTCACCCCTTGGGCATGTCGGGCGCCCGCATTGCCGGCACGGCCGCAATCGAAATGTCGCTGTCGGGCGGCAGGCGCGCACTCGCTACCATGTGCGTCGGTGTCGGACAGGGAATCGCGGTGGCACTGGAGAGGGCATAGGCAGTTGCCCCCAATGCTGGTCGTTCGTGCGATCCCGCGCGCCGAGATCGCTTAACTCGTCCAAATTCTTTCGTATTCGCCGGCGCGAAAGCGTTCGACCAGGAAATCTATGAACAAGCGGGTTCGTGTTGGAAGCATGACCTTCGTAGGAAACGCAATGTTCATGGTAAGGCGGGGCAAGTCCCAATCATCCAGAACCCTGACGAGTCGCCCGGCGTCAAGATCGGCCTGTATGATGTAGGCTGGCTGGGCCAGAATCCCCAAGCCGTTTCGCGCAGCCACACAGATCAACTGGCCATCATTTGCATTGATGATGCCGTCCACGTCGATCCTTACCTGGTCATCGCCCTTGCGGAAATTGAATTGGTTCCAGCTATCGGCGAGTGTGTAGAGAATGAGATCGTGCTGGGCCAAATCACTGGGATGGCGGGGAGTGCCGCGATGCTCCAAGTAGGCTGGAGACGCAGCCAAAAGACGCCGCGTCTCGGCAAGGCGCCTGATTGTAATGGAACTGTCCGCTTCGACACGGCGTGTTCTGATTGCGAGATCGAGGCCATTCTCGACGATGTCATAGTATCGGTTTGAGGACACGATATCGATAATGACGTTGGGGTATCGATCGCGAAACTGTTGCACGACAGGCATCAGATGCAGCAGGGAAAATGAAAGAGAGGCTCCGACCCGCAGTCGACCGTTCGGGCTAGCCGCTTTTGCTGACACGTTTGCTTCGGCGTCCAGAAGGCTGTGCATGATTTCCCGTGCCTGCCCGTAGAACTGCTCACCTTCGCTAGTGAGACTCAGTCGGCGGGTGGATCGCTGCACCAGGCGAACGCCAAGGCGTGTCTCCAAGTTCATTAGGTAGCGGCTTACGCTCGAAATAGACATTCCGAGCGTATCTCCTGCTCGAGTTAGGCTCGCTTCCTCCGCGATCCTTACGAACACGTCCAATTCGGTCCAGCGATCCATTTTTGCCCCCAGCGGGAAAGTATTTTCTCGTTGGCAGTCTTTATCGTCTCTACGGCAAATGCAATTCCTGCTGATGATAATCAGTTGTCACACGCCTGAGAGGATCGGATGGGTCTCCCCAGCATTGAAAACCGAACTGTTGGCGACTGTATAAAGCACATCGTCATGTGGAACGTTGCCGGCGTAAGCGAGACCGAGAAAGATCAGGCTGCCGCTGCAATAAAGTCGAGGTTCGAGGGCCTCAGGGGCCTCATTCCCGGGCTGCTCCACCTGGAAATCGGTGTGGATTTCAGCCGGGTATCCTACGCCTGCGATGTGGTCCTATATTCCGAGTTCAGCACCAAGGAAGCACTCGATGCATACGCCACCCACCCAGCTCATTTGAAAGTCCGAGATGAGTTGGAGGGTATGCGCATCGCGAGGCACCAAGTTGACTACGTCCAGGACGTAGAAGCAGTCGCCTCGTCGTCTGGGCGCGCGCTGTCAAGCGCTGTGTAATCGCATACCGCCGTCGGACAGGCCTGGACGCTTAGCCTACTCGATCGCCGTTTCAAGATTGGAGGACACCCAATGCCAACGGTCACTTTCGGATTGCCCGACGTAGTCGTCATTACTGGCACCGGGTCCGGCCTTGGAAGTGAGATCGCGACTTTGCTGCTGGATTGTGGGTCGCAGGTCGTCGGAGTGGATCTGACATCGTCCGCATTGTCGCAACGTGAAGGCTACGCCCAGGTTACGGGTTCAGTTTCCGACCAGGCCACCTGGGCAAAGGTGCAAGACGCCATCAATTCCGTCGGCTCCGGGAGGTTGGGTCTGGTTACCTCGGCAGCGATCCTGGACACGGGTCTCGTGCCGAACACAACCCCAGAGATTATCGCGCGTGCAATGGACGTTAACGTCACGGGCACTGCGCTTGCAATGGCCACGTTGATCCCGCTGATGGAGAAGAGAGGGGGCTCAGTCGTGGCGGTGGCATCGGTAAATGCGGGATTGGCCGAGCAGCAATTGGCTGTCTACAACGCAACCAAAGCTGCGGTAAGGCAACTTGCTCGAACTGCAGCTCTGGACCATGCCCGCGCCGGCGTTCGCATCAATGTTCTCAGCCCCGGTCCTATGATGGCTGGACTGTTCAAGCGCCACCTGGAATCCGCCACCGATGGCGACAAATTCCTGGCGACCCGCTCGATCAGGCAGCCGGAGGGGAAGATTCTGGAGGCGGTCGAAGTCGCTCGGGCAGCGCTGTTCCTGCTGTCTGATGGCGCCCACGCAATCTTGGGTGCAGACCTGGTCGCAGACGGTGGCCTGACTGCTGGCTTTGATTTTCGCACGGGAGCCGAAGGGGCTTCAGTCTGAGCGGCCCATAGGGAGGAAGAGCAATGGAAACTGGTCTCAAGGGTAAAGTTGCCTTTATCACTGGTGGTGCGAACGGAATTGGTCGGTCCACGGCCATGGCGTTCGCGAAGGAGGGTGCGCACGTCGGCATCCTGGATATTGATGAGGCCGAAATGCAGAAGGTAGCCGAGGCAGCCAAGGCTCTCGGGGTCACGGTGCATACAGCGGCAGGAGACCTTTCGACCGCGCGCGGCGTATCCGACGGCATGGACAAGTTGCTCGCCGCCTTTGGCAGCCGCATCGATATTCTGGTGAACAATGTCGGGTCGGGGGCGATCCGCTCCTTCGACGACGTCGATGATGCCGCTTGGGATGCCACTCTAGCCCTGAATTTCATGAGCTACGTCCGCGCCATTCGCAAAGTATTGCCAATTCTTCGGGAAAAGGGTGGTGTGATCGTCAACAACGCATCCGATCTAGCCCGCCAACCCGAACCGGTGCCGATCGATTATTCGGTGTCGAAGGCCGCGGTGCTTTCACTGACCAAAGCGCTTGCTCGCGCGGAAGGCCCCAAGATCCGCGTCAACGCAGTGGCGCCAGGTCCCATCTGGACGCCGTTCTGGACGAAGCCAGGCGGGTTCGCCGAGACAATGGGCAAGCATCACAAGATGGAGCCGCAAGCCGCCGTGGAGCATGAGATGAAGCTTCGCCAGCTGCCGCTCCAGCGGCTAGGCGATCCCGACGAGGTCGCCAACGTCCTCGTGTTCCTCGCTTCCGACCTTGCAAGCTTCGTGACTTCGGCAGTCTGGGGCGTCGATGGAGGATCGATCCGGTCAATTGTTTGACGGGTGTAGCCGGGAGCGTTCCACGCGCAGCCAAATTACTTGAACGAAGGCTCCGCACCTCGGCGAACTCAGTGAAGGATAGTCTGATATGAAAGCAGCTCGGTTTCACGCGAAGGGGGATGTTCGCGTCGAGGAAGTAGAATTGCCATCGGAGCTGGCTCCCGACGAGGTTCTCGTTCGGAACCAGCTCTGCGGAATTTGCGGGACCGACCTTCATGAGTTCGCTGCGGGTCCGATATTTATTCGGCTCAGCCGAACGCTTTCTCCGGCGCCTCTATCCCGCAAATCCTGGGGCACGAGTTCAGCGCGGTCGTCGAGAAGGTAGGCAATAAAATCACGCATCTGAAACCTGGCGACCGCGTCTCCATTCAGCCTCACATGGGGCCGCTTGATGGCTATTTTGGCGTTCGCGGATTGCATTTCCTGGGAACGCGCGGGGCAGCCACCGGGCTGACCTGGCCCTGGGGCGGTTTCGCGCAATATGCGGTGATGAAGGGCTATGCCACCGTGAAAATGCCCGACAATTTGACGTTTCGCCAGGGTGCCTTGGTCGAACCCGCCGCTGTAGCGGTGACCGCGATTGATCGCAGTGGACTGGTGCCCGGCGGATCGGTTCTGATCACCGGTGGCGGGCCCATCGGAGCACTGACGGCTCTGGCGGCCCACGCCGCCGGAGCAGCGAGGATCTTCCTGAGTGAACCAAATGCCGCAAGGCGCCGCCGCATCGAGAACCTCGGCGTTCCGGTAACGACGATCGACCCGACGCAATCCTCTCTCGCGTCGTCGATCACCAGAGAAACGTTCGAAGGTCTCGGCTGCGACGCCGCCATTGAATGCGCTGGGAATCCGCGCGCAATCTCAGACTGTCTATCGGCGGTCCGACCGCAGGGCACAGTGGTGTTGATCGGCCTCACAAACAGCAAGGTGGAGATCTCGCCTTTCGACCTCATTGTGCGCGATATCCGGCTGCAAGGCTCGCTTTGCTACCCGACCTCCCTCTGGCCAAGAGTGTTCTCGATGATAGAAAGCGGGCGGCTGCCGGTCGATCAGCTCGTTGACGCGGTCATCTCCCTCGATCAACTCGTCGAAAAAGGGTTCGAACCACTGCTAGACCCAGGTGGCACGAAAATGAAGATCCTCGTAGATCTTAACGCCTGATCTAAAGCGAGTCTGTAACTGCACTAGGCGCTTTGTCGAGCTCACATTCATAGCAACGATGCAAGCCGTCGATCGCGGTCGTGCTCGGCGCGACCTTCTCGCGCAACTCGCGTTCTTCACAGCTCGCGCACAAATACGTGGTCTTCGATTGCGCGCCGAGAGCTTTTTGCAGGTAGTGCAAGACTGTTTCCTTGATAGCCCCGTTTATCCCGATTGCCGCTAGCTGCATAAATGAAGGCACGTTGGACCGAAGGCAGCCGAGCTGGCCCGGACAGCGGGGAGGTCGCTTCACGTCACCGTTTGGGCAGAGCGACAGCAAGTTTCCACCAGGGAGGATCCAATGAAATCTTCATTCAAGAACGCACTGCTTTCGGCCGTATTCACCGTTGCCGCCACCGTCGGTTGGAACGTATCGGCTCATGCGGATGGCGAGAAATACGTTCTCATCGAGCATTCCCCCGATAGCGAGACCTTCTGGAATACCGTGAAGAACGGCGCCAGCTTGGCGGCGAAGGAGCTTGGAGCGGAGGTTACGTTCCGCAACCCGCCGACCGGCGATCTTGCCGACATGGTTCGCATCATCCAGCAGACCACTGCTGAAGCGCCGAGCGGCATCATCGTAACGATCCCAGACGCCGACCTCGTCGGTGGCCCGATTGCTGATGCAGTCGCCAAGGGCATTCCGGTGGTGACAATGAACACCGGAACGGCGGAGCAGTCGAACAAGCTCGGAGCACTTCTGCACGTCGGGCAGCCGGAGTTCGACGCAGGCGAAGGCGCCGGAGAACGCGCCAAGGCCGCGGGCATCAAATCGTTCCTCTGCGTGAACAGCCTCTTTCCAAATGTTGCCGGCGAGCAGCGCTGCCAGGGCTTCGCTAAGGGTTTGGGCGTCGAGCTCGGCAAGCAGATGATTGACTCCGGCACGGACGCGACGGAGATCGCCAACCGGGTGAAGGCCTATCTCTCAGCCAATCCCAATACCGGCGCCGTCCTCACGCTTGGCCCGATGACCGCGATACCGACCATCCGGGCTCTGAAGGACAACGGAATGGCGGGCAGCATTTTCTTCGCGACTTTCGACCTGAACCCCGACATCTCCAAGGCGATCAAGGATGGCGTCATCAACTTCGCCATTGACCAGCAGCCCTTCCTGCAAGGGTACCTGCCGGTGATCACTCTGACCAACTACCTCCGTTACGGCGTCGTCCCGGCGAACTCGGTCCTCTCCGGGCCTGGCTTCGTCACCAAGGACAACATCAAGTTGGTTGAATCCCTGGCTGGGCAATACCGCTAAGGCAATCACCATCGAATACGGCGGAGGCCATGCGCCTCCGCCGCAGCCTTACGGCAGGAGTTGGAGATCATGACGAACGTGCAGACCAACGAGGCCCGACGGCCCACGCTCCCTAAAGACGAACGCGTAAAAGAGCTGCATCGCCTCCACAAGGCGCTTATCCGGCCGGAGCTCGGGGCCATCAGCGGCACGATCGCAGTTTTCGTCTTCTTCCTGGTCCTTGCTGGCGGCACGCAAATGTTCGCCCTCGAGGGAGTGATGAATTGGAGCACGGTTTCGGCTCAGTTCGTCGTGCTTGCGGTCGGTGTATGCCTTTTGATGATTGCGGGTGAATTCGATCTTTCGCTAGGCTCTATGGTCGGCTTCTCTGGCATGGTGTTTGCGCTTCTCGTCATGAAGCTCGGCATTCCTGTATGGGCAGGGATCCTGGTGACGATGATGCTCTGCGCATGCCTAGGCATGATCAACGGCTGGCTTGTCATCCGCACCGGCTTGCCCTCGTTCATCGTCACTCTCGCGTTTCTTTTCATTCTTCGTGGCGCCACGATCTGGAGTGCCATCACATTCAACCGTCAGCCCGTTGTCTCGGGCGTTGGTGAAGTCGCGGCGGGAGATCCGATCGCCTGGCTGTTCGGCGGTGAGGCTTTCACAGGCTTATTCCAGTGGCTTGGTCAGCAAGGCGTTATCGCAACCTTCACCAAGGGCACCCGCATGGGGCAGCCGGTCGTGAGCGGCATACCCATGTTGATAGTTTGGGCGATTGTTTTCGTGCTTGTCGGACAATGGGTTCTCACCCGGACCCGCTTCGGAAACTGGATTTTTGCTGCGGGCGGTGATCCGGAAGCTGCCCGATACGTCGGTGTTCCGGTTGCCCGCGTGAAGATACTTATGTTCATGGTTGCGGCCCTTTGCGCCGCGTTCCTCGGCATCGAGCAAGTCATCGAGTTCAGGTCGGCAGCCTCCGACCGGGGAATAATGAAGGAGTTCGAGGCCATCATCTGCGTGGTGATCGGCGGAGCACTTCTAACCGGTGGTTACGGCTCTGTGGTCGGCGCCGCGCTGGGCGCGATTATCTTCGGTGTCGTCCAGCAAGGACTGTTTTTCACCAACGTGGAAAGCTCGCTTTTCCGAGTGTTCCTAGGGAGCATTCTGCTCGCTGCAGTCCTAGCCAATACCTACATCCGCCGCATGATCACGGGAGAGAAGTGATGGCTGCCCGGATCCTCGAAATGGTCGACATTCGCAAGCAGTTTGGTCACATCATAGCCTTGTCTGGAGTGTCTTTCGACGTGCAGGCCGGCGAGTGCCATTGCCTCCTTGGCGACAACGGCGCAGGCAAGTCGACTTTGATCAAAACTATGTCTGGCGTGCATGTGCCTTCCCAAGGGGAGATAAGAGTCGGTGGGCAAGCCGCCCACTTCACCACTCCTCGAGACGCAATGGCGGCGGGCATCGCAACGGTCTATCAGGACCTCGCGATGATCCCTCTGATGAGCGTTGCGCGAAACTTCTGGATGGGCAGAGAGCCCCAGAAGGGTATCAGGCCTTTCCGACGTTTCGATCTCGAGACGGCCGACGCCATCACCATGCAGGAAATGCGGCACATGGGCATCAACCTGCGCGAGCCCAGCCAGGCAGTGGGGACCCTTTCGGGCGGCGAGCGCCAAACTGTTGCCATCGCGCGCGCGGTCTACTTCGGTGCGAAGGTTCTCATATTGGACGAGCCCACATCAGCCCTTGGGGTCCGGCAGACGGCCAATGTCCTCACGACCATCGACCATGTCCGAAAAAAGGGCATCGGTGTCGTGTTCATCACGCATAATGTCCGGCACGCGCTGGCAGTCGGTGACCGCTTCACGGTTCTCAATCGGGGCAAGACCCTGGGGACAGCGGACCGCGGTCATATCAGTGCCGAGGAGCTGCAAAATTTGATGGCAGGCGGACAAGAGCTTGCGCAGTTGGAGGCATCATTGGGGGGAACTGTCTGACTTGGTGGACCACGAGCAAGCGCGCAAATGGGAAGAGTGAAACATGGCGAAGTATCTAAACGAACACAACTCAGCCGAAACGGTCAACGCGCGTATGGGCAACAACACCAACCCGCGCCTGCGCCAGGTTATGGGGTCCCTCGTTGCGCATCTGCATGCCTTCATCAAAGACGTCGAACCAACGGAACAGGAATGGGGCGTCGCCATCGAATTCCTCACGCGAACCGGCCAGATTTGCAGTCAATCACGGCAGGAGTTCATCCTGCTATCCGATGTCCTCGGGGTTTCAATGCTGGTTGACGCAATCAATCACCGGAGGCCGAGCGGTGCGACGGAGAGCACTGTATACGGCCCATTCCATGTTGATGGCGCGCCAGAAAGGCAGATGGGCGACAGCATCAACCTAGATGGTCTGGGGGAGCTTTGTTTGTATGAAGGGCGCGTTCTCGACCTGAACGGAAAGCCCATTGCCGACGCTTTCATCGATGTATGGTCTGACAATGAAGAGGGGTTTTACGACGTCCAGCAACCGGACATCCAACCACCCTTTAACAATCGTGGCATCTTTCGAAGGGGAGCGGATGGTCGCTACTTCTTCCGCGGCATCAAGCCTGTCTCCTATCCGATCCCCGACGATGGACCCGTTGGCCAGATGTTGGAGAAGCTAGGGCGCCATCCTTACAGGCCGGCGCACATGCATTTCCTATGCGGCGCTCCTGGGTATGATCGCATTTGCACGCATATCTTCGTCGCGGGCGACCGCTATATCGAGTCCGATGCCGTGTTCGGTGTGAAGGACTCCCTTATCGTCGATTTTGTTCCGGTTCAGGATGGCGACGTAAAATGGAAGGCGGAATTTGATTTCGTCCTGGAGAAAGTGTGACCCGGTCCGCGAACGAAGGTTGTTGAGCGCTCGACGGCGATTTTCGCCGTGGTATGATTGTTTTCGTATCCCAGTCTTACTTCTCGCCGAGCTGGCATTCTCCATCTCGGGCAACTCCGATCTGCGCCCACGTCCTCTATGAAGTAAAGACTTTCCAAAAGGGGAGAGACTACAGCGTAGAACGGCGTGCACAAAGGCGGGTCTGCTTCGCGCCGCATGCGGTCGTAAGAATCACCTTGCCGCGCCCTGAAAGCAGATATTGTGCGCGACCAGCTAGAGGTCGTGGTCCCGCGAGAAGTCGTCGTTACAACTGATTCGCGGAACCTGACATCGCTTCCCAAGATCCACGGGGCGATCGAAACGTGCTCAGGCTGATGCTCGCCGGATGATCCTGAACCCGATGTCGATAACGTTTTCCGGCTGATCCTCGCCGCGGAAGCGCGACAATATGGTCTCGGCGGCGGCTGCGCCGAGCGCTTCACGATCGACGCGTATGGTGGTCAGCGCGGGCTCCACCGCGGCAGCATAGTCCTGATCTCCGAAGCCGACCACCGCGACATCGCCGGGGACCGAGAGGCCTCGGGCATGCGCCTCGATCAGAACGCCGTGCGCAAGCAGGTCGGAACTGCAGAATACCACCCCGCCCGAAAAACCTTCCCGCAGCAGGCGCGAAAGCCCGGCGCGGCCGTTGGCCAGCGTCGCCGGCGCGTCAAAGGCCGCATTCAGGGCCGCATGACCGGCGCTGCGCTCGAAACGCGCCGAGAACGCCTGCTGGCGCCGGCGCGCCCGCTCGTCGCCGGCCGACACGCAGGCCGCGCGCCGATACCCCGCCTCGATGGCGAAGTCGGCCGCCGCGCGGCCGGCCTCGACATGCGAGAAGCCGACGCAGATGTCGATCGGCGTCGTGCTGATATCCCAGACCTCGACGACCGGTATGCCGGCCGCCAGCAGCATACGCCGCGCCTGGGCGGAGTGGTGAATGCCCGTGAGCAGCACCGCGTCGGGCCGGCGCGAAAGGTGGGTGGCGATGAACGCCTCCTCGTCGCCGGGATCGAAACCTGTCTCCGACAACAGGATCTGGTAGCCGCGCGCGCGCATGCGTTCGTTGAACGAGGCGATCATCGAGGCATAGACGATGTTGGTGATGGACGGCACAAGCGCCGATACCAGCATGCTCCTTTGGGACGCAAGCGCGCCGGCGAGGGCGTTTGGCACGAAGCCGGTGATGCGGATCGCCTCGTGGATACGCCGGAGCGTCTCGGGGGTGACCCTCGACGGTTCCGAAAGCGCGCGCGAAACGGTGACCTGCGAGACGCCGGCCATACGGCCAACCGTCTGCATGGTCACCGCCCCTGACGGGCGTCTGCGCCTGGTGCGAGTCGAAGTTTCCTCCACAGCCATGTACGACTTATTCCTTCGGCCGGTCCGGAAGGCAAGCTTCAGCCGGCGGCGTGTTTTTCCGCGCGCCGGCGCCGGCCAATGACAACCGAAACCGCGATCGACGCTGCGATCAGCAGCCACAGGAAAGCGGCAATCCAGCTCTTGGTGAAGAAGATCGTGAAATCGCCGAACGATTCCAGGCTCTTGACGAAGTAAATTTCGGCCGATGGCCCAAGAATGAAGCCGATGATGAATGGCGCGACCTCGAGCCCCAGCTTGACGCCGATCCAGCCCAGCACGCCGAAGAAGAGCAGCGTCCAGACGTCGAACATGATGCCGTAATTGATCGTGTAGGCGCCGATGACGCACATCATCAGGATGACCGGATAGAGGATCGCTTTCGGGATCGCCACCGCCAGAGAAAACCAGCGGATCGCGTAGTACATCATCACGAAGGTGACCAGGTTGGCGAGCAGCATCGCGATGATCATCGAGTTCCAGGTGTTGGGATGCTGGCCTATGAACAGCGGCCCGACCTGGATACCCTGAAGCGCGAAGGCGCCGATCAGAAGGGCAGTGGTCGAATCGCCGGGAATGCCGAGCGACAGCAGCGGCACCAGCGCCCCGCCTGTCAGCGCGTTGTTGCTCGTCTCCGAAGCGATGACGCCTGCGGGCTCGCCTTTGCCGAAAGTTTCCGGATGCGACGAACTCGTCTTCGCCGCCGTGTAGGCGAGGATCGACGCTGCCGACCCGCCGATCCCCGGCAGGATTCCGACGAAGGTGCCGATGCCCGACGAGCGGATAAGATTGAGCGTCTGGCCCCGAAATATCGACCATGAGAACTTCGACCTGCCGCCCGACTCCAGTTCCTTGACCGAAGGCCCCTTCGGCATGCCGATCTCGGCCTCTTCCAGCACCGTCGTTAACCCGAACAGCGCGATCAGCACCGGCAGCAGCGCGAAGCCGCCGTAGAGAATGTCCTCCATGCCGGGCGGGATCAACCGGAAATGGCCGTTGCCGCCGTCGGTCACGTCATAGACCCCGACGAGGCTGACGAAGATGCCCAGGAAGCCAGAGAAGATGCCCAGCAGCATGTCGCTCGACAGCGCGCCCATCACCGTCAGCGCGAACAGGATGATCAGGAACTTTTCGACGTAGGAGAAGCGGATCGCGAAATCGGCCAGCCACGGCGTGAACAGGTAGAGCGCGGCGAGCGAGATCAGGCCGCCGATCAGCGAGCCGATGATGGCGATGCGCATCGCCTGCTCGCCCTTACCCTGGCGGGCCATCTGAAAGCCGTCGAACGTGGTCGCGACCGACGACGGCGTGCCGGGTATGCCGATGAGGATCGCCGGCACCACCCCGCCCGAGATGCCGCCGACATAGAGACCGATCAACAGAGCGAGGCCGTTCTCGAGCCCGAGCGAGTAGGTCAGTGGCAGGCAGACGGCCACCGCCATCGTCGCCGTCAGGCCGGGAATGACGCCGAATACGATGCCGATCGCCGTTCCGCCGGCGATCAGCAGAACGAACAGAGGCGTGACGAAACCGAACAGTTCCATTGGGTTCTCCCGGTCAGGGCAGCGTCAGGAAGAAGACGTGCGCGAACACCCACCACACCAGCAAGGGCGCGGCGACCGCGACGACGGCTAGCGCCGTCACCGCGGATTTCGTCCGCTCCTGCAGGTAGAGCAGCCCGGAAAGCGCCACGAACGGGATCGAGCAGATGAGGAAGCCCATGCCCGTGTTGGGCCAGATGTCGCCGACAGGGACCATCAGCAGGAAGTAAACCAGCGTCACAACAATCGTCCCGAAGAAGCGCGGCTTGTCCATCGCCGCCAGGGTCTGCGACCAGTACCGGCCGGCGCCGGCGATCGCCTGCCGGTGCGTGACGAGAATGGCAATCCCCAAGGCGAGCAGAATGCCGCCGATCAGTGTCGGAAATACCAGGTGCGATGTCTGGAAATCGATCGTGACGCGCGTGAAATCGCCCATCTGCCGTGTGTTCCTCCATGCGTGACCTGCGTCCGGCCTGCTTGCAGGCCGCACGAAAGGCTTACCCCAAGAGCAAGCCGCTCGATTGGCGGCTCGCTCCAGCTTTTTGTTTTCGCATCGTTTTCGCCGAAAACCGGCATCCACTTTTCGGCACGATGCTCTAGCCCTTCAGCTTCTCGATGATCGAGGCCACCGTATCCCGTTTGGACGTCAGATGCGCCTTCGCCTCGGCCTGCGGCAGGTAGTTGGGGATGAAAAAGGCCTTGGCCTGCCGCTTCTGGATCTCGCCGGCGGCGTAGATTTCCTTCAGCGCGGCGTCGATCTCGGCCGCCATGGCGGCGTCCATCTCCCTATTGAACACCAGGAAAAACTCCTTGTCGAAGGTGAAATCCTTGCTGCCGTCGAGCGTGACGCTGGTCTGGGGGCTGGCGAATTTGAGCATCTCTTCCCGGCTCGTTCCACCCATCCCCGACTCAGGCGCCTGCGCCAGCGTCTCGGGACGCGCGGTAATCCAGACGAAGCGCATCGCAGTGCGGTCATCCTCCGGCAGTTGCGTGAACTGCTCGTTGGCTTGGATCGAACCGTTGATCACGTCGGCCAAATCGTCCCACATCGCCTGGTTCTTGTCGGCCTGCGAGCCGGTGTTGACCGCCACGATGTTGGCTTCCGATCCCGGATTTCGCACCCGAGCAGCATTGCGCATGCCGGTGAAGCCGATCTCCGAGACGCCGCCCGGCTGGATGGCGACGCGAACTTTCTCGCCTTTTGCGGCCGCTGCGAAGATGTCATCCATCGACTGATAACGGGACTTCTTGGGGACGAGGAAGCAGTCGCCGGGGTTGATCGCCACCGTCGGCCCGATTGCGAAATCGGCGAAAGCATCGGGGACGCCCGGCACCCCGTAGAGATAGGAGAGATAGATCTGGTCGTGGTGCAGCATGATCGTCGTGCCGCGGGAATCGCGGCCGGTCGCATTCAGCGCCTCATTGGTGCCCACCGGGTCAACGCGCATGTTCACGCCCAGCTTCTGGGCCAGCGCTTCGGCGACGATCGACGAGTTCTGGTAGGTGTCGCCGCCCGTCGAAGTCGAACCTATGACCATGCGGATGTTGCGCGGCAAGCTCTGCGCTCGCGCGACGAACGGAGTGGCTAGCACGACAGCGGCCCCGGCGCCTGTTGCGAGAAGTGATCTGCGGGTTAGTTTCATGATGTCCTCCCTGGGCCGCGGAACCGCGGCGCGATCTCAGGGTCGCGCGGCAGTCTCCCGCTGCCACACAACCCTCTCCCATGCGCGTCTATGTTAGCGCATACATCTTCATGCACGAAAACGAGTGTTTCTGTCAACAACACCGGCATTTGCAGCCGTAATTCTATTTTCGGCCGCGTGCCAAATTGACAAACGTGAATGTTACCGCATACATCCACCGATACGTGTGGAGGATGCCATGCCCAACGACAAGCGCAGAACACCGGCGTCGCTGCGGTCAGCACGCTGGTTTGCGCCGGACGATCTGCGCAGCTTCGGCCATCGGTCGCGGCTGATGCAGCTCGGCTATTCCGAGGAGGATTTTCGCGACAGGCCGCTGATCGGGGTTCTCAACACATGGTCCGAGCTGAACTCTTGCCATGCGCATTTTCGCGAACGCGCGCAGGACGTGAAGCGAGGTGTCGCCCAGGCCGGCGGTTTCGCCGTGGAATTGCCGGCGCTCTCTGTGGACGAGAGCTTCACCAAGCCCACCTCGATGCTTTACCGCAACATGCTGGCGATGGAGACAGAGGAAATGATCCGCTCGCATCCGCTCGACGGCGTGGTGCTGATGGGCGGGTGCGACAAGACCACGCCGGGGCTGGTTATGGGCGCGCTCAGCGCCGGCGTGCCGATGATCTTCCTTCCCGCCGGTCCGATGCTGCGCGGCAATTATGCCGGCAAGACGCTGGGCTCCGGTTCGGATGCCTGGAAATTCTGGGATGAGAGGCGTGCGGGCAAGATTTCGGATGACGAGTGGACGGGTATCCAGGGCGGCATCGCGCGGTCGGCCGGCGTCTGCATGACGATGGGCACGGCCTCGACGATGACGGCGATCACGGAAGCGCTGGGGCTGTCGCTGCCGGGCGCTTCCTCGATACCGGCCGTCGATTCGGACCACCAGCGCATGTCGGCAGCCTGCGGACGGCGCATCGTCGAGATGGTTTGGGACCACCTCACACCCGAAAAAGTCGTCACCGCGGCGGCCGTCAGGAACGCGGCAATTGTGGCGATGGCCACCGGCTGTTCGACGAACGCCGTGGTTCACCTCATCGTGATGGCGCGCCGCGCGGGCGTGCCGCTGACTCTCGACGATCTCGACGCACTCGGCCGCGCCACCCCGCTGATCGCCAACGTCCGCCCTGCCGGCAAGGACTACCTGATGGAGGATTTTTACTACGCCGGCGGCCTGCGTGCGCTGATGGCTCAATTAAGCGGGCGGCTCGACCTTTCGACGCTAACGGTCACCGGCAAATCACTCGGCGAAACGCTCGAGGGTGCGCGGGTTTGGAACGACGACGTGATCCGCCCGCTGTCCAACCCGGTCTATTCGGAAGGGTCGCTCGCCGTGCTGCGCGGCAATCTCTGCCCCGATGGCGCCATCATCAAGCCGGCCGCCTGCGACCCGCGCTTCCATGTCCATGAAGGGCCTGCGCTGGTTTTCGACAGCTATCCCGAGATGAAGGCGGCGGTCGAAGACGAAAATCTCGACGTCACACCGGACCACGTGCTGGTGCTGCGCAACGCCGGCCCGCTCGGCGGACCGGGGTTTCCCGAATGGGGCATGCTTCCGATCCCCAAGGCGTTGATCAGAAAAGGTCATCGCGACATGCTGCGCATCTCCGATGCGCGGATGTCGGGAACCTCCTACGGGGCGTGCGTGCTTCATGTCGCGCCGGAGGCCTACATCGGCGGGCCGCTTGCGCTGCTGCGGACAGGCGACTTCGTGCGGCTGGATTTGCCGAACCGGCGGCTGGACATGCTGGTGGCGGACGACGAACTGGCGCGCCGCCGGGCCGACTGGTCACCCCCCGCGCCGCATTTCGAACGCGGCTGGGGCTGGATGTTCTCGCGCCATGTGACACAGGCCGACAAGGGCTGTGACTTCGATTTCCTCGAACGCGATTTCGGCGCTTCGGCCGGCGAACCGGACATCTTTTGAAAGGCCAGGCATGACACTTTCCCTCGACCAGGCGCTGACCGGCATATCGGGCATTCTGGTTACGCCTTACGACGAACACGGCGAGATCGCGCCCGAACGGCTTTCCCCGATCCTGGACAGGGCACTGGACGCCGGCGTGCACATGCCGGTGGTCAACGGCAACACCGGCGAGTTCTATGCGCTAACCATCGATGAGGCGGTGACGATGGCGCGCGAAGTCGTCTCGATGATAGCCGGCCGCGCGCCGGTGCTCGCGGGCGTCGGGCGGGGCATCCGCGACGCGCAGAAGCTGGCGAGGTTCTCCGCCGAGGCCGGAGCCACGGCGCTGATGGTGCACCAGCCGCCCGACGCCTTCGTCGCGCCGCGCGGACTGATCGATTACCTGAACGCGGTATGCGAAGCGTCGGGCGGCCTGCCAATGATGCTTTATTTGCGCAACGATGCGATCGGTACGCGCGCCATCGCCGAGCTTTGCGGCCTTCCAGGCGTCAAGGGGGTGAAATGGGCGACGCCTAATCCGCTTCGCCTGGCGGAAGCGCGGGCTGCCTGCGATCCGTCGATCGTCTGGGTTGGAGGTCTGGCCGAGGTCTGGGCGCCGGTCTTCTATGCCGTTGGCGCACGAGGGTTCACCTCCGGGCTGATAAACGTCTGGCCCGAACGGTCGGTCGCGATCCATGCCGCACTTGAGGCCGGCGAATTCGAGAAGGCGAACGCGCTTATCGATGGAATGCGAGTCTTCGAGGAAATCCGCGCGCAGGAGATGGGCGGCGCCAACGTGACCGGCGTAAAAGCGGCGCTGATCGCGCAGGGCCTTGGCTGCGGACCTACGCGCCCGCCCTCGGCCTGGCCGCTCACTTCGGCGCAGCAGGCGAGGCTCGACGCCTTTTTGGTCGCGAACCGCCTTGCGGCGGGAAATCGCGAATGAGTTGCGAATTGCCTCCCGCGCCGACAACGGGAGAGCCGCCGAAGAGCTTGCAGTGCCAGCACCTGAAATGAGGAAGCGAACATGGACGAGAACCTGCGCGAAAAACTGATAGGCGTGTCCGTCGCCACCCTGGCGACAGCGCTGTTCAAGCGCGGCCTGCGCAACCAGGTAATCCAGGGCGTGGGCCCGTTGCAGCGAAAAGGCCGCAATATGGTCGGGCCGGCCTTCACACTGCGCTACATCCCCGCGCGCGAAGACCGTAACCAACTCACTGAATTCCGCAAGCCGGATCATCCGCAACGTGTCGCCGTCGAAACCTGCCCGGCGGGCCACGTGCTCGTCATGGACAGCCGCAAGGATCCCCGCGCGGCGTCCGCGGGCGACATCCTGGTGACTCGTTTGATGGTGCGCGGGGTCGCCGGCGTCGTTACCGACGGCGGGTTCCGCGACGCCGCGGTGATCGGCGAACTCGATATCCCGGCCTACCATACGCGTCCGTCCAGCCCGACCAATCTCACTTTGCACGAGGCATTGGACCTGAACGTGCCGATCGGTTGCGGTGACGTGGCCGTGTTCCCCGGAGATATCGTGGTCGGAGACGATGATAGCGTCATCGTCATTCCCCGGGAAATCGCCGGCGAGGTGGCGGATGAGGCGGCGGAGATGACGATCTACGAGGATTTCGTGGTCGAACAGGTTAAGGGGGGCGTTTCTGTAATCGGGCTCTATCCCTGCACACGAGACGAACACGCCGAAAGGTTCAAAACGTGGCGCGCCGAGCGCGGCCGATAGGCATTGCCCGCACAACCGGAAGGTTGGTCCTCGCCCACTCGGAGTGCCAGCGCCTGATCACCGTGATATCGGGAAAACGAAGCCAGGATTCACGGGTATGAGCTGAACCGAACGCCCGATATCAGCGTTCAACTTCCCACTTCTGTTCGATACTGATTGCGTAGCGCGGTGGATCTGGACGGCTGTCAGCGGGTTCAGCTATCGCCAGGGCCGCGGCACCTCGAACCTGATCCAGGCGCAACGCGATTTCTTCGGCGCGCACGGCTTCGAACGCATCGACGGGCCGGGCGCTTTCCATGGCCCGTGGGGAGCGGAGCGGGCGGCTAGCGCCGCGAAATCGGACGCGATGACCCGCCTTGCCATTTGCTGGAAGCGGACATGGTGGTGAATTGCCCGCGATTGCCAACGTGTGCACTGAATTTTTGATTTGGCTATTTAGCCGTCGCGCCAGGATGTGACACCTCGGCTTTGCAACTAGCTGAGATGCGGTGACTGCCCGAGATTCAGCCTTGCAGCCATGTTGACCAGTTCGGGAAGGGAACCGGCCTTCATCTTTCGCATAACCTGGCCGCGATGGGCTTTTACTGTGATCTCGCTGATGCCGAGCTCGAAGCCAACCTGCTTGTTCAACAGTCCCGTCACGACCAGCGCCATCACCTCCGCTTCGCGGTGACTGAGTGATGAATAGCGCTCACGGAGCATTTGCTTGTCCAACTCGTTCGCACGTGCAGCCCGGCTACGTTCAAGTGCGTACTCGACGGCCGTCATGAGCACGTCGTCCCCAAACGGCTTGGTCAGGAATTCTACGGCTCCAGCCTTCATCGCTTTGACTGTCATCGGCACGTCGCCGTAGCCAGTGACGAAGATAATCGGCATGTCGGTTCGCTCGACGGAGACAAGTTGTTGCAAGTCGAGCCCGCTGAGGTCGGGAAGGTTGACGTCAAGAATCAGACAATTTGGAACCAGCGCTCGGGGCCGAGAGAGAAATTCCTGCGCCGATGAGCAGGGCTCCGGATGGAAGCCGGCTGAACGGATGAGCAATTCCAGCGATTCGCGCACTGAAATGTCGTCGTCAACGACGAATACGACAGGCGTTTCGTGTGACATGATGCAGACCTTGCCCTTGCTCGGTGCAGTTGCCAAATCCGTGTGTGCGGGAAGTATCCCCTGCGGATCGGCATAGCAAGTCGCGTTCAATCATTGGCGAAGGCCAGGTTCAGCGCTTTCTGCAGGGCTGTGTCGCTAAACGGCTTGAACAGGCATTCTACCGCACCCTTTTTTAGAAGCTCCGGCCGCGCGGCCTCATAACTCTGCGCCGTAATGTAGATGATTGGGATAGCCTGACCCCGGCGCGCCAACTCTTGTTCGAGATCAGGCCCCATCATGCCGGGCATGCTGATGTCAAGCACCAGGCACTCGGTCTCGTTGATGATGCCTGACCCCAGAAACTGCTCCGCCGAAGAGAACGCTTCGGCACGGAAGCCGAACTCGCTCAACAGGTCGGGCAGAGACTCGCGCACGGACTCATCATCATCGACGATCGACACGAGTGGGCGGCGAACGTTCATGAAAAACCTCGTTGGATTGAGGCGCTGCTGCTGGTCGGTGCCGATATGGCGCCAGATGAATGGGCAGGTGGTGACTCTGCGCGTAGATATTCGTCGATCGAAAACGAGAAGGTCGATCCAGGACCGACATTCGCCTCCGCCCAAAGCCGCCCGCCATGGCTTTCGACGATGGAACGACTGACGGACAGGCCAATTCCCATGCCCTCGGCTTTGGTCGTGTAGAAGGCTTCGAAAAGCCGCTCCGCACCCTGAGCATCGAACCCGATTCCGGTATCCCGCACGAAAAGGTGCACCTTACCGTCCTCCCCGAGCCGAGTGCCAAGCACGACAAGCCTTGGTCGATCGTCGACGGTGACCATCGCGTCGGATGCGTTGCGCAACAGGTTCATGATGACCTGTTGCAGTTGGACCCGATCGCCGCCGACGAGCGGGAGTCCGTCTGCAAGCTGGGTCTGAAGGAGCACCTTGTTTCGCTGAAGGTCTCCCGAAAGCAATGCGACCACCTCTGCCGCAGCGTTGTTGAGATCGACCGGTTCAACAATCGTGGTCCTTTTGGCGAACAGAGCGCGAAGCCGGGCGATCACATCAGCCGCGCGGTTGCCATCCCTGATTGTGCGCCGCGCAGTTTCCCGCGCGCCGTCAACGTTAGGCGGGTCGGCCGCCAGCATGCGAAGGCAGGTGCCGGCGTTGGTGACAATGCCCGAGAGCGGTTGGTTCACTTCGTGTGCAATCGACGCGGTCAACACACCCAAGCTCATGGTCCGCGTAGCTTGTGCAAGTTCAGATCGGACTTTCTCCAGCGCCTCTTCGGAGCGCCGCCGTTGTGTGATGTCAAGAACCGCGCCGACATACTCGATGGGGCCGGAATCGTTGTGTGCGCGGTGGGCGATCAAGTGCAGGTGCTTGACCGACAGGTCGGGCAAGAGAATCCGGTGCTGGTATTCAAAGTCGCTATCACCGCGCTGCGCCCGTTCAACCATGTCCCCCATCAGAGGCAGGTCTTCGGGATGAACTCGGCTGGCTATTCGTTCGAGCGTTACGAGCGTACCCGGCTCGAACTCGAAGATGCGGTAAAGAGGCTCGGACCAGGTGACCTTGCCCGTTGCGACTTGCCAGGACAAATTTCCCATGCGGGCAAGGTACTGACCCTCCGACAGGAATGCTTCGCTGCGCTTGAGCGCGTCTTCGGCACGCTTTCGCCCGTGGATGTCGGTATGCGTGCCGTACCATTTGACGATATTTCCGGCTTCGTCGCGCAGGGGATTGGCCCGAAACAGGAACCACCGATACTTGCCGTCGAAGCGGCGGAGGCGTGCTTCCGCTTCCCCCGACTTGCCTGACGCCAATATCGCCTCCCATGTGGCGGCAAGCCGGTCGACGTCGTCGGGATGGACAGCCGCAGTCAAGTCCCAATACTCGGACAATGGACCGGCCGGCTCCCAATCCTTTGACTGGCCAATGGAGAGGCCGACGTAGTGGAGATAATGCTGGTTGAAGAATTCAGGTGACCCGTCAGGACGAGCCGACCATGCCATCACGGGTATGGTGTTGATGATGAGGCCTAGATCGTGCCTGCTCGCAAGCAGCGCCTCTTCGGCGCGCCTCTGGTCGTCAATGTCTATGCCGACCGAATACCAACGGATGACGTGTCCGTTTTCGTCGCGATGCGGCACGCGGCGAGATGTGTGCCAGCGATATTGTCCATCGGCGCGCCTAACCCGCACGTCGATGGTAAGCGGCTCGCCGCTTTCCAGTGCAACTCTCCACGCCGCATCGTTCCGTTCCACATCATCCGGATAGAAATGCGGAAATGTCTTCCCAGATGGACCTATCGCGTCCTCAAGCGTGACGCCCATGTAGTCTTGCCACGTCCGGTTCACGAAAGTGCGCGTTCCGTCCGGACTGTATGTTGCAACGAATACGGGGATTGTATCGATCGTCTGCCGAATATCTCGCTCTGCGGCGGTTAGCCTTGCCTCGTCCTGCCGAAGCGTTTCTTCGGCGCGTTTCCTTTGATCGATGTCGGTGCTGATCGCATACCACTCGACGATATGACCAACATCGTCACGCATCGGACTGCAGTGGATCACGAACCATCGGTATTGCCCGTCGACGCGCCGCATGCGCGCTTCCATTTCGCCGGCTTCCCCGGAAGCAAGTATCGATCGCCAACTCTCGATCAGGTTCGGCAAGTCTTGCGGGTCGATCGCAGCCTGCCACCCGGAGCAGCGGACCTGATCAAGATCGAGCCCCGTATATTCTGACCAGCGTCGATTGACGAAATCGATATGCCCCTCCGCGTTCGCGGTCCACACCATAGCCGGCAGTGCATCCAAAACGCGGCTCTGATCGATCTCCATTGCGGTCCTTTCGCGATATCGCGTGCGCGAGACAATGCGCCGGCTTGATAGCGGCGTCCATTGTGCCTTGGTGTCGGTCCGGCGGGACGATGAGGCATCGCCGGGGCCAATACAAAGGTATCGCCGATACCATCGTGCAATAGCTTTGCCTCGCCTGACAGTCGATCTGTGTGCCGTCCAAAAGCATCAGCAAACAGGGAGAATGTCATGTCGGCACGATCACTCACTCGGCGCGAAGTACTTGTTGCGACCGCTGCCGCCGGGGCCGTGGGCCTGCTTCCGGGAACGCTTAGCGCTGCAGCCGGAGACACTTCGATCCGCCCGTTCACCGTCAACATCCCGCAGCAGGACATCGACGAGCTACGCCGGCGCATAATGGCGACACGCTGGCCGGACCAGGAGACCGTCGCCAATCGGTCGCAGGGCATTCAGCTCGCAAGATTGCAGGAGATCGTCCGCTACTGGGGAACGGAGTACGACTGGCGCAAGGCTGAGGCAAAGCTGAATGCCCTGCCGCAGTTCATGACCGAGATCGACGGGCTCGACATCCACTTCCTTCACATTCGGTCGAAGCAACCCAACGCCCTGCCGCTGATCATGACGCATGGTTGGCCGGGCTCCGTCTTCGAACTGATCCAGACGGTCGGCCCGCTCACCGACCCCACGCAGCATGGCGGCAGGCCTGAGGATGCCTTCGACCTGGTGCTGCCCTCGATGCCCGGCTACGGGTTCTCCGGCAAGCCGCGCGGCGTGGGCTGGAATCCAGACCGCATCGCAAGTGCCTGGGCCGAACTGATGCAGCGCCTGGGCTACGACCACTACGTTGCCCAGGGCGGCGACTGGGGCGCGCCCGTTTCAAGCGCATTGGCACGCCAGGCGCCAAGGGGATTGCTTGGCATCCACATCAATTTGCCGGCAACGATACCGGCGGACGTAGCCGCAGTGCTTGCTGCCGGCGGGCCGGCGCCAGCCAGCCTCACCGAGAAGGAAGGTGTGGCGTTCGGTTCGCTCGAAAGCTTTTACAAGAAATATCGGGCCTACGCGGCAATGATGGGCACGCGGCCACAGGCGATTGGCTACGCATTGACGGATTCGCCGGCCGGGCTCGCCGGCTGGATGTACGACTACAACAACGGCGAACCCGAGCGCCTGCTCAGCAGGGACGAGATGCTGGATGACGTCACGCTGTACTGGCTGACGAACAGCGCCACTTCGGCGGCGCGGCTTTACTGGGAGACGATGGGCCAGAGCGTCCTTCTCGCAGCGGCGCAGAAAACCTCCGATATCGCGCTCCCGGTCGCCATCTCGGTGTTCCCCGAAGAGGTCTATCGAGCGCCCGAGACCTGGGCCCGGCGCGCCTATTCCAACCTGATCTACTTCAACGAGGTGGACAAGGGCGGACACTTCGCCGCCTGGGAAGAGCCGGAACTCTTCTCGGCCGAACTGCGCGCCGGGTTCAAGTCTTTGCGGCCGGCACACTGATCCTCAAACTGCAAACGCCAAAGGAAAATAGCCATGAAAACGATTCGAATGATCGCGGCGGCGCTTTTCGCCGGTGCTGTTCTCACGCCGCTGCTGGCGCAAACCGAAGAGGCGCAATTGCCCGGTGTAGGGCGCACCGACTTGCTGCGGGCGGACCTCGGCACCCCCGGACGTGAAGTCATTCAGGTGCTCGTCGAATTCGCCCCGGGCGTGACGGCGCCTTGGCACGCGCATCCTGGGGAAGAGATCGCCTATGTCGTCGAGGGCCAGCTGGAGTACACGCTCCAGGGTAAGCTGCCGCTGACACTCAACGCCGGCGATACGCTCTTTATCCCCCAGGGAACAAGCCACACGGCCAAGAACGTGGGCAGCGGCAAAGCGCGCGAGCTCGCTACCTACATCGTCGAAAAAGGAAAGCCGCTCGTCGCGCTGGATGAATAGGGCCAAGCAAGCGACGCCCAGCGAAGCATGCGCACGTCAACACAACCAACGGGGAAATAGGAGACCACCATGAACGAGGCTGTTATTGCAAGAGATGTCGCGTCCTCCACGCGGGCGACAGACATGAAGCTCGAGGTCGTCGTTATCCCAATCGCAGAAGTCGAGCGCTCCAAGCGCTTCTACGGCGACCTCGGCTGGCGGCTTGACGCCGACTTTGCCGTCGGGGACGACTTTCACGCCGTTCAGTTCACGCCCCCGGGTTCCCCGGCCTCGATCCACTTCGGCAAGGGGATCACGTCGGCAACCCCGGGATCGGCTCGAGGACTGTATCTGGTCGTGTCGGACATCATCGCAGCGCGCGCCGAGCTCATCGCTCACGGTGTTGAGGTGAGCGAGATATTCCACCGCGCCGGGCCTGGAAAGCCTGCGATCAGCGGTCCGGATCCGGAGCGCCGCAGCTATTTCACATACGCGACATTCAGCGACCCGGACGGCAATGAATGGCTGCTGCAGGAAGTCACCACCCGGTTTCCCGGCCGGATCGACACCAACACGACAAGTTACGCTTCTGAGGCCGATCTTGCCTCTGCGATGCGGCGGGCATCTGAGGCCCATGGCGAGCACGAGAAGCGCAATGGCGGCCAACGCGATGAGAATTGGCCGGACTGGTACGCCAAGTACATGGTGGCGGAGCAGGCGGGCAAGCCGCTGCCGCTCTAGCAGCAACCCAAAATCGGGTGAGCGGGACGGGTCGCCGTCCCGCCGCCCAGCTCAACCGGCGATCCAAGCCTGGTTTGCCGCTGATGTTTTCACGCGCTGTTGCCGGCGCAATCGAATGGGAGAACGATCATGACGCACTCCAAAATGGGCATTGCTCTGGTGACCGGCGCCTCGGCCGGGATCGGAGCGATCTACGCCGACCGGCTGGCGCGCCGCGGCTATGACCTCATTCTCGTGGCGCGCAGCCAGGAAAGGCTGGACGAAGTGGCCAAGCGCATCGCCGGCTCAACGAATTGCAACGTCAGCGCCGTTGCAGCTGACCTCAACGACAAGGCGGATCTGGGCCGGATCGAGACCTTGCTCGGCGCCGATCCCGCCATCACGATGTTGGTCAATAACGCTGGCATCGGCGCTGTCGCGCCGCTCTTGGAATCCGACGTGGACAAAATGCAGGCGATGATCGAGATCAACATCACAGCGCTGACTCGCCTGACTTATGCCGCGGCTCCGGCCTTTGTGGCGCGCGGCGGCGGCACGATCATCAACATCTCCTCGGCCGTCGCTATCGCACCTGAGCTTCTCAACGGCGTCTATGGCGCGACGAAAGCCTTTGTGCTCGCTTTCAGCCTGTCGCTCCACAAGGAGCTTGCGGACAAGAAGCTGCGCATCCAGGCGGTTCTGCCCGGCGCCATCGCCACCAATTTCTGGGACGTATCAGGAGGTTCACTCGACGATCTGCCGAGCAAGGCGATCATGCAGTCCGATGACCTCGTCGACGCGGCCCTTGCCGGCCTCGACCAGGGCGAGTTGGTGACTATTCCCTCGCTTCCCGACGTCGCCGACTGGCACGCCTATGAAGCGGCGCGGCAGAAACTCATCCCGAACCTTTCGCTCAACGCCTCGCCGGCGCGGTACGGCGTCGCCGTGGCTGCGTAACCAAGCGAAAGTGGGACAGCCTGGTAACGCGCCAGAGGAGAATCAAATGGACAAGCTTTTGACGGCGGTTCTAGAGGCACATGGCGGTTTGCAGAACTGGGGTAACGTTACAGGCATCACTGCGCAAATGTCGCTTGGGGGCGTATTTTGGGCTGCAAGGGGCTGGCCGGACGTCTACTCCAAGCAGACCATCACGCTCGATCCACATCGCGAGCACATCGTTTTTTCGCCCTTCACAGCACCAGACCGTATGTCTGTGCTGGATGTCGCTCCCGAGCGGGTCGCTATCGCTACGCGCGACGGCCGCATCATCGAGGAACGTTTCAATCCACGTGGCTCATTTCCGCTGCCCTTTCTGGATGGCAGCACACCTTGGGATGCGATCCAGGTGGCGTACTTCACGAGCGCCGCCGTATGGAACTACCTCACGGCGCCGTTCGTCTTCACACTGCCCGGTGTCGAAGCGCGAGAAATCGCTCCTTGGAGAGAGGGCGCGCAAACGTGGCGACGGCTGGCCGTCACGTTCCCTAAGAGCATAGCCAACCATAACGCCGATCAGGTCTTTTATTACGACGATGCGTTCATGCAGCGGCGCATGGACTATTCGCCCGACGTGACGGGAAACCCGCCGGTCGCACACTACGCTTATGACCACAAAACCTTTGACGGGTTCGTATTCCCGACACGGCGGCGTGTGCTCCTCCATGACGCCGAGGGGGTCGCAAACCAAGCATTCGCACCTATCACGGTCGACGTGTCCGATGTGACAGTCGAACGAAGATAATCTTCCACCAGGCACCATGCCTTATCAACGGGTACAAACCACTATGACCGAACAGATCGACCTCCATCGACGTCAATTTTTGGGCGTGGCCGTCACCACTGTCGCGGCCGCTCAGTTTGCCATGACGAGATCGGCAAATGCGCAGTCCAACATTACGAAACCGGACGCCAACACAATCGAACCTGAAGCGAACACGTCGTTCGGTCCGTTGAAGCAGGTTCAAGCCGGCGTGCTCAACATCGGATATGCGGAGCTCGGACCGGCCGACGGTGCGCCGGTCATCCTCCTGCATGGCTGGCCCTATGACATTCACACTTATGTCGACGTTGCACCCATTTTGGCGTCGAGGGGCTTTCGCGTCATCGTCCCCTATCTGCGCGGCTACGGCACGACGCAGTTTCTCTCCAGCGAAACCCCGCGAAATGGCCAGCAGGCCGTGGTCGCCGTTGACGTCATCGCGCTGATGGATGCACTGCAGATCGATAAGGCGGTTGTCGGCGGTTGCGACTGGGGCGCACGCACGGCCAACATCGTCGCGGCATTGTGGCCGGAACGCTGCAAGGCACTTGTTTCGGTCAGCGGCTACCTGATCGGCAGCCAGGAGGCCAACAAGATGCCTCTGCCGCCAAAAGCCGAGCTGCAATGGTGGTACCAATATTACTTCGCCACTGAGCGGGGCCGCGCTGGCTACGGAAAACACACGCGGGATTTTGCCAAGCTGATCTGGCAGATTGCCTCGCCGCAGTGGAATTTCGACGATGCCACGTTCGAGCGCAGCGCCAAGGCCTTCGACAATTTGGATCATGTGGCGGTCGTCATCCACAATTACCGCTGGCGGCTCGGCCTCGCAGAAGGCGAACCGCAATATGACGTTCTGGAGCAGCGGCTTGCAAAGGCGCCGGTGATCGGCGTGCCGACAATCACCCTTGAGGGTGACGCCAACGGCGCTCCGCATCCCGACCCCAGTGCCTATGCCAAGAAGTTTTCCGGCAAGTACGAGCACCGCCTCATTACCGGCGGTATCGGGCACAATCTTCCTCAGGAAGCACCGAAGGCATTTGCAGACGCCATACTGGAGGTGGCGAGCCTAGCTTGAGCAAATCGCCGTACCGCGATACATGATCGAGGGGGCCCAGGGCGAAACTGATGAAATCACACCCGCGCCGAGCAACAGGCCGGGGCAGTCCCGATCTCATCGAGCAGGATACGAAATGAACGCTGGGCGTGGCCGGGACCGCTTTCGTCGCCCTTTGCAGTGGCTCCTCGCACCCATTGTCGGGGCAGTAGCGGGCTTGGCCTACGCGCTGATGTTTGACGTCGAGGCCCTGCACTCCGCAGTCAGGGGCGTGTTCATCGGAACTCCTATTCTGTTGTATGAGCGCGGCGTTATCTTGCGCCGATGGCGCGATATCATCCGGCAAGCGGCAACGCCGGTCTTCGTCGTGACAACGATCGCAACCTACGTTTTGATTATCTTGATCGGCAACGCCGCCGCCGGCACAGCGCTTCACCATCTCATCGGCTATATGAGCACCGCGCGGGAAGCCATGGTGATGTCGGAGTCCGGTTTTCTGTATTCACTCGGTGTCTCCGCCCTCGTCGCATTCGTGTTCCGACTGCGTGACCTTATCGGGCCGAGCCTGTTCACCAGCCTGCTTCTCGGGCGCTATCACCGGCCCATCAAGGAGGAGCGGATCTTTCTGTTTCTCGATGTCAGTGGATCCACGCACTTCGCGGAGCGATACGGCGATTTGGAAACCCAGGCCTATCTCGGACAGATATTCAACGCACTTGCGTCTCCCGTTCGTCGCTCCCAGGGCTCTATTGACGACTACATCGGGGATATGGCGCTGGTCACCTGGCCCATGGATCGCGGCATGCGGGACGCCGCGTGTCTTCGTTGTGTCTTCGACTTCGCGGCGGCCATAAGGGATCAGGCGGCGGCGTGGCAAGCGCGTTTCGGGCAAGTGCCGGAGTTTCGCGCCGTCCTGCATTGCGGGTCGGTGGTTACGGCTGAGATTGGCCTTGAGCGACACAAGATCGCGTATTTCGGCGATGTCGTGAACACCACTGGACGTCTGGAGTCGCTATCCAAGGCGCTCGGTCAACCTATTCTGGTCTCCGCAGATATTCTCGCCGGTATCCGTGTTCTACCTCCACATCTCGTCGCGGAGAACCTCGGATTTCATGTGATTAGAGGCCGAGATGAACCGCTTCAGATCTCAGCCGTAAAGCTAGCATTGGGAAGCTGATCGGAGTGGCGCCATCATTACACTCCTGGAGCTGGGCGTCAGGCGCCGGTCAGTCCCGTGTGCCGATTGCTGGCGCGCGAGAACTTGTTCGCTGCCGTCTTCAGCGCAGCGGGATCGACTCCCATGCAGCGCAACGCACGTGCCGCCACGCCGTGCTCCATCGCGGCGACTATAGCCACGACATGCGCCCCTTGCAGTGGACGGTGATCGTTTCGGTTGGCCGCCAATTCCTTCATCACCTCAGCTCCCGACGGGGCTGCCTCATAAAGGCCTGCGGCTGCCTGAAGCGGTTCTGGGGTCAAACCCCCGGATATGTGTTCGCCGGCGTTCACCCTAACGGCGCGCAGGGCTTCCCCATATTGGGCGCCGACCGCGTCGCGGAAGGCAGCGGCGTCCGCCCCAACTTCGCGGAAGGCGAGACGGGCGGTATTGTCGGGAAGATCGATAGCCGCCAGCAGGAAATGTTCGGCTCCGGCCTGTCGCTGCTGGTCCTGTAGAGCGTAGTTTTCCGCACTTTCGCACAGTGTCTTGATGGTGCGGACGTTCGATAGACGGGTTTTGATGCCGCTAAGCATGATCGTCTCCTAGGACGGATTCTCCTGGGCGTTGATGTCGGACAGCCGCTTATGGGCTGCCTGTTTGGAGATGCCGAGTGCCTGGGCGATCTTCGCCCAGGACCAACCTTGCTTCAGGGCCGCCCTGACCGCTCTACGCTCCAATAGGTCAGCCGCCCGCCGAAGCGCCACCACCGCAGCCAATGCTTCCTCCGGCTCGTCAGGTGTGGGCAGTTGGCGGACATCGATCATGCGTCAACATTAGTTGACGAAATCGACCTTTGTCAACATATGTTGACGGGAATCTGTCGATGCATTCGGGCCGGTTTCCAGGGAACTGGAGCAGGTCGAGAGCGGCCACCCTGCATGCATCGGTGACTTCTGGTTTGGAGAAAAACTGAACAAAAAGATCAGTCGGGACGGCGATAGGCCAGAACCTCGGTCGGCCTGCGCAGGCTCTGCAAGGAGCCAGGTGTTGCACCGCCGATCCAGCCCAACCCGAACGGGCCAGCCCATCATCCATCCTTCGCCCAACGTAGCTCTGTCCCCGAAGATTCTTCTTCCCGTTTCGGCGATTAATCCCGGCGCGGATCGTAAGGCTTGGCGGCCCGTTGAGCGACGCGCTCGCGGTATCTCGCGTCGGTCCCGTTTCGGTTTTCCGGCTTGGTAAGCGTTTCGACAGGCTTCCCGAGGACGACCAGCAGCGTGTCCCATTCTTCCTGGCCGAGCGTCTTGTAGCGGTACTCCAGACCCGGCGAAGCCAGGAGCTGCTCGATCTCAGGCCGCGCGAAAGAGGCCGCAGGGCCAATGCGGCGAAAGCCGCTTCGCACGGCATCGGTAGCCGCGGTCAGGTCGCTGAAGCCATACTTGCCCGGATCGTAGACGGAATACTCGCGCAGCAGCCGCAACAGGTTGGGCACGGCATCGACGCCGCGGTCGCCCTGACGCTGGATCAGGCCGGTGGCAAAGCGGCTGACCGCCGGATCGGCGAGAATCGCGCGCTCTTCCGGCAGAGGATCGGCGTATGCACCTGAGGGAAGGCCGGCCAGGGCATTGATCCAGTGGCGCGCCTCCTTCTTGTCGGTGGCCGCGAGGTAGCGGCGGGCGGCGAGCCGCCGCAGATCGGCGGAGCCGCCATTGACGTGTTTGATGATCGCCCACAGCCCGTCTGACGATCGCACCCGCGGGTCCTCCAAGATGCGAACCAGCAGACGCCGGTCGTTCTCGCCGAGCGGCTGGTCGTTCGCGCGGAACGAGTCCATCCACTGATTGGCGAGCGCGAACGCGGGATCGCTCATCGGCTTACGCGGATCCTCGAGCGCTCTGGCAAGTCCCTCGCGCGTTCTCGTTTTCGCCGCTTCCATATTCACGCCGCGCGAAACGCTGGTGTGGTCGAGTAGCAGCCGGTTGACGGGAACCTCGGCGTACATCCTTCCGTCACCGAGCCGCCGACGCGCCCAGCCGAACCGGAAGTTCTCGATCCCGCCCGAAGTCCCGATCAGCAACGGCGCCGCCGGGGCAAAGATCGACAGGATCGACTGCCGCAGCAGCACCTGTTCACCGGCGTCTGTGATGGTGAGCGCCTTGCGGTGGGGTGCGGAGGGTTCGAGCGACCAATCCAGCCGTCCCGATCGGGGCTTGGCATCGGGCACGGCGGGGCCGTCCTCGATCGCGATGGTGAAGTCGGGTTCGGGGGCGTCGTCGCTTTGTAGAAGCGACTTGCCCTCTGACAGCATCAGGTTCCATTCGGCTTCCAGCGCGCGCTGAGGGGCGAGCGGATCGGAGGCATTGTAGCGCCGCTCTTCCAGCAGGCCATGCCCGATGACCTTGCTTCGTTTGCCGGGCGTCGAGTCCGGCACGACGCGATAGGTATTGGAATGACTGCGAAGGGTCTGGACGCGCACCGAAGTGACGCCCGGGGTCTTGAGCAAGGCCGCGCACAATGCATCGCAACGGCCCTCGAACGGGCGGGCGAGGAGAATGTCGCCCTTGAGCGCAATCGGTGCGCTCGACTGAATGTCCGGCTCCTCCAGGCTGGCCAGCATGCCCCTCGTCCAGGTGAGGCCTGGCTGGGGGATGGTCCAGAACAGTGCCAGCGTCGCGGCGCCCGACATGACGTTCAGAGGAACCCCTGAAAGGAAACTTCCGAGCAGCAAGCGGAACAGCGCGAAGGCGACGCCATACATGAAGGCAGTGGGCATCGACGCGAGGATGAGCCCCGGGATGATCAGGAAACTGCCGATGATGACCAGCCATGGCATTGTCAGCGCCGCGAACGCGCCGACGCCGGTGATGATCAAGTAAGTCTTCAACCACATGCGCGGATCCTTACCGCGCAGGATTCAAAAAAGTGATAAAGCTACTGTTCTCGGGTCGGTGCCGTATTTCGGAATCCGCCCGTTGACGAGTCTCGTTACGCTCACCTCAAAAAGCTGTCGATCGTCCGCCTCGGGGCCCAGCACCGAGCGGGCGAGTTCGGCGCCGGCCAGCCGGAAGTTCTCGTTGACCACCAGCAATTCCCTGCGGAACAGGTGCAGCAGGTCGGACGACTGCTTGGACACCACGTCGACGTCCCGGCCGAGCTTGAGGCCGGCGTCCTCGATGCCGGCGACGATGGCGAGTGTCGCGGCAGCGGCACTGCTGACGAAACCGTCCGGCCTGACGTCGCGGCGCATCATCTGCGCGGTCCTCATCCGGATCTGCTCGATCGAATGGTCGACTGATACGGTGTTGAACGGGATCTCGCTGGCGCCGACCTCGCTCAGCGCATCGGTGAAGCCGTTCAGCGTATGACTGTGGTAGGTCAGCTCGACTGGAGGCGCCAGCAGAGCCAGCCTGCGGCGGCCGATGCCGGCCAGGTGGCGCACAGCCTCGGTGGCGAACGCGTAATTGTCGGACTGAAGCAACGCAGAATTTTCCACTTTGAGGCGAAGTAATTCTCAACTATGGTCCGCCAGGCTTTTGGCACGGGGGGATATTGCCGATGGTTTTATCACGCAGGGGTGTCGTGCTCGGCGGCCTGGCGCTGGTCGCGGTGGGTGCAACCAGCAACATTGCTCAAGCCGCGGCGGCAAAATCCTTTTTTGCCGGTACCGCCAGCGACAACAATTTTGTCTATCGCAAGACCAACTTCGCCAAGATCGACAAGAGATGGCATCGCCAGATCGTCAAGTATTTCAGTAGCGAGCCGGTCGGCACCGTCGTGGTCGATACCCGTCACCACTTCCTCTACGTCATCATGGAAAACAAGACCGCCATCCGCTACGGCGTCGGCGTCGGCAAGGACGGCTTCAAATGGTACGGCCGCGCGACGATCGACCGCCGCGCGCTGTGGCCGCAATGGGTCCCGCCCCCCGAAATGCGTAAGCGCAAGCCGGACCTACCGCACATGGTCGCAGGCGGCGCGTCCAACAATCCGCTCGGGCCGCGCGCGCTCTATCTGCACCGCAACGGCGCCGACACCGGCTACCGCCTGCATGGCACGCTGGAGCCATGGAGCATCGGCACCGACGCTTCCAGTGGCTGCATCCGCATGTTCCCGGAAGACATCATCGACCTCTACCAGCGCTGCCCGATCGGCACAGCGGTGCAGGTCCTGCCGCACATAGCCGACCAGGCGCCCGCTTCCACCACTGTCGAATGATTGGCGCCTCATGAACCGCATGATTGAAAACACGCGCCGGCTGCTCGCCGCCGGCCTGCTGGTGCTGGTCGCATCCTGCTCGACCAGCAACACGCTGGCCCCTTCCACGCCCGACATCACCAACACCGAGGTTGCCGGCTTCCAGAACGTGCAGCCAGGCAGCGAGGAAGATTTTATCCTCAATGTCGGCCGCCGCACCTATTTCACGCAAGGTTCGGCCGCGCTCGATTCTGTCGCCGAGGCCACCCTCGACACCCAGATCGCCTGGTTAGCAAAGCATCCGCGCTGGCTGCTCAAGCTGCAGGGTTTCGCCGACGATCCCGGCGCAAGTGAAATGGCGCTGTCGCAGCAGCGCGCCGATGCGGTGATAGACTACCTCGCCGCCGGCGGCATAGACCGCAACCGCATGTGGGCCAAGGGCTATGGCAAGGACAGGCTCGTCCGCGACTGCCCCGACACCGCCTGCAGGTCGCAGAACCGCCGCGTTGTGTCTAATTTGCGCGACGAGAGGGACGAGCCGTAGGGGGCTGCTGTTCTGCTTTTGACCCAACGCTGTTGGTTCGCAATGCGCCTGATAACGGTTATTAGGCCGGCCATATCCACGCCGAAAGTGGACGAAGCTCCACAGACCGCCGACAGCTTTGTGTTCAAACGACACGAACGGACCTAGCGTGGTGGAGACATTTGGGTGGCGGACGCCCCACCCATACCAATTGGACGGAACTTCGGGTATCGTTCTCTACTGAATTGTCCGACGCCTCGTCGGTCGCTTTTGTGGGGCCAAAGCCGCTCCCATGCGTCGATCGCTGTTCCGGAAATACTTTCTGGTTTTGTTTGCGGCGGTCGTTTTTCCGATGGCTGCTAGTGGCATCAGCGACACGTGGTTCAGCTATGTCGACCAGCGTGCGATCCTCAGTGCCCTGCTGCGGTCCGAGGCAACATCGGCGGCTGAGAAAATTGAGAGCTTTCTTGACGGCATCAAGGTTCCGCTCGGCTCCACGGTCCCCCAGGACGGGACCATGGCCAGCGTGAAACAGCTTCGGCTCCTTGTCGTACGAGCGATGTACCAGGTCCCGGGGATTCTCAGCATCAGTCTTGTCGATGATGCTGGCGCGGAGCGGCTGCACATCTCTCGCACTGGCTCAAACAGGACGGAAGGCAGGGCGGATCGATCAGGCGATCCTGCTGTCGTGGGCGCCAGGACCGCGAAGGTCTGGTACAGCCCAGTCATTTATCGCCAGGGTTCCGAACCATCCATAACTATGGCGATGGCCAATTACGACGATACAGTCGTCGTCAAAACGGTCATCGCCGAAATCAGTCTGAAGCCTGTCTGGCTCATCGTTTCTGAAATCCGCGTGGGCCGCAGCGGCCAGGCACTTGTCGTCGACCAGACTGGCCACCTCATCGCTCACCCCGCGATCAGCAAAGTGATGCAGGGCGCCGACGAGAAAGCAGCTTTGGCCCTGCGCGGATTGCGGGATGCGATCGCCGCCGCGGGCGGCACTGCGGTTGCAAACCGCAACGCCGAGAATGAACGCGTTGTGACCGCTGGCGCGCCCGTTGCCGCGGCCGGATGGACGGTATTTGTCGAGCAGTCGCAGGCAGAGGCTTTTGCACCCCTATACGCGTCATTGTGGCGGATCGGCGGGTTGTTCCTCGCCGCCACAGTCCTTGCGGCGGTACTCGCCTATTGGCTTGCCAGACGGATGAGCGGGCCCATCCGATTGCTGGAAGAAGGCGCCCTCAAGATCGGTGCCGGGCAATTCGATCATCGGATCAACATTGTCAGTGGAGACGAACTCGAGCGGCTGGCTGCGCGGTTCAACCAAATGGCGCAGGAACTCGCCATATCGCGGGACCGCGCTGAGCGAATGATGCGTTTGAAGCGCTTCCTGGCACCACAGGTGGCGGAGCTCGTAGAAAAAGCTGGCGACGAAAGAATGCTCGCCGGACAACGCGCGGAAGTGGTCGCTGTTTTTTGCGATTTGCGTGGCTTCACCGCATTTTCGGCGCACGCTGCGCCTGAGGACATCATGCAGCTCTTGCGTGAGTACTACGAGGCGCTCGGCGCGATCATCACTCGGTATGAGGTGACGCTGACCAGTTTTTCGGCGGATGGATTGATGATTCTCGTCAACGCCCCGGTTCCATGTGAAGAGCCGGCGCTTCATGCCGTAAAAATGGCTGTCGACATGCAGGAGGCAATTCAAGGACTCATATCTGGGTGGCGGCAGCGTGGCTATCAGATTGGCTTCGGCATGGGGCTGGCGATGGGGTGGGCAACGGTGGGTCGCATTGGTTACGAAGCCCGCGTTGACTACACCGCGATCGGCAATGTCGTTAACCTAGCGTCGCAGCTGTGTTCGTCCGCTGAGGATCGGCAAATACTCATCGATTATTCCGTAGCGCGCCATCTGCATGACAAAATACCGCTCGTCGACCTCGGCACCCGCCAACTCAAAGGCCTCGACGGGCTCGTTCGCGCCTTTAATGTCGAGACGAAGGACAGACCGGATTTGGCTTCCAATCCGAATGGTGCGCCGCGCAAGGCTAGGCTCTAAGCTTGGTGTCCGCTTCCCTTTGGCAAACACGAGCTACCAGTCTGCTTTCCGGTCCCAAGGCTGCCAGTCAGCAGTGCGCATTTTGCCGCCAAGTGGACTCGCTTGGCGTCGCAGATATGCGCGCTAAGACAAAATAGATGGAGCGGGATGCCCAGTTCAATTTGAACGCATCCCGCTCTAATCGGGAGGGCGATAGGCCAGAACCCCGGTCGGCTTGCTCAGGCTCCGCAAGGACCCAGGTGTTGCGCCGCCGATCCAGCCCAGCACCGAGCGGGCGAGCTCGGCGCCGGCCAGCCGGAAGTTCTCGTTGACCACCAGCAATTCCCTGCGGAACAGGTGCAGCAGGTCGGACGACTGCTTGGACACCACGTCGACATCCCGGCCGAGCTTGAGGCCGGCGTCCTCGATGCCGGCAACGATGGCGAGTGTCGCGGCAGCGGCACTGCTGACGAAACCGTCCGGCCTGACGTCGCGGCGCATCAGCTGCGCGGTCCTCATCCTGATCTGCTCGATTGAATGGTCGACCGATACGGTGTTGAACGGGATCTCACTGGCGCCGACCTCGCTCAGCGCATCGGTGAAGCCGTTCAGCGTATGACTGTGGTAGGTCAGCTCGACTGGAGGCGCCAGCAGAGCCAGCCTGCGGCGGCCGATGCCGGCCAGGTGGCGCACAGCCTCGGTGGCGAACGCATAATTGTCGAAATCATGATAGGGGTGGATCAGCCCCATATCGGTGCGGCCATGCGTGGCAAAGGGGATACCACGCTCCAGCATGTAACGGGCCCTGGGGTCATTCGGCTGGGTGCGCGAAATGATGACGCCGTCGGCGGAGCCGGTCTCCACCAGATAACGTATCGGGTCCAGAGGGTCCTGAGAGCGTGAATAGGGCGTGACGATCAGGTGATAGGGTGTGTCGGCGATGACTTCCGAAACGCCGTAGATGATATCAGAGACAAAGCTCATGATCTCGCGCTCGGTGTTGAGCACCAGGCTGATGACGTTGGTCTTGCCCGTCCGCAGGCGCACACCTGCACGGTTGGGGCGGTAACCGATCTGCTTGGCGACGAGCTGGACGCGTCGCCTGGTTTCGGCGCCGATCTCGGGCGCGTCCTTCAGCGCCCGCGACACGGTGGTGACGCCGAGGCCGGTCATGAAGGCAAGCGTCTTCAATGTCGGCCGGCCCGAGGCCTCGTCGTCCTTTTCCGTCTGATCTCTGTCCATTCATCCCGCCCGTCAGGCGCATAGCAGTTGCCGTGCAGGTCGGCAATCCTGATGAACACCCTATATACTGAAACGTTACAGATTGTCACTTGTCATCGCGCAGCGGCCAGTAAAAGCTGGCCTGGATGAGCGGCGCTCCGTTCGACGCAAAGTCGGTGTGCGTCGGCAAGGACCTTGCCCGCTGAGCAAGGTTTTGCCGAGTTTCACGCATTGTGGCATCATTTTTGCAATGCAGCCAGTCTTGCTGCGGCGCAGCGGACGGACGTCGCACGGCGGGTCTGTTCGCGGCTCGAAAAAATGCCGACCTGCTCCTGTTCGGGGTTGCGCGCTTCCAACAATTGCCTTATCGAAAATCTGTAACGTTTCAGATTCTGGGAGGAGCCGAAATGCGATACCAATTCATGACCGCTGCGTTGGCGGTGACAACCGCGCTGCCATTCGCCGGCCCGGCGGCAGCGACGGATCTGGAAGTCACCCATTGGTGGACTTCGGGCGGCGAGGCGGCGGCGGTCGCCGAATTCGCCAAGGCATTCGACGCGACGGGCAATCATTGGGTCGACGGCGCCATCGCCGGCTCCGGCGGCACCGCGCGGCCGATCATGATCAGCCGCATCACTGGCGGCGACCCTATGGGCGCCACCCAGTTCAACCACGGACGGCAAGCGGAAGAATTGGTGCAGGCCGGTCTGATGCGCGATTTGACCGAGCTCGCCACCAGGGACAAGTGGGCGGAAATCGTTCAGCCGAAGAGCCTGCTCGACGGCTGTACCCTCGACGGCAAGATCTATTGCGTGCCGGTCAACATCCACTCCTGGCAGTGGCTGTGGCTGTCGAACGCGGCCTTCGAAAAGGCCGGTGTGCCGGTGCCGAAGAATTGGAATGAATATGTCGCAGCCGCCCCTGCGCTGGAGAAGGCAGGCATCATACCGCTGGCGGTCGGCGGGCAGCCCTGGCAAGCCTCGGGCGCCTTCGACGTGCTGCTTACGGCGGTCGGCGGCACGGACGCTTTCTTGAAGGTCTATCGCGACAAGGATGCCGAATTCGCCGCCGGGCCCGAAGTCGCCAAGGTGTTCAAGGCCGCCGACGATGCCCGCAAGATGGCGAAGAACACCAATGTGCAGGACTGGAACCAGGCCACCAATCTCGTCATCTCCGGCAAGGCCGGCGGCCAGATCATGGGCGACTGGGCGCAGGGCGAGTTCCAGGTTGCCGGGCAGACCGCCGGCAAGGACTATACGTGCCTTCCCGGCCTTGGCCTGAACGAGGTCATCGCCACCGGCGGCGATGCCTTCTACTTCCCGCTGCTGCAGGACGCTGAAAAGTCCAAGGCGCAGGAGGCGCTGGCCAAAACGCTGCTCGATCCCAAGACCCAGGTCGCCTTCAACCTCAAGAAGGGTTCGCTGCCGGTGCGCGGCGATATCGACCTCAAGGCGGCGAACGACTGCATGAAGAAAGGGCTGGAAATCCTGGCCAAGGGCAGCGTCATGCCGTGGACGGACCAGCTGCTGTCGCAGGACACCCAAAAGCAGAAGGAGGACCTTTTCTCCGAGTTCTTCGCCAAGCCGGACATGACCGTGGAGGAGGCGCAAAAGCGCTTCGCCGAAATCGTCGCCTCAGCGGACTGACGATCGACGAACCGATCGCTCCCGGCCCGCCGCGGGGCCGGGAGCTCAGGGTCAAGGCCCTGACCCTTCGGCCTTGACCCTTCGGCCCTGACCCTTTGGCCTTACCCGATCCAGTCCGGCTGTGCAGATGAGCAAGAGCGAACGCCCCAACCAACTCTTCCGCAACCTTAACGCCAAGGTCGCCTCTATTCCGATGGTCCTCACCGCACTGGTGATCTTCGTCGGCGGCAGCGCGTGGACGGTGCTCTATTCCTTCACCAATTCAAAACTGCTGCCGCGGCTGAACTTCGTCGGGCTCGACCAGTATTATCGACTGTGGTCGACGCCGCGCTGGCTGGTCTCGATCGAGAACCTCTTGGTCTACGGCGTGCTGTCGCTGGTGTTCTCTCTGGTCATCGGCTTCATACTGGCGGCGCTGCTCGACCAGAAGATCCGCTTCGAGGACACGTTCCGAACCATCTTCCTCTACCCGTTCGCGCTCTCCTTCATCGTCACCGGTCTGGTCTGGCAGTGGCTGCTCAACCCGGAGTTCGGAATCCAGGGGGTTGTGCGCGGCCTCGGCTGGGAAAGCTTCAGCTTCGATCCGCTCTACAATTCCGACATCGTCATCTACGGCATCTTGATCGCCGCGCTCTGGCAAGGCACCGGGCTCATCATGTGCCTGATGCTCGCGGGCCTGCGCGGCATCGACGAGGATATCTGGAAGGCGGCGCGGGTGGATGGGATACCCACCCTAAAAACCTATCTGTTCATCATCATCCCGATGATGCGGCCGGTCTTCATCACCGCGCTGGTCATCATCGCTGCCGGCATTGTCAAGGTCTATGACCTGGTTGTCGCCCAGACCAGCGGCGGTCCCGGCATCGCCTCCGAAGTGCCGGCCAAATATGTCTATGACTACATGTTTTTCGCCCAGAACCTCGGCCAGGGTTTTGCTGCCTCGACCATGATGCTGCTGTCGGTGGTGGTCGTCATCGTTCCCTGGGCCTATCTCGAATTCGGAGGCAAGAAGCGTGGCTGACCTTGCCGTTCCCCTGCCTGCCGGTACGGGCTCTATCGGGCTTGAGGCATCCGGGCCGCGAGGGCCGAAGCCGCGGCATGTGTTCTCGCGCCGCAACATCTTCCTTTACGGCACGCTGATCGTGGTGGCGCTGTATTATCTGCTGCCGCTCTACGTGATGGTGGTGACATCGCTCAAGGGCATGCCGGAGATACGCCTCGGCAACATCTTCTCGCCGCCGCTGGAGATCACTTTTGAGCCTTGGGTGAAGGCCTGGTCCAGCGCCTGCACCGGCCTCAACTGCGACGGGCTGTCGCGCGGCTTCTGGAATTCGGTGCGCATCACCGTTCCGTCGGTCGTCCTGTCGATCGCCATCGCTTCGGTGAACGGCTACGCACTTGCCAACTGGCGCTTCAAGGGCGCCGATACTTTCTTCGTCATCCTGATCGTCGGCGCCTTCATCCCCTATCAGGTGATGATCTATCCGATCGTCATCATCCTGCGCGAGATCGGCCTCTATGGCAGCCTGAGCGGCCTGGTGATCGTCCATTCCATTTTCGGCATGCCGATCCTGACATTGTTGTTCCGCAACTATTTCACTTCGATGCCGGAGGAACTGTTCCGGGCGGCGCGCGTCGACGGCGCCGGCTTCTGGGGCATCTATTTCCGCATCATGCTGCCGATGTCACTGCCGATCTTCGTCGTCGCCATCATCCTGCAGGTGACCGGCATCTGGAACGATTTCCTTTTCGGCGTCGTCTACACCCGCCCCGACACCTATCCGATGACGGTGCAGCTCAACAACATCGTCAACTCGGTGCAAGGCGTGAAGGAATACAACGTCAACATGGCCGCCACCATCCTGACCGGCCTGGTACCGCTCGTCGTCTACTTCGTTTCCGGCAAGCTTTTCGTGCGTGGCATCGCCGCCGGCGCGGTGAAAGGATGATGATGACAAGGTTAAAAAATCCCAGCGTTTCGATCCAGGACCTGTCGCTGAATTTCGGCGCAATTTCGGTGCTGGAAACGCTCAACATCGATGTCGCCGAGGGCGAGTTCATCGTGCTGCTCGGGCCGTCCGGCTGCGGCAAGTCGACCTTGCTCAACTGCATCGCCGGCCTGCTCGACGTTTCGGACGGCCGCATCTTCATCAAGGGCAAGAACGTCACCTGGGAGGAGCCCAAGGACCGTGGCATCGGCATGGTGTTCCAGTCCTATGCGCTCTACCCGCAGATGACGGTGGAGAAGAACCTGTCTTTTGGGCTGCGCGTTGCCGGCATTCCCAGGGACGAGATCGCCAAGCGCATCGCAAGAGCCGCCGAGATCCTGCAGATCGAGCCATTGCTGCAGCGCAAGCCGTCGGCGCTGTCAGGCGGCCAGCGCCAGCGTGTGGCGATCGGGCGGGCGCTGGTGCGAGACGTCGACGTCTTCCTGTTCGACGAGCCGCTCTCCAATCTCGACGCCAAGCTGCGCGCCGAATTGCGTGTCGAAATCAAACTGCTGCACAGCAAGCTGCAGAACACCATGATCTATGTCACCCACGACCAGATCGAGGCGATGACGCTGGCCGACCGCATCGCGGTGATGAAGGGCGGCGTCATCCAGCAGCTCGACGCCCCGCAGACCATCTACAATCGCCCGGTCAACCGTTTCGTCGCCGGCTTCCTCGGCTCGCCGGCGATGAATTTCCTCGACGGCCGGCTGGAGAAAAATGATGGCAACTGGCACTTCGTCGCCGAGGACGTGCGGATCCCGCTTGCCACCTACGCTTTCGAAAGGGAGCCGGTGCCGGGAGCGGCGGTGTTCGGTATCCGGCCCGAGCATGTCGCGTTCAACAGCGGCTCCGGATGGCCGTTCACAGCCACGGCAAATGTCGTGGTCGTCGAACCCATGGGGTCGGACACGCTGGTCTGGCTGAAGCTCGCGAATCAGAATTTCACCGTGCGGGTGACATCCGAGCGCACGCCTAACAACGCCGACAGCGTGAGCATCGGTTTTGACCCGATGCGCGCCTCGCTGTTCGACGCTGCCACCGGCAACCGCCTGTAACACCCGCCTGTAACACTCCGAGAATTTCACCCTCAAGCACATCCATCCCCAGCGAACGGACAGAGACGATGAATTGGTCATTCCAACTTTACAGCGCGCGCAACTTCCAGCCCTGGGCAGGGGTGCTCAAGATGCTGGGCGAACTCGGCTACGCGCAGGTCGAGGGATTCGGCGGCGTCTATGACGACCCCACGGCGTTTCGTGCCGAACTCGACAAGAACGGGCTCGCCATGCCGACCGGCCATTTCTCGATCGATGCGCTCGAGAACGATTTCGACGGCGTACGCAAAATCGCCGACGCGCTCGGCATCACGCTGCTCATCTGCCCCTATCTGGTCGCCGAGAGCAGGCCGACCGACGCCGCCGGCTGGCGCAGCTTCGGCGCACGCCTGGCCAAGGTCGGCGAGACGGCCGACAAAGCCGGCTACGGCTTTGCCTGGCACAACCATGATTTCGAGTTCAAGCAGCTTGCCGACGGCTCGGTGCCGCAAGACCACATCCTGGCGGCTGCGCCCGACATCGGCTGGGAGATGGACGTCGCCTGGGTGGTGCGCGGCGGCGGCGATCCGCTGCCGTGGATCGAGAAACATGGCAAACGTATCGCCGCCGTCCATATCAAGGACATCGCCAAGCCCGGCGAGGGCCTCGATGAGGACGGCTGGTCGGATGTCGGCCACGGCACGATCGACTGGGCCGGTCTGATCCAGGCGCTGCGCGCCAAGAGCGCCGCCAAATACTATGTCATGGAACAGGACAACCCCAACGACGTCGAGCGCTTCGCCCGCCGCTCGATCGCAGCCGCCAAGACCTATTAGGAGCAAACCAGCATGGCAAAAAAACTTGGGGTCGGCGTCATCGGCTGCGGCAACATCTCGAAGGCGTATTTTTCACTGGCGCCGCTGTTTCGCGGCATCGAGATGCGCGCCTGCGCGGACATCGACATGGATGCAGCCAAGGCGCGGGCGAAGGAGTTCAAGCTGCGCGCCGAGACAGTCGAGGGTCTGCTCAACGCCGACGACATCGACATCATCGTCAACCTCACCGTTCCGGCGGTGCACTATGAGGTGTCGAAACAGATCCTCGATGCCGGCAAGCACGTCTATTCGGAAAAGCCGTTCGTGCTGTCGGTCAAGGAAGGGGTTGACCTCAAGAAACTGGCGGAGAGGGACGGACTGCGCATCGGCTCGGCGCCTGACACTTTCCTCGGTGGCGCGCACCAGCTTGCCCGCAACTTGATCGACACTGGCAGGCTCGGCAAGATCACCAGCGGCACATGCCATGTGATGAACCATGGGATGGAGCATTGGCACCCCAATCCGGACTTCTTCTTCCAGCCTGGGGCGGGTCCGGTGCTCGATATCGGGCCCTATTACATCACCAACCTGATCCAGCTGATCGGACCAGTGAAGCAGGTGGCGGCCTTCGTTTCGATCCCGTCGACAGAACGCACGATCTCGTCCAAGCCTCGCGCCGGCGAAAAAGTCCTGGTCGCCACGCCGACGACGATCCACGGCGTGATGGAGTTCGAGAATGGCGCCGTGGTGACGCTCAACACCAGCTGGGACGTGTGGAGCCATGGCCATGCACCGATGGAACTCTACGGCGAATTGGGCACGGTGTTCTTGCCGGATCCGAATTTCTTCGGCGGCGACGTTCGCTTCACCAATGCCGCCAAGCCGGTCAAGAAGCTGCCGAAATGGAAGCATCCGTTCGGCGTGGCCAACCAGATGCACTCGCACGGCATGATGGCGAATTACCGCACCGCCGGTCTCGCCGACATGGCGCTGGCGATCGCGGAAGGCCGGCCGCATCGCTGTTCTATGGAACTGGCGCTGCATGCCGTCGACGTGATGACCGGCATGTTGCGGTCAGGCGCGAGCGGAAAGTTCGTTGCCATGCAGACCACCTGCGAACGGCCCGCAGCACTGGGCGTCAAGGATGCAGAAGGGCTGTTGGCGAAGAAGAAAGGTCCCTTGGCGAAGAAGAAGTAGGTTCGGGCTTCAGTGGTTGCGACACGTCGACCCTCTCCCCATGGAAACCGGGAGAGGCTAAGGGTGAGAGGCAGAGCCGACTCACCCTTTTCGCGGTGGCAACTGCCGGGCTCGCTTATGATTTGAGGATCTCCCATGCCCTATGTGCCCGCTGAAAACCGCTACGAGAACATGATCTACAATCGCTGCGGGCGATCCGGCCTGAAATTGCCGGCGATCTCGCTCGGGCTCTGGCACAATTTCGGTGACGACACGCCGCACCGGACCAAGCAGGCGATCGCGCGCAAGGCCTTCGATCTCGGCATCACACATTTCGACCTCGCCAATAATTACGGCCCGCCGCCCGGTTCGGCGGAGACGGCTTTCGGCGAAATCCTGCGGACGGATTTCTCCTCTTTTCGTGACGAGCTGATCATCTCGACCAAGGCCGGCTATGAGATGTGGGCCGGACCCTATGGCGAGTGGGGTGGGCGCAAATATGTGCTGGCCAGCCTCGACCAGAGCTTGAGGCGGATGGGGCTCGACTATGTCGACATCTTCTATTCGCACCGCTTCGATCCCGACACGCCGCTGGAAGAAACGATGGGCGCGCTCGATCACGCGGTGCGCTCAGGCAAGGCGCTTTATGCCGGCATCTCCTCGTATAATTCGCAGCGCACGCGCGAGGCGGCCGACATATTGGAGCAGCTCGGTACGCCTTGCATCATCCATCAGCCGAGCTATTCGATGCTCAACCGCTGGGTCGAGGACGACGGTCTGCTCGACACGCTGGAGGGGCTCGGCGTCGGCTCGATCGTGTTCACGCCGCTGGCGCAAGGCATGCTGACCGACAAATATCTTGGCGGCATCCCTGACGGCAGCCGCGCCAGCCAGGGCAAGTCGCTGCGGCCGGCCTTCATCAACGACAAGACCATCACCAACATCAAGGCGCTGAACGCGATAGCCGGCCGCCGCGGGCAGACACTGGCGCAGATGGCGCTGGCCTGGGTGCTGCGCAAGGGCCGGGTGACCTCGGCGCTGATCGGCGCCAGCCGGCCGGAACAGGTCGAGGATTGCGTCGGCGCGCTGAAGGCGCTCGATTTCAGCGATGCCGAACTCGCCGAAATCGACACCTACGCGCGCGAGGCCGACATCAATCTGTGGGCCGCCTCCGCCGAGCGCAAGGGTCCGCCGCGGAAGTAATTCAGGATAATCACTTCAGGTTTGCAGCGCAGACATCGATAACTGGCATAGCCAAACAATGCCTCGGAGTTGGCCGGTTCCTGGCCGTGCCGGCACGAAACAGTAGCAAAACGGCCGGTTCGTCGCTATCTGGAGAGAATTGAAGCCGCTTGCATGCGGAAATGACGTGCAACCGGCAAACCGGGTTGGAAACAGGATCATGGCGGCAAGGGATGTGCTGACGAAAAACCAGCTGTGCGTGCTCGAGAAACTCGAGGCCGCCAGCGGGCCGCTCAGCGCCTATACGTTGCTCGACCAGCTGCGTGATCGGGGTTTTCGCGCACCGCTGCAGGTCTATCGCGCGCTCGATACGCTGGTGAAGTCCGGCTTCGTGCACAGACTCGAAAGCCTCAATTCCTTTGTCGCCTGCGCCGAGCCGCATGACCACAGCCATTCGATGACCGCCTTTGCCATCTGCGACACATGCGGGCAGGTGACCGAATTTTCCGACCATGATGTCGGACACCGGCTCGACGAATGGGTACGCTCGACCGGCTTCGCCGCCAAGAAGGCGGTGATAGAATTTCGCGGGACGTGTGCCAAATGCCTGGCCGAGGCGGCTTAAGGTGTATTGACATTCAGGTGATGCCGGCCTGCAAATGGTGACTTCCTGCGCTTCCGGTGCTCACGTACCCAAAAGTACGCTCCGCTCCGGTTCTCGGAAGCCACCATTTTCGACTCGGCCTGACCTGAATCTCAACACACCTTGGCTTGGCGCATCAATGCGCCTCTTCCCAATTGTCGGCGGCGCGGGCGTCGATCCGGCTTAGATCAGGAAAGCCTGAGGGCAAAGCTCTACGATAAGACAGGGCAAGATAGCGGATCGGTCCTCGAAGCCTCAGGGTGCCAATGACGGCACCTAGGAAACGGGCCTTCTTGAGGTATGCCGGATGTGCAGGATCTCGATTGCATCGGCACGGGCGCGGTAGAAAACCTTGTAGGGATAGTGACCTATGAAGAGAACGCGAACGTCAGGGATGTCGGTCGCGTGGCCACTTTCCGGAAATTCGGCAAGTCGCGAAATCCCAGCTTGGATCCGGGAAATGACTGAATAAGCGCCTTGGGGTGACCGTTCTTCGAGGTAATTGAAAATCGCTTCGCGTTCGGCAAAAGCTTGCCGCGTGAATCGGACCTTCATCGCCTGCGGCGAATGTCGGCAGCGCGAACCGTATCCTCATCTACGAAAGTGCCGTGATCGGCCTCTGCGAGTCCTGCTTTCACGGCGCGGCGCTCTGTTTCCGACGTGGCATACAGACCCGTTCGGCGCGCCTCGATGACGCGGGCATAATCGGCTAGCTCCTCTTGGTCTTCGCGAGGCCAAGCTTCCGCGTGCTTTACCAGGTTCTCGAGTGTCTTGGTGATCATGGGCGCAATATAGCACATGGTTGCTTGTCGTGAACCTTGAACCGAAACATGACACACAACCTAAGGAAGTGACTCAGCAGATACTGCCTTCCTAAAGGGGAAGTCGAGCGGCCCCGAACTAATGCGCCTCTTCCCAATTGTCGGCGGCGCGGGCGTCGACGTGCAGCGGCACCGACATCGACACCGCCGGCATCGCGGCGTTCTCCATCACATGACGCACGACGGGGATCGTCGCCTCGACCTCGGCTTCGGCCGTCTCGAAGACCAGTTCGTCATGCACTTGCAGCAGCATGCGGGCGGACAGCTTCGCCTTTTCCAGCGCATCGTCCATGCGTATCATGGCGCGGCGGATGATGTCGGCCGCGGTGCCCTGCAGCCGGGCATTGATCGAGGCGCGCTCGTTGAAGGCACGGACTGACGGGTTTGACGAGCGTATCTCCGGGTAGTGGATGCGGCGGCCGAAGATCGTTTCGACATAGCCGTATTCGCGGGCATAGGCCTTGGTCGCGTCGATATAATCGCGGATGCCGGGGAAGCGTTCGAAGTATTTCTTGATATAGGCGCCGGCCTCTTCGCGCGGGATCGACAGCTGGTTGGCCAGGCCAAAGGCGGAAATGCCGTAGATGATGCCAAAATTGATCGCCTTGGCGCGGCGGCGTATCTCCGCGGGCATGCCCTCGACCGGCACGTTGAACATCTCCGAGGCGGTGATGGCGTGGATGTCGGCGCCGTCGGCAAACGCCTGCTTGAGCTGCGGAATCTCGGCGACGTGGGCGAGCACACGCAGCTCGATCTGGCTGTAGTCGGCGGAAACCAGCTTGTTACCCTTGTCGGCGATGAAGGCCGTCCTGATCTTTCGCCCCTCGACGGTGCGTACCGGAATGTTCTGCAGATTGGGATCGGAGGACGACAGCCGGCCCGTCGTCGTTGCGGCAAGCGCGTATGAGGTGTGGACGCGCTTGGTGTCGGGATGGACGAAACCGGGCAGCGCATCGGTATAGGTCGATTTCAATTTGGTCAGCTGGCGCCAGTCGACGATCTTGCGCGGCAGCTCGTGGCCTTCGGCGGCGAGGTCTTCCAGGAGCTGCGCCGAGGTCGACCACTGGCCGGTCTTGGTCTTGGAGCCGCCGGGCAGGCCCATCCTGCCGAACAGGATGTCGCCGAGCTGCTTTGGCGAGCCGATATTGATGCGCTCGCCGACGAGCTGGTAGATCTCGTCCTCCAGCCGCGCGGCGCCCTGTGCCAGCTCGCCGGAGAGCCGCGACAGGATCTGCCGGTCGACGGAGATGCCGCGCTGCTCCATTCTTGCCAGAACCGGCACCAGCGGCCGCTCCAGCCGCTCGTAGACCGAGACCAGGCCCTTGGCCGCAAGCCGCGGCTTAAGCACCCGCCAGAGCCTGAGCGTCACATCGGCGTGCTCCGCGGCATAGGCCGTTGCCTTGTCGATTTCGACCTGGTCGAAGCCGACGAAGCTTCTTCCAGAGCCGGCCAGTTCCTTGAGGACAATGGTCGAGTGGCCGAGCCACTTTTCCGACAGTGCCGCCATGCTGTGGCCGCCGGATGTGCCTGCGTCGAGCACGTAGGAAATCAGCATGGTGTCGTCGAAGGGGGCGATATCGATGCCGTGGCGGCTCAAGACGACGAGATCGTATTTCAGCTCCTGAACGATCTTGAGAACCGACCTGTCCTCCAGCAACGGCTTCAGAATGGCAAGCGCCTCACGGATCGGAATCTGGTTTTCGACGACTCCGCCGCCGAGCAGGTCGCCGTTGCCACTTTTGTGGGCGAGCGGCACATAGGCGGCGCGACCGGGCGCAGTGGCTATGGACAGGCCGATCAGCTCGGCCTGCATTGGATCGGCTGAACTGGTCTCGGTGTCGAAGGCGACGATGCCGGTCTCCATCGCCTCGGCCACCCAGGCCTTCAGCACTTCAGGGTCGCGGATGGAGACGTAGGCGCTGGCGTCGATCTTGCTGGCGGTGGCGTCCTCGAGGCGAAGCGCCGACAGAAGCGAAGGGGTGTCGCCTTGCTTGGGTTCCACCTTGATGGTGGCCGGCACCATTTCCCCGGCTTCGTCTGTGACTGCGCCTGCCGCGCTTTCGGCGGCCGGCACGCCAAACCCCATATCGGGACCATGCGCGGTGTCGGCGCGCTCGATAATGACGGGAACGGGTTTGACGTCAGCCGCGTCTGTTCCGGTCGCTTCCGCCACGCGGCGGGTCAGCGAGGAGAATTCCATCGTCTTGAGGAAGCCGATCAGCCTTGGTCCGTCGGGCGGGTGCAACACGAAATCATCGAGCCCGTCGTTCAACGGCACGTCGTTCTTCAGCGTCACCAGTTCACGCGAGATGCGCGCCTTGTCGGCATTGGCGATGATCGATTCGCGGCGTTTGTCCTGCTTGATCTCGGTGGCACGGGCGAGCAGCGTATCGAGATCGCCGAACTGTTCCAGCAATTGCGCCGCGGTCTTCGGCCCGATGCCGGGCACACCCGGCACATTGTCGACCGAATCGCCGGTCAGCGCCTGCAGGTCGATCATTTTTTCCGGCGGCACGCCCCATTTCTCGATCACCTCGGGAACGCCGATCTGGCGGTCCTTCATCGGGTCGTACATGGCGACTGAAGGGCCGACCAGTTGCATCAGATCCTTGTCGGAGGAGATGATGGTGGTGTCGGCGCCGGCTTCGCAGGCAAGCCGGCAAAAAGTGGCGATCAGGTCGTCGGCCTCATAGCCTTCCGTCTCGATGCAGGGCAGGTTGAAAGCCCTGGTCGCCTGGCGGATCAGGCCGAACTGCGGGATCAGATCTTCCGGCGGTGCCGAGCGGTTGGCCTTGTATCCAGGGTAGAGATCGTTGCGGAAGGTTTTCGACGAATAGTCGAAGATGACGGCGAAATGCGTCGGCACGATGCCGACATCGGTGTTGCGGGCGTCCTGCGTCAACTTCCACACCATGTTGCAGAAGCCGAGGACGGCACTGGTCGGCAGCCCATCGGATTTGCGGGTCAGCGGCGGTAGCGCGTGATAGGCACGAAAGATGTAGCCGGAGCCGTCGACAAGGAACAGGTGATCGCCTTTTTTCATGGGACGAAGGGATAGCGCGGCGCGGCGTCGTGGTCCATGCCAAAGGCGGCCTCGACCACCGGTTCCGGCAACATCCCTGACAGGTCGATCCGATCACGGGTATGTTACAAAAGTGTAATCTTCGTGCCCTTGAATCGCCACGTTCGGAGACACAGATAAACGCCATCGGCATTTTTCGCCGAGGTCCGGAGCAAGGCCCGTCCCCCGCCTATCCCGGACACTTGCGGCAGCCTATCCCCCCTCTCCGGGCTGCCGCATCGTTTCGAGTAAAGGCCGCCGTGGTTCCCCCTCCACCACGGCGGCATTTTTTTGCTCCTTGAAGCCCGGGTCCAACGACCGCCGGCTTTTCGTTTCTGCCTCGCAGCTTTAGGGTTGCCGCTCAGAATCGAAAGGCCTGACAAAAATGTCCAGAATTTCTCCCGTCCTCGACCGCCTCGACAACAGCCTCGACGAGAGCCTGGAGCGCCTGTTTGGCCTGCTCAGGATCAAGTCGATCTCCACCGATCCATTTTATGCCGCAGACTGCCGCAAGGCGGCAGAATGGTTGGTGGCTGAGCTCAAGCTGATCGGCTTCGACGCAAGCGTGCGAGACACGCCAGGCCATCCGATGGTGGTGGCGCACCATGACGGGCCGGCGGGCGCGCCGCATGTCCTGTTCTATGGCCATTACGACGTGCAGCCGGTCGACCCGATCGAGCTCTGGGAAAGCGATCCGTTCGCGCCTTCGGTGAAGGAGATCGAGCCCGGCCGCCAGGTGATCACGGGACGTGGTTCGGCCGACGACAAGGGGCAGTTGATGACCTTCGTCGAGGCTTGCCGCGCCTGGAAGCAGGTGCATGGCGGGTTGCCGTGTCGCATCACAATTCTGTTCGAGGGCGAGGAGGAGTCCGGCTCGCCATCGCTGAAGCCGTTCCTCGAGGCAAATGCGGCCGAACTCAAGGCCGAGTTCGCGCTTGTCTGCGACACCGGCATGTGGGACCGCGATACGCCGTCCATCTGCGTAGCGCTGCGCGGGTTGGTCGGCGAGGAGATCACGGTGAAAGCCGCCGACCGCGACCTGCATTCCGGCCTCTATGGAGGTGCTGCCGCCAATCCGATTCGCATCCTGGCCAGGATCCTGACCGACATCCACGACAAGGACGGCCGCGTCACCATTCCCGGTTTCTATGAGGGTGTCGAGGAGACGCCTTCGCAGATCCTAAAATCGTGGGAGGCGCTCGGCGAGACCGCCGAGACTTTCCTTGGGCCTGTCGGCCTGTCGATCCCCTCCGGCGAAAAGGGCCGCTCGGTGCTCGAACTCACCTGGGCGCGGCCGACTGCCGAGTTCAACGGCGTTATAGGTGGCTATACCGGCAAAGGGTTCAAGACGGTGATCGCGGCGGAAGCCTCGGCAAAAGTGTCTTTCCGCCTCGTCCACAAGCAGAATCCGGAAAACATCCGCGCCGCTTTCCAGTCCTTCGTCAGGGAGCGCATCCCGGCCGACTGCTCAGTCGATTTCCACCCGCATGGCGGCTCGCCGGCGATCCAGCTTTCCTACGACTCGCCATTTCTCGCCAAGGCCAAGGACGCACTGTCCGACGAGTGGCCGAAGCCGGCGGTGAGCACGGGAAGCGGCGGCTCGATCCCGGTGGTCGGCGATTTCCAGACTTATCTCGGCATCGAATCCTTGCTGGTCGGTTTCGGGCTCGACGATGACCGCATCCATTCGCCGAACGAGAAATACGAGATGAGTTCCTTCCACAAGGGCCAGCGCTCGTGGGCGCGCATTCTCGACGCGCTGACACGCTGAGAGGGCGAGACTGCAACTTTCTGTTGATTTTTCATCGGATCGCGGCGAGGACAGCGACGCGCGCCCAGTCGCGACCGGAGAAGACGATGAGCGATATCCGCTTCCACAAGAACGACCTGCCGGGGCTCCTGCACTACGACGTCGGGGCGGTCGCCATCGACACGGAGACGCTGGGGCTGAACCCGCATCGCGACCGGCTTTGCGTGGTGCAGATCTCGCCGGGCGACGGTTCCGCCGACGTCATCCAGATCGCGCCCGGCCAGAAGAAGGCGCCAAACCTCGTCAGCCTGCTCAGGAACCGCAGCATAACCAAGCTGTTTCATTTCGGCCGCTTCGATCTCGCCGTGCTCTACCACGCCTTCGGCGTCATGCCGGAGCCGGTGTTCTGCACCAAGATCGCCTCGCGGCTGACGCGAACCTACACCGACCGGCACGGGCTGAAGGACATCTGCTTTGAGCTGCTCGGCGTCAATCTGTCGAAGGCGCAGCAATCGTCGGACTGGGCGGCGGAGACGCTGTCGCCCGAACAACTCGAATATGCAGCCTCCGACGTGCTTTACCTGCACCAGCTGCGCGACGTGCTGACGATGCGGCTGGCGCGCGACAACCGGACCAAGGAGGCTGAGGCCTGCTTCCGCTTCCTGCCGACGCGTGCGAAACTCGACCTGATGGGCTGGGATGAGGAAGACATCTTCGCCCACAGCTAAGTGGAACCAGGTGTTCGCCTCGACGTTCTATCGGTCGATGGAGGGGATGAAATGGCTGCCAGAAAACCAATCGAAACAGCGCCCAGGGATGGCTCCAAGGTCACCGTCTACTGGAAGGATAGCGACGGGGTGATGAATGAATCCATCGCGCAGTACAGGTCGCTCGACCGGCTGAAAGCGGCCGGCGGCGACTGGGATGAGAACGACACCGGCTGGTGGGCCTATACGGACGGTCGTACGCAAAGAAAGATCGATCCGATCAGCTGGCGGCCCGCATCGGGGGATGACGACGGCGAATGACGCTGCTGGCGGCGCCGGCTTCTTTCCAATAGGTTGGACCTGTTGCAATCGGAGGTCGATTCGAAGCTTTCTGCTTCGCGACCGACCATTCGCGCGGGAGGGATCTGCAATGGGTACTGAGAGCCTGCTTGTCTTCATCATCATCGGCGCCATCGCCGGCTGGCTCGCTGGGCTGATGGTCAAGGGGTTCGGCCTCGGCCTTGTCGGCAATATCGCCGTCGGCATTGTCGGTGCCTTCATCGCCGGCTGGCTCTTCCCAACGCTGGGGTTCGCCATAGGCGGTGGCATATTTGCCTCCATCGTCCACGCCACGATAGGCGCGGTCATCCTGCTCGTGCTGATCAAGCTGGTGAAGCAGGCCTGATCCTGCGAAGCACATCAAGGACGCGCGATGAAACAGAACATGCTCTATCTCGTCATCGGCGCGCTCGTCGTCGTAGTCATCGCGCTCGGCGTCTATGTCTATCGCGAGCAAACCAGGCCGAAGGGCGTGGAACTCAAGATCGATGACAAAGGTATTTCGATCCAGCAGAACTGAGCGGCGTTGGCTTGGCGCGGCAAAGGTGCCGATGACCTAACCCCCATCAGGCTGAAAATTGACGATAAGGCAGGGGGCCGCTCCATCCTTCGATGCACCCAAGCTGGATATGGAATGAGAGTGACGTATCGGCACATTCGCGGTATGATCTTGGTACAGGGAGTTTGGGGCCAACCCACCTACTATTAGGAGGTTGCCATGAGGCACCAAACACTGGACCAACTGCATACGGTGGCAAAGGTACACAGAGACCCAACACCTCCTGCAATGGACCGAACCCAGCGTCTCGAACGTTGGGCAAAACTTCTTGAACGGCAGCCCAACCGACTCCTCACCGCACTTATCGGGACCGAATATCGTTCGTCACCCGAGCGCGAAATTATGCGTGGCGAATGCTCGCCAATATCGGTTGCCTTCGAGGATTCGATCCTCCGCGATGAGGGGCTGAAAGACGATACTTATGGCGAAGCAAAGCGTTTTTTCGAATTGACCGACAATGAGCTCCACGAAATTGTCTGCTACTGCCATGTGGGCGAGACCATGCAATCATCCTGGGCAGCGCTTTCCGTTCGTGCTGCGATTGGCTAACGAATGATCCCCCAGTGCGCGTGACTTTGGTGACGAGGTCATGCGTAGATTCAATAGGTTAGAGCGCGATCGAACGCACTTTACCGATCGCGCTCTAATGACGAGCATAGATTGCGGCTACCTTGCTATGGGCGGTCCGCGCCGAACGACTGCGGCTGGGCAGTTGATGCCGAAATGCGAGAACGCTCCGCCGTCTCGCGATAGACGCCATTGTTGCCGACCGCCAGGAGCAAGGAACGGAGCGGTGACGTGCCGTAACGCATTGAATTACCTTTGGACCATTTAACCCGCCCTTAAATCGCCGCATCTACTCTGCACCCCGAACGCCATGGAGCAACGTTCGTCCGTCCGGACGCACGCTCTAAGACTTTGAAGCTTCGCATCGGCTTTTCCGAAAATCGATTCCGATTTTCGGGCAGATGCGACAGGCATCGGGACAGACAGCACAGCGCATGGCGAACCGCAGAGACAGCCGCATCGAACCGAGCTTCGAGGGACCGCCACGGGCGCAATCCTCGGCCGGTATTTCGGTGAGCGAGGAGGATCGCGTCGTGCCGAGCAACCGCAAGACCTCTGCAAAGCGCCAATCGGCCAGGACAAAACCGTCGCGTCGCGGGCGCGGCAAAAGCCGGCGCGGCCTGTTCGGCGTGCTCGGCCGGTTGGCCTACTGGTGCTTCGTGCTGGCCATCTGGGGCGGCATCGCCGCCGCCGGCATCGTCGTCTATTACGGCGCGAAAATGCCGGCCGCCACCACCTGGGCTATCCCCGACCGCGCGCCCAATATCAGGATCGTCTCGGTCGACGGAAAACTGCTCGCCAATCGCGGCATGAGTGGCGGCGAAGCCGTCGGCCTGCATGAAATGTCGACCTATATTCCCGAGGCCGTCATCGCCATCGAAGATCGCCGCTTCTATTCGCATCTGGGCATCGACCCGATCGGTCTGTCCAGAGCCATGGTGGCCAACGTTGCCGGCGGGCGCTTTTCGCAAGGCGGCTCGACGCTGACCCAGCAATTGGCGAAAAACCTGTTCCTGACCCCCGACCGCACGCTGGAACGCAAGGTGCAGGAAGTGCTTCTGGCGCTGTGGCTCGAGCACAAGCACACCAAGGACCAGATCCTCGAAATGTATCTCAACCGGGTCTATTTCGGCTCCGGCGCCTACGGTGTCGAAGCGGCCTCGCGCCGCTATTTCGGCAAGAGCGCGCGCGACGTCACGCTGCCGGAAGCCGCACTTCTCGCCGGCCTGTTGAAAGCGCCGTCGCGACTGTCTCCGGCGCGTGACCCGCAGGCCGCCGAGCGGCGTTCGCAGCTTGTTCTCGCCGCCATGCGCGACGAAGGCAAGATCAGCGCCAAGGAACTGACCACGGCGATGAGCGCGCCGGCGTCGCGGGTGGCATCCTACTGGACGGGCTCGGAAAACTACGTCGCCGACGCCATCGTGGAAGAACTGCCCGACCTGATCGGCGATGTGCGCGGCGACATCGTCGTCGACACCACCGTCGACCTGACGCTGCAGA
>SAQR01000019.1:76504-81862 GCA_004020365.1 Mesorhizobium sp.
CTGCAGAAGCTCGCCGAACAATCGATTCGCCGGCTGATCGACGGCAGCGGCAAGAAGCTCAATGCCAGCCAGGGCGTGCTGGTGTCGATCGACAATTCCGGCGCGGTACGCGCCATGGTCGGCGGCTACGATTATTCGACCAGCCAGTTCGACCGCGCCTCGGAGGCGCGCCGCCAGCCGGGCTCGGCGTTCAAGCCCTTTGTTTACATGGCGGCGCTGGAAGCCGGCCGCACGCCCGACAGCGTGCGCAATGACGCGCCGATCAAAATTGGCAAATGGACGCCAACCAATTACGGCGGCAAGTATTTCGGCAAGGTGACGCTGGCGACGGCGCTGGCGAAGTCGCTGAACTCGGTGGCCGCCCAGCTGACCATGGAAGTCGGACCTGACGCGGTCGTCGAGGCGGCGCATCGCATGGGTGTCCAGTCCGACCTCACGGCCAACACCTCGATCGCGCTCGGCACCTCTGAAGTGACACCGCTGGAACTGACGTCGGCCTATGTCCCCTTCGCCAATGGCGGCTACCGGCCGGAAATCCATTTCATCCGCCGCGTGACGACAGCCGGCGGCAAGGTGCTCTACGACAACAATGGCGGCGGCGCCCCGCGCGTCGTCAAGCCCGAGATCGTCGGCATGATGAACTCGATGATGACCGGCACTGTCGAAATCGGCACCGCCAGGAAGGCGGCCTTTGCCTGGCCGGCCGCCGGCAAGACCGGCACCAGCCAGAATTCGCGCGACGCCTGGTTCATCGGCTATACCGCCAATCTCACCACCGGAGTCTGGTTCGGCAACGACGATGGCGGTCCGATGAAGAAGGTCACCGGCGGCGCGCTGCCGGCGCAGGCCTGGCACGAGTTCATGGTCGCCGCGCACGAAGGCGTGCCGGTGCGGCCGCTGCCTGGAACATGGCGGTCGACGCCTGCCGATACGATCGTGCCGGACGAATTGCCGCCCAACACGGCGCAACCGGCGCCGGTGCCGTCCGCTTCGGTTGGCCAATCCGCGCCGTCCGCTCAAAAAGCATCGCCGCCTCGCGCCGTGCGTCCCGCCGAAACGGTCGATGCCGGCGGCTTCGGCATGCCGGGCGGTGGCGGCAACACCGCATCGATCAGGCGCCCGGTGCCGCCCGCCGATGTCGGCGGCCCGGTCAAGAAGCGGCAGACCTCGATCCTCGACATCCTCACCGGCGGCTGACCCCCTCGTCATCGCTGCCGTGTTCCGCTACATCTGCGGGTTAATGAGGATCGCGAATGGCCGAGACCGACACCAGAAAGACCATCGTGCTGACCGGCGCCAGCCGCGGCATCGGCCATGCCACGGTCAAGCGCTTTTCGCGCGAAGGCTGGCGCGTCATCACCTGCTCGCGCCAGGCCTTTGCCGACGACTGCCCGTGGCCGGCCGGTCCGGAGGACCATATCAAGGTCGATCTTGCCGACCAGGAGGATGTCGGCATCGCGATCTCGGAGATCCGCCATCGGCTGGAGGCGCATGGCGGCCAGCTTCATGCGCTGGTCAACAATGCCGGTATCTCGCCGAAACTCAAGGACGGCAACAGCCGCATGAATTCGATCGACACGCCGATGCATGTCTGGCGCGACGTGTTCCAGGTCAATTTCTTCGCGCCGATCATGCTGGCGCGGGGATTGTTCAGGGAATTGGCGTCGGCCAAAGGCTCGATCGTCAACGTCACCTCGATCGCCGGCACCCGCGTGCATCCCTTCGCCGGCACCGCCTATGCGACGTCGAAGGCCGCGCTCGGCTCGCTGACGCGCGAAATGGCGCATGATTTCGGCCCGCACGGCATCCGCGTCAACGCCATCGCACCTGGCGAGATCGACACGGCGATCCTGTCACCGGGCACGGAAAAGATCGTCGAGACGATTCCGCTGCGGCGGCTGGGCACCACGGCGGAAGTCGCCGACATCATCTTCTTCCTGTGCTCGCAGCAGGCGTCCTATGTGACGGGCTCGGAAATCCACATCAATGGCGGCCAGCACGTGTGAGCTGTTGATTGATCGTTGACGCTGCCCCTCATCCCCCGTGAACGACGGGGAGAAGGGCTTGATCGCAACGCTGGCGACCCCCTCGGCCTGCGCCTGATGCCCGATCAGGCGGCCTGCAGCAGGTTTTCGATGTCGTCGATGGTGTGGTTGGTCAGCGTCTTGGGAATTTCCACCGTGATTTTCTCGGCAACTTCCTTGTGCAGTTTTCGACGCATGTCACCCAGTACCTGAGGCGGTGCGATCAGCACCATCTCCTTGAAGGCGCCGCGATGCGCGAGCTTGTACAGGCGCTCGGCAATTTCGTCGGCGAAACGCTCCTTGCCGAGACGGTGCCAGTCAGTGTCCTCGACTGCGCTGCGGTGGACGGATGGGCCGTTGCCGTAGCGGCCGGGGCGGTCCGAACCCTGCTCTCGCGTCGCCGGATTTGCCTGTTCCATCTCCTGCACGACCTGAAGGTCGGGATATTGGGTGTCGCCACGGTTCTCGAGGAATAGTGCCTTCTCGCCGTCGGCGACCACGACCCACAGTCCGCGCTTCAGCTTAAGGTTGTTCACCGGAGCGCTCCTTTTTCTGTTTTTCATGGTTTTCCAAGGCCCGTCTCTGGAGCCATTGCCGTAGCTGGACAGCCAGGCTCGGAATTCGCACAGGCAAACGCGCGCCGAGGCAGTAATGTTCCGGTGTTCAGCACATCGCAGCTTTAGTCTAGTAGATTGGTAGAATTTAGAAAAAAGTGTTTTGCACTATATCTCGCTTGTCGCTAGAACGGCCGCAGATCAAGGCTCGCAACAGCGGCCTGGATCCGCTCCACTCGTGGGTGTGGAATTTTTTTCTCCTGCCTCTGGTGCTTGCGGAAAAGCGATTGCTTCGCACGAAGCGATGCGCGAGTGCGTTCCTTCTGCTTTTTCGCGCCCGCGCGTAAAACCGACAGCGTATTCAGGATTCCACTCGCCATGCCGCAGGCCGCCCCCAAGCTTAACGCCTTTCCCGTCTTCATGCGGGTTGAGGGCGAAGTCGTGGCCATCGTCGGCGGCGGCGAGGAGGCTCTGGCCAAGGCGCGGCTGATCGGTCAGTCGAGCGCCGTGCTGCGCATCATAGCCAATGCCCCCGAGGCCGAGTTGCTGGCCTTCATCGCCGCGAATGGTGCAACCCACATCGCTGCCGCCTACGAGGCCGCGCATCTCGAAGGCGCGGTGATGGTGTTTGCTGCCAGCGGCAACGAGGCGCTCGACCGCCGCGTTGCCGAGGATGCGCGCCGGCTGGGCATTCCGGTCAATGCCGTCGACCGGCCGGAGCTGTGCGATTTCTTTACTCCGGCGCTGGTCAACCGCGCGCCGGTCGCCATTGCCATCGGCACGGAAGGGGCCGGACCGGTGCTTGCCCAGATGCTGCGCAGCCGCATCGACCGCATGCTGTCGCCGTCGCTCGGGCCGCTTGCTTCGCTTGCTGCCTCGTTGCGCGGCACCGCTGAGAGATTGCTGCCGAAAGGCAATGCCCGTCGCCGCTTCTGGAGCGAGTTTTTCGGTGGCGCGCCGGCCCGCGCCATCGACGCCGGCCAGCTTTCCCAGGCGCATGATGCCGCCGTCGACCTGCTGCTTTCGAACGCGCCGGCATCGGGACACATCGCCTTGGTGGGAGCCGGTCCTGGCGCCGAGGACTTGCTGACGCTGCGCGCCCACCGCCTGCTGATGGAAGCCGATGTCATCGTCCATGATGCGCTGGTGCCGGAGGCGATCGTCGCCATGGGCCGTCGCGACGCCGAGCGTCTGCCGGTGGGCAAACGCAAGGGCTGCCACACCAAGAGCCAGGCCGAAATCAACGCGCTGCTGATCGAGCTCGGCCGCGACGGCAAGCGCGTCGTGCGGCTGAAATCCGGCGATCCACTGGTGTTCGGCCGGGCGGGCGAGGAAATGGCGGCGCTGCGCGATGCCGGCATCGCCTATGAGCTGGTTCCGGGCGTCACTGCGGCCTTCGCCGCCGCCGCCGATTTCGAGCTGCCGCTGACGCTGCGCGGCGTGTCGTCGTCGATGGTTTTCACCACCGGCCACGACCTCAAGGGAAATTCGCTGCCCGACTGGGCCAAGCTCGCCATTTCCGGCGCCACGGTCGCCGTCTATATGGGCCGCTCGGTCGCGGCCGAGGTTGCCGGCCGGCTGATCGAGGCCGGCCTGTCGCCGGATACGGCGGTCGCCGTGGTCGAGAATGCCAGCCTTGCCAACCGCCGCCGTTTCCATGGCACGCTCGCCGACTTGCCGTCGCTGGAGGTCCGCTCCGACCTGACCGGCCCGGTCATGACGATCATCGGCGATGCGGTCGCCGGCGCCAATCTTGAACGTTCCGAGCCGCTGGCGGCACACAGGCATGAAGGCGCGGCCCAAACAGCCGCCGAGGGAGCTGAACGATGAAAGTTCTGACTGCAAACCGCCTCGCCGATGGCGAAGCCGTCTGGTACGCCAATGACGGCTGGGCCGAGACCATCGACAATGCCGATGTCGCCCATGACAAGGCGGCTGAAGACCGGCTGGAGGCGATCGGCGCCACGGCCTCTGCCAACAATGAAGTGGTCGACGTCAATCTGATCGACGTGACCGTCGCCAACGGTGTCGTCGAGCCGGTCCGGCTGCGCGAAAAGATCCGCGCCGCCGGCCCGACCAACCGCAACGACCTGGGCAAGCAGGCCCGCCCGGTAGCCGCCCGGGCGGCGTAAACGACCACATCGAAGACAACGGGCGGACGCGCCCGGAAAGACCAGACATGTACCGTTACGATGAGTTCGATCACGATTTCGTCCAGGCCCGCGTCGCCGAGTTCAGCGATCAGGTCGCGCGACGGCTTGCCGGCGAGATCACCGAGGATCAGTTCCGGCCGCTGCGGCTGATGAACGGCGTCTACCTGCAGTTGCACGCCTACATGTTGCGCATCGCGGTGCCCTACGGCACGCTGAACAGCAAGCAGCTGCGCATGCTCGGCCACATCGCCCGCAAATACGACAAGGGCTACGGCCATTTCACGACGCGCCAAAACATCCAGTTCAACTGGCCGGCGCTGTCGGACATTCCGGCGATCCTGGCCGATCTGGCGAGCGTCGAGATGCACGCCATCCAGACCAGCGGCAACTGCATCCGCAACGTCACCGCCGACCACTTTGCCGGTGCCGCCGCCGACGAAGTGGCCGATCCGCGTCCTTATGCGGAAATCCTGCGCCAATGGTCGTCGGTGCATCCGGAATTCTCGTTCCTGCCGAGAAAATTCAAGATCGCGGTGACCGGCGCCGAGCGCGACCGCGCCGCCATCCAGACGCATGATATCGGCCTGCATTTGAAGAAGAACGCTGCCGGCGAACTCGGTTTCGCCG
>SAQR01000019.1:81872-96894 GCA_004020365.1 Mesorhizobium sp.
GAGCGCGACCGCGCCGCCGACATAGACGGCGAAACCGAGTTCGCCGTCTATGTCGGCGGCGGCCAGGGCCGTACGCCGATGATCGCCAAGAAGATCCGCGACTTCCTGCCCGAGGCCGACCTTCTGTCCTACTGCACGGCGATCCTGCGCGTTTACAACCTCTACGGCCGCCGCGACAACAAATACAAGGCGCGCATCAAGATCCTCGTCCACGAGACCGGCGTCGAGGAGATCACCCGCCAGGTCGAGGCCGAATGGCAGCAACTGAAGGATGCGGATCTAAAACTGCCGGAAGCCGACATCCGCGCCATCGATGCCTATTTCGCGCCGCCGGCGCTGGTCGAACGGCCGGAAGGCGACGAGGCGGTCAAGCTCGCCCGCCTCGATTCGAAGAGCTTTTCGGAATGGCTCGACCAGAACGTGGTGACCCACCGCCACCCCGATTATGCCGCCGTGACCATCTCGCTCAAGGGCATCGGCGAAGCGCCGGGCGATGCCTCCGACAGCCAGATGGAAGCGGTCGCCGACCTTGCAGAAAAATATGCCTTCGACGAGTTGCGCGTCAGCCATGAGCAGAACCTGATCCTGCCGCATGTCGCGCGGGCCGACCTCAAGGCGGTCTATGACGCACTGGTCGACATCGGACTGGCGACCGCCAATTCCAACCTGATATCAGACATCATCTCGTGCCCGGGCCTCGACTATTGCGCGCTGGCCACGGCGCGCTCGATTCCGGTGGCGCAGGAAATCTCGCTTCGTTTCGCTTCGCTCGAACGGCAGCGCGAGATCGGCGAATTGAAGCTGAAGATTTCCGGCTGTATCAATGCCTGCGGCCATCACCATGTCGGCCATATCGGCATCCTCGGCGTCGAGAAGAAGGGCGCCGAACTCTACCAGGTCACGCTCGGCGGCTCGGCCGACGAGAACACCTCGGTCGGCGAGATCATCGGCCGCGGCTTCTCCTCGGCGGAGATCACCGACGCCATCGAGCAGATCGTCGAGACCTATCTCGGCCTCCGGCTCGACCGAAACGAAAAATTCATCGACGCCTACCGCCGTGTCGGTCCCGCGCCGTTCAAGGAGGCGCTCTATGCTGGCGAAGCCAAGGCCGCTTGATCGTATCGTCGACGCCGAGGCCGGCATCGCCGCCGAAGCGGCGGGGCTCGATGCGCTCTATGGTCATCTGAAGCCGCTGGAGATCATCGAGCGCTCGGCCCGGGAATTCTTTCACGGTGAGATCGCCGCGGTTTCGTCGTTCGGGGCGGATTCGGCAGTGCTGCTGCACATGATCGCCAAGATCGACCGGACGCTGCCGGTTATCTTCCTCGACACCGGCAAGCACTTCGAGGAGACGCTCGGCTATCGCGACGCGCTGGTTGCCGATTTCGGGCTGACCGATATAAGGGTGATCACGCCCGAAGCAGCGGCGCTCGAACGGATCGATCCGACCGGTAATCTGAACGAAACCGACACCGACGCCTGCTGCGACGTCCGCAAGGTCGAGCCGCTGGCGCGCGGCGTCGAGCCGTTCCGCGCCTGGTTCACCGGCCGCAAGCGTTTTCAGGCGACGACGCGGGCATCGCTTCCGGTGTTCGAGGCGGTCGGCTCACGCATTCGCATCAATCCGCTGGCGCATTGGACGACATCAGACCAGGCCAACTATATGCGCGCGCATGCGCTGCGTGAGAACCCGCTGGTCGCCTATGGCTATCTCTCGATAGGCTGTTTTCCGTGCACGCAGCCGGTGCAGCCGGGCGAGGATGCACGCAGCGGTCGCTGGGTGGGGCACGCCAAGACCGAGTGCGGTATCCACTTGTCGGGGCTGGAAAAGTCGCTGACCGACGCATCGCTTTAGGGTATGTCGATATTCAGGTGATGCCGGCCTGCGAATGGTGGCTTCCTGCGCTTCCGGTGCTCACGTACCCAAAGTACGCTCCGCTCCGGTTCTCGGAGGCCACCATTGTCGGCTCGGCCTGACCTGAATCTCAACACACCCTCGAGCGGTTTGAACTTTTAGAATTTTGTGGACTTGGGATATTTCTCGATGAGTGAATCGATAGTGGAAAACGCCACCCGCCTCTGGACCCCGACAGGTTTTTGCGAGGACGAGTGGAGCCACGCCGAGAGCGCCGACGCACTGTCCGGCAATGGCCGCTTCATCCTGCCGCTGCAGGTGTTTCTCGACCTCGATCCGGTGGTGCGCCGATCGGCGAAGGAGCGCCTCGGAGTGCTGCTTCAGCCCGGCGACCAGCTCGAAAAGATCGCCGACCTGCTCGACCAGGTATCGCTGGTGGCGCTGGCCTTCCCGGCTTTCAGTGACGGCCGCTCCTTCTCCAAGGGCGAACTGCTGCGCAGCCGCTACCGTTTCGAGGGCGCGGTCCGCGCCACCGGACAGGTTCTGGTCGACCAGCTTCCGCATATGCTGCGCCTCGGCTTCGACGAGTTCGAAGTGTCCAATCCAGTGTTGCTGAAACGGCTCGAGGAAGGCCGCACCGGCGGTCTGCCGCTCTCCTACCAGCCGACCGTGAAGCCGGAGGCAAAAGGCCCCAAATATTCCTGGCGGCGGGTGCGCGCCGGCTGATCGCCTGCGTGGAGCAGGCCACTTCTGGTCGGACCAGATTGCCGATTCTGTCTTTTATTTTCGACGTCCGCACCTTAGGATAGGCTTATTATTTCGCGATCCGAAATAATATCGCCACCAAGGGAGGAACCGGAAATGGCTGGTAAGAAGATATTGATGCTCGTTGGCGAGTTCAGCGAGGAATACGAGATTTTCGTCTTTGAACAGGCCATGCATGCGGTTGGCCACACTGTTCACGTCGTGTGCCCCGACAAGAAGGCGGGCGACATCCTGAAGACGTCGCTGCACGACTTCGAGGGTCACCAGACCTATACGGAAAAGCTCGGCCACGATTATATCCTCAACAAGACGTTTTCCGAGGTCAATCCGGCTGAATACGATGCCGTCTATGCGGCAGGCGGGCGCGGGCCGGAATATATCCGCATCGACAAGCGCGTGCAGGCGCTGGTGCGGCATTTCCACGAGACCGGCAAGCCGATCTTCACCATCTGCCACGGCGCCCAGATCCTGATGGCGGTCGACGGCGTGCTGCGTGGCAGGGAGGTCGCGGCGCTGCAGTATTGCGAGCCGGAAGTCACGCTCGCCGGCGGCACCTACATTGATGTCGCGCCGACCGGCGCCCATGTCGACGGCAATCTGGTGTCGGCCAAGGGCTGGCCGGGCCTGGCTGCCTTCATGCGTGAATGCCTGAAAGTGCTCGGCACCGAGATCAGCCACGGCGAAATTCTGATGCGCGACGAACGCCAGGCGGCTTGAGCTAGATCATGGAAAGCCGCCGCACGTGTGGTGCGGCGGCTTTACAGCGCCGCGCATCCTTTTTAGGGACGCGCCCTACGCGGTCATCCGCGCTTCGCGAAACGACACCAGCTTGCTGCGGCTCTCATCCCACAGCGCCAGCTTGACGCAGCGCAGGCTGTCGAGAAGCGTGACGCGGCCGATGTCGCGCAGTTCCGGATAGTCCCTCAGGACCTCCTGCAGACGATAGCACGGCACCTTTGCGGAGAGGTGGTGCACGTGATGGACCCCGATATTGCCGGTGAACCAGTTCAGTACCGGCGGCAGGTCGTAATAGGACGAGCCGTGCAGGGCCGCATGCTGGAACTCCCATTCGGAGTCCTTTGCCCACTCTGTCTCTTCGAATTGGTGCTGGACATAGAACAGCCAGATGCCGGCAGAACCGGCGAGAACGACGATGGGCAAATGGACGACCAGGAACGCTTCGAGACCGACGAACCAGACGAGGGCGGCGGCGGCGACCGCGATGGCCGCGTTGGTGGCCATCGACGACACCCAGGGCGTGAGGCCACCTCGCATCATGCCGACCGGCAGTCTCTGCTCAAAGATGAAAAGCCAAATGGGGCCGAGGCCGAACATGACGAGCGGATGGCGATAGAGACGATAGGCGAGGCGGCCCCGCCACGACATTTGCCGATATTCCGCGACAGTCAGCGTCTTGATGTCGCCCGTGCCGCGCTCATCGAGATTGCCGGCGCTGGCGTGATGGGTAGCGTGGGCACGTCGCCAGCAATCGTAAGGCGTCAAAGTCAGGATGCCCAGGCCGCGGCCGATCCAGTCGTCGGCGGTGCGGTTGGCAAAGAAGGAACCGTGGCCGCAATCGTGCTGAATCATGAAGATCCGCACCAGAAAGCCGGCGGCCGGAAGGATGAGGATCAGACCCCACCAATGGCCATAGGCATAGGCAGCCGAGGACAGTGCCCACAGCGTGGCAAAAGGGATGAGGGTGATGGCAAGTTCGACGGCGCTGCGCCGCCTGTCAGGTTTCTTGTAGCGCGCCAGAATTTTCAACCAGGCACGCTTGCTGTTCGCTACAGCTTCGGGGGAAATCATGTTCATCAGGAAGCATAGACGGACCAATCCGTCGCGGCAAGGCAGGCATCACGCAAAGTTACTGCGGGTAATTGTCGCGCGACGCGCAAGGTGCTGCGATGTGAAAGGGCATGCCTGGCTTCCGGGCCGGCCCCCAACGTCAGGCGAGTGTATTCGACTACCGCCGGCGGCGACTGGCGGCTACGCTGCTTTCGATGCCGTCCAGGCGGTCGAGCAATTCCTTGAAACGGTCGGGAATGTCGTTCTCAGTCCGGAACGCCGGCAATGCACGCAGAAAGCGGATCGTAGCCTCGTTGCCGAACTGGCGCCTTAGGCCGGCCGCGAGCCGCTCACGTCTTTCGTCATCGTTGCGCGCGCCATTCTTGCCACGGTCGCCATTGTTGCGGGTCGCCATCTCAAAATCCTGTGTCGGTTTCGAAACTCTTCCAGCAGACGAATGGTTCCCCCATCGCAGCATCTTGGCAAGCAAAGCCGGCGGTTACAGTAAAATTTGAATTAATATCGAAAGGTCTTCATGATGCGTCGTCGAAGCGCGAGTGGCCTCTCCAGTATCGCTTGCCCCTTGATTTTTGGCCGCCAAACCTCGATATCGGGCACAAAATCCACACCATTCGAAATGACGGGAAATGGCGATGAGCGACCAGGCAAAAGACGAACGCGCGCCCGATGAAGCCGAGACGACCGGGGCTGCCACCGAACACACGCAAGGCAGCGCCGACGGCGACTATGAAGCGCTTGTTCGGCTGCTGAAGGAAAACGACGAGTTGAAGGACCGCGCGCTCCGCGTCGCAGCCGAGATGGAGAATCTGCGCCGCCGTACCGCCCGTGACGTGCACGATGCACGCGCCTATGCGGTTGCCAATTTCGCCCGTGACATGCTGTCGGTATCCGACAATCTGCGCCGCGCGCTGGATGCGATCCCGGCTGAGTCCAAGGCGTCGGGTGATGCCGGTTTGAAGTCACTGATCGAGGGCGTCGAGCTCACCGAGCGCGCCATGCTGTCGGCGCTCGAGCGGCACGGCGTGAAGAAGCTCGAGCCGGAAGGCGAGAAATTCGACCCGAATTTCCATCAGGCGATGTTCGAGGTGCCCAATCCGGAGGTGCCAGCCAACACGGTGGTCCAGGTCGTGCAGCCGGGCTATTCGATCGGCGAGCGGGTGCTGCGGCCGGCCATGGTCGGCGTTGCCAAGGGCGGTCCCAAGCATGTGGCCGGTGAAGCCCCGGTCGAGCCAGGGCCGGTGAATGAGCAAGCTGAGAAGGATGCGTGAGTTAGGCAGTAGGCAGTAGGCAGTAGGCAATCTTGCCGTGCGTCGCTTTATCCCCCCTACTGCCTACTGCCTACTCCCTACTGCCTTATTCCCCTACCTCACGCCGCGAAGCGTTGGGCTTCCCCGCCATAATAGTTGACGTAGCGGGCGCCGATCTCCTTGACCGGCATCACCACGAACACGTCGACTGTCGAGAATTCGCGGTCGATGACGCAGCCGTCGCCGATGCGCGCGCCGACGCGCAGATAGCCCTTGACCAGCGGCGGCATCGCCGCGATCGCGGCCTTGGCGTTGACCGCCTCGATCGGCATCAAGTCCATGGAGCAGTAGCGCCCGGCGACCGCGCGCACGTCCCAGGCCGAATTCGTCCGGCAGTGATGGGCGAGATAGGTCAGCGCTTCGGCGTGCGCCGCCGGCACGGTGCCGGGGAACGAGGCGCAACCGGTCATCACGCCGATCCCATAATGGTTGATATAGGCCCAAATACCTTGCCAGAGCGCCTCGATGGTGCGCTTCGAGCGGTATTGCGGCAAGACGCAGGAGCGGCCGAGCTCGAGGAAACGCTGGCCGGGATGGCGGGCGATAAGATTGGTCAGCTCAAACTCGCCCTCGGAATAGAAGCCGCCAGCCGCTGCCGCAATTTCCTGCCGCAACAGGCGGTAGGTGCCGACAATGCGGCGATGCTCGGGACCGGACAGCGAGGTGTCGAAGACGAGCAGATGGTCACAGAGCGGATCAAAATGGTCGGCGTCGCGGCGGTCCTGCACCTGAAACAGGGTTTTCCTGGCGCCGAGCTCGTCATAGAATACCCGGTAGCGCACTTCCTGCGCGGCGGCGATTTCGGCCTCGTTGCGCGCGAGCCGCACTTCGAGGTTGCCGATACGGCCGAGCGCTTCGCCTTTTATGATGGCATCGACGTTGCGCCCGGTGAGCAAAGCACCGCTGGCGTTCGGCCGAGCGTCACATTCCGGCATAACTGTATGCACGAGTGATTCTCCTTCGAGCCATCCCTCTTGGCACGGGGATATGGTTTAGGTGCAACAGGATTGTGACAGTACCGTGATGGGACCCTTCCGGCAATACTTCGTCGGCTGGGTAACCCTTCAACCGGCTATGTTCTGCAGGTATGCCAAGGCAAGGACAGAAGGCGGGTCACGCGGCCACGTGGCCCTCGACCGCATGGACAAGCGCATCGGGGTCGAGCGGCTTGGTGACGAAGCCGCTGGCGCCATGGGCGAGCACTGCGTGGCGGGTCGTTTCCTGACTGTCCGCCGATAGCACCATGATCGGAACCGGCGGCACGGCGGTTTCCTCCTCATGCCGGCGGATGGCGGCGATCGCGTCCAGCCCGTCCATGACAGGCATGTGCAGGTCCATCAGCACCACGTCGAAGCGGTACTTGTGGTCGGTGCCGGTGATGGCCTCGACGGCGGCCTTGCCGTTGCCGACCAGTTTCACGCGGTGCCCGGCCTTCAGCAGCGTGGCACGGGCAAGCATGGCGTTGATGTCGTTATCCTCGGCGATCAGCACGGACAGGCCCCGTCGCCGGCTGCCAACGGCGCGGGCGGTCGGTGCGCCGCGCTTTTCCGGCTGCGGCTGGGTGAGGGCGGGCACGCTGCTGGTCAAAAGCACGCGAAGCAATGTTTCGCCACGCACCGGCCTTGCCAGAAAGGTGGCGTAGCCGCTGGCGCGGAAGTCGCCCAGCATGCCGCGGTCGGTCGGCGCGATCAGTGTGATCGCCTCGCAATCGGCAAAGCCGCTCTGGCGAAGGCGCTTGAGCAACCTGCCGTCGCCTTCCTCCATGGCCGCATCGACCAAAAGCACGTCGCAGCCTTCGGCGAAACACGCTGCCTGGGCGGCGGTCGCGGCCAGATCGACCTTGCCGCCATTGGCGCGGATGGTGCGGGCGATGGCGTCGGCCTCGATGGCGTTCTTCGACAGGATCACGGCGCGCCGCCCTGACAGCGCATCCTGACGGCTCTGCGGCGGCTCGGTGGCCGATATTGCAGGGATTTCGAAGACGAATTCCGAGCCTTGGCCGAGCTGGCTCGAAACCGAGATCTTGCCGCCCATCGCGATCACCAGGCGCCTGGAGATGGCAAGACCGAGGCCGGCGCCGCCATGCGCGCGGGTCGAGGTGCCGTCAGCCTGTTCGAATTCCTCGAAGATGCGCTCCAAGTCGTCCTCGTGCAGTCCGGGACCGGTGTCGGTAACGGTGAAGCATATGCGGTCCGTGGTTTCGGTGCGGGCACGAGCGATGCTCACCAACACGCCGCCGCTGTCGGTGAACTTGATGGCGTTGCCGATGAGGTTGAGCAGCACTTGCCTCACTCTTCCAGGATCGGCTGATATCATCTGCGGCACGTCGGGTTCGACATGGCAGCCAAGGCCGATATTCTTGGCGAAGGCACGCGCCGCCAGGAGTTCTACGATGTTATCGGCGATCTCGCGCACCGACATTGGCTGCGGTTCGGGATCGAAGCGGCCGGCCTCGATCTTGGAATAGTCGAGCAGGTCCTCGATCAGCGCCAGCAACGCGCTGGCCGAGGTCGAGATGGCGCCGACATAGGTCCGTTGTTGCGGCGAGAGCCCGGTGTCCGCCAGCAGCTTGGCCATGCCTATGATGCCGTTCATCGGCGTGCGGATCTCGTGGCTGACGGTGGCGAGGAAGCGCGATTTGGCCTGGCTTGCATATTCGGCTCGCTCGCGGGCGGTGATCAGCGACGTTTCGGCGTGCTTGCGGGCGGTAATGTCGCGGGCGATGGCGCGATGCGAGACAGCACCGCTCTCCTTGTCGCGCACGGACAGTTCGATCCATGAGAACCAGCGCGGGCCGCTCGGCGTGCTGATGGCGACGTCGGTGGAGCTCAGGCATTCATGGTCGGAAAAAGCGGCATCTGGAACGATGCCGACGTCGATGCCGAGTTCGGCCAGGGCCCTGCCGGCAAGGTCGCGCTGGTCGGCTCCGACAAGCTCGGCGAAAACCTTGTTGGCATAGACGATGCGGCCGTCACGGTCGCGATGGACGACGAGATCGCCGAGCGCGTCGATCAGCCCGCGAAAGCGTTCCTCGCTCTCCTGCATCTCCCAGACGCGGTCGGCCAGGCTCTCAACCTCGGCGCGGCTGCGCGCTGCGGTCTCGCCAAGGAGCGCAACCGTGCGACGCTGCGTGCGCCTGGCGCGCAGATGCACGGCAAGGCCTGCCATGCCAGTCACCAAAAGGCCGACGGTGATGAAGATCGGCGCGCCGGTCAGATGCGACAGGCCTGCCAGCACGACGATGGCGACGAGCATCAGGAACGGCAGGCCTTCGCGATTGGCGGCGGGCAGTTCAGGCGCCAGTGGCGGTGCCTCGACATGCTGCCGGCTTGGCGCCTCCGGGCCGATCCCGTCGACGCTTTCGGCGCTCTGCGTTTCTCTGATGGCGGATTCCGTGACCATGCGGAAACCCTTGCCAGACAGAGATTATGGAAAATTGCGGCGGATCGTTCGAATTTTAGCGGTCGCGTGTTTTTTGCCTCTCCGCTCCTCATGCGCATCGCGTTTGGCCGGCCTCACGCGACGCGCTTAGGTTGTTGGTTTTACGCATGCCGTAATCGCAAAACCGCTGCACACCCTCGCGGCAGGCCCTGGGTCAGGCTCAAGGGATGCTTTTTGCGCGACATTCATTAAGCCGTCACATGTCCACCACCACGCGACCGCGGATCTTGCCCTCGACGATGTCGTGCGCGGCGTCGATGATGCCATCGAAGCCAATGGTCGTGGACAGACTGGCGAGCTTGTGTAGGTCGAGGTCCGTGCCGATGCGGCGCCACGCCTCCATGCGGACGGTTTTTGGCGCCATCACCGAATCGATGCCGAGCAGACAAACGCCGCGCAGGATGAACGGGGCGACGCTCGCCGGCAGATCCATGCCGCCGGCGAGGCCGCAGGCGGCGACGGCGCCGCCATAGGAGGTCATCGAAAGGACGTTGGCCAGCGTGTGACTGCCGACCGCGTCGACGCCGCCGGCCCAGCGTTCCTTGGCGAGCGGCTTTGCCGGCTGGGCAAGCTCGTCGCGCGAAATCACTTCCGAAGCACCCAGGTCGGTCAGGTATGGAGTTTCAGCGCTGCGGCCGGTCGAGGCGATGACGTGATAGCCGAGGCTGGACAGAATCGAAACCGCGACCGAGCCGACGCCGCCGGCCGCGCCCGTCACCACGACGGGGCCGCGATCCGGCACGATGCCGTGCCGTTCCAGCGCGATGACGCAAAGCATGGCGGTGTAACCTGCCGTGCCGACCGCCATCGCATCGTGCGGGCTCATGCCCTGGGGCAGCGGCACCAGCCAGTCGCCTTTGACACGGGCGCGCTCGGCATAGGCGCCAAAATGCGTCTCGCCGACGCCCCAGCCGTTCAATATGACCTTGTCCCCCGTGCGCCAGTCGGCATGGGAAGACGAGATAACTGTGCCGGCGAAATCAATGCCCGGCACCAGCGGCCAGCGGCGGATCACCGGCGCCTTGCCGGAAATGGCGAGGCCGTCCTTGTAGTTCACCGTCGTCGCCTCGACGGCGACGGTGACATCGCCTTCCATCAGGTCGGCTTCGGTAAGGTCGGTGATCGCGACTGACTGTTTCTTGTCGGCGTCCCGCGAAACGAGGATGGCTTTGAAGGTTTCGGGCATGTCTTCTCCTCGGGCTTCTTGAATGGGACACTGTATGGCGGCAGAAGGCCAGGTCAATCGCCAGGTCAGTCGCCAATTTAATCGCTTGAGGGCTTGGCCTCGCGCCGCCAACCAATGAGTTCGTCCAGGACGACCACCACCGCGCCGACCGCGATGAAGGCGTCGGCGAGGTTGAAGATGGCGAAGGACCATATTGGGGTGTGAAACAGGATATAATCGATCACGTGACCATAGGTAACGCGGTCGAACAGATTGCCGATCGCGCCGCCGACGATCAGCGCAAAGCCTATGCGGGTAAGCACGTGGCTGGGCGGAGTGCGGGCCGCGAGATAGAGCACGAAAGCGACGACGAAAGCGGCGATGACCACCAGGCCGGTGTCGCCGAAGGACGAAAACATCGAGAAGGCAATGCCGGTGTTGTAGGTGCGATACAATGCCAGGAACGGGACAAGATCGACCTTTTCCTGAAAAGGCAGGCCGGTCTCGACCAGATACTTCACCCACTGGTCGAGCGTCACCGCGGCGGCGACCAGCACGACGTAGGGGAACCATGATTTTGCCGTTGGGGATGTCACGGTCAGGCGCCCTCCGGGGCAAGTTTCAGCGCGCCGCGCCGGATCTCGAACAGCATGATGCCGGTGGCCACCGCGAGATTGAGCGAATCGGCCCGACCGGACTGTGGAATCCGCAGCAATCTGTCGCAGCTTTCGGCAAGGCTTTCGGGCAGGCCCTGCTGTTCGTTGCCCATGATCAGCAGCACCGGGCCTTTGGAAAAGTCGACCGAACGGTAGTCGACCGCACCCCTCAGATGTGTGCCGGCGACAAGGCCAGGAAAGCTTTTTCGCCACGCAAGGAAGGCTTCCGGCGTCGCCTTGGCGACCGGCACGGCGAAGATCGAGCCCATCGTGGCGCGCACGGTCTCGACGGAAAAAGGATCGGTGGTCTCGCCGACCAGGATGATGCCCTTGGCGCCAACGGCATCGACGGTACGGATGACGGTACCGAGATTGCCGGGGTCGCGCACGCGGTCGAGCGCCACCCAGACATCGCCGTCTTGAGCTCGGATGTCCTTCAGCGGCAGGAACTTTTGCGAAAAGACGCCGACCACCATTTGCGGGTTGTCGCGGCGGGTGATGGCGACGAGCACTTTTTCCGAAACTTCGAGCACGGTGCCGCCGGCGGCAACTGTGCGTGCCGCGACCTTTTCGACCGCCGCGTTGCCGCGTCCGGCTTTGGCGAAGACCAGCGTCCGGATCGACCAGCCGAGGTCGAGCGCGTCGATGACCAGCTTCAGCCCCTCGGCCATGAAGGCGTTCTGCTGGTCGCGGTATTTCTTCAGCGAGAGCGCCTTGATGTCCTTGATCAACGGATTGGCAAGGCTGGTGACTTCCTTCACCTGCCCTGGCGCGCCGGCGTGCCGCTCGCTCATTCAGGCCACCCAGCGCGAGAACAACGAGGTGGACAGCGCCCGGCCGGCAGATTTCTCGCGGATAATCAGTTCGCCGGATTCGACCGTACCGCCCATGCCGGCAAAAGTGTCGCGCATCAAGGCATGGATGGCGAAGAAGGAAGCGCGGATCGAATAGGCGGTCAGCACCACAGCGAGCGGCTTTGGCGTCAGGATCGAGCGGCAGAGGTCGGTCAGGTCAGGCAGATCCTCGAACAATTGCCAGACCTCGCCTCTGGGGCCACGGCCATAGGCGGGCGGATCGAACAGGATTATGTCGTAGCGGCTGCCACGGCGCTCCTCGCGCTCGGCGAATTTTAGGGCGTCGTCGACGATCCAGCGGATCGGCTTTTGCGACAGGCCCGCCATCTCCTGGTTCTCTCTGGCCCAGCCGATCGCCTTCTTGGACGCATCGACATGGGTGACCTCGGCGCCGGCGCGCGCCGCCACCAGCGAGGCAAGGCCAGTATAGCCGAACAGATTCAGCACTTTGACCGGCCGCTTCGCCGCCGCGATCAGCCCGGCCATGTGATCCCAGTGCGAGGCCTGCTCGGGGAACACGCCGACATGGCGAAACGAGGTGAAGCGGCCGAGATAATCGATGCCGTCATGCTTCATCGGCCAGGTTTCGCCGAGCGGCGTCTTGGGGAAGCGCCAGCGGCCGATGCCTTCCTCGTCGGTGTCGCCGGTGAAAATGGCGTCGGCGCGGTCCCAGTCTTTGGCCGGCAACGCTTTTTGCCAGATCGCCTGGCCTTCGGGCCGAACGATGCGATAGGGGCCGTACTGCTCGAGCTTCTGACCGGCGCCGCTGTCGAGCAACGCGTAGTCGGCGTTGGGCGCCACTTCGAGGATCAGCGGCAGGTGTTCGGCAGGCAGGGCGCCGTCGCGGCGGGAAAGGACGCGCGGCGCGGCTTTCGGCTCGGTGCTGCGCGATGCTGTGCCGCTTCCGCGCGGTTCCGCCCCGGCCTTTGCGAGCTGATGCGAGCGGCTGTCGCGGCGTTTGTCGCGAAAAGGTTTCAAGAAGGGCATCTCCGGGGCGACGTGGCCCGCTTCTGCCACAGCACATTCACCGGCGCAACAAACGCGGTTGCTGGACATTTCCGAACGGTCAGCCGCGCCTGATCCAAAGGAGGGCGGCAACCAGCGATACGAAACCGACGGCCTTGAAGCCGGCGACGATCATATGGCCGGTTTCCCAGCGCAGCCGGATCGCTTCGAAATTTTCCGGAATCGGCCCAGGCGCCCAGGTGGCCAGAATATCGTTCGCCGGCTTGACGAGGGCAAACCACATCGCAAGAGACACCGCATAGAGCACGGCAGCGGCCAGCGCGTACCAGAACGCGGGACGGTCATTGCGCAGCATCCAAGCGAGCAGTCCCGGACAGCCGATCGCGGCCAGGTCGAGTGGCGCGCCAATGACGGCAAACAGCTGGAATTGGGCGTTGAAGACAGTGGCCTCGCGCCAGAGCGAAGGCGACCATTTCGTCAGCCGAGGAGCCGATTCCAGGACATGGGCGAAAGATGGTCCAAGGCTGAGCGCCGCGACAACGGCCGCCAGGATAGACCAGAACAACAGGAACCCACGTATTTCCATAACGCCCGAACAACGGGATGACGCCGGAGACGTTCCCGGAGGGAAGGGAGTAGGGCAGTAGGCAGTAGGCAGTAGGGCAGTAAGTGAATAGGGAAAGTATGACTTGCACGAAGCCGCTCGATTTCTACGGCTGCCTACTGCCTACTGCCTACTGCCTACTGCCTATCGCCTTATACACCGCAATGCCGGCGGCGAGGTCTTCGAGGGCTGCGCCGACCGATTTGAACAGCGTGATCTCACCGGGGCTCTGCCGGCCCTTCTTCTGGCCGCGCGCCAATTCATGCAGGTCGGCGACGATGGCTTGCGCCTTCAGCACGCCCGAGGCCAGCGGCTGGACGATGTCGCCCGCCTCCTTGGTGGCGCCGGCGCGGGTGTCGACATAGACGCGGGCACGCGCAATCGCATCGTCGTCGCTTTCGCGCATGGCCGGCGTGAAGCCGCCGACCAGATCGACATGGGTCCCCGGCTTCAACAGCGCGCCCTTAATCAGCGGCGTGGTCGTGATCGTCGCCGACGAAACGATGTCGGCCTGGCCGAGTTCGGCGTCGAGATCGCTCGCGGAAGTGGCTGCAAAACCCTCGGCGCGCAACTCCGCTGCAACCTTTTCGGCATTGGCCGGCGTGCGGTTCCAGATGCGGATGGCGGTGATCGGCCGCACCGCTGAATGCGCCCTGGCGAGGAACGGTGACAGCGCGCCGGCGCCGACCACCAGCAGCCGGGAAGCATCCTCGCGGGCCAGATAGGAGGCGGCCAGCGCCGAGGCACAGGCCGTGCGCCACTGCGTCAGCCGCTGGCCGTCGATCATGGCTTCAGGCTCGCCCGTCGCACCGTCGAGCAGGAGGTAAAGCCCCATCACCGCGGGTTTGCCCACGGTGTTGTTGTCCGGCGACACGGTGACGATCTTGACGCCGATATGGCCGCCTGCCGACGAGCCGGCGGCATTGAAGTCGGTCCATGCCGGCATCAGGAGCAGGGTCGAGGCCGCGCCGTCGGGGCGTTCGACCGTATGGTGGTGCCTGACCGGCTGTACCGCGCCATCGCGAAAAGCCGCGCGCAGCGTTTCGACCAGGCCGGGAAAGGTCAGCGCCTGATCGACCTCGTCCGCCGAAATGCTCAGCATGGGAAACTCCGTCGAGAGAAATACGCCTGACGCATGACCGCGAAATCAGAAGCGATTTTCCGCAAAGACCATGCGTTGTCAAAAAGATAGAGCGCCCTTTGCGCGTCCAAAAAAGGACGTGTGGCGGTTCCGGCTCAGCCCGTCGGCTTCGGCAAGGAGGGGCCTTGTTGCGCGGCCGGCGCCCGGCTGACCGCCTGCCGCAAGTTCTCGGCCTCGACGCCGCGCTGGCGCGCCAGCTTGCGATAGCGGCCCTGCTTGATCCAGGTCGCCAGGCTGCCGACGATCATGCCGATGGCGAGCGCCAGGAACAGGAAGATGAAAAGCGGCAGTGTCATCGTCAGCGCCGGATTGCCTGGGTTGAATGGGTCCAGGGTGAAGGCAACCGGATCGCGGTTGGCGACCGCCAGCGCAATCAGAATGACGGCCAGCGGCACGAAGACCACGATGAGCATGAAACGATTGAACATGGAATTTCCTGTCGAAGGCGGGCTCTACCAA
>SAQR01000001.1:0-26075 GCA_004020365.1 Mesorhizobium sp.
TTCGAGCGCGCGCTTGAGAATGTCGCGACCCTCGGCCAGTTTCTCGACCTGCCCGGTAACCAGCCCATCGATGCTCGACCGGCTTTCGGCCAGCTTGGCGAGATCGTCTTCGAGCGCCTTCGACAGGATCGAGCGGTCCTCGGCTAGCCTGTTCATGTGATCGGAGATAAGGCCATTGACGCTCTGCAGGTCGGTTTCCAACGCCTTCGAGAGCTGACCACGGTCTTCCGCCAGCTTTTCCGCCTGGCCTGAAATGACCTCCTTGATCGTGTTGAGGTCGGATTCGAGCGCGCGCTTGAGGATGTTGCGGCCTTCGGCCAGCTTCTCGACCTGGCCGGCGACCAGCCCGTCGATGCTCGACCGGCTTTCCGCCAATTTGGCAAGGTCTGCCTCGAGCGTTTGCGAAAGCAGGCTGCGATCGTCGGCGAGCTTGCCCGAATGGTCCTCGATCAGGCCTCGGATGCCCGACAGGTCGTCTTGTAGTGAACGCGAAAGCTCGCTGCGGTCTTCCGCCAGTTTGGCGGAATGGGTCTCGATGAGATCCTTGATGCCGACAATGTCGGTTTCCAACGCCTTGGCGAGTAAGGCGCGTCCTTCGGCGATCTTCTCGACCTGGCCAGCGACCAGGCCGTCGATGCTGGCGCGACTGTCGGCCAGCTTGCCGAGGTCGGCATCGAGAGCGCGTGAAAGAATGCTGCGGCCTTCGGCGAGCTTGCCAACATGGCCGGCAACCATTTCGTCAATGATCGTGCGGGCTTGTACAAGTTTTCCGGAGTCTTCGTTCAAGGCCTGCGAAAGCCTGTTGCGGCCCTCTTCGAGCCGTTCGAGATGGCTGCCGAGCGACGCATCGATGGCGGCGCGCGACTCGTTGACCTTGCGCAGATCCTCCTCGAGGGCGCGCGAGATCAGATTGCGGCCTTCGGCAAGCCTTTGCACCTGGTCGGTGACAGCCGCGTCGATCCCGGCGCGGCTTTCGGCGAATTTCTCCAGATCGACCTGCATGGCCGCCGTCATTTGTTCGCGGCTTTCGGAAAGCTTGCGGCTGTGGTTCTCGACAGCCTCCTCGATGCCGACGCGGGCATCGGCAAGCCGCTGGATGTCGGCGTCGAAGGCGCGCGACACCACATGACGGGCCGCTTCCATGCGGCCGGCGAAATCGCCGGCGCGTGCTTCGAGCATGGACGAGGTCGACGAAACGATGTCGGCCATGTCGGCGCCGATCTGAGCCTTGCCCTGATCGATCATCGCCGAAAGCGTCTCCTTGCTCTCCTGGAAGGTATGGGCGATTTCGCGCGCGCGCTCGACCAAGGTCTCGTTGATCTGGCGTGCGCGGGCCTCGAGCGCGGCGTTGAGCTTTTGGGTGCCGGTGTCCAGCGCTTCGGCGCGGGTCTGGAACTCACTGATCAGCACCTGGCCGCGTTCGGCGAGCGTCCGCTCGATGCCGTCGAGGCTGGCTTCAAATTCGGAGTTGAGCGTGCGTGCGGCGCCGCCGAGCAGCGACACCATGCCGGAGGTCCGATCGTCGAGCAGGTCGGTCAGCGACCGGGTGAGGCCGTCGGTCGTCTCCGTCAACTTGGCAATGCGTGTGTCGAGAAGGCTGGCGAAGGCTTCGCCGGAGGTTGATAGCCGGTCAGTGATGGATTCGAGCCGGCCTTCCACCGAATCGAAGATCGACAGCGAGCTTTGGTTGATCCTGTCGATCAGCGTCTCGCCGGAATTGGTGATGGTCATCGACAGGTTGGTCGAGGCGTTGAGGATGCTGTCGCGAATGATGTCGCTGGCAGCCCCGATATCGTCCTTCAGCGTCTCATGCGCGCCGGCGATCGTGGCGCGCACGCGTTCGGCGTGGGTGACCACCGCCTCGCGCTCGCTGCCCAGCCCGTCGACAAGCGAGCGGATGCGCGATTCATTCTCCGAATAGGAGCGCTCGATCTGGTTGACCTCGCTGTGGACCAGGGTTTCGAGCTCGACGGCACGTGCAAGCGTGCGCTCGATGCCTTCACCCATGGCCGCAACCTCGCGGCGGACGGCCTGCCCGATCATCATGACGCGATCCTGGGCGATTTGCTCCGGCTCGGTCAGGCGGAAGGCCACTTCCGTCATCGACTGAGCGGCGATGCGCATCTCCTGCGCGCGGCGAATCATGGCTGCAAACGCCCAGAACAGGAGGACGGGCAGGATCGCAGCGATCGCCAGGCCAATCAGTTCGGGACGGGCGAAAAACTGGTCGGGAGTGCGGATTTGCCAAATGCCTGGGCCAAACAGCAGATTGGCCAATGCACCGGCGCCCGCGATCCAGGTCAGCGAAACGAGCGCCACGACCCAGTAGATCGTGTTCGAGGCACGCCGATTGAGGGTGTGCAGCAGCGTCTTGTAATCTTTTTGACGAGGATCGTTGGCCGGCGTGAAGCCGGCCGGCTGCGTACCATTGCGCGCTTCAACAGGGCGCGTTTCAACAGGGCGCGTTTCATCAAGGCGCGTTTCAACAGGGCGCAGTTCAGCAGGGCGCGGTTCAGCCGGCCTGGCGTTTGCCGCTTCTCTCTGGTCCTCGGCTTTCTGGTCCTGATTGGCGGCAGGCTCGGCATTCTGGCTCTGGTCGGCGACAGCCTCGGCATCCTGGTTCTGGTCGGCGACAGGCTCGGCATCCTGGTCACGGCCCTCGCGCGCCAACTCGTCGGCGGCCTGCGATATCTGCGCTTCCAGATCCTCCATCGACGCTGCGATGTCGAGGTCGCCGCCGGCATCGCCGCTCAGATCGATTTCAAGTGCTTTTTCGAGTTCCCTGGCTACGTCGTTGTCGAGCGTTCTTGTCGTCGTTGCTTTCTTCGCCATGCCTTCGCTACCCTGTACAAGCTGCCGCGGGACTTTTGATTTTGCTTTTCGTGTCCCACGCAAGAGGCTGAAAATGGACCTTTCGTATCGTAATGACACACCGGGGTAAAGAAAACCTGCATTCGGTGCGATACGTAAAACTTTAAATATAAGGTTAACAGAACTGTGATTCCGGCGCCGCTATCGCAACATTTTTCCGGGCCAATCATTAACCCGTCGTCCACAGGATTGGCCTATTTTTTTGGCGGCTGCCTGTTTTTTGGCGGCTGGAAGAACGGAGTTGCAGGGTCATGCGTGGCGAAAACGGCATTGCCTTCTCGATGCCCGGCGGCGATGTGTCGGGAACGGCCGGGTCGCGGCCTGTGGACCTGGCGCATCTGGCGCGCCAGACGATGGGCGACCGCAGCCTCGAGCAGGAGGTGCTGGCGCTGTTCGTGCAGCAGGCATTGTCGGTTCGCGACAGGATCGTCGACGCCGATGTGAAGCAAAGACTGCTCCTGGCGCACGGGCTCAAAGGCTCGGCGCGCGGCGTCGGCGCCTTCGCCATTGCCGATTGCGCCGGCGCGATCGAACTTCAGCCTGAAGATCTCTACACCCTCAAGCGGCTTGGCTCCCTGATCGAAGAAGTCCGCGATTTCGTCGCCGCCATCAGCCGCTAAAACCCATTTCCGAAAAAAAACGGCATCGAGCGCCGCTTTCGCGCCGCAGTTGACTTGTCAGCGGGAGTGATTATCTCGGCTGGGACTCCCTTCAGGTGACAAATGACCAAGCTGACCTTCATCGCCCATGACGGCACACATTTTGACGTGGATGCCGAAAACGGCTCGACCGTCATGGAGAACGCGATCCGCAACGCCGTGCCGGGGATCGAGGCCGAATGCGGCGGCGCTTGCGCCTGCGCGACCTGCCATGTCTATGTCGATGAGGCGTGGACGGCGGAGGTCGGCGAGCCGGAAGCGATGGAAGAGGACATGCTGGACTTCGCCTACGACGTCCAGCCGAACTCACGGCTCTCCTGTCAGATCAAGGTGCGCGACGCTCTCGACGGCCTGGTCGTGCGCGTGCCCGCCCGTCAGGGCTGAGGCGTGAAGGCTGAAGCGTGGAGGCTTAAGCCTGGATATAGCCGATTTTTCCGGCTCCGGCTTGGCAGCGGGCCAATGGTCATGCAGTGTCACGCCGTTCACTACAGCGCCGCACGTTCGCTAAAAAGCGCGTCGCGTTTGACCGGCCTCATGCGACGCGCTTTAGGTTGTTGTTTATGCATGTCTTTATCGCAAAACCGCTGCGCACTTTTGCGCGACATGCATTAGAACACGCAAAGCACGCTGTAGCACCGTGATTTGGCGCAGGATCCCCGGCGAGAATCGATTCCGATTTTCGGGGTCATGCGCATCGAAGGCGCACTCATGACCGATATCATCAGGACGGACGCATTAATTGTCGGGGCAGGGCCTGTCGGCCTGTTCGCCGTGTTCGAACTCGGCCTCTTCGACATGAAATGCCATCTGATCGACATACTCGATCGGCCCGGCGGGCAATGCGCCGAGCTCTATCCGGAAAAGCCGATCTACGACATTCCCGGCCTGCCATCGATCTCGGCTCAGGGCCTGGTCGACAGACTGCTTGAGCAGATCGCGCCGTTCAAGCCCGACTTCACCTTCAACCGCATGGTCTCGAGCCTCGAAAAGCTCGAGGACGGCAGCTTTCGCGTCATCACCGACGAGAATGAGGTGTTTGAAGCCAAGGTTGTGGTAATCGCCGCCGGCGGCGGCTCTTTCCAGCCGAAGCGGCCGCCAATTCCGGGCATCGAGCTTTATGAGGGCAAGAGCGTCTTCTACTCGGTTCGGCGGATGGAGGAATTCCGCGGCCACGACCTGGTCATCGTCGGCGGCGGCGATTCGGCGCTCGACTGGACGCTGAACCTGCAGCCGGTGGCCAAGCGCGTGACACTGGTCCACCGGCGGCCGGAGTTCCGCGCGGCGCCCGACAGCGTCAACAAGATGTACGCCATGCAGGAGATGAAGGAACTGGATTTCCAGGTCGGGCAGGTGACCGGGCTGACCGGCACGGACGGCCATCTCTCGGCGGCGACCATCAAGGGACCCGACGGTGAAACCGAGGTGCCGTGCACTCGCTTGCTGCCGTTCTTCGGCCTGACCATGAAGCTCGGGCCGATCGCCGAGTGGGGGCTCAATCTTCATGAGAACCTGATCCCGGTCGACACCGAGAAATTCCAGACGTCGGTACCGGGCATCTTCGCCGTCGGCGACATCAACTGGTATCCCGGCAAGCTGAAGCTGATCCTGTCGGGCTTCCATGAGGTCGCCCTGATGGCGCAGGCGGCCAAGCGCATCGTCAGCCCCGGCGAGCGCATCGTATTCCAGTATACGACGTCGTCGACCAGCCTGCAGAAGAAGCTCGGCGTCGCCGGCTGAGCTCTTACTCCACGAGGATCGACCTTGCCATCTGGCCGAAGCTAACCCGGCAGCCGGCCTTTTTCGATCCGCTGCATGCGATAACGCATCAGCCGCAGGATGCGGCTTTCGAAATTGATGGTTTCGACGCGGTCGAATTGCATCTGGGCGCGGTCGTGCTTCGCAAGAATAGCGGCGGAGATCTCCGCTGCCTTGGCCTTGGCCTCCTGGCAAGTCTTGCGCGGGTGGGTCGCCTTCAACGCATTCTCGAGTTCGCTGGCATGGTTCTTGGCGATCTCGACATGGCGGTCCTCATGGCGCTTGATGTCGGCGGACAATGTGTCCCAAAACAGCCTTACGCCGGCATCAGCCTTGCGCGGGCGGCGCCACTCGGGAAGGATCACCTTGACCTTGAGAGTGACGTCGGCGTCAGCAATCGTGCAGGAGTTCGATTTTTGCGCATAGCTGACGCGGGTGGTGAACGCCATCTGCGTCGCGCCTGGATGCCGCATCCCGGTGCTTTTCACCTGGGGCCCAAGTTTTGTAAGCTGGGATCCGATATCATCGAGCGTTCTGCCGCCGATGCTGAAGTAGCTATATGTCTTTACCAGACTCGCTGTGCCCGCCGGCAAGGCAGAACAAGCGAGCATCAGGGCGCAAAGCAGGGATCGTTTCATCATGTTGCCTCTTTGCCTACCTTGCGCTAGGGCCGTTGCCGGCGCAACAGAATTGATCTTTGGCGGATCACACATGGTTGTAGGACAATGACAACACGGCGATGGCAACTGGCGCATGGGCGCCATCTCGAGCTTGCCGGCAAGGCGGTGATCGTCGGGATCCTTAATGTCACGCCGGACAGTTTTTCCGACGGCGGGCTGTTCGTCGCGCCCGAACAGGCGATCGCCCAGGCGCGCCGGATGGTGGAAGAGGGGGCCTCTGTCATTGACGTCGGTGGGGAATCGACACGCCCCGGCGCATCTCCGGTATCGATCGAGGAAGAGCAGGCCCGCGTGCTGCCTGTCATCAAGGCGCTAGCCGGGCTCGGCGAGGCGCTGATTTCGGTCGACACCTATCGCGAGGACACCGCCCGGCTTGCCGTCGCCGCCGGCGCGCATATCCTCAACGACGTCTGGGGCCTGCAACGCGAACCGGGCATCGCGCGGGTCGCGGCCGAAACCGGCGCCGGGCTCGTCATCATGCACACCGGGCGGGACAGGCAAAAACTGCCCGACGTGATCGAGGATCAGTTTTTCTTCCTCGGCAAGTCCCTGGAAATCGCCCGGCGAAGCGGCGTTGCCGACGACCAGATCGTGCTCGATCCGGGCTTTGGCTTCGCCAAGGAGACAGCGGAGGAAAATCTCGACCTGATGGCACGGTTTTCCGAGCTCGCTAGCTTGGGCTTTCCGCTGATGGCCGGCACATCGCGAAAGCGCTTCATCGGCGCAGTCACCGGCCGCGACGCTTCGGCCAGGGGCGCCGGAACAGCGGCGACAAGCGTCATACTGAGGCTTAAGGGCGCGCAGCTTTTTCGCGTCCACGATGTCGCAATCAATGTGGATGCGCTGGCGGTTGCTGATGCTATGCTGGCGCGTGAAACCGCCGCATAGCCCGCAAATCGAAATGCGTAGATTAAAAGCCTTAGAGCGTAGTCTGTGCGCCCAAGCGGACGCGCATCGCTCCAATCGAGCAGGACGCTGAGCGATGTATGTCATCCGCATGAAAAATTGCGCCTTCTTCGCTCGGCACGGCGTGCTGGATGAGGAGGAGACGCTCGGCCAGCGTTTCTATGTCGACGCTGCGCTCACCGTCGAACCCGGCCGCGCGCTGCTCGATGATTCCATCGAGGATACCGTCCACTATGGCGTTGCTTTCGGGGTGATCGAAAAGATCATCACCGGGGAGAGGCGTTTTCTGATAGAAGCGCTGGCGCTGGAGGTGGCCCGGGCGCTGACTGCCCGCTTTCCCCAGATCAAAAAGGCCGAGATCACTGTGCGCAAGCCGAACGCGCCGGTGCCGGGCGTGCTCGATCATGTCGAGGTGACCGTTGCCTGGCCCGAATAACACGGTCTACCTCAGCCTTGGCGGCAATCTCGGCGACCCGGCAAGGTCGATGGGCGCGGCGCTGCGCATGCTGGACGCCGACGAGAACACGCGTGTCGTTGTCGTCTCCTCGCTTTACCGCACGCCGCCCTGGGGCAAGCTCGACCAGCCGGATTTTCTCAATGCAGCCGCCGAAATTTCGACCGTGCTCGCGCCACATGCATTGCTCGATCTCTGTCTCGATGTCGAGCGCAGGCTGAAGCGGGTGCGCGAGGAGCGCTGGGGTCCACGGCTGATCGACATCGACATTCTGGTGTTCGGCGATCGGATCATCCACGAAACCGGGCTGGAAGTGCCGCATCCGCGCATGCTGGAGCGCGCCTTCGTTCTGGCGCCGCTGGCCGAGATCGCGCCTGACCTCACCATCGACGGCAGAAGCGTGGCGCAGCGGCTTGCCGCCCTCGACAGCGCCGGCATCGAGCGACTGCCCTCCGGCCGGGATTGGTGGCTGACTTGACGTCATAAATGCCGGAGAGGCCACAATCCTCAACGGTAATCGCTTCGGTTTGCGCTGCCCCTCATTGCCCTGCCGGGCATTTCTCCCCGTATAGTGACAGTATAGTGACGGGGAGAAAGACGCCTTCGCAAAGGATTTCGCCAATCTCCGACGAGGTTGCGGCTCAGCCCCTTCGCCTCGTCACCCGACGGACGCGTCGTTCGATTGAATTTGGTTGCACAACGAGGAGAAATCCAAATGCCTAAGGCCTTGATCGTATGGGGAGGCTGGAGTGGTCATCAGCCGCAGGAGTGCGCCGTTCTCGTAAGGAACATGCTCACGGAAGACGGTTTCGATGTTCGCGTCGAGGACACGACTGCCGCGTTCACCGATGATAAGCTCGCGGATATCGATCTTATCGTACCAATCGTCACGATGTCGACGATCCAGCAGGACGAGGTCAAGGCCCTGTGCAGGGCCGTTGAAAACGGAGCGGGCCTCGCAGGCTTCCATGGCCAGATGGGAGATTCCTTCAGGGACGCAGTCGAGTATCAGTTCATGGTCGGCGGGCAATGGGTTGCGCATCCTGGCAACATTATCGATTACAAGGTCGATATCGTGCGTTCCCAGGATGCTATTATGGAAGGCATCGAGAGCTTCCCGTACCGATCAGAACAATACTACATGCACGTCGATCCATCCAATGAGGTCCTCGCAACCACGACCTTCTCTGGCGAACATGCAAGCTGGATCAATGGTGTGGTCATGCCTGTCGTCTGGAAACGCCGCCATGGAAAGGGTCGGGTTTTCTATTCGTCACTCGGCCATGCAGCTAGTGAATTCGAAAACGCCTCTATGCGCACTATCATGCGCAGGGGCTTGAACTGGGCCAGCAGATAGCGGCCGAAACACTGAGCTCAGCCGGAAAATCCGCCGCCGTCGAGGAACACCTGTTCCTCCGGAGTCGTCTCTCGACCAAGCATCCTGTTTCGATGCGGAAAGCGGCCGAAGCGCTGAATGATCTCCAGGTGCTCTACGGCATACTTCAGATAGGATGGGGCTTTGGCGGTGGTGAGGTCCACCGATTTGAGCTGGTCGGCGAGATGCTCCGAATGCTCAAAAGGCAAATAGAGGAAGACGCGAAGCTCTTCATCGAGCGCCAGATCGTGGCCGGCGGTGATCGCCTTTTCGGCAAAATGCCTTGCCAGCGGGTCGGTGGCATACATATGGCCGGTGTCGCGAAAACAGTTTCGTGGGAACTGGTCGAGCAGGATCATCAGCGCCAGTGAGCCTTCGGCATGCTCCGACCAGTCGTCGCATTCACGCCGCGCGGCAGCGTAATGCAGGTCGAGAAACCGGTTGCGGAACTCCGCGTCGAAGGCGTCGTTCTTCTCGAACCATGCATCTTTCCCGGCGTCACGCCAGAATTTGGTGATGGAGAGCGCGCGCTCGTCCAGTTCGATCATCTGTTTGCTCTCCCCGTGTTTAGTCGGCAGGTTCGGATTTGTGCAGAACGCCGGCGGTTTCTTCATTGAGCGCCTGACCGGAGCGGCGCGGCTGGCTGAGCGGTGTCGGAATGGGTGTGCCGATATTGCCCTTGAGGAAGCGCGCTCCGGCGCGAACCCCTTCGGCGAGCTGCAACTCGAAACGGGCGGAATCGCGGTGGCGGACGTCCTCGATCACCTCGGCGACTTCCTCCGGGTCGACGCCCAGCGCTTCCAGCGTGGAGCCGCCGAAGACAAGCGCCGATTCGAAGGTTTCGCGAATCTGGAAATCGACGTCGGCACGTATCAACTGCAGTGCGGTTCCGCGGTCGAAAGCGCGTGCCAGCACGGTCAGCAGGGGAAACTCCGCCTTGATCAGCTTTGCGATGCGGACGGCGACATCGGGCTTGTCGACGCAGATCAACACGGCGCGCGCGCGGCCGGCGCCTGCGGCACGCAGAATGTCCAGCCGCGTGCCGTCGCCATAATAAACCTTGAAACCGAAATCGGCCGCCGCCTGGATCATCTCGACCTCATTGTCGATGATCGAGACGTCGATTCCGCGCAACAGCAGCGGCTGGCTGGCGATCTGGCCGAAGCGGCCGAAGCCGATGATCAGTACGCTGCCGGTCAGGCCATCGGCGATGTCGACGCCTTCGAGCGACTGCTCGTCGCGCGGCGTCAGGTACCGCAATGCCAGAATGGCCAGCGGGGTCAGCACCATGGAGATGATGACGATCGCCGTCAGCGTCGCGTTAGCCTGGCTGTCGATGATGCCGACCGCCGCGGCGGCGGAATAGAGAACGAAGGCGAATTCGCCGCCTTGCGCCATGAAGACGGCGCGCTCGAGCGCCTCCCGGTGACCGGTCTCGAGGATGCGGGCGACGAGGTAGATGCCGATCGCCTTTATCACCATGTAGGCGACGACGTAGATGGCGACAAGCCGCCAGTTCTGGGCAACCACGTGCAGGTCGAGCGACATGCCGACAGCGAGGAAGAACAGCCCGAGCAGCACACCGCGGAATGGTTCGATGTCGGCCTCGAGCTGATGGCGGAAGCTGGATTCCGACAACAGCACGCCGGCCAGGAAAGCGCCCATCGCCATCGACAGGCCGCTGAGCTGCATGGCAAGCGCCGATCCCAGAACGACCAGAAGGGCGGCGGCGGTCATCACTTCGCGGGCGCGGGCATCCGCCAGGATGCGGAAGAACGGATTGAGCAGGTAACGCCCGGCCAGCACCAGCCCGACGATGGCGGCAAGACCGATGCCCACTTCCGTCAGCCGCTGCGTCAAGCTCATATCGGCGCCGCCCGGTGCCAGGAAAGCGATCAGCGCCAGCAGCGGCACGATCGCAAGGTCTTCGAGCAGCAGGATGGAGACGATGCGCTGGCCTTTGGGCGCTGCCATCTCACCGCGTTCCTCCAAAAGCTGCATGACGATCGCCGTCGAGGTCAGCACGAAACCGGCACCGGCGACGAAGGATTGCGAGACCGGAAAACCTCCCGCCAGTCCAATGCCGGTCAGCAACAGCGCGCAGACGCCGACCTGCAATGCCCCAAGGCCAAAGATCTCCCGGCGCAAGCCCCACAGCCGTGACGGCTGCATCTCCAGTCCGATGATGAACAGGAACATGACGACGCCGAGCTCGGCGACGTGAAGAATGGCTTCCGATTCGGAAAAGATGCCGATGCCGAACGGGCCGATGACCACGCCGGCGGCCAGATAGCCGAGGATGGAGCCAAGCCCGATGCGCTTGAAGATCGGCACGGCGACAACACCTGCGGCGAGCAGCGCCACGACGTGGATCAGATCGCTGCCCGCTGCTTCTGCCGCCATGCCTGCCGTTCCGTTCTCTCTAAAGACCGCTGCACATGCTGCGGCATCGAGCGGCCAAGATAGGGGCTTAGGCTGAGATCGAACAGTCCGAATCCGGAAACTGGTGCAGCAGTGTTGCAGCCGCGCTCCGGTGGCCGTGGCTGCCGGTTTTTTGGTGAATAGTGAATAGTGAATAGTGAATAGTGAATAGTGAATAGTCAGTAGTCAGTAGTAGTCTGAAGTGATTCACCATTCACCATTCACTACTCACTACTCACTACTCACTACTCACTACTCACTACTCACGGCGCGATGGCGCCGACTTCGAGCGTATCGACGCGCTTTAGCTTCATGCCGATGACCGGCACCAATTGCTGGTCGACGCGCACCGCAACCGTCACTGTCATCGAATTGTCGTTGGGGACAAGAGCCTGCATGACGCCGCGCAACTGGTTACGGTTGATGGTGAAGACGACCTTGTTGGCGCTGACCACGTTCCCGCCGATGATGTCGAGCCCGGAACCGGCGGCGCCGCCCATGAAGCTGCCCTTGTAGCCCTCGCGGCCCTTGTGCTGGATCGTCGCCGACATCTGCTGGGTGAACATGCCGACCCGGCAACCGCCGTCGAGTGACATGCCGATCTTGCCGTCCGGCGTCGAACCGGTGAAATTGCAGGTGAATTTCGTGCCCTTGTATTTGCCGGCGACAATTTCCCCCGGGCCGACCCATTCACCTTCCACCGATCGAAAGAACTTCTTGTCCCGTTCTGCCGCAAAAGTCTTTTCGGCCATGCCGGCAGTTGTTGAAACCACGACTGCCATGGGCAGGACGCTAGACAAGATCACGCTTTTCATCGACGACACCCGGCAACAAAGAGACTGGTTTGGAACCCGTCCGACCATGAACAAGATTGGTTAATGCTTCGTCACCGCTTGCGCATGACCCCGACAGTTGGAAGCGATTTGCGTTGGGGTCATGGGCAAAACAAACGTGTTGCAGCATCCCTTTGCGCGCAACCAGGACGTGCAGCATCGAAGACGGTTGTCACGTGTCGGAAGCGGATGTTTCCTTCTGCTTTTTGGTTGCAAATGATGTCAGCGCGGACAGGAAATCGCCCATGCCGGGCCGCCTCGCGGCGCTGAAGGGCAGGGGCCTTGCGGTCTCCATCGCAGCAATGCCGATGCGCGCCGTCATCATGCCGTTGACGACGCCTTCGCCGAGCTTGGCCGAGAGCCGGGCGGCAAGGCCATGGCCGACGATCTGCTGCACGAAACTGTCGCCGACGGCAATCGAGCCGGTCACCGCCAGATGGGCGAGAACGCTGCGTGCCAGCCGGAAGAACCCCAGCGTGCCCGGCCGGCCGCCATAAAGCTCCGACAGCCGGCGAATCAGCCGGCCGGCTTCGAACACGACATAGGCGACGTCGACCAGAGCGCGAGGGCTGACCGCCGTCACCAGCGACACACGCTTTGCCGCTTCGAGGATCATCACCTTGGCGCGCGCATCGAGGGGGCCGAGGATTTCAGTCTCGGCCAGGCGCACCAGATTGCCACCGTCGATGATCTCGTCGCGCAAGTCTGCCAGGGCGCGTCTGCCGGCCGCGGTGTCGGGCTTGGCCGCGACAAAGGCCGACAGTTCGTCGACCACGGCGCGAGCGGCCTTCGGATCGTCGCGGGCAATGGCGTCGAGCGCCCGCTTCTGCAGCTTTTCGACCTCGGCGAGGCGGGCGATCGCCAAAAACTCGCGGGCAAGGGTGACCAGAAGCGCGAGCAGCGCGATCACGGCCATGCCGGCGGCCAGCCAGCCCAGCCATTCGGCACGGGCGAACAGATCGCGAATCAGCTGGTCGGTCCAAAGGCCGAGGGCCAGCGAAACCAGAACGCCCAATGCGCCGAAAAACAGGCTGCCTGATATCGAACGCTTACGCGGCGCGGTCGCCGGCGGCGGTTCGGCGACGATGATGTCCGGCTCGTCGAAAACGTCGATTTCGGCCGGCGTGACGACGGCAAGGTCAGCGTTCACGATGCGCGGCTTTCTGGCCGCAGCGGCGTCGGGCTGACGCGAGGCCGGCTGCTGCTTTGGCGGGGCTTCCGGCTCGATGCGAAATGCCGCCGGCTTGCGAGGCGGGGTCATGCCAGATGATCTCCGATCAGGAACTGCAGGGCGCGGTCTAGCCTGATATGCGGCAGCGACAGCGTGACGCCTTCGGCAGTGCGTTCGAGTTTTGGCGGGCGAAAGCGCACGAAGCGGATCGCCGGGTCCTCATCGGCCTGCCGATGGTCAGGGCTTTGCCGATGGCCTGGGCTCTGCCGATGGCCTGGGTTCTGCCGACGGTCGGGTCCAGAGACATCGAACACTGCATCAATTTTCTCCGGTAAGTCACCGGGAAATATGGCTGTTTCTGTTCTGCCATCAAATGTTTCGCCGTTGATCTTTTCACCTTTCAACGGTGTGCCGATGATGACCGGCAGCGTTTCACGGCCTTGCTTGACCGTGCCTTCCCGAGTCGCGCGCACCGCCGCCAGGGCGACCACGTCGACATCGGCGCCGGTGAAATTCGCCCGCGCCACGGCGCGGTCGGCGAGCCGCCGCACGATTGCCTGCAGCCGGTCATGGCTTTCGTGATGCAGATGGTCCGCCTTCGTCGCAGCCACCAATATGCGGTCGATGCGCCTTGAAAAAAAGTCGGTCAGGAAATTGCCGCGGCCGGGGCGGAAGCAGGCGAGGATTTCGGTCACCGCACGTTCGAGATCGGCCATCGCGCCGGGCCCCGCATTCAAGGCCTGCAAGGCGTCGATCACAACGATCTGACGGTCGAGGCGCGTGATGTGCTCCCGGAAGAACGGCTTTACGACATGCGTCCTGTAGGCCTCGTAGCGTCGCTCCATCATCGCCTGAAGCGACCCGGACCGCGCCCGCCGCTCGCTCAGGCCCGGCAGCGGCGCGAAGGTCAACGCCGGCGAGCCCTCAAGATCGCCGGGCATCAGGAAACGGCCGGGTGGCAGGGTCGAAAGCGCCCGCTCGTCGAGCTTGCACGCCTTGAGATATGCGGCGAAGCTCTCGGCGAGGCGTCGCGCCGTCATTTCATCGGCGTCGGCATTCGCGTCGATTGCGGCGGAGAGCGCGCGCCATTCCTGCGAAAGGCCGGCGCGCACCGGCAGCACGGCCATGTCAAAGGCTTCGCGTGAGAAATCGGCGTAGGATTTGCCGAGCAGCGGCAGGTCAAGCAGCCATTCCCCAGGATAGTCGACGATATCGACCGACAACCTGCCTGACGAGAACATGCGGCTCCAGCCGGAGGCCGATTCATATTCGATGGTAAGCCTCAGCTCGGAAATGGCACGTGTCGAATCCGGCCACAGGCGGTCGTTGACCAGGGCCGCGATGTGGTCCTCGTACTGGAATCGCGGCACGGCGTCATCGGGTTGCTCTTCGAGAAAGGCACGGGCGATACGTCCCGATTTCTGCGCTTCGAACAGCGGCAACCGCCCGCCATGGATCAGATTGTGGACAAAGGCTGAAATGAACACCGTCTTGCCTGCGCGGGAGAGCCCGGTAACACCCAGCCGCAGCGATGGCGAAAAAAGCCCGGTAGCGCGCCCCGACAGCGTATCCAGGGCAATCTTCGCCTCGTCGGTGAAAGTGGTCAGCGATGATGCCAAAATGCGGTCTCTCGGGGCTTCGGTCCGCCCCGATATAGGCGCTGCCGGCTGGGTTTGAAATGGCGTCAGAGATCGGCCGGCGACAGGAAGGCTTCGAGATAGCCGGTGCTTTGCGCGGCGTTGGCAAGACTGCCTGGAAAACGGACGACCGCAAGGCCGGAGGTCGGAAAGCCGTGGTTCAGCATTCCCCTGGCAGCCTCGTCGCCGTCGCCCGAAAGTGCGATGGTGAGATCTTCCGTCATCGGGTTGTGGCCGACGATGAGCAGCGAGCCTGGCCCGCCATTGCCGCGGATGATGTTGAGGTAGCCGGCGGCATCCTCGCTGTAGAGCGTCTCCAGGAGCAGAACCCGGCCGGTATCGGCGTGACCGGCCAGGCCCTCAAGCGTTTGGCGCGCTCGCTTTGCATTCGAGCAAAGGGTCAGGTCCGGAATGTAGTTGCAGGCCCGCATGACCGCACCCATCGTTTCGGCGTCGGCGACGCCGGATGCGTCGAGTGGACGATCGAAATCGCGCATGCCCGGCAGGGCCCAGCCGGCCTTCGCATGCCTCAGCAGATAAAGCTTGCTCACCGGTCCCTCGCTTGTGCCAAACACCGAAACTCGTCAAAAGGCGCCGCAGGATTAGTCATGAGAAACGCCTTGCGCACAATGGCCGGCGCCCTACAAACCCAACGAATCATACGCGAATTCGGTCGCGCCCTTCATGCGAATGATGCGGCCCATGGCAATTTGGCCGAGATTAACAATTGCGTGAATCTGTCGTCGATTGCGCTTGTGCAGCATTCGGTCCGTGAATATATAGGCGCCAAATTTGGGGCTGTCTGGGTGAGTCGAATGAACGACATCGTTACCGCCGATTACGTACCCTCCGAAGACGAGCCGTTCATGAACGAGCGGCAGAAATCCTACTTTCGCCTGAAGCTCGTCACCTGGAAGAACGACATACTGCGCGAAGCGCGCGAAACTCTCGAAATCCTGCAGCAGGAAAACGCCAACCACCCCGATCTCGCCGATCGCGCCTCTTCGGAAACCGACCGCGCCATCGAACTTCGCGCCCGCGATCGCCAGCGGAAACTCATTTCAAAGATCGATTCCGCGCTTCAGCGCATCGATGAAGGCACTTACGGCTATTGTGAGGAAACCGGCGAGCCGATCGCGCTGAAGCGGCTCGATGCGCGTCCGATCGCGACCCTGTCGATCGAGGCGCAGGAGCGCCACGAACGCCGCGAGAAGGTCTACCGCGACGACTGAAGTACCGGCGAAGCGTCCAAACGGGCGAAGCGTCTAAAAAGCAGCCAATAGCGAATTTGTCATGGCCGGTTTCCGGCCATTTTTTGTTGGCTGTTGGCCGGTTATCTCTTCTGGCTGGACAACTCGCCGAGAAGCTTCGTCATCTCGTCATCGAGAGACGACGGCGCTTTCGCCGCAGGCTTGCTCTCCGGCTTGGCGGGGTGCGGGTCATCAAACGAGACCTCGAGCTCCCTCATCAGCGTATCATCAATGGAATCCTCTTTTGCCGGGGAATCCTGCTTTGCCGGGGAATTCGGCTTTGCCGGGGACGGCGCGTACCGAACGGCATTGGTGTAGGCGGGAAGCGGCGTGATGGTTGCCGATTGAGGGCTTTGCGCTGCCTGCTTCGGCGCCGGCGCCGGCGCGGGCTGATGCGGCCGGACAGGCGTCGAGGCCGTGCTTGCCGGCTGCGGAGACGGTGCCTGCCTCATTGGCGCGGGAGCCGGTTGCGGCGCGCGCGGCGGCGGTGCCGGCTGATGGCCGCCGCCATCTCCGGTCAGTGCAGGACGGCGCAGCGCCGACAGCCTGATGTCGCGTTCGACGACGACGTCGGTCGGGCCGCCGATCAGCAGCAGGTGCTCGATATCGTCGCGGCGCACCAGCACCAACCGCCGGTGACTGTCGACTGCGGTGGCGTCCATCACCGCCAGCCGCGTCTTGCGGTTCCTGCCACCGGCAACGAATGTTCCAAAGGTCAGATTGCGGACCAGCTTGATGATGAGGAGAACGATGACCACGAGGACAAGCGCGACAAAGGTCCACAGGATTGCCGCGGCATAACCAGGACCCGCCACGCTATCCAGCCACTGCAGCATTGGTGCCCCCAAAATCAGCTTTCGAAGAAGACGCGACACTAGACTGTTGCGGCACGCGACTGCAAGTTACGTTTCGCGCTTCGTGAACAGCTTGAAGCACCCATGTGGTGGATTTCAGGTTTCTGCGAATTGAGGGCGTCAGCGTTCCCACTTCAATCCACGACTCTGGATTTTTCAGCAAGGTGCTGGTGAATGAATCCGAAATTCGCACCGCGCTGGACCAGGATGACGCGAATTTCGGATTCACCGCAGCAGGCGCCGAACGGGGTGTCATTTTTAGCGGACAGTTGCCGCCAAGGCCTTTTCCGGACCTTGAGAATGTGATTCAACCGGGCAGGGGCAAGTACCGGAATTCACGAACAGGGGGCACATGGCCAAGGAAGCGCGCGGCGATTTCTATCCGGTACCGATCGTCGACCAGAACACGCGACCGGGCGCGGTCACCCGGCTCATCGTCTTCATCGTTGTGCTGACAGGAGCGGCGATCGTTTTCGGCCTTTTCCGAGAACGTCTTGGCGATCCATTCCTGCTTGGAATGCTTGGCGTGCTGGCGATGATCGGTGTCGGCTTCCTGTTCGCCACCGCCATCGGCTTCGTGCAGATCACTCCGCGCTCGACGAGTGACGAGCTGTCGAAAGCCTTCGTCGATTCGATGTCGCAAGGCCTTCTGGTCACCGACACCAAGGGTCGTGTCGTCTACGCCAATCGGGCCTATGCCGACATGACGGGCGCGGCTTCTGCGGCGGATCTAAAGACCGTTGAAGGCTTGCTGTCCGATGTTCCCGAGGCCTCGGTGACCATATACCGGCTCGCCTCCGGCCTGCGCGACGGCCAGCCCGGCGACGGTGAGTTTCGGCTTGCCCAATCCATTCGACCCGGCGCTGAGCCGGGCGCGCGCTGGTACCGTGTCCGCGCCCGCGCCTTCAGCGTCCCCGGCCAGCGGCTGCCCTTGCTCGCCTGGCAACTCGCCGACGTCTCCAAAGAACGGGCCGAGCAGGAGCGGTTCTTTCTTGATCTGCAGGAGGCCATCGACCATCTCGACCATGCGCCTGCCGGCTTCTTTTCGGCCGACCAGGAAGGCCGCGTCACCTACATCAACGCCACGCTTGCGGAGTGGCTGGGCATCGACCTGACGAGCTTCACGCCTGGTGCCGTCACGCTTCCGGAGATCGTCGCGGGCGACGGCATGGCGCTGGTCCGCTCGGTCAAGGCCGATCCCGGCACCACCCGCAATGCGGTCATCGATCTCGATTTGACGACAGTGAAGGGCGAGGCGCTGCCCGTGCGTTTCATGCATCGGGTTTCGGCCAGCCGCGAGGGCGCCAACGGTCCGACGCGCACCATCGTGCTCAACCGGACGCAAGGCGAGGACGCTTCCGCCGATCTGCGCGCCTCGGAAATCCGCTTCACCCGCTTCTTCAATTCGACGCCGATGGCAATAGCGGCTGTCGACAACCGCGGGCGCATCCTACGCACCAACGCGCCTTTCCTGTCGCTGTTTTCCTCCGTCGTCGACGGCGACGCGGTCGATCGGCGCGTGCGGCTGGACACGGTGATCCATGAGCGCGACCGCGCCGCCTTTGCCGCGGCGTTCGAAAAAGCGCGACAACGGCAAGCCGATATCGAACCGATCGATACGCTGCTGCCCGGCAATGAAGAACGGCACATGCGCTTCTACGTCAATGCGGTTGCCGACGGCACCGGTGAGGGCGCCGAAGAATCGGCCATCGTCTACGCCGTCGAGACCACCGAGCAGAAGGCGCTCGAGGGCCAGATGGCGCAAAGCCAGAAGATGCAGGCGGTCGGCCAGCTCGCCGGCGGCATCGCACACGACTTCAACAATGTGCTGACCGCCATCATCATGGCCTCGGACCTGTTGTTGACCAACCACCGCCCGTCGGACCCGTCCTTCCCCGACATCATGAACATCAAGCAGAACGCCAACCGGGCGGCCTCGCTGGTGCGGCAGCTTCTGGCCTTCTCGCGCAAGCAGACGCTGCGGCCGGAGGTGCTCAACCTGACCGACGTGCTTGCCGATCTCAGGATGCTGCTGGCCCGTCTGGTCGGCAACGACATCAAGCTGAAGGTCGATCATGGCCGCGATCTGTGGCCGGTGAAGGTCGACATCGGGCAGTTCGAGCAGGTGGTGGTCAATCTGGCGGTCAATGCGCGCGATGCGATGCCGAACGGCGGCGAGCTCACCGTGCGCACCCGCAACGTCACCGCAGAGGAGAGCAAGAGCCTTCCCTACCGCGAACTTGCGCCGGCCGATTATGTGGTGGTCGAAGTTGAAGACACCGGCAGCGGCATCGCCCCCGAAGTGCTCAGGAAGATTTTCGAACCCTTCTTCACCACCAAGGAGGTCGGCAAGGGCACCGGCCTCGGCCTGTCGATGGTCTATGGCATCATCAAGCAGACAGGCGGCTTCATCTTCTGCGATTCCGAGGTCGGCAAAGGATCGGTGTTCCGCATCTTCCTGCCCCGCCACATTGCAGAGGCGAGAACGGCAGGCGAGCCCGGCGAGGCGCCGGCTGCACCGGCAAAGATCGCCGACGCAGCCAAGGACCTGTCAGGTTCGGCCACGGTGCTGCTCGTCGAGGACGAGGATGCCGTGCGCATGGGCGGCATGCGGGCGCTGACGTCGCGCGGCTACACCGTCCACGAAGCGTCCTCGGGCGTCGAGGCGCTGGAAATCTTCGAGGCGCTCGGCGGCAAGGTCGACATTGTCGTTTCCGATGTGGTGATGCCGGAAATGGATGGTCCGACGCTGCTTGGCGAATTGCGCAAGCGGCAGCCAGACATCAAGTTCGTCTTCGTTTCCGGCTACGCGGAGGACGCGTTCGCCAAGAACCTGCCGGCAGACGCGCATTTCGGTTTCCTGCCGAAGCCGTTTTCGCTCAAGCAACTGGCCACAATCGTCAAGGACGAGCTGGAATCTTAGGGCTGACTAATTCGCACTTGCGAAATGGCGTGAGACTGCCATGATTATGGGGCCAAACAGACGGCGGGTTTTGGGGGAGCATGCCGTGACGCCGCACAACGAGGCAGGCAAGGGCGATTATGCGGCAACAGTGCTGTTGCCGGGTGATCCGCAGCGTGCCGAATGGATGGCGGAAACCTTTCTCGAGGCGCCGCGCTGCGTCAACCGTAGAAGGCAGGCCCTCGGTTTTACCGGCCTGTTTCGCGGCAAGCCCGTCAGCATCCAGTCCACCGGCATCGGCGTCTCGTCATTCCTGATCTACGCGCATGAATTGCTGGATTTCCATGGCGTGAGGACACTGATCCGCACCGGTACCTGTGGTGCACTGACTGCCGCGGTCAAACTGCGCAGTTTAGTGATCTCGCAAGCGGTGCGGGGTGAAAGTGCCGAGAGCGGCCAGGTTTTTGGGCTCTATGATGCTGATGCCGGCCCCGATCCGGAGCTGGTTTCCCAAGCCGTGGCCCGGGCTGCCGAAATCGGCATCGAACATCGGGCCGGGCTGACCATCTGCAGCGATATATTCTATCACCCCCAGGGGCGCGACCGCTTCGCCGAGGCGCAGGCACAGGGCGCGCTGGCCGTGGATATGGAGACCAGCGCGCTCTATCGCATCGCCGCGCATTTCGGCGCCAGGGCGTTGTCGGTCCTGACTGTCGTCGACAATGTGGTGACCGGCGAGCAGACCGATTATTCCGAACGCCAGGCGCTTTTCACCGATATGACCCGTCTGGCGCTCGATGTCGCGATCGAAACTTAAGCTGCTTGCCGCTTCGGCGCCGTGTGTTCTTCGATGCCGGGCCGATGGCCGCGCAGATAGAGAGCACAGGTCGTGCGCAGCATCGAGGCGAAGTTCGGAATCTGGCCATTGATCTCGATGGCCTCGTCATAAAGCTTCGAGATGAATTTCGGCGTCGTCAGGCCCTGGCTGTCAGCGATCTCGTCGAGCAATGCCCAGAACGTCGCCTCGAGCTGGATGCTGGTCGAATGCCCGTCGATACGAATCGACCGGTTGATCTGCCGGTAGCCCTCCGGGTCCTGCCCGGCAAAAACCCTGCACATCGTTACCTCCCGTTCCTATTGGTTTGGCCCTTCTTGTTGGTTCTGGCCATCCTTGTTGATTTTGGGCGCAACCAGCAGTTGATTCGCGCCTTTGGCCAGTGCCTGTCGTGGCCAATTATCTTCAGCTGGAAAGCGGAAAACAGCAATCGGACTTTCGTCCTTAGGGCGGTTTCCCCTGTCGTTAGATTAGCGCGTGGTAATCGGCTGCCACCACGTTTGCCGCAACCCGCGCATAATCACGCCGACGCGCACATCGCGCTTACCGCACGGAGTGTCATTTGGCGAAGGCGATCCACACCATGATCCGGGTTCTTGACGAGGCCCGGTCCGTCGACTTTTACCGGAAAGCGTTTGGATGGGACGTCGCCGAACGGCTCGATTTCGAAACCTTTGCGCTCGTTTATCTGAGCAACGCCGAGGCGGAGCTCGAAGTCGAGCTCACCGTCAACAAGGGCCGCAAGGAGCCTTATGCGCTCGGCGACGGCTACGGCCATCTCGCGGTTTCGGTCGCCGATCTGGACAGCGAGCATGACCGGCTCGGCGCGCTTGGCCTGAACCCGAAAAAGATCGTCGAGTTCAACCGCGACGGAGCGCTGCTCGCACGCTTCTTCTTCATCGAGGATCCCGATGGCTACAAGATCGAGGTTCTGCAGCGTCAGGGCCGGTTCAAATAGGAGATACTACGGCCATGCCGGCCAGCGCGGCGCCAGCCAAGGCATCTTCGGGTGCAAATAGCAAGCAAGGGAGGAACAATTGGTCACGATTTATGAGAGCAAGCCGGTCCATGAAACGAAGCGAGGGCTATCGCGCCGCGAGGTTCTGAAGCGCGGCGGTGTCGGCGCGTTGCTGGTCATTTCAGGCAATGCCGTCATCAGCCCGGAACATGCCTGGGGTCTCGAAACATCCGCGCTCAAGCCCGAATCCATGGCGACGCTGATCCAGATGGCGCGCGATATCTACCCGCACGACCAAGTGCCTGACAAATATTACGCAATCGCCGTCAAGGCCCATGACGAGCAGGCCGGCAAGGACCCTGCCCACAAGGACCTTATCGAAAACGGCATCGCAGATCTCGACCTGAAATCGGGCAAGGACGGGTACACCGGTCTCGGCTGGGAGGAGCAGCGCATTGCGGTGCTCAGAGATATCGAGGACACGCCGTTCTTCCAAGCCGTCCGCGGCGGGCTTGTCGTCGGCCTCTACAACCAGAAGGAGGTCTGGCCGATCTTCGGCTACGAGGGCGAATCCTACTCCAAGGGCGGCTACATGGCGCGCGGGTTCGACGACATCGAGTGGCTCTGAGCCCCGTCGTCGCAACCGCACACAACAGACATCATGGGAGGAAACCTTGGCAGCACCATTTGATCTCAACAACGACGGCGTGGTCGTCATCATCGGCTCGGGCGCCGGCGGCGGCACGCTCGGCAATGAACTTGCGCAGAAGGGCATCGATGTCGTCATCCTGGAGGCGGGCGCCCGTCACGAATACGAGGATTTCATCAATGACGAGTGGGATTCATTCGCCCAACTCGCCTGGACGGACAAGCGCACGACCTCGGGCGACTGGCGGGTGGCGAAGGATTTCCCCAACCTGCCGGCGTGGATCGTCAAGGCGGTCGGCGGCTCGACCACGCACTGGGCGGGCGCCTCGCTGCGCTTTCAGGAGCACGAATTCAAAACGCTTTCGACCTACGGAAAACTGGAAGGCGCGAACCTGCTCGACTGGCCGATCACTCTTGCCGAACTGGAGCCCTACTACGCAAAGGCCGAAGACAGACTAGGCGTGACGCTCACCAACAACATCCCAGGCCTTCCCGGCAACAACAACTTCAAGGTAATGAAGGCCGGCGCCGACAAGCTAGGCTACAAGGAGTGCCACACCGGCCGGATGGCCATCAATTCCGAGCCGCGCGACGACCGCAATGCCTGCCAGCAGACCGGCTTCTGTTTCCAGGGCTGCAAATGGGGCGCCAAATGGTCGACGCTCTACAGCGAAATTCCCAAGGGCGAGGCGACCGGGCATCTCGAGGTCAGGCCGAATGCCATGGCGATCAAGATCAACCACGATGCGTCAGGCAAGGTAACCGGGGTCGTCTATGCCGACAAGGACGGCAGACTGAGGGAACAGAAGGCCCGCATCGTCGCCGTAGCCGGAAATTCGATCGAGAGCCCGCGGCTGCTGCTCAATTCAGCATCGAGCCAGTTTCCCGACGGCCTTGCCAATTCGTCGGGGCAGGTCGGCAAGAACTACATGCGCCACACCACCGGCTCGGTCTACGGCATCTTCGACAAGCCGGTGCATATGTATCGCGGCACCACCATGGCCGGTATCATTCGCGATGAGGCCCGCAACGATCCGTCGCGCGGCTTCGTCGGCGGCTACGAACTCGAGACGCTGTCGCTCGGGCTGCCGTTTATGGCCGCCTTCCTCGATCCCGGCGGCTGGGGGCGTTCCTTCACCACGGCGCTCGACCACTACGACTACATGGCCGGCATGTGGATCGTCGGCGAGGACATGCCGCGCGAGGAAAACCGCATCACGCTGCATGCCAATATCAAGGACGAGCACGGCATGCCTGTGGCGGACGTCCATTTCGACGACCATGCCAACGACACGGCGATGCGCAACCACGCCTACAAACAGGGCTCGGCGCTCTACGAGGCGGTCGGGGCGACGCGGACCTTCCCGACGCCACCCTATCCGTCGACCCACAATCTCGGCACCAACCGGATGAGCGAGAAGGCGGCCGACGGCGTCGTCAACAAGCATGGCCAGGCGCACGACATCAAGAACCTGTTCGTGTCGGATGGCAGCCAGTTCACCACCGGCGGGGCTGAAAATCCGACATTGACGATCGTGTCGCTGGCGATCCGTCAGGCCGAGTACATTGCCGGGCAAATGTCGACCAAAAGCATTTAGCCATACCCTCCCGACCGCCTGCTGGCGCGGAACCTCACAAGGTTTCGCGCCTCTTCTTGCCGGCTGTTCAACGCTTGGTGCAGGTCGAGGCGGTGAAGGCACCGTCAGGCTGATTCATGATGATGTCGAAGGACGGGCTGGTTTGACCGTCCAGGGTGGCTTGCGTGAGCGAGATCGAGTTGCCGCCGGTCGTGTAGCCGCCCAACGGGCCCAACCAGGTGATCTCGCCATTTGCATTCATCTGATAGTTGTATCCCTGCCCAGCGGTTCCGAAGCTCACCGGGCCGCTATAGACATTGCCCTTGATGGTGATGTCGCCAAGGCTGAGGAACATGCCAAGCAGATAGACTTCGCAGTGATAGGTGCCGTCCGGCAATTTGCCGTCGGTGAAGCCGGCGCGGGCGCTGCCGGTTGCCGCAACCACAAGTATGGTGCTGAAAATGCGAGAAATCCTGGAGGTCATGCGGTCGCTCTTTTGAAGATCGATCCTGCCCCAATTTTCTGCAGCGCCGCAACCGTTCTCCGTCTTTGACGCGGTTTTGCTCAAAAGTCATGCATTAATTCGCGAGTGACCAAAAATTAGGCGAGGGCGGGAAGTTTTTTCTCAAGCAGAGCACTGGCAGCGGCGCTTATCTTTGGCGGCTAATATATTAACCGGCTGATAGGGCTAGGAAATCCAGGCCCACTCAATTTTGCTCCTGTGGTTGGCACAGCCGTTGCATGGTCTGTTTGCGATGCGATCAACCAGTTAGGGAGTTTTGAAAATATGCGGGGCAGTTTCTCGACAATAACAAAAATGTTTTCGGCAGGCGCGGTCACGGCCGGCCTGCTGATGAGCGTCCCGGCCAGAGCGGCTGACGACACGATCAAGGTGGGTATCCTCCACTCGCTGTCGGGGACCATGGCGATTTCGGAGACGACGCTGAAGGATGCCATGCTGATGCTCATCGACGAGCAGAATGCAAAGGGCGGCCTGCTCGGCAAGAAACTCGAAGCGGTCGTCGTCGATCCGGCTTCGAACTGGCCGCTGTTCGCCGAAAAGGCGCGCGAGCTGATCTCCAAGGACAAGGTCGCGGCGGTGTTCGGTTGCTGGACCTCGGTGTCGCGCAAGTCGGTGCTGCCGGTGTTCAGCGAACTCGACAACATTCTGTTCTATCCCGTCCAGTATGAGGGCGAGGAGAGCGAGCGCAACGTCTTCTACACCGGTGCGGCGCCGAACCAGCAGGCTATCCCGGCTGTCGACTATCTGATGAGCGAGGACGGCGGTTCGGTGAAGCGCTGGGTGCTTGAAGGCACCGACTACGTCTATCCGCGCACGACCAACAAGATCCTCGAAGCCTATCTGAAAGCCAAGGGCGTCGCCGCCGAAGACATCATGGTCAACTACACGCCGTTCGGCTTCTCCGATTGGCAGACCGAGGTCGCGGCGATCAAGAAGTTCGGCTCCGCCGGTAAGAAGACTGCCGTCGTCTCGACGGTCAATGGCGACGCCAACGTGCCGTTCTACAAGGAGCTTGGCAACCAGGGCATCATGGCCGAGGACATCCCGGTCATGGCCTTCTCGGTCGGCGAGGAAGAGCTTGCCGGTCTCGACACCGCGCCGCTCGTCGGTCATCTCGCCGCCTGGAACTATTTTCAGAGCATCGATACGCCCGAGAACGCCAAGTTCATCGCCGACTGGCACAAGTTCATCAAAAGCGACAAGCGCACCACCAATGACCCGATGGAAGCCCATTATGTCGGCTTCAACATGTGGGTGAAGGCGGTCGAGAAGGCCGGCACCACCGATCCTGACAAGGTCATCGACGCCGTGATCGGCGTCTCGGTGCCGAACCTGACCGGTGGCTATTCGACCATGATGCCGAACCATCATATCACCAAGCCGGTGCTGATCGGCGAAATCCAGGCCGACGGCCAATTCGAGACCGTCTCGCAGACGCCTGGCCTGGTGATGGGCGACGAGTGGTCCGACTATCTGGCCGATTCGAAGGACCTGATCTCCGACTGGCGCGCGCCTCTGTCCTGCGGCAACTTCAATGTCGCAACCGGCAAGTGCGGCGGCAAGGGAACCAACTGATCCTCCCGGGTCTGACGGTCGTGGATTTCTCCACGACCGGGACCGCGACGCGTCCGGGCGAGCTCGTCTCTCCTCCAGTCCGCCCGGACGCGAAGTTTCAACCTCAAGAATAGCCAGAAATCGATGATCCTCACCCGCGCGATCGGCCTGACGCTGCTGCTCCTCCTGGGGATGCTGTCGCCGTCGAACGC
>SAQR01000001.1:26085-37928 GCA_004020365.1 Mesorhizobium sp.
GAACGCTGCCGAAGCGGATCTCCGCGCCATCATCGCCAAATTTGCCACTGCCGCGAATTTCTCGGCCACCGAAACTGTCGTGCGCGAACTCGCCGCCACCGGTGATACTGCCGTCGAACGTCCGCTTGGCGCGCTTGCCGAGGGCGATCTTTACGTCCGCAAGGCGGATTCGCTGGTTTTCATCGGCAAGGCAGCTGGCGGCAGCGTTGCGCTGCTCGATCCGCTGAGCGGTGAGAAATCCGGCGACGCGGCCAAAAGCGAGATCACCAAGATCAAGGTCAACAACACGCTGCGCCGCGCCATCCGCGATGCGCTGGGCACGCTGACGCTCGGCGCGAAAGATCCGGCCGCGCGCATTGCCGCCGCCGACACCATGTTCAGGACGCCCGATGCGACAAACATCGAGCCGCTCGATGCCGCAATCGCCAGCGAAACCGTGGCAAGTGTCAAGGCGCTGCTCGAACAGGCCCGCGCCGCATCGGTTCTGGTGTCCGACAGGCCGGAGACCGACAAACTGGCGGCGGTCGCCCTGATCGGCGGGCGCGGCGATCGCAACGCGCTGTCCCTGCTCACCGCCGTCGAGGCCAATTCCGAAGGCGCGGTCAAGGACGCGGCGACAGCGGCGATCGCCAGCATCAATTCGACGCTGGCGCTGTGGGATGCGGGCCAGAACATCTGGTACGGCGTTTCGCTCGGATCGGTGCTGCTGCTGGCGGCGATCGGCCTCGCCATCACCTTCGGCGTCATGGGCGTCATCAACATGGCGCATGGCGAAATGGTGATGCTCGGCGCCTACACGACCTTTGTCGTGCAGGAGGTGATCCGAAACTCCTTTCCCGACCTGTTCGACTGGTCGCTGGTTATCGCGCTGCCGCTCGCCTTCTCGGTCGCGGCGCTCGTCGGCCTCGTCATCGAGCGGGGCGTGATCCGTTTTCTGTACGGCCGGCCGCTGGAGACGCTGCTGGCGACATGGGGCGTCTCGCTGATCCTGCAGCAGGCCGTGCGCACCATCTTCGGGCCGACCAACCAGGAGGTCGGCAATCCGTCGTGGATGTCGGGTTCGTTCGGCATCGGCCAGCTTGCAGTGACCTGGAACCGGCTCTGGATACTGGTATTCGCGCTCGGCGTGTTCGCGGTGCTGCTTTATGTGATGAAGCGCACCCCCTGGGGCCTGCAGATGCGCGCCGTCACCGCCAATCGCCGCATGGCCGCTTCGATGGGCATCAGGACGCCGTGGGTCGACGCGCTGACCTTTGCCTTGGGATCCGGCATTGCCGGCATCGCGGGTGTCGCGCTCAGCCAGATCGACAATGTCTCGCCCAATCTCGGCCGCGGCTACATCATCGACAGCTTCATGGTCGTCGTCTTCGGCGGCGTCGGCAATCTCTGGGGCACGCTGGTCGGCGCCTTCTCGCTTGGCATCGTCAACAAGTTCCTCGAACCCTATGCCGGGGCGGTCCTCGGCAAGATCGTCGTGCTGGTCCTCATCATCCTGTTCATCCAGAAACGCCCGCGCGGCCTGTTCGCGCTGAAGGGCAGGTCGGTGGAAGCATGATCACGGGACGCTTCTTCGCCGCCGGCGCCGACCGCCGCATCGCCATCACGATCTTCATTCTTTTGGCGGTGGCCATCATCGTGCCGCTGCTCAATCTTGCGGTCTCGCCGACGAGTGCGTTCTACGTGCCGTCCTATGTCGTCGCGCTCACCGGCAAATACCTTTGCTACGCGCTGCTCGCCTTGGCACTCGATCTCGTCTGGGGCTATTGCGGCATCCTTTCGCTCGGCCACGGCGCCTTCTTCGCGCTCGGTGGCTATGCGATGGGCATGTATCTGATGCGCCAGATCGGCTCGCGCGGCGTCTACGGCAATCCGCTGCTGCCGGACTTCATGGTGTTCCTGAATTATAGGGAATTGCCGTGGTTCTGGTACGGTTTTGACCAATTCTGGTTTGCCGCGATCATGGTGCTTGCGGTGCCCGGCCTGCTCGCCTTCGTCTTCGGCTGGTTCGCCTTCCGCAGCCGCGTCACCGGCGTCTATCTGTCGATCATCACCCAGGCGATGACTTATGCGCTGCTGCTTGCGTTTTTCCGCAACGACATGGGTTTCGGCGGCAACAACGGCCTGACCGACTTCAAGGATATTCTCGGCTACAACGTGCAGGCCGATGCGACACGCTCGGCATTGTTCGCGGCCAGCGCCGTCACGCTGGCGCTCGCCGTCTTCGTCACCTGGGCGATCGTCGGGTCCAAATACGGCAAGCTGCTGATGGCGGTGCGCGACGCCGAGAGCCGCACGCGCTTTCTCGGCTGGCGGGCGGAAAACGTCAAACTGTTCGCCTTCACCGTGTCGGCTGTCATGGCCGGCATTGCCGGCGCGCTCTACGTGCCGCAGGTCGGCATCATCAATCCAGGCGAGTTCGAGCCGTCCAATTCGATCGAGGTCGTGGTGTGGGCGGCCGTCGGCGGACGCGGCACCATCGTCGGGCCGATCATCGGCGCGCTCGTGGTCAATGCCGGCAAATCCTGGTTCACCGGCGTGCTGCCGGCGTTCTGGCTGTTTGCGCTGGGCGGACTGTTTGTCGCCGTCACGCTGTTCCTGCCCAAGGGCATTGTCGGCATGTGGGACTCCTGGCGCGGCAATGCCAGGGCGCTGCGCGCAGCCTCGATCAATGAGGAGTCCGGCACCGATCCTGACGTCCCGCCACCGCCGAAGATCGTTCGCTCGGCTGCGAGAACGCCTGGCGACTGGTCCGCATCCGGCCCCGAACCGCAGCCGGCGGAGTGAGCGATGTCGAAGAGCAACACCATCCTTTATCTCGACGGCGTCTCGGTTTCCTTCGACGGCTTTCGCGCCATCAACAATTTGTCGCTGGTGCTGGACAAGGGCGAGATGCGGGCGATCATCGGTCCCAACGGCGCCGGCAAGACCACGATGATGGACATCGTCACCGGCAAGACGCGCCCCGACGCGGGCGAGGTTTACTTCGACGGGCAGGTTGACCTGACGAAACATGACGAGGCCGAGATCGCCATGATGGGCATCGGCAGGAAATTCCAGAAGCCGACGGTCTTCGAGAGCCACACGATCGAGGACAACCTGATGCTGGCGCTGAACGGCCCACGCTCGATCTTCCCGGCACTGTTCCATCGCCGCTCGGCGGCGGAGGCGCGGCAGATCGACGACATCCTCGGCATCATCCGGCTCGGTGACAAGCGCGACGAGCTCGCCGCCAATCTCAGCCACGGACAGAAGCAATGGCTCGAGATCGGCATGCTGCTGGCGCAGGATCCCAAACTGCTTTTGGTCGACGAACCGGTCGCCGGCATGACCGACGCCGAGACCGAGGAGACCGCGCGGCTGCTTAGGGATATTGCCCGCGACCACTCGGTCATCGTCGTCGAGCATGACATGCATTTCGTGCGCGAGCTCGGCGTCAAGGTCACCTGCCTGCACGAAGGCTCGGTGCTTTCCGAAGGCTCGCTCGATTTCGTTTCGGCCGACGAGCGTGTCGTCGAAGTCTATCTGGGGAGATGATCATGGTCTGGCGCGTTCCGTTCCATCATTTCGATCTTTCGTTCTTCAGGCGCTGGAGAAGGCGCTGACCATGCTCGAAGTCTCCAACGCCACGCTGCACTACGGCGCCGCCCAGGCGCTGCGTGGCGTCTCGCTGAAGGCCGGCGCCGGCAAGATCACCTGCGTGCTCGGCCGCAACGGTGTCGGCAAAACCAGTTTGATGAGATCGATCGTCGGCCACCACCGGCTGACGAGCGGAAGCGTTGCCTTCGAGGGGAAGGCGCTCGACCGGAGCGCGGCGTATGATCGCGCCCGGTCGGGCATCGCATTCGTGCCGCAGGGCAGGGAGATCTTCCCGCTGCTCACCGTGCGGGAAAACCTCGAATCGGGCTTTGCGCCATTGAAGCGAACCGACCGCAACATTCCCGGCCACGTCTTCGAATTGTTCCCGGTGCTGAAGCAGATGCTCGCGCGCCGCGGCGGCGACCTTTCCGGCGGCCAGCAGCAGCAGCTTGCCATTGGCAGGGCACTGGTGATGCGGCCGAAACTGCTGGTGCTCGACGAGCCGACCGAGGGCATCCAGCCGTCGATTATCAAGGATATCGGTCGCGCCATCCGCTATCTGCGCGACCAGGCTGATATCGCCGTGCTGCTGGTCGAACAGTATCTCGATTTCTGCCGGGAACTGGCCGACGAGGTCAACATCATGGATCGCGGCCTGATCGTCCACACCGGCCCGGCCGAGGATCTCGACCGGGCGGACGTGCGGAAGTTTCTGACCGTTTAATCGCAGACCCTCGAGATTAGCCTCTCTCTCCCTCTCCCGTCGTCATCCTTGGGTCTTCGCTCCGCTTCGCGTCGCTCCGCCCAAGGATGACGAAGTCACGAGGGGCTGCTCAGTCTTTTCTGAACGCCTCTGGCGCGCTGAAGATTGCGTGCTAGGCTTTACTTGGCCTTGTTGAGTCGGCCGCTTTCCGTATCAGTCTCGTCGACAAGATCAAGGTGAGGCGCAAGCTCAGCCGGCACGTTCCGTGCAAGCAGCCCTCTCCTGCGATCTGATCGTTGTTCAAACGCATTTGGGGCACTTGGGCCAGGGCAGCCGATGGAACGTTACCTCGAGGACTATCAAAAACGACGGCTTACCGAGCGCGTCGACATCATGACCGCCATCGATATTCTGAAATCGCAAGGATACAACCACGACGAACTGATCGCGGAACTCACCAAGGTGTTCTTCGTCGATCTCGATGCCTACAATGAGATCGTCCTGGTTGATCGAGATTCCGGTGAGCGCGCCGCATAGCCGGTCCGTTCAGGAGCCTGCCAGGCGGATCGCCCACATCTGGCGTCAGCCTGTGACGCGTTTCATCAGCGCCATTGCGCCGAATGGCGCGCGGACCTTGCCCTCGGTGATGAAATAGACGAACACATCACGTGGTTTGACCGGTGCTTCGGTTGAGGGATCGGCGCACGGCAGGTCGGCCGGCGCCTTGCCCAGCGCCCAGGTCTTCGCCCGGGCCGCCCATTCGTCGAGCGCCTTTGGCGTGTAGCAGTCGGGATTCTCGTCGCTGCCGGTCTGCAGCCGGGCATAGACGAAATCGCCGGTGACGTCGGCGATTGCTGGATATTTGGCGTGGTCGGCGTAGACGATCGCGACCTTGTATTGGCGCGCCAGGGCGGCGAATTCCGGCACGACGAAACTGTCGTTGCGCACCTCGACCGCATGGCGCAGCGCAACGCCGTCCTGCTTTTCAGGCAACAGCTTGAGGAAAGCCTCGAAATCGTCCGGGTCGAATTTTTTCGTTGGCGCGAACTGCCACAGGATCGGCCCGAGCTTGTCGCCGAGCGCGGCGACGCCCGATCCCAGGAAACGCGTCATCGACTCGCCGGCCTCACCAAGCACGCGGCGGTTGGTGACGAAACGGTTGCCTTTCAGCGAATAGACAAAACCGTCCGGCGCTTCGTTTGCCCATTTGACGAAGGTCGGCTCCTTGAAACTCGAATAATAGGTGCCGTTGACCTCGATAGTGGGCACCTGCCGGGTTGCGTAGTGCAGTTGCTTCGCCTTGGACAACTTGTCCGGGTAAAAGGACGTGTCCCATGGCTCGAAGGTCCAGCCGCCCATGCCGGCGCGGATTTTTCCAGGTTGAGTCACTGTCGTCCTCCCGGGTTGAAATGGATCAGGCCGTAGCGAGCGTCTCGACAGCTTTAGCCATGTCGACACGTGTCTGTCCTGGCCGGTGCGTATTGGGCGTAGTGCGCATAGGCGGCTTCCCCCAGCCAGCCTTCACTCACTCCGCCGCTTCGCGCTTGCCTCCGGGCCGCCGCTCCAAAAGTTCCCTGAGAAACTGGCCGGTGTAGCTGCGCTTTTCGCGAACAATATCCTCCGGCGTGCCTGACGCCACCAGCTCGCCGCCGCCGTCGCCGCCTTCGGGACCGAGGTCGAGCACCCAGTCCGCGGTTTTTATCACCTCGAGATTGTGCTCGATGACGACCACCGTGTTGCCCTGATCGACCAGCTCGTGCAGCACTTCAAGCAGCTTGGCGACATCGTGGAAATGCAGGCCGGTGGTTGGCTCGTCGAGGATGTAGAGCGTCTTGCCGGTCGCCTTGCGCGACAGTTCCTTGGCGAGCTTGATGCGTTGCGCCTCGCCGCCCGACAAAGTCGTCGCCTGCTGACCGACATGGATGTAGCCGAGGCCGACCTGTTTTAGCGTCTCCAGCTTGTCGCGCACGCCGGGCACTGCGGCGAAGAAATCGACGCCTTCCTCGACCGTCATGTCGAGCACGTCGGCAATCGACTTGCCCTTGAACAGGACGTCCAGCGTCTCTCTGTTATAGCGCTTGCCGTGGCAGACGTCGCAGGTGACATAGACGTCAGGCAAAAAGTGCATCTCGATCTTGATGACGCCGTCGCCTTGGCAGGCCTCGCAGCGACCGCCCTTGACGTTGAACGAGAAGCGACCAGGCTGATAGCCGCGCGCCTTCGACTCCGGCAGGCCGGCGAACCAGTCGCGGATCGGTGTAAAGGCGCCGGTATAGGTGGCGGGATTGGAGCGCGGCGTCCGTCCGATCGGCGATTGGTCAATATCGATGACCTTATCGAGGAATTCGAGGCCCTCGATGCGGTCGTGATCGGCCGGGTGCTCGCGCGAGCCCATGATGCGGCGCGACGCCGCCTTGAACAAGGTCTCGATCAGGAAGGTCGACTTGCCGCCGCCGGAGACACCGGTGACAGCGGTGAAGGTGCCGAGCGGAATTTCGGCGGTAACGTTCTTCAGATTGTTGCCGCGCGCGCCGACGATCTTCAGGCGCCGGTTCTTCTTGGCCTCGCGCCGCACCGCCGGCGTCGCCACTTCGAGCTCGCCGGACAGATATTTGCCGGTGATCGAGGCGGGGCTGGCCATGATCTGCTGCGGCGTTCCCTGCGCGATGATGTGGCCGCCGTGGATGCCGGCGGCCGGGCCGATATCGACGACATAGTCGGCATGCAGGATGGCGTCCTCGTCATGCTCGACGACGATCACCGTGTTGCCGATGTCGCGCAGGTGCTTCAGCGTGTCGAGCAGGCGCGCGTTGTCGCGCTGGTGCAAGCCGATCGACGGCTCGTCCAGCACATAGAGCACGCCGGTGAGGCCGGAGCCGATCTGCGAGGCCAGCCGTATGCGCTGGCTCTCGCCGCCCGACAGCGTGCCGGAATTGCGCGACAGCGTCAGGTAGTCGAGCCCGACATCGTTGAGGAAGCGCAGCCGCTCGCGGATTTCCTTGAGCACGCGCACCGCGATCTCGTTCTGCTTGTCGCTGAGTGCGGCGGGCAGCTCGGTGAACCATTGGTCGGCCTTGCGGATCGACAGCTCGGTGACCTCGCCGATATGCTTGCCGGCAATCTTCACCGCAAGCGCCTCCGGCTTCAGCCGGTAGCCGCGGCAGGCCGGGCAAGGCGTGGCCGACATGAAGCGCTCGATCTCCTCGCGCATCCAGGCGGATTCGGTTTCCTTCCAGCGCCGCTCGAGATTGGGGATGACGCCCTCGAAGGTCTTTGTCGTCTGGTAGGAGCGTAGCCCGTCATCGTACTGGAAAGTGACCTCGCGCTCGCCGGTGCCGTGCAGGATGGCTTGCTTTGCCTCTTCGGTCAGGTCCCGGAACTTGTCGCCGAGCTTGAAGCCATAAGCCTTGCCCAGCGCCTCGAGCGTCTGCACGTAATAAGGCGAGGTCGATTTCGCCCATGGGCTGACGGCGCCGGCGCGCAGCGACAGATTGTCGTCGGGCACGATCAGGCTGGCGTCGATGGCGCGCTGGCTGCCGAGGCCATCGCAGGTCGGGCAGGCGCCGAACGGGTTGTTGAAGGAGAACAGCCTGGGCTCGATCTCGGGAATGGTGAAGCCGGACACCGGGCAGGCGAATTTTTCGGAGAACAGGATGCGCTCATGCGTCTCGTTCTTCGACTTGTTGACCGAATCCTCGCCGGTCTGGCTAGCGTCGAGCGGCCGGTCGGCGAATTCGGCCACCGCCAGCCCGTCGGCGAGCTTCAGCGCGGTCTCGATGGAATCGGCAAGCCGCGTCGCCAGATCGCCGCGCACGACGATGCGGTCGACGACGACGTCAAGATCATGCTTGTACTTCTTGTCCAGCGCCGGCACGTCGGCGATTTCGTAAAAGACGCCGTCGACCTTGACGCGCTGAAAACCCTTTTTCTGCAGCTCCAGCAGTTCCTTGCGGTACTCGCCTTTGCGGCCTCGCACCATCGGCGCCAGGATGAACAGACGCGTGCCTTCCTCGACCGCCAGCACGCGGTCAACCATCTGCGAAACCGTCTGGCTCTCGATCGGCAGGCCGGTGGCCGGCGAATAGGGGACGCCGACGCGCGCGAACAGCAGCCGCATGTAGTCGTAGATCTCGGTGACGGTGCCAACCGTCGAACGCGGGTTCTTTGACGTGGTCTTCTGCTCGATGGAGATGGCCGGCGACAAGCCGTCGATCTGGTCGACGTCTGGCTTTTGCATCATTTCGAGGAACTGCCGCGCATAGGCTGAAAGGCTCTCGACGTAGCGGCGCTGGCCCTCGGCATAGATGGTGTCGAAGGCAAGCGACGACTTGCCGGACCCCGACAGCCCAGTCATGACGATCAGGCTGTCACGCGGCAGGTCGAGATCGACATTCTTCAGATTGTGTTCGCGCGCCCCGCGAATCGAAAGATATTTATGGTCGGCCATCGCCGGTCGCCGCCTCAGATCTGGAATCTCGTGGGATGGCGGGTTGTCCCGGCCATCTCCCATATAGGTATTTTCGCCATCCTTTCGAGAGACGCCACAACTCTCGACCAAGCCTTTAACCGTCTTTCGCGGGGGCGAGCAAGCGGAAAGAACAAAGGCCGAACACGCTCCTGACAAATGCGTCCATGTATCCACAGCCAACGCCGCGCTGCTCAAAACGGATGCAAATTTCGGATTCGCCACACAAGCGATCACGTTTTTGGTAAATCGGCTATCCAACTGTTGACGTCTCAGCCTTAGGGAGTCAGACTCCAGACGTCACCGAAGCCGACTATCTTTCGATGGCCTCGCCGCCCTAAGGCGTGCCTGCACGAGTTGCAGGCTTTTGCGATATGCGCTTCGGCGACACCGGTCGCAATGGACAGAAGAGGAGAGCAGAGGAATGACTCCACCGGACAGTCCCTTGAGGCTCCATGTGTCGTTGGAGCCGCGGCAGGCATAAGTGCCAGGGCCAGGCGTATGCGCCGCCCGACAAACCGTGACTGCCGATCCCAATGAAAATCAGAGACTACTAGTCGGATCGTCGGCTAAACGCCGCGAAGCATCCGAGATCAAAAGCCGGCAGTTCGCTCCCGGCCATTGGATTTCAGATCCAAGAAAGCCCCGACCGTTTGCGGAAGCAGCGGCGGGGCTATTTGTTTCTATGGTGCAAGCGCGTGGTCTTGCCTTCTCCCCTTGTGGGAGAAGGTGGATTGGCGCGCAGCGCCAAGACGGAAGAGAGGTGCTGGACGGAGTGCTGTTGGTGCCAAGCTGGAGCACCCCTCATCCGACCGAGCTTCGCTCGGCCACCTTCTCCCACAACAAGGGGAGAAGGTGGAGCCAAGCTCGAATGTCGGCGACCAGAGGTGCTCATGGCGTTCGGCTTTCAAGCCGCCTGTTTGCGCGTATCAAAAACATGATCGACAAGGCCCCAGGTCTTTGCCTCCGCGGCGGTCATGAAATGGTCGCGGTCGAGCGTGCGTTCGACCTCTTCGAACGTGCGACCACAGTGGCGCGCGTAAAGCTCGGTCATGCGCCGCTTGGTCCTGAGGATGCCTTCGGCGTGGCGCTGGATGTCGGAGGCCTGGCCCTGGAAACCGCCTGACGGCTGGTGCAGCAGGATGCTGGTGTTGGGCAGTGCGATGCGTCGCCCCGGTGTGCCGGCCATCAGCAGGAAGGAGGCCATCGACGCAGCAAAGCCCATGCAGACGGTGGATACGGGGCAAGAAACGTACTGCATCGTGTCGTAGATGGCGAAACCGCTGGTCACCACGCCGCCCGGCGAGTTGATGTAGAGGGAAATCTCCTTGTCGGGATTGTCGGATTCCAGCGACAGGAGCTGGGCACAGACCAGCGCCGACACACCGTCGTCGATCGGACCGTTGATGAAGACGATGCGCTCGCGCAGCAGCCGCGAGAAAATGTCGAAGGCGCGTTCGCCGCGGCTCGACTGCTCGATCACCATCGGCACAAGATTGGCAAAACCGCTCATGGCTTTTCTCCGTTGTGCCGCTCAGGCCGCGCGCAGGGAGAGGCGAGGCGTGTTGGCGGCTATGATCTGTCTGGAGTTATTTGCATTGAGCGAAAGCCGGCAACCGGCGCCTGCAACCGCAGGTTTAGCTACTCGCGCAAATCCGTCGTGGACGATGCGCAGATGCGTGCCGCCCGACACGGTGCGGTCGAGCGTGAAGGTGACGATGCTATCCATTGGGCTGTTCAGCGGACTGGTGAGCGGATGCGCTGTATTGCCAGGCGTCGGCCGCTCCCGCCAGGAGTAGCGCAGCAGGCGTTCGGGCTCGGCGTCGAGGATTTCGCACTCGATCGGCGCATCCGGCCTGGCAAAGGCAAAGCGGCTGCCGATCTCCGGCTTGATGTCGTTCGGCATCATCCAGGCTGCGAGCAGGTCCGGCACAGTCAGCGCCCGCCACACTTTTTCCGGCGGGTCTGGAAGCTCGCACTCGAACTCGATCGAGTCTGCCGCCATGTCTGAATGCTGTTTTGCCGTCATTGGTCCATATCCTTCAAAACCGCCTTGAGCCGTTCGATACGCTCGGGCCAGAACGCACGGTAACGCTCGATCCAGCCGAGCAGTGGGTCGAGCCCTTGCGGATCGGCGCGATAATAGGCGTTGCGGCCGGCTCGCCGCTCAGCCACCAGGCCGGCGCCGCGCAGCACCGCGAGATGCTGCGAGACGGCCGGTTGCGACACGCTCATGCCGCTGCGCAGTTCCGATACGGTCATCTCGCCGGCGGCGAGCCGTTCGTAGACGGAGCGGCGCGTCGGGTCGGCAAGCGCTCGAAAAATCTCGGCTTCGATCATGGCAGAAGCATAAGTGAATACTTATTGGTTTGGCAAGCAGTCTTTTCGCGCCCATATGGAACGGCACGGCGGAACCCATCGATTGCTGACATTCCTTGACATTACGAATTGATCGTCTTAGAACGAAAAGAGAACAAAAACCTTGTGGGAAAAGCCAGCCACGGCAGGCGGGGAATGTCCGCAGTCTATAAGGTGAGAGCGAGAAAAATTTGTTTCGGATGAGCGCGGAGAAGTATCATGGCGGGTAGCGTCAACAAGGTCATTCTGGTGGGCAATCTCGGGGCGGACCCGGAAATCCGCCGTTTGAATTCGGGTGAGCCGGTCGTCAATATCCGCGTCGCCACGTCGGAGAGCTGGCGCGACAAGATTTCCGGCGAGCGCAAGGAAAAGACCGAGTGGCACAATGTCGTCATCTTCAACGAGCAGCTCGCCAAGGTCGCCGAGCAGTATCTGAAGAAAGGTGCGAAGGTTTTTGTCGAGGGCCAGTTGCAGACGCGCAAATGGCAAGACCAGACCGGCAATGACCGCTACACCACCGAAATCGTGGTGCAGAAATTCCGTGGCGACCTGCAGATGCTCGACGCACGCGGGCAGGGCGAGGGCGGTCAGGTCGGCAGCTATGCCGGTGGGGGCAGCAGCCGCGGTTCCGATTTCGGCCAGTCCGGCCCGGGCGAGAGTTTCAATCGCGGCGGCGGTGGCGGCAACAAGGGTGGCGGCGGTTCGTCGCGTGAACTCGACGACGAAATTCCTTTCTGATCC
>SAQR01000001.1:37938-117893 GCA_004020365.1 Mesorhizobium sp.
CCTCGGAGCGAGTGGCTCGGCGCGGGCTGACAACGCCAGCTATTTGAGGCCAAGCATGGCGTTCCGAAAACTGCCTTGGATTTTCGGGACGTTGTGCGTTTGAGTAGTGCGCGGTGAAAGGACCTATTAGATGAAAGCACGGGTCAAATGGGTCGAGGAGCGCACTTTCGTCGGCGAGTCCGGCAGCGGCCACAAGGTGGTGCTGGGGACCGCGTTCGGGCCGGACGGCAAGACGCCGGGGCCGAGCCCGATGGAACTGGTGCTGCTCGGCACTGGCGGCTGCTCGGCCTATGATGTCGTCCACATTCTCGAAAAGGGCCGCGAGGCGGTCGAAGACTGCGTGGTCGAACTCGACGCCGACCGGGCGGAGAAGGAGCCGCGGGTGTTCACCCGCATCCATATGCATTTCGTCGTCAAGGGCCGCGCGCTTTCGCGCGACAAGGTCAGGCGGGCAATCGACCTTTCGATCGAAAAATACTGCTCGGCCTCGGCAATGATGGCCAAGACCGCCGAGATCACCCACGACTTCGAAGTCATTGATACGACGGCGAAGTAGGATAGCGCCCGCCAGTGGCGGTTCGTTGCATGAGATGGACGACGACAATGACGGCCTCGGCAATCAAGCGCGAGGCCGCTTTCACTTTCATGCTGCCATCAACGCCTTGACGCCGTCGGCGACGAACTGCACGGCGAGCGCCGCCAGGATGACGCCGAGCAGCCGTGTCAGGATCGAGCGGCCGGTCTGGCCGAGGACCCGGTCGATGCGCTCGGCCAGCACGAACACCAGGTAGGTGATGACAAGGCAGATCGCGATGATGCCGACAAGGGCTGCCTGCGCGCCCAAACCTGGAAACGAGCCGGACAGCAGGACGGTCGCTGAAATCGCGCCCGGACCGGCGATCAGCGGAATCGCCAGCGGAAAGGCCGCGATGTTGTGGATCATGTCCTTGGTGATGGCGACGTCGCCGATCTTTTCCTTGCGATCCTGCCGGCGCTCGAACACCATTTCGAAGGCGATGAAGAACAGCAGGAACCCGCCGGCGACGCGGAAGGCCGGCAGCGTGATGCCGAACACCGACAGGATCGATGCGCCGGCGATTGCAAACAGCGCCATCACCAGGAAACCAATGATCGAGGCGCGGACGGAAACCTGGTTACGCTCCTCGCGGTTCATGCCGCGCGTCACGGCGAGGAAGAGCGGCGCCAGGCCGGGCGGGTCGATGGTCACCAGTATCGTGACGAAGGCGTTGAACAGGCTGTCGAAGCTCGGCATCTCTGACCCTCCCCGCCCGGCGGTGCCCGAGACCCCGGCATTGGTAGAGCAAAGCGGCGTCAGGGGAAACCGTGCAGGTCAGGTGCTGGCGACGCGCCGCGCCAAGAACTCGACTTCGAGCCGCCAGGTCGCGCCGTCCTGCGAGCGTTCGCCCAGCCAGCGGAACGAATCTTCGGTGATCCGGGAAAAACTCCAGCGCACCGCGGCGCCGGTGCCGTCGGCGCCTTGCTGGACGATGGTGTCGCCTTCGGCGCGGCCGAGCTGGCGGCTGAAATACTGGGTGCGCGGATCGCTCCAGAAGATATGCCAGGCATCGACGCCGGGGTCATAGACGCGCAGTGTCGTGCCATAAAAGGTCCAATTGCCGAGCGAGCTCTGTGCGCCAGTGTTCCGCGCGGGCAAGATCCATACGTCCTGGATCGCGCGGCCCTCGAGCACCCAGCCGAAATGCACCTCGCCGCGCCCGGTCAGCACCTGGCCGTCTTCGAGATGGCGCGTGGCATCGAACGTCCAGGCGCCAACGAAGCGGCCGTAAAGGTTCAGTTTTTCGGCAAGGTCCGCGGCTGGCCCGTCACTGTGCAGGGCTTCGGCAAAGGAAGATGAATTGAACATGGTTCTGCCCATATTGTCAGGAGACCCATCTTGTCAGGAGAATGGGAAGAATAAGCCTTGGCAGTCTTCTTGCGCTTGGGAAAAATTGCTATGTTTCGGCCATGACGACGAGCGCGCATACACTGGCGTCTGGAAAAGGCTGGCGGGTGTTGGACGTGGTCTGCACTGCCGGCGTCGCTGATCGCCCGTTCGAGGAAGAGCATCGCAACTTCTGCGTCGCATTGGTGACCAACGGCACCTTCCGCTACCGCGCACGCCAGGGCACGGCGATGCTGATGCCGGGCGCAATCCTGCTCGGCAACCCCCGCACTTGTTATGAGTGTGGGCACGAGCATGGCGCCGGCGACCGCTGTATCTCCTATCATTTCAGCCCGGCCTATATGGAACAGATCGTCGCCGACACGCCGGGCGCGAAGAAGCTGGCTTTCGAGGCGCCGCTTCTGCCGCCCTTGCCGGCGCTGGCACCGTTGCTGGCAGAGGCGGAAGCCGCGCGCGAAATGGCCGATATCGAGGCGTTCGAGGAACTCGGACTGCGGATTGCCGGCGCAGCCGTCGCCTCCGGTATCACGCCCGCTGCCCGGTCACCGAGCCGCCGTGATCAGAAACGCGTTGCGGAGGCGGTGCGGCGCATCGAAAAGGATGCCGAAAGGCCGGTCTCGCTCGCCGAGCTTGCAAGCGAAACGGCGACCAGTCCCTACCATTTCCTGCGCAGCTTCCGGCATGTCGCGGGCATGACGCCCTACCAGTTCGTGCTGAAAACCCGGCTGCACAGGGCGGCGGTGCGGCTGCGCATGTCGGACGAGGCGATCTCGACGATCGCCTTCGAGGCCGGGTTCAACGATTTGTCGACCTTCAACCGCCGCTTCCGGCGCGTGATGGGGGAGGCGCCCGGCGCCTACCGGCTCCGGCGGCGAGGCGATAAATTGCCGAATGCATCCGTGGTTCCGGTTGTGTGAAGTAAAAATTGGCGTGACAATGAGCTTTGCCCCGGCGGCCACGAAAGCGCCTCGGCCATATCGTCGCAATCAGTGATATCCTTTTGAAATCACCACAAAAACCGACACTGGAAATCTGCCGTGGACGTTGGAGTTTCGGCCCGGCTTCCTATATAAGCACCGAGTGATTCCCGATTAGATTGTGACCTGATTTGACCGACCAGAAGACACCGCGCGGCGCCGACGGCGGGCCGACCGGCATCGAGCCGATATCCATCATCGAGGAGATGCAGCGCTCCTATCTCGATTACGCGATGAGCGTGATCGTCAGCCGTGCGCTGCCCGACGTGCGCGACGGGCTGAAGCCGGTGCATCGCCGCATCCTCTATGCCGCGCATGAGAGCGGCTACCACTGGAACCGCAAATATGTGAAGTCGGCACGCCCGGTCGCCGACGTGATGGGTAAATACCATCCGCATGGCGACGCCTCGATCTACGACGCCTTGGTGCGGATGGCGCAGGACTGGTCGCTGCGCGTGCCGCTGATCGACGGGCAGGGCAATTTCGGCTCGATCGACGGCGATCCGCCAGCGGCGATGCGTTACACCGAATCGCGGCTGACAAAGGTCGCGCATGAGCTGCTGGAAGACATCGACAAGGACACCGTCGATTTCCAGGACACTTATGATGCGTCCGGCAGCGAACCGAAAGTCCTGCCGGCGCGCTTCCCGAACCTGTTGGTCAACGGCTCCGGCGGTATCGCCGTCGGCATGGCCACCAACATCCCGCCGCACAATCTGGGCGAGGTCTGCAACGGCGCCATTGCCCTCATCGACAATCCGGCGATCGATCTGCCGGCGCTGATGGAGATCATTCCAGGGCCGGATTTCCCGACCGGCGGCATCGTGCTCGGCCGTTCCGGCATCTACAGCGCCTATTCGACCGGCCGCGGCTCCATAGTCATGCGCGGCCGCGTCAACGTCGAGGCGCGCGGCAACGACCGTGAATCGATCGTCATCACCGAAGTTCCCTACCAGGTGAACAAGTCGTCGATGATCGAGAAGATGGCCGAACTGGTGCGCGACAAGCGCATCGAAGGCATTTCCGACATCCGCGACGAGAGCGACCGCCAGGGCTACCGTGTCGTCATCGAACTGAAGCGCGACGCGGTCGCCGACGTCATCCTCAACCAGCTCTACCGTTTCACGCCGCTGCAGACGTCGTTCGGCGCCAACATGGTGGCTCTGAACGGCGGCAAGCCGGAATTGCTGACGCTGACCGACATGCTGAAGGCATTCGTCGCCTTCCGCGAGGACGTGATCAGCCGGCGCACGAAATTCCTGCTGCGCAAGGCGCGTGACCGTGCCCATGTGCTGGTCGGACTTGCCATTGCCGTCGCCAACATCGACGAGGTGATAAAGCTGATCCGCAGCGCGCCGGATCCGCAGACGGCGCGCGAGCAGTTGATGGAGCGGCGCTGGCCCTCCGGCGACGTCGAATCGCTGATCCTGCTGATCGACGATCCGCGCCACCGCATCAACGAGGACGGCACCTACAATCTGTCCGAGGAACAGGCGCGCGCCATCCTCGAACTGCGCCTGCAGCGGCTGACCGCGCTCGGCCGCGACGAGATCGCCGACGAGTTGAACACGATCGGCGCGGAAATTGTTGATTATCTTGACATTTTGTCGTCCCGCGCGCGCATCCAGCAGATCGTCAAGGACGAGCTTGCCGCCGTGCGCGACGAGTTCGGCACGCCGCGCCGCACCGAGCTGTCCGAGGGCGGGGCGGATATGGAAGACGAGGACCTGATCCAGCGCGAGGACATGGTCGTGACGGTCAGCCATTCCGGCTACATCAAGCGTGTGCCGTTGTCGCTCTACCGGGCGCAGCGCCGCGGCGGCAAAGGCCGCTCCGGCATGTCGACCAAGGAAGAGGATTTCGTCACCCGGCTGTTCGTCGCCAACACGCACACGCCGGTGCTGTTCTTCTCCTCGCGTGGCATCGTCTACAAGGAAAAGGTGTGGCGCCTGCCGATCGGCAACCCGCAGTCACGCGGCAAGGCGCTGATCAACATGCTGCCGCTGGAGCAGGGCGAACGCATCACCACCATTATGCCGCTGCCTGAGGACGAGACCAGCTGGGGCGAACTCGACGTGATGTTCGCCACGACGCGCGGCACGGTGCGCCGCAACAAGCTGTCGGACTTCGTCCAGGTCAACCGCAACGGCAAGATCGCCATGAAGCTGGAAGAGGAAGGCGACGAGATACTCGGCGTCGAGACCTGCACCGACAATGACGACGTGCTGCTGACCGCAAGCTCCGGCCAGTGCATACGCTTTTCGGTCAGCGACGTGCGCGTCTTCCAGAGCCGCAATTCGGTCGGCGTGCGCGGCATCGCCATGGCTGCCAACGACCGGGTGATCTCGATGGCGGTGATCGAACATGTCGATGCGTCGCCGGCCGAGCGCGCCGCCTATCTCAAGCGGGTGGCGGCCGAACGGCGGCTCGCCGCCGGCATTGCGGCGGGCGAGGACGAAGACTTCCAGCTCACCAATGAGGAGGTCGGCGAGGAGACGGAGCTTTCCGACGAGCGCTACGAATTCCTCAAGGCACACGAGCAGTTCGTGCTGACGGTGACGGAATATGGCTACGGCAAGCGCTCGTCTTCCTATGATTTCCGCCAGATAGGGCGCGGCGGCAAGGGCATCCGCGCCACCGATGTGTCGAAAGTGGCTGAGATCGGCCGCCTGGTAGCGACTTTCCCGGTCGGCAATGACGACCAGATCATGCTTGTCTCGGATGGCGGCACTGTCATCCGCGTGCCGGTCAACGGAATTCGCTTCGCCAGCCGCGCCACCAAGGGCGTGACAATCTTCAACACGGCTGACGGCGAGAAGGTCGTTTCGGTGGAGCGGATAACGGAACCGCAGTCGGACGAGGAAGCCGAAGAGAGTGTCGAGGGCGACGCAACCCTGGATACCGGTACTGAAGGCGCTGGCCCGGACAACAACGTCGACTAGGCCTTATTGGGGAGTGCCGGCCCGATGGGTCCGGCGCCGTCAACAAATAGCAGCCGGTTCAGAAGTGGCGATAAGGCTTGCGGATACCGAAGCCTTCGAACCGTTTGGTATTGGCCCTGGCGCGGACACGCCCTGCTTCCTGATGCAGCCCGAATACGGTGGCTATCAGCATGGCGACGGTCATTGCGGCGGCGAGCATGTAGATCAGCATGTGCGTGTTCTCCTGCACCTAGCAACGATCAAATGGAGTTTTGGTTTCATTTTCTGAAGCTTCAATCTAATGAACGCTGCGTGAAGCCTTCGTGATCGGCCCATTCATTGGTCGTTCATCCCGGCCAAAAGGTTCACTCAAAGCGCATCGCGATTACCGTGGCTCAAGCGATGCGCTTTGGTTCCCGTCTGGGTGCATGTCGTTGTCCCAAAGCCGCTGCGCACCCTCGGGCCAGGGCCCCGGGGCAGCGACTTGGATTGGCGGCTCGCTGATCGGATTTGCCTTTGCGAGAGAGGCTCGCTAGAAGCACCAGCCATGACCGAACGCATCGCCCTTTATGCCGGCTCCTTCGACCCGCCGACCAACGGCCATCTCGACGTGCTGAAGGCGTCGCTGGCCGTGGCCGACACCGTCTATGCGGCGATCGGCATTCATCCCGGCAAGAAGCCGCTGTTTTCATTCGAGGAGCGGGTCGGCCTCATCGAAGCTGCGACGAAGGAATTCGGCCGCGACGGCGCGCGCATCAAGGTCGTCGCTTTCGACGGGCTGGTCGTCGACGCTGCCAGGAAGCAGGGCGCCTCGATCATGATCCGTGGCCTGCGCGACGGCACCGATCTCGACTATGAGATGCAGATGGCCGGCATGAACGAGACCATGGCGCCTGAACTGCAGACGGTTTTTCTGCCCGCCAGCCCTTCGGTGCGAACCATTACCGCCACACTTGTCCGTCAGATAGCCTCGATGGGCGGCGACATCCGCCCCTTCGTGCCGGCGGCCGTGGCTGGCGCACTCACCGCCAAATTTGCGAAATAATGCATGTCGTCCAAACGTGGAACCCGGTTTTGGACAACGACATGCGTGAAACAAAGGTTTTCGGAGAAAGATCCATGCAGCTTAAAGGGCTCGCCACCTGCCTTGTCGTTCTTTTCGGTCTTGTGACCGCCTCCGTTTCGGCGTACGCCGCCGATCCGGAAAACACCATGATCATCGCGCTGAAGGACGGCGACGTTACCATCGCGCTCAGGCCCGATCTCGCGCCGAAGCATGTCGAGCAGATCAAAAAGCTGGTGCGCCAGGGCGCTTATGACAACGTTGCTTTCCACCGAGTCATCGACGGCTTCATGGCGCAGACCGGCGACGTGAAGTTCGGCAACATGAAGAACGGCTTTAGCGCCGACGCTGTCGGCACCGGCGGTTCCGATCTTCCCGACCTGCCGGCCGAATTCTCTCAGACCGAGCGCTATCAGCGTGGCGTGGTCGGGATGGCCCGCTCGCAGGACCCGGATTCCGCCAATTCGCAGTTCTTCATCATGTTCGCGCCGGCGCCGCCGCTCGATGGCCAGTACACCATCGTCGGCAATGTCGAGAACGGCATGGAGTTGGTGGACAAGATCAAGAAAGGCGACGCGGCGCAGAACGGGGTCGTCACCGATCCCGATCGCATGATCAAGGTGCGCATCGCCGCCGACGGCAAGTAAACCCATTTATTTCAAAGGATATTCTGACATGGCCGAGATCAAGGACCGCGAGAACGCACTCATCATGGAAACGACCAAGGGCAAGGTCGTCATCGAACTGTTTCCCGATCTGGCGCCTGGCCATGTCGGCCGCATCAAGGAACTGGCGCGCGAAGGCGCTTATGACGGCGTGGTGTTCCACCGCGTCATCGACGGCTTCATGGCGCAAACCGGCGACGTGAAATTCGGCAATTCCAGCAAGCCCTCTTTCGCACCGGCGCGCGCCGGCACCGGCGGCTCCGACAAGCCCGACCTGAAAGCGGAGTTCTCCAACGCCAACCATGGCCGGGGCACCTGCTCGATGGCGCGCTCGCAGAACCCGAACTCGGCCAACTCGCAATTCTTCATCTGCTTCGACGATGCCGCCTTTCTCAACCGTCAATACACGGTCTGGGGCCAGGTCATCGAAGGCATGGACAATGTCGACAAGATCAAGCGCGGCGAGCCGGTGACGGATCCCGACAAGATCGTGTCGCTGAAGGTCGCGGCCGACGTGAAATGACCTCCTGGGCTGTCGCGGCTATCACTCTGATGCTTGCCGCGGCGGCCGCTCCGGCGCTGGCGACGGAATCGATCGTTTGCAGCGCTGAAGGCGACGCGGCATCGATCGACGTCCTGATGGGGCACACCGCAGTCATCGCGGTTGCGCGTGTATGGCTTGATGCCGGCGGCAGGAACTGGACCACCGACGGTCAGCCGGGTTCGACGAAAGTCATCGTCGGACAGGCATTCGAGGACGACCAGCACGTGGCGATCGACCTCACCGACGAGGGCATCAGCTCGATCGTCGCCAAATTGCGACTGGTCAAGGCCAAGGAACAGTCCCATTCCGCAATGGGCGGCACGCTGAGCATCGCCGGTGTTGGCGCCTGGTCGGTGACCTGCCCGGAACTTTGAGGCGGGATTTTCTTGCGCGTCGATCTTTTCGACTTTGATCTGCCGGAGGAGCGCATCGCGCTTCGACCGGCAGAACCGCGCGACAGTGCCAAAATGCTGGTTGTCAGGCCGGGTGAGGGCCTCGAAGACCGGACGGTGCGCGAGCTGCCGTCGCTGCTCGAGACCGGTGACCTGCTGGTCTTCAACGACACCAAGGTCATTCCGGCACAGTTGAAGGGCATCAGGCGGCGCGGCGAAGCGGCGGCGCAAATCGAAGCCACGCTGCACATGCGGGTGGCGCCGGACCGCTGGCTGGCTTTCATGCGACCGGGCAAGCGCATTGCCGCCGGTGACCGCATCCATTTCGGCCATGACGCCAATTCCTGCTTTCTCGGCCAGCTCGATGCCACGGTGATCGAGAAGGGCGAGGCCGGCGAGGCTTTGCTTGGTTTTGACCTCTCAGGTCCGTTTCTCGACGAGGCGCTGCACGCCGTCGGCCACATTCCGCTGCCGCCTTATATCGCTTCGAAGCGCGACGACGACGAACGCGACCGCAGCGACTACCAGACCATCTATGCCAGGGAGGAGGGGGCTGTGGCAGCCCCCACTGCCGGCCTGCATTTCACGCCCGAGCTTTTCGCCGCGCTCGATGCCAAGGGCGTCGAACGGCGCTTCGTCACCTTGCACGTCGGCGCCGGCACGTTTCTGCCAGTGAAAGTCGACGACACTGCCGATCACAAGATGCATGCCGAGTTCGGTTCGGTCAGCCCGGAAACCGCCAAGGCGCTGAACGCGGCAAAGGCGCGTGGCGGGCGCATCATCGCCGTCGGCACGACATCGCTGCGCCTGCTGGAGAGCGCCGCGCGGGAGGACGGCACGGTGGCCGGATGGTCGGGTCCGACCGATATCTTCATCACGCCCGGCTATCGGTTCAAGGCCGTCGACATGCTGATGACCAATTTCCATCTGCCGCGCTCGACGCTGTTCATGCTGGTTTCGGCGTTTTGCGGTCTGGAAACGATGCGTGCGGCCTATGCGCATGCCATCGAGAATCGCTACAGGTTCTACTCCTACGGAGATGCAAGTCTGCTATTCAGGGAGGAGAACGATGGACGCGCGCCCGGTATACAACAAGGAATTCAATGACTAAAGCGTTCACCTTCAAGGTGCTGGCGACCGACGGCAAAGCGCGGCGCGGCTCCATCACCATGCCGCGCGGAGAAATCCGCACGCCGGCCTTCATGCCGGTCGGCACCGGCGGCACGGTCAAGACCATGTATATGGATCAGGTGCGCGGCGTCGGCTCGGACATCATCCTTGGCAACACCTATCATCTGATGCTGCGGCCGGGCGCCGAGCGTGTGGCGCGGCTTGGCGGTCTGCATGAATTCGCCCGCTGGCCGCATCCGATCCTGACCGACAGCGGCGGCTTCCAGGTGATGTCGCTGTCGAAGCTGAGGAAACTGACCGAAAAGGGCGTCACCTTCCGCTCACATATCGACGGCGCTGCCTATGAGATGTCGCCCGAGCGCTCGATCGAAATCCAGGGACTGCTCGGCGCCGATATCCAGATGCAGCTCGACGAATGCACCGCGCTGCCGGCCATGGAGAAGGAGATCGAGCGGGCGATGGAGCTGTCGCTGCGCTGGGCCGAGCGTTGCAGGACGGCGTTCGGCGACCAGCAGGGCAAGGCAATGTTCGGCATCGTCCAGGGCGGCGACATACCGGGCCTGCGGTTGCGCTCGGCGCAGGCGCTGAAAGCGATGGACCTCAAGGGCTATGCGATCGGCGGGCTGGCGGTCGGCGAGCCGCAAGCGGTGATGCTCGAAATGCTCGATATCACCTGCCCGGAGCTGCCGGCGGACAGGCCGCGCTATCTGATGGGTGTCGGCACGCCCGACGACATATTGAAATCGGTGGCGCGTGGCATCGACATGTTCGATTGCGTGATGCCGACACGCGCCGGCCGTCATGGCCTCGCCTATACAAGGCGCGGCAAGGTCAATCTGCGCAATGCCCGCCATGCCGACGATCCGCGCCCGCTGGACGAGGAGAGCGACTGCCCGGCCGGCAGAGATTATTCACGCGCCTATCTGCACCATCTGGTCCGCTCGCAAGAGGCGCTGGGAGCGATGCTTCTGACCTGGAACAATCTTTCCTACTATCAGAAGCTGATGCAGGACATTCGTGCCGCCATCGAAGCCGGCGCGTTCGAGGCGCGGGCGGCAGAGATCTCCGAGGGCTGGGCGAGGGGCGATATCCCGGCGATGTGAGCGAGCGCTCCGGTGCTCAGCGAAGTACCGCGCGCAGGTTGCTGCCAGAGATGCGGAAACTGCCGTTGAGCAATCCTTGCCGTCCGGCTCGACGATCGGCACATTTCGGCGATTGGCTCACTTAAATCGCGTTCTGCTGGAGCGCTGTCCTGAAGCTTGAAAGCCGGGCGGCACTCTGCCACAAGGGCCGCTTATGCGTGCGAGCTGAGCAGGACCGGGCAATGAAGGCATTTTTCGTGCAGATAAAGTGCGATCTGGGCAGAGCCTATGACGTTGCCAGCGCATTGGCCGATGCCGAAATCGCTTCGGAAATCTACTCGACAGCCGGCAATTACGATCTGCTCGCCAAATTCTACGTCGACGACGAGGAAGACATCGGCCATTTCGTCAACGAGAAGGTGCAGATTCTTCCCGGCATCAAGGACACGTTCACGGTCGTCACCTTCCGCGCATTCTGAGCGGTGCCTGCCGCCTGCCCGGGCACAAGGCAAAGCCTGACCCAAGCCTATCGGCGCTGCCCTTATTTTAGGCAGGCCGTGACATACTGGTCGCCAACATCCTCCAAATCACCGATTGCGCTTGATTTTCTCCGGTGACGCCAGTGAAATGGCCTCACAGGGAGTAAGCGATTGGCAGCGTTCGACGAAATGCTTCCGGAAATCTCCGGATTGAGAAAACCGTATTCGGCTTACGATCGCTGGCTTAAGGAGCAGGATCCGGCCAGGCTTACCGAAAAGATGCAGGACGCCGAACGCGTCTTTCGCAAGACCGGCATCACTTTTGCCGTCTATGGCGAGCAGGAAGCCTCCGAGCGCCTTATTCCCTTCGACATCGTTCCGCGCATCATTTCCGGCAATGAATGGCGACGGCTGACGCAAGGCATCGAGCAGCGCGTCCAGGCGCTGAACGCCTTTCTCGACGATATCTACCACCGCCAGGAGATTTTGCGCGCCGGGCGCGTCCCCAAGGAATTGATCGCCAAGAACGAGGCATTCCTGCCGGAGATGATCGGAGTGCGGCCGCCGGCCGGCGTCTACACCCATATCATCGGCGTCGATATCGTTCGCATCAGCGAGAACGAATTCTACGTGCTGGAGGACAATGCGCGCACGCCGTCCGGCGTTTCCTACATGCTGGAGAACCGCGAGACGATGATGCAGCTCTTTCCCGAGCTGTTCCAGCAGATCAAGGTGCGGCCAGTGGAAAACTATCCGCAGCTCTTGCGCCAGTCGCTGGCGGCAGTGCGGCCGCAAGGCACCAAGGGCGCGCCGACCATTGCCGTGCTGACGCCGGGCAGCTTCAACTCCGCCTATTTCGAACATGCCTTCCTTGCCGACCAGATGGGTGTGCAGCTTGTCGAGGGGCAGGATCTGCGTGTCGTCGATGGCCACGTCGCGATGCGCACGACCGAAGGCTACAAGCAGATCGACGTGCTTTATCGAAGGGTGGACGATTCTTTCCTCGATCCGCTGACCTTCCGACCGGACTCGGCACTGGGTGTGCCGGGCATCATGGATGTCTACCGGGCCGGCAACATCACCATCGCCAATGCGCCGGGAACCGGCATCGCCGACGACAAGGCGATCTATTCCTACATGCCCGAGATCGTTGAATTCTACACCGGCCGTAAAGCGATCCTCGGCAATATCCCGACCTGGCGCTGCTCGGAGCCGGACAGCCTGAAATACGTGCTCGAACATATCGACGAGCTGGTGGTGAAGGAGGTGCATGGCTCCGGCGGCTACGGCATGCTGGTCGGGCCGGCGGCGACCAAGAAGGAATGCGAGGATTTTTCCAAGAAACTGGCGGCAAAACCGTCGAACTACATCGCCCAGCCGACGCTGGCGCTGTCGACCTGTCCGATCCTGACCGACAAAGGGCTGGCGCCGCGCCATGTCGATCTCAGGCCCTACGTGCTGGTTTCCGACCGCATCCAGATCGTGCCGGGCGGGTTGACGCGTGTGGCGCTGAAGGAAGGCTCGCTGGTGGTCAATTCGTCTCAGGGCGGCGGGACGAAGGATACGTGGGTGCTGGATGATTAGAATAGTGAATAGTGAATAGTGAATAGTCAGTAGTCAGTAGTCAGTAGTCAGTAGTCAGTAGTCAGGAAAAGAACAATGTCATACTCCGTCAAAGTCCAAACATTCACTACCCAATACTCACTACTCACTATTCACTATTCACTATTCACCATTCACTAGCCCGAAGGGCCCTTTCCATGCTTCTCGGCCGCACCGCCAACGGGCTCTACTGGATGAACCGCTACATCGAGCGGGCGGAAAACATGGCGCGGCTGGTCGATGCCGGGCTGCGCATGGCGCTGACCCGCACCCAGAACGCTTCCGAAGAGTGGAATTCGGTGCTGCTCAGTGCCGGTTCGGACGCTGCCTTCACGCAGAAATATTCGGACTATACCGCCGCCAACGTTGCCGATTTCCTGCTGCGCGACACATCCAACCCGTCGAGCACGATGACGTCGATCGAAACGGCCCGTAACAATGCCCGCATGGTGCGCACCGCGCTGACGCGCGAAACCTGGGAAAGCATCAACGAAGCCTGGATGTCGCTGAAGCGGATGCTGGCAAAGCCGATCGACGAACGCGACCTGCCCAGCGTGCTCGACGCGATCAAGCGCGAAACGGCACTGATCCGCGGCTCGTTCTACGGCACCATGCTGCGCAACGAGATCTTCGATTTCTCGCAACTCGGCACCTATGTCGAACGCGCCGACAACACGGCGCGCATCTTGGACGTGAAATACTACGTGCTGTTGCCGTCGATCTCATGGGTCGGCTCCACGCTCGACAATTACCAGTGGGAATCGATCCTGCGCTCGGTGTCGGCGCATCGTTCCTATCGCTGGGTCTACGAGGCCGACTACAAGCCGAGCAACATCGCCGACTATCTGATCCTCAACGTTCGCATGCCGCGCTCACTGACCTTCTGCTACCGTTTCCTGACGGAGCATCTCAGATTCCTGGGCGACGATTATGGTGAGCGCCATGCCTGTCATGTGACAGCCGGCAAGACCCAGGCCATGCTGGCCGCCGGCTCGATCAAGGACATATTCGACGCCGGCCTGCATGAATTCCTGGCCAATTTCATCCGCGACAACATCAGGCTCGGCGACGAGATCGCGCAGGACTACAGGTTTTATTGAGCATGATCCCGGAAAGTGGAAGCCGGTTTCCGGAAAAAATCATGCTCAGGGGACGAGAGCAATGCGGCTGAAGATCTCTCACCGGACCGAATACCGCTACGACGCGCCGGTGCATTATCTGTTGCAGCGGTTGCGGCTGCTTCCAGTCAGCGGACCGACGCAGACCGTCTTGTCCTGGGCGCTGAAGATCGAAGGGGCGCGCGAAGAAGTGCGCTTCACCGATCACTTCGGCAATGACACGCGGCTTTTGAGCGTCGAAGGCGAGCGCGATTTCATCACCGTCGAGGCGTCAGGCGAGGTGGTGACACGCGACACATCAGGCGTCTGCGGACCACATCAGGGTTTCGCGCCACTGTGGCTGTTTGGCCAGGAAACGCCGTTGACCACGATCGGCGGCGGCATTCGCGAACTCGCGGCCTCGGTCGGCGAGGGGGCCGATATCGAAAGGTTGCACCGGCTGATGGCGGTGATCGGCGAGCGCGTCGCCTATACGCCGGGCACCACCAATGCGGCGACCCCGGCCGAGGACGCGCTGGCGCTCAAGACCGGCGTCTGCCAGGACCATAGCCACATCTTTGCCGCGGCCGCGCGCGCCATGGGGTTTCCGGCCCGCTACGTCAGCGGCTATTTGATGATGGATGCTGCGGTCGAGCAGGCGGCGAGCCATGCCTGGGTCGAAGCGCATGTTGCGGGCCTTGGCTGGGTCGCGTTCGACGTCGCCAACGGCATTTCGCCCGACGAACGCTATGTGAAGGTGGCAACCGGCCGTGATTACCGCGACGCCACGCCCGTATCGGGGATTCGACTGGGACAAGCGGAAGAACAGCTTGCGGTGACCGTCACCGTGGAGCAGTAATCCCGGCAAGATTTGCTGCCAAAGGGATTCGATGACCTATTGCGTCGGCTTGAAGATCGATCGTGGGCTCGTGTTCATGTCGGACACGCGCACCAATGCCGGCATGGATTCGATCTCGACCTTCAAAAAGATGCATGTCTGGGAGGAGCCTGGCGAGCGCGTCATCGTGCTGATGTCGGCCGGCAATCTGGCGACGACGCAAGCTGTCGTCAGCCTGCTTGACGAACGCACCAAGGCGGTGGCCGAGCGCCACGCCACGCTGCTTGAAACGCCGTCGATGTACCAGACGGTGCGGCTGGTCGGCGACACCGTCAAGGAAGTCATCGCCAGTTCGTCGCCGGCGGGCGAAAAGGCCGATTCCTATTTCAATGCCTCCTTCATCCTCGGCGGCCAGATCAAAGGCAGCGCGCCGCGGCTGTTCATGATCTATCCGGAAGGCAATTTCATCGAATCGACCGACGACACGCCGTTTTTCCAGATCGGCGAGACCAAATACGGCAAGCCGATCATCATCCGCGCCTATGAAAAGACGATGAGTTTCGCCGAGACGGTGAAGCTGCTGCTGGTGTCGTTCGACTCGACGCTGAAATCGAACCTGTCGGTCGGTCTGCCGCTTGACCTGCTGTTCTATGAAAAGGACGCCTTCAAGGTCAGCCTGAAGAAGCGAATAGCCCAGGACGACCAATATTATCGGACCATCTCGGACGGCTGGTCGAACGCACTGAAGGCTGCTTTTGCGAGCTTGCCTGACTTTCCCGAGTGAAAGCCTCGGTTTTTCGTGCTCTTTGATCGCTAATACGACGGAGAGCAAGATGAATAGCAACGAATTCCGGGAATGGTCGCTGCGCGCGGCCGAATGGGGTGCCGACTACAGGAGCACACTTCGCGAAAGACCGGTGCGGCCGCTCGTCGAGCCGGGCGAAATTTTTAGAAGCATCGACGTCTCGCCGCCGGAACATGGCGAAACGATGCAGGCAATCTTCGCCGACTTCGAGCGCAAAATCCTGCCCGGCATGACGCATTGGCAGCATCCGCGCTTCTTCGCCTATTTCCCGGCCAACGCCGCACTGGTTTCGGTGGTGGCCGAATATCTGGTCTCGGTAATGGCCGCGCAATGCATGCTCTGGCAAACCTCGCCGGCAGCGACCGAACTCGAGACGCGCGTCGTCGACTGGATGCGTCAGGCGCTTGGCCTGCCGGAAGGGTTTTCCGGCGTCATGCAGGATTCGGCATCGTCGGTGACGCTCGCCGCCGTGCTGACCATGCGCGAGCGCGCGCTCGACTGGCAGGGCAACAAGAAGGGCCTGCAAGGCCAGCCGATCTTGCGCGTCTATTCTTCCGATCAGGTCCACACCTCCATCGACCGGGCGATCTGGGTGTCGGGCGTTGGCGAGGACAATCTCGTGCGCATTCCGGTTGCCGGCCGCTTCCGCGCCATGGATGTCGCAGCTCTCGAAACGGCTGTCGTCGCCGATGGACAAGCGGGCATGCTGCCGGCCGGCATCGTCGCGTGCGTTGGCGGCACCAGCACCGGCGGCACCGATGATATCGCCGGCGTCGCCGCGGTTGCGAAACGGCATGGCCTCTATCTGCATGTCGATGCCGCCTGGGCCGGATCGGCGATGATCTGTCCGGAATACCGGCATTTCTGGGCGGGCGTGGAGCAGGCGGATTCCATCGTCTTCAACCCGCACAAATGGCTGGGCGCGCAGTTCGACTGCTCGATGCAGTTCATTCGCCGGCCGGAAGACCTGGTGCGGACGCTGGCCATCAAGCCGGATTACCTGGAGACGCATGGGCGCGATGGCATCATCAACTATTCCGAATGGTCGGTGCCGCTCGGGCGGCGCTTTCGCGCACTGAAACTCTGGTTCCTGCTGCGTGCCCACGGGCTGGAATATCTGCGGACCATGATCCGCAACCATGTCGCCTGGAGCGAAGGGCTGGCCGGGCGGCTGGCCAGGGAACCGGATTTCGAGATCGTCTCGGAGCCGATGCTGTCGCTGTTCTCGTTCCGGCATCTGGCGGCCGGCATCGATTCGGACGAACACAATCTGCGGCTGGTCAACGCGATCAACGACGATGGCCGCATCTACCTGACGCAGACACGGGTGGACGGGCAGGTCGCGATCCGTTTTCAGGTCGGTCAGTTCGAGACGACGGCGGCGGATGTCGACATCGCTTTCGAGGTCATCACCGAAATCGCCCGCCGGGTGGCCTGAAATTGTCGGCAAAGTTGCGTCGAGGTTTGGCTTTGGACGCATGCAGTTTCGTTAGCCGGCTTACGCCTTTTCATCGCTTTCGTTTTCGGCTATAGACGAGAAAAACGAAAACGGGAGGTCACAAATGTATCTGTCGCCGCGTCATTCCGAAATCATCCAGATGGCCAAGGACAATGGCCGCGTGCTGGTCGACGATCTGGCAACGCATTTCAACGTGACGCCGCAGACCATCCGCAAGGACCTTAACGATCTGTGCGACCAGCGACTGCTTTCGCGTATCCATGGCGGGGCGCTGTTCCCGTCCGGCATCGAGAACATGGAATATGAGGCGAGGCGCAAGATCGCCGCCGACGAGAAGGAGGCGATCGGCCGCGCCGCAGCCCGGCTCATCCCGGACAACGCCTCGCTGTTCATCAATATCGGCACCACGACGGAGGCGGTCAGCAAGGCGCTTCTCGATCATGCCGGCTTGATGGTCATCACCAATAATATCAATGTTGCCAATAGGATGCGCATATATCCTTCCATCGAAGTCGTTATTGCCGGCGGCGTCGTGCGTGGTTCCGACGGCGGTGTGGTCGGCGAGGCGGCGGTCGATTTCATCAGGCAGTTCAAAGTCGATTACGCGGTGATCGGCGCCTCGGCGATCGACCATGACGGTGCGTTGCTCGATTTCGATTTTCGCGAGGTGAAGGTGGCGCAGGCGATCATCGCCAATGCAAGGCATGTCATCCTCGTTTCCGACCAGACCAAGTTCGAGCGGACGGCGCCGGTTCGCATCGGCCACCTGTCGCAGGTCAACACTTTCATCACCGACCGCTGCGACATCCCGTCGGTGCGCAAGATCTGCCAGGAAGCAGAGGTTCAACTGATCGAAACCTCGCTCTCCTAGCTGGTGCCGTTGATGCTGCCGTTGCGGCAACTCCTGCTGTTTATATTTCGTTTGACATTCGTTCGCATTTCGAAATAATCCCGAGACGGTTTCGTAAAAACCTAAAAATGCTGCAATGCGAAATCTGGGAGGAGTTTTTGTGAGCGCATCCCCGATCCATGACATCTTCGTCATCGGTGGCGGTATCAACGGCTGCGGCATTGCCCGCGATGCGGTTGGGCGCGGCTTCTCGGTGTTTGTTGCCGAGATGAACGATCTGGCCAGCGGCACGTCCTCGGGCTCGACCAAACTGATCCATGGCGGCTTGCGCTATCTTGAATTCTACGAATTCCGCCTGGTGCGCGAAGCGCTGATGGAACGCGAAATTCTCTGGAAGAACGCGCCGCACATCATCTGGCCGATGCGCTTCGTGCTGCCCTATGCCAAGGGCCTGCGACCGGCCTGGCTGATCAGGCTCGGCCTTTTCCTCTACGACCACATTGGCGGGCGCAAATTGCTGCCGGCGACCAAGACGCTGGATATGGCAAACGACCCGGCCGGCAAGCCGCTGAAGCCGTTGTTTCGCAAGGCCTTCGAATATTCCGACGGCTGGGTCAACGATGCGCGGCTGGTGGCGTTGAACGCCCGCGACGCCGCCGATCGCGGTGCGACGATACGAACCCGTACGAAAGTCGTCGACGCACGCCGTGAAGGCGAACTCTGGACGGTCAGGCTGGAAAACACGCAGACCGGCGACACCGAGGAGGTCAAGGCGCGGCTTTTGGTCAATGCCGCCGGTCCATGGGTCGACCATGTGCTGTCGGCTACGGTCGGCTTGAACGACGTGCACAATGTCCGGCTGGTACAGGGCAGCCATATCGTCATCGGCAAGAAATTCGACGATCCGCGCGCCTATTTCTTTCAGAACAAGGATGGCCGCATCATCTTTGCCATCCCCTACGAGGATGAGTTCACGCTGATCGGCACCACCGACCAGGACTTTTCCGGCGACCCGCACGACGTGAAGATCAGCGACGCCGAGATCGATTACCTCTGTGCTGCGGCGAGTGAATATTTCGCGCAACCGGTCAAGCGTTCGGACATCGTCTGGACCTATTCCGCCGTGCGCCCGCTTTATGACGACGGCGCCTCGAAGGCGCAGGAAGCGACCCGCGATTATGTGCTGAAGGCCGACGGCGGCGATGGCACGGCGCCGATCATCAACACCTTCGGCGGCAAGATCACCACCTATCGCCGGCTGGCGGAATCGATGCTCGAGAAGATCGAGAGTTTTCTCGGCAAGCGCGGCAAGCCGTGGACGGCAAACGCGCCGCTGCCGGGCGGCGATTTCCCGGCGAGCGGCTTCGACGCCGAAGTGGCGAAACTGAAGACGGCCTATCCGTTCCTCGATGCGCGTCTGGCGCGCCGCCTGACCCGGCTTTACGGAACTCGCGCAAGGGTGCTGCTGGGCCTCGCCAAATCGAACGCTGACCTTGGCCGCAACTTTGGCGCCGATCTCTACGAGGCCGAGGTGCGCTACCTCGTTCAAAATGAATGGGCGATGACGGCCGAAGATGTATTGTGGCGCAGGACCAAGCGCGGCCTGCATCTGAGCCGCGAGCAGGCGGCAGCGCTCGACGAATTCATGCGCGGAATAAGCCGGCGCCATGTCGCGGCTGCCGAATAGTCATGCAGAAAGCCTGGGAGGAGGCATCATGCTGGAACTGAGAAACGTGACGAAGACGGTCGGGGCGACGGAGCATATACGCGACGTCTCGCTGACGCTTCAGCACGGCTCGCTCAACGTCCTTCTCGGGCCGACGCTTTCCGGCAAGACCAGCCTGATGCGGCTGATGGCCGGCCTTGATGTGCCGACATCCGGCTCGGTCTGGTTCGATGGCAAGGATGTCACCGGCATCCCGGTGCAGAAGCGCAACGTCGCCATGGTCTACCAGCAGTTCATCAACTATCCGGCGATGACCGTCTACGAGAACATCGCGTCGCCGCTGAGGGTGGCCGGTGCCGAGCGGGCAAAGATCGACAAGGAGGTGCGCAATGCCGCAGCCCTCCTGAAACTGACGCCCTTTCTCGACCGCACGCCCCTCAGCCTCTCCGGCGGCCAGCAACAGCGCACTGCGCTGGCGCGCGCCATCGTCAAGAACGCCAGCCTCGTGCTGCTCGACGAGCCGCTCGCCAACCTCGACTACAAGCTGCGCGAGGAGTTGCGTGCGGAATTGCCAAAAATCTTCGCGGCAACCGGCACCATCTTCGTCTACGCCACGACCGAGCCGCACGAAGCCTTGCTGCTCGGCGGCAACACGGCGACGCTTTCCGAAGGCCGCATCACCCAGTTCGGCCCGACGATCGACGTGTTCCGCAGGCCGAACGACCTCGTCACGGCCAAGACATTCGCCGATCCGCCGCTCAACACGATCGTGCTGAAGAAGAGCGGTTCGAGCTTCCTTCTTGATGGTGGGGTGAGCCTCCCGGTGCCGGCTGAACTCGCCGGTATTGCCGATACGAGTTACACGATCGGCTTCCAGCCCCACCATCTCTCCCTTGCCCGGCCGAGCCCGTCGGCGGTGCCGGTGAGAGCCAAGGTGTCGGTTACCGAGATCACCGGTTCTGAAAGTTTTGTGCATCTCGACTTCGCCGATGTCCGCTGGGTGATGCTTGAGCACGGCATTTTGGTGTTCGAGCCGGACCAGACCATCGAGGTGTTCATCGATCCGCGGCACATCATGGTGTTCGACGCGAACGGCCGCTCGGCTGCGCCGACACAGATGCTGGCGGCTTGAGGAGGAGGGCACATGGCGCGCATCGACTGCAATCACATCCGCCACGCCTACGGGCCGCATCCGAAGTCGGACAAGGATTATGCGCTGAAGGAGGTGCATCACGCCTTCGAGGACGGCGGCGCCTATGCGCTGCTGGGGCCGTCGGGCTGCGGCAAGACCACGCTGCTCAACATCATTTCCGGCTTGTTGTATCCGTCGCACGGCGAGCTTCTGTTCGACGGCAAGGACGTGACCAATCTGTCGACGCAGGAGCGCAACATAGCTCAGGTGTTCCAGTTCCCGGTCATCTACGACACCATGACCGTCTACGACAATCTGGCCTTCCCGCTGCGCAACCGCGGCGTTGCGGAACCCGACGTCGACCGCAAGGTGCGCGAAACCCTTGATATGACCGGTCTGGCCGATATGGCCAAGCGAAAGGCGAGGGGGCTGACCGCTGACCAGAAGCAGAAGATCTCGCTCGGACGCGGGCTGGTGCGCTCTGATGTCAACGCGATCCTGTTCGACGAGCCGCTAACCGTCATCGACCCGCATATGAAGTGGGTGCTGCGCTCGCAGTTGAAGCAGCTGCACAGGCGCTTCGGTTTCACCATGGTCTATGTCACGCACGACCAGACCGAGGCGCTCACCTTCGCCGAAAACGTCGTCGTCATGTATGAGGGCGAGATCGTGCAGATCGGCTCGCCGGCCGAACTGTTCGAGCGTCCCAAGCATACATTCGTCGGCTATTTCATCGGCTCGCCGGGCATGAACGTCATGCCGGTCGCGGTCGAAGGCAGGAGCGCGCGGCTCGGCAGCCAGACCATTGAACTGCCGGGCGCGCCCAAGGCCGGGATCACCGGTGCGATCGAACTCGGCATCCGCCCCGAATATATCCGGCTTGGCGCCAGCGGCATGCCGGTTTCAATCCGCAAGGTCGAGGATATCGGTCGCCACAAGGTGGTGCGCGCCAGTTTCGAAGGCCGCGACATCGCGGCGATCGTCGGCGAGGACGAGGACATTCCCGCCGATCCGAAGATCGCTTTCGACCCGGCCGGTATCAACCTCTACGCCGATTCCTGGCGCGTCGAGATGGGGGGCTGAACTCCATGGATAAGACCTGGAACAACAAGGCGTGGTTCATGGTGCTGCCGGTGCTGGTGCTGGTGGCGTTCAATGCAATCATTCCGCTGATGACGGTGGTCAACTATTCAGTTCAGGAGACTTTCGGAAACAACCTGTTCTTCTTTGAGGGCGTTAAGTGGTTCCAGGAAGTGCTTAATTCGCCGCGCTTCCACGCATCGCTCCTGCGCCAGGTCGCCTTCACCGGCTTAATCCTGCTGATCGAGGTGCCGCTAGGAGTGGCGGTGGCGCTCGCCATGCCGCGTTCCGGCCCATGGGTCGCAGTCTGCCTGGTGTTGATGTCGCTGCCGTTGCTGATCCCATGGAACGTCGTCGGCGCCATGTGGAACATCTTTGCGCTGCCGGACATCGGGCTGCTCGGCTATGTTATCAACGCGATGGGCATCAGCTACAATTTCACCAGCCAGCCGCTGTCGGCGTGGTTCACCGTCGTCCTGATGGACGTATGGCATTGGACCTCGCTGGTGGTGCTGCTTGCCTATGCAGGCCTCGTCTCGATACCCGACGCCTACTATCAGGCTGCAAAGATTGACGGGGCCTCACGCTGGTCGGTGTTCCGCTTTATCCAGTTGCCCAAGATGAAGCGCGTGCTGACCATTGCCGTGCTGCTGCGGTTCATGGACTCCTTCATGGTCTACACCGAACCGTTCGTACTGACAGGCGGGGGACCGGGCAACGCCACGACCTTCCTGTCGATCGATCTTGTCAAGGCAGCGCTTGGCGAATTCAACCTCGGAATCGCGGCGGCCATGAGCATCATCTACTTCCTGATGACGCTGTTAATGTCGTGGCTCTTCTACACCCTGATGACCCAATCCGAAGCGGAGGGCTGAGATGACATCGGTGAAGGAAGGCCTTGGGGACAAAAGGGGCGACGTTTTGATGCGAGAGCAGACAACGCCGCCAGCGGCGTCGAATGCGGCGGGTCTCCAGTCGGCGAGCGTAATGAGCGGACGCGGCCGGGAGGCGCGCTTCCTTTGGCTCGTGCCGACGGTCTACATCATCTTCCTGATGCTGCCGATCTACTGGCTGCTCAACATGTCGTTCAAGACGACGAACGAAATCCTCGGCGGCTTTTCATTGTGGCCACGCAGTTTCACGGTGGCGAGCTATGTCGAGATCCTCACCAACCCCGTTTGGTACAATGGCTACATCAGCTCCATCAGCTATGTATTTATCAACACTGCGATTTCGGTCAGCGTGGCGCTGCCCGCTGCCTATGCCTTCTCGCGCTACCGCTTCCTTGGGGACAAGCACCTGTTCTTCTGGCTGCTGACCAACCGCATGGCGCCGCCGGCAGTTTTCGCGCTGCCGTTTTACCAGCTCTACTCGGCCATCAATCTCTTCGACACGCCATGGGCTGTTGCGCTGGCGCACTGCCTGTTCAACATACCGCTCGCAGTGTGGATTCTCGAAGGCTTCATGTCCGGCGTGCCGAAGGAGATCGACGAGACTGCCTTCATAGACGGCTATTCCTGGCCGCGGTTCTTCGTGAAGATATTCATGCCGCTGATCGCTTCCGGCATCGGTGTCACGGCGTTCTTCTGCTTCATGTTCTCTTGGGTCGAGCTGTTGCTCGCCAAGACGCTGACGTCTGTCGCCGCGAAGCCGATCGCCGCCGTGATGACCCGGACGGCGAGCACATCGGGTTACGAACTCGGCTTGCTCGCGGCCGCCGGCGTGCTCACCATCGTTCCGGGCGCGATCGTCATCTGGTTCGTCCGGAACTATATCGCCAAGGGGTTTGCGCTCGGCCGCGTCTAGCGGCGGCGCAGGGAAGGAGTAAGGACGATGGATCTGTCATGGATGGCCTGGACTTGGCAGACCGCCACCTTCTTCGGCGTGATCCTGCTTCTTCTGGTCGGGATGACCGTGTGGGAGTGGGCCAGTCCTGGCGGAGCGCCGCGCCATGGCATTCTCGGCCTCGATACTACGCGTGGCGACCGACTGTTCATTTCGCTGCTAGGCAGCGCCTACATCCATCTCGCTTGGCTGGGTCTTGTCGGACCCAACTTGTGGTGGGCACTCGCCCTCTCGATCGTCTACGCAATCGGCGTTTTTCGATTCGTCTAGGGGGAGAAACTGTTGGAGCGGCCGCACAACGACCGCTCCGATCGCACTTGAAACCGAAATGGGAGGAACCTTATGCGACGTCACCTACTAACATCGACTACGGCACTAGTCCTGCTGCTCGGGGCCAGTCAGGCCTACGCAGGCATGGACGAAGCCAAGACATTCCTTGATACGGAAATCAATGGTCTTTCGACCCTTGATCGCTCGGCTCAGGAAGCCGAAATGCAATGGTTTATCGATGCCGCGAAACCCTTCGCCGGCATGGAAGTCAACGTGCTGTCGGAAGGTATCCCGACACACACCTATGAATCGACCGTGCTCACCAAGGCGTTCGAGGCGATCACCGGCATCAAGGTCAACCACCAGATCCTCGGCGAGGGCGAAGTCGTCCAGGCCGTGCAGACCCAGATGCAGACCAACCGCAACCTTTATGACGCTTATGTCAACGACAGCGACCTGATCGGCACCCATTCGCGGCTGCAGCTTGCCGTAAATCTCACCGATTTCATGGCCGGCGAAGGGAAAGATGTCACCCTTCCGACGCTCGATCTCGAAGACTTCATAGGCATCAAGTTCACGACCGGCCCGGACGGCAAGCTCTACCAGCTCCCGGACCAGCAGTTCGCCAACCTCTACTGGTTCCGCAAGGACTGGTTCGACAAGCCGGAACTCAAGGAAAAGTTCAAGGCCAAGTATGGCTACGATCTCGGCGTCCCGGTGAACTGGTCCGCCTACGAGGATATCGCCGAATTCTTCTCCAAGGACGTGAAGGAAATCGACGGCGTGCAGGTCTTCGGACACATGGACTACGGCAAGCGCGCACCCGATCTCGGTTGGCGCATGACTGACGCGTGGCTGTCCATGGCCGGCACCGGCAGCCCCGGCGAGCCGAATGGCGTCCCGATCGATGAATGGGGCATCCGCATGGAGGCGGGCACCTGCAATCCGGTCGGCGCGAGCGTTTCGCGTGGTGGCGAGGCGAATGGTCCGGCGTCGGTCTATGCCATCGCAAAGTGGGACGAGTGGCTGCGCAACTTTGCGCCTCCCGGAGCAGCGAGCTACGATTTCTACCAGTCGCTGCCCGCGCTCAGCCAAGGCAACGTGGCCCAGCAGATCTTCTGGTACACGGCTTTCCTCGCCGACATGGTGAAGCCCAAGTCGGAAGGCAACAACACGGTCGATGATGAGGGCAATTTGTTGTGGCGCATGGCCCCGTCGCCGCACGGCCCGTACTGGAAGGAAGGGCAGAAGATCGGCTATCAGGACGTGGGCTCTTGGACGATCCTGAAATCGACCCCGACCGATCGTGCCAAGGCCGCCTGGCTTTATGCGCAGTTCGTCGTGTCGAAGACCGTGTCTCTGAAGAAGTCCCATGTCGGGCTCACTCTGATCCGCGATTCCGACATTCGGCATCAGTCGTTTACCGACCGTGCGCCCAAACTCGGCGGCTGGGTGGAGTTCTACCGCTCTCCAGACCGGGTCGCTTGGTCGCCGACCGGCATTAACGTGCCCGACTACCCCAAGCTCGCCCAGATCTGGTGGCAGCAGATCGGCGACGTGAACTCAGGGGCATTCACGCCGCAGCAGGCGATGGACCGCCTCGCTGAGGAAATGGACATCACGATGGCCCGCATGCAGGCCGCCGACGAGTCCGCTAAGGTCTATGGCGGCTGTGGTCCGCGACTCAACGAGCCGAAAGATCCAGCCGAATGGTTGGGCAAGCCGAACGGTCCCAAGGCCAAACTCGAGAACGAGAAGCCGAAAGGCGAGACCATCGTTTATGAGGAACTGATCAAGCGCTGGACCACCCAGTAGGCTTGCCGAACCGCCAAAGCGGAAAAGACAACAGGGAGGCGGCGCGAGCCGTCTCCCTTCGTTGCAACTGAGGGGTAGACAGCATGACCGGATACATCTTGTCGATCGACCAGGGCACCACGTCCAGCCGCGCCATCGTGTTCGACGGGTCCATGAAACTCGTGGGCAGCGGACAAAAGGAGTTTGCCCAGCACTATCCGGCCTCCGGCTGGGTTGAGCACGATCCAGAGGAAATCTGGGACACGGTCGTTTCGACCTGCAAGGCAGCCTTGGCTGCTGCCGGGCGAAAGGCCGCCGACATCTCGGCAATCGGCATCACCAACCAGCGCGAGACCGTCGTCATCTGGGACAGGGCGACCGGCAGGCCGATCCATAACGCGATCGTCTGGCAGGACCGCCGCACCGCGCCGCTGTGCCAGAAATTGAAGAAGCAGGGGCTGGAGAAGAAGTTCACCAGAAAGACTGGCCTGCTGCTCGATCCCTATTTCTCCGGCACCAAGATCGCCTGGATGCTGGACAAGGTGAAGGGCGCCAGGAAACGCGCCGACAAGGGCGAATTGCTGGCCGGCACCATCGACAGCTTTCTGATCTGGCGGCTGACCGGCGGCAAGGTTCACGCTACCGATGCCACCAACGCCTCGCGCACGCTGGTCTACAACATCGAAAACAATGCCTGGGACGACGAGCTTCTGGCCATTCTCGGCATACCGCGAAGAATGCTACCGCAAGTGAAGGATTGCGCCGATGACTATGGAATCACTGAGAAAAGCCTGTTCGGCGCAGAGGTAAGGATTCTCGGTGTGGCCGGTGACCAGCACGCGGCGACTATCGGCCAGGCCTGTTTCGAGCCGGGCATGATGAAATCCACCTATGGCACCGGCTGCTTCGCGCTGCTCAACACGGGCAGCGATCTGGTGCGCTCGAAGAACCGTCTGTTGACGACCATTGCCTACAGGCTGAACGGCAAGACCACCTATGCGCTGGAAGGGTCGATCTTCATCGCGGGTGCTGCCGTGCAATGGCTGCGCGACGGCATCAAGGTGATCGGCAAGGCCGAGCAGAGCGGCGTGCTGGCGGCGAGCGCCGACCCGACCCAGCAAGTCTACCTGGTGCCGGCTTTCGTCGGGCTTGGCGCGCCGCATTGGGACGCCGAGGCGCGCGGCGCCATTTTTGGGCTGACCCGCAATTCGGGCCCGGCGGAATTTGCCCGTGCCGCGCTTGAATCCGTCGCGTTCCAGACGCGCGACCTGCTCGACGCGATGCGCAGGGACTGGAAGAGCACCTCAGCGAAGACCGTTCTCAGGGTCGATGGCGGCATGGTGGCGTCGGACTGGACGATGCAGCGGCTTGCCGACATCCTCGATGCGCCGGTCGACCGTCCGACCATCCTCGAGACGACGGCGCTCGGCGCGGCATGGCTGGCCGGCTCGAAGGCCGGTGTCTGGCCGAAGACAAGGGAATTCGCCAGGAGCTGGGCGCTGGAGCGACGGTTTCGGCCGGACATGGATGCATCGGTCCGTTCCGCAAAGCTGGCGGGTTGGCGCCATGCCGTGCGCCGGACGCTGAGCACGCTGTAGATTCGCGTACCAAAAGAGCCTGCGCCGTTGCCGACGCAGGCTCTTTCAACAACCCGTTCTCAGTATGAATAGGGCGAGATGCACGGCCGGCGGGGGCCGTAGTAAGGCTTATACGTGTTGTCCCATGCCCGGTACGATCTGTAGCGGCTGTAGCACCACTCCACGTGGGCATCGCTGCGATAGATGCGGCGGGGCTGGCTGTTGATGATCGCGCCGGTAATCAGCGCGCCAGTGGCGAAGGCCGCCAGCGGGAACCAGTAGTCGTTGTAGCGACGATAGCCAGGACGATAGTAGCGATAGCCGCGATAGCCGCGCCAATACCTAAAATCGTCACCACGGGCGAAACGACGAAAATCGCGGCGGGAAAAATCGCGGCGGGCAAAATCGCGACGGAAATCACGGCGGAATTCGCGACGGAAGTCGCCGCGACGGAAATCACGGCGGCGGAAATCGCGACGGAAATCGCGGTCGAAACCACGCCTCCACCGTCTGTGCTCGACAGTCTGGACATCCGACGAGACGTTCTGACCCAGCGGCACGTAGATGGGCTGGGCGTTGACGGGCACGATTTGTGCTGCAGCGAAAGACGCTGACAGCACGGTCGCCAGCAAGCCCGACATGATCCTGTTCATGGTCATCTCCTTGAAAGCGTCGTCCCTTGTAGCCATAAAAACGGGGAGGTTGCGCAATTGTTCCGCGAAAAATAGCAAGCTGCTGATTTGTAATAGGTCTCGGCTTTTGTGCGAGACAGCCGCTCCGATCTTGTGGAGACGGTTTGCGAGGCGTCAGGAGACCGCGAAAAGTCCGGCTTGCGAGGCCGCTTTTTCCGGTTGACCGTTCGAGACACTCTCCCTATGTTCCGCGCAATTTCGAGGGCGGCATCCTGAGCCCGCGGGAGCGCGTAGCTCAGCCGGTAGAGCAACTGACTTTTAATCAGTAGGTCCAGGGTTCGAATCCCTGCGCGCTCACCATTTTTTCCTGAAGAATCAATAGGTTAGCGTTCCCGTTCCCCGTCTAAAGCGAGATGCTTCATGACTTCTTTGGGGTTTTGTGGCGGGGTCGACCCGGATTCGCTCAAGAATCGTCTCGATCACACCAGAGAGACATTGCCGCCGGCATGGCGCTCCAGCCGGCCGGCGAGGTCGAGTTCCAGCAGCACCATGAAAACCTGAGCGGGATGCAGGCCGGTGTGGCGGATGATTTCGTCGACCGCCACCGGCGTCGGGCCAAGCGCTTCGATGACGCGGGCGCGGTCGCCTTCGCCGGGTGGCGGCGTTGCCGAAAAGTCGGGCGGCTCTTCGAGCGACGCCGTTCTTGGCGCCAGTGCGCCAACCAGCGGCGTGATCGCACCGGTAATGTCCGAAGCTTCGGTGACCAGGGTGGCGCCGTCCTTGAGCAAGGCGTTGGCGCCGGCGGCGCGCGGATCGAGCGGCGAGCCGGGGACGGCGAAGACCAGCCGGCCCATCTCGCCGGCAAGCCTGGCGCTGATCAGCGAGCCGGAACGTAGCGCCGCCTCGACTACGACCAGCCCCAATGCCGCGCCGGCGACAAGGCGGTTGCGGCGCGGAAAATCCTGGGCGCGCGGCTGCCAGCCGAACGGCATCTCTGAAATGATAGCGCCGCCGCGCTCGGCAATCTCGTTGCACAATGCGGCATTCTCGGGCGGGTAGGGCAGGTCGAGGCCGCCGGCAAGCACACCGATCGTGCCTGACGCGAGGCTGCCCTGATGTGCTGCCGTGTCGATGCCGCGCGCCAGGCCGGAGACGATGCCGAAGCCGTCGCGGCCGAGTTCGGCGGCGAGCGTCCGCGCCATCTTGATGCCGGCCAGTGAGGCGTTGCGGGCGCCGACTATGGCGACCGCCGGCAGCCGGAACACCGCGCCTTCGCCCTTGACCGCGAGCAGCGGCGGCGGATGGTCCATGCTTTTCATGAGCGGCGGATAGTCGGCCTCGCCAATGCCGACGAAGCGGGCGCCGGCCCGTCGGGCGGTCTCCAGTTCCGCCTCGGCCTCGGCCATCGTCGGGATGCGGACGGTCTTTCTGGCGCCGCCCGAAATCATTAGCTCGGGCAGCATCTCGAGCGCCGTCTCGGCCGAGCCAAAACGGTTGATCAGGTCGCGAAAGGTGGCCGGGCCGACATTCGGCGTGCGGATCAAACGAAGCCAGCTCAACCGCTGCCGGTCGCTGAGCCGCGTCCCGGCGGGGCGCTGGCTCACTCCCTGGCTCCGATCTTGTTCTCGGTGCCGGCCAGCAGCCGGGTAATGTTGGCCCGGTGTTTTACGATGACGATCAGGCTCATCAGCGCGAACAGCCCGGCAATCTCGGGCGTGCTGAGGACATAGAGCGCGATCGGCACGACGATTGCTGCCGTCAGCGCCGCCAGTGAGGAATAGCGGAACAGGAAAGCCATGGCCAGCCAGACGAGGGCGAAGATCAGCGCCACCTGCCAGGCAAGAGCGATCAGCACGCCGAGATAGGTGGCGACCCCCTTGCCGCCCTTGAAGCCGAGCCAGACCGGGAAGAGATGGCCAAAAAAGGCGCCGAGGCCGGCCCAGAGCCCGAGCTCCGCGGCAAAGTAACCGGCGATCAGCACCGCCGCCGTGCCTTTCAGCGCGTCGAGCAGCAGCGTGGCGGCAGCCAGGCCCTTGTTGCCAGTGCGCAGCACATTGGTGGCGCCGATATTGCCGGAGCCGATGTTGCGGACGTCGCCAAGGCCGGCGGCACGGGTGATCAGCAGGCCGAACGGGATCGAGCCGAGCAGATAGCCGAACACCAGCGCCAAGACGATGCCGTAAGCCATTGTTCCCCCAGCTATGCCCTAGGCCGAAAACACTGTGCGGCCCGCCACCATCGTTTGCAAGACCTTGCCCTGCAGCCGCGCGCCTTCGAAACAGGTGTTTTTCGAGCGCGAACGGATACCGCTTTCGCTGACGATCCATGGCTCGTCGAGATCGACCAGCGCAAGGTCGGCGACCGCCCCCGGCTTCAGCGTGCCGCCGGGCAGGCCGAACAGTCTTGCCGGGGCAGTGGACAATGTCTCAACCAACCTGAGCAGCGTCAAATCGCCATTATGGTAGAGCCGCAGCGCCGCGCCGAGCAGCGTTTCCAGTCCAATCGCGCCGGCCGCGGCGTCGGCGAAGGGCAGGCGCTTGGTGTCGACGTCCTGCGGGTCGTGCGAGGATACGATGATGTCGATCGTGCCGTCCCTGACCGCTTCGATCATCGCCAGCCGGTCTTCTTCGGCGCGCAGCGGCGGCGTCAGCCGAAAGAAGGTGCGGTATTCGCCGACATCGTTCTCGTTGAGCGACAGATTGTGGATCGAGACGCCTGCTGTGACGTTGGCGCTGTCGGCCTTGGCCCTCGTTACCGCGTTTGCCGCCATGGCAGTCGAAATCTTGGCCGCGTGATAGGCGCCGCCAGTCAGCCGCGCCAGCGCAAGATCGCGCTCCAGCGGAATGGACTCGGCCTCGCGCGGAATGCCGGCAAGGCCGAGCCAGCTGGCATAGAGGCCTTCGTTCATGACGCCTGACGAAGCGAGGTCCGCGTCCTGGGTTTCATGCGCGATCACGCCGCCGAAATCGCGCGCATAGGTCAGCGCACGGCGCATCACCAATGCGCTTGATATGGTGTGCCGCCCGTCAGTGAAGGCGATCGCGCCGGCCTCGCGCAGCAGGCCGAATTCGGTCATCTCGCGGCCTTCGAGGCCTTTGGTGATCGCCGCGGCCGGAAAGATGTTGACGACGGCCGTGTCCTTGGCGGTGCGCAGCACGAATTCGACCAGCGCGACATTGTCGATCACCGGGTCGGTGTCGGGCATCATGACGATCGAAGTGACGCCGCCGGCCGCCGCCGCCACACTGGCCGAAGCGATGGTCTCGCGGTGTTCGCCGCCCGGTTCGCCGATGAAGACGCGCGCATCGATCAGGCCGGGAAAGATTGCTTTGCCGGCGCAGTCGATGACGGTAGCATCTTGCGCAGCGCCCTGATTCAAGGCCGCCTTGCCGGCGGCGACGATCTTGCGGCCCTCGACAATGACCGTGCCGACCTCGTCGATGCCGCGCGACGGATCGACGATGCGGGCCCGGCTGAACACCGTTGTACTCATGCGCCGCGGCCCTCAAGGTTGCGGCCCTCATAGTTGCGGCGGGGGTCGAGCAGCGCTTCCATCACCGCCATGCGCACGGCAACACCCATCTCCACCTGTTCCTGGATGACGCTCTGCGGACCGTCTGCGATTTCCGAGGCGATCTCGACGCCGCGGTTCATCGGGCCGGGATGCATGACCAGAGCGCCGTCCTTGGCCGCCTTCAGCTTCTCGGCGTCGAGGCCGAAATAGTGGAAATACTCACGCACCGAAGGCACGAAGGCGCCTTCCATGCGCTCGCGCTGCAGCCGCAGCATCATCACCACATCCGCGTCCTTGAGCCCTTCGGCCATAGAACGGGTGACGATCACGCCCATTTTCTCGATGCCTGCTGGCAAAAGCGTCGACGGCGCCACGACGCGCACCTGCGCGCCGAGCGCATTGAGCAGCATGATGTTGGAACGCGCCACGCGCGAATGCAGGATGTCGCCGCAGATCGCCACGATCAGCTTCGACAGCGGGCCTCTGGCGCGGCGGATGGTCAGCGCGTCGAGCAGCGCCTGCGTCGGGTGCTCATGGGCACCGTCGCCGGCATTGATCACCGAGCAGCCGACCTTTTGCGCCAGCAGCGCCGCGGCACCCGCCGACTGGTGGCGGATGATCAGGATGTCGGGATGCATGGCGTTCAGCGTCATCGCCGTGTCGATCAGCGTCTCGCCCTTCTTCACCGATGAACTCGCCACCGACATGTTCATGACGTCGGCGCCGAGCCGTTTTCCGGCCAGCTCGAACGACGACTGCGTCCGGGTCGAGGCTTCGTAGAACAGATTGATCTGGGTGCGGCCACGCAGGGTCGAGGCCTTCTTCTCCGACTGCCGCGAGATCGCGACCGACCGGTCCGCCCTGTCCAGCAAAAGCTCGATGTCGGCGGGGGAAAGATCGCGGATGCCCAGAAGATGGCGGTGGGGATAGAGTGGCAGGGACGAAGCGTCGGTCATCTCAAGGCGCTGCTATAGGGTGGAGGACGTTTGGCTGCAAGCACCAGCTTTGCATTGCTGCCTTTCTCCCCGGTATTTTCGTCGCGCGCGTTGCGCGGCTTGGGCTATATCTAGCTGATGGCTTCGGATTCGTGGCCTTGTGATGATAAGGACAGTGTGTGACCGACGACGTGACGAACCAGCCGCCGCCGCTGGCAGGTGGCAACGCCTGGCGAGGCGATCCGTTGCTGATCCAGCTTGCCGAGCGTTTTTCCGATCCGGTGCGCAAGGATCTTGATGGACTTGGCCGTTTCGTGCTGACGCAGGAGGCGCAGGAACTGGCCCGCCTCGCCAATGTCGAAATGCCGAAGCTCAGGACCCATGACCGCCAGGGCCGGCGCATCGATCTGGTGGAGTTCCATCCAGCCTATCATGCGCTGATGCGCCGGTCGGTGGCAAACGGGCTGCATTCGTCGATCTGGGAAAATGGCGATGCCGAGATCGGCCGCCGCCATCAGGTGCGCGCCGCCCGTTTCTACCTGACGGCCGAGCTCGAAACCGGGCATCTCTGTCCCATCACCATGACCAGCGCCTCGCTGGCCGCGCTGATGGCAAGCCCAAAACTGTTTCGCGAATGGGCGCCGCGGGTGACGACACGCAAATACGACCAGAGCCAGAAGCCGCCGGTCGAAAAAGCCGGGCTGACGCTCGGCATGGGCATGACCGAGAAGCAGGGCGGCACCGACGTCCGCGCCAACGTCACCAGGGCCGAGCGCGCCGGCGGCAGCTTCTATCGGCTGACCGGCCACAAATGGTTCATGTCGGCGCCGATGTCGGATGCGTTCCTGGTGCTGGGACAGGCGCCGGAAGGACTCTCGTGCTTTCTCGTTCCCCGCATTCTCGGCGATGGCTCGGGCAACGGCTTCCGCTTCCAGCGGCTGAAGGACAAGCTTGGCAACCGCTCCAACGCCTCGTCCGAAGTCGAGTTCGTCAACGCCATCGGCGAGATGGTCGGCGAGCCCGGGGCAGGCGTCAAGACGATCATGGACATGGTGACGCTGACCCGGCTCGATTGCGCGATCGCCTCGTCGGCGATCATGCGAGCCGGGCTGGCCGAAGCCGTCCACCACAGCCGTCATCGCCAGGTGTTTGGAACCAATCTGATCGAGCAGCCGCTGATGCAGCGCGTGCTGGCCGACATGGCGCTCGACGTCGCCGCCGCCACCGCGCTGTCATTCCGACTGGCGCGCTCTTTCGACGAGGCGGCCGGAGACCGCGGCGAGGCAGCATTCGCTCGCGCCATGACGCCGGTCGTCAAATACTGGGTCTGCAAGATCGCACCGCCGCTGCTCTATGAGGCGATGGAATGCCTCGGCGGCAATGGCTATGTCGAGGAGGCGCCGCTCGCACGCTACTATCGCGAAGCTCCGGTCAACGCGATCTGGGAGGGATCCGGCAACGTCATGGCGCTCGACGTGCTGCGCGTGCTGGGGCGTGCACCCGGCCTGTTCGAGGAGGTGCTGGCCGGCATCGATCGCGACCTCGGCGCCGGCGGACGCGGCACCGTCGGTGTGCTCAAGGCAGCAATGCAGGTCGCGGCAACTGATGAGGGCTCGGCCCGTCTGCTCACCGAGCAACTGGCGCTGTCGGCGGCGGCCGCGGAGCTTCGCAGGCTGGGGGCAGGGCGGATCGCCGACGCCTTCGTCGAGACGCGCCTCGCCGGCCAGTGGCGCAACACCTATGGCATGCTCGATTCACGCCATGACGCGCGCATGATCATCGACACGCTCTACCCACCGGTCACCTGAGGCGACTTCGGGACGTCGTCTGTCGCGCCGCTGTGGATGATGCAAACGCGACGCGCAAGCGTCTGGTACGTCCTTACCACTTCCCGATCATTCCGAGAATTCTCCGCGATCACGAGCGTATCAGGCGAGATAACGCTCACCGCCGCTGTGGATGACCGTTAACCTTAACAAATGGTTTCCATTGCAGCGGCAGGCCGCAAAGCCCACTGTCCTGTTACGGAAGCAGGAACGCTATGCGGCATATATTGAGCTCCTTTCTGGCCTTGCACTGGGCGGTCGTTTTCGCCCTGCTGGCGTTCATCTGCATCGATGGGAATCGCGGTGTTGCGGCAGCGCTTGGCGTGCTCGGCGTCGCCGTCCAGAACACCCGCTTCGTTGGCCTCGAAAACGCCGTCGTGGTAGCACCGCTTGCCGTAGCGCTGCTGGTCGTAGCGGCGGTGTTTTGCTGGGCCTTTGTCGAGGCTCTGTTTAGCGACCCGACACATCCGGACGCGACCGATAGCGTCGTGCGGGTCGCCTTCATCTGCGCCTCCGGCGTGCTGTCGCTGATCGTCGTCGGCGGCGCCGCACAAAGCATCAACGGGCTGTTCATGGTTGTCGCCGTGCAACTGGCGGCACTGCTGGCTTCCTATGTCGCCATGCTGGCAGAGCGGCGGTCGGCCCTGGCCGCAGCGGTTCCGGGCACGGGTGAAATCAGTGCCGCCGCGCATATGATGGCGAAGGCGGCGGCGCAAAACTCGGCGCTCTCGCGCATTTCCGGCCGGCTGGACACGAAGTTGAGGCCGGATACGAACTTGAGGGACCGCTGATGCGCACCTTGTTCGCGCTGTGGGCGGCGCCGCTCGCCCTGTTCTGGGGCTGGTTCTTCCTGTCGCTCAACGATATCAATTTCGGCTATGTCATGCTGAGCCGCCAATTGCATGACCTCGTCTTCCAGCTCTATGGCGAGATGCTTGGCATCGATCCGGCGCTCATTCCCGGCATGGTGGCGAAGGCCTGCATCCTCGACAGCCTGCTGCTCATGGCGTTTTGGGCGTTTCGCCGTCGCCGGGTGATCGCTGGCTGGATCAGGATAATGCGCGACCGCTATTTCGACCAGGCGTCGACGCCGAGCGCCTGAAGCCGGTCGAGCACACCCTGCAGAATAAAGGCCGCCGCGGCCGAATCGATCTTGCCGGCGCGTTTGCGGCGCGAAAAGTCCATCTCGATCAGCGTCCGCTCCGCCGCCACCGTTGACAGCCGCTCGTCCCACAAAACGAAGGGCAGGTCGGTCACACCAGCCATGTTGCGGGCGAAGGCGCGGGATTTCTGGGCGCGCGGGCCTTCCGACCCGTCCATGTTGACCGGCAGGCCGAGCACCACGGCCCCGACGTTCTCTTTCTCCAGCAAGGCCAGCAGCACTGCGGCATCCAGCGAGAATTTCCTGCGCATGATGACGGGACGCGGGTGGGCGAAGGCAAAGCCCTGGTCGGAAACCGCCACGCCAATCGTCTTGTCGCCAAGGTCGAGCCCGGCCAGCGTCTTGCCGCCGCCGAGCCGCGCCGGCAACTCCTCGATGGTGATGATGCTCAACGGCTTTCCCTGGACTGCACGTCGCAAAGGACGCTGTGGCACTTTAATTTCACTGCCGGCGTTCTATCCTCTTGCGAAGCAAAAATCGAGGAAGGCATCCATGAAACTGACCTGGTACGGACATTCCGCATTTCGCATCGAAACCACCGACGCGAAAATCCTCATCGATCCCTACCTGATCGGCAATCCGTCATGGACGGGCGGCTGGGAAGAGCCGGCGGAAGGGGTCACGCATGTGCTTTTGACCCACGGCCACAGCGATCACATCAGCGGTGCGCTTGAAGTGCTCGGCAAAAGCGGCGCCATGCTGGTCGCCAATTTCGAGGTCTGCATGTACCTGGTCGGCAAGGGCCTCAGCGACAAGAAGATCAATCCCGGTAATCTCGGCGGCACGATCGATTGCGGCGGCTTCACCACCACCTTCGTCCAGGCGCTGCATTCCTCGTCGTTCCCGGGCGACAAGGGCCAGAACACCTATCTCGGCAATCCTGGCGGGCTCGTCCTGCATTTTCCGGAAGACAAGACGCTCTACCATATGGGCGACACCGACATTTTTTCCGACATGGCGCTGATCAACGAATTGCATGAGCCGAAGATCGGCATCGTGCCGATTGGCGACCGCTTCACCATGGGCGGCGCGGTGGCAGCCCTTGCCTGCCGGCGCTTCTTTCAGTTCGAGACGGTCATTCCCAGTCACTTCGGCACATTTCCGATCATCGACCAGACCGCCGATAAGTTCGTCGCAGGGTTGGAGGGTTCCGGCGTGAAGGTGGCATTGCCGGAGATCGGCGGGACAATCACCTTGTAGAGCATGCCAAACCCGCCAGCTGTTCGCTGCGATGGCTTTGCGCTGCCATCGACCTTCTGGGCCGGTTCTCGGCACGATGCATGTTGCGCGGCACGCGCCGCGCCGCTATAGCGCGGACTGGTTTTTCCCGAGGCACAAGCAACTATGTCCGTTGATCTGCAGACAGTGAAGCGCGTCGCGCGTCTCGCCCGCATTGCGGTGAGCGAGGCGGATGCCGAGCGCATGACCGGCGAGTTGAACGCCATTCTCGGTTTCGTCGAGCAGTTGAATGAGGTCGACGTCGCCGGCGTCGAGCCGATGACGTCGGTCATTCCGATGGAGATGAAGAAGCGTCCGGACGTCGTCACCGACGGCAGCAAGGCGGCCGACATCGTCGCCAACGCACCGGCCACCGAGGAGAATTTCTTCCTCGTTCCGAAGGTCGTGGAGTAGCGGGCCGATGGCAATCGAGATCGCCATCGAAACGCCGCTGCAGGACGATTTGCGCGGGCTGGTCAAGGAGCTCAACGACACGCTGCTGGAACTGACGCCGCCGGAGCACTGCTCTCACATGACCATCGAGCAGATGGCCGACAACGACACGACTGTCTTCATCGCTCGCGACAACGGTCTTGCCATCGGCTGCGGCGCGCTGAAACGCCACGACGGCGCCGTCGGCGAGGTCAAGCGCATGTACACGCGGCCTTCGCACCGCGGGCAGAAGATCGGCGCCAGGATCGTCGAGCGAATCGAGGCGCTGGCGCGCAATGAAGGACTGAAGCGTCTGGTGCTGGAAACCGGCGACCGCCATCCGGCTGCGTGGACCGTCTATGAACGCGCCGGATTTTTGCGCTGCGGCCCGGTGCTGGACTATCCCGATTCCGGGTGGTCGGTGTTTTACGAAAAGAGCCTTGCCTGATGAGCGACCTGACTCACCTGACGATTTCGCAGGCCCGCGCCAAGCTGCGCGCCAGGGAAATCACCGCAACCGAGATGACCGAAGCCTATCTCCAGGCGATCGAGCGGGCCAATCCGGCGCTCAACGCCTATGTCGTCGTAACCGATGACAAGGCGCGCGACATGGCCAAGGCCTCGGACGCGAAGCTTGCGAAGGGCGAGGGCGGGTCGCTCGAAGGCATTCCGCTCGGCATCAAGGACCTGTTCGGCACCGAAGGCATTCACACCCAGGCCTGCAGCCACGTGCTCGACGGCTTCAAGCCGCACTACGAATCGACCGTCACCGCCAATCTGTGGGCCGACGGCGCCGTCATGCTCGGCAAGCTCAACATGGACGAGTTCGCCATGGGCTCGTCCAATGAAAGCTCCTACTACGGCCCAGTCGTCAATCCGTGGCGGCGTTCACGCGTCGACACGATGGTGATGCCGACCACGCATCAGGGCGATGGCGGTTTTGTCTCGGCCGGCGGCACCAGAACCGCGCGCACGCTGGATAACGCCCGGCTCGTGCCGGGCGGCTCGTCGGGTGGCTCGGCCTCCGCCGTTTCGGCGTTCCTGTGTGCCGGCGCCACTGCCACCGACACCGGCGGCTCGATCCGCCAGCCCGCCGCCTTCACCGGCACGGTCGGCATCAAGCCGACCTACGGCCGCTGCTCGCGCTGGGGTATCGTCGCCTTCGCTTCGTCGCTCGACCAGGCCGGTCCGATCGCCCGCGACGTGCGTGACGCTGCGATTCTCTTGAAATCCATGGCCTCGGTCGATCCGAAGGACACCACCTCGGTCGACCGCCCGGTGCCGGACTACGAGGCGGCGATCGGCAAGCCGATCAAGGGCATGAAGGTCGGGATCCCCAGGGAATACCGCGTCGACGGCATGCCCGACGAGATCGAGGCGCTGTGGCAGAAAGGCATTGCCTGGCTGAAAGATGCCGGCGCCGAGATCGTCGACATTTCGCTTCCGCACACCAAATACGCGCTGCCGGCCTATTACATCGTCGCGCCCGCCGAAGCTTCGTCGAACCTCGCCCGCTATGACGGCGTCCGCTACGGGCTGCGCGTGCCGGGCAAGGACATCGTCGACATGTACGAGAAGACCCGCGCCGCCGGCTTCGGCCGTGAGGTCAAACGCCGCATCATGATCGGCACCTATGTGCTCTCCGCCGGCTACTACGATGCCTACTATCTGCAGGCGCAGAAGGTGCGCAACCTCATCAAGCGGGATTTCGAAACCGCATTCACTGCCGGCGTCGACGTCATCCTGACTCCGGCGACGCCGTCGGCGGCCTTCGGCATCGCCGACGAGGACATGGCCGCCGACCCGGTCAAGATGTACCTCAACGACATCTTCACGGTGACCGTGAACATGGCCGGACTGCCGGGCATCGCCGTGCCAGCAGGGCTCGACGCCAAGGGCCTGCCGCTCGGCCTGCAGCTCATCGGCCGACCGTTCGACGAGGAAACCTTGTTCCAGACCGCCCATGTCATCGAACAGGCGGCGGGTACGTTCCAGCCGGAAAAGTGGTGGTAGTGTCGTCTCCCATCTGAAGGACGGGCTCGTCGCCTACCGGCTGTCGGGCTGAATCGAGCGGCTTTTCCCCGGACTGGGTGTCGGCTCGGGCGGCTGACCGATCACGGCCTGCCGCGCTGCCGAGAAGAACTGGCGACGCACCAGGACCGCCAGCAACAGCAGCGTCGACAGCACGAACACTTTTGGGTCGACGAACCAGCCGAGATAGCCGATCGAGAAGAACACGCCGCGCATGCCGGAATTGAAATGTTTTCCGGCCAGCATGTTCATCCGCGCCGCCCGCCATACCGCCGTCTCGCTGATCGGGTTGTGTGAAGCCTCGCCGTGCGGGATCGGCACCGCACCGATCAGGATCGAGCAATAGTTGAACAGCCGGTAGGCCCAGCCGAACTTGAAAAAGGAATAGGCAAGGATCAGCACCAATCCGAACACCTTCATCTGAAAAGTGGGCATCTGAAAGGCGGAGCGGGACGACGTCGCGCCGAGCGGCAGGTCGCTCAGCACTGAAACAACCTGCTCGGAGGCGCCGAGCAGGGCAAAACAGCCGCCGATCGCAATCAGCGAACTGGAGGCGAAGAACGCGGTCCCCTGTTGAAGGCCGGCCATGATGGCGGTGTCGACAATGCGGACCTCGCGTTCGGCCATGTTCCGCATCCAGGCTTGACGCTGGACGTTCATCGCCGTCGTCAGCGACATGCGCCTGACCAGCTTTCCGTCGGAGGCGAGCGTATGCAGCACCCACACGAAAAGGAAGAAACCCAGCGCAACGAGGTCTGCCGTCGACAAATGGAAGGAATCGCCCATGAACCCTCTTACCACAAGCGGTGGCGGCGCTTCGATGGCGGAACGCAACGATGTCGCTGCCGGAGCAAACAAGGTCGGCAGGTGCAGCGCCGCAATCTTCGAAAGAGCGGAAACATCACAGGAATTCCTATATGTAAATTCCAATAGGAGAGAGCGGCGCGTGTTCCTTTCGGTTTTCGACCTGTTCAAGATCGGCATTGGACCATCGAGTTCGCACACGATGGGACCGATGACGGCTGCGCGGCGTTTTCTCGACGAGGTCGCGGGAGATGACTGGCCACGCCCGGCCGGCGCCAAGGTCGACCGCATCGCCGCAAGCCTGCACGGCTCGCTTGCCTATACCGGGATCGGCCATGGTTCAGATCGCGCCGTCGTGCTCGGGCTTGCCGGCCAGACGCCGCAGACGGTAGACCCCGATCAGGCGGACAGCATCGTCGACCGTATCGCTGCTGAGAAGCGAATTTCGCCGCCCGGCCATCCGTCCTATCGCTTCGACCCGGCCACGGATCTGGTGCTGGATCGCAAGACGCCGCTTTCAGGCCACGCCAACGGCATGGCTTTCTCTGCCTATGACGCCGACGACCGCCTGCTGCTCAAGCGCATCTATTATTCGATTGGCGGCGGCTTCGTGGTTTCCGAAGAAGAGCTGCAGCGGATGAAGGCGAAGGGCTCGGTGACGAGCGAAGGCAAGAAGGTTCCATACCCGTTCAAGAACGCTGTCGAGATGCTGTCGATGGCCGCGAAAAGCGGTCTTTCCATCGCCGACATGAAGCGCGTCAACGAAGAGACGCAGATGTCGCGTGAAGAACTCGACGCCGGTCTCGACGGCATCTGGAGCGCCATGAAGAGCTGCATCGAGCGCGGCCTGTCGCAGGACGGCATCATGCCGGGCGGCCTGAAGGTGCGCCGACGCGCGCGTCAGTTGCACGACAAGCTGCAGGAGCAATGGCAGCAGAACCGGCCCAATCCGCTGCTCGCCAACGACTGGCTGTCGATCTATGCCATGGCGGTGAACGAGGAGAACGCCGCCGGCGGGCGCGTTGTCACCGCGCCGACCAATGGTGCTGCAGGGACGCTGCCGGCGGTGCTTCGCTATTGGCTGCATTTCCACCCCGAGGCCGACCAGCCAAGCATCCGCGATTTCCTGCTGACCGCGGCAGCGATCGGCGGCATCATCAAGACCAACGCTTCGATCTCGGGCGCCGAAGTCGGCTGCCAGGGCGAGGTCGGTTCGGCCTCGGCGATGGCGGCAGCGGGGCTGTGCGCCGTGATGGGTGGCACGCCCGAGCAGGTCGAGAACGCCGCCGAGATCGCGCTCGAACATCATCTCGGCATGACCTGCGATCCAGTCGGCGGGCTGGTGCAGGTGCCTTGCATCGAGCGCAACGCGCTCGGCGCCGTCAAGGCGGTGACTGCCGCGTCGCTGGCCATCAAGGGCGACGGCGTTCATTTCGTGCCGCTCGATGCCGCAATCGAGACCATGCGCCAGACCGGCCTCGACATGAATGAGAAATACAAGGAAACCAGCCTTGGCGGACTGGCCGTCAATATCGTGGAATGCTGAGCCAAACTTTGCACCGTGGCCAAACTTTGCACTGTGGCCAAACTTTGCACTGTGGATTGGCGCTGTGGAGAACAGCGGCACTGTGGAGAAAGTCGACCGGGCCAGTTGACGCCTTCGCGCGCCGGACTAAACCTTAATCCATGTCCCTCAATCTCATAAAGCTCTGCGTTGGCTGCGACAGCGTCGAAGATCTCGAAGAGTGGATCGCCTTCCGCCTCGACGAACGGCGGCGCGCCGGTGAACCGGTCGAGCACTACCACACCACCCGCATGACGCCGACGCGCAGCGCCGAGGTCACCGATGGCGGTTCCCTCTACTGGGTGATCAAGGGCAATGTGCAATGCCGCCAGTTGATCACCGAAATCCGTCCTTTCACCGATGACGAGGGTATCGGCCGCTGTCACCTGATCCTCGATCCCGCTGTCGTGCGCACCGAATGGCAGCCGCGCCGCGCCTTTCAAGGCTGGCGCTATTTGAAACCGTCGGACGCACCGGCCGATCTCGGCAAGGGCAAAGCGGGATTGGTCGAAATGCCGCCGAAACTCAGGCGCGAGCTTGCCGATCTCGGCCTGCTCTAGAAAGGCCCCAAAATTCAAAGCTGCGGTGATCGCCGGCCCCCCAGATCGCCCCATGCTGGGCTTGCAAGCTGTGCGACAACGCCACATCTTGAATGTCATGAGCGACAAGAAGCAGCCCGTGCCCGCGAAGGCCAATCCTGCGCCGGTCGAATCCCAATCGAGCAGCGGCGAGATCGACGCGTTTATCCGTCAGGCAAGGACGCTGGCTGCGTCCGCGACCGGTACCGGCAGGCTGATCCTTTCCCTCGACGCGACGATGAGCCGTCAGCCGACCTGGGATCTCGCCTGTGCGCTGCAGGGCGAGATGTTCGACGCCGTCGGCAAGGCCGGGGCGCTCAAGGTCCAACTGGTTTATTTCCGTGGTCTTGGCGAGTGCCGCTCATCCGCATTCGTCACCGATACGAACGCGCTGAAGCAGCTGATGACGCGGATCGAATGCCGCAGCGGCCACACCCAGATCGGCAAGGTGCTCGCCCATGCGCTGAAACAGACGGCGGCGGCCAAGGTCAACGCGCTGGTCTATATCGGCGATGCGATGGAGGAAAACATCGACGATCTGGCGGAAAAAGCCGGCAGCCTCGGCCTGCACGGCGTCCCAGTCTTCGTCTTTCAGGAGGGCCATGATGCCGGCGCGGAAAAGGCGTTCAAGGAAATTGCGCGGCTGTCGAAAGGCGCCTGGTTCCGATTTGATCGGCGGGCCGCCGCAACCTTGGCCAGCCTGCTATCGGCGGTCGCGGTGTTTGCGACCGGCGGGCTGAAGGCTCTGGAGGCCAGGGGCCGGCCGGAAGACCGGCTGATGATCGAGCATCTGCGGAGCGGCAGGAAATGATGGGCGCGACTATCGCATTCGTGGCGTTGCTTTTGGTGCTGCTCGGCGTGGCCATTGTGTTTCTGCGCGCCGACCCCGCGAAACTCGCAAGCTGGATGAGGACCGTTGGGCCGGCCCTGCTGGCGCTGATCGGCGTCGCCGCGCTTCTGGTTGGACGCGCAGGCATCGGCGGCTTGATCCTGTCGACGGCGCTCGCCTGGTGGGGCTCGATGCGGATGAAGCGGCCGACGACGAAACTGGAGCCGGGCAAGTATTCGACGGTGCGCACCGCGGCACTCGAAATGGAGCTTGATCACGATACCGGCAATCTGGAGGGCCTCGTGCTCGCCGGTCGCCATGAAGGCAAGATGCTAGGCACGATGAGCCTTGCGGAATTGCAGCAGCTTTATCGCGAACTCCCCGGCGACCCGGAAAGCCGCCAGCTGCTAGAGACGTATCTTGACGGCAGATTTCCCATCTGGCGCAAAGACGCGGAGGCGAATGGTGGCGACGGGCTGGGTGTTTCGCCAGGTTCGGGCGCCATGACTAAGGAGGAGGCCTACAAGATCCTTGGTCTTGAAGCGGGGGCCGCCGCGGCGGATGTCCGCAAGGCGCACCGCCGCCTGATGCAGCGCCTGCACCCCGATCTCGGCGGCACTTCGTTTTTGGCGGCGCGGATCAACGAAGCCAAGGACGTCTTGCTCTCCAATCACAACTAGTCTCCTTCGACGCAGAATTCTTCCGGGAGATGTTTCGACGCCGCCTACTGATGGACGGCGTAGCACTCGATTTTCTTTTTCTTCAGCGCGGTGCAGGCTTTCCAGGCGGCAGTCTTCGAGCCAAAACCGAACCGGGCGCGGTAGTAGGTGACGCCGTCCTTTTCGAAGGCGACGGTGAAGCCCACAGCATCGGCCAGGACCGAAGGCGCCTGTTTGCTCGTCTCGTCCAGAAGAGCCTGGGCTTCGGACTGTTTTGGCGACGAGGCGACCTGGACTGCCCAGCCTGACGGCACCGATGCCGTGTTGACGGGATCGACCGTTGCCGGTTCGCCATAGGCTGCTGCGACCCGTGCGGTCGCCACATCGTCCGCCGTCGCCGCTGCCACTGTCTCGACCTTTCCGGTCTGAGAGATGGGCTTGGTCTCAACGACTGGGGACGGTTCTTCAACGACGGGCTCGGTCTCTTCCACCAGAGAGGCAATGGCATCGCCGTCCTGGGCATCGTCATCCGGGGCATCGCCGTCCGGCCTGCTGTCCGGCGTCGGCGCGTCGCGCTTGGGCAGGAATACTTTCGCCAGCGCGGTGATCGGGTTGCCGCCGCCAGCCTTGGCGATCAGCATGCCGCTGCCGCGCGACGACGCTTTCGGCAGGTAGGTTTTGATCAAGCCGGCCATCTGGTTGTCGCGGCTGCCGCCGGACTTGCCGCCTATGACCACCGCGACGATGCGGCGATCGCCGTCATCGACCGAGGAGACGAGATTGTAGCCAGAGGCGCGGGTGTAGCCGGTCTTGATGCCGTCGACGCCCTTGATCCGTCCCAGCAGCCGGTTGTGGCCGTTGATGCGCCTGCGGCCGTAGAGAAAGGAACGCTGCGAGAAATAGCCGTAATACTGGGGAAAATGCTCCCGCAGCGCGATGCCGAGCACCGCCATGTCGCGCGCGGTGGTGAACTGACCGGGATTTGGCAAGCCGTGGGCGTTGCGGAAAACGGTCCCCTTCATGCCCAGTGCCCGGGCCTTGGCTGTCATCATGTGGGCGAAATTGGCTTCATTGCCGCCGAGAAGTTCGCCGATTGCGGTTGCCGAGTCGTTTGCCGACTTGGTCACCATCGACAGAATCGCGGTCTCGACGGTGATCGCGCCGCCCCGTTTGACGCCGAGTTTGGTCGGCGGCTCGGCAGCAGCATTGGCCGAGAAGACGACCCGGGAGTTCTTGCTGATCTTGCCGTTCGCCATGGCCTCGAAGGCCATGTAAAGCGTCATCATCTTGGTGAGCGAGGCGGGATAGCGTCGGCCATCGGCATTCTGGGAGTAAAGCACCTTGCCGGTCTTGGCGTCGATGACGATGGCCGCCGACCTCGCCGCCATGGACGAAGCTGCGTCGGCAACGACGAACGTCATCGCCAAAGCGAGGATCATGATCGTTTTCAAAGAGGACGCGGATTTGGAGAGAATGCCCGACAACGCCTGACGCACCGATGGTTCCTTTGAATTTTTGTTGCGGTGGAGGCGGCAAAGGGGTCCTGCCTCACTTCAAGCCAAGCTATCGCGGCCAGCGTTACCAATCCGTTTATGGTAACCGCGGCGTTCACCATTTTCTTCGAGCTTGAGCCTTTCTTTATTCGAATTTTAGCCATTACCCGGTGGTTGCGCCGTTTGCCGGATGAACGGGCCGCACCTGGTGAAACCGGAAGTTGGTGAAACCTGGCGATGAAATCTTGACTTTTGTGCAGTGCACAATATATTACTTGCATTGCACAACGCGGCCCGGGACAAGGCCGCGTCCACCGCTCAAGGACAACTGTCAAGGGATTGCGTGAATGACCCAGACCTATGAAGATTTCAGCAAATACGGCAAGGAGTTTGCGGATAGCGGCTTGAAGAGCTTTGCGTCTCTTTCGAAGGGTGCGCAGGCCATCGCCACCGAGGCGGGCGAGTATACCAAGAAAAGCTTCGAGGCCGGCAGCGCAGCAGCCGAGAAACTTCTGTCGGCCAAGTCGCTGGAGAAGGCGATCGAGATCCAGTCCGATTTTGCTAGGCAGTCGTACGAAGCCTTTGTCACCGAAGCCACCAAGATCGGTGATCTCTATGCCGAACTCGCGAAGGACGCCTACAAGCCGTTCGAATCAATGGTCGCAAAGGCGAAATAATCTCGCTATATGATGTGAGCACGGCCCCTTGGGCCTGCCAGACGAACCCGGTCGCGAACGTGCGGCCGGGTTTTTTCATGGCAATTTGAGCGCATGGCGTTGGTTTCCAGCCGATCAACGCTGATCTAAACAGCAATGAGCCGGGTTGTCGGTTTAGCTGAAGGGCGAATAATGCATGGATCGATAAATGATGCCGGCGCTCCGCTAACGCTGGAACACATCAGCCGATGCTTCGGCGACACCCTGGCGCTGGACGATGTTTCGCTTTCGATTGCGCCCGGAGAGATCGTCTGCCTGGTCGGTCAGTCCGGTTGCGGCAAATCCTCGCTTTTGCGGATCATTTCAGGCGTCGATACTGCCGACAGCGGAAGAATTCTGCTCAATGGCACTGAGATCGCCGGCGCGAACAGCTTTGTCGAGCCCGAAGACCGCAACATCGGTTTCATGTTCCAGGATTACGCCCTGTTCCCGCACTTGACCGTCGAGGAAAATGTGGCCTTCGGCCTCAAGCGGCTGTCGCGGCGCGAGGCGAGCGCCCGTGCGGTCGAGGTAATCGCCCGAATCGGCATCCAGGCGCTTTCGGACCGTTACCCACACACGCTTTCGGGTGGCGAGCAGCAGCGTGTCGCACTGGCGCGGGCACTTGCGCCAAAACCCGTCATCCTGCTGATGGACGAGCCGTTCTCGAATCTTGATCGTGGCCTGCGGGAGCGGGTGCGCGAGGAGACTATTTCGACGTTGAGAGCCTTGGGGACGACTGCGATCCTCGTCACCCACGACCCAGAGGAGGCCCTGTCCGTCGGTGACCGGGTTGTGCTGATGCAAGAGGGGCGTGTTGTGCAGGTCGGGACGGGCTACGATATCTATGATCATCCCAATTCACTCTACGCCGCCGAATTTCTGTGCCCGTGCAACAGGGTAGAGGGCATCTATCGCGATGGCCGGGTCGAAACGGTGCTGGGCACCTTTCCAGCCCGGCTCAATCTTCCGGAAGGCGGCAAGGCGTTTGCCTGCATCCGCCCGCAGGCTCTCTGCCTTTCCGGTCCGAATGAAGGTCTGCCGGCGCTCGTCGTCAACCGCTCTTTTCTGGGTGAGATCGAACAATTGTTGGTCGGGATCGAGGGCGTTGCTGACCTCTTGCGCTTGCGCACCACCAGCCGGATCGATGTGAAGCCGGGTGAGTCGATCCACCTGACCATCGATGAAGGCGGCGTCCTGATATTCGCTGCGGAATAAATCGCAAGCGCTTTGGCCGCAAAGTAACTTGACTAAATTAGTCACATATGATCGAGCAATTCCCGGGCTGGCAACCAATGCCGGCCGCACCAATCATTTAATGGAGGACCGCTTCATGAAGAGCCTTTCCACATTTCGACTCGCCCTGGTGGGCGGCGTCTTCGCCCTCGCTGGCGGGGCCAGCGCCATGGCGGCCGAACTGAACATCTACACCACGCGTGAGCCTGGACTGATACAGCCGCTGCTTGACGCCTTCACCGCCTCGAGCGGCGTCAAGGTCAATACAGTCTTTATGAAAGATGGTCTTGCGGAGCGTGTGGCCTCGGAAGGGGAAAGCTCACCTGCCGATATTCTCATGACGGTCGATGTCGGCAACCTCGCCGACCTGGCCGAAAAAGGGCTGACGCAGCCGGTCGTATCAGATGTTCTGAAAGCCGCGGTCCCGGACAACCTGCGTGACCCGGCCAACAACTGGTTTGCTCTGTCGATGCGGGCCCGTGTACTCTACGCGGCCAAGGATCTCGATCTTGCCGCGTTCAACTACGAGGACCTGTCCGATCCAAAATGGAAGGGCAAGGTCTGCATCCGGTCCGGCCAGCATCCCTACAACACCGCTCTTTTCGCCGATTACATGGCACATCACGGCGCCGAGGCGACGGAAGCATGGCTTGCCGCCATCAAGGGGAATCTCGCCCGCAAGGCGGGCGGCGGCGACCGCGATGTGGCCAAGGACATCCTCGGCGGCATTTGCCAGATAGGCATCGCCAATTCCTATTACGTCGGGCTGATGCGCTCCGGCAAGGGCGGTGAGGAGCAGGTCGCCTGGGGCGACGCGATCAAGGTCGTCCTGCCAACGTTCAAGGATGGCGGCACGCAGGTCAACGTCAGCGGCGCGGCCGTCGCAACGCATGCGCCCAACAAGGGTGAGGCGGTGAAGCTGCTGGAATATCTGGTCTCCGACGACGCACAGACACTCTATGCCAAGGCAAATTTCGAATACCCGATCAAGGCCGGCGCTCCGATCGACCCGATCATCGCTTCGTTTGGCGAGTTGAAGGTCGATCCCGTGCCGATGACGGAAATCGTCAAGCATCGCAAGCAGGCAAGCGAACTGGCCGAGAAGGTCGGCTTCGACAACTGATGGGCGATCCGGGCGTGGGCAGTGCTGCGCCCGGTGATCTCCCGATGTCGGATGTCGACCTGCGTAAAGCCTCCACTCTGAAGGTCGCCCGGTACAGGTCCGGGCGACTGTGGTTCATGGTGACCGTGCTTGTCGCTGTGCTGGTGGCCACTCCGGTTATCACCCTTGTCTGGCAGGCGCTGCGGGGGTCGAGCGGGCTCTGGCCGCATCTACTCGCTTACGTGCTGCCGCAGGCTTTCCAGCAGACCACGGCGCTGCTCGTCGGCGTCGGTGTCCTCGTCACGCTTCTTGGCACCTCGACGGCCTGGCTTGTCACCGCGTATGACTTTCCCGGCCGCAGGTTTCTCGAATGGGCGCTGCTGCTCCCGCTCGCGGTGCCGACCTACATAATCGCCTACGTCTATCTCGATCTTCTCCATCCGATCGGCTTGGTCCAGGGTGCGGTCAGAGCGGCACTTGGCTACACCAGCCCTCACGAATTCCGACTTCCCGACATCCGGTCGATGGCCGGCTGCATCGTGCTGCTCGGCTTCGTGCTCTACCCCTATGTGTACATGACGACGCGGGCGATGTTTCTCACTCAGGCGGCAAATCTGGTCGAGGTGTCGCGCACTCTTGGAAGTGGCCGAGGCGGCGTCTTCTGGCGCGTCGCGCTGCCGCTGGCGCGTCCGGCGATCGCTGTCGGCGTCAGCCTGGCGCTGATGGAGGCGCTGAACGACATCGGTGCCTCGGAGTTCCTGGGCGTGAAGACACTGACGGTCTCGGTCTACACGACATGGGTGACGCGGTCCGACCTGCCGGGCGCGGCGCAGATTGCGCTCGCCATGCTGTCATTGGTGGTCGCGCTCGTCACCATCGAGCGTTGGGCGCGCCGTCGTCAGCGTTATTGGTCGAGCGCACAAAAGGCACGGAGTTTCACACCGCATCGTCTCGGCACCGTTTCCGGTCTGGTCGTTTTTGCACTCGGCCTTTTGCCGGTGTTCATCGGGTTCATCGCCCCGGCGAGCTATCTCGTCGTCGAGGCATGGAGGCGCGTCCGTTTCGCAGGGCTGTCGCCCCGGCTTTTATCGGAAACGCTCAACACCGTCACCCTGTCGGCCATGGCTACGCTGGCAATCCTCTTCTTCGGCGTGGTCATCGCCTATACGGCGCGCTCGCTTCCCGGCCGCATCACGGCGGCTTTGCAGCGGATTACCACGGTTGGCTATGCGATGCCCGGCACCGTGGTGGCCATCGGAATATTGTTGCCCGTCGCGGCGCTCGATCAGATGATCGACCGAGCTGCGCTCGCATGGCTAGGCGCGCCAACCGGCCTGCTGCTGATCGGGTCCGGAGCAGCGCTCGGCTACGCCTATGTCGCACGCTTCCTGGCGATTGCGGTCGGTTCGGTCGAGGCGGGCTTCAGCCGCATTCCGCGCTCGTTCGATCACGCCGCGCGCAGCCTCGGCCGGAATGTGACTGGCACATTCCGGCATGTTCATCTGCCGCTTTCGAAACCGTCGCTCGTCGCTGCGGGCTTGCTCGTGTTTGTCGATTGCATGAAAGAATTGCCGGCGACGCTTCTGCTGAGGCCGCTTAATTTCGAGACCCTGGCGACGCATCTCTACGGCGAGGCGGCGCGCGGAACCTACGAGGAAGCGTCGATCGCGGCACTTGCCATAGTTCTCGTCGGCACCTTGCCTGTCGCTATTCTCGCTCGTTTTGGACGATGGAAATCCTAGGTGTGTCCGGCCTTGACAGTCTCGCTGGCACCTGAAGCGCGGCTGTTAGCTGACGCATCCACAATAAACCGTAAGTGCTCCACGCCTGTCGGATCGTGCCGATGCCCTCGATTTTGAAATCAGGGGCTCTGCTGCCTTCACGATTTCGAAAAATCGGTCAAGTTTGGCCACCTAGCCATATTGTCAGCTAAACAGAAGGGCTTAAAATCATTCATCGAACACCTACATGTCGAAGGCGCTAGGGATTCGAAAAGGCAGGACTACGTGACTACAGGTTTGACTGCCACAACAGACGTGGCGCGGATGCAAAACGGCAGCGACGGCAACGAGACCGGTCGCGGCACGGCTGTCATCACGCGCACCAAAACCAAGACCAAGAAACCTAGCCTTTATCGGGTCCTCATTCTCAACGACGACTACACGCCCATGGAATTCGTGGTTCACGTGCTGGAGCGTTTTTTTCAGAAGGACCGTGAAGCCGCCACACGCATCATGCTTCATGTTCACAATCATGGAGTGGGCGAGTGCGGGGTCTATACATTCGAGGTGGCCGAGACCAAAGTGTCTCAGGTCATGGATTTCGCCCGACAGAATCAGCATCCGCTGCAATGCGTGATGGAGAAGAAGTGAGGTAACATGCCGGCTTTCTCCCAAGGCCTGGAAAAGGCGCTTCACCAGGCGCTGACGCTCGCCAATGAGCGGCACCACGAATACGCAACCCTTGAACATTTGCTGCTCGCCCTCATCGACGACACCGAGGCCGCCGCGGTCATGCGCGCCTGCAACGTCGATCTTGACGAGTTGAAGCATACGGTTCTCACCTACATCGACACCGAACTCGACAATCTCGTTACCGGCTATGACGAGGATTCCAAGCCGACGGCCGGTTTCCAGCGCGTCATCCAGCGCGCGGTGATCCATGTGCAGTCGTCCGGCCGCGAGGAAGTCTCCGGCGCCAACGTGCTCGTTGCCATCTTCGCCGAGCGCGAGAGCCATGCCGCCTATTTCCTGCAAGAACAGCAGATGACCCGCTATGACGCTGTCAACTACATCTCGCATGGCATCGCCAAGCGGCCCGGCGCATCCGAGACGCGGTCGCCGCGTGGCGCCGATGACGAGCAGGGCCAGAGCGGCGCCGAGCCGCAAGAGGACGGCGGCAAGAAAAAGCAGCAGCAGGACGCGCTGACCGCCTACTGCATCAATCTGAACAACAAGGCCAAGGCCGGCAAGATCGATCCGCTGATCGGCCGCGCGTCCGAGATCAACCGCACCATCCAGGTGTTGTGCCGCCGTTCCAAGAACAATCCGCTCTATGTCGGCGACCCCGGCGTTGGCAAGACCGCGATCGCCGAGGGCCTCGCCAAGCGCATCGTCGAGGGCGACGTGCCGGAAGTGCTGCACAACGCCACCATCTTCGCGCTCGACATGGGAACATTGCTGGCCGGCACCCGCTATCGCGGTGATTTCGAGGAGCGGCTGAAGCAGGTCGTCAAGGAGCTCGAGGATTATCCGGGCGCGGTTCTGTTCATCGACGAGATCCACACAGTGATCGGGGCAGGGGCGACGTCTGGCGGCGCCATGGATGCATCGAACCTGTTGAAGCCGGCGCTGTCGTCCGGAACCATCCGCTGCATCGGCTCGACCACCTACAAGGAGTTCCGCCAGTTCTTCGAGAAGGACCGCGCCTTGGTGCGGCGCTTCCAGAAGATCGACGTCAACGAACCGACCATCGAGGACGCCATCGAGATCATGAAGGGCCTCAAGCCGTATTTCGAGGAGTTCCACAAGGTTCGCTACACGTCTGAGGCGATCAAGGCTTCGGTCGAACTGTCGGCGCGCTACATCAACGACCGCAAGCTGCCGGACAAGGCTATCGACGTGATCGACGAGACCGGCGCCTCGCAAATGCTGGTGCCGGAGGCCAAGCGCAAGAAGACCATCGGCATCAAGGAGATCGAAGCGACGATCGCCACCATCGCCCGCATTCCGCCGAAGACGGTTTCCGCCGACGACGAGAAGGTGCTGGCCGGTCTCGACGTCGAGCTGAAGCGCGTCGTCTACGGTCAGGACACCGCGATCACGGCTTTGACCTCGGCGATCAAGCTGGCGCGGGCCGGCCTGCGCGAACCGGAGAAGCCGATCGGCTCCTACCTGTTCTCAGGGCCGACCGGCGTCGGCAAGACCGAAGTGGCAAAGCAACTCGCCGCCTCGCTCGGTGTCGAGCTGATCCGCTTCGACATGTCCGAATATATGGAACGCCACACCGTCTCACGGCTGATCGGCGCGCCTCCCGGCTATGTCGGCTTCGACCAGGGCGGACTGCTGACCGATGGCGTCGACCAGCATCCGCATTGCGTGCTGTTGCTGGACGAGGTCGAGAAAGCGCATCCGGACCTGTTCAACATCCTGTTGCAGGTCATGGACCACGGCAAGCTGACCGACCACAACGGCAAGCAGATCGACTTCCGCAATGTCATCCTGATCATGACCACCAATGCGGGCGCCTCGGATGCGCAGCGCGCGGCGATCGGTTTCGGCTCGACCAAGCGCGAAGGCGACGATATCGAGGCGATCAACCGGCTGTTCACGCCGGAGTTCCGCAACCGTCTCGATGCGATCATCCCGTTCAGCTCGCTGCCGGTTCCGGTCATCCACCAGGTGGTGCAGAAGTTCGTCATGCAGCTCGAGGCCCAGCTCTCCGAGCGTGGCGTCACCTTCGACCTGTCGCAGGAGGCGATCGCCTGGCTGGCCGAGAAGGGCTATGACGAGCGCATGGGAGCACGGCCGCTTGGCCGCGTCATCCAGGAGCACATCAAGAAGCCGCTGGCCGACGAGGTGCTGTTCGGCAAGCTAAAGAAGGGCGGCACGGTGCGTGTCACCGTCGACAAGAAAGAGACCGGCGAAACCGGGCTGAAGCTCGAGTCACTCGCCGACGAGGCGCCGGTCAAGCCGAAGAAGGAAGAACCGGACGACACGCCGAAACCCAGGAAAGCTGCCGGCAAGAAGCCGGCCGCGAAAAAGGCGGTCGCGCAGAAGCCGGAGCCCAAGGGCAAGGATGGCAGCAAGCGCAGCCTGGTGCCGCAACTGCCCCGCAAGGGGTGATGGCCTGAAAGGCAAAAAAAGCCCCGGAAACGGGGCTTTTTTATTGAATGAAGAACTGGTGGGTGGCCGACGCGGGACGCCCGGCTTCAGCTTCCCAGCGCCTTTCGTATCTTGCCGGCGTTCTCAGCCAACACTTCTGGCTTCTCCATCTGCCCGCTATGCGGCTTCAAAGGAATGCCCTCGAAGCGTGGAATGATGTGAACATGGAGGTGAAAGACGGTCTGGCCCGAAGCAGGTTCGTTGAACTGCATCACTGTGACACCATCGGCATCGAAGGCCTTTTTTACTGCCCGCGCAAGTTTCTGGACATTTGCGAAGAGCGGGCCGAACACCGCCGGATCGGCATCGAGCAGGTTGCGCGACGGCGCCTTCGGCACAACCAGCGTATGACCCGGCCCTTGCGGCATCACATCCATGAAGGCGACAACCGCGTCATCTTCATAGACGCGATGCGACGGGATTTCACCGCGCAGGATTTTCGCGAAGATATTGTTGCTGTCGTAGGTGGTTCTTTCGGCCATGGCGTGCGCTCCGGATTGTGCCTTGCTCCTACCGCATCGACCCGACAATCGGAATCGATTTTCGGAAAGTACGATGCTAAGAGCGTATGTGCGTCCAATTGGACGTACGTCGCCCTAATCGTCCGCCAGATCCTTGCGGAACGGGGTGTGCTCTTCGAGATAGCCGGCCATCCGCTCCACTTCGCGGCGCTCGCGCCTGAGATAGTCGGCGACCGCGTCACGCAAGCCGGGATGCGCGATGTAATGCGCCGAATGAGTGGTCACCGGCCTGTAGCCGCGCGCCAGCTTGTGCTCGCCTTGCGCGCCGGCTTCGACCAGCTTCAGCTTACGGTCGATGGCGAAGTCGATCGCCTGGTGATAGCAGACCTCGAAATGCAGGAAGGGATGGTCTTCAATGCAGCCCCAGTTGCGCCCGTAGAGCGCATCCGAACCGATGAAATTGATAGCGCCGGCAATGTAGCGTCCATTGCGCTTGGCCATCACCAGCAGGATGTCGTCGGCCATGCGCTCGCCGATCATCGAGAAAAACTCGCGGCTGAGATAGGGCCGCCCCCATTTCCTGCTGCCGGTATCCATGTAGAAGGCAAAGAAGTCGTCCCAGACCCTTTCGGTCAGGTCCTTGCCGGTCAGCCAGTCGATCGAGATGCCGTGAGCGAGCGCCTCGCGCCGCTCCTTCTTCATCGCCTTGCGCTTGCGCGATGCCAGAGTGGCGAGAAAATCGTCGTAGGTCGAATAGCCCTCGTTGAAGAAGTGGAACTGCTGGTCGGTGCGGTGCAGGAATCCGGCCGCTTCCAGCGCCTCGACATCCCTTTGCTGCGCAAAGGTCACGTGCGCGGAGGATACGCCGAGCTTGTCCGTCACCGCCTTCAGGCCGGCTGCCAAGCCGGCCTTCACGGCGCGACTGTCCTCGCCCTTGTTGACCAGCAGGCGAGGGCCGGTGACCGGCGTGAACGGCACGGCGCATTGCAGTTTTGGATAGTAACGCCCGCCGGCGCGCTCGAAGGCGTCCGACCAGCCGTGATCGAAAACATATTCGCCCTGGCTGTGCGATTTCAGGTAGCAGGGAATGGCACCGAGCAGCTTTCCCTGCGCTGTCTCGAGCCTGAGATGGTGGCCCTGCCAGCCGGTCCGCCGCACGGCGCAGCCGGAATCCTCAAGCGCACTCAAAAAAGCGAATGAAACGAGTGGGTTGTAGCCGTTTTCTGTGTCGCCGCGTGAGGTCCCGCCGAGGCCATCCCATTCGGCGCAGGTGAAGGCTCCGATGCCGGAGGCAACCCGGATCGCATACGCTCCATTCGCCGTTTGACCGTCGCCTTCATCGCCTTGATCCATGAGGCCTATTTAAGCTCCGTGCCGGTCCATGCAAGCTCGGTTCAAGCGACCTGCACGAGATCCGGCTCAAATCCTTCGAACGTCATCTGGTCGGCATATCTGAAGGTCAGGTCGACCGCCGGTTGGTCGAGCACGGTCCAGGTGATGACCGGCATTTTGAGCCTTTCGCGCACAAAACTGACAAACCGGTTCGGCAGGTCGCCTGCGGCATAGGAGGTGAAGGCGATGTCGTGCGCCAGCATGGCGAAATGCGCCTCGATCAGCTTGACTTCGTTGCCATAAGCGGTCAGCCCGCCCGGAATGCCGGGCGCGTGTTTCGGGAAATCGCGGATCAGCCAGTGGTCGAACGACATGATCGCTGCCTTGCCGCTGTAGTTCTTCAGCATCTTGCCGACGCTTTCCACCAAGCCTTCGTCACGGCCGGGAACTCCTTTCAGCTCGACGACCACCGGCACGCGGCCATCGACCAGGTCGAGGGCCTGCTGCAGCGTCGGCAGACGATCTGATGTGCCGCCGATCTTGAGGGCCGTCATTTCTGCTGCCGTGCGCTGCCAGACGAAACCGTCCTGGCCGGTCAGCCGCTTCAGATCGCCATCGTGGATGATCACCGGGATGCGGTCTGACGATAGATGCACATCGCATTCGATCGCATAGCCGCGTTCAGCCGCAGCGGCAAAGGCGGAAAGCGTGTTCTCCCAGCGCGTCTTGTTCATGTCGTGGAGGCCGCGATGGGCAATGGGTCGGGCGGTCAGCCAGGAAAGGTCAGTCATGCCGGGCTCATTCGACTTCGAAGATGGCTTCGATTTCCACTGCGGCATTAAGCGGCAGGGAGGCGGCACCGACGGCGGCGCGGGCATGCTTGCCGGGATCGCCGAGCACTGCAACCAGGAGATCCGAGGCGCCGTTGGCAACCAGGTGCTGCTCGAAAAAATCCGGCGCCGAGGCGACGAAGACGGTAATCTTCACCACGCGGCGGATTTTCTCGAGATCGCCAAGTGCTGCCTTGGCTTGCGCCAAAATGTTGATCGCGCAGTATTTTGCCGCTTCCTGGCCAGTTGCGATGTCGACATCACGGCCGAGCAGGCCGCTCGCCTGCAGCTTGCCCTGCTTGAGCGGCAGCTGTCCGGCGATGAACAGCAGATTGCCTGACCTGCAATAGGGCACGTAATTGGCGGCGGGCGCGGCAGCGACCGGAAGCGTCACGCCGAGATCGCTTAGCCGCTTTTCGATTGTTTCACTCATGGTATTTCCCTATTGCTTGATGACGCTGCGCAGGCCGGGCCGAAATTGCAATTTTTGCCTCGCTTCCGCCACGACTTTTTTTAAGCTGGACCCTCTTTCCCTGCGGCCTGTCATCAGGCGCGATGATCGGAGCCCCTCATGCGCGCAACACGCCTCGCATTCCACGCTGTCCTGCTGCCAGCGGTGTTCTCGATGGCGCCGGCTTTTGCCGTACCGGCGCTGCAGGCGCATCGCGCGGTTTATGATCTGACCCTGGACAAGGCCTCCGATCGCTCCGGCATCACCGGCATTTCCGGCCGCATGGTCTATGAGTTCAACGGCTCGCCTTGCGAAGGCTACACGGTGAAGTTCCGTTTCGTCACCCAGATCATCACCAACGAGAATACAAGGCTCACCGACCAGCAGACGACCACTTTCGAGGATGCCGAAGGCAAGACCTTCTCGTTCGTGACAAAATCGTTCGTCGACCAGACTCTCGACAAGGAGGTCAAGGGCACCGCGACGAAGCAGACAAACGGCCTCAAGGTCGACATCGACAAGCCGGAGAAGAGCAGCGTCGAACTGCCGGCCACACAGTTTCCGACACAGCATCTGGTCGAACTGATCGACAAGGCCGAAAAGGGCGAAAATTTCTACGAAACCAACCTGTTCGACGGTTCGGAAGATGCCAACAAGGTGATGACCACCACCGTCGTCGTCGGCAAGAAAGCCGATGCCGACAAGACCGATCCGGAAGTGCCGGCACTGGCAAAACTCGCCACCGACAAATACTGGCCAGTCGATATCGCCTATTTCGACAGCACCGACAAGTCAGGTGAGGAGGTGCCGGAATACCGGATCAGCTTCAAGCTGCATGAGAACGGCATCACGCGCGACCTGCTCATGGACTACAACGATTTCTCGATGACCGGCAAGCTGGTCAATCTCTCGCTGTTCGATCAGACGAAACCCTGTCCGCCGAAATAGAGCGTCAGCTTAGCCACGCCGCAGGGCGGCGGCCAATGACTTGAACACGCCGCAATTGCATTTCAACCTCTACGCCGAGGGATCGATCGGGGGGTGGGTTGAGCAAAATCGATGTGTTCGTGGCGCCGACGCCCAATCCGGCGCTGATCAGGATCATGACTGTCATCAACCGGGTCTTCATGCCCGTGGCATTCCCGGGTTTCGCGACCTGTTGCCGTTCAACCGCGTCGCCGGATTGCGCGGTGTCGCCAATGTCCGCCATATCGACTTTCCCGACGACGACCGGCAGCGGCTGAAGGCCTGTTGCGGCGCGGGCAAGGCGACGTTCATCACGCCCAACCATCCGGAATTCTTTACCGACTGGATGATCGACAAGGAGATCGTCTCGCAGGTCAGTCCGCTCGCGGCATCCTGGGCCACGCATGGCGTCGTCAACGGCCTCGGCCGGATCATGCAGAAATTCTGGCTGGCCAACAATCTGATCGCCCAGATACCCGGCAACAGCGGTGCTGCCAAGGAACACTCGATCGCCTGGGCGCTGAAAGGGCACGGCGTTCTCTTGCATCCCGAAGGCGGCGTCGGCTGGCATGGCAGTGTCGTCGGTCCGCTTCTTCCGGGGGCGGTCGAGATGGGGTTCGAAGCGCTCAAGCGCGGTCGCGCCACGGATCAGGATTTCAAAGTCTGGATCGCGCCGGTTGTCTGGAAGCTCGCCTTCACCAAAAATGTCGAGCCGGCGCTGGCGCAGGAATGCGCCTATATCGGGAAAAGCCTGAAGATCGAGTGTCGTGCCGCCGATACGCTGCCGGAGCGCGTCCACCATATCTATGCGACGCTGCTGTCGCGCGATGAGATTGCCTGCGGCATGGCGCCCGACGAACGGGCTTCGTACGCTACGCGTCAGACGCAGTTGCTGCTCGAGCTGAGCCGGCGGCTGGGGGATGGTATTTCGGTCGATCCCGGCGCCAGCGAGATCGCCGAGCTTTTGCGCCGGTCGCGCCGCTGGCTGCGGGAAGGCAACGGCGACGCCGAGCGACAAAAACAAATCCGCTCGCTGGCGGACACGATCCAGCGTCTCCAACGCGTCGGAGCGTGGGCCTCAGCCAATCCGCGCATCACGCAAGAGGAGATCGCAGAGCATCTGAAGCGTATTCGCAACGATTATTGCAAGGGCACGCTGCGCGACACGGTCAATCGTTTCGTGCCGCAGCCGGCCGGGCCGCGCTGCGCGCATATCCGGGTGCCGGAGCCGTTGGGATTGCATGCCTATCCTGACTCGATCGACGATGCGCTTGCCGAACTGCACAGCCGCATGCAGGCGGCGGTCACCACGACCGTGGCCGAACTCGAAGCCGCCGGCAGCTTCATTTTCTATCCGAATCCCTTCTATCATCGCTAGGACTGGCATCGCTGGCATTGGCATCGCTAACGTTGGATTTCGGCTGCGGGTGAGCTGCGGCTCCGCTGGTCGGCGAAAGATGAAGGAGTGCGGCAAGCCTCATGGCGGTCTATGTCGACGCGGCGATCTGGAAATGGGTCGGCCACCGCTGGTGTCACCTGCTGGCCGACGATACCGACGAGCTGCATCGTTTTGCAGCACAGCTCGGCGTCAAGCGCTCGTCCTATCAGGGGCCGCCGAAGACATCGGCGCCGCATTATGACATAACCGGCTTCGAGCGCGACCGCGCGGTGCGGCTAGGCGCCATCGAATGCAGCCGCGAGGAGATCGTTGCTGTTTTCCGGCGGGTCCGCGTGCCGAGGGGGAAGATACGACCATGACGTTGACGGCATTTCTGGCTTATTGCGCCGCAATCACATTTGCCGCCGCCACGCCTGGCCCAGCGATGTTCACGGTTATAGCCAACGGCGTCTCGCGCGGGTTTGTTCGCGCTTTCCTGGCCGGGCTCGGCATCGCCGCTGGCGACGCGATGCTGGTGAGTTTGGCGCTGCTCGGTCTCGCGGCCCTAGCACAGACCTTCGAATGGGTTTTTCTCATCCTGAAGTATGCGGGTGCTGCCTATCTGATGTTTCTTGGCATCAGGATGTGGCGATCGGCTTCCGCGCGATCAGATGGACTGCAGGCAACGCAGGCAAGACTGTCTCGATCGTTTTACCTCGGCATCTCCATCGCATTGGGCAACCCCAAGGCAATTCTGTTCCACGCCTCCATCATGCCGTTGATCCTCGATCTCAACACGATGAGCTTCGCCGAGGGGCTGCTCGTGATTGCGGTCGTGATCGGCGTCAACATTATCACCATGGGCGTCTATGCGGTGCTTGCCGGGCAGGCTTCGAGCTGGTTCAAGACGCCAAGGCGGATGCGCTTGATGAACAGGTTTGCCGGCGGCGCCATGATCGGCACCGGTGCGCTGATCGCCGCACGTTGAGCCGCAGGACACCGCAGCGCTTGCGTTTGCCGCGCAACCCCTCTATATGCGCGCTCATTCCACACACGGACTTTGGTGTCTGCCCGGGAGAAATCCGGCTGAAACCTCCGGTGGCGTTCGAGGACAAAGTCCGAAAAATGCCTGTGTCCGTGGAGGCTAACCGGAAAAGGACATAAGAATGGCTCTGCCTGATTTCAGCATGCGCCAGCTTTTGGAAGCTGGCATTCACTTCGGCCACCAGACCCACCGCTGGAACCCGAAGATGGCGCCCTATATCTATGGCGCCCGCAACAACATCCACATCATCGACCTCTCGCAGACGGTGCCGCTGCTGCACCAGGCGCTGAAGCAGGTTTCCGACACCGTCGCCAAGGGTGGCCGCGTGCTGTTCGTCGGTACCAAGCGCCAGGCCTCCGATATCGTTGCCGACGCCGCGCAGCGCTCGGCCCAGTACTATGTCAACTCCCGCTGGCTCGGCGGCATGATGACCAACTGGAAGACGATCTCGAACTCCATCCAGCGCCTGCGCAAGCTTGACGAGATGCTGGCTGGCGAGGCCCAGGGCCTCACCAAGAAGGAGCGCCTCAACCTCGACCGCGAGCGCGAGAAGCTCGACAAGGCGCTGGGCGGCATCAAGGACATGGGCTCGACGCCCGACCTGATGTTCGTGATCGACACCAACAAGGAAGCGATCGCCATCCTCGAGGCCAAGCGTCTCGGCATCCCGGTCGTCGCCATCATCGATTCCAACTGCGACCCGGACAAGATCGATTTCCCGATCCCGGGCAATGACGACGCGGCCCGCGCCATCCAGCTCTATTGTGATCTGATCGCCAAGGCTGCAATCGACGGCATCGCTCGCCAGCAGGGCGCGCTTGGCGTCGACGTCGGCGCTTTGGCCGAGGCTCCGATCGAGCCGGCACTCGAGCCAACGCCGGCTGCCGAGACACCGGCCGCCCAGACACCGGAAGCGTAACAGCGAAGGCCGGTTTCGGCCTTCATCTTTCTCATATTTTTGGCGCGCTAAGCGCTGGCGCCAGGCGCATCATCGAGGACCGGTGGTGCGTCGGTGCATTTTAAACAAAGAGGCGACAATGAGCATTTCGGCTGCACAGGTCAAAGAACTCCGCGACTTGACCGGCGCGGGCATGATGGACTGCAAAATGGCGTTGAACGAGACCAACGGCAACATGGAAGAGGCCGTCGACTGGCTGCGCAAGAAGGGCATCTCCAAGGCCGACAAGAAGGCTGGCCGTACCGCGGCCGAAGGCCTCATCGGCGTCGATTCCGGTATCCGCGAGGCGGCGGTCGTCGAGGTCAATTCCGAGACCGACTTCGTTGCCCGCAATGCTGCCTTCCAGGAGATCGTCGCCAACGTCGCCAAGGTGGCGCTCGCCTATGGCGGCAAGACCGAGGCCGTTGCAGCCGCCCCGTATCCGGGTTCCGACAAGTCGGTTGCCGACACCATCAAGGACGCTGTCGGCACCATCGGTGAGAATCTTGGCTTCCGCCGTTCGGCCAAGCTCACCGTCGAGCAGGGCGCCGTCGCAACCTACGTCCACAATGCGGTTGCCGACGGCCTTGGCAAGCTCGGCGTGCTGGTAGCCATCGAGACATCTGGCAACGCCCAGGCCGCCAACGCCTTTGCGCGTCAGGTCGCCATGCATGTCGCCGCCACCAACCCGATGGCGCTGACGACGGAAGAACTCGATCCGGCGGCGGTCGAGCGCGAGAAGGCGATCTTCGCCGACCAGGCGCGCCAGTCCGGCAAGCCGGAAGCGATCATCGAGAAGATGGTCGAGGGCCGTCTGCGCAAGTTCTACGAAGAGGTCGTGCTGCTCAAGCAGGCTTTCGTGCTCAATCCTGACATCACCGTCGAGAAGGCGCTGCAGGATGCCGAGAAGGAAATCGGCGCACCGGCCAAGATCACTGCCTATCTGCGCTTCGCGCTCGGCGAGGGCATCGAGAAGGACGAGACCGATTTTGCGGCGGAAGTCGCGGCGGCGGTCAAGAAGTAAAACGCACTGTCTTTCTGAAAAGACTTTACGGCCGGGTGTTCGCGAGGATGCCCGGCCGATTTCTTGCGCGGTATCGACGAAGGCCAGGTCGGCGACAGGCCGGCTGGCTATCTGCCGGATCTGCTCGTGCAAGATGCATTTGCCGGCGTAAGCTAACGACTGGAAGAGAGTTTTCCGGTTCGGGCGCCGCGTGACATCGCGGCGCCCTTCGTGTATCGGAACCCAATGTTTCGGGGCAGCGCCTGCGCGGCGGCAGCCCGAGGCGCGTCACACGCACGATAATGAGGACCCAGATGACGGTGAAGCCCCTCTACCGACGTGTCTTGCTGAAAGCGTCGGGCGAAGCGCTGATGGGTGAGCAGCATTTCGGCATCGACGTGTCGGTGGTCGATCGCATTGCCGCCGACATCGCCGAGGCACGTACCCTGGGCATCGAGGTCGGGGTCGTTATCGGCGGCGGCAACATCTTTCGCGGCGTCGCCGTTGCCTCCAAGGGCGGAGATCGCGTCACCGGCGACCACATGGGGATGCTCGCCACCGTCATCAACTCGCTGGCGCTGCGCACCTCGTTGAACAAGATCGGCGTCGACGCGGTGGTGCTGTCTGCAATTGCCATGCCTGAGCTTTGCGAGAGCTTTTCGCAGCGCCAGGCGACCGCCTACATGAACCAGGGCAAGGTCGTCATCTTTGCCGGCGGCACTGGCAATCCGTTCTTCACCACCGATTCGGCCGCGGCGCTGCGCGCGGCGGAAATCGGCGCCGACGCGCTGTTCAAGGGCACTCAGGTCGACGGCGTCTATTCCGCCGATCCCAAGAAGGACCCGCATGCGACCCGCTTCGAGCGCATCAGCCATGGCGAAGTCATAAAACGCGGTCTTTCGATCATGGATACGGCCGCGATTGCACTTGCGCGCGAAAACAACATCCCGATAATCGTCTATTCGATCCACGAGAAGGGTGGTTTCGGTGATATTCTGAGGGGCGGCGGCCGTTGCACGGTTGTCACGGACGACTGATCGGGAGCCCGATCCCGAACCGAAGGTTTCCGTAGGCGAAAAACGGGAACCGGTTTTCGGATCGAGGCTTGATACGGGTTACCCTGAAGTGAACCCGGCTAACGGGTCGAGGAGACGATGATGAGTGGCGAGTACGATGATCTCAAACGGCGCATGGACGGGGCGATCGCTGCGTTCAAGCACGATCTGGCTTCGCTGCGGACCGGCCGCGCTTCGAGCAACCTGCTCGACGCGATCCAGGTGCAGGCCTATGGCACCACGATGCCGATCAACCAGGTGGCAAACGTGTCGGTGCCGGAGCCGCGCATGATTTCGGTTTCGGTCTGGGACAAGTCGATGGTCGGCGCGGTCGATCGCGCCATCCGCGAATCCAATCTCGGCTTCAATCCGATCGTCGACGGCACCAATCTCAGAATTCCGCTGCCCGAGCTCAACGAACAGCGCCGCAAGGAGCTGGTCAAGATTTCGCATGGTTATGCCGAGAATGCGCGCATCGCCGTTCGCCACGTGCGCCGGGACGGCATGGAATTTCTCAAAAAGGCGGAAAAGGACGGCGATATCAGCGAGGACGATCATCGCAAGCGGTCCGACCAGGTTCAAAAGCTCACCGACGAGATGATCAGCACCATCGACCATCTGCTTTCCGATAAGGAAGCTGAAATCATGCAGGTTTAGGGTCTGGCCACTGCTGGCTCGAAAGCGAGAACATGACAAGCCCCGCGCATGTCGCGATCATCATGGACGGAAACGGACGCTGGGCCAAGGCGCGTGGCTTGCCACGGCTTGCTGGGCATCGTGCCGGCGTCGAGGCGCTGCGCGACACGGTGCGCGCCGCTCCTGGCCTTGGCATCTCGTTCCTGACCGTCTACGCCTTCTCGTCGGAAAACTGGTCGCGGCCGAAGTCCGAAGTCAGCGACCTGATGGGCCTGTTGAAAATCTTCATCCGCCGCGACCTCGCCGAACTGCACCAAAATGGCGTGCGGGTCAGGATCATCGGCGACAGGGCAGGGCTGCAGCCTGACATCAGGAGCCTGCTAGAAGAGGCCGAAACACTAACCGTCCGCAACGACGCGCTGACCCTGGTCATCGCTTTCAACTATGGCGGACGCGACGAGATCGTGCGCACCGCGCGCAAGCTTGCCGCGGCGGTGGCGCGCGGCGAGCTCGACAGCGAGGCGATCACCGCCGAATCCTTTGCCGGCTCTCTCGACACCCAGGGGATTCCGGATCCGGAACTGGTCATCCGCACCAGCGGCGAGCTCAGGCTGTCGAATTTCCTGCTGTGGCAAGCGGCTTACAGCGAGCTTGTCTTCCTGCCTTGCTACTGGCCCGATTTCAGCCGCGAGCATTTGGCTGACGCATTGCGTGACTTTGCCGGTCGCGAGCGCCGTTTCGGCGGGCTTGGCGCTGAAGACGTCGCCGTGACAGCCAAGAGATGAGCAACCTCCAGCTTCGCGTTATTTCTGCCGTCGTGCTTGCGGTCGTCACGCTCGGCCTGACCTGGCTCGGCGGACTGCCCTTCCGACTGCTTTGCGCCGCCATGACGATCCTGATCTTCTACGAATGGACGCGAATGTGCCGCCCGGTCGCCGCCACGGGTCTTGGTCTTCTGCCGGAAGCGCTGCTTCTGGTTTTCGTCGGCGCCCTGGTCGCCGGCCTGCCGGCGTCCTGGCTGCTGCTTCTTGTGGCGGTGATGGTCGTTGTCACCGTGGTCGTGGCTTCGATGCGCCAGCCTTCGATGGGCCAGCCCTCGACGGGCCAGCCTTCGATGCACCAGGCGGGACAGTGGGACGCGTCCGGCCTTGCCTATGCCGCCATTGCCGGACTGTCACTTGCACTTTTGCGCGACGGCGACCATCCCGGTCTCGTCGCCATTCTCTTCCTGTTCGCGGTGGTGTGGGCGACCGACATAGCAGCTTATTTTGTCGGCCGCGCTGTCGGCGGGCCGAAGCTGGCGCCGTCGATCTCGCCGGGCAAGACGCAGAGCGGGGCGCTCGGCGGCGCCGTCGGCGGCGTGGTTGCCGGACTGCTTCTGGCCGCTGCGGCCGGAGCCGGCAATCTGGCAGTGCTCGGCGTCGTCGCGCTGGTGCTTTCGCTCGTCTCCCAGGCTGGCGACCTCTTCGAATCATGGGTGAAGCGGCGCCACAACCGCAAGGATTCGGGCGCGCTGATACCGGGCCATGGCGGCGTCATGGACCGGGTCGATGGGCTTGTCGCGGCGGCGTTCGCCCTGTACGTCATCGGCTGGATTTCGGCGACCGCCGACCATCCGGCACAGGGGCTGTTTCCAGCTTGATCGGCATTGATTCCGGGCCTGGTGTCTTGACCTGTGCAGGATGCGCCATGGATTCGCCTGGATTGATGCCACAGTCGCGGTACCACCGTGCTGCGGACGAATTTTGAGGACATGAGTTGAACGAGATTCTTCACGCGGTTTTCAGCACGGAGGGCTTCGTCCTCGGCACGCTGGTGCCTTTCCTGTTCGTGCTGACCGTCGTCGTGTTCGTTCACGAGATGGGCCATTATCTCGTCGGCCGCTGGTGCGGCATCGGCGTGAAGGTCTTTTCGATCGGCTTCGGCCCGGAACTCTTCGGCTTTAATGACAGCCATGGCACGCGCTGGAAACTCTGCGCCATTCCACTCGGCGGCTACGTCAAATTTGTCGGCGACATGAACGCCACCTCGAGCCAGCCCAGCTCGGAGGAGATCGAAACGCTGACGGCTGCCGAGCGCAAGGTCGCTTTTCACACGCAGCCGGTCTGGAAGCGCGCGGCAACTGTGGTGGCTGGCCCGCTGTTCAATTTTCTGCTGACAATCGCCGTCTTTGCGGTGCTGTTTTCCGCCTATGGCCGGCCCGTGCTGGAGCCAATGGTGGCTGAAGTCACCGCGGGCAGCCCAGCGGCCAGGGCCGGCATCCTGCCCGGCGACCGATTCATCAGCGTCGACGGCAGCAAGGTCCAGACCTTCGCCGACGTCCAGCGCCGGGTCTCGGGCCGCGGTGGCGACCCCATAACTTTCGTCATGCTGCGCGACGGCAAGGAGATCACCGTTACGGCGACGCCGGAATTGATGGAGCAGCAAGACGGGCTGGGCAACAAGGTCAAGGTGGCGGTGATCGGCGTCGTCAACAACCAGGAATTCGGCCAGCCCAGGCTGATCACCTACAACCCGGTCGCAGCGGTAGGGGCGGCGGTCGAGGAGACGGGATACATCATTCAGCGCACCGGTCAGTTCCTGCAGCGTTTCGTTGTCGGTCGCGAAGACAAATGCCAGTTGGGCGGCCCAATCAAGATCGCAAAGATGTCGGGGCAGGCGGCAAAACTTGGCTTCGACTGGCTTGTGCAACTTGTTGCGCTGCTGTCGGTAGGGATCGGTATTTTGAACCTTTTGCCGATTCCCCCGCTCGACGGTGGCCATCTCCTGTTCTACGGCGTGGAGGCCGTCATTCGGCGACCGGTGTCGGAACGGATGATGGAGTTGGGCTACAGGGTCGGCCTGTTTCTCGTCTTGGCCTTCATGGGGTTCGTTTTCTGGAACGATCTGTTTGGATGCTGAAATCATGAAGAAATTTGGCTTCAGTAGTGCCAATGTTGAGACGCCGTTTACCATGCATGGGGATATGCGTGACGCGAAAGCCACGCAATTGGGTTAAGTAAATACAAATTAACCAGGAGCCTTGCGTGTAGGGAAAATCCGGTTAATACGGTGGGGGAAATTACCGCACGTCCGGTTTTCTCGCCGTGGGGACTTCGAGAAAAGGTACAAAAGCCCGATGAAGGCAGCATCCAAGTTTCTGAGCGCCGCGTCCGCGGTGGCCCTGTCCGCCGCCCTGGTCGTACCAGGTGCGGTCGCAGTGCAGTTCGTTGCCACATCGGCGGCCGAGGCCGCTGTTGTTTCAAGAGTTGAAGTCAGCGGCAATCAGCGTGTCGACGCCGACACGATCCGCAACTACGTCACGATCAAGCCCGGCAGGCCGTTTTCCAGCGCCGATATCGACGAGGCGGTCAAGGCGCTGTTCGGCACCGGGCTGTTCTCGGACGTCCAGATCAACCAGGTCGGTTCGACGCTGGTCATCAAGGTTTCCGAATATCAGGTCGTGAACCAGGTGCTGTTCCAGGGCAACAAGAAGCTCAAGGACAACGCCCTCGCGGCCGCGGTCCAGTTGAAGCCGCGTGGAACGTTCTCGCAGCAGGCGCTCGATGCCGATGTCGAGGCGGTCAAGGCCGCTTACAGGCGTATCGGCCGCGACGACGCCGCCGTGACCACCCAGATCATGGATCTCGGCGACAACCGCGTCAACGTGGTGTTCAACATCAACGAAGGCGGCCGCACCCAGATCGCCGCGATCAATTTCGTCGGCAATAGCGCCTACTCGAGCCGCCGCCTGTCCGACGTCATTTCGACCAAGCGCTCGTCCATCCTTTCGTTCGTGCTGCGCGACGACGTCTACGACGAAGACAAGCTGCGCGCCGACCAGGAGCTGCTGCGCCGCTTCTATTACAACCACGGTTATGCCGACTTCCAGGTGATTTCCGCGGTCGGCGAACTCGACGAAACCACCAATAAATACACGGTGACCATCACCGTGCAGGAGGGCGAGCGCTACACGTTTGGCGACGTCAGTGTCGAGAGCACGATTCCCGAGGTCGACGGCGCATCGCTGCAGTCGGTGGTCGAAACCCACAAGGGCGATGTCTACAACGCCGAGAACGTCGAAGACACCATCATCGCATTGACCGAGAGGGTCGCCGGTTCCGGCTATCCCTTCGCCCAGGTGACGCCGCGCGGCGACCGCAATTTCGAGAACCACACCATTTCAGTGGTCTATACGATCGACCAGGGCACCAAGGCCTATGTCGAGCGTATCGAGATTCGCGGCAACGACCGGACACGCGACTATGTCATTCGCCGCGAATTCGACGTGAGTGAGGGCGATGCCTTCAACCAGGTTCTCATTCAGCGCGCCAAGAAACGGCTGGAAGCGCTCAATTTTTTTGAGAAAGTCGAGGTTTCGACCGTGCCCGGCTCTGAGCCGGACCAAGTGGTGCTGGTGGTCGACGTGGTCGAGAAATCGACCGGCGAGTTCTCGATCGGCGCCGGCTATTCGAGCGGTGGCGACACCGAAGGCCCGACCATCGAAGGATCGATCAGCGAACGCAACTTCCTCGGACGCGGCCAGTTCATCAAGCTATCGGCGGGCGGCGGCAAGAGGTCGCGCGACTACAGCTTCTCCTTCACCGAGCCCTATTTCCTCGGGCGGCGTATCGCCGCCGGTTTCGATGTCTTCAACCGGACCAGGGAACGCAGCGACTACAAGAGCGAGACGCTGGGCGCGACAGTGCGCTTCGGCCTGCCGATCACCGACAACATCTCGACGCAGCTGGCGTACAATATCTCCCGGGAGAAGTACGAGCTCGACGAAGACTGCGGTGATGATAACAATGATGGCATCCCTGACTGCAACATTTCTACGGCTATCCTGGACGGCATTGAGCAAAGCCCGTGGCTCAAGTCGTCGGTCAGCCTCGGCCTGGGCTATAACACGATCGACGACATGAAGAACCCGCATGAAGGCATCTTCGCCAATGTCGCTACGGAATTCGCCGGACTCGGCGGCGACGCCAAATTCGTCAAGGTGACAGCGCGTGGCAGCGTCTACCAGACATTGTCCGAGCAGCTTGATCTGGTGGGGGTAATTTCCGGCGGGGCCGGCCACGTCCAAGGCTACGGCGGTGATGGCGACCTGCGTATCTTCGATCATTTCCAGAGCAACGACCGCATGATCCGTGGCTTTGCTTACGGCGGTATCGGACCGGTCGACAATGAAGACGCCGACGACCATCTTGGTGGCACCACCTATTTCAATGCCTCGGCGGAAGCCCAGTTTCCAATGCCGGTCATTCCGGAAAGCTTCGGCCTGCGCGGCGCGGTGTTCGCCGACGCGGCGACGCTCTATGGCAGCAAGATCGATGCTTCACTGGTCGATCAGTCGACGGTCGACATGCAGTGGCGCGCCTCTGTCGGCGTCGGCCTGATGTGGGCGTCGCCCTTTGGCCCGATCCGCATCGACTATGCGATGCCGGTCCTCAAGGAGGACACCGACGACGTGCAGGAATTCAATTTCGGCATATCGTCCCGCTTCTGATCGGCGGGCAACGATACTTCCGGGTCGTAGAGGTCCGGAAGAAAAGTAATTCGACACTACAGCGCCGCGCGTCCTCCTGGACGCGCAAAGGAAGCTGCAGGACTTTGATTTTGCGCATGACGCTTTCCGAAGATCGATTCCGATTTTCGGGGTCATGCGCTAGCTGGATATAGCTTCTGGAATGACCGATCCGGTGTTCTTCGCGCCATCACGCCGGTATACGGCTGGCGAAGTCGCGAATCTGACCGGCTCGGTGCTTGTCGATTCCGGCCTCTCCGATAGATTGATCGAAGCTTTGGCGCCGGCAAGCGAAGGCGGCGAGCACGCTCTTGTCTTTGTCGATGGCAGACGCAACTTCGCTTTGATGCAATCGCTGCGAGCAGCGGCGGTTCTCTGCCCCGCCGAATTTGCCGGCAAAGCGCCGGCGGGCATCGCGGTTCTAGTCCATCCGCGCCCGCAACAGGCTTTCGCGATGGTTGGACGCCTGCTTTTCCCGGCGGCTGCGACACCGGCGCCGATGACCGGCGAAACCGGTATCTCGCCGCATGCCCATATCGATCCATCGGCGCGTGTCGAGGCCGGCGCGATCATCGAGGCCGGCGCGATCATCGGCCCTCGCGCTTCTATCGGCAGCGGAACCGTCATTGCTCCTCATGCCGTTATCGGTCCCTCCTGCCAGTTCGGCCGCGACGGCTATGTCGGCCCAGGCGCTAGCATCCAGTACGCGCTGATCGGCAACCGCGTTATCATTCATGGCGGCGCCCGCATCGGCCAGGACGGTTTTGGCTTCGTGGCCGGCGCCAAGGGCCCGGAGCGCGTGCCGCAAATCGGCCGGGTCGTCATCCAGGACGACGTCGAGATCGGCTCCAACACCACGGTCGATCGTGGCGCCATGTCCGACACGATTATCGGTCAAGGCACCAAGATCGACAATCTGGTCCAGATCGCTCATAACGTCCGCATCGGCCGCAATTGCATAATTGCCGGCCTTTCAGGCATTTCCGGTTCCGTAACGGTGGGCGACAACGTCACCATGGGTGGCGGTGTCGGTCTTGCGGATCACCTGACGGTAGGGACAGGGGCCAAGCTTGCTGCAAGAAGCGGGTTCATGAGCAACGTCCCCGCGGGCGAGATCTGGGGAGGGTACCCGGCGCAGCCGATGGCGGAAGCCATGCGGGAGATCGCGGCTCTGCGAAGACTGGCCAGGGCGCGCAAATCGGGCGACGGAGGCAAGAGCTGACATGATTGCGGCGACAACGCTCGAGGCGGTCGACATATTGGGGTTGATGAAGCTCCTGCCGCATCGCTATCCGTTCCTGATGATCGACCGCATCATCGACATCGATGGCGACGAGTCGGCCACCGGCATCAAGAACGTGACCATAAACGAGCCGCATTTCCAAGGTCATTTCCCGGATCAGCCGGTCATGCCCGGCGTGCTGATCGTCGAGGCGATGGCGCAGACGGCCGGCGCCATCTGCATCCGCAGCCTTGGTACCGAAAAACCGTCGCTGGTCTATTTCCTGACCATAGACAATGCCAAATTTCGCAAACCGGTCGTTCCCGGCGATCAGTTGAAGATCCATGTGAAGAAAATCAAGAAACGCGGCAACCTGCTCAAATTCGCCTGCGAAGCCCTGGTCGACGGCGTCAAGGCCGCGGAAGCCGAGATCTCGGCGATGATGGTTACGAGCGACTGACGATCGAATGCTTATGGAAATCCAGACAGTCATCCATCCATCTTCGGTCATCGAGGCCGGCGCTAAAATCGGCGAAGGCGTCCGCATCGGGCCGTTCTGCCACATCAGCGCCGACGCGGTGATCGGCGACCGCGTCGAACTGGTCAGCCACGTCTCGGTGATCGGCGCGACCACCATCGGAGCGTCGACCAAGGTCTATCCGATGGCGACACTGGGCGCGCCGCCGCAGAACAACAAGCACAAGGGCGGCCGCACGACGCTGGTCATAGGCGAGAACTGCACGATCCGCGAAGGCGTGACCATGCACCTCGGCACCGATTCCAGCCGCGGCGAGACGACGATCGGCGACAACGGCAACTTCCTTGCCTACGCCCACATCGCCCATGACTGCATCGTCGGCAACAACGCCACCTTTGCCAATCAGGCAACGCTGGGCGGCCATTGCGAGATCGGCGACAACGTCTATATCGGTGGCCTTACCGCCGTTCATCAGTTTGTCCGCGTCGGCGACAACGCCTTCCTCGGCGGTTGCTCGGCAATCGTCGGCGACGTCATTCCCTACGCCATCGCCGTCGGCAATCGCGCCAGCCTTCGCGGCCTCAACATCATCGGCCTGAAGCGCGCCGGCCTGCCGCGCTCCGAGATCCATACGCTGCGCAAGGCCTACAGGACGATCTTCGATCGCTCCCGAACCGTCGGCGAAAACGTCGAGTTTGCCAAGGCGGAATTCGCCTCGTCACCGACCGCCATGAAGATCATCGATTTCATCGCCAGTCGCGGCAAGCGGCACTATGCCGTCCCGTCGCTCAGGGCTGGCGGCGGCGACGATGCAGATGACGAAGATTGAGGCCAGCCGGACGGGCCTTGATCTCGCGCCAGACGCCAAAGTCGGCATCATAGCCGGCGGCGGCAGCTTGCCGGTCGAAGTTGCGATCAGCCTGGCCGGACAAGGCTATCCGCCCGTCATTATCCTGATCGAGGGCGAAGCCGACCGCAAGTCCGAGCTCGGCGGCTACGAGCATGAGTATCTCGCTCTGGAAGACATCGGTTCACTGGCTTCGTTGCTGAAGCGCCGACGGATCAGCCATCTGGTTCTTGCCGGCGAGATCAGGCGCCGGCCTCGGCTGATCGACATGCGACCGAGCCTTGGCCTGCTTGCCGTGGTGCCTTCGGTGGTCATGGGGCTTGCCCGCGGCGACGACGGCCTGCTGAAGGTTTTGACGCGGGCTCTGGAGGCGCGTGGCGTCAAGGTGGTCGGCGCCCATGAGATCATGCGGGAACTGGTCGCCGCCGAAGGCGCGCTGACCAAGGCAGCGCCGAAGAAATCCGACTGGCGCGACATCAAGGCGGCCCACGCAGCCGCAAAGGCCATCGGCGCGCTGGATATCGGCCAGGCGGCTGTTGCGATCGGCGGCCGCGCGATCGCGCTGGAAGGCATCGAGGGTACCGACGGATTGCTCGATCGAACACGGCAGTTGCGCGGCCATGGCAGGTTGGCCGGCAGGACGCGCGGCGTTCTGGTCAAATGCGCCAAGCCTGGCCAGGAGTTGCGCGCCGATCTGCCGTCCATCGGCCCGCAGACGATCGAGGCGGCGCATGCCGCCGGACTTGCCGGCATTGCCGTCGAAGCCGGCCGCTCACTGATTCTGGAAGGCCCGACAGTCGTTGCTCGCGCCGACGCGCTCGGCTTGTTCGTGATCGGCTTGCCTGCTGCGGAGCCGGTGCATGGCGACTGAGAGACCGCTGAAGATCGCCGTCGTCGCCGGCGAGGAATCCGGCGATCTGCTTGGCGCCGACATCGTAGAGGCGCTCAAGCGCGCGACCGGCCGCGAGGTCCGGCTCGTCGGCATCGGCGGCCGGCATTTGCAGGCCCTCGGTCTCACGCCACTGTTCGACGGCGGCGAGATCGCGCTGATGGGATTGAGCGCCATCCTGCGCGATCTGCCGCGCCTGATACGACGGATCAGCCAGACAGCCGGTGCGGTCGCCAATGAAAAGCCGGACTGCCTCATCACCATCGACAGCCCGGATTTTTCGCTGCGCGTGGCGAAAAAGGTGCGTGCCGCCGATCCGGCAATTCCGATCGTCCACTATGTCTGCCCGAGCGTCTGGGCATGGCGGCCGGGCAGGGCGGTGGCGATGAAACCATATGTCGACCACATCCTCTGCATCCTGCCTTTCGAAGTGAGGGAGCTCGCTCGCCTCGGCGGTCCGACTGGCACCTATGTCGGCCATCGCCTTACGCACGATCCGGGGGTGCTCGGCGCGGCCAAGGCGCAAAGCCTGCCGCGCGACCTGTCCGATGATCGTGTGAAGACGCTGCTTGTGCTGCCCGGCTCGCGTCGCGGCGAGGTGCGACGGCTGGCCGGCCCGTTCGGCAAGACGATCTCGATCCTGCGTGCGCGCGGACACCGCTTGCGCCTGCTGTTGCCGACGGTGCCGCATGTCGTCGACCTGGTCAGGGCTTCGGTGGCAAGCTGGGACGAGAAGCCGGAGATCATCCTTGATCTCGAGCGCAAATGGCAGGCCTTCGGCAAGGCCGATGCAGCGCTGATCGCATCGGGAACGGTTTCGCTGGAACTGGCGCTGTCGGGTGTGCCTATGATCTCCTGCTACCGGCTCGATCCGGTCATGCGGATGGCGCAACGGCTGATCACCGTATGGAGCGCCTCCTTGCCCAATCTCATCGCCGACCGCGCGATCGTGCCGGAAAGCTACAACGAATATGTGCAACCGCACTATCTGGCGCGGCAGTTGGAGGCGCTGTTTTCCGACACCCCCTATCGCGCATGGCAGAAGGACGGCTTTGCCGAGGTGGCCAGACGCATGGCCGTCGACAGGCCGTCCGGGGATATTGCTGCGGGGGTTGTGATGAGAGTGGTGAACGGTAAATAGTGAATGGTGAATAGTCGGCCATAGACGCCTGTGCAGCGCGCCGTTACTTCCATTCACCATTCACCATTCACCATTCATCTCTTCGCAATCGGCACATAATCCCGTTCCGGCGCACCTGTATAGAGCTGGCGCGGGCGGCCGATCTTCTGGTGCGGATCCTCGATCATCTCTTTCCACTGCGCGATCCAGCCGACGGTGCGGGCGACCGCGAACAGCACGGTGAACATGGTGGTGGGGAAGCCCAGCGCCTTCAGCGTGATGCCGGAATAGAAATCGACGTTCGGATAAAGCTTCTTCTCGATGAAATAGGAATCGGTCAGAGCGATCCTTTCCAGTTCCATGGCGATATCGAGCAGCGGATCGTCCTTGATGCCGAGTTCGCCCAAAACCTCATGTGCGGTCTTCTGCATGATCTTGGCGCGCGGATCGTAGTTCTTGTAAACGCGGTGGCCAAAGCCCATTAATCGGAACGGATCGTTCTTATCCTTGGCGCGGGCGATGAATTCCGGGATGTGGTCGACATGGCCGATCTCGCCCAGCATGTTCAAGGCTGCCTCGTTAGCGCCGCCATGGGCCGGTCCCCACAGGCAGGCGATGCCGGCGGCGATGCAGGCGAACGGATTGGCGCCCGACGAGCCGGCGAGCCGAACGGTCGAGGTCGAGGCGTTCTGCTCGTGATCGGCGTGCAGGATGAAGATGCGCTCCATCGCACGCGCCAGCACCGGGTTGATCTTGTATTCCTCGCACGGCACGGCAAAACACATATGCAGGAAGTTGGCCGCGAAATTCAGTTCGTTCTTCGGGTAAATGAAGGGCTGGCCGATGTGGTATTTGTAGGCCATCGCCGCGATCGTCGGCATCTTGGCGATCAGCCGCATCGATGCGACCATGCGCTGGTAGGGGTCCGAGATGTCGGTGGAATCGTGATAGAAGGCCGACAGCGCGCCGACCACGCCGCACATCACCGCCATCGGGTGGGCGTCGCGGCGAAAGCCAGTGAAGAAGCGCGACATCTGCTCGTGCACCATGGTGTGGCGCGTCACCCGGTAGTCGAAATCGTCCTTCTGCGCCTTGGTCGGCAGTTCGCCGTAGAGCAAGAGATAACAGACTTCGAGGAAGTCGCCGTGCTCGGCCAACTGGTCGATCGGATAGCCGCGATGCAAAAGGATGCCGGCATCGCCATCGATGAAGGTGATTTCCGACTCGCAGCTTGCCGTCGAGGTGAAGCCGGGATCGTAGGTGAAGGCCCCGGTGGTGCTGTAAAGCGAGCCGATATCGATGACGTCAGGTCCGACCGAGCCGCTTCGCACCTTGAGTTCGTGGGTTTTGCCGCCGAATTCAAGTTTCGCAGTCGTCGCGTGGGTTTTGCCGCCAAATTCCATTTTTGTCGCAGCATCGGACATTGCAAACTCCTTTTTGTTTTCTCATGTCGGCAAAGGCAAAATATATGCAACGCAACACATCGAAGCATCGGAGTTCGTGCGTTTGCGCCCGCAATTGGATTTGCGTGCCAAATTGGGCCAGGACCTAATGTTGCACTGCGAAACCCGCCTTTCAATGCCAATCTTCTTGGGCCAGTTTTGCTAATCGATTTGATCCGCGACGCGCGCCAGGCTTTCCTCGCGGCCAAGCACGGCAAGCACGTCGAACACGCCGGGCGAAGTGCTTTTGCCGGTGAGCGCGGCGCGCAAAGGTTGGGCCACAGCGCCAAGCTTATGGCCGCCGGCCAGCGCATATTGGCGGATCGCCGCTTCCGCCGCTGTGGCCGTCCAATCCCCTGAAATCGCCTTCAGCGCCGCATGGGCGCCCCGCAGGATCTCGCGCGCCTCACCGCCGAGCAGCGCCGCCGCCTTCTCGTCGATCGGCAGCGGCCGCTCGGCAAACAGGAAGGCGGCACCGTCGGCCAGCTCGACCAGCGTCTTGGCGCGCTCCTTCAAGCCGGGCAGGGCGGCCAGCAACTGCGCCTTGCGTGTGTCGTCGAGGCGCGCTGCGATCGCCGGGCCGCCTTCGAGATAGGGCAAGGTGTTGATGAAGATATCGAGCAATTCGGCGTCGTTCATGCGGCGCATATGCACGCCGTTCAGTGCCTCGAGCTTGGCGAAATCGAAGCGGGCGGCCCCTTTGTTGACATCGCCGATGTCAAACCACGCAATCATGTCGGCGATCGACATGACCTCGTCGTCGCCGTGACTCCAGCCGAGCCGCGCCAGGTAGTTGAGCAGTGCCTCGGGCAGATAGCCCATGGCGCGATAGGCTTCAACGCCGAGGGCGCCGTGCCGCTTCGACAGCTTGGCGCCGTCGGCGCCATGGATCAGCGGGATATGCGCCATCGACGGCACGTCCCAGCCCATGGCTCGATAGATCACCATCTGGCGGGCGGCATTGGTCAGATGGTCGTCGCCGCGAATGATGTGGGTGATGCCCATGTCGTGGTCGTCGACGACGACGGCATGCATATAGGTCGGGTTGCCGTCCGAGCGCAGGATGATGAAATCGTCGAGATCCTTGTTGGGGAAGCGGACTTCGCCCTGGACGCTGTCATGCACCACCGTCTCGCCGTCGGCCGGCGCCTTGATGCGGATCGCGCCCCTGGCGCCAACCGGCGCCTCTGACGGGTCGCGGTCGCGCCAGCGGCCGTCATAGCGGGGAGGCAGGCCCTTGGCCCGCGCGCTCTCGCGCATCGCCTCCAGCTCAGCCGGCGTCGCATAGCAGTAATAGGCTTTGCCGAGGCGAACCAGCTCCTCGGCGACCGCGCGGTGGCGCGGCGCGCGCTCGAACTGCGATACCGGCTCGCCGTCCCAGGTGAGGCCGAGCCAGGAGAGCCCATCGAGGATGGCAGCGGTTGCCGCATCGGTCGAACGCTCGCGATCGGTGTCCTCGATGCGCAGCAGCATCTTGCCGCCGGTGTGTCTCGCATACAGCCAGTTGAACAGCGCGGTGCGCGCCCCGCCAATATGCAGGAATCCGGTGGGCGAAGGGGCAAAACGGGTGACGACCTTGTCGGACATGGAACTCCTGGGCAAGCGCAGAAAACGGATATGGTTGCGCGGACTTTCGCGCGTCGCGCGTTCATGTAGCATAGGAGGTCAAGGGCGCAAGGGGCGAACCCGATGGCTGGACCAGGCCGCGGCGCGGACAACAACGAGGGCGCGACCACAAGCGTCAGCGAACGATCGCTGTTTGCGGACGTTCCTCACGCCGAGCCGCCACCCGCTTCGCTGCCTGCGTCGCACCCGGGCATTCAGCCTGTTTCGCCGGACCGCGCCGCGCCGATACCGGCTCCAGCACCCGGCCCTGTCATTCGTTTTCGCCGACAGCTCAGCCGTCTTTCACCATCCAGTGTCCGCAACAGCGTGGCCTCGGCAGCCGGCCTGGAATTCGACCGCGGCGTCGCCTTCCTGCTGGTGCCGGTTTTTCTGGCATGCGGGGTGATTGTCTATTTTTCGCTTGCCGTCGAACCGGACTTTGCGCAGCCGATTGCCGTCGTGGTGCTCACGGCATTGTGTGCGGCCGTCACGCGATCACGCCGAAAAACGCATCTTTGCTTCATGGCAGCGTTGCTGTGCGCGCTTGGCGTGCTCGCCGCCAAGATTGAAACCTGGCGCGCCGGAACGAAGATGCTCGGTTCGGAAATCCAGACCCAACTGACCGGCCGTATCGTCAGGCTCGACCAGATGGCGAACGGCCGGATCAGGCTGACCATCGACGTGATGTCGACCGCCCGGCCGACCCTGCGTTATGCACCCGAACGTGTCAGGGTATCGGCACGCAAGATTCCCGCTGAGATGACCGCAGGCTCGGTGGCAACCGGCTATGTGAGGCTTCTGCCTCCGACTGGCCCGGTCAGACCGGACAGCTTTGACTTCTCCTTTGACAGCTATTTCGCCGGTATCGGCGCCAGTGGCTTTTTCCTCGGCAGCCCAAAGATCGTCGTTTCCGAAGAAGCACCGTTTACCGCACGCCTGTCTTCGTCGATCGAGAAGGCGCGCGAAGCCATCGCCGACCACATCAGGGACAGCATCGGTGGTGCCGAGGGGGAGATTGCCGCTGCCCTGATCGTCGGCGTGCGTGCCGGCATCCCCGAAGCGATAAACGAATCGATGCGGCGCACCGGCATCTACCACATCATCTCCATTTCCGGCCTGCACATGGCGCTTGTCGCCGGCACCGTCATGGGATTGCTGCGCGGCGCCTTTGCGCTGTTTCCCGACTTTTCGTCGCGCCGGCCGGTCAAAAAATATGCGGCCGCTGCCGCACTCGTCTCCATCGCTGCCTATCTGGTCTTTTCCGGTATTGTGGTCGCGGCGGAGCGCAGCTTTATCATGCTGGCGGTAATGCTCGTCGCCGTGCTGTTCGACCGGGCGGCGCTGACCATGCGCAACCTGACGATTTCAGCCATCGCCGTCATCGTCGTGTCGCCGCACGAGGTGGTCGGCGCAAGCTTCCAGATGTCCTTCGCCGCGACTGCCGCTCTCGTCGGCGCCTATGCCGGCTGGTCCGACTATCGTGCCGACAAGGCCACGGCGCCGCGACAGCGACGGTCACCGGTCGCTTTCGTCACGCGCAAACTCGTCGCTGGGGCAGGTACCATCGCAATGACCTCCATCATTGCCGGCAGCGCCACCGCGCTGTTCGCCATCTGGCACTTCCAGCGCGTCTCGCCGCTCAGTCTGTTCGCCAATCTGGCCGTCATGCCGATCGTCACGATCGTCATGTTCCTGGCCGTCCTCAGCGCCTTGGCAATGCCTTTCGGTCTCGACGGCCCTTTCCTCTATATGATGGGCAAGGGCCTGACGGCGATGATCGCAATTTCGGGATGGATCTCGGAGCGTTCGCCGGTCGATGCAGTCGGATTGATTTCGTTGCAATCGGTTCTGCTGGTGACGGTCGCCCTGGTCATCGCCACGATGGCGACGACATGGCTGCGGCTTGCGGCACTTCCCTTTGCGCTCGCCGGCCTGCTGACGATTTCCGGGACGCGCACCCCCGACGTGCTGATCTCGGAGGATGCGCATCTGGTGGCGCTGCCGATCGGCGGCGGCGAACTTGCGGTCAACCGGGTGCGTTCGAACGAATTCACCACCGAGAATTGGAAACATGCGCTGGTTTCAACGACGATCGTCGAGCCGGAGACATTCGAAAAAGGAGATATGCGGTTCGACATCGCCGACCCGGCCGACCTGCCGCCAGGCGCGCCTTTCACCTGCACTGCCGGCCTGTGCCTGGCCCGGCATCCGTCCGGCGCGATCATCGCGTTCGCCGACGACCGAAAAACCGCGCGGCGAGCCTGTGCCTTTGCGGATTTGATCGTCATCGACGATGCCACAGCCTATTACAAACCCTGCCGCAATCCGCTGGTTCTGATCGTCACCAAACGGCAGCTCGCTCGCATGGGCAGTGCCGCCGTCTTCTTCGATCCGTTATCGGCGACGACGCGCGCAGAAATCCGTTTTGCCGTCAGACAGCCATATAGGCCCTGGCATGAGCAGCGGCGATTTTCGCGCGAGGCGAGGGGCCTGCCGCCATACCGCAGGGCCGAGAAACCCAAGAAGCCTGCCGCTCAGTAACGCCGGATCAGTCCGACCAGCTTGCCCTGCACCTTGACCCGGTCCGGCCCGAAGATGCGCGTCTCATAGGCCGGATTGGCGGCTTCCAGGGCGATCGAGGCGCCCTTGCGGCGGAACCGCTTCAGCGTTGCTTCCTCCTCGTCGACCAGAGCGACGATGATCTCGCCAGGCTGGGCGGTATCGGCGTTGCGGATGATGACCGTGTCGCCGTCGAAGATGCCGGCCTCGATCATCGAATCACCCTTGACCTCCAGCGCGTAGTGCGTGCCGCCGGTGATCATGTCCGGTGGCACCGAGATCGAATGCGTCTGGTGCTGGATGGCGTCGATCGGCACACCGGCAGCGATGCGGCCCATCACTGGTATGGAGACGGTGGCAACGACGTCGTCGTCATTGCCGGCCGCACGCATGCGCGAAGGCGCTGGCTTGATCTGCCGTCCGAGGCCGCCCTGCCCAAGGCTTCCTTGAATGACGCTCGGCGAGAATTTGCGCGCCGCATTGAGGCCTGGCGCGATTGAATCGGGCAGGCGCAGCACTTCCAGCGCGCGGGCGCGGTTGGGCAGGCGGCGAATGAAACCGCGCTCCTCCAGCGCCGTGATCAGCCGATGGATCCCCGATTTGGAGGCGAGGTCGAGCGCTTCCTTCATCTCGTCGAACGAGGGCGGAATGCCGCTTTCCTTCAGCCGCTCGTGGATGAACATCAGCAGTTCATGTTGTTTGCGTGTCAGCATCGCGACCCCCAACAGAATCAGAAAAACAAACCCAGAACAAACACTATCTGTTCCAGTTGTGTTCCGCAACCATTTAAAGTTTAATGAATGCGTTGACGTTTTGTTCAGCGTAGCATCAGCACGCTGCAGGCGGCGCCCGCTGCGGCTGCGGGAGCGAACGGCTCGCGTACGACCAGTCCGTTGGCGTCGGCCAGCGTTCTGAGCATCGAAGAATCCTGGATACTGAACGGCGTTGCCTCAAGCGTGCCAGCTTCCTCCTTCACCACCGCGCGTACATAGTCCTGCCTGAGATCGTTGGCCGGCATGGCGGCGCCGAGCCGCGCCTGACGCATGTCCTGGCGGAAGGCGCGGCCGCCGAGCCGCGCAAGCAGCGGCTTCAGAAAGAGCTGCGTGCAGACCAGGCTGGCCACCGGATTGCCGGGCAGGCCGATGCAGCGGATGTCGCCCAGCCGCCCGAACATCAGCGGCTTGCCGGGCCGCATGGCGATTTTCCAGAAATCGAGCGCCATGCCTTCGCCGGTCAGTACGTCATGGACGAGGTCGTGGTCGCCGACCGAGGCGCCGCCCAGCGTGACGATGATTTCGGCGCCTGCGTCGACCGCTTTTTTCACCAGCGCAGCGATCGCCTCCTTGCGGTCGGCGCCAGAGCACTCGATCTCGGCATCGCCCCCGCCCGCAAGGAGGCGATCGC
>SAQR01000001.1:117903-164077 GCA_004020365.1 Mesorhizobium sp.
ATAGGCGGGCGCCGACCGAGCGGGCAGCGGCGGCGACGCCATAGGCGTTGGAGGAGATGATCTGGTCGGGGCCAAGGTCGCTGCCCGGCGGCAGCAATTCGTCGCCGGTGGCTATGATGGCGACCAGCGGCCGTTTCACCACGCTGACCTGCCGGTGGTTGGCCGACGCCGCCAGCGACAATGCCGTCGGATCAAGCAGGCGGCCTTTCTCCAGCAGCACGTCGCCCTGCGAGAAATCGAGCCCGCGGCGGCGGATGTTGCGGCCTTCAACCGTCGGCGCGGTCACTTCGACCATGCCGCCGCCGAGGTCGCGGACATTCTCCTGGATGACGATGGTGTCGGCGCCCGCGGGAAGCGGCGCGCCAGTGAAGATGCGCACGGCCTGCGCCGGGCCGACTGTTCCGGCAAAGCCGCGTCCGGCCGGCGCCATGCCGATCACCGCAAGTCTCGCGGGCACCGACGCGACATCGTCGGCCCGCACGGCATAGCCGTCCATGGCCGACGCGTTGAATGGCGGCTGGGTGCGGAGCGCTATGAGTGGCCCCGCCAAAACGCGGTCGGCGGCGTCCATCAGGGCGACGCTTTCAGCCTGCAAGGGCGCAGCATCCGCAAGCAGGCGCTCAAGCGCCTCGGCGACCGCAAGCAGCGCCATTATTGGCCTGCCCCCTGGGCATCCGCCTTGTAGTCGCCGGATTTGCCGCCGGTCTTTTCCACCAGCCTGATGCCGGAGATCGCCATGCCACGATCGACCGCCTTGGCCATGTCATAGATGGTCAGGCAGGCGACCGAGACGGCGGTCAGCGCTTCCATCTCGACGCCGGTCTTGCCGGTGACGCGGGCCAGCACCGTGACCTTCAGGCCGGGCAGCGTCGCGTCCGGTTCGATATCTACCGATATCTTGGTCAACAGCAGCGGATGGCAGAGCGGGATCAGCTCATGCGTCCTCTTGGCCGCCATGATGCCGGCGATGCGCGCCGTGCCCAGCACGTCGCCTTTCTTGGCATCGCCGTCGAGAATCATTTTCAGCGTTTCGGGCCGCATCGAGACAAGACCTTCGGCGATTGCCGTGCGGGTCGTCTCCGCCTTGTCGCCGACATCGACCATATTGGCTTCGCCTGCCGCGCCAAGATGGGTGAGGGCGGCCGACATCGTCAGGTCACCTTGGCGCGACCTGCGTCCGTTTGGACGCACGAACTACGCTCTAACGCTTCTAATCTATGCATCATGCTCTCCGAACATCGATTCCGATTTTCGAGCAAATGCATTGGCGGGCGCCTTGCCCGTCAAAAGCTGGTGCGTCGCAGTGGCCACGTCCTGTTGCCGCATCAGGCTCTCGCCGACGAGGAAAGTGCCAATGTCGCTCCGTTCCAGCCTGCGGCAGTCTTGGTGCGAGAAAATACCGCTCTCGCTGACCAGCAGCCGGTCAGCCGGCACCATTGCCGCGAGCCGCTCCGATGTCTCGATCCTGGTTTCGAACGTTCGGAGATTGCGGTTGTTGATGCCGATCAGCCGCGACGACAGCTTCAGCGCGCGTTCCGTCTCGGCCTCGTCGTGCACTTCGACTAGCGCGTCCATGCCGAGCTCGAAAGCCGTCGTTTCGAGTTCCCTGGCCACGGCGTCATCGACGCTCGCCATGATGATCAGGATGGCGTCCGCGCCCCATGCACGCGCCTCGAACACCTGATAGGCCTCGAACAGAAAATCCTTGCGCAAAGCCGGCAATGTCACGGCGCTGCGCGCATCGGTGAGGAATTCAGGCGCCCCCTGGAAAGACGGCGCATCGGTCAGCACCGAGAGGCAGGCAGCCCCACCTTTGGCATAGGCCCTGGCCAGCGCCGGCGGATCGAAATCGGCGCGGATCAGGCCCTTGGACGGGCTCGCCTTCTTGATTTCGGCGATCAGCGCGAAGCTGCCGGATTTGCGCTTGGCTTCAAGGGCTGAGAGAAAGCCGCGTGGTGCGTCGGCAGCCTTTGCCCGTGCCTTGATTTCGGCAAGCGGCACCCGCGCCTTCGCCGCCGCGATCTCGTCGCGCTTGTAGGCTTCGATCTTGCGCAGGATGTCAGACACGGGGCTATCCGTTCGAAATCTCGACCAGCCGGTCAAGCACTTTCAGCGCCCGGCCGCTGTCGATGGCTTGCGCCGCCGTCGCCATGCCATCGGCAAGCGTCGTCGCCTTGCCCGCCACCACCAGTCCGGCGCCGGCGTTCATCAGTACCGTATCGCGAAAGGCGCCGGCAGCGCCGCCCAGCATGTCGCGCAGCGCCTGGGCGTTGTAGGCGGCATCGCCGCCGCGCAACTCGTCCTTGGTATGCCGCTTCAGCCCGACCGCTTCCGGGGTCAGCGTAAAGCTGCGGATCTCGCCGCCGACCAGTTCGGCGACTTGGGTTTCGCCGGTGGTGGTGATCTCGTCATAGCCGTCGCCATGTGCGACCCAGGCGTGGTCGGCGCCCAATGCCTTCAAGGTCTCGGCCACCGGCATGATCCATTCCGGCAAGAAGACGCCAACCATCTGCCTGACGACACCAGCCGGATTGGAGAGCGGGCCAAGCAGGTTGAAGATTGTGCGGGTGCCGAGCTCGACGCGGATCGGGCCGACATGCTTCATCGCCGGATGATGCGCCGGCGCGAACATGAAGCCGACGCCTGCGTCGTGGATGCAGCGGCCGATCGTTTCCGGCGGGATGTCGAGCTTGACGCCGAGCGCGGTCAGCACGTCGGCGGCGCCGGTCTGCGAGGACAGTCCGCGATTGCCGTGCTTGGCCACCGGCACGCCGCAGGCGGCGATGACGAAGGCGGATGCGGTCGAGATGTTGACGCTGTGCGAATTGTCGCCGCCGGTGCCGACGATGTCGATGGCGCCAGCCGGCGCGTCGACGCGCAGCATCTTGGCGCGCATGGTGGCGACGGCGCCGGAAATCTCGCTCACCGTCTCGCCGCGCACGCGCAGCGCCATCAGGAAGCCGCCGATCTGGCCGGGCGTGGCGTCGCCCGACATGATGATGTCGAAGGCATCGCGCGCTTCCTCGAAGGAAAGGGAGCTGCCGGCGGCGACCTTGGCGATATGGGTCTTGAGCGCGCTCATCTGGTCAGGGCTTGGGCAACGGCGGTCTGGTCGATGCGAACGTCATATTGCGTCTGCAGCTGCGCCACCAGCTGGTCGAGCAGGTCGTCGGACATGCCGGCGGTGAACGATTTCTGCGCGTCGTCCGGCACCGAGCTGGCGTCGGCTCCGGCAGGCTCGAACACTTCGGCGATCCTGAACAGGATCTGTCCGTCGCCGGTGGGCGAGGGGATCAATCCGGTCCCGCCTTCGCCTTCGCCGAACATCGCAGCCGCCCCTTCCTTGCCGAAATCGGCGTCGTCCGCCCCGCGCTTGACGCCGCGCTTGGTCTGCTTCTCAAGCTTGAGCTCGCTCGCGATCACATCGAGCGTGGTGCCGGCCTCGAGACGCTTTTCGAGCTCCTGCGCTTTTGCGGTGAGCCGCTTGGTCGTTTCCGCCGCCGTCCAGTCGGCCACCACCTTCTGGCGGATTTCATCCAGCGTGCGGTCGCGGGCCGGCGTGATCGAATCCACCTCGTAGAACACGAAGCCGTTGTTGGCGGTGGTGAGGTCGGGATTCTCGGTGCCGGGTTCGGCATCGAACACCGCCTTGATGAGGTCCGGCGATTCCGGCAGATCCTTGACGATGGTGCCGTCCGGCCTCAGGCCGGTGCGATCGATCGCGTCGATGGTGACGACCTTCAGCTTCAGTTTTTCGGCCGCTTGCTTGAGCGTGCTGCCCGAAGCGCGGCTATCTTCGTAACTGTCATGCACGTCGAGCAGAATGCGGCTTGCCTCGCCCAGCGCCAGGTCCTTGCGGATGTCGGCGGCCACTTCGGCCAGCGGCTTCACCACTTCGGGCTTGATCTCGGTGACGCGCAGCAGCACCGGACCGAAGGCGCCCTGAACGACCGGGCTGACTTCGTTGACGTTGAGGGCAAACGCCGCATCCGCCACCGCTTTGTCGGCGATCTTGTCCCTGGACAGCGTGCCGAGCAGCGTGTCGGCCTGCGTCTTGCCCTCGGCGGCGACGAGTTTGTCGAAGGTCGCGCCGGTCTTGAGTGAATCGAGCGCGGCCTTCGCGGCATCGGGCGTTTTGAACACGAGCTGTTCGATGGTGCGCGTTTCCGGTGTGGTGTAGCGCCCCTTGTTCTTGTTGTAGTCGTCGCTGACCTGTTGGTCGGTCACGGCACTCACATCCATGATGTCTTCCTGCTCGAGCCTGACATAGGAGAATTTGCGGTATTCGGGCGCCGCATAGGTCTTCTTGTTTTCCTCGAAATAGGCCGAAAGCGTAGTTTCGGATGGCGCTTCGATCGGCTCGACCAGCGATTTCGGCAAGGTCACGTAGTCGATGGTGCGGTCTTCGCCACGATAAAGCGCGACCGCCTTCAAGAACGTATTCGGGGCCTTGAGGCCGTCCGAAACCGCCTCGACGATCTGCTGGCGCACAGCCACCTGGGCGCGATTCCTGAGATAGTCTTCCGGCCGCATGCCGACCTGTTGCAGTATGTATTCGAAAGTCCTTCTGTCGAAGCTGCCGCCGGGACCCTTGAAAGCCGGGTCTTCATGCGTGAGTTGGGCCAGCCGGTCCTTGGACAGCCCAAGCCCGAGCTTGCGGGCCTGCTCATCGAGGACTGCGCCCGACACGAGTTGCGCCAGCACCTGGTTGTCGAGGCCGAGCGCCGTCGCCTGCTCGCGGCTGATGCGCTGGCCGAATTGCTGCGACATCACGCTGATCTGCCGGTCATAGGCCAGCCGATACTCGTTGATCGACACTTTGGTGCCTCCGGCCGTGACAACGGCATCGTGGCCGGCAAAACCACCGACCATTTGTCCGGAAATGCCCCAGACGGCGAAGCTCAACACCAACAAAATCAGCAGCGCTTTCGCGATCCAGGTCCCCGCCGCGTTTCTCAAGATACTAAGCATGGTCACTTCCGATTTTTTAGCGCATTTTCGCATGCGCCGAGTCTGAAACAAGCGCAATAGCGTCCTTCCGGCCCACTGTCGATTGCTTTGTGGGCTGAGTTTGGTAGTGAGGACGCAGCCGAATATTGCCCGGAGAAGCAAATCCCATGACGCCTGGAATCCGCCCGCTGGTCGCCGGCAACTGGAAAATGAACGGCACCAGCGCCTCGCTCAACGAACTCAGGATGATCGGCAACGGCTTCATGAGCGGGCTCGATGCGGAGACCGAAGCGCTGGTCTGCGTTCCGGCGACCCTGCTTGCGCATGCCGCGGAGATTTTGTCGCGCACGCCGGTCCGGGCCGGGGGCGAGGATTGCCACACCAAGGAGAGCGGCGCCCATACCGGCTGTATTTCGGCCGAGATGCTGAAAGATGCGGGCGCCACTCACGTGATCGTCGGCCATTCCGAACGCCGCGCCGATCACAATGAGGACGACGCCATCGTCCAGGCCAAGGCGTCCGCCGCGTGGCGCGCCGGGCTGGTTGCCATCATCTGCATCGGCGAGACGAGAGCCGAGCGCGAGGCGGGCGCTACGCTTGACGTGCTGTCGCGCCAGGTCGCCGGTTCGGTGCCGCCGAACGCCACGGCATCGAATACCGTCATCGCCTACGAGCCGGTATGGGCGATCGGCACGGGACTGACGCCGACCGCCGCCGACGTTGCCGAGGCGCATGCGCATATTCGCGAAAAACTGTCGGAAAAGCTTGGCAGCGCGGCGGCGAAGATGCGCATCCTCTATGGCGGCTCGGTCAAGCCGTCGAACGCGGTCGAACTGCTCGGCGTAAAAAATGTCGACGGCGCGCTGGTCGGCGGCGCCAGCCTGAAGGCGGCGGATTTTCTCGGCATTGCCGAAGCCTATCGAAATATCTCCTAAAGCGCGTCGCGTTTGGCCGGCCTAATGCGACGCGCTTTAGGTTGTTGTTTTTTAGCGCATGTCGTTATCGCAAAACCGCTGCACACTTTTGCGCGACATGCTTTAGCATCGAAAGGCTGTCTGGCACTTCGGATACTGTGCTGCAGCGGAAAACGTTGCAACGGCCGCATTGCTTCCCATATTCCGACCACGGGCTTGGAAATGCCGTCAAAGCATTGTATGAGCCGCCTCCAAATCACAGGTCGTATCCGCGGCCGCGCAAGGCTTTGCCAGGATAAATTATGGAAACCGTACTGATCGTCGTCCACCTCATGGTCGTGCTCGCTCTAGTCGGCGTGGTGCTGCTGCAGCGCTCCGAAGGCGGCGGCCTCGGCATCGGCGGCGGATCGGGCTTCATGACTGCGCGCGGCGCCGCCAACGCGCTGACGCGGGCGACGGCGATCCTGGCGGCGGCGTTCTTCGCCACCTCGCTGACCTTGTCGATCGTCGCCCGTTACGGCGAGAAGCCGATCGATATTCTCGATCGCGTGCCTGTGACGAACGGCGGGGGCGGCGTGCTCGACCAGTTGCCTGGCACCACGACGCCGACACCGCCGTCCGGCAATACGGCGCCAACACCGCCTTCCGGCAATGATGCCGCAGCCCCGGCTCCCGCTGCACCGCCAGCGGCCGATTCGACGACGCCGCCGGCCACAAACGGCGCCACCCTGCCAGTAACGCCGCAGGTTCCAAACCAGTAATCAGCTAACGTCCGGCGCCGCGATCTGTTGTTGTTTGAACACAGTCGCGGCAAATGCCGCACAATGGCGAGGATTCGACCGGGCGCGGCACGCCAGGGCGCTTGAGGCGTCTCCGATTAATCGATTATAGATTGCGCGCGGCACTTTCGGGGTCCTTGGGGGACGCCGGGCGACGCCGTGGCAACAAGCATTGAACGATCGGATCTTCGCCATGCAGCTTCGCAGCTTCATTTTAGCCGGCCTTTGGGCCGTGCTCAGCATTGGTGCGCCCGCTTACGCGGCCATGCCGGCGGGCAATTCGGCCCCTGCAATCACAACAGACGTCGTCAACGTCGCCGCCAAAAGCGATACGGCGCAACTAAGGCTCCTCAAGAAGAAAAAAGACCCAAGCCCGGCCGATCTTGCCCAGATCAGGAAGATCGAAGCCAAGATCGCGGCTGACAAGCAGGCTGCTCGCGCAAAGGCGATCGAGGCAAGAAAGCTGGCGATGCGCGCGGCGGCCAAAGCCAGGTCGGATGCGGAACGGCAGGCGTTTCTTGCCAGGAAGGGCCTCGCCAGGAAGGATAAGTCCGCTGGCCAGGCCAGGCTGGCCGATGCCAGGCCGGTCAAGATCATCGAACCGGTGCAACCCATCGCAGCAATCCAGTCGGCCGAGGCAATTCCCGCCGAGGCCGTGAACGTCGCGCTGACCGGCAACAACGGGGAATTGCGCAGCGAGCCGGTCGGACAGAAGCCGCAGCGAGTCGGGCTGTTCGCCGGCCTGTTCGGCGGCACATCCTCGTCGATGTCGCTGCTCCCCGAGACCCGCGCTCTCGATGCCGCGCTCGCCAGGAAGGAATCCAGGAAGCAGTTCAAGGTGAAGCCGGAGTTCGTGCCGCAAGAGGTCGAGTTCACCGGCTATAGCCCCGGCACCATCGTCATCGATACGAGTGCGCGTCGCCTCTATCTCGTCGAATCCTCCTGGACCGCCCGCCGTTATGCGATTGCGGTCGGTCGTGACGGCCTGCAGTTCAAGGGCACGGTCGCCGTCGGCGACAAGCAGGAATGGCCCCGCTGGATCCCGACGCTCGACATGCAGAAGCGTGAGCCAAAGAATTACGGCCGGTACAAGGACGGCATGCCCGGCGGCGGCGATAACCCGCTCGGCGCGCGCGCCATCTATCTCTACGACGGCAAGAAGGACACCCATCTGCGCATTCACGGCACCATTGCGCCGCAGACGATCGGGACGAGTTCCTCCAACGGCTGTTTCCGCATGATCAACGAGCACGTCATGGACCTTTACCGCAGGGTGAAAGTGGGCACCAAGGTCGTCATCATCTGATACCTCGACGGGTCAAACAAAAGGGCCGGCCTCGCCGGCCCTTTTGCTTTGGTTCGAGCATCACCACGGCGCCTTCTCTGGAAAAAGCCTTCGCGGCGGTTTTTTCTCTGGCGGAATCAATTCGGCCGCGTTAAGCGATGACTCCCATGGCGCGATATGTATTCATCACAGGCGGCGTGGTTTCCTCACTCGGAAAAGGCATCGCTGCAGCGGCCCTTGGGGCTCTCTTGCAGGCGCGAGGCTATCGCGCGCGCATCAAGAAGCTTGATCCCTATCTCAATGTCGATCCCGGCACGATGTCGCCATACCAGCATGGCGAAGTCTTCGTGACGGATGACGGCGCCGAGACCGATCTCGATCTTGGCCATTATGAGCGCTTCACCGGCCGCTCGGCCAACCAGCAGGACAACATCACCACGGGTCGCATCTACAAGAACATCATCGAGCGCGAGCGACGCGGCGACTATCTTGGCGCCACCGTGCAGGTCATTCCGCACGTCACCGACGAGATCAAGAATTTCATCCTCAACGGCAATGACGACTATGACTTCGTCCTGTGCGAGATCGGCGGCACCGTCGGCGACATCGAGGCGATGCCGTTTCTGGAGGCGATCCGCCAACTTGGCAACGACCTGCCGCGCAACAACGCCGTCTATGTGCACCTGACGCTGATGCCCTACATTCCAACGGCGGGCGAATTGAAGACCAAGCCGACCCAGCATTCGGTCAAGGAATTGCGAGGTATCGGCATCGCGCCCGACATTCTGCTGGTCCGCGCCGACCGCCCCATCCCCAGGGAAGAGCGCCGCAAACTGTCGCTGTTTTGCAATGTGCGCGAGAGCGCTGTCATCCAGGCGCTCGACGTGCCGCACATCTACGACGTGCCGATGGCCTATCACAATGAAGGGCTGGATTCGGAAGTGCTCGCCGCTTTCGGCATCGATCCGGCGCCCAAGCCACGGATGGAGCCCTGGCAAGCGGTGTCCAAACGTATCCACAACCCGGAAGGCGAGGTGACCATCGCCGTCGTCGGCAAATATACCGGCCTCAAGGACGCCTACAAATCGCTGATCGAGGCGCTGTCGCATGGCGGTCTCGCCAACCACGTCAAGGTCAAGCTCGACTGGATCGAGAGCGAGATATTCGAGAAAGAAGACCCGGCGCCGTGGCTGGAAAAGGTCCACGGCATTCTGGTCCCCGGCGGTTTTGGCGAGCGCGGCGCGGAAGGCAAGATCCTTGCGGCGAAGTTCGCCCGCGAGCGAAAAGTGCCGTATTTCGGCATCTGCTTCGGCATGCAGATGGCCTGCATCGAGGCAGCGCGTTCGCTGGCCGGCGTCAAGCATGCCTCGTCGACCGAATTCGGTCCGACCGAGGAACCGGTCGTCGGCCTGATGACGGAATGGCTGAAAGGCAACATGCTGGAGAAGCGCAGGGAAACCGGCGATCTCGGCGGCACCATGCGGCTCGGTGCCTATCAGGCGGACCTGGCCAAGGGCTCGAAGATCGCCGAAATCTATGGCGATACGCAGATTTCCGAGCGCCACCGCCACCGCTACGAGGTCAATGTCGACTACAAGGAGCGGCTAGAGGATTGCGGCTTGGTCTTTGCCGGCATGTCGCCGGACGGCGTGCTGCCGGAAACGGTCGAATATCCCGACCATCCCTGGTTCATCGGCGTGCAATATCATCCCGAGCTGAAAAGCCGGCCACTTGACCCGCACCCGCTGTTTGCCAGCTTCATCGAGGCGGCGGTGGAGCAGAGCCGCCTGGTCTAAGAGATAGGCAGCGATGCAAACCTACGTCGCTCTGCTTTACAGCATCGTCCTGGGCGAGGGGCGGCGTGTCGTCATGTCCGATCTCAGGGCCATGACAGAAGCCCTGGGGCTGAACAACCCGCGCACGCTGGTGGCGACCGGCAATCTGGTGTTCGAGACGAAAGAAACAGACATTGCCGCGCTGGAGCGCCGATTGGAAACCGCGTTCCAAAAGACCTTCGGCCGCCATGTCGACATCATCGTGCGCCGTGCGGACGACTGGTTGAAGCTTGCGGCCGGCAATCCGTTTCCCGCCGAATCGGCTGCCGCCGCGGATCAGGTAGCGGTGCGCGTGATGCGCAAGCCTGTTCCCGCTGAGGCCGTCGCGGCGCTGGAGGCCTATATCGGCGAGGATGAAAGGATGCAGGCCGTCGGCGGTGACATTTGGATGTTCTTTTCGCGCGAGACGCCAAGCTCGCGGCTGCTTGCGGCGGTAAGTCACAAACGGCTCGGCGTCGGTACCTCTCGCAACTGGAATACCGTGCGCAGGCTGGCCGAAATGGTCGGCGGGTAGGGCTTCCCCTTCTCCCAGGGAGAAGGGGAAATTATTGTGATCAAGCTTTCGCCGTTCTGGCTCTGGCTTCGAGTGCCATCGTGCGCAGCACATAGTAGATGACACCGGCGATAGCCACGCCGAAGAACCAGCCATAGACTCCCCACCACGCCGGCAACCAGTTGGTGAAGTTCGGTAGGACTGAGGAGAAGATCGCGCCGATGCCTGCGGCGACGAAGGCGTTGACGTGCCAACCGTTCTGGAAGCGGAACTCGCCGTCTTCCCTGTAGAGGGCCTCGACGTCGACCTCGCCCTTCCGGATCAGGTAATAGTCGACCATCATGACACCAAAGATCGGCCCCATCGTCGCGCCGACGATGTTGACGAAGGTGGCAGCGCTGCCTTCCCATGGCGCAAAGGGGTAGAGCACCAGCGCGATCAGCGCCGCGATATAGCCGCCCTTCTTGAAGTCGATCTGCCGTGGAAAGACGTTGGAAAAATCGAATGCCGGCGACACGAAGTTTGCCACCACGTTGATGCCGAGCGTCGCTACAGCGAAGGTCAAGGCGGCGAGCGCCGCCAGGAACCAGCTGTCGAACTTGGCCGATATCTGGTCGGGATGCAGCAGCACCTCGCCATAGACGTCGAAAGCGGCAATCGTGGTGACGCCGGCGACCAGCGAGAACAGGATGAGGTTGACCGGCAGGCCCCAGATGTTGCCCTTGCGCAGCGATGCCTTGTCCGGCGCATAGCGGGCGAAATCGCAGAAATTGAGATAGAGCGCTGAGAAATAGGTCACCCAGATCGCCGCCACCGCGAATAGCGAAGTCCACGAGCCCGGCGTGCCGGGTACGCCCGCATCCTTGGTCTTTTCGAGCAGCACGTCCATCGGGATGTCGCTCGTGAAAGCGAAGGTTCCGGATTTGACGCAGAGATAGATCGCCAGGATCAGCATCATCACCCATACTGCCGGTCCGGCCCAGTCCTGGAACCGGCGCACCGTTTCCATGCCCTTCTGGATGATCAGCAGCTGCAGCGCCCAGACCACCGCGAAGCAGATCACCTCCAGGCCGGTGTGCCCGAGGAAATGGGTGTTCTGGTTGAAGTCGGCGAACCACGGCGATCGGATCAGCAACGCTACGATCGCGCCGGACGCGGCCGCAGTCTGTGCTCCGTACCAGAAGCAGGCGACGATGGCGCGCACTAGTGCCGGTATGTTGGCGCCCCAGATGCCGAAGGATGCGCGGGCAAGCACGGGGTAGGGCACTCCGGTCTTCACGCCGGCATAGCCGACCATGTTCATCAGCACGTAGATGATCAGCGAACCGATGCCGATGGCGATGATGAAGTTGACGAAGCCACCGCAGAACAGGAACAGGCTTGCCGCGAGATAGTAGCCCCAGAGGCTGTGGACGTCCGACGTCCAGACGTTGAAGATCGAGAACGGCCCCCAGTTTCGAACCTTCGCTGGAGCGAGATCTTCATTGTACAGATCGGGTGATGCGCCTTGTATAGTCACTGCGATGTCCTCCCGTTGTTTGCCGCGCGCCTCCACGCGTTGGCTGCGCAGGTTAAACTTGACGCCAGGGAACCCGCAACCGGTTGATTTGCCGGCTTTGACCTTAAAGATATTCAATGAGAACCGCGCTTATCGGCGGGCAACGGTTCGTCACATGTTCGTCACGTTTGGTGATTCGCTTTCGGTCGAGTGATGTGAAAGACTTCGTTTTTGGCCCGACTTTTTTCATCATCGGGTTCTGTTTGCCGGAAGCCACATGGTCAGCAGCAAGTTCAAAGGTTCGATCAGGCCCATAGCGATCGACCGGGAGGAAACAATGGATCGCCTGCAATTCTTTACGCCTGTGCGTATTTCGCGCGGGCAGGAAAGTCCTGCCGAAGAAGTTGATAGCGTAGCCGAAGCGATGGAGTTCTTGCGTAAATGGCCAGCCGGCCGGCGTGGGCCAGTCTACCGATGCGCAGTAAATTGCTGCTCCGCGGCTCTGGCGGGCCGGATGTCGGCAGAGGAAGCAAGGAAGGCTTTTACCGGCTTCGCCCGCATCACGCGCTTGCTCGACGAAGACATGGCTCTGCCGATAGGCGGCGGCAATGTTGCTAGCGTGCATTCGTTGAGGCGATGAACGTCCCTGTTTGACCCCTGCCAGTTACGGGGCGTCGGCAACGTCACAGCACCTCGAAAGGTCACAGCACCTCGACCGGGGCAGCGAAGACGTAGCCAGCGCCCCGCTCGGTGACAATGAGTTTCGGCTCGCTCGGGCTGGCCTCGAGCTTGCGGCGCAGTCGCAATATCTGCACATCGATACTGCGGTCAAACACCTCTTCGTCGTGAATCCTGCTGGCAGCGAGAAGCTGCTCGCGGCTCAGGATTTGTTGCGGCGATTGCAGGAAGGCTGCCAGCAGGTTGAATTCGCCGGCGGTCAGCGGCGTCGCTTCGCCGGCGGGCGACCTCAGGCGCCGCATCCGCATGTCGAGTTCCCAGCCGGCAAAGCGGTAGCGCTTGGGCTTCTTGCCCGGCGATTGCTGGCGCGTCGACCCTGATCGCCGCAGCACGGCGCGAACGCGCGCAAGCAGTTCCCTGAGGCTGAAGGGCTTGGTGATGTAATCGTCAGCCCCGAGCTCCAGGCCGACGACCCGATCCACCTCGTCGCGCCTGTGGCCGGTGATGATGATGATGGGCGGCGCTTCCGGTGGACTGCCGAGTTGCCGCAGGACTTCAAACCCGTCCTCATCGGCAAGCCGCATGTCGAGGAGCACCAGGTCTACCGGTCTTTCACTAAAGACGCGCGACATGGCCCGGCTGTCGGCAACCGCGCTGACCCTAAAATTCTCGCTCTCCAGGTAATTGGTGAGCATCTCGCGAATTTCGGGGTCGTCATCGACGACAAGAATATGCTTGGCTGCCGCTGCCTGTTCGATTGTGCCTTTCGACTGCTCTTCGTGGCGAGTGTTCTGTTCGGCTGACATCTCAGACCGTCCGCAGGTATGGAACCCATGACCGAGCCGTTGCTTTATTGGACTTAACGCTGATTATCGGCGATTTGTTGGTAAGCACCGATAATCTTCGTGATCGGATACCACAGGCTCACTCGATGGCGTATGAGCAGATTGGTAAGCTTCGGGCGGGGCTTTTGGTTCCGCTTTGCCTGGCAGCGGCGGCACCGTTTGCGTTGGCCCTGGTCAATCAGCCGGCCCCTCCGATCGGCGAGCCGATTGCTCCGATAACGGGCACTGGTCCTTCCGACCAGGCGAAGATCGCGCTCGGCGAGAGCCTGTTCAACGATGTCCGGCTGTCGCATGACGATGTCATCGCCTGCAGCGATTGCCACAGGCTCGATCTCAGCGGCGACGACGGCAGGGCGCGTTCCACGGCGGCGGATGGCGGGCAGCTCGATTTCAACGCGCCGACCGTTTTTAGCGCAGCACTCAATTTCCGGCTGAACTGGCGCGGCAACTTCCGGACTGTCGAGCAGCAGAACGAGGCAGTCCTGCTCGACGACAGGCTGATGAACACGAGTTGGGAAGAATTGCTGCCGAAACTGCGCTCCGACCCTGACTATTCGCGGCGATTCGTGACGCTCTACGGCGCGGCCCCTGGCCGGACGGATGTGCTCGACGCCCTGGCCATCTTTCAACGCTCGCTGATTACGCCCAACGCTCGTTTCGACCGCTATCTCAAGGGCGAGCACGACGCCATCACGGCGGACGAGGAGCATGGCTATCAATTGTTCAAGGCGTATGGCTGCATCGCTTGCCATCAGGGCGCCAATGTCGGCGGCAATCTGTTTCAGAAGTTCGGCATCTTTCGCAATCCCTTCGCCGGTCAGAAAAACGTGACCCAGGCGGATCTCGGCCGCTTCGCCATTACCGGCGTCGAGAGCGACCGCCATGTCTTCCGCGTTCCCAGCCTGCGCAATGTCGCGGTGACGGCGCCGTATTTCCACGACGGCCGTACCGCATCCCTCGCAGACGCAGTGAAGATCATGGCGCAAAGCCAGCTCGGCCGGCAGCTCGACCAGCGCGATGCCGATCTCATCGTCAAGTTCCTTGCGACGCTGACGGGCGAATTTCGCGGCCAACCGTTGACCAGCGCAACCGATCGTCTGCCGCAATGAAGTCGCTACCCATCCTGGCGCCGGTCGTCGCCTGCCTGCTCATTGTCCTCACCTACCTGCTGCTGCAGGGCGCGGCTCCTGATGCCGCGCGCCACGAACGCACGCTCGACGCTCTCAGGACCGTCATCCTCTATAACGCTGCCCTGCAGCGCGACGTGTTGCGGGCACGGGCAGGGCTGTTGCGCAGCTACGATCCGCTTGTGCGGTCGATCGAGAACCTGAACGAGGCGACGCGGACGCTGCCGGCTGCGAGCGACGTCGCAAGCGGCGAAGCACGGGCGGACATCGAGCGGCGGATTGCCGAGGTCATCGCCGCGGTTCGCGACGAGGAAACGCTCGTCGAGGCGTTCAAGTCGGACAACGCGCTGCTGCAGAACTCGTTGAACTATTTCAACTATATGAGCGGTCGGCTCACGAGCGAGGGCGACGGCCTTCGAGCGGTCGAAATCGGAGCTCTGATGATCGCCATGTCGCGGTTCATCAGCGATCCCCGGCCGGAGGCGGCAAGGGCAGTGACCGCCTCGCTTGACCGGCTGGCCAGACCCTCCGTCGATGCCGTGTCTGCAAGCGATGTCCGCTCACTTGTCTCCCACGGCCGGCTTATCGTCACCAGGCTTCCGGCGGTCGACGAGCTCGTCTCCCGCCTGCAGGCTGCGCCAACGAGCGAACGGGCCCGCGCTCTGCAGGACCTGTATCTCGATGTGCATGGGCGCGCCGCGGCACGGGCTGCGCGGTTCCAGACGCTGCTCTACGCCGCGGCGCTGGTCCTGGTGGGCTATGTGGCTTACCTGTTCGCCCGCCTGCGCCACAATGCGCGGATCCTGCGCGAGCGGCTGGAATTCGAAGGCTTGATCGCTTCGATCTCGACACAGTTCATCAATCTGCCGCGTGATCGTATCCGGGCCGGGATCAGCAAGGGCCTCGCGCGCCTGGTGGAACATGCCGGGCTCGACGGCGCCCAGATTTTCGTCAGCCGCACATACGATGCCGATCTTTCCGGCGGCTATTTCTACCGCCATCCGAGCGGAAGCTCGATGGCCCGCCTGCCGAACGAAATGATCGAGCTGGCTTCACGCTGGACGCTCGCGGACCACGAACGGCAAGGCTGCATCGACGTCCCCCTCGTCGGCGAGCTTCCCGAGGGGCGGGAGAAGGCATGCCTGCAGGCGCATCAAATTCGATCGTGGCTGTGCATACCGATGTGGCATGCCGGCGAGCGGCTGGGTTTTCTGGCTCTCGATGGCGTAACGCACGAAAAGCATTGGACCGACGACGACATCGCGCTGCTGCGCACCGCCGCCGAGATCTTCGCCAATGCCATCGCGCGCCAACACAACGAATGCGAACGCGAGGCGCTGCAGGCGCGGCTCAACCAATCGCAGCGGCTGGAATCAATCGGAACGCTGGCCGGCGGCATAGCGCACGAGTTCAACAACATTCTCAGCGCCGTCCTCGGCTATGGCGAGATGGCGCTGGTGGTGCTGCTGAAGGAGTCTCGTGCGCGGGGCTACGTCCAGCAGATCATGAAGGCCGGCAGGCGGGCGCAGCACGTCACGGAGCAGATCCTTGCCTTCAGCCGTCGCCGCGAGCGGCAGCATCACGCGCTGCGGGTGCAGCCCGTGATTGCGGAGGCAGTCGATCTGCTGCGCGCCTCGTTCCCCGCCACGCTTGCGGTGGAGACGCATCTTGCAGCCGCGGATGCCGCGATGACGGGCGATCCGACCGAGCTTCAGCAGGTGGTGATGAATCTCGGCACCAACGCGGCGCAGGCGATGAACAGCCGCGGCGTATTGGAGATCGCCCTCGACATGACGGAGATTGTCGAGGCGCAGGCGTTGTCGCACGGCAACCTGCCTGCCGGCCGTTATATCCGCCTTGCCGTCAGGGACACCGGCAGCGGCATGGATCAGGCGACTCTCGAGCGCATCTTCGAGCCGTTCTTCACGACCAAGCCGGCAGGGCACGGCACCGGGCTCGGCCTGTCGACGGTGCACGGCATTGTGGCGGCACATCGAGGGGCGGTGGACGTGAAGAGCCAACTGGGCCAAGGCACCACCTTCGAGATCTATTTTCCTGAGATTGAACCCGCTTCAGCCCAAGCGGATGAGGGCGAAGGCGAGGCCACCGAGGTTCCGGTCGAGTATGGCAAAGGCGAGACGATCCTGGTTGTCGATGACGATAAGCCGCTGATGCAGCTTGCCGAGGAGATGCTCGCCGCGCTTGGCTACGAGCCGGTCGGGTTCGACCGCAGCCCTGCGGCTCTCAATGCCTTCCGTGCCGATCCGGGGCGCTTCGACCTGGTGCTGACGGACGAGGTCATGCCTGACATGACAGGGGTCGAGCTCTCCGGCAAGTTGCATGAGATTCGGTCTGACCTGCCAATTGTCCTGATGACCGGTTACGGCCGCACGCTCCGATCGCGTCAACTGACGGCGGCCGGCATAAGCGAAGTCATCAAGAAGCCGCTGCTGTCGGCCTCTGTTGCACAATGCCTTGCCCGCCATCTGCATTCAGGCTGATCACGGTCGGCCGGGTTCCTCGTTACAGCCGTAACCAAAATTCCGCCTGGCTGAAATCAACCTGTAGCCGGGCCCTTCGATATTCCGACCGCGAGAAGACCAGGGATAGGAAAAAGTGGAAAACCGATAGGAGAAGCTGATGACACGATGGGCTCTCATCGGAATTACCGCCCTTGGCCTGAGCGGGCTACTCGCCGCCGTAAAGCTCGACCCAAGCGAGACGGATGCGGCGGCGGCGACCGGTTCGATCGAGCGGGGTCGATACCTGGTGAAAATCGGCGGCTGCAACGACTGCCACACGCCCGGTTATCTGGAGAAGGCCGGCGACGTTCCCGAGGATCGATGGCTGATCGGCGACTCTCTTGGCTTCAATGGGCCGTGGGGAACGACCTACCCGACGAATCTTCGTCAGCTTTTGCGAACCATGGGCGAGGACGACTGGGTACGGGCAGCGCGTACAGTCGAGACGCGCCCGCCTATGCCGTGGTTCAACCTGCGTGCCATGACCGAGGCCGACCTGCGCGCCATCTACCGATATGTGCTTTCGCTGCCGGCAGACGATACGCCGGTTCCGGACTATGTGCCGCCCGATCGTCCGCCGAAGACACCGCATATTGTGTTCGTGCCGCAGGCGCCGAAGCGGTAGCCGCGTCCGAAGACGTAGTCGCCGCCGAAAGTCCGGGGCAGGGGTGTTCTGCGCCCGTGCGGCACGTCAGACACGGCCGCCTGTTTCAGATGTAACGCAATTCCCGATTCCGGAAATCACGTTGTTGCACTGATCGACGATCATGACGGTCCAACCCGGGGCGGCCAGATGGGGCGGCCAGATGGCTGCCCGGCGATCAGGCAAATCGGGAGTCAAATCCAGTAATCGATCAGGAGTCAAATTATGGACAATCTGCTTGTAATGGACAATCGGCTTGCTCCGCACGCGCCGAAGATCGACCGCGATCAGGGCACCGCGGATCCGCGTCCCTATGCCTTGGGCTACACGGAACGCGAATTCCAGCGCCTGGAACTGCAGGGAGCGCTCATTCACGACCTTACCGAGCAGTTCCTGCGCCGCGCGGGGATAGGACCGGGCATGCGCGTGCTCGACATTGGCTGCGGCGTCGGCGACGTCTCCTTGCTGGCCGGGAAGCTGGTCGGGCCCTCGGGAAGAGTGCTCGGCGTCGATCGCTCGGCGGGGGCAGTGGACATTGCCGAGCGGCGCGCCACCGAATCCGGTCAGTGTTACTGGACACGCTTTACCGCAGGCGAGCTTGATACATTCTCGCCCGACGAGACTTTCGATGCGGTGATCGGCAGGCTCGTCCTGATGTATCTGCCCGATCCCGTTGCAACCCTGCGCAGGCTTGTCGGGTTTCTTCGGCCGGGCGGCATCGTCGCCTTCCAGGAAATGGCGATGCCGCTCACCCGCAGTTTTCCAGAGGCGCCGCTGTTCAGCAAATGCCGCGGCTGGATTATCGAGACGATCGAGCGGGCGGGTTTCGAGGTCGACATGGGTGGCAGGCTACCGATGGTCTTCGCCGGCGCAGGGCTGCCGGCGCCGCAAATGAATTCCGCCGGCCTCGCCGGTAGCGGGCCCGACTCGCCGATCTACGACTACATTGCCGAGACCTTGCGCAGCCTGCTGCCGATGGCCGAGTCCGTCGGCGCCGCGACCGCCGCCGAAGTGAAGGTCGATACGCTCGCCGAGCGACTGCGCAGCGAGGCTGTCGAACAGCAGATGTGCATTATGCTGCCGCCCCTTGTCGGCGCATGGGCAAATACGGGATAACGAATCGCTGGCCTGGTTCGGCGGTTCACGGGCCTGATTCGAGGAAAGCCCGGGCAAACCCGGGTTGCGCTGCTTCTATCGTTCCATCGGGCAGCTTCAAAAGCCGGTCGATTGCGATGCCGTAGAGCCGCAGCCGATCGTCGAGCAGCCGCGCCGCCTCGTCGATATTGCCCTGCTCGGCCTTCAGCAGGGCGCGGTGCATTACATCCCGAAAGATCAGCCGCAGCTGCAAGAACATCTCGGCGAAGGCTTCCGGGTCGGGCACGTCGAAGATGCCTTCGGCGCTGCCTTTCCTGAGCAGATCGGTGATTATCGGCATGGCCAATTCCCTGGCCGCCTGGTCGACCCGATGGAAGAGGGCAAGGTTCTCGGGCCGGAACAGGACGAAAAATGTCTTGCGCAATTGCGGGGCAAGCTCGACGTTCAGCCGCCGCGAGCCGGCAAACAGCGCATTGAGCCGGCCAAGCCCATCGAGTGAGGGATCGTCGAGCACGGGCTGCAACTCGGTGAAGCTGTCGCGGGCGAGACGTGTGGCGAGCGCCTCCAGCAGGGCCTCTTTCGATGCGAAATAGTGGTAGAACGCGCCCTTCGACAGGCCGGCCTCGCGGATGATGTCGTTCACCGTCGTGTTGTCGTAGCCACGCTCGAAGAAAAGCTGCTGGGCGCAGTCGAGGAGCTCGGCGGATCGTATCTCCGGCGACTTTATCACTCGTGGCAAATCGAACCTCACAAAGTGCAGGTGGGTAAGAGGAGCACGAACCGGAATCTTTTGCAACTTTTATAGACCGACGGTCGGTCTGGTGCTATTATCTGTCACCGCAGGACATTCGGATTCGATCATGAAGGAGAGTCTCTTGCGACGGATACGCTGGACTGTCGGCATCGTTGTTGTCGCGACCGCGGCTGCTTTCGGCGCCTGGTCTCTTTGGCAACCGGCCAAGGTTTCGGTGGTGACGCCACAACGCGGCGACGCGGCGGAAATCGTTTACGCGAGTGGCTCCGTCGAGCCGCGAACCTGGGCCAAGGTAACTCCGGTGGTTCGCGAAAGGATCGTCGAGCAATGCAATTGCGAGGGGTCGAGGGTTGCACAAGGCGACGTGCTCGCCAGGCTCGACGACGGCGAGGCCCGTGCCGTGCTTGGCGAACTCGAAGCGCGTCAAGCGCTTGCCCAGGAAGAGCTCCGGCGGCTGACGGTGCTTGCCGAAAGGCGTGCGGCGAGCCAGCAGGCTCTCGATCGTGCGCAGAGCGAGCTCGGCCAGATCGAAGCGCTGGTCGCCGGACAGAAGGCGCGACTTGACTCCTACGTGTTGCGTGCGCCGAGCGCCGGCGTCGTGCTCAGGCAGGACGGCGAGGTGGGTGAGGTCGCCGAGCTCGGCACGGTGTTATTCTGGGTCGGCGAGCCGAGGCCGCTCCTGGTTGTCGCCGAAGTCAACGAGGAGGACATACCCCGGGTCGAGGTCGGCCAGCGCGCGCTGCTTAAATCCGACGCGTTCCGCCAGCAGAACCTGGAAGCGGCGGTCGACAGCATCACACCCAAGGGCGATCCGGTGACGAAGACCTATCGCGTCCGTTTCCGCCTGCCGGACAATACGCCGCTGCGTATCGGAATGTCGACCGATGTGAACATCGTCATCCGCGTTTCGAAAAATGCGCTGTTGATCCCGTCCGTCGCTGTGGACGGGAACAAGGTGTTCGTCGTCGAAGGCGACAAGGGCCGACGACGTGAAATCCGAACCGGCATTCGCGGCACCAATGGCATCGAGGTTCTGTCGGGGCTCGATGAGAAGGCTCGCGTCATCTCGCCCTATCCCGCCGACCTCAGCGACGGCGCGCGCGTGAGCATCACCGGCGCCCGGGAGTGATGACGATGCCGCTCATCTTCGACATCGCCCTCACGCATATTGCCGGCCGCGGTCGCCAGACGCTGGTTGCCGTGATCGGCGTTGCGGTCGGCGTCGGATTCTCCATCGCCATGGCGGCGCTTATGCAGGGTGGGCAGGACGATTTCGTCAGGCAGCTCGTCGACACGATGCCGCATGTCGACATCACCGACGAGCAGCGCACGGCCCGCCGTCAGCCAGCCGAGGATGCCTTCGCGACCGTGGCGATTTCCGGGCTCAGGCCGCGCGACGATCGCCGCGGCATCATCAACCCGACCGCCGCAACCTCCTGGCTGGAGAGCTGGATTCCCGGCCGGTTCGCGGCAAGCCTCAAGACGCAGGGTGTGATCCGTTTTTCCAGCCGCGAAGTCGGCGCGGCGATCATTGGCATCGAACCGGAGCGCGAGCCCGGCGTGTCGCCGATTGTCGGAAACTTCGTCGAAGGCAGCTTCTCGGCGCTTGCCGCGGGCGGCAACAATGTGCTCATCGGCGACACGATGGCGAGCCGGCTCGGCGCCGGGTTCGGCGACACGATAACGGCGGTCTCCGCCGAGGGACTGACGCGCAACTTCAAGATCGCTGGCCTATTCCACACCGGCACCACCGCGCGTGACGAAGGCGAGGCCTATGTGCTTCTGAAAAACGCGCAGATCCTCTCGGCGCGTCCGAACGCCATCAACGAGATCCGCATCAAGCTCGACGATCCCGACCGCGCTCCGGCGGTGGCGCGGCGTGCCGAGGCCGAACTGGGCTACAAGGCGGTGGCGTGGCAGGAGGCCAATGAATCGATCCTCGAAGCGCTCGTCGTGCGCAACGTCATCATGTACACCGTTGTCGGCGCGATCATGCTGGTCGCCGGCTTCGGCATCTACAACATCATCTCCACCATCACGCACGAAAAGGCGCGCGACATCGCCATCATGAAGTCGCTTGGCTTCCCGGAGTCCGACATGCGCCGGCTCTTTCTGCTGGAAGGCGTCGCGATCGGCGCTGCCGGCTCCGTGCTCGGCGGGCTGCTCGGCGTCTCCATGACCTATGCGCAGTCGCTGGTGCGTTTCGAGATCGCCGCGACCGGACAGGAGATGACCCGGCTGCCGATCGCCTGGAGCTTGATGCACTACGTCATCGCGTCGGCTTTCGCGTTGGGCTCGGCGGCAGTGGCTGGCTACCTGCCGGCGCGTCGTGCGGCGCGCCTGAACCCCGTCGAGATCATCAGAGGCGCGTCATGAGCGCACTCATCGAGACCGAGAAACTCACGCGCGTGTTGCCCGAGACGGTTCCCGTCACACTGGTCAAGGACATCACGCTGGCGATCAACGAAAGAGAATTCGTCGCCGTCACCGGTCCCTCCGGCTCCGGAAAATCGTCATTGCTCTATCTGCTCGGGCTGCTCGACCGGCCGACCGCCGGGACGTTGACGATAGGCGGCCGCGACGCCGAGCCGATGAATGAAAGGGAGCGCGCGCGGACCAGGCTTTCGATGCTGGGCTTCGTGTTCCAGTTCCACTTTCTGCTGCCGGAGTTCACGGCACGCGAAAATGTCGAAATCCCGATGCGCAAGCTTGGCCGGCTGGCGCGGCCTCAGATGCGCGAACGGGCCGGTGAGCTGCTGTCGTCCCTGGGGCTCGGCGAACATCTCGACAAACGGCCTGACCAACTCTCGGGTGGCCAGCGTCAGCGCGTCGCGGTGGCACGTTCGCTCGCCAACGACCCGCCACTTATCCTCGCCGATGAACCGACGGGGAGCCTCGACAGCAAGAGCTCCGAGCAGGTCTTCGCAATCCTTGAGAATCTGGTGCGCGAGCGCGGCAAGACCGTCGTGGCAGTCACGCATGATCTCGACATGGCGGCGCGCATGGACCGCCGCATTCACATCGTGGACGGGAAGATCGATTGATTCATGGGATCAGGCATTACGCGAGCCTGTCGGATGATCGCCGGGATCGCGATCAGGATACCCGCGCCGCGCCGAAATTGGCCTCGAGCCAGGCTATTGCCTCGGTCACGTCGTCGAGAACATAGCTTGCAACCGTCGGCCCGCGCGGCTTCACGCGGATAGAGATGCCGTTGGCCTCGTTTATTGCCTCGAAACCGTTTTCGTCCGAGGTGTCATCGCCGAGGAATACGGGCCGCCGGCCGGCAAAGGGCTGGATTTCCATGAAACGCCGGATGGCAGCTCCTTTGACGGCTTCCAGCGGCATGAGTTCCACGCCCGCGTTTCCCGCAATCACGCGGTACCCGGGCGGAAGCTGCGACAATGCCTGTTCGACAAGCTGTGTTGCCCGGGCAAGCAGTTGCGGCGCAGCGCGGGTATGGATGGCCAAGACCGGCCCCTTGCGCTCGATATAGACCTTGCCACCACCGAGTTCGGCCTCAATCTCGTCGGCAAGGGCCGCGATATCCGCCGGAGCGTCGGCAAGCTCGACTTGACCGTCCGCCGTCAACCGATGCTCGAGGCCGTACAGCCCGGCAACGCGCAGCTTCAGGGGATGAAACAATCTGTCCACGGCAGAGACCGAACGCCCGGTGATGAAGGCGAGGGCGCCGCCCAGCCTTCGCTCGATATTTCCGAGAAGCTGACGCAGTTCATCACCGACGAAGACGGCGTCGGGATGGGCGGCATGTTCCAGCAAGGTGCCGTCGATATCGAGAAAAAGCGCCCATTGCTCTTCCGGCAGATCGGGGGCCGGCGGCAGGCGAAGGTCCGTCACGACGCCGCCTTTCGGGCCCGCTCGAAGATGGAAACGACGTTGTTGCTGTTGGATGGCCGCTCGCCGTTGCCGGTTACCCCGCGTTTGCGGAGGCGCGCCGCGTCCAGCAGCATGCTGCCGGCCCAGCGATAGACATTGTTGTCGCGGAGCATTTCGCGCATCGGCCGCATGCGCTCGCGCTGCTCGTCCGGCGTCATCGTCAACGCCTGCAGCAGCGCCTCGCTCATCATGGTCGCATCATAGGGGTTGACGATCAGTGCCTCCAGCAGTTCGCGCGAAGCGCCGGCAAAGGTGCTGAGCAGCAGCACGCCCTGTTCGTCGTCGCGTGCCGCGACGAATTCCTTGGCCACCAGGTTCATGCCGTCATGCAGGCTGGTGACCATGCATATGTCGGCGGCGCGATAGATCTCGTAGACCTGCTCCTGCGAATGATGTTCGGCGAGAAGCAGGACGGGACTGTAGTTCTCGCCGCCATAGCGCTGGTTGAGCTCTTCGGCAGAGCGAAGGCATTCGTCATGAAGTTGCTGGTAGGCCGGCAATGTGCCCCGGCTGGGCGCCGCGACCTGCAGGAAGACCACTTTGCCTACCCATTCGGGATATCGCGTGAACAATTCGTCCAAGGCGTGAAAGCGATCGGGAATGCCTTTGGTGTAGTCGAGGCGCTCGACGCCGACGCACAGTTTGACGTTCGCCGGCAGCCCGAATCTTTGGCGGACACGAGCACGGCATTCCTCGACAGCCGGCAATCTTGCCAGCAGTTCGTTCGGCCATTCTATGGAGATGGGGTAAGCGTGGACCAGAGTCGTTTGCCCGCCATAGGAGATCGCCGCGTCCGCCCGTTCTATCCGGCTTTCCAGGATGCGATCGACGCTCTCGGTGAAATTATTGGCATGAAACTGCGTATGGAAGCCGATGATGGAGCTGCCGAGCAAGCCTTCCAGGATCCGTTCACGCCACGGACAGATACTGTACACTTCCGAGTTCGGCCATGGGATATGCCAGAAAGTAATGATGATCGCCTCGGGCAGGCGCTCACGGATCATGCGCGGCAAGAGCGCGAAGTGGTAGTCCTGGACCAGCACAATCGGCCGCTCGTTGCGCGCTTCGGCAACCACCGTATCGGCGAACTTGCGGTTGACGGCCTCATAGACCTGCCAATCCGACGCGCGAAAAATCGGGCGGGTGAAGGCGATGTGGCAAAGCGGCCACAGACCTTCATTGGCGAAGCCCAGATAATAGGCCTGGTACTCTTCCTCGCTCAGCCAGACCCTGCGCAGCGTGTAGGACGGATTGCCAGGCGGCACCTCAACCCGGTCGTTCTCGTCGACGGTGAGACGGTCCGCTGTTCCGCCGCCATACGCAATCCAGGTGCCGGCACAGGCGCGGGTGATCGGCTCAAGCGCCGAAACCAGCCCGCTGGCCGGCACCAGGAGCTCGATGCCATCATCCCTGGTGTTGTGGATGTAGGGCTCGCGGTTGGATACGACGATCACCTGCGTCTCCGGCAGATCGTCGGCCAGGATCTTGCGCAACGTGTCGGGCGACCATGTGATCAGCGCTGCATCGGCCGAGTGGCCATTCTTTTCAAACTCCCGCAGCAGCGTGCGAGCCGCTTCCGAAGCCACGTCATCGCCTGTGGAGGATGCGGCCACCGGTATGTGGCGCCGGTAAGATATCGAGAACACCAGGGCAACAGCGGAAAGGCCAAGGCTTGCAATGATTAGAACCCAGAGTACCTCTATGCCAAAGTCTGACATTGGAACAACGATTTTCCGGCCGGTCGGTGGCCCTTTTGTTTGTTTTTCGAATTCGCAGCCGCCAATCAGCTGCCGTGCGTCGGAACGCTCGGACGGGCCATCGGTTCCGCTAATTGCAGCCCCGCGGTTGGTTCCATGCGAAAAGCCAATCTAGGTCCGCACGACGAGCGGCACCAACCCCTCATGCCGTTCGGCGAGAAACGCGACGACCCTGTCGCCGACACGCTGGAATGTCAGATCCACCTTCCTGGTGCCAACGCCAAGGTGCCTCAGCGTGAGCGTGTCGATACCAATCGGCAGCCTGGGACGGGTGACGTGGATTTCTCCGTCCCAGCCGTCGATCTCGAGGCCGAGGCAGGCCTGCATCAGCATGAAGGCAGACCCAGCCGACCATGCCTGCGGCAGGCAGGCGACGGGATAGGCGATCGGCGCTTCGCCCGGCGCGCGGGTAAAGCCGCAGAACAGTTCAGGCAACCGCATGTTGAAGTGGACAGCCGATTCGAAGGTGCTGCTCATCAGCCGGATCACGTGTTCACGCTCGCCAAAGCGTGCCAGACCGGCGCCGCAAATGGCGGTGTCATGTGGCCAGATCGAGCCGTTGTGGTATGACATCGGGTTGAAGAACACAGCATCGTCGGCGAGCGTCCTCAGCCCCCAGCCGGAATGGAAGGACGCCGAAAGCAGCTGGTCGGCGACCATCTGCGCCCGTGCCGGCGCGGGGAGGCCGACATACAGAAGGTGCCCGACATTAGACGTCCGCACCTTGCAGGGCTCGCCGGCGCCGTCGATCGCCAAGGCATAGAAGCCGAGATCGTCCAGCCAGAAATGGCGTTCCACAGCGGCGCGCATGGCCTCGGCGCTGCTCTCCCAATGATCGGCCCTGTCGATCTCGCCGCGGCGGCGGGCGAGCGCCGCCAACCCCCGGAACGCGGCAAAGGCATAGCCTTGCACCTCCACCAGAGCGATCGGTCCCCTGGGTGTTCGGCCGTCGGCATGGAAGACGGAATCGTGGCTGTCCTTCCATCCCTGGTTGGCGAGGCCGGACTCGGCGGCACGCTGATAGGTGACGAAGCCGGTCGGCCGGCTTGCCTCCTCGGTCCATTCAGCCGCAGCGCAGAGCGACGGCCACAGGCTGTCGACGAACGCCATGTCACCGGTACGGTCCGCATAGGCGCAGGCGAGATGGATGTAGAGTGGCGTCGTGTCGACACCGCCATAGTAGCGGCCGAAGGGGAGCTCCCGCAGCGCCGCCATTTCGCCTTTGCGGGTCTCGTGCATGATCTTGCCTGGCTGCGAATCGCTGAACGGCGACGTCTCCGTCGCCTGGTGCTGGGCAAGGAAGGCCAGCACGCCTCGCGCCAGGCCCGGGTTGAGCCACAGCATCTGCAACGCGGAGATCACGCCGTCGCGGCCGAACGCCGTCGAAAACCAAGGGATGCCCGCATAGGGGTAGGGTCCGGTCGAAAGCTCGGTGGTCAGCAGCGCCACATCGGCTCGGGCACGCTCGACCCAATCGTTGAAGACGCGCCCGGAACTGTGCACCGTAGCACCATGGCGGCGCTTGGCCCGCATGCCGAAGCGAGCCCGGGCCGCAGCGGCGCGGAAGCGATCGCGGTTCGGCGTTTCCGCCATTTCGGGGCCGACTTCGACATAGATCATCTTGCGGCTGCGCCTCGTCACGGCAATCAGGAAATCCGCACGGTCGCCCGTCAGCTGGTCTGGCGCCTGCGAGAACGATATCGCCGACATCCGCGCCAGCCCATCCAACCCGTCGTAGCGAAGCAGCACGCAGGTCGCATCCGTCTTGGCAGCATGGGCCATGCCGCGCTTCGGTCTTGTCGAGCCGCGCACTTCGAACATGTCGCGGAAATCGGCGGCAAAATGCAGCGAAACGCGGATGGTGGACTGTTCCTGGCTGTAGTTGGAAAGGGTGATGCGTTCAAACAGCCGGTCCTGCCAAAGCAGCCTGACACGCTCGATATGGATCGCGCCCTGCGGAATGTCCCGGCCGCGGACGCTCTGCATCGGCAGATTGGTCAGGTTGGAGGTGAACAGCACATTGTCCTGACTGAGCGACGCACCGAGCAGCGATGTCTGCCGGTCGCCGACGGTCAGCCGGAATTCGGAAAGCACTCGCGTGTCGTCACGGAAGAAACCGTCGCCGGCGCCGCGGATGTCGCCGTAGGCGTCGGCCACGGCAAAACAATCGCCCTGCTTGAGGGCGAACAGCCGATGCGGCTCTCGAGGTGCGGTAGCGTCCAGGGACGCAAGCGCTGCCGCGGGATCAAGGCTGGGCTCGTCGAGTTGGGCCATTCTCTACATATCTCCCTCGTTTTGTCCCCCGAGGTAATGCCGCTCACGACGCTCTTGCTTCGGCCGAGGCGCCGATCAGGCGCGCATAGGCGGAAACGTAGTTGCGGGTCATTCTTCTGGCAGAAAACCGCCTTTCGAAGACAGCTCGCACCTTCCGCCTGTCGAGCCGCAGCAAGTTGGGCACCGAGGCAACCGCGCCTTGCATGGAATCCACGATAAAACCGGTCACGCCTTGATCGACAATTTCCAGCATGGCGCCAGATTTCCAGGCGAGCACCGGCGTGCCGCAGGCCATCGCTTCTATGACGGCAAGACCGAACGGCTCCGGCCAGTCGATCGGGAATACCAGGCCGGCCGCCTTGCCGAGGAATTCCGCCTTCTTGTCTTCTTCGATCTCGCCAACATAATCGACACGATCGCCGTCGACCAGCGGCTCGACCATTTTGCGGAAATAAGCCCGGTCGTCGTCGCCGATCTTTGCTGCAAGCTTCAGTTTCAGCCCCGAGCGCAACGCGATCTCGATGGCCCGATCCGGACGCTTGTCGCGCGACATCCGGCCAAGGAAGGCGAGGTAGGGCTCCCCTGGGCTCGGCGCGAAAACCGGCTTGTAGAGTTCGGTCGGCAGCCCGTGGTGGATCGTCGCCAGCCAGTTGGCGTCGGCCAGCCCCGTCCGTTGGCTGCCGGACACGGAGATCATCGGAAAGGGCGGAAAACGCTTATAGGCCGGTGCCAGATCGACGTAGTCGAGCCTGCCATGCGGCGTCGTCACCGTCCGCTCATGGATGTGCTCGAAGAAGGAAAAATGCAGGAAATGGCTGAGGTGGAAGTGAATGATATCAAACTCTTGAGATCGTTTCCTCACCTCGGAAAGCATCGAAAGGTGCGCAGCTGTCTCGGATTTCAGCGGGCTTGGGTCAAGACGCAGCGCACGGTCGCGACACGGCACTAATTTTGCCGAGGTCCTGGTATCGCCACTGGCGAACAAAGTTACGTCATGGCCGAGCTCGACCAACCCTTCGGTCAGATAGGAGACAATGCGCTCCGTGCCTCCGTAGAGCCGAGGCGGCACGGATTCGTGGAGCGGCGCCACATGGGCTATTTTCATAGGCTGGCATTTCCCAGAACGGTCTCGCTGATGTCGAAATGCACTACTCCCCCGAACGTTCCCGCGTATGCCAAGAACTCGGGCGATGACATGGCGATTCACCCAGCCGGCCTGCCGCCGTTATCAAGCCTGTGGGGCGTTTTTGCCGGGAACCAATTGGCTGGCCGTGAATTTAATAAGGTTCGATCGAACGCATCGCGATCGACGCGGAGGAAAAGATGAATCGCCTGGAATTCTTTACGCCGGTGCGAATTGCGCGCGGGCACGGAGAACCTGTGGAAGAAATCGACAATGTCAGCGAAGCGATGACGTTTTTGCGCCACTGGCCGAAGGGTAGACGCGGCCCGGTGTATCAATGCGCGCTGAACTGCTGCGCTGCGGCACAGGCAGGTCAGATGTCTGCCGAGGAAGCAAGAAGGGCTTTTACGGGCTTTGCCCGGATCACCCGGCTCCTGGATGACGACATGGCGCTGCCGATACGCGGCGAAAAGATGGACAGCGCATACACGCCGAGGCGATAGACGCCACGCTGCTAGATGCCAGTTTACCGACCAGCCCAGTTGGCGAGCGGCATCACGGCGACATCGGCGATCTGCGTCGGTGCGCAGGATGCCCGGACGCCCGGACGCCCGGATTCAGGCCGGCCTCAAAATTTATGGCAAGACCGAAATGCGCCCTAGAAGAGCCACCAGTTCCGCCTGACGTCTTGTTTCGGTCTTGGCGAACAGCGAGGCAAGCTGTGAGCGGATCGTGGTGCGGCTGAGCCGCCAACTGCGGGCGATCTCCAACGGCGCATCGCCCTGAGCCAAACGCAGAGCCAGATGCGTTTCCGCGCTCGTCAAGCCAAACATCCTTTGCAGTGTCTGAGGATTTGGCCCCGACCTGTTCACACGGCCAAGCAATGCCACGATGCTCGTTCCGTCGGGGGCGATAAGACCGTTCTCCTTCAGGACCACCGGCCTGTCACCTGTGCTGCGGATCACCACCCAGGAAAGCGAGCCTGGCAGGAAAGGCGCCGGAACGTTTGCGACCAGCCGTTTTAGGGCTACCGAAAGCTCACTGGCTGTATCAACCGCTTCGCCTTTGTGCTCCAGCGTGGGGTGCTCCGGCGTGGGGCGCTCCAGCGTGGTTAGAGCGGCCGCGTTCCATTCGATTACTTTTCTGTCGCGGTTTAGTACGAGATAACCACAGCCGAGGCGATCAAGCATGCCGGTGACGGATTCCAGGCTGCGTCTCTTTGGTTCCTCGCCCCCTGTCTCCAGCCGATCTGATGCACGACCTGAAGGATAAGCATATAACGGCCGCGTCACCTGCGCGTCAGCGTTATACTTGGCTCCTGTCGTGATGTACCGGTCTCCTGCAACGGCATCACTGTATCTATCGATCATAGTCATTTTTCAACCTCCCCAAAGGTCCATCAGCCCGTAATAACATGTCCGGGATTTACGAACAGTCTTCTTGCGCAGGGCTCGCAAAAAATGCGCTCCCTACTATCGTGAAACTCATTATATTCTGATGAGTCTGTTCGCCCCTGTTTGATAAAATGCGCGCTGTGATAGTGGTATGGCAATCCCGCAGTCGGACTAGGTTGTACGTTTTTTGCTCTAGTCTCGACGGCCTAGTCAAAAGGTATTAGTCTATGTCGATGAACTGGCAGTCGCGCAGGTCGGATTTGAACCCATCAGGCAGACTGCTAACTCACCTTGCCTCCGCATCGGTACTGGCTGCTACGCTGATATTTGAAACAACAGCGTCAGTGCACATCGGAGAAGGGTCGAGTTTCCTGGAATTTATTCCAGCTATTATTATCATTTCCTACCTTGAAGACCGTGGGCCTGCGCTTGCGGCGACAATCCTGATGGTGGCTGCCGGCTTATGGACACGAAGCACACTGCATGGTCAGATCTCCGGCGAAGACTGGGCGCGCGCCGTTCTGCTTCTGATTTCCGGTGGCGTGATTGCCATGACATTCCATCGGCTGCGGCAGGACGTGCGTGAGCTGCTGGAGGTAGCCGAAGCCAGACTCGCTGCCGTCGAAGCAACCGAAAGCCGCTATCGTTGGGCTTTCGAGCGCGCCGCCATGGGGTTCGCAAACACCAACGAGAAAGGTGAGTTGCTGCAATCCAACAGACGCCTCAGCGAGATGACAGGCTACGCGGAGGAGGAGCTTGCCCAATTGCAGCTGGAGACACTCGTTCATCCGGACGACCGTGACGCCTTGGCGCAATTGCTGGCTGGCCTGGGCAAAGACTCTGCTTCGTTCGCTTCGGAGGTGCGTCTGTTAAGAAAGAACGGTTCGGCATTCTGGGCGCGGCTGACGCTGTCTTTGTCCGTGCCCGACGGGGTTCTCTCAGAGACCATTTTCGTGGTGGTCGACGATATCTCGGGACGACGAGCCGTGCACGAAGCGCTTCGGGCTCAGAAGGAGTGGCTGGATCTCGCTTTGTCTGCCGGACGCCTGGCCACGTGGCGGATCGACCTTAAAGACGGCATCGTCACCGGTTCGGGCGCATTCTGGGACATTCTCGGACTGTCTCCGGCCGGCAGCCGCCGGTTGGAGGAACTGTCGGCCGTCGTTCATCCGGCTGACTGGCCAAAGCTGGCTGTATCGAGAAAGCTCGCATCGGTCACGAACTACGACGTCGAGATTCGCGTCCGACGACCGGACGGACATATCCGCTGGGTTGCTCTGCGCGGACGGGAAGAGAAATACGATGATCGTCTACAGCGGCTTGGCGTGGCCGCCGACCTGACCGAGCGACGGCAAACCACGCTGCTGCGTGCCGCGGCAAAGAAGCGGGAGCGCATCATGCTCGAGCAACGCCACAGGTTCATCAACCTGTTCCCGGTGATCACGGCACTGGTGAACATGGTCAATGTTCCCGAGAACAATGTCGCCAGGTACAAGGAGACGCTCATCGACAGGATTCGTTCGCTCGAGGCAACGCATCTGCTGCTCTCGGGCAACAGCAGCGGGTCGGGGATGCTTCACGATCTCGTTGTCCAGGAGTTGCAACCGTATATGGGGACACGCGAAATATCTGTCAGCGGTCCCTCGGTTACGATGTCGGGAGGCGCCGCCGAGAGCTTTGCGATGATTGTTCACGAGCTTGCGACCAATTCCTTGAAACATGGAGCGCTTGGCGATTCAAAAGGCCGGGTCGAGGTAAATTGGACGTTCGCATCGGAAGATGCGGGCGGTGACATCGTGTTCGACTGGGTGGAATCAGGGCGGCGGCGCCCTTCAAAGGTTGTCCGCCATGGTTTTGGTTCGATGATAATCGGAGTGGATGGGGCGCCGCTTGTCGGTCACTCTCCCAAGCTGGAAATGACGGATCACGGGCTGCGATATTCGCTGCGGCTGTCGCGCAAGGAAATCGGCCCTTGACGCCAGCGGGCCAGGATCGGAAGCGTTTAACTGCGCCCCTTGCGTATCGAAAGAACGTGGCGCTCTAACTAATTGATATCCCTCGTTAACCACGTCTTCAGCATAACGGCAGCCTCCGTCCGATTCCGCACCCCAAGCTCACGCAGAACTGCAGCGGCATGGATTTTCGTCGTCGCTTCGGCGATCTCCAGATCGCGCGCAATTTCCTTGTTCGAATACCCTTCCGCCATCAGCTTGAGGACCTCCTTTTGCCTCGAGGTCAGCCTGCCCAGATTGCCAGAGGTGGTGCGTCGGTGCGGGACATGCTCGGAGGGAGCAGGTGCGTGAGGTGCTGGCGCCCCACCGGGGCGCGACAGAAGTGCAGGGACGTAGATGCGGCCCGAGAGGATTTCGTTGACGGCCATAACGACCTCCTCGTCTCTTTGCGACTTTACGATATAGCCGTGCAGTCCGATCGACAGAGCCGTGAGTATCTCCGAGCGTGAATCGTTTCCGGAAACGATCGCAAATCGCGTATCCGGATAAGCTGTCAGAATGCCGCCGAGCACTTCCTGATTGAACAATCCCGGCATGTTCAGGTCCAGGATCGCAAGATCAACGGACGCCTGCTCGGCCAGCAGACTGAGCGCGGCGTCGAAACACGACGCCTCAAATATCTCCACACCTGGAATGCCTGCGCTCAGAGCCAATCGCAGGCCACGACGATACAGGCCGTGATCGTCGGCGATGACGATTCGATACATTGAACTACCCCAACGAAATCTGCATGGATCGAACGGTCACCGGCCTTTGGAGTCGTGGCCAATCACTCGTCAATTCATCCAGTCAACGCCAGCGGTGCCCCAACACCGCAAGCCCTGATTGCTAATATAATCCGAAAAGGCAGGTAAGGCTCCTCTTTTTTTGAAGCCTGTCAACGGGAGCCGCTGAACACGTTCTGAACAATTCGAATTATCCGTTCCTATCCTCGAGGACCATGTGCCAAGGCCCTGAGACGGTGCCGATAGCTCGCAATCGCCAATGCCGATAGCAAGGCGTGTTTTTCGTTTGCCGATCGGGAACTTAGTGATTTAACTTCCACACAATTGTCGGGCACCGCGACCGGCAAGACAGGAAGGGGGCTGTCGTGAGCGAAGAGATCAGTGTCGCCGAAGCCTACCGCAAAGGCCGCACCATCTTCATGGGGCTGGAGTTGCTCATCGCGCCCGGTGCGCTCGTTCCCCGGCCGGAGACGGAGTTGCTCGGCACGACCGCACTTGATGTTCTGCGGCGAATGAACCTGTCGGCGCCGCGGGTTGTCGACATGTGCTGCGGGGCCGGCAATCTGGCCTGCGCCATCGCGCATTACGCTCCTGCCGCGCAGGTCTGGGCGAGCGATCTCACCGATGGATGCGTCGAGGTCGCGCGCCGCAACGTCGCCCATCACGACATGGCAGATCGCGTGTCGGTGCTGAGGGGTGACTTGTTCGGTGCTTTCTCGAATTTGGAGCTCGACAGTGCGATCGACGTGATCGTCTGCAACCCGCCATACATTTCGGAAAAGCGGCTCGAGGGCGACCGCGCGCATCTGACCGAGTTCGAGCCGCGGGAAGCGTTTGCAGCCGGCCCCTACGGCCTGAGCATCCATATGCGGGTGATCAAGGACGCGCCGCGCTACTTGCGGCGCGGAGGCATCCTGCTCTTCGAGGTCGGTCTCGGCCAGGACCGGCAGGTCATGCGTTTGCTGGAGCGCTCGAAGTCCTTCGAGGGGATCCGGGTGGTCACGAACGAAGCCGGCGAGGGAAGGGTGGTGGTGGGACACGCCACGCCGTGAGCGTCAGCCATGCCGCAACTGCTGGCTCAATTCGCGGTGTTCACGGTTCTGGCGCGCTCCAGCAAAAAGCGAAAAAGTGGCGCTTACTCGCGTCTCTGGTTAGCTTTTTGGGCTTTTCTTGATTGATTCGGTGCTATTACAAGCCCGCTGTCGTCTGGGTTTGCGTCGGAGACAAAGCTGTATGCAAAGATCTGTCCCCGGTTCTCGTCGGTTACTCGGATCCAATCCTTTTCCCACCTTCGCAGCGTAACATGTCGATCTGTCGACATGGCGGCGGCTTTGAAAGGGCTCGGCGCGTTGATGACACGCACCGAAATCACGTCATCGCCCTCCATTTGTTCGACGAGGTACGTCTGCATAAAGGCCTCCCCAGCGCCCATTGCAACCCAAACGTCAGCCAAAGAGTTCGGTTGCAGCATAGCAAAGAGATTTTCGACAAATGTGACGGCCCGACGAGCCGGTCTGAGAACGGTGGCCGGCTCAGTAAAATACGGATGTTTCTGCATATGAAACCCGCCCGGGCTGGTCGCCCAAGCCGCCTTCAGGTCGCTTACGTTTCGGATCTTGCCGGCGCATTTGATGAGAGAGGAAGCCCGATTCAAAGCGCGCGGGCGAGGCTTAGCCCCGGATCGACCAAGCGGCGCGCAGGTCGTTGGCTTGGGCGATCCTGACGCCGCAAGCAATCAGAGCGCCTTTGGTCGCTGTTACGAGCGCGGCATTGTCCCTGGCGATTGTGCCGTCGGCCAAAGTAAAATTGTTCTCGAAACCGACGCGGGCATGACCGCCCAGCAGCGCACCGGCGGTAACGCAAGCGGTTTCTTGCCGACCGAAGGCACAGACCATCCAGTGCGCGAAGCGCGGGCGGTCCTGCGCAAGGAAGGGCAGCAGATCGGCCGGTCGCGAGACCTGTCCCGGCGTGTAGCGGCCGAGCACATAGAGCACCGGGATGTCGTCGAAAGGCACCAGCCCGCGCTGCTGCATGGCGGCCAGGGCCGACGCCTCTTCGGGCGCGTAAAGGATTATCTGAGGGGCGATCCGCTCGCTCTTCAACCACGCCAGGAACTGCGCGAAAGCGGTCTCATGGGCAGCGTCCGGCACCAGTTCGCGCAGCGCCAGCGAAACCGCCTCAGGGCGGGCAGCGCGCACCACCGCCATCTGCTCGGCCGGCCGGTAGCGGCCGACCGCTTCGCTGGTGATCTGGATGATCAGCCGCTCGCCCACCGCATCACGTATCGCTTTCGTCGTCTCGCGATAGGCGTTCGCGTCGAGCAAATGGCCGCCGTCGCGGTCGCGGACATGGGTATGGATCATGGCGGCGCCCGCCTCGAGGCAGGCCGCGGCGGTCCGGGCCAATTCCTGGGGGCCGATCGGCAGGGCAGGGTGGTCTTGCTTGCCACGTCGTCCGCCATTCGGCGCAACGGCGATTGCCGTCGGTGCGATAAGTCCGGGGCCGGTCGCGTCCTTGTCGACGATCATAGGCTCAGTCCAATTGTTTCAGTATTGCACAGTATGTAACATCTGTTGCATGATAGGTTCGCTGCAAATCGCGCCATCGTCAATCGGGGAAGGCATGACACACATCCTGCACCGCCAGATCCACGCGAGCCTGCCCGTCGCGGCCGGCGGCAAGGGCATCGAACTCTTCGACCGCGATGGCCGCGCCTATATCGACGCGTCAGGCGGCGCGGCGGTTTCCTGCCTCGGCCACGGCCATCCCGAGGTGACGGCCGCGCTCCACGCGCAGGCCGACAAGCTCGCCTACGCCCACACCAGCTTCTTCACCAACGAGCCGGCCGAGACATTGGCCGACAAGCTCGTCGCCGGCGCGCCACAAGGTATCAGCCACGCCTACTTCGTGTCCGGCGGCTCCGAGGCGGTGGAGGCGGCGCTGAAAATGGCACGGCAGTTTTTCGTCGAGACCGGCAGGCCAGAGCGGCGAAACGTCATCGCCCGCCGCCAGAGCTATCACGGCAACACGCTCGGCGCTCTCGCTGCCGGGGGCAATGAGTGGCGCCGCGCCCAATTCCGCCCTTTGCTGATCGACACGCATCACATCGACCCATGCTATGCCTACCGCTATCAGGAAGCCGGTGAGAGCGAGGCGGCCTACGGACTGCGCGCCGCCCAGGCGCTCGAGGATAAAATTCTCGAACTCGGTCCGGACACTGTCATGGCCTTCGTCGCAGAACCTGTGGTCGGCGCGACAGCAGGAGCTGTGCCCGCGGTTCCCGGCTATTTCAGACGCGTCCGCGAAATCTGCGACCGCTACGGTGTGCTCCTCATCCTCGACGAGGTGATGTGCGGCATGGGCCGCACCGGCACGCTGCACGCCTGCGAGCAGGACGGCGTCGCGCCCGACCTGATGACAATCGCCAAAGGGCTCGGTGGCGGCTACCAACCCATCGGTGCGGTGCTGCTTTCGCGCCGCATCTTCGACGCTTTCGCCGAAGGCTCCGGCTTCTTCCAGCACGGCCACACCTATATGTGCCATCCGATGGCCTGCGCGGCGGCGCTCGCCGTCCAGGAGGTGATCGCTCGCGACGATCTGCTCGCCAATGTCCGGGCGATGGGAGAGCATCTTTCGCGGCGATTGGGCGAACGGTTCGGCAACCATGCCCATATCGGCGATATTCGCGGGCGTGGCCTTTTCATGGGTGTAGAGCTGGTCGAGGATCGCACGACCAAGGCGCCCTTCGACCCGGAGCGAAAGCTCAATGCGAAGATCAAGCGCGAGGCGATGGCGCGCGGACTGCTGGTTTATCCCGCAGGGGGAACGATCGACGGCGTGCGCGGCGATCATGTACTGCTGGCGCCGCCGTTCATCATAGACGCCGCGGCAATCGATGCGGTTGTTGAACGGCTCGGCGACGCGATAGACGCTGCGGTGGCATAGCCAGCGGCCTTCATTCCGGCAGATAGGCACCGAATGCCTGTAACTCCAGTTCCGTCTCCCTGACGCGAGCCGCGGCGGCCGGCCCGCTGCGCGCCAGCATCGTTGCGGCCAGCGCTTCCACGATAGCCATGGCTGCGGCTACCGATGGGAAGAAGGACGGGCTGTCGGTAGAGAATCGCAAGACAACCTTCGCGTGCCGCGCGATCGGAGCGGCCATGCTGTCGACGATCGCGACAATCGGAACGCTGTGTCGTTGCGCAGCCTCCACCACCGGTCCGAGTTCACGCGAATAGGGCGAAAAGCCGATCGCGACGACCGCTTCCTTCTTGCCAAGCGCTGCGAGTTCCGCCTCGATCGCACCGCCGTCGCCGCCGAGCAGCGTGATCTCGCGCCGAAACATCCGGCAGAGATAGACGAGCGCGTGGGCGGGCGCGCGGCAGCTTCGGAACCCGGCGACACGTATGCGCTGAGCCTTCTCCAGTATCGCGCAGGCTTTTGCGATTTCTTCGCTGCCGTTGACGGCTTCGGCCGCCGCCAGATTGGCCACCGTCGTCCTCAGCGATTCGGCGAAGATCGCCTCCGACCGGCGCCTGACAAGCGCATCGGCCCTTGCCGCGAAAGGCGCCTTGCCGGAGCGCAGCCGATCCTCGAACGGCTTGCGCAGCGCCGCCCAGTCGCCGAAGCCCAGCCGCCGCGCCAGTCGCACGAAGGTCGTCGGTGTCACCTCTGATCGCGAGGCCAGCACCCGCATGGAAACCAGCGCCACCTCGTCGGGATGATCGACCAGGAAGCGCGCCGCCTTGCGCAGTTCCGAGCTCAATTCGGGGAGTTCGGTCAAAATGCGCGCCAGAAGCGCGTCGAAACCCATCTCCCGACTATTCATTGTAACAAGCATTTCCCTTGATTGATAAAGCGCAACAATCGTAGCATGCATCGACGTGCCTTGACACCAAAACACCGGACGGCAGCGACGGCACGCAAAGTACCAAGGGAGAACCAGATGAAACATGCCCGGACTGCACGCCTCGGAGCGCAGATCGCCGCCTTGTCGGCGGCGCTGCTGTTTTCGGCCAGCGCAATGGCGCAGCAGAATTTCGTTACCATCGGGACCGGTGGCGTCACCGGCGTCTACTATGCCGCCGGCGGCGCTATCTGCCGGTTGCTCAACAAGGATCGCAAGACACACGGCATCCGCTGCTCGGTCGAATCGACCGGCGGATCGGCATTCAACGTGAACACGATCAAGGAAGGCGAGCTCGACTTCGGCATGGCCCAGTCGGACGTCCAGTACAACGCCTACAAGGGGCTGGAATCGTTCAAGGACGGAGGTCCCCATACCGACCTGCGCGCGGTTTTCTCGATCCATCCGGAGCCGTTCACTGTGCTGGCGCATCCCAATGCCGGCGTGACGAAGTTCGAGGATTTCAAGGGCAAGCGTTTCAACGTCGGCAACCCCGGTTCCGGGACGCGCGCCTCCATGGAGCGTCTGCTCAGCGCGATGGGCTGGACGTTGGCCGATTTTTCGCTCGCATCGGAGTTGAAGGCTGACGAGCACGGCCCGGCGCTCTGCGACGGCAAAATCGACGGGTTCTTCTACGGCGTCGGCCATCCTTCAGCCAACATCCAGGATCCGACGACCACCTGCGGCGCCAAGCTGGTGCCGTTGACTGGAGAAGTCGTGGACAAGCTGGTCGCAGAAAATCCCTACTACGCCAAGGCGGTGATCCCGGGCGGGCTCTACGCCAACAATCCCAACGATACCGAGACTTTCGGCGTGCTCGCCACGCTGGTCACTTCGGCCAAGGTTCCCGATGAGAGCGTCTATCAACTGACGAGGGCGGTGTTCGAGAACTTCGACGAGTTCAAGTCGCTGCATCCGGCCTTCGCCAATCTCGATCCCGCCAAGATGGTTGCGGAAGGAAATTCCGCGCCGTTGCATCCGGGCGCTGAAAAATACTTCAAGGAGAAGGGCTGGTTGAAGTAGGCTTCGTGACCTGACGACGGTCCGGCGGGTCCAGCTGATCCGCCGGGGCCATCTGCAACAGGAGACGACGTCATGAGCGAAGTGAAGGCACAACCGGCCGGCGTCGATCTCGAAGAGCTCGAACAACTTGTCGCGGAGGCCGACACGGGTGGCCGGCATCCGGCTGGAACGGTCGGGCGCATTCTGCTCTGGGTTGCAGTCGCGTGGTCGCTTTTCCAGCTCTGGTACGCTTCGCCTTTACCGTTCGTGTTCGGCTTCGGCATCCTCAATGACACGGAAGCGCGCGCCATCCATCTCGGCTTTGCGCTGTTCTTGACCTTCCTCGCCTATCCGGCGCTGAGATCCTCGCCCCGCGATCACGTGCCGCTGCTCGACTGGGTGCTGGCCGTGGCCGGCGGATTTGCCGGCGCCTACCTCTTTCTCTTTTACGTCGTGCTTTCCGGACGGCCTGGCCAGCCGACCACGCTCGATCTGGTGACCGGCACCGTTGGCATTCTGTTGCTGCTCGAGGCGACGCGCCGTGCGCTCGGCCTGCCGATGGTGGTCGTGGCCTGTACCTTCATCTTCTACACCTTTGCCGGCCAGTACATGCCGGACGTGATTCAGCATCGCGGCGCATCACTCACCAAGTTTCTCAACCATCAATGGCTAACCACCGAAGGCGTCTTCGGTATTGCCCTTGGCGTGTCGACGAGCTTTGTCTTTCTGTTCGTCCTGTTCGGCACGCTTCTGGAAAAGGCAGGCGCCGGCAACTGGATGATGCAGATCTCCATCGCGCTGCTCGGCCATCTGCGCGGCGGCCCGGCGAAAGTCGCGGTGGTCTCATCGGCCCTCAACGGCGTTGTGTCCGGCTCGTCCGTCTCCAACGTGGTTTCAGGCGGCATCTTCACCATCCCGCTGATGAAACGCACCGGCCTTTCCGGCGTCAAGGCGGGCGCCATCGAGGCTTCGGCCTCGATCAACGGCCAGATCATGCCGCCGGTCATGGGCGCGGCCGCCTTCCTGATGGTCGAATATGTCGGCATTCCCTATGCGGAGATCGTCAAGCACGCGTTGCTGCCGGCGGTCTTCTCTTATATCGCGCTGCTCTACATGGTTCATCTCGAAGCGATAAAGATGGGCCTGAAGACGATCCCGCAGCGTCCGACGCCGGCAAGAGAACGGATGCTGCGGATGGGGCTGGGACTGTCGGGCAGCGTTCTCGCCGTCTGTATCGTCTATTACGGCATCGTTGCTATCCAGGCCATCTTCGGCGGGGCCGCGCCGCCGGTGCTCGCAATCGCCGGCGTCGCTCTCTACGTCGCCTCGGTCTGGTATTCCTCGCGCTATCCGGACCTCGCACTCGACGATCCGAACGCGCCAATCCTCGAACTGCCGCGCGCCTGGGACGTTACGCGGACCGGGCTCGACTTCCTCATCCCGATTGCGGTGCTTCTGTGGTGCCTGATGGTCGAGCAGTTGTCGCCCGGCCTCTCGGCGTTCTGGGCGACCGTTTCAATCCTCGGCATTGTCGCCACCCGCAAGCCGCTGATGGCGCTGTTCCGCAAAGAAAATCTGGCCGCCTCAGTGCGGGCTGCCTGGGACGACCTGATCGACGGGCTGGCGCTCGGCGCCCGCAACATGATCGGCATCGGTATCGCCACGGCCACCGCCGGCATCGTCGTCGGCACGATCACGCTGACCGGTCTCGGCCTGATGATGACGGAACTCGTCGAGTTCATCTCCGGCGGCAATGTCATCCTGATGCTGATCCTGATCGCCGCGATCAGCCTGGTGCTCGGCATGGGAATCCCGACCACCGCAAATTACATTCTGGTCGCCACGCTGATGGCCCCGGTCGTGGTCGATCTCGGTGCGCAGGCCGGACTGCCGATCCCGCTGATCGCGGTCCACCTGTTCGTCTTCTACTTCGGCATCATGGCCGACATCACCCCGCCCGTCGGGCTGGCCGCCTTCGCGGCGGCGGCGATTTCCAAGGAGGATCCGATCGCCACCGGTTTCCAGGGCGCGCTCTATTCGCTGCGCACGGCGATCCTGCCTTTCGTTTTCATCTTCAATCCGGCGATGCTGCTGATCGGAGTCGAGACCTGGCCGCAGATGATCTGGGTGGCGACGGTCTCGTTGATCGCCATCCTGCTGTTTTCAGCCGCGACCATGAACTGGTTCGTGACCAGAAGCCGGCTTTGGGAAAGCGCGGCGCTGCTGCTCATCTGCTTCACGCTGTTTCGGCCGGACTGGTGGCTCAACCAGGTGTCGCCGCCTTACGAGGAGTTGCCGGCGAGCGAGTTCCTGTCGGCGGTGGCGCAGACGCCGGCCGATGGCCGCATCAATTTCGTCGTCGAGGGTGTCGACCTCATGGGCGAAGATGTCCGCAAGACGGTCAACGTGCCGCTCGGCGAAACGGGCGAGCCGCTGGAGCGGCTGCGCGGCATTGGACTTACCATCACGCAAGCGGGCGACGCGCTGATGATCAGCAATGTCGATTTCGGATCCTACGCCAAGCGCATCGGGCTGGATGTCGGATATGACGTGGTGGCGGTGCTCAGAAAGGCCGACCAGCCCTCGAGCCTCATTCCGATCGGCCTGGCGCTTGCTGCGACCGCCGGCGTCGCCGGGCTGCAGTTTGCGCGGGCGCGTAAGCAGGCAGACAGGGAGGAGACCGGGCCGGCGCGCTGAGTCTGGGAGCGGTTGACAACAGCTGGTGGGGGTCGATTCCGGTAGGGGGCGAATGACACCCCAAGCGCCATGGCAACGTTCACACGACGGGATTGGCCGGTTTCCGCCATACAACGGTGATTGGACAGGCACCTAGTAGACGGCATCGATTTATTGCTGTCGTCCGGGACGTTCCCATTCAGAGCGCTTTTAAGTGCATTCCGAGTCATTCGCGTTCGTGCATGCTATACTTCACCCTAGCTCCAAAGCAGCCATTGATGGCTAGGATTTCTGTTCGTCTCCGGAACCAATGCCGATGGGCAGGTCAGATCGACAGCAATTCAACAGCGGGTCCTTGGACGAGACGGATCAGCTCGTCCTCGGTCGTAAGGCTTACGAAGAAAGGGCGTGGGACGACGCCTATCGGTTCCTCTCGCACGCCGATGAAGCGGCTCCGCTCGCAGTGGACGATCTCGAACGGCTGGCAATGTCGGCCTATTTGACCGGGCGCGACGAGGAGTACCTGCGGGTGCTGGAGCGAACCCATCGTGCATATCTCGACGCTGGCAAGTGTCATCGCGCCGCCCGTTGCGCCTTCTGGCTTGGCCTGCGCCTTGTCTTTCGCGGGGAGACGGCTCAGGCGGCCGGCTGGTTTGGGCGGGCGCATCGGCTGCTCGAACGCGAGCCAGATGATTGTGCCGAACAGGGTTACCTGATGCTGCCCCACGTCGAACAGCATCTTGCTTCGGGCGACCTTGAAGCGGCCTACGCTGCGGCGAGCGGCGCAGTCGAGATTGGCGAGCGCTTTGCGGACGCGGATCTGGTGGCCTGTGCACGGCACTTGCAGGGCCGTGTTCTGTTGCGCCAGCGGCGAACCGCGGAAGGTTTCGCGCTCCTCGACGAGGCGATGGTTTCGGTGACGGCCGGCGAATTGTCGCCGCTGCTTACCGGCTTGATCTACTGCAGCGTGATCGAAGCGTGTCAGCAAGTCCATGCTCTGGGCCGCGCACGCGAATGGACCTCCGCCCTGGGGCGATGGTGCGCCGAACAGCCCCAGCTGATCAGTTTCAGCGGCACCTGCCTGATGCATCGCGCCGAGATCAAGCGGCTCAGCGGCGCATGGCAGGACGCGATCGACGAAGCGCAGCAGGCCGTGGAGCGTTTGACGCAGTCGAACAATCGGAAAGATACGGCTTGCGCGTGGTATCAGTTGGCGGAAGTACACCGCCTTCGCGGAGACTTTGACGCGGCCGAGCAGGCATATCGGAGTGCAAGCCAATATGGCTTCGAACCGCAGCCGGGCCTTGCCCTGTTGCGGTTGGCCGAAAGGCACATCGATGCGGCTGCGGCCGCAATCCGGCGCGTCATGGCGGCGACGACCGACCAAGTGAAGCGCATTCGGCTGCTGTCTGCTCACGTCGAGATCATGCTGGCGGCTGACGACATCGAGGAAGCACGGCGTGCCTGCCACGAACTGGCGGACGTTGCAGAAAGCTACGGAACCGAACCGCTGCGCGCCCTTGCCGCCCACGCGCGGGGAGCGGTGGAAATGGCAGAAGGCGAAGCACAGGCTGCGGTGGCTTGGCTGCGCCAGGCACTCGAGGGATGGCAGCAAGTCGAAGCGCCATACGAAGCAGCGCGCGTAGGCGTCATGATAGGCCAGGCTTGCCGCGCCCTCGGTGACTACGACGGTGCGGTACTGGAGTTGGAGGCAGCCCGGACAGTGTTCCAGCAGCTCGGTGCCACGCCGGACGTTTCTCGCGTCGATAGCCTGCTTGACATGCGGCCGGTCGAAGCCCGCGGCCTCTCTGCCCGCGAACTGCAGGTTCTCCGCCTGATCGCTTCCGGTAAAACCAACAAGGAAATCGCCAACGAACTGCATTTGAGCGGGAAGACCGTGGACAGGCACGTCAGCAATATTTTCAACAAGCTCGATGTCCCCACTCGCACCGCAGCCACCGCCTGGGCTTACGAACACCGCCTCATCTGATCGCGTCTGGCGTGGGTGGAATCACCCATGCATCGCCGGCGCCGATTGGGTGGTTCGCCCGAAGCGCCGCCCTCCCTTCCGCCTTAACCTAGCTTGCACCTGAAACTGACCGGTCAAGGATGCGCGGCGCCTCGGCGCGGGTCGCCCACAGATCGCGGGACGCACCCTGTGATGGCGCGCTGCAAACATACGACCACAATGAAAGGAGCAAGCGATGTCAAATGCCGATACCGGGATGCGGGTCGCAGGCGCCTGGCTCGCGATCGCATCTGTTCTCCTGGGATTGGTCCTTATCGGCCACGGGCCAATCCATCCCGACCTCGCCCATCAAATGCAGGTCATCGCCAATGGCGTCACCCTGTGGGTGGTCGTGCATTGGGCCGCCGCGGCAGCACTGTCGCTGTTCGTTGTCGCGAGCCTGATCGTGCTCACCGCGGGCTCTCGCCTGACCGAACGCTGGTGGACCCTATCCGCCTGGGCGGTGGTGCCGGTCGGCGCCCTCTGGACGATGACCACCGCCGTGGTCGAGGCTACCACCGTCGCCGATGCCGTCGCCGCCAACGATATGGCGCGATTCACGACCTGGTGGGCGTTTGCCGAAGGCAAAGCGAACGGCTTTATGTTCCTGTGTCTGGCGGTTGCCGTGATCGCCGGCAATGAGGCGCTGAGCCGGCAACAGGTAACGCCGACTTGGACGTCACTGGTCGGAGTTGTGGCCGGGCTTGCTGCCTTTGTCGGCTGGCCGTTGGGCATGTGGTTCGGCATCGGGCTGGGCAGCCTCGTCTGGGTTGCGTCGTCTTTCGTAATGGCCCTTTGGACGTTGTGGTTCGGATTGGGGCTCGCGCGAGCCGAGATCGGTGTGTCAACCGCTCGCAGCGCGCGCTCCAGCACGTGAGCAATCCAAGAGGCCAGGGCGCACGTGCAAGACGAAATCGTCCTGTCAGCATTAGGGAGGCCATGATGACTCACGTTGAAGGTTACACCGCCACCCCGGCGGCAATTGAATCGAACCGCATACCCGGAGAAGCTGCCCGCAAGCGGCTGCTCACCGGGCTGCCGATCGCCGAACGGCGGCTCGAATTGGCCGGCATCTCGACCGAGCTGCTGGAAGGCGGCGCTGGATCACCGATCGTGCTGTTGCACGGCCCAGGAGAACATGCAGCAAAGTGGCTGAGAATTCTCCCGGACCTTGTGAGAACACATCACGTGATCGCGCCGGATCTGCCGGGCCATGGCGCGTCTGGGACGATCGAGGGTCCGGTCCATCCTGATCGTGTTCTCGCGTGGCTTGGCGAACTCATCGAATGCACCTGCCCGACACCGCCCATTCTTGTCGGCCAAATTCTCGGCGCCGCAATTGCCGCTCGCTTTGCCGCCAAGCACGTTAACAAGCTCCGCTGCCTGGTGCTGTCGGATGCGCTCGGCCTCGCGCCGTTTCAGCCGGCGCCTGAATTTGGCGCGGCCCTCACCGCGTTCATCACGGAGCCAAGTCAGGAAAACCATGATCGCCTCTGGCAGCAGTGCGCCTTCGACCTCGACGCGCTGCGCGATCATATGGGCGAGAGCTGGGAGCGGCTGCGAGCCTACAATCTCAACCGCGCGCAGGCGCCGGAGTTGAAGCCGACCCAGAAAAGTCTGATGGAGCAGTTCGGATTTCCCGCAATCCCATCAGAGGAACTGGCGCGCATCAGAATTCCGACCTTCCTCATCTGGGGGCGGCACGATCTTGCCAACCCATTGCCTGTCGCGGAAGCAGCGAGCGTCCGGCTTGGGTGGCCGCTCCACGTTATCGACGGCGCAGCCGATGATCCGCCGATTGAGCAGCCTGCCGCATTTATAAAAGTGCTGCGCGCTGCGCTTAGCGAGGCCGAATTCGCGGCTCCTCAGGCGCTGCCGGACACACGTGAGGCTTGGGACCGAATTGCCTCGGGTTACGATCGGACGAATACCGAAACACAGATGTGGCTTGGCAATGAGAGCCTGGTCAGGGCAGGACTCCGCCCGGGTATGCGCCTTCTTGACGTTGCATCCGGCAGCGGCGCGCTCAGTATCCCGGCAGCTCGGATCGGTGCCGAGGTGGTCGCCGTCGACCAGTCGCCCGTCATGCTCCGCCTGCTGCGAGAGCGCGTCAGCCGGGAAAGCCTGAAAATCGATACCCGCGTAATGGACGGGCATGCGCTCGCCTTTGACGACGGCAGCTTCGATGTGGCGGGATCTCAGTTTGGGGTCATGCTCTTTCCCGACATGCCGAGGGGCATTCGGGAGATGGCGCGGGTTGTCAAACCTGGAGGGCGGGTGCTGGTCAATGCCTATGGCGACCCGCATCGAATTGACTTCCTCGCTTTCTTGGTTGGGGCTGTTCAATCGGTACGCCCGGAGTTTAATGGTCCGCCAATGGACCCGCCGCCACTGCCGTTTCAGCTCAGCGATCCGGAGCGGCTTGCCCGCGAACTGGCGAAGGCCGGACTGAAGGACGTCAATGTCGAGACGATCACCGAGAGCACGGCGTTCAAGTCAGGTGCTGAGCTATGGGATTGGATCGTGTGGAGCAATCCAATTGTCGAGGAAGTGCTTGGCAGCCTCGCGTTGAGCGAAGGCGAGCGCGGAGTCATTCGCCAGACGCTCGATCGCATGGTGCGCGACCGGGCCGGCGATGACGGCTCGGCCATCCTGAGAAACCCCGTCAATATTGGCATCGGGACCAAGTGACCGCGCGGCCATTGATGGCGCGACGCTCGCGCCTCGGCCACGCCGTCGCGGAACGACGGAACGAGGGATACGATGTACCGCCTGACCTTCTGGGGCACATCTCGCCGCTGGCCTAGGCGCACATTTTACTGACTGGCGAATATCTGTGGCCGAAGGAGCAGAACGCTTAGAGTGTCATTTCCCCCCCACCGAAACCGACCCCTGGTGGGAAGCGCCGGAAAAAACTCCTCAGTCGGCGGTCAGCACCACCTTGACGCTCCGCGAGCGGTCGGCGGCCAGGGCAAACGCGTC
>SAQR01000001.1:164087-467941 GCA_004020365.1 Mesorhizobium sp.
AGGCGAGGGGGCGTTCGGCGGTCACCAGCTTCAGGACGTCTATATCGCCGCCGACGATGAGATCAACCGCCTCGTTGAATTCTGCGCCGAAACGAAACGTGCCGTTCAGATTGATTTCCTTGGTCATCACCGCATTGGCCGGCACCGGGACCTGACCACCCGGCAGATTGCCGACCTGAACGACGGTGCCGCCGCGCCGGACGCTGGCGATCGCGGCTGCGAGACCGGCGGCGGTGCCTGAAATCTCGAACGCGACATCGATCGCCTTGTCGGCCGCGAGCGCCTTGAGTTCGTCGTCGCCGCCGAACAGGTCGATCGTCCTGTTTGCTCCAAGTTTGCTGGCGAAAGCGAGCGGCGCCTCAGCGATGTCGGCGACGGTGAGCTCGCCACATCCCTTGAGCCTGGCGGCGAGCATGGTCAGAAGCCCGATGGGGCCGGCGCCGATCAGGATGATGGTGCGGCCGGCGATGTCGCCGGCCCGTGCCACGGCATGCAGGCTGACGGCGAGCGGTTCGGCGAGTGCCGCCGCCTGGTAGGCTACAGCATGCGGAACCTTGACACATTGCGCTGGCGTGGCGTCGAACAGGCTGGCAAAACCGCCTTGCATGTGCGGCGTTTTTGACGCCGAGCCCATAAAATAGATGTTCTCACAGAGATTGGCGCGGCCCTCGGCGCATCGCGCGCATTGTCCGCACCAGCGCGACGGGTTGACCGCCACGCGATCACCGACGGCAAGCCCGGGCGCGTCCGCGTTGATTTCGACGATCTCTCCGGCGACCTCATGGCCGAGCACGAGCGGCGATGTGACGACAAAATCGCCGGTTCGCGCGTGGCGGAAATAGTGCAGGTCGGAACCGCAGATGCCGCCTGCGCCGAAGCGCACGCGCACCATTCCCGGCGCGAGGGGGCCGAGCGGATGCTCGACGACGCGCAGATCCTCGGGGCCAAAAAGCGTCGCGGCGATTGCACTGTCGATCAACGGATCAGCCCCATTTGCGTCGGCAGCCACAGCGTGATGGCGGGGACGAAGGTGATCAGGATCAGCGCGACGACCAACGGCACGAGCCAGGGCAGGATTGCCATGGTCGTACGCTCGACCGAGAGCTTGGCGACCCGCGAGAGGACGAACAGCACCATGCCGAGCGGCGGATGGAGCAGACCGATCATCAGGTTAAGCGTCATGATCAGACCGAAATGCACCGGATCGATGCCATAGAGGACCACAATCGGCAGGAGGATCGGCACAAGGATCGTGATAGCGGCGATCGTGTCGAGAAAACAACCGACTACCAGCATCAGGATGTTCACCAGGATCAGGAACACCCATTTGTTTTCGGTCAGCGATGTGATGAAGACCGAGAACAGCTGCGCCGCCTGGCTGACCGTCAGCAACCAGGCGAAGATCGACGCTGCGGTGACGATGAACAGGACCGACGCGGTCGTCTCGATCGTATCGAAACTGGCCTTGGCGAGGGCTGAAAGTGTCATCGTGCGATAGCGCACGAGCCCGAGAAACAACGACCAGATGACAGCGGCCATGGCCGCTTCGGTCGGCGTGAACCAGCCCATGGTCATGCCGCCGATCAGGATGATCGGTGTCATCAGCGCCATGACGGCGGAGAAGTCGAAATACCAGTCGCAGGCGATCAGGATGACGAGCACGATGCCAACGGCAATGTTGAGCGACAGTCCCGTCTGGACAAGGACATAAACTGCCAGCGGGAAGCAGCACACGACGGCGACCTCGATCGAGGCGGCGGCGAGCCGGTTCAATTTGAACGGCGTGTCCGACCCCCAGCCCCGGCGGTGGGCGAAGATCGCGACCGTTACCATCATCAGCGCCGTCATGACGACGCCGGGCAGGATGCCGGCCATGAACAGCGCGCCGATCGAGACGTTGGCCATCATGCCGTAGATGACGAAGGGCAGCGACGGCGGAAAGATCGGGCCGAGCGTCGAGGAGGCGGCGGTGACGCCGACCGCCGCTTCCACGGGATAACCATGGTCGCGCATGGCCTTGATCTCGATGGTGCCGATGCCGGCGGCGTCGGCAAGGGCTGCGCCCGACATGCCGGCGAAGACCACCGATCCGATGATGTTCACCTGCGCGAGGCCGCCCTTCATCCAGCCGACAAGCGCCAGCGCGAAGGAATAGATCCGCCCGGTGACACCGGCGATGTTCATGAGGTTGCCGGCGAAGATGAAGAACGGCACAGCAAGCAGCGGAAAGCTCTCGACACCGGCGATCATGCGCTGCGCGGCGATGATGTCGGGCGCCACGCCATAGAAGACGAGATAGAGCAGCGACGACACCGCCATCGACACAGCGACAGGCACGCCGACCAGCATCAGGACGAGAAAGGCTCCGATCAGAAGCAGCATGGCCTATTCCCCCAATCCATCGAACGCGGCGGGCCGCTCCAGCGCCGAGTAGCCGCGGCGAATGTTGCCGATGAAGACCTGGATGGCGCGCAGCATCATCAGCACGAAACCGGCGAAGACGGCGTAAAAGACGACATTGCGCGGCAGGTTGATGGTGACCATCCGCTCGCGGTGGACGATCCCGACATAGCGCCAGAGCAGCCAGGACATGTAGGCGAAGAAGCAAATGGTAATCACATTGACCGCGAGCGCCAGGTAGCGCCCAACCCCAGCGGGGAGATAGTGATAGAGCACGTCGACGTGGATGTGGCGCGTGGTGCGCGTGCACATCACCGAGCCCATGAAGACCACGACGACGAGGCAGTTGATCGCGATCTCCTCGGTCCAGGCAAAACTGTTGTTCATGACGTAGCGCGTGAAGAACTGCAGAAACACACAGAACGACATGCCCCAGAACACGGCGAGCGTGACCCAGTCCTCCACCGCGTAGCGCGACAGATCGATGGGCGGCGCCTCTTCCTCGAAGGCATGCGCCAGTTCTTCTGGGGTAACCTGGGTGTGGACCTCTTGGGTCATCGGCAAGCTCCGGGCACTGTTGGACAGCGGGCTCGACAGACCCGACGCGCTCGTCGCGCCGGGCCCGGATCGATGCGGGCTACTTGACGGCGCGGATCGCCTCCCAATCTTCTTTGCGGTAGCCGAACTCCTCGAACGTCACCTTCTCCATCACGTTCTTTTCGAAATCGGCGCGATCGACTTCGGTGACGGTGAGACCGCGCTCCTTGAAGGTCTCGACCAGAGCCTTCTCGCGATCGACGATGATCTTGGTCGCTCGCGCGGCGGCTTCCTGCATCACCTCGGTGAAGATCGCCTTGTCCTCGTCCGACAATTGCGACCAGCGCGATTGCGACACGACCGTGTTGAGATGATCGACGATGTGCCCGGTCAGGATAATGTGCTTTTGCACTTCGTAGAATTTTTTGGCGTCGATCGTCGTCAGCGGGTTTTCCTGCGCTTCCACAGTGCCCTGCTGCAAGGCGAGATAGACCTCGGCGAAGGCGATCGGCGCGGTGTTGGCGCCGCAGGCGCGCGGCATGGCGAGATAGGCCGGCACATCAGGCACGCGGATCTTCAGGCCCTGCATGTCGGCGCATTTTTCGATCGGCCGGTTGGAAGTCGTGTGGCGGGTGCCGTAGTAGGTGGTCGCGGTGATGTGATGGCCGGAGGCCTCTTCGTAGCCGCCGGTCAACTCCTTGTATTTGTCGCTCTTGGTGTAAGCGAGCAGGTGATCGGCATCGCGGAAAGTGAACGGGAAGTAGGTCACGCCGATCGGCGGGTATTCGCGGGCGGCGAAGCTCGATCCGGAGATGATGATGTCGACCGTGCCGAGCGTCAGCCCCTGGTTGATGTCGGCTTCCTTGCCGAGTTGCGAGGCCGGGAAGACGTCGATCGTATAGCGGCCGTCGGTGCGCTTCTTGATCTCTTCCGCCGCCCACACCGATTCCGTGTGGAAGGGTTCGGAGGTTTCGTAGACGTGGGCCCATTTCAGCGCGGTTTGTGCCGAGGCCGAAGCCATGGGCAGAGCGATTGCGGCGATCGTGCCGAGCAGAACGGCGTATTTCCTCAACATCATATTCCTCCCTGTGAATGGATTTTGACTGTACCGACAGGATCCTCCCGGTCGGCTGACTCCTATCCCGCGACCTCCCTGGCCGAGGATTTCTCACCGAAATTGCGTGAGAATCTCAGTTGCGACTGACGCAGATGTTCCTGCATCGCGGCCTTGGCCCGTTCGGGCTCGCGTGCCGCGATCGCGTCGCGCACCGCACGATGCTCCTCAGCGGCGGCCCGCCAGGACTCCCTGTTCTCGAAATAGCTCGACAGGCGTTCGAAATATGGGTTCATGCGCTGGTCGAAAAGCTCGCCGATGCAGCGCACCAGCACGGCGTTTCCGAGAATGCCCGCCACCATCGTATGGAACTCACGGTCGAGCGCGATCGTCATCCTGGTCGGGTGAGGGGTGTCCTCCATGCGGCGCAGCACGTCGTCCATATGTTCGATGTCGATCGGCCGAACCTGGAGGGCGGCTTCGGCGGCGATCGCCCCTTCGATGAACTCGCGCGCCCGCAACAGCTCGAACGGGCCTTCATCCATTTCTGCCGTCAAAATTTCGGCACGCGGCGGTTCGGTGACGTAGATGCCGGAACCGACGCGAATGCGTATGCGCCCCTCGACCTCGAGCGCGATCAGCGCTTCACGCACGGTCGGGCGGGAGATGCCAAGCTGATCGGCCAGTTCGCGTTCGGTCGGTAGCCGATCGCCGACCGCGAACTCGCCCGCGTCGATCAGCTGCCTGAGCTGATCGGCGATCTGTCGGTAAAGTCGACGCGGTTCAACGGCCTGGATCGGCATTGGCACCCAGTTCTACTTCAACGGAATCATCTGGCTGATCCCGGATCGGTAAATTGGCCTGACCTATTGATCGAAACCTGCCGCGAAAAAGGCTGAGAGTCAAGCGGCAGAGAACGCCCACGGAACCCATTCTCCGTGAACTGGCGTCTTTTTTCGGCGCTGGAGGCCATCGATCGGCCCGGCTTCCATCGGCTTTAGCAAGAGTGATAGATCCGGCACCACGGACATCGTCAGCTCGCCACTTCTCGATGGAGGGCGTTCCCGTCGCTTTGGGGTCATCGTCCTATTCTCAAGACCACTTTTCGCCCATCGGAAAGGATTCCCGTTCCTGTGCCAGCTGGAGGTTGTCTGCTGGTCAGCGAGAACACGAATCGGGTTGAGAGTCGCCCGCAAACCATCGTTCCTTCTCCACGCGAAAAGGTAAGGTTGATGGTAGTTGCCCCTCGGCATTCGACCCCGGTATTGGTCTGCCCGCGAATAGTTCCGCGTCGTGTGATGCTGTTGACGGCAGCCGTCCCGGAAAAGGAGAGCGTTCCATCAATAGTTTGACCGGAGACTGGTGCCGTAATGATGAGCGGGTTTTGCGCCTGAGCGTAGCCGACACCCCAGGCAATCAACATTGTCGCTAAGATTCGCCGGAAAGTACGGTGCATTTGGACGGTTCCTGTTGAGACCGCTGCAGTGCAGACTGCGAGACGGTCATGCTCGGCCTTTGCCTGCTAGTCGGTCGTGTCCCACCGCGTGGTGTAGGTCGGCGGTAGCGAAGCCGCTCGCGAGCACGCCCTCAACAGCGCTGTAGCGAGCGAGCGGCGTAGCGGCGGTTATCGATGTTCTTCGGAAGGTTGGGTTGCTGACACAACCTGATTCGAAGGAACCACCGATGACCAGCGACATGATGAACCTGCGCACGCTCGTAGAGAAGACCCCGACGCCGATATCCTGCGCGAGATGATCGGCTTTGCCGCCGAGCGGCTGATGGAGCCGGGAGCGGCCCTGCTTATGACTTGATCCTGCTACCGCATATCCGTGCCCCCTTAATGTTCAGAGGCCATTGGCGGAAGCTCTTGACCTTCCCACCGACCAGAAGTCCTTAGACGATGGCATCGACAGGACACAGGACCGAGGTGGGCCGAATGACAGGTGCGGGCCCAATCATCGACAGCAAGGCCGAGGCGATCACGGAGCTGATGCTCGAAGTGGCCCAGTGCTTCTTCAGAATACGAGCTCTCGGCCAGAAGACAGGGCTCATCACCAGTTGGGGCGGCGGTGCGTTCGGCTTCATGCGAAGCCTCGCGCTGCTTGGTCCGCTTACCGTACCGCAGATCGCCCAGATGCGGCCCACCAGCCGTCAGCGCATGCAGCGGCTGGCGGATGAGCTTGCGGCCGAGGGGCTCGTGGAATTCATCGAGAATCCGAGGCACCGGCGCTCCAAGCTCGTCCGGCTGACGCGCAAAGGCGACGCGGGCTACCGCGAGATGAACACCCGGCTCCTGGCGATCGCCTCGACCATGGGCGTCGCTCTCAGCGAAGCCGATATCCGCGAGACCGCCAACATCGTGCGGCAGCTGAGCAATGATGTAAAAGCGCGATCGGAACGGCTGTCGTAATGTGCCACTCGTGGCAGCCGATCATGCTGCGGCGATTTCGGCACCGTGGCATATGTCATAGACTGAGATGGGGCCGCCAGGGCAGCTAGGGGAGCCGCGTCACCGAGCCAGTGGATAGGTCTGCGGCGACTTCCGATATGCCTCTTCGCAGCGCGGCGAACAAAACCACGGTCCTTCCGGGGCAGCCCGTTGATAGGACGCATACGGAGCATGCATCTTGCACACGGGATCGATCCTGGCCGGGTCAGGCGACGGGGCAAGCTCGATCTCATAAAGAGGGACTTCGTCAGCGACCGAGCGTAGCGCCACCTTTCCGAGATCCTTCACCAGGATGCCTCTAGCAGCAGCCGCCTCGGCAATGGGTTGAGTTGCCAGCAATTGGCCGGGGGAAGCGAGCGACGCAATGCGTGCTGCTATATTGACGGTCGATCCAAAGATGTCATTTGCCCTGCGGACGACCGGCCCATGGTTCAGCGCTGCCCGAGTGAGCGGCAGGCGCGGTTCTTTTCTGCACGCCTGCAACAACGGTCCAAGTCCCTGGATGGCGACTTCCGGCTCGGGAAACGACAGCATTGCCTCGTCACCGATCCATTTGATCGGAGGTCCATAACCACTAAGCGCCTCGCGGACCATGCTCTCGAAGATCTCGAGCACATCGATTGCCGCTGCATCTCCATAAACGTCCGCGATGGCGCTAAAGCCCGCAAGATCGATGAATGCAACCGTAGCCGAAGCGCCGACGGAACTCTGCGTCTGGCTCATATTCCTGTCCATGTGAAGTTATTTAACGCCTGTCACACGGTTTCGCGAATCCAGACGCTACCGTCAAAGCTCTCAGGGCGTGGTACGCCACACTGCAGAACTCCCTTCGAGTGTAATTGGATATGGCGCTAGCTGTGCTTCCTCGGTCTCGGCCGGGAACACTTTGGTCTCGCAAAGTGTTTGCCCGCGTGGCAAAGGCGAAAGGAACTGTGAATATGCGCGCAGTCATCATTGGTGCAGGCATCGCCGGACTTGCAGTTGCCAAGGGCCTGCGACTCCTCGGATGGGAGACCGAGATTTACGATCAGGCGAGCGAACTGAAACCTCTGGGTGCAGGTCTCAGTCTAAGCGCCAACGCGCTTCGTGCCCTTCGTACGCTCGGGTTATACGAAGCGGTTGTGGCCGAGGCGCAGCCGATACACAGGTTCGATCTTCTCGACGAGAAAGGACAAGTTCTTCAATCCACGGATTTTCAGCGCTTTAGTCAGCAATTTGGTCACCTCAGCATGGCCGTGCTGCATCGTAGCGATCTCCACAAAGCCCTTCTTTCGGAACTACCGGGTTCTATCATCCGCACCGACATGGAATGCGTGGATGCTCGGCAGGTTGGTAACAACATTGCCCTGCGCTTCGCGAATGGGGAGGTTGTGGAAAGCGAGTTGGTGCTCGCTTGCGATGGCATTCACTCCGCGGTTCGTAAGGCGCTGTTTCCGCAGTCGCGCGAGCATTTCGCTCGCTACGCCTGCTGGCGCGCCATCGCACCCGGTCTCCCGCACGGAATGGACCCCGAGCGCCTAACCGAGAGCTGGGGGGCCGGCAAACGCATCGGCCTGGCAGCGATTCCCGGCGAAAGGGTGTACTGGTTTGCCTGCTGCGGCGCCGACCGCCTGGACGACCCCAAGCTGGCTCGGGCCGATCTTGCCGGAGTCCAGGCGATGTTTTCCGGATTCCACGAGCCGGTCCCGGAGGTCCTCGATCGGACCCTGCCGGATTCACTGATCTGGACGGATATTCTCGATCTCGATCCAATGCCCTCGTTCACGCGCGAAAGAGTGGTTTTTGCTTGGCGACGCCGCTTATGCCGTAACGCCCGATCTCGGACAAGGGGCCGGACTTGCGATGGAAGACGCGGCTGTGCTTGCAGCCTTGTTCGGACGGCTTTCGGTCGACCAAGCCATCCGCGAGTACGATAGGCGCCGTCTCAGCAGGGCTCATAGGGTCGCGGCTGAATCACGCCTCTACGCCAAAGTTGCGCAATGGCAGAACCCGCTTGTCGTCCCGCTACGCAACTTGCTGGTAAAGAGCATACCGGAGTATTTCATGGACCGGCAGCTCGAGGCGGTTCTCGATATAGATTTCGAGCCTGTCAGGGCCGCCGCCTAACGCCGACGATTCCAACGCCCAGCGGCGAGCGAAGAGGCGTATATCTCGAAACCTCAGAGTGCGGAAAAGCTGCAGCACCCCTGCGGCAAACCTCGGAGACGCGAGCTGTCGCAGCAGAAGGCAGAATCATTTCGCAGAAAATCACTTGACCTTCCAGTAACTGGAAACCGTAGGAGGTAGCGGAGTTGCCTATTTAGGAGTGCTCCATGACCGACCATCACCATAATGCCGCCCACGCTGGCGCCTCCCATGGCTCGTGCTGTTCCTCGCATCCGCCGGCTGCTACGTCAGTCGTCGTCACCCGCGATCCTGTGTGCGGCATGACTGTCGATCCGGCCGGCGGAAAGCCGTCGGCGACCTTCGGCGGCCACAGCTATCATTTCTGCTCGGAAGGCTGCCGGACCAAATTTCAGAAGGAACCAGAAGCCTTTCTGACGGCGACCGATCCGGTTTGCGGGATGAAAGTCGAGCGGGCCACGGCGAAGCATTTCGTGCGCCATGAGGGCAAAGGTTTTTACTTCTGTTCCGCCGGGTGCAAGGCCAAGTTTGAGGCCGATCCTCAGAAATATCTGGGCGGCCAGCCGGCGGCAGAGCCGATGCCGAAGGGCACGCAATATACCTGCCCGATGCATCCCGAGATCGTCCGCGATAAGCCCGGCGCCTGCCCGATCTGCGGCATGGCGCTGGAACCGATGGGTGTGCCGACCGGCGACGAGGGTCCCAATCCGGAACTCGTCGACTTCACCCGCCGCTTCTGGGTGAGTGCCGTCCTGTCGATCCCGTTGCTTCTGATCACTATGGGACCGATGTTGGGTCTGCCGTTCCGCGACTGGCTGGGCGAGCGGCCGGCAGCCTGGATCGAGTTGGCGCTGGCGACCCCGGTGGTGCTCTGGGCAGCGATCCCCTTCTTCCATCGGGGCTGGGATTCGATCGTCAACCGCAGTCCGAACATGTGGACGCTGATCTCGATCGGCGTCGGCACCGCTTATGTCTACAGCGTCGTGGCGACGTTGTTCCCGGATATCTTCCCGCACCAGTTCCGCGGCCATGGCGGCACGGTTCCGGTCTATTTCGAGGCGGCGGCGGTGATCGTCGCGCTGGTCTTTCTCGGCCAAGTGGCGGAGCTGAAGGCAAGGGAGCGCACCGGCTCGGCGATCCGCGCGCTTCTCGACCTCGCGCCGAAGACGGCCAGGCGGATTGCGGCGGACGGGTCGGAGGCAGACGTGCCGCTCGACGAGGTGAAGGCCGGCGAGCGGCTACGTGTGCGGCCCGGCGACAGCGTGCCGGTCGACGGCACGGTGCTCGAAGGCCGATCCTCGGTCGACGAATCCATGCTGAGCGGCGAACCTGTCCCGGTCGAGAAGACGGCTGGCGACCCTGTCACCGGCGGCACGCTCAACAAGAACGGAACGCTCATCATCCTTGCCGAGAAGGTCGGCGCCGATACGATGCTGTCGCGCATCGTCGAAATGGTCGCCAAGGCGCAGCGCAGCAGAGCGCCCATCCAGGGGCTCGCCGACCGGGTCTCCTACTATTTCGTGCCCGCTGTCGTTCTCGTCGCCATCGTCGCCTTCATCGTCTGGGCGTATATCGGCCCGCAGCCCAGCATGGTCTTCGCCATCGTTTCGGCCGTCTCGGTGCTGATCATCGCCTGTCCCTGCGCGCTCGGGCTGGCGACGCCGATGTCGATCATGACCGCCACGGGGCGCGGGGCACAGGCCGGCGTGCTGATCAAGGAAGCAGAAGCGCTGGAACGCTTCGCCAAGGTCGATACGCTTATCGTCGACAAAACCGGCACGCTGACCGAAGGCAGGCCAAGGTTGACGGATGTCGTCGGGCTCGACGGCTTTTCCGAGGCCCAACTTCTCGTGCTTGCCGCCAGTCTCGAAAAGGGTTCGGAGCATCCGCTCGCCGAGGCGATCGTCGAAGGCGCGCGGGAGCGCGGCGCAGAAATCGGCGACGCCGGCGACTTCGAGGCCGTCACCGGCAAGGGAGTCCAAGGTACTGTGAAGGGCCGCGCCGTCGCGCTCGGCAACGCTCTGTTCATGGACGATCTCGGCGTCGGCCATGAGGCAGCGAACGAGCGTGCCGATGCGCTACGGTCCGACGGCATGACAGTGATGTTCGTCGTTGTCGACGGCAGGCTCGCTGGTTTCGTCGCCGTCGCCGATCCGATCAAGGCGACAACGGTCGAAGCGATTCGCGCGCTGCACGACAGCGGTCTCAGGATCATCATGGCGACGGGCGACAACGAGCGCACCGCGAAAGCGGTGGCGGCGAAGCTCGGCATCGACGAGGTCAGGGCCGACATGCTGCCCGAAAGCAAGAAAACGCTGATCGACGAGCTGCATGCCAAGGGCGCAAGCGTGGCGATGGCCGGCGACGGCGTAAACGACGCGCCGGCCTTGGCGACCGCCGATGTAGGTATCGCGATGGGAACAGGAGCCGATGTCGCAGTCGAGAGCGCCGGCATCACTCTGCTCAAGGGCGATCTCAACGGCATCGTCCGGGCGCGGACGTTGGCTAAGGCGACGATCCGCAACATCAAGCAGAACCTGTTTTTTGCATTCGTCTACAACGCACTCGGCGTTCCGGTAGCCGCGGGTATCCTCTACCCGATCTTCGGCACGCTGCTGTCGCCGATGATCGCGGCAGCGGCAATGAGCCTTTCGTCAGTTTCCGTGATCGGAAACGCGCTGAGACTTCGTTCCTTGAAGCTTGAGGTCAGACCATGAACATAGGAACTGCTGCACAACAGTCCGGCCTGCCGCCAAAGACTATCCGATACTACGAAGACATCGGTCTTCTCAGGCCTGATCGTGCCGACAACGGCTACAGGGATTATTCGACGGCCGACGTGCATCGCCTGCGCTTTGTGCAGCGGTCCCGAAGCCTTGGCTTCTCTGTGGAGGAATGCCGACAACTCCTTTCGCTTTACGGCGACAAGGAGCGCGAAAGCGCGGATGTGAAGGCTTTGGCGGAAGCCAAGCTCGCTGAAATCGACCGGAAACTTGCGGAACTCGCCGGGCTGCGTGACATGCTCCGGCATTTGGCCGACCATTGCAACGGCGATGACCGACCTGATTGCCCGATCATCGACGGGCTTGCTGGACACGGCACGGTCCAGTGAGGCGCGTCCCCGTCATTGCAGCAGTCCTTGTCATCACCGGGATTCCCGCCGGGACAGCGCTACCGAGGACAGCCGTCGCCCCAGTCGTCGCCGAGCGTCAGGCATCGATGAAGGCGATGGCGAGCGCCGCCAAGACCATCTCCGGGATATTTGACGGCAAGCTGGCCTATGACGCAGCAGCCTTCAAGGCGGCTGCCGAAACCATTCGCCGCCGGTCCGGAAGCGCCATGGTCGACGCATTTCCGGCGGACACGCTTGGCGAACCCTCAGCCGCGAAGACCGAAATCGAGCAGTCGCGCGAAGAATTCGCAGCCCTTGCCCGCCATCTCGAAAGCCTGGCGACCGCGCTGTCGGATGCAGCGAACGATGCGCCCGATGGCATTACGGAAGCCATGAGGATGAAGCCCGGAATGGCCATGGGCGGCGGCCTGCTCGGAAAACGGGTTGGCGGCGCGGCCGAGGCCGATCCTTCGAAGATGCCGGCAGAACACGTTTTCCACTTGATATTGCAGGACTGCACGAACTGCCACGGCAAGTTCCGGGAAAAGCGCCGGTAAGCTTGGCCATCGACTTCACGCAATACCGGACTAGGTGACGAGGACAGCAAACCGACAGGAACCCTGCAATGTTTGTACAGCCGGTGGACTATGCCCTTGCAATCTGGTTCGTCCTTGCCGGCCTGAGCACTGCATATGTCGCGTGGGACCAGTTCCGCAACAACCCCGAACCTGTCGTGATGAAATGGGGCTTCATCCTTGTCACGCTCTACATGGGGCCGCTCGGGTTGTTGATTTACGTGCTGGCGGACAAGGAGCCGAGACCGGGCGAACACGAGGCGTTCACCAAACCGCTCTGGAAGCAAGGCGTCGGCTCGACCATCCACTGCGTCGCCGGCGACGCCACCGGCATCATCCTCGCGGCAGCAATTACCGCCGCTCTCGGGCTGCCGATGTGGATCGATCTCATCGTGGAGTACATCGCCGGATTCGCCTTCGGCCTGTTCATCTTCCAGTCGCTGTTCATGAAATCGATGATGGGCGGCACTTATTGGGAGAATGTCACCAAGAGCTTCATGCCGGAATTCATCAGCATGAATTTCATGATGGCAGGCATGGCACCGGTCATGAGCTTCCTGATGATGGGCAGCGACATGCGGGCCATGGAACCGACCGAACTCCTGTTCTGGGGCGTGATGTCATTCGGCGTGATCGTTGGATTCATCGTCGCATATCCCGCCAACGTATGGATGGTGGCCCGCGGCCTTAAGCACGGGCTGATGACCGAACGCGAACCGGAATTCGACAAGGCGGAGAAAGGCAGGCGCGAGCACGTATATGGCGGCGCTGGAGCCGGGATGGCCGGGCACCGTCACGCTCACGCGCGCCTCGACGAACACGCCAACCCTGGACATGGCGGCCCAGGTGGCAACCCTGGGGCCGGCCATCATGGATCCGGCCATGGCTCCTCCCACGGCGATGGGGGAGGCGGGTCGCGTGGTTCGCATGGCGGTGAGGGGATGGAACCGGATGCAACTGTGCCGCAACTCGCGGCCTTCGGCGGCGTGTCCGTACTTGCGTTGGCGCTCGGCATGATCGCTCCGGCCAACTGGGTGAACCTCACCCTCAGCGCGCGAGACGTAGGCGGCGCCATCATGCCGCCCGGCATGATCATGGACCGCGACACGCCGGCTGCAGCGATGCTGGACATGGCCGCCGTGCATCCTCGCCTGATCACGGCCAGCCATGGCCTGGAGGTTCGCGGCGACCGGGAACTGGAAGCCAGGATGGAGAACGGGGTAAAGGTGTTCGACCTGGAAACCTCGGTCATTCGCTGGGCAATCCTGCCGGACGTGAAAGTCGACGCCTACGCGATCAACGGTCAGGTTCCCGGCCCGCGGCTGCATATCCGGCAAGGTGACCGGGTGCGCATCAATGTGACGAACCGCCTGCCGGAGAGCACGACCATCCACTGGCACGGGCTGATCCTGCCGAACGAAATGGATGGCCCGGCTGAGATCACGCAGGAGCCGATCCCGCCCGGCGGCAGCTATCGATACGAATTCACGGCGGGCCAATCGGGGACCTACTTCTATCACTCGCATGACCATGTCGATCGCCAGCAGGCGCTCGGACTCTACGGCGCACTCATCATCGATCCCGCCAATCCCCAGGACGAGATTGCGGCAGACCACGACTATGTTATCCAGCTTCAGGAATGGCTGATGCGGGAGGGGCTGACCTTTCCGTCGATGCCGATGGACGGCGGACAGCCGAATTATTTCACCATCAACGGCCGCGCCTATCCGTCAACAGACACGATCAGGATGAAGGTCGGCGAAACCCTGAAAGTACGCTTCATCGGCACCAACAATGGGTTTATCCACCCGATGCACATCCATGGCGGTCCGTTCGAGGTCGTCGCCCGCGACGGCGAGACTATCCCGGAGTCGGCGCGGTTCCTCGCCGATACGGTCAACGTCGGACCCGGGCAACGCTACGATGTCGTCTGGCAGGCACGGCGGCCCGGAAAATGGCTGATTCACTGCCATATCGGGCATCATACGACCAACAACAATGTCGAAGAGAAGGGCGGTGGCGGACTGATGGTCGTGATCGACGTGCAACCCTGAAGCCCGCTCCGCAAGGCGAAACGTAGATGGATATCTTAGCCATCTACGGCGGCCTGTTTGCTCTTGCCTTCGCCGCGGCGACCATCCTTCCGGCGCAATCGGAGGCCGCGCTTGCAGGGCTCCTCGCCATGGATTCCTTCTCGCCCGCAATGCTGGTTGTTGTCGCCAGCCTGGGCAATGTCCTGGGTTCTGTGGTGAACTGGGGCCTTGGTCGAGGCATCGAACGCTTCCGGGACGAGCCCTGGTTTCCGCTGCGTCCCGCGAGCCTCAACCGCGCCACGAACTGGTATCGCCGTTATGGAAGGTGGTCGCTCTTGTTAAGCTGGATGCCTATCGTCGGCGACCCACTGACCGTGGTCGCCGGGGTTTTGCGCGAGCCGCTGTGGAGCTTCGTCGCAATCGTCGCCGTCGCGAAAGTTTCGCGTTATCTGGTTGTCGCCGCAGCGGTGCTAGGTCTGATGTGAAATCGAAACAGCAGCCATCGCAGCAAGCAGCTGCGTTCACCTTTGGTTGCACTGGAACAAAAGCGTCCGCATGAAGAATGCTCCTCTTCGAACCCGCGAGCCGGATCACGATTCCCCGACGCTTGACCATGGCCACGGTGGCGTCTGGAAATTTGGTAGCGCAAGGACCAGTTGGCCCCAGTACATTGTTGGGACACAGATATACGGTAGCGATGAAAATCTATGACGCTCGACCCCGTGGCTGGACTCCCGCTTAGGGTGGGAAGTAGACCTAAATTCACCAGCTCTCCGACGGCGCGTGTGCGCCATCTCAGGACCTTCGTCGCCGCGATCCTATCTACCGGTATCGCGGCGCGAGCAGACATTCAGTTGAAGTCCGAAAAGCTGGCGACGGCGAACGGAACCGGCATGAGATCAGGCAGCGATGGGTTGTGGCCGAGCGCGCGATTGCTACATACATCACCGGTCCGCAGAGGGGCGTCCCCGCTCCTGGTGAAGCCGCTCTGACGCCACGCCAACGACCGCCCGGCGACGCGCGCCGGCTGGCCAGAATGGATAGCCGCCGGGATAACGTCCGGCCTGCGGATCAGCGCCTTCGGACGGAAAGGGGCATGCGAGTTCCCGGACGGCGTGGAGGCGGACTTTCCGGACCTTCGCGCTGGGCGCAGCCAAGGTCGCTAATCGACCATTGCGGGCGCTGGGCAGATCTGGCCAGCGTGCACCAAGATACGGTAATTTCGACAGCAACATGGGCGCCTCTCTTTACGAGCCAATTAACGTCTACAAGCCGGCGGCGCCGGACATCGGCATCGTCGATGGTCCGTTCGAATACTTGACCGTAGGCGGAATAAGGCTGCCACTTCCCTTCACGACCCGCATGACTGCAGTGCGTCTCTCAAACGGCGATCTTTTCCTCCATTTGCCGATCAGGTTCGACGAGAGACTGGCCACGGAACTGCAGGAGTTGGGGAGGGTTCGCCATCTCGTGTCACCCAACCAGTTCCACTATGCGCATATCGGGGAATGGGCGAGAGCGTTTCCCGAAACGATTACGTGGGCGTCCCCGTCTGTGCGTCGACGGCACGGGCCCGGCACGTGGATGTTGATTTCACCAGAGACCTCGACGTCATCGCGCCGGAAGAATGGCGCGGCGAGATCGACCAGCTGCTTTTTCCCGGCGGCTACTTCAAGGAGTTCGTGTTCTTCCACCAAGCGTCGAGGACGCTCATACTCACCGACACGATCATCAACCTCGAATTGGATAAGATTTCCGAGCCGTGGCGAACGGTCACCAAGCTCACGGGGATGTATCATCCCTACGGCCAAATATTCTTTGGCATGCGGCTGCCTTTGCTCTTGCAACGGGAGAAGGCGAAAGCGGCGATAGAAAAGATTCACTCTTGGCAGCCCCAACGAATTGTACTCAGCCATGGCCGCTGCTTTTATGCAGATGCTTATGAAGTCATCCGAAGGGTATTCAGAGCGCCGCCCCATTGAAGACGGCTTGTCATGACACGTGAGGCAAAGCCCCAGCCATTGGAGCGGTTCCACCGGAACCGTGGTGGCCGCACAATAAGCAGCCTCACGAACCGCAAATCCCGATCCGTCGAGCGCGCTCAGCGGCTGCACACAACCGTTTGGTTCACCGGACCAATGATCTAGCCGGCGCAGCATGAGAGCTTCGCCACGTCCTTGTCGAAGGCAAGAGCCGCGAGCTTCAGGCCCTCAACGGTGGTGAGGTACGGAAAGAGCGTATCCGTGAGGTCCTCGACGGTGAGGCCGTGCCGGATTGCCAGGGTCGCCGTCTGGATGCTGTCGGCTCCCTCAGGCGCGAGGATATGCGCCCCGAGCAGCTGGCCGCTGCCGGCGTCGGCGACGAGCTTGATTACGCCGCGCGTGTCACGGGCTGCAAGCGCACGCGGCACCTGGTCGAGTCCGATCGTGGAGACGCGAACGGCATGCCCGGCTGCCTGCGCGGCGGCCTCTGTCAGCCCGACACTTGCCACCTGCGGATCGGTGAAGACGATGGCCGGCATGGCACTGTTGTCGTAGCGCAGGCTGTCGCCGTTGAGGGCATTCTTCGCGGCGAGCTTGGCACCGTAGGCGGCCATGTAGACGAACTGATCGTGACCGGTGACGTCGCCCGCAGCGTACACGCACGATCTTGTCGTGCGCATGCGGTCATCGACGAAGATGCCGCCCTTCGGCGAGAGAGCGATCCCATGCTCGGCGAGGCCGAGACCCTCGATATTGGGCGCGCGGCCCGTCGCCACGAGCACCTGGTTGGCGTCGATCGTGACGTCCCTGCCGTCGCGATGGACAGTGAGTGCAACACCGTCCGCTGTCTTGCGGATCGTCCGGTACGTGATGCCAGAAATTACCGCGATGCTCTCGTCCATGAAATACCCTGTCAGCGCTGTGCCGATCTCAGCCTCGGCCTCGGGAAGAAGACGCGAGCGGCACACCAGCGTCACCTCGACGCCGGCGCGTGCGAACATCTGGGCGAGTTCGGCCCCGATATAGCCGCCGCCGATCACAAGCAGAGACCGGGGCAGCTCCTCGAGTTCGAGCGCCGTCGTGCTTGTCAGATACGGTACGGCCTCGATACCGGAGATGGCGGCAACCGCCGGCCGCGCACCGGTCGCGATGATGATCTTGCCGGCGGGAATGTGCGCCCCGTCAACCTCCACGCCGCCATCGAAGAGGCGCGCTAGTCCTTCGCGATAGGCGACGCCGTTGTAGGCTGGCAGCAGGTCGATGTACTTGGCCTGACGCAGCTCGGAAACCAGCGCATCCTTTTGACGGACGGTTCCGCCCCAATCGGTCAGTTCGGCCTCGGCCGTGATGCCGGCGAAACGTGCCGCGGCCCGGGCATTGTGGAGCGTCTCGGCGGCGCGGATCAGCGTCTTCGACGGCACGCAGCCGATATTGACGCAGGTGCCGCCGATGGTGCCGCTACCAATTAGGGCCACCTGAGCGCCCTGATCGGCAGCCGTGATCGCAGCCGAAAAGCCGGCCGAGCCGGCGCCGATGATGGCAAGGTCGTAGGAACCATTATTGCGGCCGTTCGTGCCAAGGCGCCGATAGATCGCGGGCCTGTCCGGCGATGCCGTATCGCTCGGCGGTTGACGCTCAGCTTGTGTCTCGGCCGCGTCGTTGCCGTGGCCGGCGATTGCGGCGATTCCGGCAAGGCTCGGCCGGAAGATCGCCCGACCTGCCTCCAGGGCTTCCTCGATCGACAGCCGGAATCCCGGCTCGTCTGCAGGACGCTCCCGGCTCCACGCGGCTAGGTGATCGTCGGAACAGAAGAACGACGTTGCCGTGCACAGCGAGTCCGCGGCGCAGCCACCCTCATAACGGACGCTCAGCCATACGACGGCCGTCGCAGGCTCGACTTCGGCGAGAGCTCGGCCGCGGTCCTGCATGGTGATCCGGACCGGCCCGCCACAGTGGCGGCAAGTCGAGGCGATCGCGATGTCGCGATCGGTCATCGCACCGATGCCGAGCGCGTCGACGGCGCACATGGCAGTGAGAGTGTGTCCGTCCAGCGCGACCCGGTGGCCGGTGTCGCGATCAGTGAAGGGATACGCGCCGACGATCGTGTCGCCATCGAGTACGACGAGGTCGCGACGGCGGAGCTCTTCGAGCAGCGGACGGACGGCTTCCTCGCTCAGCCCCTCACGCTTGGCAAGCGCGCTTGGGGTCGGGGCTCGCCCGTGTTCGGCGTAGAGCCGAAGCAGCGCAACGCGCACGCGATCCGTAGCCGCCTCGTAGCCGCTCCAGCGGTTGAGCACATGGTCGGAGCCGATCATGGCCAGCAGGGCCTCCTTCACCACGGGCGACGAAACCACCGACCAGTCCGGAAATGTTATGCCCGGCCGCACGGCGTAGCTCGGCAGTGTCTCGGCGGAGGAGGCCGTCACCTTGTTCCGGGACGATATGGATGCACAACAATCGTTCATAGCTTCTGGCTTTCTTTGTGAATCTCCGCCTCGCCGCGGACGGCTTTGGTGCGGTGCAAATAAAAACCCCAGGCGACTAGTCCCAGACTTCCCGCGAGCACGCCAAACGCACTGCAAGGATCGGCGTCGCGCAGCAGATCGCGGCAACAATGGCGCCAACTACCCCGGCGCGGATCAGGGCGCGGTCATTCATGTCAGCTGCCTTGCTACGGCGTCTGGCGGGCCGGATAGCCGGCATTCGTGCTGGCGGCCGCGATGGCATCGGGGGTCGTCTTCGCGTCATCGAAGGTCACAGTCGCGGACTTGGCCTCGAAGGAGACGGCCACCGTCGTGACGCCCGGCACCGCCGCCATCGAGGTCTTCACGATGTAGGGGCAAGAGGCGCAGGTCATATTGTCGACGGCGAAGGTGACGGTGCGTTCTGCAGCGAACGCGGCAGGCGCGGCCGTTACCGACGCGATCAAAGCAAGAGCATGCAAACTCTTCTTCATGGGACGGGTCTCCTGTTCTTGGTCTCAGGCGCGAAGCAGCAGCGGGGCGACGTAGTCGAAGGCGAATGCCGTCGAGACGAGGACCGTTGCGATCCAGAGCGCGAATTGCACGAGGCGGCTGGGGATCGGGCGTGCGCAGGCAGCTTCATCGGCACAGGCCTGCCTCGGCTTCCAGTAAACGAGATAGAAGCCATAGCCGAGGATGCCGGCCGTTGCTGTAACGAAGAATGGCTTGTAGGGCGCGAGCGCCGTCAGGTTGCCGATCCAGGCGCCGCCGATGCCGAGGCTGAACAGCACGAGCGGGACAATGCAGCAGGAGGAGGCGGCGAGTGCGCCGAGAATGCCGCCGACGGCGACCAGGCGCTGCCGTTGGACCTCGCCTCGATCCGACGCGGTCTCATCCGCCGCCGCTGGGCCTGCGGTTCCGAATCGCGATAAATCCATCTCCGATCTCACGCTCCTTGTCGAAATCCTATCCAGGCCGTAACATGCGGCCTGTAGCAACTACAGGGTCAAGAGGGAAACTGCGATGCGCGATCACGCTGGCGTGAAGGGCCTGCAGCGGGCCGAGCTTGCCCGCCGGACGGGCAGCAATCTGGAGACAGTGCGCTATTACGAGAAAGTCGGTCTTCTGCCTGAGCCGCCGCGCACGGCGGCCGGCTATCGAATCTACGACACCACGCACGAGCGCCGCCTTCGCTTCGTCTTGCGGGCGCGCGAGCTCGGCTTTTCGCTTGATGAGATCCGTGAGTTGCTGCGTCTCGTCGATGAGCGCGACCAGCCCTGCGCCGAGGCAAGCGCGGTCGCCGCCGCGCATCTCGACGATGTGCGGGCGAAGATTGCTGACCTGAAGCGCATGGAGCGCGTGCTCAAGGACGTGGTCGCGCAATGCGCCGACGGCACGCGGCCGGAATGCCCCTTGATCGAGACACTGTTCCGGGAGCGGACTGTCAACTGATGTTGCTGAGGAGGGCCGAAGTTGCGTTCGACAGATCGCTCGCTGGGCCGGACTCGGCAACGCCACCCCAATCAGTCAGCGTGCCTTTTATGGAAGTCCGCTTGCCACACCCGAGCAGACCTCTGAACATGTCGCAATGTACGGCCGGTCAGGGTCAGAACTTCCGGTTCAGGCTGTGCGGCGGAAAGACAGAGAGAGGTCGAACCTTGCCGATCAGGTATCGGCGAAGACGCTACTGTGAATCTGTGTCCCAATAATGGACAGGGGGCCAGTTGCACCGCCGCCATCGAGGGCGTAGCCACCAACACGCCGGCAAATAATGCAATGGCGCGCATTTCCTGCTCCCCGGGGAGGCGAGACCATTGCCTCTCGCATCGACATTCGATTCACTGTTCCAGGCAGTGGGCGGAGGCATTCAGATGCGTTTTGCATTGCATGTCTCTTCCTTTTGTTATCTCAAGTCAGGACCATAAATGGCAAATCCTCCGCGCCGACCGACAAATCCAATGGCTGCCGCCGAAGCCGCCTTCAAGCCTGCCAGGAAGCCGACCGCACCGGTTCGCGAAACCGCAGCTGCTCCAAATGTCAGAGAGCTTGTTTCAATCAGGATTGATCGAGCTGTCCTGGATTTTTTCCAGGGGGACGGACCGGGCTGGCAGGACCGCATAAACGACGCTTTGCGGGCCATCGTCGAGAAGCGGATCGCCGCCGAGGACGACCGTTCAGACGACATCTCCTAAAGCGCGTCGCGTTTGACCGGGCTCATGCGACGCGCTTTAGGTTGTGGTTTTATGCATGTCGTAAATCGCAAAACCGCTGCACACCCTCGGGTCAGGCCCGAGGGCATGCTTTTGCGCGACATGCATCAACGGAAACGCGAGCGCCCGGCGCGATCGCGGGACGGGTTTTTGGTCAAGCCGGCAGGGATCGCAGTCCGGCAATGTCCTGGGTTCTGCGGTGAACTGGGGCCTTGGTCGAGGGATCGAACGCTTCCGGGACGAGCCCTGGTTTCCGCTGCGTCCGGCGAGGCTCAACCGCGCCACGAACTGGTATCGCCGTTATGGAAGATGGTCGCTCTTGTTAAGCTGGATGCCGATCGTCGGCGACCCACTGACCGTGGTCGCTGGGGTTTTGCGCGAGCCGCTATGGAGCTTTGTCGCGATCGTCACCGTCGCGAAAGTTTCGCGTTATCTGGTTGTCGCCGCAGCGGTGCTAGGTCTGATGTGAAATCGAAATCGCGGACATCGCAGCAGGCGTTGCGTTCACTTTTGGTTGCAATGCAACAAAGCGGCCGCGGCGACCTTGACAAATCAGACGAACAATTGTGGGAAGGGTGCGATGAGGACTCTTAGTCGAACTACGATGCTAGGAAACATACCGCTCCGAGCAATGCTGGCGGTCGTGTTCCTGGTCATGTCGGCTCTTCAGCCCGGTCTGTTTGCCACAGCCAATGCCACGGGTTTTCACGCCGGGGTGCATGTGAAGGCCGAGACACCCGCACACGACATGGGCCATCATGGCGCCACGGCGGACGACGCGGACACGTCGGAGCATCATCACGGCGACAAGCAATCCTCTGATAAAACCTGCGAAGTCCATTGTGCACCGGCACATGCGGTGCCGGTCGAATGCCCTGACTTGGAGCATGTTGTCTCCCGCTGCTTTGCGTCGGTCGTTGCCGTTACTTTGCCGCTTGGCGAATACGCAGCGCTCGTAAGGCCCCCCAAACACATCTGAACTGACGCGCCCTCTTCGGGCGTTCGCGCGCAGCGTCGGGTTTCCGCGCGGCCAAATGCACACGTCATGCTTCAGGTCTACAATGAAAATCGCAAGCTCCGCGATGCTCGCATCGCTGTTAGTTGCCGGATGTGCGGCAACCATGCCGCCGGACATCCTTCCCGCCTTCAATCCGACCGATCCGGCAATGGGCGTCCGTGATGCGCACTACCATCCGGTCGTCGTCTATAGCCACCGGGAGCCAGTGGATCCGCGGAATTGGCGGCGTCTCAATGAAGAACGTTCTCCCGCGAACCCGGGAGCCGGATCATGAAGCGCCGGCCCTTGACCATGGCTGCGATGGTAACCATCCCGCTGATCGGTGCCGGATGCACGACCAGCGCAGCCCTCGATGGCATTTCAGCCCCCATGGCCGGCTTCACGTCAGTCGCGGCACGTACCGAATCCGTGACCGGCAAGCAAACCGTGTGGGTGCAGTCCAGCGAGGAAGCGCGGATGGTCTCGGAGCGCGTGAAGCGCCTTGTCCAGAAGAAGACGATCGGCCCCGACACCGCGGTGCAGGTCGCCTTGCTCAACAACAAGGGCCTGCAGGCCGCCTACGCCGAGATCGGCCTGTCGGCGGCCGACATGTGGCAGGAATCGATGCTCGTCAATCCGACGATCTCGATCGGCATGATCGGCGTCGATCCTGTGCGGACGATTGAAGGAGCGGTGGTCAGCAACATCCTTGCGCTGGCGACCCACAGGCGGCGCGTCGCGGTCGCGGATGCACGTTTCCGTCAGGCCCAGCTCCGCGCCGCCGAAGAGACGCTACGGCTGGCTGCGGATACGCGGCGGGCCTGGATCAATGCTGTCTCGGCCTGGGAGAGCGTTTCCTATCTGAACAAGGCGCAAGCCGCCGCCGACGCTGCCTCCGAACTCGCTCAAAAGCTTGGGGAGACGGGCGCCTTCACAAAGACTGGGCAAGCCCGCGAACACGTCTTTTATGCCGAGATCACCGGTCAGGCGGCGGAGGCGCGGCTCGCCGCCCGCACCGCCAAGGAAGAGCTCACCCGGCTGATGGGTCTATGGGGACCGGACGTCGATTACTCAGTCCCCAACATGCTTCCAGTCTTGCCCAAAGGCGCCAAGGCCAAACGCGCAATCGAGGCGGAGGCGCTAAAAAATCGCGTCGACCTTGAGATCGCGAAACTCGAGCTGGAGGCGCTGGCGAAGTCCTATGGTCTGACCGAGGCGACGCGCTACGTCAGCGATCTGGAACTGCTTTCAGGCGTGGAGGTGGAACGTGAGGAGGCGGAGGAGGGCGGAACGGAGACCAGTGTCTCACCCACTCTCGAGCTTGAGTTCGTCATTCCGATTTTCGACACTGGCAAGGCCCGCATGCGCAAGGCCGAGCTTGCTTACATGCAAGCCGCAAACCGGTTCGCGGAAAAGGCGGTCAACATCCGGTCGGAGGCCAGATCCGCCTATGATGCCTATCGTTCGACCTACGACATTGCCCGACACTATCGCAACAATGTTGTGCCGCTGCGAACAAAGATCGAGGCGGAGTCGCTCCTCACCTACAACGGCATGATCACCAACACGTTCGAGCTGCTGGCCGACACACGCGCGAAAATCAGCTCGATCATGCTTTCCCTCAACGCCAAGCGCAATTTCTGGCTGGCCGACGTCAATCTCGGAACCGCCGTCCACGGTGGCGGAGCAAGCTCGTCCGGGGGCGGCGACGCACCGGCCGCCGCCGAAGCAGGTGCCGAAGGCCACTGAACTCAAGGAGAAGAAAATGCTTTCAAGACGTCAGTTGCTAGGCGCGGGAGCCCTGCTCGCCGGCGCCACTGCGTGGACCAAAACGTCGGCGATGGGGCTGCCCGACGCTCCAATCATGGAGTCCCCCGACATGCAGCCTCCGATCTTCCCGACGAGCGGACCGGACTACCAGCCGGTCGTGACGCTCAACGGCTGGACCCTTCCGCATCGCATGAACAACGGCGTGAAGGAGTTCCATCTGGTGGCCGAGCCGGTCGAGCGCGAGATGTCGCCCGGCATGACCGCCTTTCTCTGGGGCTACAACGGTCAATCGCCCGGCCCGACCATAGAGGCGGTCGAGGGCGATCGCGTCCGCATCTTCGTAACAAACAAGCTGCCCGAGCACACGACGATCCATTGGCACGGCATGATCCTGCCCAACGGCATGGACGGCGTGACCGGTCTTACCCAGCCCGGAATCCCGCCCGGCAAGACCTTCGTCTACGAGTTCGACCTCGTGAAGAGCGGCACATTCATGTATCACCCGCACGCCGACGAAATGGTCCAGATGGCCATGGGCATGATGGGCTTCTTCGTCATTCATCCCAAAGATCCGAAATTCATGCGCGTGGACCGCGATTTCGTGTTCCTGCTGAACGCCTTCGACATCGAACCGGGGTCGTACGTCCCGCGCATCATGGAGATGACGGATTTCAACCTCTGGGCATGGAACAGCCGCGTCTTTCCGGGGATCAGCCATCTACCAGTGGCGAAAAACGACCGGGTCAGGGTCCGCGTGGGCAACCTGACCATGACCAATCATCCGATCCACATGCACGGCTACGACTTCGAGGTGACCTGCACCGATGGCGGCTGGGTCCGGCCGGAGGCGCGGTGGCCGGAGGTGTCGATCGACATCCCTGTCGGCGCCATGCGGGCATATGAGTTCGAAGCCAAATATGAGGGCGACTGGGCAATTCATTGCCATAAGTCGCACCACACAATGAACGCGATGGGCCACGACGTGCCCACGTACATCGGCGTCGACAACTCGAAGGTCACCGACAAAATCCGCCGGGTCCAGCCCGAATACATGGCCATGGGTGACCGCGGCATGGCCGACATGGGCGAGATGGAGATGCCGCTTCCCGACAACACGATCCCGATGATGACCGGCTGGGGCCAATTCGGCGCCATCGAGATGGGCGGCATGTTCTCGGTCGTGAAGGTTCGCGAGGGTCTTGCCTCGAACGATTACGCTGATCCGGGTTGGTACCAGCACCCGGAGGGGACCGTGGCTTACGAGTGGAAGGGAGATGTGCCCGCTCCGACGAAATCAGGCGACGCAAAAACGATGCCCCCGGCAATGCACGGCGGTCACGGCAAACAGGGATAAGAAACCGAAACCCCGCAACCTCAACAATGAGAGAAAGTGCAGCATGAAACATATAATCGCAGCGGCCGTTTTGATGGCGGTCAGTTCGGGAACAGCTCTTGCCGGTGGAACCCACGCTGGAGGCCATGGCGACAAGGCCGCCACAATGCCGATCGGCAGCCCTGGTGAGGCTGGCAAGGCAAAGCGGGCCGTCAACATCTCGATGTCGGAGAATGACGACGGGAAAATGTTGTTCCAACCGGCCGTGCTCAAGGTGAAGAAGGGCGAGACCGTTCGCCTGAAGTTCGTCAACAAAGGCCAGGTCGACCACGAATTCGTCATGGACGTCCATGACGGGATCATGGAGCACAAGGCACTGATGGAGAAATTCCCCGAGATGGAGCACGCCGATCCCAACTCGATCCGGCTGGCGCCCGGCGCCAGAGGCGAGATCATCTGGACGTTCGCTAACGCCGGCGAATTCGGCTTCGCCTGCCTGATCCCGGGTCACTACGATTCCGGCATGAAGGGCGACATCACCGTCGCCCACTAACCTTCAAAACCGCAAAGGAAGCAGCCATGAGGATATTGATAAGAGCATTCTCGACCCTCGCGCTCGCGCTCGCCATCGGCGGGAGCGCGCTGGCGCAGGAATACGTGAAAGGCGAAGTCGTAAAGGTCGACGCCAAGCAGAAAAAGCTGACGATCAAACATGAGCCGCTGACGAATCTCGACATGCCCGCAATGACGATGGTGTTCGTCGTCGCGGAGGACGGCATGATCGAGAAGGTCAAAGCGGGTCAAGCAATCGAGTTTGCAGCCGACCGCGTCAACGGGCGCATCACGGTCACCGATATTAAGTGATCCACGACTAGCGCCGCGGGTTGCAAATCAACCCGCGGCCGCCGTCCGATCAGGCAAAAACGCGCTTCATGACGAGGGGGCCGCGCAGAATGTTATCCAGAGATTCTCTTTCCAATCGTCAGGTGCGGAACGGCTTAGAGGCATCTCTATAGGATATCTTCGCGCGCCCACGCTCACATACGCCGGATAATTGCAGCGAACGCGTGCACGATGCTTGCCGGTATCTTCATACCTGATGGCGCCGTTCGCGTCTGTTTCGACTAAGCCAATAGCGACATCGAAGTCATAGTCCCCATCTCGCGAGACGCTATTGTTCAGGATGCTGAGCTGGACCGAGGTGGCATCTGGAAAATTGGCGGTGTAAAAGATCAGTTGCTCCGCCGCCATCGAGGGCGTAGCCACCAACACGCCGGCAAAAAATGCAATGGCGCGCATCTCCTCCTCCCGAGGATCCAAGACGAGGCTATCATCTCTCGCTTCGATATTCGAATCGAATCTCTGTTTTCCCAAGTAGCGAGGGCGCGCGGTCTGAACCGGGCGCCCTCTGATGAGATCTACGCCGCCATTTTCCGGCAGCTCTCTGCACAGCGACGGCAGGCCTCTACGCATTCCTGCATGTCACCGAGACGCTCGCAGTCATCCGCACATTCGTTGCAGATCTCCGCGCATTCGCCGCAGGTATGCTTGTGGTGCTCGGAACCGATGAGCATGAAATGCGCCGACGTCCGGCAGATCTCGGCGCACGCCATCATCAACGTGAAGTGTTGTTTTTCGGTGTGTTGACCGCCTAGTTCCAGGCAGTGGCCCATCGCGGTCGAAAGGCACACGGAATAGCAGCGCAGGCATTCGTCGATGCAGCTTTTCATTTCGGGGCTAAGGTGATGCATGGGGTGTCCTTTCTTCGATTCTAGGAGCGCGCTGCGGCGCCTCCTAAGGATCACTTTGCGTTGGTCTCAAGCCACTGCTTGAACTCGGCGATTTCCTTGGTCTGGGCGTCGATGATCGTCTGAGCCACCTTCTTTGCTTCGTCGTTGTCGCCGTATTTCAGCTCGACTTCGGCCATGTCGATCGCGCCTTGGTGATGAGCAATCATCCCGCAAGCGAAGGCGACATCAGGGTCTTTGGCCATCATGCCTTCCATCATGGCAGGATGCATCTTCATCATTGCCGCCATGTTGGCCTTGTGCGCTTCATCCATGCCCGACATGTCCATGTTGGCCATTCCCGGCATGGTGTGTCCGGCTAATGTGCCTTCAGCCTGACCGCATTGCTCGGGCAAGGGCGTTGGCGCCACATCCATTGACCGGTCGGATGCCTGCTGAGGGAACGCCGCCGAGGTGAAAGCCGAGAGCAGCAGTGCCATGGCGATCGTAAGTTTGGTGTTGGCCATGATTCATCTCCTGAGTGCTTGAACTATGACGCGCGGCGCCAGAGTCTCGCTGGCGCCGGCTCGTGACATGAATCCGTTTATGGTTTTGGAGGTCGGTCCAATGGGTCGGGGATCCGCGAGCTAGGCAGACCGGCTGTTTCTATGCGGACAGGAGATTTCAGCGCCGGACTCGACAGGGTCGCCGCGACAGCCGCGAACCCGGCCATGCAGTGGAGCGCCGAACAGCAATGCGCGACGCGATGGCTGATATCCGCGCAAGGGTCAGCGGCACCCGCCTCGCTTGCCTGTGCCGTGGTCTGCGGCATTTGCAATAAAGCGCTGGAAGATTGATGATCGTGGTCCAGCGTGTTGGCGAGTTGTGCTCCGGACAAAAGCAAACCTACAGCGAAGCAGATGAAAAAGGCTGCCTTCGCCCGCCAAAGAACCTGCACGAGTGCAACGCATGACATGCTGCGTAACGGAAGCGCGGAAACTTTGTTCCGATGCGGTGGGTTGCCAGTGTGGATGGAGCGGATTGCATCTATGGATGCAGAGCCTTCGGCCCCTCATGCTGCTTGCGCCACCCGTACGGGGTCAGGCCCCGCGGCTTGTATAGCGACAGCGCCACGGGCACGAGCAATACCAGCAGCCCTCCCGCGGCATGAATCACAGGTGATATCCTCAGCCCGTAGAGATCAGTGTTGGAAAACTTCGTCTCTGCCGCGACATCTGCCAGATAGCCAATCAGCTCCAGTTGAAGCAGCAGGACGACGGTGACGACGAGGTTCAGCAGAAGTTTCGCCACGACCCAATAATGCCGGAACAGGCCCCAAGGAGTGCCCAGTGACTGGACAAGCCCCGTGACCAATGAGGCCAGGACGAGCGGAACGATGACGTACCAAGCGGTCAACTCCATCGCGAGATAGGCGGCGCGCACCATCTGCGAATCCTTGCTGGTCAGACCGGCGACGGCGAGAACAAGGAAGCCGGCGACCGCACCAAGGGAGCCGACCGACGAAGCGACATGCGCGGTGAGCGCGAACTTGCGAAGGCCGGGTGTCATGATCATGGCTGTTGCATGCCAAGCTCGGTAGCGCTTGAGGGCGGCAGGTGCTGACCGGGACCGTGAGGCCCGCCGATGCCGGTGAAGACCACAACGATGGCCAGCAGGACCAGGACGATCGCGATGATCCCCGAAATTTTCACCCAGCGCGGTGTGCCGGGGTAATCGGGCGGGTCGGCCATGTGCGTCTCCTACGTCGCGCGCGGCATCGAATCCATGACTACGAAAACTTTATCGAGACAGTGTGTCTATATCAAGTCTCTGTGTCTCGCATCTCGACACCGCTGATACGCCACGTATATTGGGGCGGTGCCGAAGCTGTGGAACGAAACAATCGATGCGCACCGTCGTGCGGTGCGCGACGCGACCTTGGACACCACCGCGGCGCTGGTGGGCAAGCACGGGCTGCTGTCGGTGACGATGGCGAAGATCGCCGAGGAGACTGGAATAGGTCGCGCAACGCTGTACAAGTATTTTCCGGACGTTGAAGCGATCCTCGTCGCCTGGCACGAACGTCAGGTCACCGGTCACCTTGAACATCTCATTACCATTCGGGACCAGGTTGGCGACGCCGGGGAGCGGCTAAAAGCGGTACTTGAGGCCTATGCGTTCATTTCACACGAACACCATGGCACCAAACTCGCGGCACGCCTGCATCGAGACGAACACGTCGTCAAGGCGCAGCATCAGCTCCACCATCTCATCCGCGATCTGCTGGCCGAGGGTGCAGCGACGGGCGATCTCCGGGACGACGTCGCGCCTGACGAACTTGCGACCTATTGCCTCCACGCCCTCACGGCAGCCAGCAGCCTGCGATCCAAGGCCGCGGTCCGCCGGCTCGTCTCGGTCACTCTGGCCGGGTTGAAACCTCCGCACCGGTCAGACGGCGGGCTGGGCTGCGCAGGTTTGTCCGATGCACCGCAATCCCGGCCCTGATATCATGCCCGTAATGTTGCTAAGAGCGAAATTGGAGGTGACGAGATGAGACAACTCCTGGGAATTCTCGTCGCGAGTCTGATTGCGGCTACCTCGACCGGATCGGCTGCGGGAGCCGAGGCGGTTTCGGTTTCGCAGCTGAAAGAGCGCACCCACATCCATGGGCTAGCTGTCGACAGGGAAGATTCGCAAAAGCTCCTGATAGCGACCCACCACGGCCTCTTTCGCGCCGGGTCGGACGGAACGGCAGAGCTCATTTCGCCGGTGCAGGATTTTATGGGGTTCACGCCGGACCCATCCGACCCGAGGTCGCTCTACGCCAGCGGGCACCCGGCGGGTGGGGGCAATCTCGGGTTCATCGCCTCAGCCGACAACGGCGTTACCTGGAACCAGGTCTCTCCGGGAGCAGACGGCCCAGTCGACTTTCACCAGATGACGGTCAGCTCGGCCGATCCTCAGGTTCTCTACGGCGCCTACGGCGCGTTACAGGTGAGCCGCGATGCCGGGAAGACATGGTCGGTGGTTGGACCGCTGCCGGAAAAGCTGATCGACCTCGCCGCATCGGCAAAGGACGCCGACACCATTTACGCCGCGACTGAAGGAGGCCTGTCGGTCAGCAGGAACGGGGGTCAAACTTGGGAAACGATCGTCGATGGCGCGCCAGTCAGTCTCGTTGAGGTGACGGCCGACGGTTCCGTCTACGCGTTTGTGGTGGGACGAGGACTTGTCCGTTCCGCGGAGGCTGCTCTGAACTTCGCGCCCCTTTCCAGCGGCTTGAGTGACCGAATCCTGCTGCACCTCGCGGTCGATCCAATGGACAAGGATCGGATTTTTGTCGTGTCTCACCAAAGCGACATCCTGGCCAGCACCGACGGCGGCGCCAACTGGACCGAACTCGGTCGTTGAAGCGGTGACACAGTGGATCGTAGGGTGATTGGAAAGCTTGCGCGTACGCTTGCTCTCGCCGCCCTGGTGGCGGTCTGCGTCGTTCTTTGTTTTCGGCGGTAAGTCGGGTGGGATGCTCAAGCCCGACGATGCCCTTGTCATCGCGCGGCGAGGCCGTTTACGTGGCGCATTGCGCCTCTTGCCATGGCAGGAACCTCGAAGGTCAACCCGAGTGGAAATCGCAGGACAAGGATGGATTCCTTCCGGCGCCGCCGCACGACGAAAGCGGTCACACATGGCACCACCCGGACACGCTGCTTTTCAGCATAACTAAACTCGGCGTTGCTGAAGCCGCCAACCTCAAGGATTACAAAACGCGGATGCCAGCTTTCGGGGGAATCCTGACCGACGCCGAAATCATCGCGGCTTTGTCCTACATCAAGTCGCGCTGGCCGGACGACATGCGCCGTCGCCACGACGAACTGAACCGCGTCTTCGCGCGGCGGGAGTCGTCCGCACGATGAGCCGCATTGTGGCGGCATATTATCGCCGGCGGGCAAGCTCCCGATAAAACGCTTCCGGCGTAACGGCGATTTCCGACGCAACATGATGCCAGCGTCCCTTTGGCGGCAAGACGCCGCCGTTGCATGCCATCCAGGCACTAACTCTCGCCGCGACGGATTTCAGGGACAATATCTCGGCCCGCGTCCGTGTCCGATGGACCTCGCCTGCCAAGTGTCGCAGCAGTGCGGAGGCCAGCGCGCGATCGCTTTCGAGCGCCGCCATGACCTTGGTGATCGGCACGCCGCGCACCATCGATTGCTCGGCTGCCAACGCATCGCAATGGTATCGATCCGCAAACAGCGATGCCTCGGCCAGGATCGAAGTCGAGCCGGCACGCTGCAACGTCAGCTGGAATCCGTCTGGAAGTGCCCGGACAAGGCGCAGTTCTCCTGCGGTGACCAGGAAGAGCGACAAGACCGGGTCATCCATCCGAAACAGGACGCTGCCGGCAGGGAGAGATTGCTCGCGTTCCGCGAGTTCAAGGAATCGCTCGAAGAGGAGGTCCGACATGATCGCAATCATGTTTCAGTTCTTGCGGCTGTGTCAAACGTCGCAAGAAGAAACGCCGGAGATCGCTCGATGAACCGCATCCCCATTGCCGTGCTGTCCCTCATGTTGACTTTGCTTGCCGTCCCTCACGGGCTGGCACAGCAGCATGGCAGCATCAACCATCACAAGGCCGCTGAAGGAAAGGATCCAGCCACTTCGTCCTATTCCGGGATGGAGAAACGCAGCGTGAAAGCACTCTCGGGCGAGCAGATAGCTGACCTTTTGGCGGGGCGAGGGATGGGCCTGGCGCTGGCGGCCGAACTCAATTCCTATCCGGGTCCATCACATGTCCTCGAACTCCGGGATGCTCTTGACCTCACCGATGAACAGGCGTCGCGGACCAAGGCCCTGCTGGATCAGATGAAGGCAGAAACGATCCCGCTGGGAAGACAAATCATCGAGAAAGAGACCGAACTGGACCGCTTGTTTTCCGAACGGAAGATAATTTCGGCGCACCTCGCTGAGATGACAAAAACCATCGCCGACGTGCAAGGCGCGCTACGGGCAGCGCACCTGCGCTATCATCTCGAGATGGCCGAATTGCTTACCCCTGAGCAGATCCGCCGGTACTCACAGCTTCGCGGATACTCTGGGCAGGCTGATTGAACAGGGCCTGTTGATCGACTCGCGGGCCGTGACGTTGATGGAAATACGCATGCGCCATTGGTTTCATCGGCGGACACTATTGCGTGCCCGCACCGTCCAGATAGACGACAATCGCGGCGCGCTCGGCGGCATTGGGAACGCCTACGGCTATCGACGTGCCCGGAACCTGGGGAGGAGCGGATGGCGACTTGTCCTTGGTTGCGACAGCGATGATCTGATCGAGGCGCGACAGCGCAGGGGTTCGGTCAAGCCGGCAAGGATCGCAGTCCGGTCGGAGGGCTGGTCTCAGGCACAGGCGCCGGGGCAAGCTGCTTGGCCATGTCGATGAGCGGCAGCCTGATGACCGCGCGAAGGCCGTTGCTCCGGTTTTCCAGCACGATGTCGCCGCCGTGGTGGCGGGCGATGGCGCGAGCAATTGACAGGCCGAGCCCGACGCCGCCGGTCTCCCGGTTGCGTGACTGCTCCAGGCGGAAGAAGGGCGCGAACACCTGTTCCATTTCGCCTTGCGGAATGCCGGGCCCGTCGTCCTCGATCACAATGTCCAGGCTGTCGCTACGCCTGACCAGGCTTACCTTGGCCTGCTCGCCGTAGCGGACGGCATTTTCGACGAGGTTGCGGATAGCCCGGCGCAGCGAGTCCGGCCGGCAGCGGTACAGCACCTTGGGCCCGTCGCTGACGGTGATGTTTTGGCCAAGATCGGCGAGATCGTCGCAGAGGCTGCCGACCAGCGCCGAAAGATCGACGGTTCGCGTCTCCTCCACCGCGGCGTCCTCGCGCGCGAAGGCGAGCGCTGCTTCCGTCATCGTCTGGATTTCCTCGATGGTCTTCAGCATCTTTTCCTGGAGATCGTGATCCTGGACGAACTCGGCGCGCAGTCGGAGCGAGGTCAGCGGCGTGCGCAGGTCGTGGCTGATCGCAGCCAGCATGCGTGTGCGGTCCTCGACGAAGCGCTGCAGGCGCTCCTGCATGCGGTTGAACGCCTCGGCGGTCTGGCGGATGTCGTCCGGCCCGGATTCCGGCAGCCGCGGCACGGCCTCGCCGCGGCCGAACAGTTCGGCGGCATTGGCGAGCCGCCGCAGTGGACGCGCGATTGCCTGCGCCCCAAAAATCGCTATGGCGGACAGGATGAGTGCAGTGAGCGCCAGCGAGATCGCCGATTGCGTCGTCCAGAAAGCGCTCGGCATCACCTTGGCGTAGGCGGCGTTCAACCAGGTACTATCGTCGAGGCGGACGGAAAGCCCCATGCCGTTTGGGGCGCCGTCCAAATAAAGGAACTTGGCAGGCCGGGTGAACGGGCTGCCACTGCCGGACAGGTCCAGCATGCGCGGCGGCACCGAACGGTCGGCGGCGGCGACTGCGTTCGAAGCCTGCCCGTTCATGTAGGCGGCATATTTGGCGGCAATCCCGGGCAGCGGCTTGGCGAGTTGCGTCAGCGCCTCCTGTTGCCAGGCGAGGGGATTGCTCGGCCCGTCATGCGAGGTCCAGAAGCGCGTATAGGCCGTGCCGCTGACGGTGAGGATGTCGGGTCGAAGCGAGGGCGGCGTCGTGTCCAGCAAAATGGCAAGCGAGGACGTGCGGCTGACGAACTCGCCCTTGGCCGCCGCCTGCAGGGCTTGTCCGCGTTCGTCCCACGAGATCAGGAAGGTGATCGCCTGCGACAGCGCGAGCGCAAGCAGCACCAGCATGAGGAAGCGGGCCGCCAGGCTGCGTTTCCACAACAGCATCATGCCTGGGCCACCTCGGCGGTGAAGCAGTAGCCGCCGCCCCAGTGCGTCTTGATCAGCATCGGATTCTTCGGGTCTGCCTCGATCTTCTTGCGCAGCCGGCTCACCTGGTTGTCGACGGCCCGGTCGAAACCGTCGGCCGAGCGCCCGACGGTGAGGTCGAGCAACTGATCCCGGCTGAGCACGATCCCGACATGCTCGATAAACGCGGTGAGAAGGCGGAATTCGGCCGTGCTGAGCGCGACCGCCACGCCGTTGAGCCCGACCAGCTCGCGGCGGCCGACATTCAGGGTCCAGCGGTCGAAGCGCAGCGCGTTCGACTTGAGCCGACCGCGCTGCGGCGGCAGGCTGTGGACGCGCCTGAGCACAGCCTTGATCCGCGCCAGCAGTTCCCGCGGATTGAACGGTTTGGTCAGGTAGTCGTCGGCCCCGATCTCGAGGCCGACGATCCGGTCGACCTCCTCGGCCATGGCGGTAAGAAAGATGATCGGAACGTCGACCGTTCCGCGCACGTGCCGGCAGGCGGCAATGCCGTCCTCGCCAGGCATCATGACGTCGAGGACGATAAGATCGGGCAGGCTGCGGTCGAGCAGCCGCTTGAGCGCGGCCGTGCTGTCGGCGACGCTGACGCGATAACCCTGCTGCGTGAGGTATTTCCCCACGAGATCGCGGATGTCCCTGTGGTCGTCGACGACCGCGATGTGCTGCGCCACTTCCATGCAATGCTCCAAGGTCGCCGCTGAATAGTCGATCAGTATCGACGATATCTAGTTTGCGTCTACACGGATGATCACCTTCCGCGCCATGGCGGCAATCTCGCCCGACATCAACAAAGCGTGAGAAGTGTAACGAAATGTATCAGAGCGCTGCGCCCGCGACAACTTGCGATGAACTGCCGGTCAACGGGACAAGGTTCTGCGACAGCTCCCGCCTAACTTGGCGTCGTCGCTAGCCGGGACGTCCGGTCTTTGTCGCGAGGCCATGCCGCGCGGCATCCGGACTTCGGTCCTCGCCAGCCTTTGATCGAAAGGATTGCACATTGGCCACATTGATCATCAACGGCACGCCACGTGACATCGAGGTCGATCCGGACACGCCGCTGCTGTGGGTGATCCGCGAGCAGATCGGGCTTACCGGAACGAAGTACGGTTGCGGCGTTGCCGCCTGCGGCGCCTGCACCATCCATATAGACGGCGTCGCCACGCGCTCCTGCGCGCTTCCGGTGAGCGCGGTCGAGCCAGACCAGCAAATCACCACCATCGAGGGGCTTTCGCCGGACAGCTCGCATCCGGTCCAGCAGGCCTGGCTGGCGCTCGATGTGCCGCAATGCGGCTACTGCCAGGCCGGCATGATCATGGCTGCGGCGGGTCTGCTCATGCAGAACCCCAACCCCGCGGACGAGGATATCAACGCCGAGATCACCAACATCTGCCGCTGCGGCACCTACAACCGGGTGCGCGCCGCGATCAAGCTCGCCGCCAAAGCCGGCGAAGCCACGCAACGCGGTTGAGGAGAACAGTCATGAACGCCACAATTTCCCTCTCTCGCCGCAGCTTCATCATCGGCGTGGCCGCCACGGCCGGCGGCTTGTCCCTCGGATTCAACGTGCCGTTCATCAAACCGGCACTCGCCGAGGGCAGCGAGGCGGCGCCGGAGATCAATGCCTGGGTGGTGATCAGGCCCGACGATACGGTGGTCATCCGCATCGCCCGCTCCGAAATGGGGCAGGGGACGCTGACCGGCCTGGCGCAACTCGTCGCCGAGGAACTGAACTGCGACTGGTCCAAGGTCACGACCGAATATCCGTCGCCGGCCCAGAACCTGGCGCGCGACCGCGTGTGGGGCAATTTCTCGACCGGCGGCAGCCGCGGCATCCGCGAGTCGCACGAGTATGTGCGCATTGGCGGCGCCGTTGCGCGCGAGATGCTGATTGCCGCCGCGGCCGCCGAATGGGGCGTGCCGGCCAGCGAATGCACCGCAAGGATGGGCATGGTCACGCATGCAGCATCAGATCGCGCCACCTTTTATGGACAATTGGCTGCCGCTGCTGCGCGAATGACGCCGCCCGCCAATGTCACCCTGAAGGACCCCAAGGACTGGACCATAGCCGGCAAGCCGCTGCCGCGGCTCGACACGGCCGACAAGCTCAACGGCAGCCAGATCTACGGCACCGATCTCAAGCTGCCGAACATGCTCAACGCGGCGATCCGGGCCTGCCCGTATTTCGGCGGCAAGGTGGAGAGTTTTGACGCGGCGGCGGTGGCGGGGATGCCGGGCGTGCGCACTGTCGTCCAGGTCGACGAGACCGCCGTTGCGGTTGTCGCCGACACCTGGTGGCGGGCGAAGACCGCTCTCGATGCCTTGCCGATCGTCTGGGACGAAGGTCCCAACCGGCAGGTCACCAGCGCCTCGATCGCGGCGATGCTCGAAGAAGGGCTCGGCGCAAATGACGCCTTCGTCGGCGCCAGGCAAGGTGACGCCGGTGCTGTCCTGTCCGCCGCCGGCCGAACGGTCACGGCGACCTATGCCTTCCCCTACCAGAACCACGCGACCATGGAGCCGATGAACGCGACGGCGCTCTACACGCCGGAGCGCTGCGAGGTGTGGGTGCCGACCCAGAATGGCGAGGCCAGCCTTGCTGCAGCGGCCGAGGCCGCCGGCCTGCCGGTGCAGCAATGCGAGGTGCACAAGATCCATCTCGGCGGCGGCTTCGGCCGGCGCGGCAACTTCCAGGACTATGTGCGCCAGGCGGTCAGCATTGCCAGGCAGGTGCCGGGAACGCCGGTAAAGCTCGTGTGGTCGCGTGAAGAGGATATGCTGCACGGCGCCTATCACCCGACCACCCGATGCCGGCTGACGGGCGCGCTCGACGCGGACGGCAATTTGACCGCTCTGCACATGCGCATATCCGGCCAGTCGATCCTTGCTGCGGTGCGGCCGCAGGGCATGCAGAACGGCATGGATCCGGTGGTCTTCCAGGGGCTCGTCCTCAGCGGCACGGAAGGCACGCTGGGCTATACGGTGGACAATCTGCTTGTCGATCATGCCATGCGTAACCCGCCGATCCCGCCAGGTTTTTGGCGCGGCGTCAACCTCAACCAGAACGCGCTCTACGTCGAGTGTTTCATGGACGAACTCGCCCATGCGGCCGGCGTCGACCCGCTCGCCTTCCGCCGCAAGCTGATGGCCAAACATCCAAAACATCTCGCCGTGCTGGAGGCGGTCGCCGAACGGATCGGCTGGGACAACCCGCCTGCGGCCGGCGTTCACCGCGGCCTGGCGCAGATCATGGGCTTCGGCAGTTATGTGGCGGCGGCAGCGGAGGTTTCGGTCACCGATGGGCAGCTCAGGATCCATCGCATCGTGGCGGCCACCGATCCGGGTCATGTCGTCAACCCCGCACAAGTCGAGCGGCAGGTCGAGGGTTCCTTCGTCTATGGACTTTCCGCCTGCATCTACGGCGAATGCACCGTCAATGGCGGGCGCATGGAGCAGGAAAACTTCGACAGCTACGAGGTCCTGCGCATGGCCGAAATGCCTGAGGTGGAGACGATCATCCTGCCGTCAGGCGGCTTCTGGGGCGGGGTCGGCGAGCCGACCATCGCCGTCGCCGCGCCGGCCGTCCTCAATGCGATCTTCGCCGCCACCGGAAAACGTATCCGCACGCTGCCGCTGAAGAACCATGACCTCTCATGATATGAGGCGCGCAAAGAACAGGCGCGGCGGACCGGCGCTCGCGCCTGTCCTGCTTGCGGCGCCTGTCCTGCTTGCGGCGCTTTTGGCCAGCGCGCCGGCATGGGCCGAGGCGGCGCCCGGCGCTGCGGCATGCACCGGTTGTCACGGGCCGGCGGCGCTCGGCAACACCTGGCCGTAATCGCCGAGCTTGCACCCGGTGCCCGTCTGATCGATGGGTTTCCAAACAATGCGACCAGGAGCGCGAGACGCCCCAGCTCGTGCATTCTGTGTTTGTGGGTCTTCGATCGATCTGCGCCTGGTTCACGTCTTCTTCCAGTTTTGCAGAAGCGGCCCTTTGCTCCCATAGACGGGGTCCTTGCGTGGACGACCTACCTTCCGGATCGTCGCGAGCGCGCCATCATGCTCCTAGGCAGTCGTGCATTCGTCATAGGTCCCAAATGGAGGGTAGGCGCCGACAACCAGAAAATCGTCGGACGCCGAAAGGCATTGGTGCCCGGTGCCGGCCGGAAGAACCGCGACGTCGCCGGCCTTCAGTGACAGGGTTCGTCCCTTTTTGCCTCCAAACTGGACTTTGGCCGTACCGGCCGCAACCCCGAGCACCTCATGTATTCGCGAATGGTAGTGAGCGTAGTCGTAGATGCCATTCCGCCAGCTGTCCCCCCATCCATTGGCCTCGAAAAGCTTCTCAAAGACGGCTGCGGGATCAAATTCTTCGGGCAGCCTCACGGCGCCCCGATAGACGACAAGCGGCCAAAACGGATGATTGGGCACCAGGCCATCATTCTTGAACCAAAACTCATTTGCTTTTCGCCGCCTTACAAGATCGGTTACTTCTTGCCTGCCCGGTGCTGCGAAACCGGTAACCTGCTCGACGGCTTTCTTGGTACTTTGCAGAATGCTCATGATGTCCCCTTGCATTGCCGGTTGTCGGAAGGCGAGCCTTCATGCCGATTCAACCGGCTGCATGCCGGTCAGTTCCGCTGCCTGTTGCAGGCCGTCCCTATCTCTGCCTTCGAGGTCACCCGACTGGATGAAGCGGCCGGCGATGCTGCTGCAGAATGCAGATGCGGCTACCCACCATGCGCCCGGCCAGGGTTGCCTCTCGGTAACGATTCCGCCTGCGATTTCGGCAAGAGGAACACCGCCCATGGCGCCACCGCGGTCACAACCAACCAGACCAGTGCGAGCTGGGCAAAACTTTCGTCCGGCACCACCACAAGCTTGATCGTCCCCTGGATCACGGCATGCAGAAACGCACCCGGCCAGATCGAATTCCCCGCCCGCTCGAAGATCGCGGCCAACGGGAAGGTCAGCGACAACGCCACCCCCAGTGACACTGCCGCGAGGATCGGCTCGATCGCCCAGAACATCGCGAGATGGACGAGAACGAACGGCACCGCCGCGATTGCAGCCGCCCTCCAGAAGGTCCGCCCCTCACGCAGGTGCCGGAAGAGGAACCCCCGAAACACTGTTTCTTCGGCGATCCCGCCCTGTGCAAAGATGCCGAACGCGAGCCACCACCAGCCATCGCGCAGCGAGAGCGTTAGCCCCGCGATCGTGCAATAGATTGGGATCAGTGCGATCAAGACGACGCTGCCGATCACTGTGAACCAAGTTGCTCCGCTTCGCGGCGCACCGAGGCCTAGCGCCAGCGCCGCCTCTCGCGGCACCTTCCGCGCTACTATGTACTCAACAATGATGGCCGCAACGATCGTTAGCGCCCCGACAATGAGCCCCCATTCGCCCCGAAAACTCTGGAGCGACCACGCTGACCTGTCGAGGACGAGATAGAGGGCCAGCAATCCGGCAAAGATGAGAACCAGCCTCACCGCCGCTCCTCCTTATAACTGCACAGCCGATTGAGGCCGGCCGTCTCTCGTAGCGATGGCAGAGCTCGCAAACGAGGCGCGCGTGACTCGTGGGCGTTCTCGCCTCATGATGGAAAACCAAGGCCTTATCGGCTCTTTGAGCCGGGTGATCTTTCGGTGCTGATTCATGACAAACCATTTATGGCAATCTCATGAGCTTCGATGACCTCGATCTGAATTTGCTGCGCGTGTTCGACGTGATGATGCGCGAAAGAAGCGTTACGCGTACGGCATGCGAATTGGGAAGAACGCAATCTGCGATCAGCCATTCCTTATCCAGGTTGCGGCACCTTTTCGGCGACAAGCTGTTCACGCGCGATGGAGGCGTTATGAGGCCAACCCCGCGGGCGGTCGAGCTTCTGCCAGACATTTCGGCCGGATTGGCAACGATTCGAGCCTCGATTGATCGCCATCAAACTTTCGATCCCGCAACCACTCGGCGGAACTTTCGTGTCGGCCTCACCGACTACCATGCGATGATAATCATACCACGTCTTCTCCGGGAGTTTTCCAGGCAGGCACCCGGTGCCACGTTGAATATCATCCCAGCGAACGGGCTCGATATTCCGTCCTCGGTTCATCTTCGACAAATCGACTGTGCATTGACTGGAGCAGTGATCAAGGATGACCCAAGCCTGTTGAAGATCGAACTGGGCCAGGATCGTCTCTTCTGCGCAGTTTGGAGCGGCAGCCGAATCGCAAGTTCGGCGATGTCGTTGGAGACATATCTGTCAGCGTCTCACTTGCAGGTTTCCGCCGATGGTGTTTCCAGCGGGCTTGCGGATGCCGCCCTCAAGGAGCTTGGTTTGCGGCGGAACGTGGTCGCGACGATATCGAATTATCTGGCACTTCCGTGGATTTTGCGAGGCACCGAACTTGTTGCTCATTGTGGTGACGGAATCCTCCAAATCCTTGATAAAGCGAGTGAAGTGACGCTGCTTCCGCCGCCGCTGCCGATCCCCAATGTGAGCGCATGGTTGCTCCTGCATCCGCAGATGGCTACGGACCCAGGGACGATCTGGCTCAAAGAAGTTCTCTCAAACATCTACTCTGAGTCGCAGATTAAAAAGAGAGAAATTGTTTTTGAGAGAGAACAGAGGAAATAAACAGGAGACACACGTCGCGCCCCTCCGACGAAGTACGCTGATATGCAAGACATGCTTTCAGACAATGATTGACGGCCGAGACCCTTACGAACGTAGCGATGATATGAGCAAGTCTCATACTTATCATGACGAGAATGAATTTGACCAATAATGATGCCTGCGCGACCTTGGTGCTCCACAAGAAAAAAGGGGAACCAAGATGCAAGCAATTCTCAAGGGACTGGTCGGAGCAGCGGTAGGGCTCGCTGTGTCCAACGCGTCCGCCGCGACGATCGAAAATGTCAGGAAGAACGGAGTTCTGACCTGTGGAACCAACTCAGCGACAGCCGGATTCAGCCTTCCGGACAATGAGGGCAAATGGACCGGGTTCGTGGTCGACTATTGTCGCGCTGTTGCAGCAGCGGTTCTGGGCGATGCGCAGAAGGTAAGGTTCATTCCGCTTACGCCGAAGGACCGCTTCACCGCGCTTCAGTCGGGCGAGATCGATATACTCGCACATAACGCAACCTGGACGTCATCGCGCGACACGTCTCTCGGAATACTTTTTGCGGGCACATATTTTTACGATGGCCAGGGTTTTATGGTCCGCAAAGCGGAGAACATCGGTTCGGCCAAAGATCTGGATGGCGCGTCCATCTGCGTCACTCAGGGCACGACGACCGAGTTGAATCTCGCCGATTACTTCCGGTCGCATTCAATGACATTCTCGACCGTCGGGTTTGCCGATGAAGAAGCTGTCGTAAAGGCCTACGACGAAGGTCGCTGCGACGTCCTCTCCGCCGACACGTCCACCTTGAATGCATCGCGCCAGCGCATGGCGAAGGCCGACGACAGCGTCGTGCTTCCCGAACTTATCTCGAAGGAACCGCTTGGGCCTGCAGTGCGGCAGGGCGATGATCATTGGCTCAACGTGGCCAAATGGACGCTCCTTGTCATGGTCGCTGCCGAGGAACTGGGCGTAACCTCTAAGAATGTCGATGAAATGAAGGCGTCGGACAACCCGAACATTCGCCGGCTGCTCGGAGCGGAGGGCAGCCTCGGAAAGGATCTCGGGCTTGGCGATAGCTGGTCCGTGGACGTTATCAAGCAGGTTGGCAACTATGGCGAAGTGTTCGATCGCAATATCGGCAAGGCCTCGCCGCTCAAGATGGAGCGCGGCCTGAACGCTCTTTGGAGTGAGGGCGGTCTCCAGTACGCCCCGCCGATCCGCTAGGCTGGCTTGGTCCACAAGACGCCGGCAATTGCCGGCGTCTTAGTTCTTCACCAACACAGGAACAGGGTCATGTCCGATGTGCTGCTCGCCGCGCCCTCGCGCAGGAGCCTGTCCCTGCACGACGCCAAGGTCCGCGGCATCATCTATCAGCTTTTGCTCGCGGCCAGCCTGCTGGCATTGGCCATAGGCATTGCCGTTCAGACTGCGTCAAACATGAGGGCACGCGGGATTCCGCTGTCTTTCGGCTTCTGGAACGAGGCCGCCGGCTTCGACATCAATCAGACGCTGATCCCCTACGACACGCTCTCCACCTACGGCCAGGCGTTCTGGGTGGGTTTGGTCAACACCCTCTATGTGAGCCTGCTTGGGATCGTGTTGGCCACAATCTTGGGCTTTGTCATCGGCATTGCCCGCCTGTCACCGAACTGGATCGTTTCAAAGGTCGCGGCCTCGTATGTCGAGATCATACGCAACATCCCGTTATTGCTGCAGCTTTTGTTCTGGTACAATGCAGTCCTGAAAACGCTGCCTGCGCCGAGGGCGTCGATCGAACTCCCCGGCGGCATCTATCTGAACAATCGCGGTCTCATCATTCCGGAAATCCAGCTCTACGCAGGAGCAGGTAGCGTGGGACTTGCGTTTCTGGCGGCCAGCATCTTCAGTGTCGCTTTTTGGTCCTACGCTAGGCGCGCACGGGACCGCACCGGAAAGCAGCTGCCCGTGCTGTGGGTCAGCCTCGCTGCCTTGATTGGACTGCCTCTGATCGTCTTCCTCCTGGTCGGCTCGCCGGTGTCGTTCGTGACGCCAGAGTTGAAAGGGTTCAACTACCGGGGTGGACACCAGCTTTATCCGGAGTTCGCCGCCCTTTTGATCGGTCTGTCCGTCTACACCGCTTCCTTTATCGCGGAAATTGTCCGCAGCGGGATCCAGGCTGTGCCGAAAGGCCAGACCGAAGCCGCCCATGCGCTCGGGCTTGCGCCGGGCAAAACGCTTCGCCTGGTCATCGTCCCGCAGGCACTGCGCATCATCATACCGCCGCTGACCAGCCAATATCTGAATCTGACGAAGAATTCCTCACTCGCGGTGTTTATCGGCTACCCGGACCTCGTTCAGATTTTCGCGGGAACGGTGCTCAACCAGACCGGCGCCGCCGTCCAGGTGATGGCGATCACGCTGTCGGTCTACCTCGCGATTTCCCTCGTCATGTCGATGGCCATGAACGCTTTCAACCAACGTTTCGCGATCGTCGAGAGGTGATGCATGAGCGGCCAGTCCCTGCATCCGCCCTTGGTGAGCGCTCCGCTTCTGCCGCCGATGGCGCCGCCTTCTGGAATCCGGCCGAGCCCGGCGACCTGGATCAGAAAGAACCTGTTCTCGACGCCGTTCTCCGGCGTGCTGACGATCTGCTTCGCAATTCTCGCCGCATGGCTTTTGCATCAATTGGTGAGTTTTGCAGTCCTGGACGCAGTCTGGGCCGGCGGACAGGAAGAATGCCGCGCCAACCCTGACGGCGCCTGTTGGCCGTTCATCGTGGAGAAATTCGACTATCTCCGTTACGGGGCGTATCCCGTATCCGAGCGCTGGCGGGTGGACCTGACGATGGCAATCGGCGCCGTGCTGATCGTCTGGCTGCTGTGGAAACGGGCGCCGCGGCGCAATGTGGCGGCGTTGCTGTTCTTTGTTGCCTATCCGGCCGTCGCCTTCGTGCTGTTGAGGGGCGTCGCTTCGCTCGATCTGCCGGTGATCGATACCGTCCTGTGGGGAGGTCTGCTCATCACGCTGCTCATGTCGATCGTGGGCATCGTCTTCTCGCTGCCGCTCGGTGTGCTCCTCGCGCTTGGCCGACGATCGGAGCTTCCCCTCGTCAAAGCAGTGTGTGTCACCTTCATCGAGGTCGTCAGGGGTGTGCCGTTCATCACGGTGCTGTTCATGGCGAATTTCATGATGCCGCTCTTCGTGCCCGACTATCTGACGCCCGATCGGCTGCTGCGTCCGCTGATTGCAATAGCGCTGTTCTCATCCGCCTACATGGCCGAGGTCGTGCGCGCAGGTCTTCAGGCGATCCCGAAGGGGCAATATGAGGCGGCAAAGGCGCTCGGCGTCAGCTATTTCACCATGATGCGTCTGATCGTCCTGCCGCAGGCGCTCACGATCGTCATCCCAGGCATCGTCTCGACCTTCATCGGGCTGTTCAAGGACACGACCCTGGTGGCGATCGTCGGCATTGCGGACTTCCTGAGAGCCGTCGAAACGGCGCGAGTCGACCCGAACTGGGCTGGGCCGACGATCTCCTCGACCGGCTATCTGTTCGCCGGGCTGGTCTACTGGATCTTCTGCTTCGGAATGTCCCGGTACTCGCAGTCGATGGAGCGCGCGTTGGCGCGTGGCCACAAGAGCTAGGAAGCGGAATAAAACCACGCCCGGAAATCAAGCAATGACGTGTGTAGATTCATCGCAACCGACGGTTGCGGAAAGAAATGTTGGAATGATCGACTTCGACAGGATCTATGATCGCCGCCAGTTTGGGTCAGTCAAATGGGCCAATCAGTGGGACGAGTTCTCGCCTCGGGTCGAGGGCGAAGATCTGCTTTCGCTATGGACCGCGGACATGGATTTTCGCGCGCCTGAAACCGTCATCGCGCGGCTGCGGGAAGCGGCGGACCATGGAATCTATGGCTATACCCGCCGCGACCCCCGTCACTATGAGATTGTGCAATCATGGTTCGCGCGTCGGCACGGCTGGTCGCCGGCACTGGAATCGCTGCTGCCGGCGCCCGCGATCATGCCGTCGGTAGCCGCGATGCTTCGGACCTTCACCAAGCCTGGGGACGGGGTGATCGTGCAGTCTCCGATCTACTCGCCCTATTTCGAAGTGATTCAGGGCAACGGAAGGAAGCTGCTGGTCAACCGGCTAAGGTTGCAAGATAACCAATACGAGCTCGATCTCGAGAACTTCGCGAAACTGGCAGCCGGCGCCAAGGCCTTCCTGCTCTGTAATCCGCACAATCCAGCTGGAAAGGCGTGGACGCGCCAGGAATTGACGGCGCTAAACGATGTCTGCGAGCGCTACGGCGTCCTTGTCATATCTGATGACATCCATTGCGATATCAGATTGTCGGATCGCCCGCACATCGTCTTCTCGTCCATTTCGGAGGATGCCGCGGAAAAGTCATTCATCTGCACGGCTCCAACGAAGACCTTCAATCTGGCCGGCGTGCCCTCCGCAACCGTGTCGGTGGCTAACAAGCAGCGGCGCGAGGCGCTTCTGGCCACCATGCAGGCATCGTTCATGGTCAATGCCAACTTCTTTGGACGGCTGGCGCTAGAGGTCGCCTACAGCACTGGCGCGCCGTGGCTGGATCAGCTGACGCGCTACATCGGCGGTAATGTCGATTTCGTCCTCAACTTCGCCGAGGATCGCCTGCCGGGCATCACACCGATGCGGCCGGACGCTTCCTTCCTGGTGTGGCTGGATGCGCGCGGGCTCGATCGGAAGGTCGGAGGCGTTCAACGGTTTTTCGTCGACCGAGCCGGGGTCAATTTGTACGACGGGCGCGTCTATGGACCCGGCGGTGAAGGCTTCATCCGCCTCAATGTCGGTTGCCCTCGTCCGCTGTTGCGCAGAGGGCTCGAACGTATGTCCAGGGCGCTGGAGTCGTTGTGAGAGCGTTGAACCCGCACCTCTGCTGCTTGAGGGCGGAATACGCTTGCATTCAGCTCCAGGCGTGGCTGGCCAACCCATAGACCCAGGGCCCGTTGCTTTCGCGGTTCAGAAAGCGGCGGCCTTTGGACATCGTCGTCACGGTCTCGGCAATGCCGAGGCCGCTCTGCTGAAGAAACTCGGCAAACACGCCATCCTTCTCGCGCGTATCGACGCGGGCGAATCGACCTGCCAGCTTCTTCAGATGGACGGCTGTGAGATGGACCGCGTCCTGGTCGTTTCGGGCTATTGTGGGACCAATCACATGGCCGCGCCCGAATTCGCGACACATGGAATAGCCAACGACCTCGCCGCCACGACTCAAAGTGGCGATCGAGGCATCCTCCGAGAGCAACGCAAGCAGCCTCGCGCGGTTCGTCCCGAATGCACGCGCGTCCAGCTCTGTGATTTCGCCGAGTCGGCCGCTGCTGGGCAGTTCACTCAGTTCACCATCCAAAACTGGCAATGGCGGTAGTGTTTGTTGGACCTGTCCCTGGCGCATATACACGATCGCCTCGTTCGTGAAGCCGAGCGACACATACAGAGGATAGGCGGCATGGGTGGCATTCAGGGCCAGATTGCGATCCCCGCACTGCTCGAGGACCTGGTCCATGAGCCATCGGCCGCCTCCCTGCGCCTGTGCGCGAGGCGTCGTGATCACCAGGCCAATGGTGGCAAAATCGTCCCCTTGGGGAAACCACATCGCGCTTCCGAAGACGCGCCCAATTCCGTCAACGGCGACGATGCCGTGGCCGGCGCGGCGCAACAAATCCCAATCCTTGGGACGATGCGGCCAGCGGACCGAAATCGATAGTGCATGCAGCAGATCAACATCGACATCGTTGATGTCCCGCGCGACCAATTCAAAGGATTTCAGGCGTACTGATCTCTGCATCTCAGTCGATCCGCTCCTTCAACGAATGCCCCAAGTGCTTCAACGAATGCCTAGGGCACGCGGTGTCAATCCTGGCGCCGATAGCCATGTTTGCGACAGGCCTCATTTGACGCAGCATTACAGGGGAACGCCAGCAGGTTTCGCTGGTTCGAGGCGTTTTTTCGCAATCTTCAGCCAAAGCACGGCGCGATTCGGCAGGGAACACTGCTGCGCAGGGATAGGCTGGTCGCACCCGGTGATAGTGTGCAAGCAGAGCGGACCGCCATGAACGTGGAAGAAATCCTCGCGACCCTGATTGCATTCCCCTCCGTTGTGGGCACGCCAAACGGCGAGATCGTCGATTGGATCCGCGACTACTGTCAGGCAGCCGGAGCCGAGGTGACGGTTCTGCCCGGTCCCGAGGGCGACCGGTCCAACCTGTTCGTCACGGTCGGCCCGCGTGCCGGTCGGGGCTACATCATCTCCGGACATATGGATGTCGTGCCGGCCGGTGAGCCGGAATGGAGCTCGGATCCGTTTGTCCTGCGTCGCGAGGGCGGCAGGCTTTACGGCCGTGGCGCCACCGACATGAAGGGCTTCCTCGCCTGCGCATTGGCCTCTCTCCCAGAACTTGCGACAATGAACCTGCGGCAGCCAGTCCATCTCGCATTCTCCTATGATGAAGAGGCGGGGTGCCGTGGTGTGCCGCATCTCCTGGCTGCGTTGCCGAGCCTATGCGAGAGGCCGCTTGGCGCGATTGTCGGCGAGCCGAGCCGGATGCAGGCTGTGCGCGCGCACAAAGGGAAGGCCGCCGCGCGGCTCGAGGTGATCGGGCGATCCGGCCATTCGTCACGCCCCGATCTCGGGCTCAATGCCGTGCACGCCATGGCCGGCGTCATCACGCACGCCGTGGCCTACGGCCAATCCCTCACCGGCGGGCCGCTCGATCAAAATTTCGAGCCGCCATATTCTTCCTTGCAGGTGGGCGTCATCGCCGGTGGACAGGCCGTCAACATCATCGCTGGCCACTGCACAGCCGATATCGAGGTGCGTGCCGTGCCGGGCGTTTCCCCAGCCTCCCTGCTTGAGCCGGTCAAAGCCCGGCTTTTCAATCTACGCGACAGCGGGTTCGAGGTGGCTTGGCACGAGTTGAGTTCCTATCCCGCCCTTGCGCCGGCGGATGGGAGCAAGCTGGCGGCCGTTCTGACCGAGCTGACGGGGCAGGGGCCGCTCACGGCGGTGAGTTACGGCACGGAGGCCGGGCTTTATCAGCAGGCCGGCATCGATGCGATCATTTGCGGCCCTGGCGAAATTTCCCGCGCGCATCGTCCCAATGAATACATCGAGATCGGAGAACTTGCTACCTGCCAGAGCATGATCGAGGATCTTGGCGCGCGTCTCGCAGCCTGAGGAAGGGGCGGGTTCCATGGCATTTCTTTTCAATTCCGATGCGGCGCGTGCTGCGGTATTCCGCGAGATTTTTGCGCGCGAACTCCCGGATCTGGAATTCTTCCATTCCGGCGATGAGTTGGAGCCGGACAAGGTACGCTATCTCATCACCTGGACGGTGCCGGACGACATCTCCTGCTATCGCAATCTGGAAGTGCTGTTTTCGATCGGCGCCGGCGTCGACCAGTTCAAGCAGGACGTGGTGCCAGGCCATGTGAAGCTTGTGCGCATGGTCGAGGATGGCATCATACGCATGATGCAGGAATACGTCGCGCTTGGCGTGTTGGCGCTCCACCGGGAGATGCCCGCCTATCTCGAGCAGCAGAAAAGGTGCCTCTGGCAACCGATTGCCGCTCGACAGGCGGCCGAGCGCCGGGTCGGTTTTCTTGGTCTTGGCATGCTGGCGCAGGCAGCTATCGAGCGCCTCAAGCCGTTCCAGTTCCCGCTTGCCGGATGGAGCCGTAGCGAAAAGCGGATAGAGGGCGTCGCCTGTTTTCACGGCGCCGATCAGTTGCCCCGCTTTCTGAAGCAGACGGATATTCTCGTCTGCCTGCTACCGCTGACGCTGGAAACCAGCGGCATTCTCGATGCAAAACTCTTCTCTTTGCTACCAGCCGGGGCGCGGCTGCTGCATGTCGGCAGGGGTCCGCAACTCGACCAAGCTGCGCTGATCGACGCGCTCGATAGCGGTCACGTAGCTGCGGCGATGCTTGATGTCACTGATCCAGAACCGCTCCCGGAAAACCATCCGCTGTGGTCGCATCCGAAGGTGATGATAACGCCGCACATTGCTTCGGTGACACAACCGCATACGGCGGCGCAAGCCGCCGTCGACAACGTCCGGCGCCACCGCGCCGGCGAAGAACTGATCGGCCTCGTCGATCGGACACTCGGCTACTAACCAGGAAACCTCACATGTCACTGCTGACCACGATCGACACAAATCCCGCCTTCACGCCGAAGGAGGCATTGCCGCTGCCGGAGCGGCTCATTGCCGGCACTCCATCCTTCAAGACCTGGGCGCAGGATGCCTCGAAAGGCGAGAAGGTTCTGACCGGCGTCTGGGAGGCGACCCCCGGCGAGACGCATTCGATCAAGGGCACTACCTACGAGTTCTGCCACATCATTTCGGGTCTCGTCGAAATCGAGGAGAAGGGCGGTGAGACCAAGACTTACCGCGCCGGCGACAGTTTCGTGATGAAGCCCGGTTTCATCGGCGTCTGGCGCACGATCGAGACCGTGCGCAAGATCTACGTCTGCGTTTATGACTGAGCTCAGTGCTCAAGGTCCGGCCGAGTAGCGCGCGCGGCGGTTCCAGAACAATCGACTTTCCAAGTTCGGCCCGACGCGATTCGACGCTGTCGGGCCGCTCATCCACGACGAAAAATGCGGCGCGCCATCCATTATTGTTCCGCTAGTGCGAACGAGGACCTCGACCAATGAAGACCTATAACATAGCGCTTATCCCCGGCGACGGCGTCGGCAAGGACGTGATCGGGGCGGCATGGCAGGTGATGCAGGCCGCGGCCAAACGGGGCGGTTTCGCCCTCGACGGCACGCGCTTCCCATGGTCGTGCGCCTACTACCTGGAAACCGGTGCAATGATGCCGCCAGACGGCATCGAGACCCTTCGAAAATTCGACGCGATCTATCTCGGCGCTGTCGGCTGGCCTGCGGAAGTGCCCGACTCAGTATCGCTTCACGGACTGCTCCTGCCGATCCGGAAAGGGTTCACGCAGTACGCCAACATACGGCCGCACAGGCTGTTGTCGGGCGTTCAGGGCCCGCTGCGCTCCGGTGGTTTCGACATCCTGTGCATCCGCGAGAATACGGAAGGCGAATATTCCGGCGCCGGCGGGCGCGTTCATTCCGGCACGGCCAATGAGGTGGCGATCGAGACAGCAATCTTCACGCGTGCGGGTGTCGAACGGATCATGCGTTTCGGTTTCGAACAGGCGCGGGCGCGCCGTAAGAAGCTCGCATCCGTCACCAAATCCAACGCACAGAAACATTCCATGGTTTTCTGGGATGAGGTCACGCGCGAGGTGGCGAGGGACTATGCCGACGTCGAGGTCTCGCACTACCACATCGACGCCATTGCCGCCCGCATGGTGCTGGCGCCGGAAAGCCTCGACGTAATCGTCGCCTCGAACCTGTTTGGCGACATCCTCACCGATATTGGAGCGGCCATTCAGGGCGGGCTGGGTTACGCCGCCTCTGCCAATATCAATCCCGATCGCAGCGCGCCTTCCATGTTCGAGCCGGTCCACGGTTCGGCGCCCGACATCGCTCATCTCGGCGTCGCCAATCCGATCGCCGCGATCTGGTCGGGTGCGATGATGCTCGAGCATCTGGGCGAGGGGCATGCTGCGGCAGAAGTGATGTCGGCGATCGAGTCCGTAACCGCGCAGGGCATAGGCACGATCGCGGGCAAGGACCGGACTGAAACAATCACGCAAGCCGTGCTTGCGGCATTGAGCTGAAAGGGCAGAGGAAAAAGACCATGAATGCGATAACGAAGATTGGCACGTTTGGCGATGCGGACCTGTTCCGCCAACAGGCGTTGATTGGCGGTGTGTGGCGGGAGGCGGATACAAAGGCCGTCGTCGATGTCACCAACCCTGCCACCCTGAACGTTCTTGGCAGCGTTCCCGACATGGGCGGCGACGAGACCAGGGCCGCGATCGCTGCTGCGGCCGAGGCATTCAAAAGCTGGAAGAAGAAGACCCATGCCGAGCGTGCCGGACTGCTCGAGCGCTGGCACGACCTCATCCGCCAGCACGAACAGGATTTGGCGCTTCTGCTGACGCTCGAACAGGGCAAGCCGCTTGCCGAGGCGTCGGCGGAAATCCGCTACGGCGCATCTTTCGTGAAATGGTTTGCCGAAGAGGCGCGCCGCATCGGTGGCTCGACCATTCCGTCACCCACCGCCGATCGCCGCATTCTGGTTCTCAAGGAAGCAGTCGGCGTCTGTGCCGTCATCACGCCGTGGAATTTCCCCAATGCGATGATCACGCGCAAAGTAGCACCGGCTCTGGCCGCAGGTTGTACGGTTGTCATCAAGCCGTCGGAGTTCACACCGTTTTCGGCTCTGGCGCTCGGCGTCCTGGCGGAGCGGGCGGGCATCCCGGCAGGCGTTATCAACATCGTGACCGGCATGCCGGGAGAGATCGGCAAAGAGCTGATGGCCAACGAAACGGTGCGCAAGATCTCGTTCACCGGTTCGACCCGCGTCGGTGCGCTGCTCATGCGTGGCGCGGCCGATAGCATCAAGCGGCTGAGCCTGGAGCTTGGCGGCAACGCGCCGTTCATCGTCTTTGACGACGCCGATCTGGATAACGCAGTTGAAGGGGTGATCGTATCCAAGTTCCGCAATGGCGGTCAAACCTGCGTTTGCGCGAACCGGATTCTCGTGCAGGCAGGCGTTTACGACGCTTTCGCCGAAAAGCTGAGCCAGCGCGTCACGCGGATGAAGGTTGGCGCGGGGACCGACGAGGGCACTGAGATCGGCCCGATGATCAACACGGCCGCGATCGACAAGATCGAGCGTCACATCGCGGATGCCAAGAAGAAAGGTGCGCAGATCCTCGCCCAAAGCGAGGCAGTGCCCGACGGCAGGCAATATGCACGGCCTGTCGTCCTGGGGGAGGCTACGACCGAGATGCTCCTGGCATCGGAAGAAACCTTCGGTCCGGTGGCGCCGCTTTTTCGCTTCAAGACGGAGGAAGAGGCCATCACGATCGCTAACAGTACGCCGTTCGGCCTTGCCGCATACTTCTACACCGACAACCTAAAACGGTCGTGGCGTGTTGCCGAGGCGCTGGAGTTCGGTATGGTCGGGCTCAACACCGGTCTGATTTCGACAGAGGTCGCGCCGTTCGGCGGCGTCAAGCAGTCAGGCGTGGGGCGAGAAGGATCGCAGCTCGGGATCGAAGAATATCTCGAGGTCAAGACGCTTCATGTTGGCGGGCTTAACTAGTAGGCTTTTGTCGGAGTCGCAACAGCGGCACCAGAATCAGAAAGGGGCGGTCGAACCGCCCCTTTCTCATTTCGATACTTCGGATGGCGCGATGGCCGGAGGCCCCGCCGGCCTCACGCAACTTCCCGAACCGGCTCCAGTCCGACCGCTGCGGCCAGCCCACCGATATCCTTGATCTCGGTATATTCGTAGAAGGGGTTTGCAGGCTCGTGGCCGCGGTTCACCCAGACCTTGCTCTTGATGCCGAGATCGTAGGCGGTCATCAGATCGTAGCGGAAGGAGGACGACACATGAGTGATGTCCTCCGGGCCGCAGCCGAGCTTGTCGAGCATGTATTCAAAGCCCTTCATCAGCGGCTTATAGGCGCCAACCTCTTCGGCGGTGATGACGGTGTGAAAGGGCGCGCCGAGCTTTTCCACATTCGACATGATCAGGCTGTTCATGGAGTTGGACAGGATCACCAGTGGGATTTCCTTGGCCACACTGGACAGGCCAGCCGGGACGTCGGGGTGCGGACCCCAGGTTGGCACTTCGTCATAGATGCGTTGGGCATCTTCGGGTTTGAACTGGATACCGATGCGCTTGCAGCTGCGTTCGATGGAATTCTGCACCACCTCGAGGAAGGGTTTCCATGGCCCCAGCACCTCGTCAAGGCGATAGCCTCTAAAAGCCTCCACGAAGCTGGCCATTGCCTCTGGGGAGAGGCGCTCGCCGTAGACGCGCCGGGCCGCGCCGGCCATATCGAAATTGGTGAGCGTGCCGTAGCAGTCAAAGGTGATGTATTTCGGTCTGAACGTCGACATGGCGACCATCCTCCTGGTTTTCTGGGCACAGCGTGCCTGTACCTCAATCAGCATAGTTGGAGATCTGGAAGACTAACGGCCGCATTCGCCGCGACCTGAAGCAGATCGTTTCGTATTGCATCGCCGGTTTGGCAGAGAGTTGCGCCAGGTGTCTTTTCGAGCTTTGGGAGCAGCGCGGCCTGTCGGCCATGCTTCGGCAGAAGATGCGGCGCGAGCGGCGAATGATAGTGAAAACGCGTCGCGCTTGGCTGCCGGTCGGGAGGAACTGCTGTCTTTGGTGGGCTACCGTTAGCACCTGAAGACGAAGGCTGGAAATTCATCGTGACCACACAACAGATCGTCCTTGAAGAGATGACACCGGGGCACCTGGAAGGTGCTGTCGAGTTGTCTCGCCAGGTTGAATGGCCGCATCGCCGCGAGGATTGGGAACTGGCCCAGTCGGTCAGCCGGGGGATCGTCGCTCTGGAAGAAGAACGCGTGGTGGCGACCATCATGATGACCCCCTACGGCGACGATGCCGCCGCCATCAACATGGTGATCGTCGATGCTGCGATGCGCGGCCGCGGACTCGGCCGAAAGATGATGGAAGAGGCGCTTGCCAAGGCGGGTGAGCGCACCTGTTGCCTGACGGCGACACGGGAAGGCCTGCCGCTCTATGAGAAGCTGGGCTTCGTCACGACTGGCGAGATCGTGCAGCATCAGGGCGAGGCGTTGGCAGTTTCGGCGCCGCCCGGTGTATCCTGGGCAGAGAGCGGCGATCTTGCCCGCCTCGAGGTGCTGGATCGCGAGGCATTTGGCCATGACCGTTCAGCGCTGATGAAGCGGCTTTTCGAGCGCGCGAAGTTCGCTGTCATTCGCGATGAAGGCGATACCCAGGCCTTTTCCGCCATCCGACCATTCGGCCGGGGGCTGGTCATCGGGCCGGTGGTGGCGAGAAACGGTGCCGAGGCCAAGGCCCTGATCGACTTTCTGCTCGCCCATCATCAGGGCAAGTTCGTCCGTGTCGATACCGACGTCTCAACGGATCTTGCTGAATGGCTCACCGGACGCGGGCTCGCGCACGTCGGCGGTGGGATCACGATGCGACGCCCCATGGCGACGCACAAAGAAGGCAAGCCCGCGCATCACCGCACATATGCGTTGGTCAGTCAGGCACTCGGTTAAGTCAGGCACTCGGTTGAATCGGAGGAAGAAATGCTGGCAAATTCACTGATCGAACTCGATCGCGCACATCTGGTTCATCCGTTTTCGTGCTATCGGAGCCACGAGGAGACGGGCGTGCGGGTGCTCAAATCCGCCAAGGGCGCAACGGTGACCGATGCAAGCGGGAAAACCCTGCTCGACGGATTCGCCGGTCTATGGTGTGTGAACATCGGATACGGCCAGGAAAGTGTCGTTGAAGCAGCCGCAAAACAGCTGAGAGAGCTTCCCTATGCGACGGGATATTTCGGGCTGGGATCCGAGCCTGCCATTCGCCTTGCTGCCAGGCTTGCCGAACTGGCTCCCGGCGATTTGAACCATGTCTATTTCACGCTGGGCGGCTCCGACGCAATCGACAGCACGATCCGCTTCATTCGCTATTACTACCATGCCAAGCGCACGCCGCAAAAGGACCAGTTCATCTCGGTCGAGCATGGCTACCATGGCTCCTCGACGGCAGGGTCAGGTCTGACCGCGATCCCGGCTTTCCATGCGGGTTTCGGCGTGCCTTACGACTGGCAGCACAAGATTCCCTCGCACTACGCATATCGCAATCCGGTCGGTTCCGACCCGCAGGCGATCATCGATGCATCGGTCGCGGCCCTGCGGGCCAAGATCGCGGAACTCGGCGCGGGCCGCGTTGCGGCCTTCTACGCCGAACCCATCCAGGGTTCGGGCGGTGTCCTCGTTCCACCGACAGGTTGGCTGAAGGCTCTGCACGCCGTGTGCAAGGAACACGACATTCTGCTCGTTGTCGACGAAGTCATCACTGCCTTTGGCCGTACCGGCCCTCTCTTCGCCTGTGAGGAAGACGAGGTCGTGCCGGATCTCATGACCACGGCGAAGGGACTGACCTCGGGTTACGTGCCGATGGGCGCCGTCTTCATCTCGGACCGCGTGTACAATACGATCGCAGACGGAGCCGGCAAAGCGCCTGTCGGCCATGGCTATACCTATTCGGCCCATCCCGTGAGCGCGGCGGTCGGGCTCGAATGCCTGCGTCTCTACGAAGACAGCTTGCTCGAGAACGGGCGCAAGGCGGGCAAGCGCTTGATGGAAGGCCTTCGCTCGCTCGCCGACCACCCGCTGGTTGGCGACATTCGCGGTCGTGGCATGCTGGCAGCAATCGAGTTGGTCACCGACAAGGAGCGCAAGACGCCGCTGCCGGCGGCGGCCGATCCGGGGCGCCGCATCTTCGAGCGCGCGTGGGCAAACGGCCTTGTCATCCGCGCTTTCAACAGCGGCATCCTCGGCTTTGCGCCGCCGCTCTGCTGCACCGATGACAACATCGATGGAATCCTCGAACGCACCCGGATGACCCTGGATCAAACCCTCGAGGACCAGGACGTGCGGTCGGCGATGAAGGGATGATCGTCCAGGCTGCCGCCGCATGCGCGCGGCAGCCCCTTCCTCATCTGTCGAATATGGCGTCGAGAGGCAAATGGGATTTGACGATCGGTGACTTCAGCACGACGAAGCTGAAATATTTGTCGATTCCGATATCCAGTTCGATCATGCGTTCCATGATCGTCTGGTACTCGCTGATGCCCGCTGTGACGAACTTCACAAGATAGTCGTAACCGCCTGAAACCAGGTGGCATTCGATGACAGAATCGACTTTTTGAATTGCGGTGAGAAATCTCGCGAAGTCGTTCTGCTGATGGTGCTTGAGCGTGACTTCGGTGAAGATCGTCAGAGTCTGCCCGAGCTTGGACACATCGATCTGGGCGGAATAGCCGGTGATGAAGCCTTCCGCCTGAAGCTTTTTCACCCGCATCAGGCAAGGGCTCGGCGAAAGGCTGACCAGGTCGGCAAGCTCGACATTCGTGACCCGGCCGTTCTTTTGCAGTTGGGATAAGATCTTGATGTCGATCTTGTCGAGCTTCATTGGATACCTGTCACACGTTCGAGCCGCGGATCGTCCGGCAGACGGCGTCCGTCACCTCCTGCGTGGTCGCTGTCCCTCCCACGTCCGGCGTCAGCACGCCTTCACGCGTCACCGTTTCCACAGCGCTCATCAACCGGGCGGAAGCTGCGCTCTCGCCCAGATGTTCGAGCATCTGGGCAGCGGTCCAGAAGGTGGCGACCGGGTTGGCAATACCCTTGCCGGCGATGTCGAACGCCGAGCCGTGGATTGGCTCGAACATCGAGGGATAGCGCCGCTCGGGATCAATGTTGGCAGTCGGTGCAACGCCGAGACTGCCCGCGAGCGCGCCTGCAAGGTCCGACAATATGTCGGCGTGAAGATTGGTGGCGACGATCGTATCGAGGCTCCGAGGTTTCAACGTCATACGCACTGTCATAGCATCGACTAGCATCTTGTCCCAGGCGACGTCCGGGAATTCCGGCGCCACCTCGGCTGCGATTTCGTCCCACATTACCATGCCATGACGCTGCGCGTTGGATTTTGTAACAATTGTCAGGAGCTTTCGCGGCCGTGACTGCGCCAGCCGGAATGCGTAGCGCATGATGCGGGTGACGCCGACGCGCGTGAAGATCGCGACCTCAGTTCCGACCTCCTCGGGGAGGCCGCGATGGGCTCGGCCGCCGTGGCCCGAATACTCGCCCTCGGAATTCTCCCGCACGATCACCCAATCCAGATCGCCAGGACCAACGCCCGCCAGCGGCGAAACAATGCCGGGCAATATCCTGGTCGGCCGCACGTTGGCGTATTGATCAAAGCCTTGGCAGATCGGCAGCCGGAGCCCCCAGAGCGTGATATCGTCGGGCACATCGGGAGCGCCTACCGCGCCAAAGAAGATAGCGTCGAAGCGCTTCAGTTGCGCCACCCCATCTTCGGGCATCATCCGACCATGGGCCTTGTAGTAGTCTGAGCCCCAGTCGAAGTGCTGGACACGCAGCTTGAAGTCGCCGCAGCGCTGCTGCAGCGCCTCAAGCGCCTGGAGACCGGCGGCAATGACCTCTGGGCCGATCCCGTCGGCAGGAATGGCGGCAATCTCATATTCGCGCATCGTCAATTTCCCTGTTTTCGGTGCTGGCCGCCTCGCAGCGACCTGATGTAGCTTGGCAAGCGGTCTTCTCAGAATTCAGCGACCTTGCCCCACGCAGCTGTCTTCAGACGCTCCGGCCGATAAGGGCGCGGATCGACGATCGGCTCGCTGCCGGTGATGATGTCGGCGATCATGTGACCCGCGCCGGGGCCGATCCCAAAACCGTGACCGCTGAACCCAGCCGCCAGGATGAAGCCCGGAATCCCCTCCACTTCACCGATTGCCGGGACGCCATCGGGCGTGCTGTCGACATAGCCCGCCCAAGCATGAGAAATCGCGACGCGCTGGAGTTCGGGCAGCAATTCGCAGGCTCTTTGATAGGTCAGCCGAATCTGCCCCATGTCTGGCTTCGGGTCGAGAATCCGGTTCCGTTCCATTGGTGTCACGTCGTCAACTGCCCATTTCCTCAGGCTTTCATGACCCTGACGCCAGCCCTCGAGCGCTCCCGGGGCCAGACTGCGCCAGCGGCGGGCGAACATGGGCACGAACTCGCGGCTGAACCTGAGCTGCTGCGGCGTTGGATCGACTCGCGCCCGCCCGCTGATCGCCAGCGCGTATCCACCGTTGCTGCGCCGTGTCAGCGAAACGCGCGCGGTATGCAGGGCATCCGGCAGGCCATTTGCGCCCGGCGATACGGCTAGAATGGACTGACGCACGGCAGCCTGCGGGAAACGAATGCCAAGCTGGTTGCAGAAGGAAGAAGCCCACGCGCCTCCGGCCATGACCACGGTCGTTGTCCGGATGGTTCCCGCTTCTGTAACGACGCCGCTGACCCGGCCGGCGCTCAACTCCAGCCCGCGCGCCGCGCAATTCTGATGTACCGTGCCGCCGGCCGCCATGATGCCGCGCGCGGCGACGGGCACCGCCTTTGAAGGATCCGCCGTTCCGTCAGTTGGCGAGAACACGCCGCCTTTCCATTTGCGGCCGGTCGCCTTGCCCCCTTCGGTGGCTTCCTCCGCGCTCAGCATATGTGTCGTGACGCCAACCGTCCTTGCAAAATCGCGCCACTTTGCCCAGCCTGCCAGCTCGTTTTCGTCCTGCGAGAGATAGAGCAGGCCGCAGCGGCGGAAGCCGGTGTCCTCGCCTGTCTCCTGCGCCACTTTCTCCCAGAGATCGAGGCTCCTGGTTGCCATCGGCAACTCGCGAGCGTCACGGTTCTGCTGGCGGCACCAGCCCCAATTGCGGCTGGACTGTTCGGCGGCAACGCGCCCCTTCTCCAGCAGGGCAACGCTGACGCCGCGGCGTGCGAGATAATAGGCCGTGAATACGCCCACCACGCCGCCGCCGATGACGACGACGTCCGCGTTGCGAGGCAGGGATGGGCTGGACTCGATGTGAATGAGCGGCGCGGGCATGGATGGGACTCCGGTAATTTTAATGCATCTTAACCTGCGGCCCGCAGAGGCGGGCTGCGGAGTTCATGCCTGCACGGAATTTCCTGCGGTTTGCAGCCCATGGAACAGGCAATTGTTGCCGAAAAAGCGCTCGCTGGCGCCCAACCTCGCCGGGGCAAGCAGGAGCACATTTCATCCAGTCGCGCGACCTACGGCATGGGCTTTTCGGAACGCGGCGCGCAGTGTCGTAAGCCTGTCGCACATGAATTGCCGGACGAAGGACCTGGTTGTCTGATCCCGGTTTCTGCGCCGGAACGGGAGCAGAGTGAAATGCCGAACCTGACGTTCTTTTCAGAAGTTCCTGCCGCCCGAGGCCCAAATTTCGACGACTATGCGGATGCAGAGCAGTCAAACTGGCTGAAAGAACGGAGCAACCCTTCCTTATAGCGGGTAAGCTCCAGAGGACTTCCCATAGTTAGGGCTTACGCCTTCGGAGAGTTCTCCAACAAAAGGGAACAGTGTCCGGTCCACGGACCGAATTTCACAAGGGAGCCGCCAGGATGAGCAGAATCCGTCTCTCACAGCCTCAGCGCTCGAAGCGCCGAGACGGCCAGACGACGGACGCTATGGTGAGGCGCTTCTGCTCAAAGCGCGATGATGCGGTCCGCAACAGCGTGGACCCGCTCGGTTCAAACGGGAGATGATCGCAATGGTCGCAAGCATCAAGCCTGTAGCCCCCCACGATGTGGCGCTTTCGGTGCGCGACCTCACGGTGAATTTGCCGAAAGGCATGGAACGGGCCCATGCGGTCGAGAACATCTCCTTTGATCTGAAACGCGGCCAGATCCTGTGCGTCATTGGCGAGTCCGGATCCGGCAAGTCGGTCACCGCCAACGCCATCATGGGGCTTCTGCCCAAGGTGATCCACGTCTCCTCGGGCGCCATCCACCTCGATGGGACGAACATCGTAGACATGCCGCAGGACAAGCTGCGCAGCCTGCGCGGCCGGGTGGTGTCGATGATCTTCCAGGACCCGCTGTCGGCGCTCAATCCATTGATGACCGTGGGCGCACAGATCGACGAGGTCATGGCGGCGCATGGCGTCGGCACTCCGAAATCCCGTCGCGGCCGCGCTATCGAGTTGCTGACCGAGGTGGGGCTGCCTGACCCGGAACTCATGTACCACCAGTATCCGTTCCGCCTCTCCGGCGGGCAGCGGCAGCGGGTGATGATCGCCATGGCGCTGGCGCTCGAGCCGACGATCCTGATCGCGGATGAACCGACCACCGCGCTCGACGTGACCACCCAGGCGCAGATTCTCGAGCTGATCCGCGAGATTCAGCGCCGCAAGGGGATGAGCGTCATGTTCATCACCCACGACTTCGGGGTGGTGGCCGAAATCGCAGACAGCGTCGTGGTGATGGAGAAGGGCCACATCGTAGAGCAGGGTAGCGCCCAACAGGTCCTGAAGTCGCCTGGCCATCCCTACACCCGACGCCTTATCGCAGCCGTCCCGCACCTGACCGGCGAGGACCGCGTTCCTCTGGAGACGGCCGACAAAGATCCGATCCTGAAGGTCGAAGGCCTGATGAAGACCTACCGCAGCGGCAGTTCCCTGTTCAGCGCGCAGCGCGTCGTGCCCGCGGTCAACGAGGTGTCGTTCGATCTGGCGCCTGGGCGCACGCTGGGCGTTGTCGGCGAAAGCGGTTCCGGCAAATCGTCGCTTGGTCGGCTTTTGATCAAGTTGCTGGACAGCGACGGCGGCGGCATTCTGTTCGAGGGCCGCGACATCGCCAAGCTTTCCGAAGCCGAATTCCGCCCGCTGCGGCCGCGGGTCCAGATGATCTTCCAGGATCCGTTTGCCTCGCTCAACCCGCGCTCGACGATCGGCCACATCCTGACCGTTGGCCCAGTCGCGCACGGGACGCCCGGTGCCCAGGCGCGTGAAGAGGCGAAAGCGCTCCTGACCCATGTCGGCCTCGATGCCGGCGCCTTTGATCGCTTTCCGCATGAATTCTCCGGTGGGCAGCGCCAGCGCATCGGCATCGCTCGGGCACTGATGTTCAAGCCGAAGCTGCTGATCGCCGACGAAGCTGTGTCGGCGCTGGACGTGTCGATCCAGGCCCAGATCCTGCAGCTGCTCGACCAGATCCAGCGGGAGACCGGCGTGTCGATGATCTTCATCACCCACGATTTGCGCGTCGCCAGCCAGATCTGCGACGAGATCGCAGTGATGCAGAAAGGGCGGATCGTCGAACGGGGACCGCCATCGCAAATCTTCCTCGACCCGCAATCAGCCTACACACGCGAACTGGTTGCGGCGATTCCTGGAGAGCAGCCGGGAACCACCCGCCCGGTTGCAGCAAACGGATAACAGCCACGGCGGACACCGCCAAAACAAGGGGAATTCCAATGACTGAACGCTCAAACACCAAATCAAACTACTCGCGACGCGATGCGCTGCGGTTGATGGCGATAGGCGGGGCTGCAGGCCTCATTGCGCCCAATCTGTTGGGCAAACCCGCCTTCGCTCAGAACCCTCCGGCGAGCCCAACCGGCCGCGTCGTGGTTGGACTGTCGCAGGAACCCACCGTCTTCAACCCGTTGATGCCGCACATCGAGGCTGACGAGGCTGTGCATTTCTCGGTGTTTGATGCACTCGTTCGCATGGACCCCAAGGGCGTTCTTCAACCCAATCTTGTGGTCGAAGTGCCCAACCAGAAAAACGGCGGCATTTCAGAGGACGGACTTGTGTGGCGCATCCGCCTGCGTGACGACGTCCGCTGGCACGACGGCAAGCCGTTTACGGCCGAAGACGTGAAATTCACTCTTGAGCTCATCACCAATCCGAAATTCCGCGCGTGGCGCACGGCGGGCCATTCGCTGGTGCGCGATATCAAGGTGGTTTCGCCGACCGAGCTGACCTGGCGGATGGAGGAGGCTTTCGCCCCCTACCAGTCGTTTCTGGCCGAAACCTTCATGGTTCCCAAGCACATCCTCGAGAAAGAGGCCGATCCCAATGCAGCCGCCTTCAATCAGGCGCCTGTGGGCACCGGCCCATTCAAGTGGGCGCAGCGCGTTGCCGGCGATCATATCGAACTCGTCGCGAATGCGGATTATGCCGGGGAGGGCCCCTATTTGGAGCGGCTCGTCTTCAAATACATCCCCGACATGACGGTGCTCTACACCCAATTCAAGAGCGGCGACATCGATCTCGTCGACCAGGCATTCATAACCGCCGACCACTACGCGGAAGCCAGCCAACTATCGGATCGTGTGGTCAAGCTGGAGCCTGGGGCATCGGTCGAGTCGATCTATCTCAATCTTGAGAAGCCGCAATTCAAGGATCCGGCGGTCCGCCAGGCGCTCTACGCGGCAATCGACAGGAAAGCGATCCTCGAAGCACTTTATTACGGGGTCCACAAGCCGACCGAGACGTTCATGCCGCAGAATTCCTACTACTACAATCCGAACCTGCCGGCACAGGAGTTCAACCTCGAGCGCGCGGGCCAGATCCTCGACGAGGCCGGCTGGGTACCTGGAGCCGATGGAATACGGGTGAAGGATGGGGTGCGTCTGTCGTTCGCCAACTCCACCACTTCCGGCAACCATTTGCGCGAGCAGACGCAGCAGTTCCTGCAGCAGACATTCGCCGAGATCGGCGTCGAGATGACCATCTCGAATCTGCCGGCCGCCGTCATGTGGGGGGATTTCTGGCTGAAATCGCAATACGAGTCAGCCATCTCCGGTGTAACCAATGTCATCGCGGGCGACCCCGACGTTTCCAACCGCCTGCACACCAAGGCGATCGTCGCCAAGGGCGGAAAGGGCTCGAACACCGGCCAATACTCCAACCCGGAGGTCGATGCGCTGCTCGAGAAGGGCGCCCGCACCTTCGATCGGGAACAGCGCCGCGCCATCTATCTGCGCGTGCAGGAAATCGTTCGTCAGGATCTGCCGTTCCTGCCTTTGTTTGCTTACACCAACGTGTTCGGCCGCAAGGAAGGGCTGGAGGGGTTCGAGCCAAATTCCAACACCCGCGTCGCATCCTGGCATGCCGCCGGATGGCATTGGAAGGCCTGACATCCATACGCCGCCGCCGCCTCGCGGCGGCGGCCAGTCATCGGCCCTGTCTTGAAAGAGGGGCGCTGTCTTGAAAGAGGAGAGATGAATGCGCGGCTTTCTGCTCAACCGGCTCTCACAGAGCCTCATCCTGCTCCTGATCGTCTCGGTCATCGGGTTCCTCGTGCTGAACCTGCTGCCGGGCGGGCCGCTGGCGCAATTCGGGCTCGATCCCGGCATGACGCAGGACGATCTCGAGCGCCTGAAAGAGCAGTTGGGCCTGAACCGTCCGCTTTTGATCCAATATTTCGACTGGGCCTGGCGGCTTCTCCAGGGCGACTGGGGCCACTCCTTCCGCGACGGCGCGCCTGTGCTGGCAGTGATTGGCCGGCACGTCCCTGCGACGCTGCTGCTGATGGGGACGTCCACCGCGATTGCGATCGCCATCGGCACCTGGATCGGCATTCGTGGCGCCACGCACCGCTATTCCGTGTTCGACTATATGGCGACGGTCGGAGCCATGGTCGCGCTGTCGATCCCGACCTTCTGGTTCGGGCTCGTCGGCATCTACATCTTCTCCCTGCAGCTGGGCTGGCTGCCTGCAGGCAACATGTACACGATCGGCGACGGTTCGGTGCTGAACTACCTGCATCACCTGATCATGCCAAGCATCGTGCTGTCGCTGGTGCATGTCGCGATCTGGAGCCGCTACATGCGCACCGCGACGCTCGACGCCATCAGCCAGGATTTCGTCAAGACCGCCCGCGCCAAGGGCCTGAGCGAGCGCCGAGTCATCATGAAGCACGTCGTCGGCAATGCGCTTTTGCCGATGATCACACTGGCCGGGGTCCAGCTTCCCAGCATCCTGACCGGCGCCCTGGTGACGGAGACAGTGTTTACCTGGCCGGGGATGGGTCGACTGTTCCTGGACAGCCTCGGATACAGCGACTACCCGGTCGTGATGGGACTGCTGATGTTCTCGGCCATTCTCGTCATTCTGGGCAACCTGATCGCAGATATTGCCGTAGCGATCGTCGACCCGCGTATTCGTCTGGGTTGAGCGCCTAACCTCACACCCAACAGGAGGCACCCGAAATGACCGCTCTCGTCGCAAATGCAGGACCAAGCCGCTGGTGGCGCAGCCGCACCATGCGTCGTTTCACGAGCCATCATCTGGCGTTGCTGGGGGTGGTGATGATCACCCTTCTGACGCTGGCATGCGTCTTCGGCCCGCATCTCCTGCCCTATGATTCCCTCTACATCGATTTGCGCGCCCGCTTTTCACCGCCGCTGACCGGCTACCACTACCTCGGGACCGATCCTTTGGGGCGGGACGTGGCGGCGCGACTGTTGATGGCGGGGAGGACCTCATTGCTGGTGGCTTTCTCTGCCATGCTGCTGTCGACGATGATCGGAACGCTCGTCGGTGTGATCGCGGGCTATCGCGGCGGCTGGATCGGCGCAGCGCTGATGCGCACGGTCGACGGCTTCCTGTCATTCCCCTCGATTTTCCTGCTGCTTGCCTTGGCCGCGGCACTGAAGCCGAGCCCAGCGATGGTCACCGTCATCGTCGCTGTCACCAGCTGGATGGAGGTCGCCCGAATTGTCGAGGCCGAGGTGCGGTCATTGCGCGAGCGCGAGTTTGTGCTGGCCGGGCGCATGCTGGGGCTGAGCGGCGCGCATATCATGTTCCGTGAGATCCTGCCCAACGCCATGGGCCCGATCATCGTGGCCGCGACGCTGACAGTCGCGCACGCTATTCTCCTGGAAGCCTATATCAGTTTCCTGGGTTATGGCATTCAGCCGCCGCTGCCCAGCTGGGGCAACATGCTCGAGGGCGCCCAGCAGTATCTGGACAGTGCGCCCTGGCTGGCGATCATTCCCGGGGCCGCCATAACCATCGCCGTGACAAGCTTTAATTTCATCGGCGACGGGTTGCGCGATGCGCTCGACGTGCGGGACGACCGTGTCTGATCTCGCCGGCATGAACCGGCGCAGCCTCCTGAAACCGCAACGAGAAGTCCCTCACGTGCACGAGCCCAAAGTCGCCGACAAAAATACGCCCTATTGGTGGGAAGCAGCACCAGTCATGCCGCTGCCGCCGCAGCCCCTGGCCAGGACGATCGACGTGGCGATCGTCGGCGCCGGTTATGCGGGGCTTTCGGCCGGGCTTGCGCTGGCGCGCGAGGGGCGCTCGGTTGCAGCTTTTGATGCGATGAATCCGGGCGAGGGGGCCTCGTCGCGCAATGGCGGAATTACCAGCGGGAGCATCCGGCTGGACTACGCCACGATCACCCGGCGCTTCGGCGAAGAAAAAGCCATGGCGATCGAGGCCGAGGGCAAGGTCGCGCGCGAATTCCTTTACGACTTCATCAAGTCGGAAAAGCTCGACTGCGACTTTCAACTGGTTGGCCTATTCAAGGGCGCCATCGGATATGAACAGTACGAGAAGATGGCCCGCAGCGCCGAGGCGTTGGCGAGGAAACTGGGGATCGATTCCTACGCCGTTCCATATGCAGAGCAGCGCAACTACGTCGGCACCGACTTCTATCGCGGCGGCATGGTCCGGATGGACATTGGTGGGCTGCACCCGGCCAAATTCCACGCCGAGCTCCTGCGGGTGGCGCTCGCTTCGGGACTGGCAGTGCATTCGAACACGCCCGTGACCTCGATTGAAAGGGATGGCTCCGGGTTCCGCGTCGCGACTTCGGCCGGAACTGTGCAGGCGCGGCAGGTGCTGGTCTGCACAAATGGCTACACGGATGGCGCCAGTCCTTTCCTGCGCCGCCGGCTGGTGCCGGTTCGCAGCAGGATCATTGCCACCGAGGAACTCGCGCCTGAGGTGATGGAGCGCCTGATGCCGAAGCGGATGATGATGGGTGAGGGCCGCGAACTTGGCTTCTATTACCGCCCTTCGCCGGACGGCAGACGCATTCTGCTCGGCGGGCGCGACAGCTCGCGTGCAGGTGATCCGGCAGCCCCGACGCTCCGTCTGCGCAACGGACTGGGCGAAATTTTCCCAGAACTGAGGAACGTTCGTCTTTCGCATAGCTGGTTCGGCAATGTGGCGATGCACCGTGACATGCTGCCCAGGATCTTCGAGAAGGATGGCGTGGTCTATGCCACCGGCTTCTGCGGTTCGGGCGTCGTCTGGGCGCCATGGGTCGGCACGCGTGCGGCTCACAAGCTGATGGGACATAGCGATCGGGCGCGCACCGCATTCGATTTCCGACCGCCTGCGGCCGTCCCGCTCTATCGTGGCAATCCGTGGTTCATGCCGGCCGTTATTAAGGGCTACGCCCTGCAGGATCGCATCGCCTGGTGGCGCGCCAGCCGCTGACAGGCCGAAGGGTGGCGGTCACTCGACCCTTGCCGAACAATTGCGGCGACAAGGAACAGCATCACATGCACTACATCTCCACGCGCGGCCATCCCGAACGCAGGAAGTTCTGCGAGGTTTTGCTTGAAGGCCTTGCCCCGGATGGCGGCCTCTATGTGCCCGACGTCTACCCTCGGCTGGATGATGCCACGCTGGATCGGTGGCGGGGCTTGTCCTACCCAGTGCTCGCCTTTGAAATCCTGTCGCTCTACATCGACGATATTCCGCCCGCTGACCTGAAGGCCATCTGTGCAAAGACCTACAGGCCCGAGGTTTTTGGGACCGCCAGGATCGCGCCCGTGCGAACGCTTGAGACGGGTCTCCATGTGGCGGAACTGTCGAACGGTCCCACCCTGGCGTTCAAGGACATGGCGATGCAGTTGCTCGGCAATCTGCTCGAGTATGAACTGGCCCGGCGCGGTGAGGAGCTGAATATCCTCGGGGCAACCAGTGGCGACACGGGCAGCGCGGCGGAATATGCCATGCGCGACAAGAAGGGCATCCGCGTCTTCATGATGTCGCCGCACGGACGCATGAGCGCCTTTCAGCAAGCCCAGATGTTCAGTCTGCAGGACGACAATATTCAGAACATTGCCATCGAAGGGGTGTTCGACGATTGCCAAGACATCGTGAAAGCCGTGTCCGGCGATGCTGACTTCAAGAGGCGCCACTGGATCGGCGCCGTCAATTCGATCAACTGGGCCCGGCTGGTCGCTCAGGTGGTGTATTACTTCTCTGCCTATTTTCAGGTGACTGAAGAGAATTCGTCAGAGGTCGACTTCGCCGTTCCCTCGGGCAATTTCGGCAACGTCTGCGCCGGTCATGTTGCGCGTATGATGGGACTTCCCATTTCCCGTCTCGTCATTGCGACCAACGAGAACGACGTGCTCGATGAGTTTTTCCGCACTGGGGTGTATCGCGTGCGGGGCCGGGCAGATACCCATGAAACCTCGAGCCCATCCATGGACATTTCCAAGGCCTCCAATCTCGAGCGTTTCGTGTTCGACTTGCTCGGTCGCGACGCCAGCAGGACGAGATCGCTGTTCGACGATCAACTGCGCGAAAGCGGGTCGTTCGATCTCAGCGGGGATCCGGCCTTCGAGAGGGCGGCGGACCATTTTGGTTTCCGCAGCGGGAAGAGCACCCACGCCGACCGGTTGGAGACGATCCGTGGCGCGTGGCACCGCTTCAACGCGGTGATCGATCCACACACTGCAGACGGCGTGAAGGTCGCGCGCGAGCATTCGGTTCCGGATGTGCCGATGATCGTGCTCGAGACGGCCCTGCCGGTCAAATTTGCGGAGACCATCAGAGAGGCCCTGGGCCAAGAGCCAGTTCCTCCGCAACGGTTCGATGGCATAGAGGGTTTGCCGAGACGGTTCAAACTGCTTCCCGCCGATGCACAGACCGTGAAGACCTACATCGCCGAAACCCTGCAGGCTGCGGTCTGCTGAAAGGCTGCTTCCGCGACCGGAACCTTTTCGCCATGGCCGTATATACCGAGCTGTCACCTAACGAAGTCGCAACCTTCTTTCAGGCTCTGGGCCTGGGACAGCCGTATTCCGTTCGCGGCAGCACGAGCGGAATTGAGAACACGAACTACTTTGTGGATACCGAGGCAGGCGAATATGTGCTGACCCTGTTCGAGCGGCTCACGTTCGAGCAATTGCCCTTCTACCTTCACCTGATGAAGCACCTTGCGGCGCAGCAAATGCCGGTCCCGGATCCGGTTGCCAACGTCAGAGGCGAAATCCTTCACACGCTGAAAGGCCGGCCTGCCGTGATCGTCAACAGGCTTCCTGGCGAGAGCGTGACGGCGTCGACAGAGTCGCATTGTCGCGCTGTCGGGGAGATCCTGGCGCGAATGCACGTGACCGGGAGCGACTACCCACGGCGGCAGGCCAATCCGCGCGGCCTCGAATGGTGGAACGAGGTGGTGCCGGTGGTCGGCCGCTGCGTATCTGAGGGACAGCGCTCGCTGCTCACAAGCGAACTGGCCTTTCAGAACCAGCTTGCTGTGTCCTCCACCTACGAGCGACTCCCCAGGGGGCCGGTGCACGCTGACCTCTTTCGTGACAACGTATTGTTTGAAGGTGGTCACCTGACCGGCGTCTTCGATTTCTACTTCGCCGGATGCGACACCTTTTTGTTCGACATTGCCGTCTGCCTCAATGACTGGTGCGTCGATGGCTGCACCGGCCGAAAACACCATGAGCGAGCCGCCGCTTTCCTCGGCGGCTATGAGTCCGTTCGCGCGCTTACCCCAGCCGAACGCACATTGCTTCCTGCGATGCAGCGCGCTGGAGCATTTCGTTTCTGGTTATCGCGTCTCTGGGATCTGTACCAGCCCCGGGAAGCTGCGCTCCTCAAAGCACACGATCCGAGCCACTTCGAGCGCATGTTGCGCGTGCTCCGGGAAGAGATCGCATGAGCACGACCGCGAAGATCACCAATGGAAGTGGAAGCACGATGGCACCGACTCTCAAAGACCACGTTCGCGAGCTGCTTTCGCAGATCGAGACGGAGGGCTTGTACAAGCGCGAGCGCGTCATCACCTCGCCCCAGTCGTCCGAGATCGAGGTTGGCGGCCGCAGGCTGCTCAATTTCTGCGCCAACAACTATCTCGGCCTCGCCGACAGCGAGGAGCTGCGGGATGCGGCGAAAGCCGCGCTTGACCGCTACGGCTACGGCATGGCCTCGGTGCGCTTCATCTGCGGCACACAAGAGGAACACAAGCAGCTCGAGGCAAAGATATCGAGCTTCCTCGGTATGGAGGACACAATCCTCTACGGTTCCTGCTTCGACGCCAACGGCGGTCTGTTCGAGACGCTGCTTTCCGAGGAGGACGCGGTCATTTCCGACTCGCTCAACCACGCCTCAATCATAGACGGCGTCAGGCTCTCCAAAGCAAAACGCTTTCGCTATGCCAACAACGACATGGCGGCGCTCGAGGAGGAATTGAAGAAGGCCGAAGGCAGCCGCTTCAAGCTGATCGCCACCGACGGTGTTTTTTCCATGGACGGCATCATCGCCAATCTGAAGGGCGTCTGCGATCTCGCCGACAAGTACAATGCCATGGTGATGGTCGACGACAGCCACGCCGTCGGTTTCGTCGGCGAGCACGGACGCGGCACGCCGGAATATTGCGGCGTCGAGGGCCGGGTCCATATTCTCACCGGCACGCTCGGCAAGGCGCTGGGGGGTGCCTCGGGTGGCTACACGGCGGCGAGCAGGGCGGTGGTCGAATGGCTTCGCCAGCGCTCGCGCCCCTATCTGTTTTCCAACACGCTGATGCCTGCTATCGCCGGGGCCTCGCTGAAGGTGCTCGATATGATCGAGCAAGGCGGCGGCTTGCGCCGCCGGCTCTACGACAACGCCTCGCGCTTCCGCGCCAACGCCGGGAACAGCGCGATTCTTGAGTTCGTGTGGGCTATGATGACGGTTATTTCGGATCCAGGACTTGATTGCCATCTGGCGCGCCAGCCTCTGACAGTGGGTAGTCGTGTTGAGAGGCATCCCTCAATGAAACCGGGCAAGCAGGAATGAAGACTCAAATAGTCGTCGTTGGCGGTGGGGCTGGAGGTCTTGAACTCGTGCGCCGTCTCGGAGCACGTCTCGGCCGCAAGTATTTCGATATCATTCTTGTCGAGCGGAACCACACCCATGTCTGGAAGCCGCTCCTCCATGAGGTTGCGGCCGGATCACTCGACGCAAATCTTGACGAGGTTGGCTACCGCGGCCACGGACACCGTTGGGGCTACCGCTTCTTCTACGGGTCGCTGGAGGCCATCGATCGCACCGCGCGGCAGGTCACAGTGGCGCCGATATTCGACGATGACGGGTCGGAACTGGTTGGTCGACATCGGCTCCGATATGATTACCTCGTTATCGCAATCGGGTCGGTTTCAAACGACTTCGGTACTCCCGGAGTGAAGGATCATTGCCTTTTCCTCGAAGACCGTCATCAAGCAGATCGCTTTCGATTGAAGTTGTTGAATCATTGTCTTCGAGTTTCCAGGACAGTGTCAGCTGATCCAACCGACGACGCCTTTGTTGATATAGCCATCGTAGGTGGCGGTGCGACAGGCGTCGAACTCGCTGCTGAACTCTACAATGCTGCATCATCTCTTAGGCACTATGGCCTGGAAGTCTTCGACGAGACCCGGTTGAGGGTCACTTTGATAGAGGCCGGGCCGCGGATTCTTCCGGCTCTCCCAGATGCTTTGGCAAAGGCCGCGCATCAGGAACTTGAGGCCCTCGGCGTCCGGGTGCTCGCAAACACAGCTGTCTCCGAAGCAACTGAAAAGGGATTGAGCTGTGCTACCGGGGAGCAGATACACGCCAATATTTGCGTCTGGGCTGCAGGAGTGCAGGGGGCAAATATTCTGGGAGAGCTCGACGGACTTGAGGTGGCGCGCAGCAAGCAACTTGTCGTCCTTCCCACCCTTCAAACGAGCCGGGACGAGCGCATCTTCGCTATCGGCGATTGCTGCTTTTTCAAGCCAGAAGGGGCGGGCGGCCCGGTGCCGCCACGAGCTCAGGCTGCCCACCAGATGGCATCGACCGCTTATCGCAACATTCTTCACCTGATTGCCGGGGAAACGCCGGAAGCATTTGTCTATCGGGACAAGGGCTCGCTCGTGTCGTTGAGCCGGTTTTCCACCGTCGGCAGCTTGATGGGAAACCTCGTCGGAGGGCGGATGGCGATCGAGGGGCGGCTTGCCAGGATAATCTACGTGTCTTTGTACCGCATGCACCTGGTGGCCATACATGGCTGGATCAAGGGCTTGGCTCTTGTCCTGGTCGGCCATGTCAACCGAGTTGTCCGTCCGCGTCTCAAACTGCATTGACGTTGGTTAGGCGCGTGGCAGGCCAGGACACGCGGCCGAAGGATGCCGCTAAGGTCTGCATTGCACCTCGCCTGAGCGACGCCCGAGTGGTCTTGCCGCATTCCTCGCCCGATTTGCGCCATATGGCATGCCCGACGGACGGCTCAAAACGAATGATCCCGCTGAATTCAAAGGTCAAAACAGCAGCGAAAACTGTCCGCTTGGCGCGACTCTAAGGTCCGACTTCAATCTGGTTTTGGATTTAGCGACAGCGTTGCACTTATGGCCGTTGATCATGACAGGGATATCGTCAGCGCCCCGACCGAGCTGATGAATTTCGATACCCGCCATGTGCCGGGCGCGCTGAAGCTGTCGCAGGAAATGGGCTGGCCTTATCGCCAGGAGGACTGGGAATTTGCCGTAAAGGTCGGCAAGGGCCTGGTCCTCGAGCGGGCAGGACAGGTGATCGGCACTGCCATGTCCTGGAATTACGGACAGGCCTATGCCACTGCCGGGATGATCATAGTCACTGGCTCAGCCCAGGGCGGTGGCAACGGCTCCCGGCTTTTTGACGGGTTGCTCCGGGCCGCGGACGGGCGCAACGTACTGCTCAATTCGACGGAAGAAGGGCTCGCGCTCTACAGGCGACGCGGCTTCGATGCCTGGGGCACGGTGGTTCAGCACCAGGGCTCGCTGACCGTTGCCGTGACGCAGAGTACCCGCGACGACATCCGTCAGGCGACGGTCTCTGACCTGGCGGCGATCCAGGCCTTCGACGAACGGGCGACGGGCATGCCCCGGCCCTCGATGGTGGCTGGCCTCGCTGATGCGGGCAAGGTTTTGGTCATCGAAAGAGCGGGGCGTATTGCAGGCTACTCCATCGCCAGGCGGTTCGGCCGCGGCTACGTGGTCGGCCCTGTTGCAGCTGAAAGCGCCCAAGACGCGCGACTCCTGATCCTGGCCCAGCTTGCGACGCTTCACGGCCAATTCGTGCGCATCGACGTCTATGCCGAACATGGATTGGGCGACTGGCTGGAGAGCCTGGGCCTCGCGCGTGTCGGTGATGTGATCGCGATGGTCAAGGGGCGACGGCCCGTCTGCGACGGGACGGCCCGCATGTATGCCCTGGCAAATCAGTCGTTCGGCTAAGGAATGAGGTACGGGAAGCGATGGATACGAACGTCAAGATGCGTGAGGCGGCCCAAACGATCGACGCCCTCATCACCCCGTCGCTGCTTCTGGAGCGAGGGCGGCTCGAGCGCAACATCCAGCGTCTGGCCGAGCATGCCAGAAAGCTTGGCGTGGTGCTGCGCCCGCATATGAAGACGGCCAAAAGCATCGACGTCGCCCGACATGTGTTCCCCCGCGAACCCGGTCCGATCACGGTCTCGACCATCGCCGAGGCGGAGTATTTCGCGAGCCACGGCTTTCGCGACATCACCTATGCAGTCGGCATGTCGCCAGCTTCGGCCGTCCGCGCCATGGAGCTTTGTCGCCGCACCGGCGCTGATGTGAAGCTGTTGCTCGATTCCGTAGAGCAGGCCGAAGCCCTGGCCAGTGTACGCGAAGCCACCGGCGTGACGCCGTCGGTCTTCATCGAACTGGACTGCGACGACCATCGCGGTGGATTGAAACCGGATGATCCCAAGCTGCTCGAGGTGGCCGACAGGATCGTCGCAGCGGGCGCCAACCTGGTCGGCGTCCTTGCCCATGCTGGCGAGTCCTATGGCTTGAGCACCCCCGATGCGCTGGTCAAGGCAGCCGAGAACGAGCAATCGGCCACCGTGCGCGCCGCCGAAATTTTGCGCGCACACCGCCATGCCTGCCCGATCGTCAGCCTAGGCTCAACACCGACGGCGCACTTCGCCGAAAACCTCGAAGGCGTCACGGAGTTGCGCGCCGGGGTCTACATGTTCTTTGACCTCGTCCAGCACGGGGTAGGGGTCTGCGGTCTCGATGATATCGCGATTTCCGTATTGGCCACGGTGATCGGGTCCAAGCCGGAAAAGGGATGGGTGCTGGTCGACGCGGGGTGGATGGCGCTTTCGCGCGACCGGGGAACCGCAAACCAGAAGATCGACCAGGGTTACGGTGTGGTCTGCGACGAAAAGGGGCGGGTGCTTGAAGATGTGATCGTGGCGCAGGCCAGCCAGGAACACGGTATCCTCGCCATTCGTGCCGGTTCTGGAAAGTCCATGCCTGACTTGCCGCTCGGGACCCGGGTCCGGATTCTGCCCAACCATGCCTGTGCGATGGCCGCCCAGCATCGCTTCTACGCCGTCGTCAACGGGGACAGTCCCAGGATCGAAGCACATTGGGAGCGGATCCGCGGATGGTAGGGGCTCCGATCGCAACGCTTTGCATGGCGCCCATGCAAACTGACGCACTGGTGGTGCAATCATGAAGCTTACATCTTATTGGCTGGATACCTCTCAGCCGTTCAATGAGGGTACCTCCAAACCGCTCGAAGGCCACTACGATGTAGCGATTGTGGGCGGCGGCCTGACCGGATCCTCCGCGGCGCTGGCCCTCGCCAAAAAGGGCGCCCGGGTTGCACTGTTGGAGGCCGAAACCATCGGCAACGCCGCTTCCGGCCGCAATGGCGGCATGTGCAACAACGGTTTTGCCCAGAACTATGCAATCATGGCCGGCAAGCACGGCAAGCCGGCCGCAAACGCGCTCTACAAGGCTTTCGACGCCGGCGTCGATCTGGTCGAGCGGTTGGTGCAGGAAGAAAAGATCGACTGCAGCTTCTCCCGCGTCGGCAAGCTCAAGCTTGCCGCCAAGCCTGAGCACTACGACATGCTGGCGCGTAGCCAGGAACTGCTCGCCGCCAATGTCGATCCCGGAACGAGGATGATCGCGCGCGCCGACCTGCGAACCGAAGTCGGCACCGACCGCTACCATGGCGGGCTGCTGTTTCCCAAGAGCGCCAGCATGCATGTCGGCCGTTTCGTCCGGGGTCTGGCGACCGCGGCGGCGCGGCGGGGCGCAGAGGTCTATGAAAACGCCCCCGTCATGGCGTTGCACAAGGTCGCCGGCGGGCATGGGGTCGAGACCCCGCGCGGCAAGATCGTCGCGCGGCAGGTCCTGCTGGCGAGCGGCATTTCCCAGATCGGTCCGCTCGGATGGATCCGCCGCCGCATCGTGCCGGTCGGCGCCTTCCTGGTCGTGACGGAACCGCTGTCGCCTTCGCAACTCGAGCGCCTCATGCCGACCCGACGCAATGTCGTCGACACGCGCAATCTCGTCGTCTACTGGCGGCTGACGCCGGACAATCGCATGCTGTTCGGCGGGCGGGCCCGGTTTGCAGTATCCAACCCGCAGTCCGACGAGAAGAGCGGCCGGATCCTGAAAACGGCGATGGTCGAGGTCTATCCGGAACTGGCCGACATCCGCATCGATTACTGCTGGGGCGGCATGGTCGACATGACCCGCGACCGCCTGCCGCGCGCCGGGGAGCGCAACGGAATCTACTACTCCATGGGCTATAGCGGCCACGGCACCCATATGTCGACGCTGATGGGCAGCATCATGGCCGATGTCATGGACGGGCGTCCCGACCTGAACCCCTGGAAGGATTTCGACTGGCCGGCGATCCCTGGATACTTTGGGCGTCCCTGGTTCCTGCCGATCCTCGGCGCCTATTACCGCATGAAGGACCTTGTCACATGATTTCGCCGCTCGAACACCTGTCCCGCAACGGCCGCCTGGACAAGTTCTTCATCGACAGTCAATGGGTCGAGCCGAAGGGCACCGCCGAGGGCGTCGTGGTGAACCCCGCCACCGAAGAGGTCGTGGCCCGGTTTCCGCTCGGAAACAGCTGGGATGTGGACGCGGCCGTTGCAGCGGCCCGACGGGCGTTCGCCACCTGGAGCCGTACCAGGCCGGAATACCGCGCGGGTCTGCTTGATCGCCTGCAGGCACTGCTCGAAGCGCGCACCGAACTGCTTGCGCAATGCTTGAGCCTCGAGATGGGAGCGGCGATCGGATATGCGCGCACCGCGCAGGTGCCGCTCGCGATCGCCCATGTGCAAGTCGCTCGCGATGTCCTGAAAACCTTCCCCTTCGTCGAGCAGCGCGGCCACACCGCCGTCACCCACGAACCGATCGGTGTCTGCGCGCTGATCACGCCCTGGAACTGGCCACTCTACCAGATCACCGCCAAGGTTGCGCCGGCGCTCGCCGCAGGCTGCACCGTCGTGCTCAAGCCAAGCGAGCTCTCTCCTTTGGACGCGCTGCTGTTTGCCGAGGCGATTGAGGAAGCCGGCTTCCCTGCCGGTGTCTTCAACCTCGTCAATGGTGACGGCCCAGGCGTGGGTATGGGTCTCGCCTCGCATACGGATGTCGACATGATCTCCATTACCGGCTCGACCCGTGCCGGCATCGCGGTGGCCCAGGCCGCCGCGCCGACGGTCAAGCGCGTCGGACAGGAGCTCGGCGGCAAGTCGCCGAACGTGATTTTGCCCGACGCCGATCTCGATCGTGCCGTTTCGCTGGGCGTAGCCGCCGCCTTCCGCAATCTCGGCCAGTCATGCAGCGCGCCGACGCGGATGATCGTGCCGCGCGCGCGGCTGTCCGAGATCGAGGCAATCGCCAGGAGGGCCGCAGCCCAGATCATCGTCGGCGATCCGCTTTCAGAAACCACCACTCACGGTGCAATCGCCAACCATTCCCAGTTCGACCGCATCCAAACCATGATCGGCGTCGGCATTTCGGAGGGCGCCAGGCTGCTCACCGGCGGGTCGGGCCGCGCGGACGACCTGAGTGTAGGGTTTTATGTGAAGCCGACCATCTTCTCCGACGTGCGCACAGGCATGCGCATTGCCCAGGAAGAGGTTTTTGGGCCAGTTCTGTGCATCATCCCCTACGACACGGTTGAGGAGGCCGTCACCATCGCCAACGATACGGTCTACGGCCTGGGCGCCCATGTGCAGGGCACGGATATGGTGGCCGTCAGGGACGTCGCCTCGCGGATCCGCGCCGGTCAGGTTCATCTCAACTACCCGGCCTGGGATCCGCACGCCCCGTTTGGCGGTTTCAAGCAGTCCGGAAACGGACGCGAATATGGCATCGAAGGCATGTTGGAGTATCTCGAGGTCAAATCCATCCTCGGCTATTTCTAGGCGACATTTTTCGCCAGCGCAGAGGGTGCGCCCGTCCATGGCTGTAAGTGAGACCGCGCGTCTCGCTGCGGCTGTCGCTGGGCGCGAAATCCACTCGAATCCCAAGTGCGGCCTTTGTCGTCTCCCGAAAGCGGCCGTTTCTGCTCCTCTGTCTCCTGCACCTAACCAAGGCCACGCTTCAGCTGGCAGGGCGAAAGAGACAGTACTGCGAAAGGGCGTGCTGGTTTGGCGGCCGACCTGAGGGCGTTGTGCTGAATGACCATGCATTCCGGCACATCCTGCCAAACGCCTGCGATTATGCTCGGCTCATAAGGGCAGATTGACAGGAACCAGGGACATGAATCGCTTTCGGCCGAAATACGTGACTTTTGATTGCCATGGCACGCTCATCAATTTCCAAATGGCGGAAGCCGCCAGGGATTTGTTCGGCCATCTTCTGGATCGGCCGCGCATGGATGAATTCATCAAAAACTTCCAGGGCTACCGCATCGACGAGGTGATGCAGGACTGGAAGCCTTATGCAGATGTCGTTCACAACGCACTGGAGCGTACCTGCCGCCGCAACAGCGTCGCGTTCCGTGCCGAAGACGCCGAAACGATCTACAACCGCATCCCGACCTGGGGGCCGCATCCGGACGTTCCCGAGGGATTGGCCAAACTGGCCAAGGAAATTCCGTTGGTCACCCTCACGAACTCGATGGTGGCCCAGATCCCGTCGAACGTGGCAAAGCTCGGTGCGCCCTTTCATGCCGTCTTGACCGCTGAAGAGGCGGGTGCCTACAAGCCGCACTTCAAGGCGTTCGAATACATGTTCGACATGCTGGGTTGCGGCCCGGAGGATATCACGCATGTGTCCTCGTCTTTCCGGCACGACCTGATGTCCGCTTATGATCTGGGGATCAAGAGCAAGGTCTGGGTCAATCGCGGCCACGAGCCGGCCAATCCCTTTTACGAATACACCGAAATCCGCGATGTGACGCAGCTGCCAGGCGTTTTCGGACTCTGAGGGGCGACGATAGGCCGGAGACACACAGAGCACTGCGCCCATTTCGAGTGCGGCGGGGCGCCATCGCTGGAGCGCTCCATCTGTCGAAGCATGAAGAGACAACCGTCCCCAACAGGCGAGGATCTTTCGAATTGGGTGCTTGTGGTGTTCTGGTCGCCGATGAAGAAGCTGGTCAGCTCAATGGCTCTATGAGGGCAGGGGGCTCTATGACGGCAGGATGCGACCATCTGCCTAACGCGGCAGCTTCGACCGAAGCCTATTTTCGCGCTGCCGCCGCAAGCCTGGCGATGCGGCCGGGCGCCTCCGAACCAGACATGTCGGCGGCACTACTGAAGCGCCACTACGGATTGACGGGATCGATCGCGACATTGTCCTCCGAGGTTGAGCGCACCGTTGACGTCAACCTGTCGGATGGCCGCCGGTTGATCCTGAAGACGTCGACAACAGCGGAGGCGGTCGACAGCTTTCGTTTTCAAGCCGCCGCCATGGCCGGATTGCAAGGGTTCACGGGCTTTGTTGCACCCGACGTGCTCCGCACGACCAGCGGCGCGTTGATGTTTGAGCAAGAGGGGATGTTTGAGCAAGAGGGGACATGCGGGTACTTGCAGACCCGGATCGAGGGCATTCCGCTGCACCAGGCGACGCCAACTCCCGACCTGCTTTTTCGAACCGGCAGTGCTCTCGCCCGGCTGGACCTGGCTCTTGAGCTGGTCAGTGTGCCCGCGGCTCACCGTCCCGTTCTTTGGCATGTCGGTTGCTGGTCGAGGTTGATGGAACTGGAGCAATACCTGCCATCCCTGAGCATTGCCGATAGCGTACGCGTCGCGATGGCGGAGTATGCGGAGTTCGTTGAGCCACAAATCTCTGACGTGGCGTGGCAGGTAACTCATAATGATCCCAGCCCATTCAATATGATGGTGACTGGCCAGGGAATGGGTTTCATCGATTTCGGCGATGGCTGCTGGAGCCCCAGGATCCAGGACCTGGCGATCGCAGCAAGTCACGTCGTTGGGGATTCGACCCTTCCTTTGGGTGGAGCCGAGCATCTTATTGCCGGCTACACCTCTGTCATTGCACTTTCGGCACTGGAAGCAAAACTGCTCGTCGGACTGATGCGGGCGCGACAGAGCGCGTTGATCCTGGTCAACCACTGGCGAGCCCACCTTTTTCCGGCCGATGCCCAGTACATCAAAAAGAATGTCGCGCGTGCCGAACGCGGACTTTCCATCCTGGCGCCTCTTGGTGTCGCATCGGGCGAGGTGGCCGTCCTGGCGGCAATCTCCTCGTATCAGCCGTAACGCATTTCGGTTCGCTCGATCGGCACGCTAGCCAAAGACGAACCGCGATTGATCAAGGTACTCTTTCAGATAGGCAGCAGCACATGTCCATAGATCTCATGCCTAATCGCTACAGGCCCGGCGAATCCGACCTTCCCAGGCGCGAGTCCGAGCTAATTGCTCGCCGTGACGAAGTACTTGGGGCGTCCTATCGGCTCCAGTACCGCCGGCCCGTGCACTTCGTTCGCGGCGAAGGCATGTGGCTCTACGACCCTGACGGGCGTGCCTATCTTGATTTCTACAACAACGTGCCGTCGCTCGGCCATTGCCACCCCGAGGTAAACGCCGCGATGGCTGAGCAGGCGGGCCGGATAAGCGCCAACACGCGCTATCTCGAGCCAAAACTTGTCGACTATGCCGAGCGATTGGTCGACACTTTCCCAAGCCAGCTCGACCGGGTGGTTTTTACGTGCACGGGGAGTGAATCCAATGATCTGGCCCTGCGCATCGCGCGATTTGCGAGCGGCAATGAAGGCGTGATCGTCTCCAGCTATGCCTATCACGGCACCAGCGCGGCTGTCGCCGCGGTTTCCCCGAACCTGGGCGACGCCGTCAAGCTCAGCCCATTCGTGCGCATGGTCTCCCTGCCGGGGCCGGCGGGTGTGCCGGAATCACAAGCCGCGGACTTTTTCGAGGCGCAAGTACGCGCGGCCATTGTGGATCTGAACCGTCGTGGCATCGGCGTTGCGGCCCTGCTCATCGACAGCATTTTTTCCAGCGATGGCGTTTGGGTCGATCCTCCTGGCTTCATTGCCGGAGGCGTTGCGGCGGTTCGAGAGGCAGGTGGTCTTGTCATCGCCGACGAAGTTCAGCCGGGTTTTGGGCGAACCGGCGCTCATATGTGGGGCTTTGAACGGCACCGGATCGTTCCCGATCTTGTTACCCTCGGCAAGCCGATGGCCAACGGATTTCCGATTGGCGCGGTCGTTGGCCGCAAAGCACCGATGGAGCAATTTGGCGCCACCTCTCGCTACTCGAACACGTTCGCCGGAAATACGGTTGGCATAGCGACCGCGGACGCCGTGCTGACGATCCTGCAGCGCGACCAGATCCCCCACAATGCGCTTGCCATGAGCCAGCGCCTCCGAGCCGGGCTGGAGAAACTCGCGCAGCAGCAGCCCGGAATTCTTGCGATCCGCAACGCCGGTCTTTTCTTTGGCGTCGACATGGGGTCAGAGGGCACAGCCGCGACAGTCCGGCGTTCCATGGCTCTGGATGTCGTGAACGCAATGCGCGACGACGGCGTACTAATCAGCACGACTGGGGCCAACGAGGATTCGCTCAAGGTGCGCCCGCCGCTCGTTTGCCAGGCCGAGCATGTCGACCTCTTCCTTGCAGCCATGGAGCGGGCACTCATCAAGGTCGCGGGCTAGACCGCACGCCTGCGACCAGGTAGCCAGGTCCTGGTTCCCAGGTCCCGGTTCAATGCGTGCCGAGATTGGCGGTGTCGGTCGGCCGCTTCGGGGCCTGTCGGCGGGATCAGGCAAGCATATCCTTCAGCCGATAATAGGTGCCCACCATTGGCAGGAACCACGGCTTGCCGGTATGCAGCGGAACGGCATTCCAGTCCATGCCGCCGATTGGATTGGTATCCGTGCGGCCCATTGCAATGTCCGCCAGGACATTTCCAATCAGCGTCGAGAGCTGCGCGCCATGTCCTGAATAGCCCATGCCGTAGATCAGGCCATTGGCGGTGCCGGCGCGCGGATAGCGGTCTTGCGTGCAGCCAACGAGACCGCCCCAGCAATAGTCGATTTCGACATCGGCCAGTTGCGGGAACACATCGAGCATCTGCTTGCGCAAAAGCTCGCCGGAACGCACGTCTGTCTTCTGGTTCGAGGCAGCCGAGAACTTCGCGCGCCCGCCGAACAAGAGTCGGTTGTCCGGGGTCAAGCGGAAGTAGTTGGCGATGTTGAGCGAGTTCGTATAGTTCCGATTGCCGGGCAGGGTTGCCGCGACCTCCTCGGGGTAAGCGGACGCGTCACGACGATGAAGGATGCAATTGGCATCATCCGTCGCCGAAAGTAGTCGAAATTCTCAGGCGTATAGGCGTCGGTCGCAAGGATGACCTGGCGGGCAGCGAGCGAGCCGGTCGGCGAAGTGATCCGCCAGCCATCTGACACCCGGATGCAGGACTGGACGGGATTGTGCTCCCAGATCGTCGCACCATGGCGAGCGGCGGCTTCCGCCATGCCATTGGCATATTGGCCCATATGCATCATCGCCGACTTGGGTGACAGCACCGCACCGTGAAAGGCCTCCGAACCCAGCTCCTTGCGGACATCGCCACCTGAGAGCCACTCCACCGAGGGGTCCACTTCGCGGCGAAGCTCCTCGCACATCGCTTGCAGGCCCTTCACGTGCGATGGCTTGGACGCAAGCTTGAGCTTGCCTCCTCTGCGGAAGCTGCAGTCGATGCCCTCTTCAGCAATGATGGCTTCGATCATGTCGATCGAGTCATCGTAGGAGCGCCAGAACCGACGAGCCTTGGCCTCTCCAAAGTGGGCTTTGGCCGCACCAAAACTGGCGAAGTGACCACTGTTGAGGTGCCCGCCATTGCGCCCCGATGCGCCGTATCCGACATGCTCGGCCTCGATGAGCGCGACCTTCACGCCAGACTTGGCCAGTGTGCGCGTGGCATTGAGACCGGTAAAGCCCGCCCCAATTACGGCGACTTCGAAATCGCCTGAGAGGGGTTCGCGGGTCGCCCCAGCAAAGGCTTTCGACGTATCATGCCAATAGGAGGTAAGCTTCATCTTGAACACCTCTCGCGCTCGACGGTCGCGACAGGATGAAGTGTAGCTCCGCTCCCGCGCCGTGAGGTGCGGCCCTTGCCATGGGCTTGCAACAATCAGCCGTCCTGCGCGGCGGAAACCGCAGGAAATGCGGCAGAGCTGACTCCGGGGTACGCCTTGACGATTGCCGGCGGTAGACAGGGCGAGTATGTCGTCGCTTGACGGAACGTGCCGATGCGCGGGGTCAGCGGGACGCGCGCGCTCCGCAGCTGCTGACGGCCGCTTGCAGCGCGTCGACGAACACATCGAGTTCGTCCTTGCGCATGTAGATGTGCGGGGAAACGCGCAACCCCGCTACAGCCTCGACGCAGCGAAACTTGACGTGAACCCGGTGCTGCTCACGCAGTACGCGCTCGAGCTGGCGCGAATCCACGCCGTCGATGGAAAAGAGCGCCACGGCGCCCAAGTGCCCGGCATCAAGGGGCCCAGCATCAAGGGGCCCGGCATTAAGCGGCGCATGCAGGCGAAAGCCCGGAATGTCGCGTGCGCGCTCGATCCAGTACCGCGTGAGTTCGCTGAGGCGCCGCTGGATCCTCTCGACGCCGATCCGGCGATGCAGGCGGATCGCCGGCATGATGCCCGCCTGGATGGCCGAATTATAGGTGCCAAGGCTCCAGTGATCGAACTTGTCGATCCTGAGCGGCGGCGGATCGAAGGGCGCAAGCAGCGGCCAGGTGTCGTCGATCAGGCCTTCCCTGACGACCAGCATGCCGTTGCCTACCGGAGCGCCGAGCCATTTGTGCAGGCTCGTAATGAAGATGTCGCAGCCGAGCTTTCGAAAGCTGACCGGCATCTGGGCGAAGGTCTGCGCGCCGTCGACTACGGTGATGATACCATGCTCACGTGCGAGCGCGCACAGACGCTCGACCGGCAGGAGACGGCCGTTCCAGTGATACATATGGGTAAGCAGCATGGCCCGCGTGCGCGGCGTTATCGCGCGCGAATAGGCTTCGATGATCGCCTCGTCGTCAGCGAGGAGGCCGAATTGACAGTCGACCGGCTCGATACCCTCGCGTTCCCGGCGTTGAAGCCAGCCGGCGCGTGCGCTGGGGTAATCCCAGGGCGAAATCAGCACCTCATCGCCCGGCTGAAGCGGAATGCCGAAAATCGCCGTCGACAGACCTTCTGACGAGTTGCGATTGAGCGCGATTTCGGTCGGCGCGCAGTCGATCAGCTGCGCGAGTTCCGCCTTGATATCCGGCAGCGCGGCGTCGAGCTTGCTCCACATATTGACGTCGGGATTGCGGCTGATGAGCCGGTAGGCGTCAACGACCGCTTGCTCGACCTCCAGTGGCGGTGGGCTGACTGCGGCATTGTTCAGGTTCAAGAGCGGCTCCTGCCGCGGATAGGCCGCCCGCACCTCCTGCCAAAACGCTTCCGGGGTGTCGGAAGCCGGAGAATCCACGTCGATGAAGTTCATGCACCTGCCTTTCATATCCCGCGGGTTACAGTCCTCCAGCTGCCAAAAGAAAAAGGCAGGCCGGCGAGTCTGGTGGCCATCACCATACAAGCCGGCCTGCCCGAATGGCTGCCAATCCAACTTCAGATCGGCACTATCGTGCCGAAAGCCCGGTATGTTTCAGAATATTTGTATGCTGCCATTCCCGGATTTTGCGGACCATTCCCGTCATCGAAACACCGGAACCGACCCTGACGCCGTTTGCCGGTCGCCTGCCTCTTTCAGTTTCTGGCCCAGTTCGGCAATGCGGCGTTCGCCCGCCGCAAGCGCTTCGGCAGAAGTGTGGACGGAATAATGACCGAGATGGAGCGGATGCGGATGCGGCACCGCCGAACCCAGGACGAAGACGGCGTCTTCGCCACCTGTTGCTTGCCCACCTGTTGCTTGGAGGGAAATCGGCGCCTCGCCATTCTCGAAGATCGCCATCTCGCCCGCGCTGATCGTCGAGCCCGCATCGAGCGTTCCTTTGGCGAGCGCCAGCCAGCCTACGCTGTGGCCCGGCGGCGGCTCATAACTCCAGCTTTCACCGGGCCGCAAGGTCACCAGCAGATAGTTGATGCCGTCCGGCGCCGGCACGGGGCTCCGGGCGTCTCCGTACTTGCCAACGATGATATGGGCAGGCCAGGCATAGGGAATGTCCCCGGTCTCGATATAGCGGCTTTCGGCGGGCCCGTTTTCCAGTTCGGGCGGCAGCGCCAGCCAGAGCTGAAACCCCTGCATGCGCGAGACATCTCCCGCCGTCATCTCCTTGCCGTGCCAGACGCCGCCGCCGGCGCGCATCCATTCGACGCTGCCATAGGCGATCTCGCCGGCACCGATGGCCGGATCATCATAGCGCATGTGACCCTCGGTGATGACTGTCACCGTGGCGACGCCGGAATGGGGATGGATCGGCATCCCGCCGCTTCTCTCCACGGCCTGAAGCATTGCCCGGTCCGCATCGAAGATATCGAGAAAGACGAATGGCTTCAGGGCCTGTCCGAGGTCGGCAGGACTCATCAGCCGGGTGATGAACCCTTCGCCGTGGCCGCGCGTCTGTTGCACGATGCGTCTTGGTATAAGTGACGCGTTTTTTAAAGCAGGATGAGCCATCAGAATTACTCCTGTTTTCAGATTTGTTTCAAACGGTTGAGCACGCCGGCGATGTCGGCCCGATGCAGCCAGGCGATCGCGCCGGTGATGACCATCAGCACAAGGGCCGGAACCGCGCTGCCGCCGATGACGAAGAGATGGCTGATCACGGCGCATGCCATGGTGACGGCGAGCAGAAGCCCGCCCAGTCCCGCGGTCGTCGGAATAAGCAGGCCGACGGCGCCGGCGACTTCCACGACGCCGGTGACGATCCGGAACCACTGACCGATGCCGATCTGCTCGTAAATGCCGACCATCATCGGCACGCCCGCAAGCTTCGCGCCGCCGGCCGCCAGGAATGTGGCAGCGGCGAGACCCCGCAGCACCCGGGCAGCGATCTTGACCTTTCCGGTCGGAACGGCCGCTGTCGTGAGTGAATTCGTGCTCATTCGATTGTCTTCCTTCTTGATCAGGACCGCGTCATGCGGCCAGCTTTCGATTTCAACGGTGACGGCTTCCAGGGCCTCCGAACGGATGGTAGTCAGTCGAGAGACATGTTAGCGTTCCAAAATTCGCCCTACTAGGCGCAAGAAGCCGGTTTCTGAGTTGCTAAGATAGGAACGCCATGGATCTGGAAGATTTGCGGACCTTCGTAGAGGTGGCGGACGCGGGTGGCGTCGCCCCCGGGGCGCGCCGGTTGGGGCTGTCCAAGTCGATCGTCAGCCGGCGTCTGACCCGGCTGGAAGAAGCGATTGGCGCCCAACTGCTTTCCCGCACCACGCGCGGCTCAGCTCTAACTGAAGCCGGCGCAGCCTTCCGGGAACACGCCATGCGCGTCATCGCCGAATTGGAAGCCGCACAGGAGACACTTTCGCCGGAAGGCGAGGTGCGCGGCTTGCTGCGCATCGCCGCGCCTCTGTCATTCGGCATAACAAGGCTGCCCCCGATATTTGCCGAGCTCGCGCGCCGTCACCCCTTGCTGCATCTCGACACGTCCTACAGCGATCGCTTCGTCGACCTCGTCGGTGAAGGGTTCGATTGCGCCATACGGCTCGGGATGCTTCGCGATTCAAGCCTCATCACCCGGCGGATCCGCGCATTCCGGGGGCGACTCGTTGCCAGCCCTGCCTATATCGCAGCCCACGGCACGCCGCAGACCTTGACGGACCTGGCGCATCATCAGGCCGTGACCAGGAAGGGTGAGGTCTGGCCAATCCTGGATGGCGACAAAACCGTCACAGTGCGGCCGCGAGGACGCTTTACCGCCGATAACGGAGAGGCCGTGCTGGCTGCTGCCTTGGCGGGTGTGGGGATGGCCGCGCTGCCGGACTTTCTAACCGAAACGCATGTCGCAGCGGGCAGTCTCGTGCCGTTGCTGGAGAGATACACAACCCCTGAGCTCGGCATGTTCGTCGTACGCCCGCCGGGGGCTTTCCCGTCCCGCAAGGTGCGGGTCCTGATCGACATCCTTCTCGAATATTTCGGCGAAGCGGCCGGTCGCAGATCCGGCTGAGAGCGTTCACCTATCGGCGATCTCGACTTTCGTGCCCGGCCAGGTTGATCGTTCTTGTAGAAACTCGTTCGGCCAACGCGCGGTCATGCGTGACGAGAAGAATCCCAAGCCCGGTTTCGCGCACCGTCTGAATCAGAAAATCGATCACCTCCTTCTGGCTGACCGGGTCGAGGCGGGATGTAGCCTCGTCGGCAAACAGGAAGACCGGATCGAGAAGCAGCGCGCGCACGATCGCGAAGCGCTGCAACTCGCCTCCCGAAATCTGGCTCGGCAAGCGGTCGAGCAGGTTCTTGTGGAGACGAAGGCGCGTGAGCAGTTTCTCCACATCGCCCACTGCAGCCGGTGCAGCTTCGCAAGATCCCGCAAGCCCCTTCGTATTGTCTGGTGCGGCGGGAACGCTGCCGGCGGATCTTGGTAGAGCTTCTGAAATCGCAGCGGCGACACGTTTTTGCGCCGCTCAACGCTTCCCGTGTCCGGCTTAACGAGCCCGAGGAGGATGTTGCCGACCGTCGTCTTGCCGCAGCCGCTGGGACCTGTGACGGCGACGATCTCGCCCGCTCGCACTTCGACATCGAAATCCCTGAACAGGACATGAGAGCCGAACGCTTTGGCGAGGAAGCGCCCCGCAAGCACGGCGTCGCCCGACGGCGCCTGCGCGCGCTGATCCCAGCTCTCCGGGTCGGCATCAAGCAGTGCTCGGCTGTAGGGATGGCTCGGTGCGCCAAGAACCAGTTCCGCCGGTCCAATGTCGACGAGCTGGCCTTCCAGCATGATCCCGACCATGCCCCCAAGCGCTCGAGCGACCGCTATGTCATGGGTGATCGTGAGCAGCAGCCGACCGGCTTCGACTTCCTGTTTCAGCCGGGTAACGACGCTGTCGCGCAGATCCGCGTCGAGCCCCTTGGTTGGCTCGTCTGCGATCAGAAGACCGCTGCCGGCGGCATGGGCGATGGCGATTGCGGCGCGCTGGCACATTCCGCCCGACATCTGAAAGGGATAGAGCGCGCCGGCATGGCCAAGTCCCACATCATCGAGGTTTGCCCGAGCCCGTGCGTTGCTCCGCGGCGCTGCTTGTCCCCCGACGAATCGGTGCACTTCGGCGACCTGCGGTCCGACTTGCATGGTCGGGTCGAGAGCGAGCCACGGTTCCTGGGGAAGGAGCGAGATTGCGCGACCCCAGCGTTTGCGCCGCTCTTCGGGCGAACTGGCGATGAGGTCGGCGCCATCAAGTCGGATCGTCCCAGAAGCAACCAGTTCCGGTGGTAAGGTTCCCATCACTGCCTGGGCTACGAGTGACTTTCCCGAGCCGCTTTCTCCAAGCAGCGTGAGCGGTTGGCCCGGTCGAAGCGAGAGGGAAATATTCCGGACAATGGGTGTGGCGCCGGAATGAATGCTCAGCTCTGAAATGCGTAGCTCGCGGATATTTGCCGGGGCATTCATCGGCTGTCTTTCTGCGCAATGAGTTGCAGGCCGAGGACGAGCAGGAAGATCAGGATCGGGGGAAGCAGGACATGCACCGGCGCTTCGGCATAGTAGGGGAGAAGCTCGACGATCATGCTGCCGAGTTCTGGCGTCGGCGGCTGCAGCCCGACGCTGATGGCGCTCAGGGTGGAGATCGCGATGATCGCCGTGGCCATGGCGAAGGCCGCGAGCGTCGCAATCAAAGGCGCGATGCTCGGCAAGACATAGCTGCGCAGGATGTAGCCGGATCCGAAGCCGAGCAGTTTCGCTGCCTCTATATGTGGCTGCTTGAGGATCGTCGCGGTGGTTGTCCGCGTGATCCGGTAGAATTCCACCCACAGCGTCAGCGCCAGCCCGAAATAGAGGGGCCCGAAATTCCCAGGCGCAAAGGCGAGGAGCAGAAGAACGAGCATCAGCCCAGGGAGTGCCAGCACGATGTTCGCGAGAAGCTCGAGCGTCCACTCGAGCCAGCCACCGCGCCAAGCTGCCGCGAGCCCGAGGAGAACGCCTGGGATGGCGGCCGTCAACATGGTGAGGAACGCCATGCCGAACGACAGCCTGGCGCCGTGGGCGAGCCGCGCCAGAAGGCTGCGGCCGTAGTGATCGGCGCCCAGCAGGTATTCGCCGCCGATCGGGGCAAGGCTGGCGCTGAAATCCTGCTTGGCCGGGTCTGCCTGCACCAGCCAGGGGCCGAGAACCGCAAAAGCGGCAAGGGCCAGGAGCAGTGCTGCGCCGATCACGCGAGTGACGGAAACCGGGCTTGGCCGCAATAGGGAAGGGGACGCGATTTCGGTGCTCATTGCGTCCTCCTCAGGCGCGGGTCGAGCCAAGCCGACGCGGCCTCCACGGCAGCAGTGACGGCGACGAAAATCAGCCCCATGGCGAGCGCTGTGCCCTGCACCATGGGTATGTCGCGTTCGACGATCGCATGGACGAGGGCATGACCGATCCCCGGATAGGCGAAGATCGACTCCACCACGACCACGCCTTCGACGAGATAGATCGCCTGCAGGCCGAGATAGGAGACGACCGGGATCGCCGCATTGCGAAGTCCATGCCGCCACACGACCGCTGCCTCGGGCAATCCCTTGTGCCTGGCGAAGACAAAATACGGGGCCTTGACGACGGTGGCTATCGCGTCCCGCGTCACACGGCTTGACACGGCGGCGAGACCGAGCGCCAATGTCAGGGCGGGCAGGGCGAGGTCTCGCCATGTCCCAAAGCCCGCCGGCGGAAGCCAGCCCAGCCATATGGCAAAGACGAGCATCAGGATGAGACCGAGCACGAAAGGCGGCAGGGAGCGCAATATCACCGAGCCGGCGAGCCCTAGCCTGTCGGTCCATCCGTTCGGTTTGAGGCCGCAGAATACGCCGATGGTCGGGCCGATCAGCAGGGACAGCATGATAGCGGCGGCGGCGAGCCAGACCGAGGCCCCAAGCTGGACCTTCAGTTCATCCACGACAGGAGCGCCGGTGACGAGGGAATGGCCGAGATCGAATTGGACGAGGCTGGCGAGCCAGTCCAAGAACTGGACGGGCCATGCCCGGTCAAGGCCGAGTTCCAGCCGCACCTTGTCGGCGGCCTCTGCGATCCTGGCATCCGGCCCATAGCGCCCCGCGGCGATCCGCATCGCGGCGTCGCCCGGAAGAACCCGCATCAGGGCAAAGCACAATGCGCCGACGACCAAGGCAACGATGCCGGCCTGGGCGAGGCGCGCGAGAAGAAACTGTCTCATTCGAACGCGACGTTCATTCAGCCCAGCGGACCGAGGCGAGGCCGTAGTTCACCTCGAACGGGTCGACTTGAACACCGGTGATCCGTTTATTGGCGACGATCGCCAGCTCCGACCAGGTGACCGGAATGCTGGGCAGTTCTTCTTGCAGCATCTCGACTGCCCGCTTCTGAAGCGCCGCCCGCTCTCGCGGATCGCTGGTGGCGGCAAGTTTCTCGACCAGTGTCTGAAGCTCGTCATTGGACCAGCCCATGGCACCCCAATCGCTGCCACCTGGACGGTAATCCTCCAGCAAGGTTCCGATCGGATCGGGAACGATCGAATAGAGGCGGGAGATCAGGCCCATTTCCAGCGTGCCGTCCTGATGCCGGCTGGGGATCTCGGAGCTGTTGCCGACCGAGACCTTGACGTCGATGCCGACTTCCCTCAGCTGGGCCTGAAGCGCCGTGGCGATGGGCGGCAGTTCCGGCCAGCTCGCATAGGTGAGCAGCGTGACGCTGAAGCGCTTGCCGCCCTGCTGCAGAATGCCATCCGGTCCCGGCGTCCAGCCTGCCTCCGCAAGCAGCCGCTTTGCGGCATCGACATCGCGCGTCAGCGGCTTGAGGTCCGCCACGTGCCAGCCGGCGAGCGCCGGCGGAAACAGCTGCGTGGCGTTTAGATCGGCATTGCGCAAGATCACCTTGGTGATGCCCGCCCGATCGATGGTGTAGCTGATCGCTTGCCGTTCCTTCACGTCGTCGAAGAATGGAGCAGCCGCATTCAGCTTGATGATGCGCGTTCTCGGGATAGTGGCGATGTGCACGTCGAGCTTCGGATTGCGCTTCAGCCGCTCGACGGAGACCGGCAGCATGGAAAACACGAGATCAGCCTCGCCGCTTTCGGCCATAAGGGCCCGAGTCTCGCCCTGGCCTACGGCGAGATAGCTGACCTCACTGATGCCGGGCTCGCCGCCCCACCAGTTATCCGCACCCTTGAGTTCGAGCTTCAGCGGCGGTGTCAGGCTCTTCACCTGATAGGGGCCGGAGCCGATGATGCGCGTGACCTTTCCGGAAGCGTCGTAGGATGCCGGGGCAAGGACGATGGTGCTGAAATTGACGAGATAGGCCGGCACTGCCGCAAACGGCTTTTTTAGGCGGATGACGACATCCTGGCCATCGCTCGCGATTTCCGAGATGGGTAATTGGGTCAGGACGCCGACACCCGCATGGGCGCGCTTGAGGCTCGCCGCTGCGGCGTCGGCCGTCACGGGCGTTGCGTCGTGGAAGATCGCATCCGTGCGGATTGTGAAACGCCAAGTCAAGCCGTCGTCGCTGACGGACCATTTTTGCGCCAATCCAGGCATCAGCTTGCCGGTCGCATTCGCGCTCACCAGTGTCTCGGCCACCTGCAACCGGCTGAAGACATAGCCCGATTGAGCCGGATCTACCCCGGCTATTTCCCACGGCCCGGCAACCCTAAGCATCCGCTCCTGTGCCATGCTCGACAGCGTCGACAAGGCGATTGCCACGCAGGCAACAAAAAGTGCAACACGCATCCCAACCTCAAAATGTTATACCGTTACGAAGTCCATTGCCCATCACGCCAGAAAGGTCAACCTCCCAGTTGACAGGGGATGCGACATTCACATTGGAACTGCCTGAAGCCGGCTGATCGCAAGACACGCCATCGCTCCGATGCGTTTTCGCTCGATTATGAAGGCACGTGGCCTCAAGGGCGTCGAATTGGTCGTGGTCCGACGATCATGCCGGTCTGGTGGCGGCGATCGGCGAGGTGACCCCGGAAGCGCCGCTTCTCAGAAGCTTCCGTCGCTGGTAAGCGTGCTTTTGGGATATGATATGGGAACTTCTTTTATCAGTCGGTCCAATGAAGCATAGGACCGACTAAGAAAAAGTATGACGGAATGAACGACTTAAGCAGGAAGTTTGCCATCGCACCTATGACGGATTGGACGTCGTCGCGAAAAGCGACGTCTATTCAGTAACTTAAGGGACGTTATCTCCTCGAAGTTGTACTGCTGTCGTACTCGTCAGCAGCGCTTGGGCACAGGGCTGACTCCCAGCCACTTCGTAGACCCTGGCAACCCGTTGCCCGGGCCGGAAATGCTCTACTCCATCGCCCACGGCAAGTACCCGCCCGGCACCCTCCACGCCCAGAACCTTGGGATTGGGCGTTTCCGTCCAGGCCATGCCCTGGCGCACGCCGATGTCCATGAAGTTCACGCCCGCGGCGGCGACCTCGACCAGAACTTGTCCGCTCGTGGGAGCAGTTTCGGGGCGCTCGACGAATTCGAGCGCATCCGGTCCCCCGGTGCGGTTCATGACGACAGCTTTCATCGCGATATCTCCCTGGCAGCATTCTCGATCAACCGCGCTACCGGTTCGGGGTTCGATACCATCACAACGTGCGAAGCGTCCTTCATTGCGACCGTTTCGCGGGCGTGAGCCCGTTCAGCCATGTAGGCAGATGCACGCGGCGGGATGTTCTTGTCCGCATCGCCGTAGATGAACCAGCTTGGAATGTTCTTCCAGGCAGCCTTGGCCTGGGCTTCGTTGAGCGCGGCTTCAGTGATCGGCCGCTGCGTTGCGGCCATCAGTCTGGCTCGCGCTTCGGAAGCATCGGCGGCAAACTGATCGTGGAACTTGTCCTGCTGGATGTAGAGGTCCTTTCCGCCGCCTGACAGCGCGACAGGAGGAGCGAGTGTCGGACCCAGCGTGCTGCCTGGAAACTTTCCTGCAAGTTGCGCCGCGGTTTCACCCACCTCCGGCGCAAATGCGGCGACATAGACCAGAGCCTTCACGTTAGAATGACCATCGGCGGCATCGCTGATCACCGACCCGCCATAGGAATGGCCGACCAGAACGACCGGCGTTTCTATCGAGGAAAGCACATCGGCGACATAGTCTCCGTCACTTCTGACGCCTCGCAGCGGATTGGCTGCCGCCACTACGGGAAAGCCATCTTTCTCAAGAATCTCAGCGACACCGTTCCAACTCGAAGAGTCGGCGAAGGCGCCATGAACCAAGACGACGGTAGGTTTGCCGGACTGCGCGTGGGCGTTGCCCAACGAGGCCGCGATAATGGCCAGGCCTGCGAGCAAGATTTTCATCTGAACATCCTTTCGTTGTGGGGTGCGGTCTTCACTCTGCCGAGCGCAGGGCGAGGAGCGGGGTGCCGCAGACCCGACCTGTGTCCCCGGCGTTTTCCTGCGTGGACCGAGTTACGGCGCGTAGCGGGTGAAGACGAAGTCGTGTTGCTGGACACGCGCCTCGTGGCACGCGAAACATGTTTCGTGCTGCGCTACGTCGGCCGGCTTGCCATTAATGAACCGGCCAAAACCCCACCCGCCGCTCGACGCGTATTTCTTCGAATCCTTGACCATGACCTGCACCGTCGTGGCCGCGCCGGGAACCGAGGCGGGTTCGAACTCGGTCGACTGCGTTTGCTTCCATGCAAGCTTGACGAGGACGGTCCCGTCCGGGAACGGCAGCGTGCTTTTTCGATAGGCATCCATCGCGACTGTATTTCCGACGACTGCGCGAAGCTCGTTCAGCGGATCGCCTTCCAAGGCCGGCCCGATGAGCTCCCAGCTGCGGTAACCGACCGGGATCGTCACGCCATAGATCGGCGAGGCTTCCGCGTTCTGAGCTCGAACGCTGTCGATCTCAACGCAGCCGATAGCGAGAGCGATCGACACGGCAATGACGGCTCCAATTGCAAGATTGCGTCTCATGCGCTCGCTCCGTCCGCGCTCACAACTTGTCGACGTCGATGATTGCCTTGGCGAAGGCTTCAGGCGCTTCCTGCGGCAGGTCGTGTCCGATGCCGCCGGTGATCAGCCGATGCTCGTATTTGCCGAAGAATTTCTTCGCATAGGCGTCGGGATCGGGATGTGGCGCACCATTCGCGTCGCCCTCCAGCGTGATCGTTGGCACGTCGATCTCCGGGCGCTTGGCAAGCTTTTCCTCCAGTTCGTCATAGCGGCGCTCGCCTTCAGCAAGGCCGAGCCGCCAACGGTAGTTGTGGACGACGATGTCGACGTGGTCGGGGTTTTTGAACGCAGCGGCGCTTCTGGCGAAGGTAGCATCGTCGAAGTTCCAGCGCGGCGAGGCGAGTTTCCAGATCAGTTTGGCGAAGTCAGCCGTGTATTGCGCATAGCCGGCACGGCCACGATCGGTCGCGAAATAGAACTGATACCACCATTGCAGTTCGGCCTGTGGCGGTAGCGGCGCCTTGTTGGCCGCCTGGCTGCCGATCAGATAGCCGCTGACCGAAACCATGGCCTTGCAGCGCTCCGGCCAGAGCGCGGCAAGGATATTTGCCGTCCTCGCGCCCCAGTCGTAGCCGGCGACGATCGCTTTTTCGACGCCCAGGGCATCCATCAGGTCGATGATATCGACCGCCAGCGCGGCCTGCTGGCCGTTGCGAAGAGTGGCATCCGACAGGAAACGCGTTGTGCCGTGGCCGCGCAGATAGGGCATGATGACCCGATAGCCGGCCGCTGCAAGCAGCGGCGCGACATCGACATAGCTGTAGATGTCGTAGGGCCAGCCGTGCAGCAGTATGACGGGAGGTCCATCCGCCGGGCCATCCTCGGCATATCCGACGGTAAGCAGCCCCGCTTCGATCTGCTTTAGCGACGCGAATGTGGTGTGCGATCCTGCCGAACCCGGCGTTGCCCCTGTTCCGCCGCCCTGGGCATTCGCAACGCCGATCGCGCCCAACTGGGTCAACGCCACGGTCGCGGCCGCGATGCCGAACAGGCGTCGGCGATGATGGTCGACGACTTCCGGAATTCTGATTGCGTTCATGGAAGTACTACCTTTGTTCATGTTTCCAGGGCAGTCGCGGCAGGCGCGACTGCCGAAACCGAGGACTAGATCAGGTTGATTTCGACTTCGATGTTGCCGCGCGTGGCCTTCGAGTAGGGACAGGTCTGATGAGCGGCATCGACAATGGCCCGGGCGTCGTTGCGATCCATCCCTGGCAGGCTCACATTGAGCCGGGCGCTGAGAAAGAAGGCGCCGTCGCCGCTGTTGAGATCAACCTCCGCATCGATCCCAAGGTCCGCTGGCAGCACGACGTTCATCTTGCGCGCGGCGATCGCCATCGCGCCCTCGAAACATGCTGACCAACCGGCAGCAAAAAGCTGTTCGGGATTGGTGCCGCTGCCCGCGCCGCCGGGCGTCGAGAGCCTGATGTCCAGCCTGCCGTCGGTACTGCGTGAGCCACCCTCCCGGCCGCCTGTTGTGTGCACCTTCGCTGTGTAGAGTCGTTTTGCTTGGGTAGTCATGGCATGCATCCTGTATGAAATTGGATCTACGATCAGCGCAGCGATCTGAAAGCTGCACGGACCTCCCCTGTGAAGATTTCCGGCTGTTCCCAGGCCGCGAAATGCCCGCCGGTCTTTGCCTCATGGAAATAGATGAGGTTGTGGTAGCAGCGCTCGGCCCAGCTTCGCGGCGCGCAGTAGATTTCGCCGGGGAATACCGTCACTGCGACCGGAAGATCGGCAATGTCCACCGCGTTAAAATTGTTGGAGTGGTCTTCCCAGTAGATCTGCGCCGCGGAGGTTCCGGAGGCGGTGAGCCAGTAGAGCGAGATGTCGTCGAGCATCTCGTCCTTGGTCAGAACCCGCTCGGGGTCGCCACCGCTATAGGTCCACTGCGCGAACTTCTCGTAGATCCACGCCGCCAGGCCGACCGGCGAATCCACCAGGGAGTAGCCGATGGTCTGCGGCCGCGTTACCATCATGGCGGCATAGCCGGAACTGTCCTTGTAGAAGGTGTCGAGCGCGTCGAATGCCGCACTTTCCTTCTCGGTCAGTCCGCTCGGCGCCGACCCGCCGGCCGCCAGCACTGATGCAATTTCCGGAGGCACGGTCCCCGGCATGTTGACGTGTATACCAATGAGCCCAGGCACCTTCTGCAGCGCCATGCGCTGAGAGATGACCGAACCGCAGTCGCCGCCCTGCGAGACGTAGCGGTCGTAACCCAGCCGCCTCATCAGCACGCCCCAGGCACGGCCGATATGGTCTGAGCCCCAGCCGGTCTCAGTCGGCTTCCCGGAAAAACCGAAGCCGGGGATTGACGGCAAGACGAGATGGAAGGCGTCCCCGGCAGCCCCGCCATGGGCTGTGGGATCGGTCAGCGGACCGATGACCTTCATGAATTCTAGGATCGAGCCAGGCCAACCATGCGTCATGATCATCGGCATAGCATTCTCATGGCGGGACCGGACGTGGATGAAGTGGATAGCAACGCCCTCGATTTCGGTGACGAACATAGGCAGAGCGTTGAGCTTCGCCTCGACCTTCCGCCAGTTGTAATCGGTCATCCAATACCGAAGGAGATTCTGGAGCTTTGCGAGTTGCACGCCCTGCGACTGACCCGTGACGGTTTCCCGCAGGGGCCAGCGCGTCGTTGCCAGACGTCGACGAAGATCGACGATTGCCTCTTCCGGAATGTCGACGCGAAAGGGATGGACGGCTTCGATGTCGACGCTCGCGCGCGCCCTCGCGGGAAGCAGGCTCAAGGCGCCTGCCGCCACTGATGCGGCAAGCAGGCTTCGCCGCGTGAGCGATGGCGATGATACGGGCATGGTCGTTCTCCTTGGGTCCGTCGGCAGAGAGGTTCTTGCTGCTTTCGACACGTAGAAGGAGATCGCCCGAAGCGCCCGTTATGCATTATGATGCAACGTTAGCGCTCGTCGGCGAATGCAGGCTTGCAGCGAAGCCCCCACTTTTGTTTTTCTCATATGAGTGGTCGCCTGCATGAGCAGGCCGCGAAGGGAGTGTCATGATAGGGCCTGCAAGCGACACGATATCATTTGGTCCCTTTACGCTTGCCGTCCGCGAACGGCTGCTCTTGCGGCAAGGCACCACCGTCGATCTGGGCGGGCGCGCTTTCGATATCCTGGCTACTTTGGCTGCCCGCTCCAACGAGGTGATCAGCAAGAAGGATTTATTGGCGAACGTCTGGCCTGACGTCACCGTCGAGGAGGGTAGTCTGCGGTTTCACATGGCCAATCTCAGAAAGGCGTTGGGCGACGGCAAGGACGGCGCGCGCTACATCGCTACCTTAAAGGGCCGGGGCTATTGCTTCGTGGCGCCGGTCTCGCGATCGGGCGGTCGGGACGATGCGCGAAGCGAGGCCGCCGCCAGCTACCCGCAGGCCAATCTCCCGAGCCGGCTGGCCCGCATGGTCGGTCGAACCGATGACGCGGCCGCTCTCTCTTTGGAACTGGCCACCACGCGCTTCGTCACAATCGTCGGCACGGGTGGTGTCGGTAAGACCACCGTCGCGGTGGCGGTCGGGCACGACGTGATCGAAGCGTTCGCCGGCGCCGTGCATTTCGTCGATCTTGGCGCGCTGAATGATCCCAACCTGGTTGCGCCGACTGTAGCCTCGATGCTGGGACTGTCGCTTCAGTCTGACGACGCCACGTCCGCTCTCATCACATACCTGGCTGACAAGAGGATCCTCCTGATCCTGGACACCTGCGAGCACGTCGTAGACGCGGCGGCAGACCTGACGGCCCGTATCTTCGCTTCCGCGCCGCTGGCCCACATCCTGGCGACGAGCCGGGAGGCTCTCCAGGTCGAAGGCGAGCACGTCTATAAGCTCGCGCCGCTTGCCTACCCGCCGGACGATCTGGAACCCACCGCGGCAGTCGCGCAGGCGTTCCCTGCGACCGAGCTGTTCTTGGAGCGCGCAGCAGCGAGCGGTGCTCGTCTTGACCTCGACGATTCGGATGCGGGGGTCGTGGCGCACATCTGCCGGAAGCTTGATGGCGTACCGCTCGCCATCGAACTGGCAGCAGGACGGGTTGCGAGCTACGGCCTGCAGAAGACCGCGATGCTTCTCGACGAACGCCTGGCCCTCATGTGGCCGGGGCAGCGCAGCGCACCGCCGCGCCAGAAGACACTTCAGGCTACTTTGGACTGGAGCTTCGGGCTTCTGTCCGAATTCGAGCGCCTGGTGCTTCGCCGGCTTGCCGTTTTCGTTGGTCATTTTTCGATCGATGCCGCGCTGACATTAGTAACAAGCCCGACCGTGGACGATGCGCTCGTATTCAGCGCCATCGATAGCCTCGTGGCGAAATCGATGGTCGCGGCGAGGCCAGCCGGTGCAACGATGCGCTACCGGCTGCTCGATACGACGCGGGCTTATACCCATCAGTTCGAGGTCCAGGATGCGGAACTTACGGAACTGGCCTCCCGGCACGCGACCTACTGTCTGCGATGGCTGGAGGATACGGGGAATGAGTGGCCTACGTTGTCGAGCGCGTCGCAACGATCACTGCACCTCGCCGGCCTTGCCAATGTGCGTGGGGCTCTGGATTGGTGTTTCGGATCCAACGGGGATGCCAGGCTCGGCATTCGTCTTGCCGCCGCCGCTGCTCCGCTTTTCCTATCGATGTCCTTGCTCACCGAGTGCCATCGCTGGACCTCCCGCGCAATTTTAGCTCTCGACGACTCCATGCGCAGCGGTCGCGAGGAGATGCACCTTCAGGCGGCCCTCGGGGTCTCCCTGATGTTCACGCGCGGGGGAAGGGACGCAGCGCGCGTGGCGCTGAACAGAAGTTTCTCCATCGCCCAGGAGCGCGGCGATGAGCTCGATCAGCTTCAGATTCTCGGGCCGCTGCAGATGTTCCATTTGCGTACGGGAGATTTCAGGACCGCGCTCGGCTACGCGGAGCGTTGCACCGTCATTGCGGACGCGCTGGAAGACTCCGTCTCCACGACATTGGGGCATTCGTTGATGGGAATATCGCTTCACCTCAAAGGAGAACTAGGCCGCGCCCAGACCTCGCTTGCGGCAGCATTGCGATACGGGCCGAATTCCGGCCGGACCACGACCAACTATCTCGGCTTCGATGGAAGAATCCTCGCCGGCGCGATCCTGGCAAGAACGCTTTGGCTGCAAGGCCATCCGGATCGGGCGGTGGAACGCGCGCTGCTGACGATCAAGGACGCCGAGATCCTGAACCATCCGCTGACGCTTTCGATCGCTCTTGTTTGGGCCGTTTCCGTGTTCCTTTGGGTCGGCGATCTCGACCGCGCGGACGAGCACATAGACCGTCTCTTCTTGCGTGCCGAACCCCACTCGCTCGGACCGTATCTGGCGCTAGGACGAGGCTTCAAGGGAGAACTGGCCATTCGTCGAGGCGATGCGGAGAAGGGAATCGAGAGCCTGCAACGCAGTCTCGCGGAGCTCCACGCAGCACCCTACGAACTGCTCACCACTCCGCTCAACGTCGCGCTCGTTCAAGGCCTTGCCGCCACGGGCCGGCTCGCGGAGGCCCTCGCACTGCTCGACGACGCGATCCTGTCGGTCGAGGCAAACGGAGATCTCTGCTATATGCCGGAGTTGCTGCGCGTGAAGGGCCGCCTAGTTTTGGCGTCAGTGCAGTCTGGCGCCGACGAGGCTGAAACCTACTTCAGGCGGTCACTCGAAATGAGCCAGGGTTGGGGCGCGTGGGGGTGGGAGCTGCGCGCCGCGATCGACCTGGCTACCCTTCTGATCGATCGCAGACAACACGAAACCGCCCGGGCGCATCTCCAGCCGCGGTTCGAGCGCTTCGTTGAGGGTTTGGATACTGCTGACCTGAAGTCAGTTGCACGTCTGCTCGCGACGCAGAGTTAGTCTGGCTCCGCTACGTGAGCCAAGTGTCTGCCAGCTAGACGGTCTGCGGCAGGAGTGCTCTGGTCGAGAGCAATGCGGCTATCGGCGGTGTTTCGGTGGCTGTCTTGCAGAATATCCCCCGTAGCGCGCAATCAGCGGAGATCGCGGACCAAGAGGGTCTCAAACTTCGATGTTGAGGCATCACGCTGTCGCCCAATTTCCGCTAAACCAGCACATGCACGAACCCTTCTAAAGCGAGGCATCAATCTCTGCGCACGGGCTCGAACAGCTCGATGGGATTCCCGGAGGGATCATCGACCAGAACCTGCCGCCCGCCGGTTCCGGCTAGTATGTCGCTCCGGAACGTCACTCCTTGCGTCCTCATCCTGCCGACGGTCTCATCCAGGTCCTCGACTTCAACCTGAAAGCGGTTCCAGCCGCCCGGAGCCGGCTCGGAGCCGTCCGGCATTGCCTGTCCAGCGCCGCCGGCGCCGGGACGGTTGAGAAGCAGCCACAAATCTCCGAAACGTAAGCGCGCGAAGCCCGGCGCCGGGTGAATGTCCACCTCGAATCCCAGAACCTTGGTGTAGAAGTCGATCGCGGCCTCCACGTCGCGCACGATGTATCTGACGTTTACCGGCATCGTTCTTTCCTTTCCTTCTCGTTTCCGGATTTTTGAGGCTCTCAAAGCGCCGCGAATCCGGCGCCGCCTGCCGCGATGACGACCGCCCATGCCGGGACGTTCCAGGCGGTGAGAGCGACGGATGAAGCGGCCGTCGGCACGAGCATGGCGAGGATCATGCCGATCATAGCGATCGTCGCACGCTCGCGGTCCGGGGCTAGGCTGCGCGCCATGCCACTCATTTGGGAAAACTCCCTCTGAGCCACCGTCTGCGCTTAATAAGGTAGTCTGCCAAATCCTGCAAATGGACACCCTTGGCACATTTCTGACTTGTTTCTATTCGCATGAGCGGCAGGGCAATGTCGCCTGAAGTGAGCTTGCGAAGAAATGTCGGGAGCGTCAGGTGCGAAAAGAAATCGCGCCGGACCTCATCGAGCGGAATGGTAGCCTTACCATTGTATTTTGCCATGAGCAGAAAAGCCGTGTTGAGTGACATTGATGGTTACGCTTTGAAAAATAGAATGAAACGAGTCACATATCATAGAGGCCGGCAATGTCAGTCTGTCCAATCTCAGTGTGGTTTAAAGTTTGTAGATAGATGATTGAAAAATATAGTAAATTCGCCATCGCGCCTATGATGGATTGGACGGACATCGCGAAAAGCAACGTCTATTCAGCAACTTAAGGGGCGTCACCTCCTCGAAGTTGTACTGCTGTCGTACTCGTCAGCAGCGCTTTGGGCACAAAATGGGTCGCGTTTCAGAGTTGCGTGATTAGTGCAGGATTTGAACCTGTGAACTTCAGGGTGTGAGTTTTCGAGCCGGAATGCTGGTGCAGGGGCGCCTAAGTATCTCCCGTTTCCGCTTACGCCCACAGGGTCTTCCTTGCCTACGTGCGCTCGCTGCTGCCTACCAGAATGACCGACACCCCAAGCGGTCCGTTTGGGAAGATAGGGTTGACAAGAAAGTGCGATGTCCGCTCAGGGGCCGACTACCGACTGTCCGCTGCTGGGCTATCTAACCGAGGTGAAAGCGGACACAAAACCGTCGGATGCCAGGGTCTGGAATACAGCCCAAAGCGGTCGAAAATGGACTTCTCCCGCATAGGCACAGTTACGCGGCCTCGCCTCGAAGGCGCAGTACATCCTTGGATGGCGGTAAACCGAACTGCCGGGCATATTCCCTGCTGAACTGGTTCGGGCTTTCGTAGCCCACACCGAACGCCACCGAAGTAGCGTTTCCTTCTCCGGCCATAAGAAGCGTCCGCGCATGCAACAGCCGGACTTGCTTCTGGTACTGGATCGGGCTCAGCGCGGTGACAGCCTTGAAATGACGATGGAACGCCGAAACGCTCAGGGCCGCCATTTCGGCAAGCGCCTCGACCTTCAAAGGCTTTGCGAAGTTCTCCCTGATCCACTGGATCACGACGGCGATCCGTGAGAGCGCCGCATCTGGTGCCGCGATGTCCCGAAGCATCCAGCCGAGCGGCCCCTGCAGCACCCGGAAGAGGATCTCCCTTTCGTAGGCAGGCGCGAGCACGGCAGCCTCGTCCGGCCGGTCCATAAGCCGAAGCATCCGCACCCAGGCGTCGAGGAACTCGTTGTTGACCGGTGCGACCGAGAAGCCCGATCCAAATAGCTTGCTGCAGATCTGAACGGGAAGGTCGCTAATCAGCGACGCGACCGCCGGAGGATGAAGCGTCAGGCTGACCGCGAGATACGGCTCCCCGGAGGCCGACGGATGCACCGATCCCACGGCCGGAAGATCGACCGATATGACGAAATAGGTGGCCGGATCGTAGGCAAAAGTCCGCTCGCCAACCGTCATCGTCTTCGAGCCCGTCAGGATCAGGTTGATCATCGGCTCATAGACGGCCGAAAGCCGATGTTCCGGTATCTCGCCCTGCACCATGGCGACACGGGGGATGCCCGTTTCCGTTCGGCGGTTTTCGGCCGACGAGGCCAAGCTGCGCAGTTCCTGAAGTTGCTTTTCCATGAGGGCGAAGGTGACAGACTGAGGTCGGCTCCGCAAGCGCGAAGCAGAAATAGGCAAGTTTCAGAGAGAAATGGGTGAGCGCCAGAGATGGCACGGGCCTAGCTTCAGGTCATGCCGAACAGAGAAGGAAAAGCCCCATGAAGATCGTCATCGTTACCGGGAGCAGCCGGGGCCTCGGAGCGAGCACCGCTATCGAATGCGCCCGCAACGGCATGGGCGTTGTCGTCACCTACAACAGCAATCCGTACAAGGCGAAGGACGTTGTGAATACGATCGCGCAGAACGGCGGCAGGGCCGTGGCCCTGAAACTCGACGTCGGCGACATCAACTCGTTCTCGGCGTTTCGTGACGACGTCGCCGGGAAGTTGGAAACTGTCTTCGGCCGTGGTGATTTCGACTATCTCGTCAACAATGCCGGATACGGCCTCTTCAATCCGATAGCCACAGTCACGGAAGAACAGTTCGACGGACTGTTCAACGTCCACCTCAAAGGCCCGTTCTTCCTGACCCAGATCCTGCTGCCGCTGATGGCGGACGGTGGCCAGATCATCAACATCACCAGCGCCACGTCGCGCGTGGCGACCGCTGGCGTGGCACCCTATGCCTCGTTCAAGGGTGGTCTCGAAGTCCTGACCCGCTACATGGCCAAGGAGTTCGGCGAGCGGGGTATCCGGGCGAACTCGATTGCACCGGGCGCGATCCGCACCGAGCTCGGCGGCGGCCTGAGCGACGAGTTCGAGGTGATGCTTGCAGGCCAGACCGCGCTCGGCCGCGTCGGCGAACCCGACGAGATTGGCGGCGTCGTGGCCAGCCTTTTGTCGAACGAGAATCGCTGGATCAATGCCCAGAACATCGAAGTCGCTGGCGGCTATATCATCTGACCAAAGGAGAGCAGCGTGCTCGATCATGTCTTCATCTCAGTCAGCGACATCACCCGCTCGGTCGCCTTCTACGAGGCGGCGCTGGCACCGCTCGGAATCGTCCATGCACATGACTACGAAGGGAAGGACGGGCCTCCCGGCCATCCGGACCTGAAAGGTTTTGGGGCGAACGGCAGGGTGTTCTTCTGGCTTCGCGAAGGGGTCGTCGAAGGCCGCTCGGCTCATGTCGGTTTCGTCGCCAAAGGCACCACCCAAGTCGATGCCGCCTACGACGCCGCCATGGCTGCGGGTGCAACCGAGATCCATCCGCCCGGCCCGCAGCCTCACTACGACCCACGCTATTACGCCGCGCAGCTTCGCGACCCCGATGGCTACAGCCTCGAATTCGTCTACAAGGAATGGCAGCACTGACATGACAAAACTAATGATCTATGGCGCGACCGGCTATACCGGCCGCATGGCAGCGAAACATGCGAAGGCGGCAGGTACGCCACTCGTGCTCGCCGGCCGCAGCGAAGCGGCTCTGTTGAAGCTCTCTGCCGAACTCGACGTTGATTACCGGGTGTTCGGCCTCAACGACACCGCGACGACAGACAAAGGCCTTGCCGATATTTCGGTTCTGTTGAACTGCGCCGGTCCTTTCATGCGGACCGCCGAAGTCCTGATGCGGGCGGCGATCCGCAATGGCGTACACTATCTCGATACTGCAGCCGAACTCGACAGCTACCGTCTGGCCGAAATCCTGGACGACGAGGCGAAGGCAGCAGGGATCATGCTGATGGCAGGCGGTGGTGGCAGCGTCGCAATGCTCGGCAGCCTAGCTGGACACGGTGTCGGGAAGGTCCGCGACCCCCGCAAAATCAGGATCGCGCTGCATGTCGCAGGTGGTCTCTCGCGCGGGTCGGCGATCAGCGCCATGGAAAATGTCACCACCCGGACCCTGGCTCGTATCGACGGCAAGCTCGTCAGCGCGCCTGCCGAGGGCATTCGGAAATTCGACTTCGGCAAGGGTGCGGTCGACTGTTTCCCGGTGACACTTCCCGATCTCATCACGATCTGGCGGTCGACGGGCGTCCCTGATGTCGAGACCTTTGTGCATGTGACAGGCGACGGCTTTCCGCAGGGCGATCTCTCCCTGCTTCCGGATGGGCCGAGTGAAGAGGATCGTCTCGCGAACCGATACCAGGCGGCCGTCGAAGTCACCGACGCGGAAGGCCAGGTGATCCGTTCGCTTCTCGACACGGTCAACGGCTACACCTTCACCGCGATGGCTGCGGCCGAAGCTGGCCGCCGTGTGCTCGCAGGCGAAGTCTGTCCCGGCTTCCAGACGCCCGCCGTTCTGTTCGGAAGCGGCTTCGCTCAGACCATCGCCGACACCACGATCATCGACATCTGAGGAACACATGCAGAAGCTCGTCGAATCCTTTATCGCGACCGCAAACGCCTTCGACGTCGAGGGCACGTTGTCCCTGTTCGCACCCGATGCCGTCATCGACGATGATTCGATCGGCGACGCCTTCGTCGGCAGGGACGGCGTCCGGATCTATTTCGAGCGGTTCTTCGTTGGCTACAACACCGCAAGCAGGCTGCTGTCCATCGAGACGCTGGACGCCTTCAACGCGAACGTCCGCCTCGATTTCACGGGCGATTTCGGCCACGAGATCGGCATCCTCAAGATCGCGACCAGTTCGGACGGCCTGATCGAGCGCATCGACGCCGGCCTCGCATAGCAGATCCATAAACAGCTTCGCCGAAACAACGAACATCTGCGCCGAAGGCGCCGATACCGGGGAAGGTTTGCATCCGGCGGGCCTCCGGCACAAGAAAGAGTACGTTCATGACAACCTCGACCTCTCTCACTCAGGAGGCCGCTGACAAGCTGGCTGTCGTCGAAGCGCTATATCGCTTCGCGGCTGGTATCGACCTCCGCAACAAGGAGCTTCTCTCGTCGTCGCTCGCAGAAAACGCGGTCTCGGACTTCCGGCCGGCCGCCGCCAAGGCCGGGTTCGAATATCCGGTCATCGAAGGCCGGGATGTTATCGTCGCGGCCTTGTCGACGTCGCTCAGCACGCTGGACACGACCCATTCCGTCAGCAATCCGCGTGTGACCATCGACGGCGACACGGCACGCATGGATGTGCTCGTGGAAGCCCAGCACGTTCCCCGCAGCGATCCCTCGCGTCATTATCTGATGAAGAACCGCTACGACGTCGAGCTGATCCGGGCAGGCGATGTCTGGGTCATCACGCGCAATACGGTCGACAATGTCTGGCGGACAGGCGATCTGACGGTTCTCTCCGAGATCTAAGTCTCCAAAGAAGACGACGCGAATGGAATGGCGGTGGGGCTTTTGTTTCCGCTGCCATTCTCATGCGGATGACCGCTCTTGACGCACATGCCATCTCCTCAGTCCGCTTCCATGTCCGCTTTAGCGACGCCGCCGGGGTAGACCTTATGACCGAGATCGGGCGCGAAGCGGACGCTTCCTCAGCACTACATCTGCATTTTCCAACCGGTCATCTGGGAAAACTCCCTCTGGGCCACCGGTCTGCGCTAATCAAGGTAGTCTGCCAAATCCTGCAAATGGATACCCATGGCACATTTCTGACTTGTTTCTATTCGCATGAGCGGCAAGGCGATGTCGCCTGAACTGAGTTTGCGGAGAAAGTTCGGGAGCGTCAGGTGCGAAAAGAAATCGCGCCGGACCTGATCCAGCGGAATGATGGCCTTACCATTGTATTGGGCCATGAGCAGAAAAGCGGTGTTGAATGACATTGATGGTTATGCTTTGAAAATTAGAATGAAATGAATCACATATCACAGAGGCCGGCGTCGCGAAAAGCAACGTATTCAACAACTTAGCGGAATCAGTTCCTCTAAGTTGTACTGTCGTTGTACTCGTCCGGCGCGTTTGGGCGAAAACCGGGCGCATTACGGGGAAGGGGGCACAATGGCGGATAATGCCTTCCACCAATCCCGGAGGCATTCCGATGAACAAGTTTGAACTGGAATTCTTTGGCGTCAGTCTCAAGGCGCACGGCGCTGCAGTTTGCGTGATGCTCTGTCGTAGAATCCGTCTGCCAACTAAACACTGATCGACGGCCATACGAGGCCGATGCGGCGCGTTCGCTAGCGACGAATGCATCGAAAGACGGATTATCCGAGGTTCGCTCCAGCCGGCGTGCCTGATCATCCAGCCGTCGAAAGGCGGCCAACTCCTCTTTGCGTCCGAGCACAACCGAGATAGTTGTCGTTATCCACTATCTCCGCTACGCTCGTGCTGACGTCGTTTGCTTGCAGCCGCCAACTGGTGCGAAGGGAGTGCCGACATGGCGAACAGCACGAAGGGTGCCCAACGCGGCGGCGAGCCTCTGCTGGCTGTCGAACGATTGACGGTGAGCCTGCCGAGCAACATGGAGCGAGCGTTCGCGGTCGAAGACGTATCGTTTAAACTGCACGCCGGCGAGATTCTTTGCATTATCGGCGAATCCGGTTCCGGCAAGTCGGTGACGGCGAACGCGGTGATGGGACTATTGCCCTCGACCATCCGCGTCACGTCGGGCAAGATCCTGTTCAAGGGCCAGGAGATCACCGGCGCCAACGAGACGACGCTGCGCGGGCTTCGCGGCCGCGCGGTATCGATCATCTTCCAGGATCCGCTCTCCGCGCTCAATCCTTTGATGACGGTCGGCGCCCAGATTGTCGAGGTCATGCGCGCGCACAATGTCGGCGACCGCGACAGCCGCGCGCTCCGGGTGCTGGAATTGCTGGAAGAGGTTGGCCTGCCCGAACCGCCGCTGATGCAACACCAATATCCGTTCCGCCTTTCCGGCGGACAGCGACAGCGCGTGATGATCGCGATGGCGCTGGCGCTCGATCCCGATGTGCTGATTGCCGACGAGCCGACAACGGCATTGGATGTGACGACGCAGGCGCAGATCCTCGAATTGATCCGCAAGATCCAACGACGCAAGGGCATGAGCGTGATGTTCATCACCCATGATTTCGGCGTCGTCTCCGAGATCGCCGACCGCGTCGTCGTCATGGAGAAGGGCAAGCTGGTCGAACAGGGCCTGACCGCCGACGTGCTCAACCGTCCCAGTCATCCCTATACGCAACGGTTGATTGCGGCCGTGCCGCGCGTGCGCTCGCTAGAGCGCGAGAAACATGCGGCACAGCCGGTGGTGATCGAGGTAGACAAGCTCAACAAAATCTATGGCGGGCAGGGAAGTTTCTTCACCAAGGCGCGCATCGTGCATGCGGTCAACGATGTCAGCTTCTCGATCCGCAAAGGCCAGACGCTGGGCATCGTCGGCGAATCCGGCTCCGGAAAGTCGTCGCTGGGAAGGGTCCTGCTCAAGCTCGCGGAGCCCGACAGCGGACGCATTATGTTCGACGGGCGCGACATCGCGGCAATGTCGGCCGCCGCGTTCCGCCCGATGCGTCCGTTGATCCAGATGATATTCCAGGATCCGTTCGCCTCGCTCAACCCGCGCCACACCGTGGGCCGGATCCTGACTGTCGGTCCCGTCGCGCATGGCATGGCGGCGGCGGAGGCGCGCAGCAAGGCGCTGCGCCTCCTCGGGACGGTGCGGCTCGACCGCGGCGCCTATGACCGCTTTCCGCACGAATTTTCCGGCGGGCAGCGGCAGCGCATCGGCATCGCGCGCGCCCTGATGTTCGACCCGTTGCTGCTGGTGGCCGACGAGGCGGTCTCGGCGCTCGACGTCTCCATCCAGGCGCAGATCGTGCAGCTGCTCACCGAGATCCAGCGCGACACCAATGTGGCGATGATGTTCATCACCCACGATCTGCGCATCGCGAGCCAGATCTGCGACGAAATCGCGGTCATGTATAAGGGCCGCGTGGTCGAGACCGGAACCCCGGTACAGGTATTCCGCGATCCGCAGAACGACTACACCAAACGGCTCGTGGCGGCCATTCCTGGCGCGGACTGGGAGAGCGCAGCCTGAGGCCAGCGGCATCGCAAAAGGAGCCGACTACAGGATCTTTCCGCTTAGCCGCGAAATATAGTTGCAAATGTCCACTATCTGGCATTTGATTACGTTCTAACTTGGAAATGTCCTGACGACCGGTTCCTGCCGGGTTGGGGAGCGTCTGTTGCGCTCCGCGATCGGCGAAGCCGTGGAAGCGGAGCGGAAGTACGCGTGAACGCACGGTCGAAAACGCCGCCGACGTCGATCACCGAAGTCACGCTGGACGTGCTCGAGGACACGCTGAGCTTTTATATCCGCACCATGAACATCGCGGTGTCGCGCGACCTCGATGACAAGCTCGAAGGCCTCGACGTGGCCAAGGGCACCGGCAAGATCACCACATTGCTGCTGGTCGACAGCCATCCCGGCATCCGTCCCTCGATCATTGCCCAACTGATCCTGCGCGATCGCTCCGCCACCGGCCGGCTGATGGAGCAGATGGAAGATCATGGCCTGATCACGCGGCGGCAGTCCTCGACCGACAGCCGCGCGCAGGAACTCTACATCACCGAGAAGGGCGCCGCGCTCGCCGCACGAATCCGCCCGCTGGTGACGGAACAGTCCAGGGACTTCTTCAAATTCATCTCCGCCGAGGAACAGCAGCAGCTGATGGACATCCTCAAGCGCGCCTATCGGCGTATCGTGGGCCTGCCGTGACACGGAACCGGGTCGCGCTGGTCTCCGGAGCGAGCCGCGGCATCGGCGCGGCGACAGCGCGGGAGCTCGCACGGCAGGGCTGGCGGCTGTCGCTCGGCATGCGCGACCCCCGGCTGCCCGAATGGGCCGATCCCGCCTCGGTCCACATCCATGCCTACGACGCTGCCGGCGCCGACCTCGAGACCGGATGGGTGACGGCGGCGACGGCACGTTTCGGGCGGATCGACGCCATTGTCGCTAGTGCGGGCATTTGCAGCACCAGTACGGTCATCGAGGCCGATGACGACGAACTGAACCGGCTTCTCGAGATCAATTGCAAGGCGCCGCGCCGGCTGGCCAAGGCGGCGTGGAACGCGCTTACGGCGAGCGGGCGCGGCAGGGTGATCATCCTCGGCTCGCTTTCGGGCAAAAGGGTCAAGCACGCGGGCTCCGGCCTCTATTCGATGACGAAATTCGCGGCTGTTGCGCTTGCCCATGGCATTCGCCACGCCGGCTTCGATGTCGGCATCCGTGCCACCGCGGTCTGTCCTGGCCTGGTCGACACCGACATGGCCCGCGCGCTCGAGGCGCGCGCCCCGGCTGACATGACCGACCCGGCCGATCTTGCTCGCATCATCGCCATGCTCGTCGATCTGCCCAATGAAGCGAGCGTCGCCGAGTTCACCCTGAATTGCCAACTGGAAGAATTCTACTGACATGCCAGGTCCCTATGTCGTTCCCGTTCATGGCGATGCCGAATTGCCCGAAAAAGTCGACGTTGTCGTTATCGGTGGTGGCATCATCGGCAGTTCGACCGCGCTTGAACTCGCCGAGCGTGGCCTGAGCGTGGCGCTGTGCGAGAAGGGTGGCATCGGCCACGAGCAGTCGAGCCGCAATTGGGGATGGGTGCGCATTTCGCGGCGCGATCCGCGTGAGGTGCCGCTGATGGCGGAAGCGTTGCGTCTTTGGAGCAACCTCGACAAGCGCGTCGAAGCGCATACCGGGTACACGCGCGCCGGCATCATCTTCACCTGCGAAACGGATCGCGATTTTGCCGAACACGAGCGCTGGAACCGCAACCTCGAACCGTACCAACTGGAATCGCGCATGCTGAGCGGCGCCGAATTCAAGGCGATGTTTCCCGACTCGCGGTTAGACATCAAAGGCGCGCTCTATACACCGGTCGACGGCCGCGCCGAGCCGCAGAAGGCAGCTCCGGCGATAGCCGAGGCGGCACGGCGCAATGGCGCGACGGTGCTGACCGAATGCGCGGTGCGCGGCATCGAAACCAGTGCCGGCAAGGTTTCAGGCGTGGTCACGGAACGCGGGCCGATCGCCTGCGCCGCAGTGGTGCTGGCCGGCGGGGCCTGGTCGAGCCTGTTCTCCGGCAATCACGGTCTGCGCCTGCCGCAGCTCAAGGTGATGAATTCGGTGATCCGCACCAAGCCTCTCGAAGGCGGGCCGGATCAGGCGATCTGGGCGAAAAGCTTCGCGGTTCGCAAGCGCAGGGATGGCGGCTATACCATCGCTTCCGGGCACGAGAACGTCGTCGACATCGTGCCGAAGAGTTTCCGCTTCGCCGCCGACTTCATACCCGCCCTGCGCGCCGAATGGCACTCGCTGCGGTTTCGGCTCGGCGGCCGCTTCTTCGATGAAGCGCGGATCCCCAGCCGCTGGTCGCTCGATGAGGCAAGCCCCTTCGAATACAACCGCGTGCTCGACCCCCAGCCGTCCAAGAAACTTTCCGATGCTGCGCTGGTCGAACTCACCCAGGCTTTCCCGGCGTTCGCAAAGGCTGAGATCGCGCAGCGCTGGGCCGGCTACATCGACGTCACCCCGGACGCCGTCCCGGTGATCTCGGCCATCGACAGCACTCCAGGCTTCCACATCGCAACCGGCTTTTCCGGTCACGGTTTCGGCATCGGCCCGGCTGCCGGCAGGCTCATGGCCGACATCGTCACCAACCGCACGCCCATCGTCGACCCCGGCGCTTTCCGCTTTTCGCGCTTCAGCGACGGATCGAAGATCGAGCTGATCACCGGATTCTAGTTGAACCAGGCCGCTCCGGCAGAAGGGCGGATTGATAATGAGCAACGCAACCGCGTAACCACAGAGGAGAATGACATGGCCACCGACAAGACCACATTGTTTCCGGAAATTAGCCGGCGCAAAGCACTCGGCCTGATGGCCGCCACCGGCGCCGGCCTCGCTGTGCCAGCGCTCATCGGTCGCGGCTCCGCGCTGGCGGCCGCACCCGACAAGCCGACGGGCCAGCTCATCGTCGGGTTCTCGCAGGAGCCGACGGTGTTCAATCCGCACCTGCTGCATATCGAAGTCGACGAGGGCGTGCATTTCGCCATTTTCGATCCGCTGTTCAACGTCGACCCGGATGGCAAGTTCACGCCTGCCCTGGCGGCCGAGGTGCCGACTGTCGAAAATGGCGGTATTTCCGCCGACGGCCTCAATTGGAAGATCAAGCTACGCGACGGCGTCAAATGGCACGACGGGCAACCGTTCACCGCCGAGGACGTCAAGTTCACGCTGGACCTGATGGTCGAGCCCGATTTCCGCAGCTGGCGCCGCGCCGGCCACGACCTCGTGCGTGACATCAAGGTCGTCTCGCCGACCGAGATCACCTGGCGGATGGAAAAGACCTACGCGCCCTATCCTTCGATCCTCGCATCGACCTTCATCGTTCCAAAGCATGCGCTTGGCGAGGCGGCTGACAAGAACACCGCGCCCTTCAACAATGCGCCGATCGGTACCGGCGCGTTCAAATGGGGCAAGCGGGTAGCGGGCGATCACATCGAGCTCCTCGCCAACGCAGACTACTTTGGTGAGGGACCCTATCTGGAGCGCGTCATCATCAAGTACATCCCGGACCTCAATGTGCTCTACACGCAGTTCAAGTCCGGCGACATCGACATCACCGGCCTGCAGTGGATCACGCCGGACCACTATGAAGAAGCCAAGGGCCTCGCCGATCGCGAGGTCCAGCTCGTCGCGGGCAGCACCGTTGAAAGCTTCACGCTCAACATGGGCAAGCCGCAATTCAAGGATCCCGCGGTGCGCGCGGCGCTCTACCACGCGATCGACAAGCAGGCGATCATCGACGCGCTCTATTACGGTCTGCCCACGCCGACCGAGACCTACATGCCGCAGCAGTCGTTCTACTACAATCCTGATCTGCCCAAGCACGAGTTCAGCCTGGAGAAGGCCAAAGCGGTGCTGGATGGCGCCGGCTGGGTCGCCGGAGGCGACGGCGTCCGGGCGAAGGACGGGGTCAAGCTCGCCTTCACCTGCTCGACCACGGCGGGCAACCACATCCGTGAGCAGGCGCAGCAGTTCATACAGCAGTCTTTCAAGGACATCGGCGTCGAGATGACCATCTCGAACCTGCCGCCGGCCGTCATGTGGGGCGACTATTGGATGACGTCGCAGTTCGACAGCGTCATCGTCGGCATCGACTTCCTGACCGGCCCCGATCCCGACACCTCGGATTACTTCGCATCGACATCGAGCGTGGCGACCGGGGGCGCTGGGCAGAACACTTGGCAATACCACAGCTCCGAGGTCGACAAGCTGCTGCAGGAAGGCGGTAACTCTCTGGTGCCCGACGAGCGCAAGGCCTCCTACATGAAGCTGCAGGAAGTCGTGCGCAATGATCTGCCGCTGCTGCCTCTGTTCCAGTACACCACGGTGCGCGGCCGCAAGAAGGGACTGATGGGCTTCACCCCCAACGTCAACAACCGCATCGACACCTGGAATGTCGGCACCTGGTACTGGGAAGGCTGACCCCAACCAAGCCAGGTTGGGTGGCTGCGCCCGACCTGGCAACAACATCGGGCGATCACCATGCTGCGATATATCGTCGGACGGATCGGGCAAAGCCTGGTGCTGCTGTTCCTCGTGTCGATCATCGGCTACTTCGTACTGCTGCTTGCCCCGGGCGGGCCGATGTCGCAATTCGCCCTGACGCCCGGCATCAGCAAGCAGGATCTCGACCGCATCGCCGAGCAGATGGGGCTCAACCGTCCAATCATCGTGCAATATGCCGACTGGCTGTGGCATCTGCTGCAAGGCGACTGGGGCGCGTCCTTCCGAGACAATCGACCCGTCCTGACGGTGATCCTCGATCATCTGCCGGCGACGCTGCTGCTGATGGGCAGTGCAACGGCGATCGCCATGACGCTCGGCGTATGGATCGGCATCATGGGCGCGATCCGGCGCTATTCCATCTTCGACTACGCCGCGACCGTCGGCGCCATGATCGCGCTGTCGGTGCCGACCTTCTGGTTCGGCCTCATCGCCATCTACGTCTTCTCGCTCAATCTCGGCTGGTTTCCGGCCGGCAACATGTACACGATCGGCAGCGGTTCCGTTGGCGACGTGCTCTGGCATCTCGTGTTGCCGGCATCGGTGCTCGCGCTGGTCGACGTCGCGATCTGGAGCCGCTACATGCGCACCGCGACGCTGGACGTGATCAATCAGGATTTCATCAAGACCGCGCGCGCCAAAGGCCTGTCGGCGCGGCGCGTGCTGTTTAAGCATGTTGTGGGCAATGCCCTGCTGCCGATGATCACGCTAGCGGGGTTGCAGGTGCCGGCGCTGCTTGGTGGGGCTCTTGTCACCGAGACCGTGTTCACCTGGCCCGGCATGGGCCGGCTGTTTCTGGACAGCCTCGGCTACAACGACTACCCGGTCGTAATGGGGCTGCTGATGTTCTCGGCCGTGCTGGTGCTGATCGGCAATCTGCTGGCCGATCTCATCAGCGCCTTCGTCGACCCGCGCATCCGGCTGGCGTGAGGAGCCGATGATGTCCACCGTCACCCCAGCCAACCTCGACCTGCCTCCCGAGAATTGGTGGCGCAGCCGCACCGCCCGTCGCTTCCGCCGCCATCGGCTGGCGATGTTCGGCGTCGTCATGATCGCGGTGCTGACCATCGCCTGCGTGCTGGGGCCCTACGTGCTGCCCTACGACCAGCTCTTCATCGACCTGCGCGCTCGCTTCGCGCCGCCAATGACCGGCGGGCACATCTTCGGGACCGACCCGCTTGGCCGCGATGTGGCCGCCCGCCTGTTCCATGCCGGGCGCATCTCCTTGCTGGTGGGGTTCTGCGCGATGCTCATCAGTATCGTCATAGGCACGGTCATCGGCGTCTTGTCCGGCTACTATGGCGGCCGCGTCGACGCCGCACTGATGCGCTTCACCGACGCGTTCCTCTCATTTCCGAGCATCTTCCTGCTGCTGGCACTCGCGGCCTTCATCCGACCCGACCCGCTGATGATCACCGTCATCATCGCGGTGACGACCTGGATGGAGGTGGCGCGGATCGTTTCGACGGAAGTGCGCTCGTTGCGCGAACGCGACTTCATTCTTGCCGCCCACATGCTCGGCCTCTCCAACAGCTGGATCATGTTCCGCGAACTATTGCCCAACGCCATCGGCCCGATCATCGTCGCTGCGACGCTGACGGTGGCCCGGGCAATCCTGCTCGAAGCCTATGTCAGCTTCCTTGGCTACGGCATCCAGCCGCCGCTGCCGAGCTGGGGCAACATGCTGAATGGCGCCCAGCAATATCTGGGCAGTGCGCCGTGGCTGGCGATCGTTCCCGGCATCGCCATCACGCTCGCGGTCACCAGCTTCAATTTCATCGGTGACGGCCTGCGCGACGCGCTCGATGCCCGCAGCGATCTCAGTTGAGGGGGACGCAGGTGGCGAATTTCTCGCCTTTCGATGCGACGCTTTGGTACGCCACGGCAGGTGAAGCGCCATCGACGCGTCCGCTGGACGAGACGGTTCAGGCCGATGTCTGCGTCGTTGGCGCGGGCTACACCGGCATGACCACGGCGCTCGAGCTCGCCCGCGCCGGCGTCAAGGTTGTGATCCTCGAAGCCGAGCAGGCCGGTTTCGGCGGCTCCGGACGCAATGCCGGCCACTGCACGCCGACCTTTATCCATTTCAGCCTGCCGCAATTGCGCAAGCTTATCGGCGAACCCTGGGCCGAACGGCTGATCCAGCGCCAGACCCGGGCCGCCGATCGTGTCGCCGACATGATCGAGCGCTACCAGATACAGTGCGAATGGGTGCGCAACGGGTTCGTCCAGGCTGCCGCCTATCCATCGGCCGTCGAGACACTCAGGCGCAAGGCGGACGACTACAACGCCGTCGGGGCCCGGACCCGCTTCGTCGATCGCGCCGAAATGGAGGCGATCACGGGCAGCGCGCGCTTTCACGGCGGCTGGGTGCATGAAGAGGCTGGCCATCTTAATCCCCTCGGTTATGCGCGTGGCCTAGCCCGCGCGGTCATCCAGGAGGGCGGACGCCTGCATACCGGCTCAGCGGTCACCGAGGTCAAGCAGGAGGCCGGCAAATGGCGCGTCGTCACGGCCAAGGGCGGCGTGCTGGCCGACAAGGTGATCTTCGCGACCGGCGCCTATACGGTGGGCGGCTGGCCGAAGCTCGACCAGAGTTTCCGCATCATGCGCGTTTTCGTGGCGGCGACGCAGCCGCTGTCGCAGGAGGAGCGCCGCACGGTGCTGCCGCGCAATACCTCGATCCATGACGGGCGCGGCGACATCTTCGTCTACAAGTACAATGCGGAAGGCCGCATCGTGGCATCCATGTTCCCGATGGGGCGGCGCGGCCGCGATCTCGACTATACGCGCCAGGTGATGACCGATCGCCTGAAATGGCTGCACCCGCAGATCCGTACCGAACTGCGCTGGAAGTACCTCTGGTTTGGCGAGCTCGACATGCAGCAACGCACAATTCCGCGACTTTACGGGCTGGCGCCGGGCGTGGTGGCGCTGACCGGCCTGTCGGGCCGCGGCGTGCCTACTGGGTCGATGCTCGGCGGCATCCTCTCCGAATGGGCGCTTGGCGTGCCGGAAAGGGATCTGTCCCTTAAGGTCGAGCCCCTGCATCACGCGCCGTTCTATATGAGCTTCGCCCCGCAGCTCAGCCTGCGTTATCACCGTGCGCTGGACTGGGTGCGGACCCGGCGTGACGGCGCGACACTGCCCCCGCACGCATGAATTCGCAGTCTCGATGGAGCGAGAAAACAGAACTCGTGCGAACGTGACTGCCCTGGCGCAGACCCTAGATGATGCGTGATATTCGTTGCGTGACGGTACTTTTCGAGGCCAATCGCTTTAGTCACCTCTGGGTGCTTGCAGCCTCATCAACGCCGCTGTTCAAGCGCCGGCCTTGACGCCGCGCCCTCCCGAGCGGTTCGTTCAGTGGCGCAACTACGATGTCCAGGGTGGTCGCCGGCAACGTCTCCTATCGGGCAAAAGGAAAGATCCCCTCAAACGGCTGACATGCGGCGCAAAGCGGACGGGCAGGGCAGGGGCCGGAGAGCTGACGGTCAGCTTCTAGGCTGAAGTTATCAGCAAGCGGACGTTCCGCTGGCCACCTCGTTGCGGACCTAAACAGCACAAACAATCTCTATTGGCGGATGGATTAAAGCCTAGCAGCCTGGCATCGCGTTGCTCGCCAACAGTGACGATCCGATGTCTCCGTCGAGCGCAAAACGCTCGCAGCGCTCGCCGTCGAACTCATCGATGAAGCTGTCGATATGTTTGAAGCCGAGCTTCGCCAATATCCGCAGCGACGCGAAATTGCGCGCCGCCGCCTGGGCCGTCACCTGTTCAAGCGCCAGAGTTTCAAAGGCGTAGCGCAGGACTTCGCGCCGCCTCGCTGCCCAGTCCGTGCCCCCAATGCGCACGCGCCAGCACAAATCCCAATGCGGCTGCCTTTGCGTCGGTTGCGCCATAGGACAGGGTAATCGTCCCGATCGCGTCCGATACTCCTGCTTGGTGTATGGACCACTGGATCGCCTTACCGTCAGCGAACCGCTGACGCGAACGGGCCAACCATCGCTCGCCTGCGCTTATGTCGTCGGGAACGGGATCGCCGGCAAGGGAGGCGGATTCGACATCCGTCGCGCGCGCAAACCATCCTGGGATATCCCGTTCGCTCGGCGCCCGAAGCACGAGCCTTGGTGTCATGAACTTGGGAAATCGGACTGCTGCCATGGGGGGCAATTTCGACCTGGGGCGGCGCCAATGCAGCGGCACTGGCAGGCCGCGTCCGCTAACCACCAAGGACGGCCCCTCGGTGGTGCCGAGAGGCCACCACAATCAAATCTCGGTGCCCTCAGGCAGGGTGAGCGCGTCTTCGTTGGGGGCGTCTGGGTCCGCTGCGGTGCAAACTTGGTTGCAGCACTCATTCTCTCCGCTCCGATTATGCGAGCTTGGTCAACACGAGAACGAGTTAGCTCGCTTAGCTCCGTCGCGCTGCCGAGTGATCTGGCTTTCAACGAAGCCCATCGCGCGACGGGGCTTCGCCAGGTTCGCCACCGCTATCAGGTTCAGCCGCTACGCTTTTGCGGGTGCCTTGCGCGCCTTCTTCATCGGCGACTTGATTGCTGCTGGGGTTGTTGCTGCTGCCGCCGCCCGAGCAGCCCGTTTTGGTTTTGCTGCCGGTGCGGGTGCAGGCACCGCGGCCTTGCGCCCGAGTCCAATTGATTTCGCCATTGCAGAGCGGGTGGCCGCGTAGTTCGGCGCCACCATTGGATAGTCGGCAGGTAGATTCCACTTTTGCCGGTATTCATCAGGGCTCAGATTGTAGTGAACTCCGATATGGCGCTTCAGGGATTTGAACTTTTTTCCGTCCTCCAGGCAGATGATGTAATCCGCTGTGACCGACTTCCTGATCGAGACTGCCGGTTGCTGTTTGACCACAGGTTCCGTTGCCGGCGTGCCGATCCCGTGCAGAGCGGCATGGATATCGCCGATTAGCTTCGGCAACTCGGCGACCGGCAGTGGATTGTTCGACACATAGGCGGCAACAATGTCGGCGGCAATCGACACGGTATCCGTTTGGCCATCGCGTTCGGGAGAATTGAACATAGAATATTCCTTTGTCTTATCGGATTCACTAACTTGTCGGATTCACTAAAGAAGTGTGATTTACCCTGCTCGCCCAGGCAAATAATCCGTTTCCTTTCAACAATCCACATCCCCTCGTCAATATTATAAGGATGATCGTTCTGATCGGCCGCGGATAAACGCTGTAGCCGCGCATTCAGGGTGTTTAGCTCGGCCACCAAGTTTGGTCGCGGTCGCTCACCACACCGGATGCGACAGCCGACACAATCGGGATCGCGGCATCCTCCCTCGCGATCGGCGGCCGACAACTCCATTGATCGCCAGCCCGGCTTCGCGCAGGGCCATCAGGAAGGCCTCTCCAAGGCGCGCGTTGGACGAAGTGCTCGTCAAGTGTCAGGCCGCAGATCAGCGGCCTACGAGGAGTGCACTCCGGAGGCGTTAGCTATTCGGCTCATCCGCCAGCCGCCGAGAGCGGTGGAGTTCCCGATTGCATGGAGCGGGTACAGATCACCGCGAAGCGGTAAATGCCAAGCACTCAGACTCAGGGAAGGCCGGAGCCGCTTGGGGACGTGGGGTAAGAACGCTTGCGGACGGTCCTGACGGCCGCATCCACATCCGTTTTGCTGTCCCCGAGTTCTTGAAGGACAGCTGCACCCAGGAGAAGGCTGGATTCCGTCGTTTCGGGCATCACGGTTGTCGCGCCTTTCTCAAGCAGATCTTGCACATGCACGTGGTGACGCGCCCGCACAACCACTGGGAGGTCGGGCAGTTTGCGTCTCAGCGCCGCAAGAACCGATTTGGCTGCCTCGGGGTCGTCCAGAGTGATCACCATGGCCTTTGCGCTGTCGATTCTCGCTGCGGCCACCATCTCCTCCTGAGAAGCGTCGCCAAAAAAAACCGGTAGACGTTCTTTCCGGGACCGCTCTACATTTTTGGCGTCGAGGTCGACTGCAACCCACCTGTATCCACGCTCGTCGAGCAATCTGCCGATCACTTGGCCGACCCGCCCGAACCCGGCAATGACAACATGGCCCGAGTAAGCTTCGGTCTCTGTCTGTAACTGAGTTCTGCTGGGTAGCCCCCGTCGCTCAAGCTGGCTCTGGGCCGCTCGACCAGCCCGGGCCAGAAGTGGCGTGGTAGCCATGCTGACGGCGACGACGGCAAGCAGGAACTGACCGGTCTCGACCGATAGCGCCTCGGTGCCCATCGCGAGGCTGAACAGCACAAAAGCCAACTCACCGCCTTGGGCAAGGTGCAGGCCAGCGCTTGCAGCGAGCGGCAGCGGCAACCCGAAGGCCCTACATAGACCGAGGATTAGCAGCGCCTTCACGGCCATGAGCGCAACTGCGACCAACAGGATCCAGTGGAGCTGAGGCAAGACGACGCCGACGTCAACCAGCATGCCGATCGAGATGAAAAACAAGCCCAGCAGGACGCCTCTGACAGGCCGGATATCGGCTTCGATCTGGTGGCGGTACTCGGTGCCGGCAAGCATGAGACCGGCTAGAAAGGCGCCAAGGGCCATAGGGAGACCGGCCAGTGCAGTACCCCAGGCCGTGCCGAGCACTACCAGCAGGGTAGCAGCAATGAAAAGCTCCGCGTTCCCCGTGCCGGCGATGACGCGGTAAAGCGGTCGAAGCAGCAGACGCCCGGCGGCAAGCAAGATGACTAGCGCCACCGTGGCCTTTAGGCCCGCCTCGGCGAGCGTCCAAGCCAGTTCTTCAGGCTGTTGGCCCAGCGCTGTGACAACGGCCAAGCCGGGAACGAGCGCGAGATCCTGCAAGAGCAGAACGGAAAGAACTACCCGCCCGAGATGACTGGACAGCTCACCGCGTTCCGACAGCAGGCGCAACACGAAAGCCGTTGATGAGAGAGCGAGGGCGCCGCCGATTATCGCCGCCTGTTCGATGGTGCCTCCGAACGCTAGTACCCCCGCTCCGATGACAGCACCCGCGATGGCAACCTGTGCCACGCCAAGTCCGAACACATATAGCGCCATGGTGCGAAGGCGATCGAACGACAGCTCCAGCCCGATCGCAAATAGCATGAACACAATGCCGAGCTCGGCGAGGCGGTGCGTTCCCTCAACCTCGCTCACCAGCCCAAAACCATACGGTCCGATAACAAGGCCCGCGATCAAGTAACCGATGACCGCATCAATGCCGAGCCTGCGCACCAGGGGCACAACCAAGATAGAAGCCATAAGGAAGACGACGGCGTCGCGCAGGATAGAATAATCGTGAGGGACGCTTTCGGGCATGATGCTTCGGTCTGCTACAGTTTCATCATCGGTGCAACCTCGTCCTATTCGGCGGCCGCAAGCCTTCGTTCACAGAGACGCCCAGTTGGATCAGCCGAGATACCCTTGGCATGGGAATAGCCTGCGCGTCAGATTTGCAACGAGGAATTCCGCGTCCTGATGGCGCTGCCGCCACTGCCGCTTCCGCCACAGGGAATAAGGCCGGCAACGCTGTCTCAAGGCATGCCAGTCGATGCACGGCAAGTCAGCGATTCGCATCGCTATTGCCGGGCAAGCGTCACCGGGCGAGGGGCGGTCGCCAAGTTCGCATACCGCCACCGTGTCAGCGCGTCCTGGCCGACACCTACACCGACACCGACACTGTGGTGGTCACTGTCACCTATTGACCTGATGCCCGACGTCGTCGGTCGAGGCTTTTCGCACGCGCCTCCATGGGCGGCCTTCAACTGGTAAGCCGAGTCCAGATCCCGGCCGGTTCCACAACGTGTGGTCACGCGCCTCCTGGCTGCCGCTGAAAGGGCGGACATATCGCGGTCCGACGCGCCGCCAACGACACCTAGTCGGCGAAGCAGTGGCGGCCTGTTCGTAATGGCCGCACCGAAGGCCACGGCAATATTCCAGGCATTTCAGCCCGGTGGGGGTCTCGCGCAGGAAACTGGCTAGCACGCCGACCACACGCACGGGCTTTGCTGAGCTTCCGAGGCTGATGAGCGCGTGTGGGACAGGGGCCGCGACCATCCGCCGCCGTAGTAATCGATGCTGTGCGAGGCTCGGGCTTTACCGGCAATCTCCACAGTGCATCGCCCGCGGCCACTAACGCGTTGGATACCCTTATAGATATTTGACATATCAGGATGCCGGACTTAAACATCATAAATCCCGTTCAGGATATGCCCATGATGACCGCCGCCCAGATGCGAGCTGCACGCGCCCTTCTCGGCATCGACCAGAAGACCCTAGCCGAGTTGTCCAGTCTTTCCGTCCCGACCATCCAACGTATGGAATCGAGCGATGGAAACGTTCGCGGCGTGGTCGAGAGCCTGACCAAGGTGGTCGCCGCGCTTGAGCTTGCGGGCATCGAACTGATCGGTGATGGCGCTGCAAGTCCCTCAGGCGGACGCGGCGTCCGATTGAAGTCCTCGAATCCTGAAACCTCAACCCGCGACGGCGACCGTCGACGACAAGCCGATGGTCCCCCGTTTCCTACCTCAAGGTGCGGCAACACGTGAAAGCATCGACCGCCAGACAAGGCAAAGCGCCAAGCTTCGCGGAACTCTACACTCCGAAAATACTGACGGTCCTGCGCGAAGGCTATGGGTTGCCGCATCTGCGCGCGGACGCAGTAGCAGGGCTAACCGTTGCCATCGTGGCACTGCCGCTTTCCATGGCCATCGCCATCGCCTCGGGCGCAACGCCGGCGCAGGGGCTCTATACGGCAATCGTGGGCGGCTTTTTCGTCTCGCTGCTTGGCGGATCGCGCTTCCAGATTGGCGGGCCAGCCGGCGCCTTTATCGTGCTAGTCGCGGCAACGGTGGCACAGCATGGCATGGACGGGCTGATCCTGGCTACCTTCCTGTCGGGCTTGATGCTGGCGGCTGTCGGGTTTTTGAGGTTCGGCACCTTCATCAAGTTCATTCCTTTCCCGGTGACGGTGGGCTTCACCGCGGGGATTGCGGTGATCATCTTTGCCAGCCAGATCAAGGACCTCTTCGGCCTGACGCTGGACCATGAACCCGGTGAACTACTCGAGAAGATCCCGGTCCTGTGGGGAGCGAGGGAAAGTGTTACGTTTGCCGCGGTCGCGGTCTCTCTTGGAACCGTTGCAATAATCCTCGGACTGCGCCATTGGCGGCCGCGTTGGCCCGGAATGCTGATCGCCGTCGCTCTTTCCGCAGTAGCCACAGCGCTACTTGCGTTATCCGTTGAGACTATTGGCACAAAGTTCGGCGGCATTCCCTCGTCCCTCCCGTTCCCGAGCCTCCCCAATCTGTCGATGGACAGGATCATGGCGGTTCTGCCGGCGGCGATGTCCTTCACCCTGCTTGGCGCCATAGAATCGCTGCTTTCGGCAGTGGTTGCTGATGGCATGACCGGGCGGCGACACCGTTCAAACTGCGAGCTCGTCGCACAGGGCGCGGCCAATATCGGTGCGTCGCTGTTCGGCGGCTTTTGTGTGACGGGGACTATTGCCCGCACAGCCACCAACGTGCGCGCCGGTGCGCACGGGCCTATTGCAGGAATGCTCCATGCAGTCTTCCTTCTGCTTTTCATGTTGATCGCTGCACCCCTCGCAGCCTACATCCCGCTCGCGGCGCTGGCAGGTGTGCTTGCGGTCGTGGTTTGGAACATGATCGAGAAACCCGCTATCGCGATTTTGTTGCGTTCGGGTTGGGGCGAAGCGACGGTTCTTGCAGTAACCTTTTTCCTGACAATATTCCGCGACCTAACCGAGGCTATCGTCGTCGGCTTTGCACTTGGCTCAGTGCTCTTCATCCACCGGATGAGCCGGACAACTGCGGTCGCATCTCAGACACCATTTGTGGGGCGCGACGAAGCTGACGCTGCCCATCCACGCGAGGCTTATAATGAGTCCGCTGCTGCGAACCCCGATGTCGTTGTCTACCGCATCACAGGTGTCCTCTTCTTCGGCGCGACGGCATCCATCGGCTCAGTTCTCGACCGCATTCAGGACCGCAACAAGGCACTGATCGTCGATTTCTCCGCAGTGCCCTTCCTGGATTCGACCGGCGCGAACATGATCGAAAGTCTCGCGCACAAGACCCATCGGCATGGGGTGACACTCTGGCTCACCGGTGCCAGCCGCGACATCCGGCGCGTCTTGCTAACTCATGGTTTGAAGAAACCATTCGTGCGGTATGCGTCGACCGTGGAAACCGCCATGTCGGGTGTTCAGCGAGACATTGATGCCAAGCTAAGCGCAGCGTGACGATGTCGCTCTACTCGGGAGGGTGGCTCTGCGAGGCGATGGCGCAGACTTCTAAACGAGCCTCTGGTCCACTTCTTCGTCGCTGGTGCTGTCCTGTTTGGTGCCTACCGATTGCTGACAAGGGGCTGGAAGCGGCCGTTGACCTGCAGGAAATTGAAATCAGCGCCAACGATATCCGTCAACTTGTGGTCTCGTGGCTCGCGCAGGGGCGGCCGTCGCCAACGCCAAATCAGTTGCAGAGCCTTGTCGACCAGAAGGTCACAGAGGAGGTCTTGTTCGGCGACGCCTTAGCCTTGGCCTCGATCGGAACGATGAAATCATCAAGCGCAGGCTCGCGCAAAAGATGGATTTCCTGGCGGCCGATGTCGCGGCCATGCAGGAGCCGAGCAACGCCGAACTCCGGCAATGCTTCCCAACGAACTCAGACCGTTTCGCGGTTCCTTCTCATGCAAGTTTTCGGCACCTGTATTTCTTGGCCTCATTGCTGGCAAACCTTCTGATACTCCAGAGCGGTGGCCGACCTTTTTATGCGCGCGACTACTACCGCGACAGCACTCCCGACCAAATGGTCCCAAACTTCATCGCGTTGCACGGCAGCCAATCCGGGGTGTGAGTCCCTCCTGCCGCTCCTGTTGATCACCTTCGGGCTCTGCCCCGACGCGCGGCCTTTGGACATGTCCCCCTTCGCCATCCCCTGGATGAACCGCAAGCAATGTTCAGCCGCGAGAGAGCCGCGATCGATGTCTTTCCCGGAGCTGTGCGGAGATTGCGGTAGATCAATGCGCATCGCGACCCCCCGCAAGATGCTGCGGAAATCGCAGTCTTCCGCAAGCCTGCCGCAGGGTAGGCAGGCCTTGGCTCGTCTCCAGTTCGAGGTAACCTGATATGCGCTATCCGATCTTATTCTTCCTGCTCTTGCTGGTCCTGTCCGCAGCGGCGCTATGGTTGCTGTTCGACCGCGACATGAGAGAGCTTAAGGCTCGCCTGCATGGGCGCAGCCAGATAGTCGAGACCTCCATCGGGCCCGTGGAGTACGGTATTGCCGGCGACGGTCACGCAGTCCTTGCTATCCACGGCAGCGGCGGCGGCTTCGACCAGGGGCTGGAGTTTATCGGGCCCCTCGCAGAGTACGGCTTCCGCCTGATCGCGCCGTCCCGCTTCGGCTATCTGCGCACGCCGGCCCCTGAACGCTTCACGCTGGAGTCGCAGGCGGACGCCTATGCCGATCTGCTGGAACGCTTGGGTGTAGAGAAGGTCGTCGTCTTGGGCGGATCGGCGGGCGCGCTATCGGCGATGCAGTTTGCGATACGCCATCCGCAGCGCTGCGAGGCGCTGGTGCTTCTCGTCCCTGCATCCTATGCGCCGGACCGGAGGCCGAATGAGTCTGCAGCCAAAAGCCGTTTCGCAGAGACTGTGATGATGACTGCGTTGCGCTCGGACTTCCTTTTCTGGAGCGCCATTCGGGTTGCTCCAGATGCAATGACGCGCCTTATCCTCGCCACCGAGCCGGCCGTGGTTCGCGGTGCCGACCAGGAGGATCAGGCCCGCGTGCGGGAAGTCCTGCGCCATATCCTGCCGGTGAGCCGCCGAGCCAAAGGACTTTTGTTCGACTCCCACACGGCCGGCAATCCACCACCGATGGATCTTGAGAAAATTAACTGTCCGGTGCTCGCCATCAGTGCCGAGGACGATCTCTACGGAACCGCGGCCTCCGCCCGCCATGTGGCGGCGAGCGTGCAAGATGGAAGACTGCATTTGTATCGTCGGGGAGGCCACCTCCTGGTCGGACACGACGAGCACGTATGGCGCACGATTTCGTCTTTCATTTCGGAAGCGTTGGCAGACAAAGACGCTGAAGGCGGAGGTTCTTCCTGACTGGCGGCCAATGTGTCTTACATTCAAAGCGCAGTCGAATGACTTGGGAACACGGCGAACGTCTGGAGAAGCTCTGGCCGGATTTCGCTGCAACGTGTGGCCACTTTCGAGAAGCAGCGGCAACGTCCGGAATTGCGCGACCTGTTCGCAGATGGAAGAATTACTGGGAACGATCACATGCTGCCATAGAGCGCCCGGGATTGGGAGGCTGTTTGAGCCAGATAGCCTCCCCGTCACGACCTCTTACACGGTAGAGGGCGTCCTCCATGCCTACATGGAGGGGACACCTATCCGGTTTTCGGAAAATGTCGCCGTGCCTATAGGGCTGGCTGTGAACGAGCCCCCACAAATGTCCGGGAGCGTGCCATCAGGAGCCTGACAGAGTCAAACAAAGGCGATCGAGATCGGCGATCCTAGCTGTTATCTGAAGCCGATGCGCCGATGTGTTTTTGATATTTGATGACACGCGTTTGCGGTGGATCAAAGCTGGACACTGTCCATTGCCTCTACAGATAGCCTGCACTGGCGTGAGGATCGCTTGACCTTGCCGCAATGGAGGCGAAATCTGATGAACCACATAGCATCTCTCTCTCTGACGACGTACCCGGATCGGACCTCTCCGAAAACAGCGGCGAACGCAGTCGCCGTCGTTAAGCAGATCGGAGCCTCGCTTCATGCAGTCGCCATCACTGTCGATATACCCGACGTTTCGAACGCGCTGTCGAGCTACCTTCTCGACCTTCCCAACAAGATTCGCGAGGTGGAAACAGCCAGTCGCAAGTGCGGCACCACTTTGCTGCAGGCGGTTGCGAGGGAAGCCTCGCAAGGCGGCGTGACCCTGACCACACAAGAGATAACAGCACCGCCGGCATTGATGGGTGATGTTGCATCGAAGGAGTCCCGCTATTTCGATGTCTGTCTGGTCGGTTGGGAGTCGGACAATCAGGCAGCACGCATGGCGGCCGAGGCGATACTATTCGGGTCGGGTCGCCCGACCATAATTCTTCCCGACGCCGCGGATGTCGGTGTCCTTGGCCATGTCGTCATCGCATGGGATGGTAGTCGCGTGGCGGCACGGGCCGTTGCCGACGCACAGCCGTTTCTGGAGCGTGCTTCGACGATAACGGTCGTGACCGTGACGGATGAGAAGCCGCTTCCCGGACGCGACATCGGCGAACGCCTTGCGCAGGGCCTCAGGACGCGCGGCCTGGCGGCCGGGGCCGCCTCGATTCAGGCTGAGGGTCGTTCGATTGGAACTGCTCTCCAGGAGCACGCCCTCAAGATCGGCGGCAACCTGCTCGTCATGGGCGGTTACGGTCATTCGCGTATCAGAGACTTCGTGCTCGGTGGGGCGACTGAAGGCATTCTCTCGGATCTGCGCTTGCCTGTGCTCCTGTCGCACTAGGGCTTGGTGGCATGAGAGGCGATCGCGACAAGGATCCGGTTCTGCGTTTCCACGGCGCAGCCCACGGCGTTACCGGCTCGTGCTATGAGATTGAGACGTCACGTGCACGGATCCTCGTCGACTGCGGCCTGTTCCAGGGGTCGAAGTCCGAACGCGAGTTGAACTATGGTGCGTTCCCGTTCCCGCCTGAGTCGATTGACGCCGTCATCCTGACGCATGCGCATATCGACCACAGCGGCCTTCTGCCGAAACTGGTCAAGCAGGGTTTTTCTGGCCCGATCCACACGACCCGCGCCACCATCGATCTTTGCTCCGTCATGCTGCCCGACGCGGCGCATATCCAGAAAGTGGAGGTCGAGCACCTGAACCGTCGCAACGCGCAGCGCGGCCGCCCGCCGGTCGAGCCGATCTACAGGCTGCAGGATGCGGCCGCGTGCATGACATTGTTTCGGGCTTTGGAATATGGCGAATGGACCTCCGTCGCCGAAGGCCTTCGCGCCCGCCTCTGGAACGCTGGCCACTTGCTCGGTTCGGCATCGGTAGAGCTCGAGATCGACCGAGATGATGCGCCGCTGCGTATCATGTTCTCGGGCGACATAGGGCCAGACCACAAGCTGCTTCAGGCCGATCCCGAGGGCCCAGCAGGCTTTGACTATCTGATCTGCGAATCGACCTATGGCGACCGGGACCGGCCGGACGTTTCGCCCGAGCAGCGTCGGTCTCAGCTCGGCGGAATTGTGCGTGGCGCCGCCGAGGTGAACGGCCCGCTGATCGTTCCTTCCTTCGCCGTCGAGCGGACGCAGGAACTGCTAGTCGATCTCTACCTGCTGATGAAGTCCGGTGACGTGCCTACGGCTCCGATCTTTGTCGACTCGCCGTTGGCGACACGGGCCAGCGCGATTTTCGAACGGCATGCCGACGACATCGAACAGGGCAATGTGCTGCGCCAGGCTCTCAACTCGAGGGAGTTGCGTTTCACCGAGACGGTGGAGCAGAGCAAGGCGATCAATCGCCTGAACGGCTTCTTCGTGGTGATCGCCGCCAGCGGCATGTGCGACGCAGGGCGTATCCGCTATCATCTCAAGGCCAATCTCTGGCGCCGGAACGCCACGGTCATGATGGCTGGATTTCAAGTCCAGGGTTCCCTCGGCAGGATACTTCTCGACGGCGCGCGGCGCGTGCGCATCCAAGGCGAGGAGGTCGAAGTCAAGGCGCTTATCAGTCTGTTGGACCTGTATTCCGGCCACGCCGACGCTGGCGAATTGGTCGTCTGGGTCAAGGCCCGGACTCCGGTGAAGCAGGTGGTATTCCTGACGCATGGCGAGGAAACCGGGCTTGGTGGCCTGCGCGAAAAGCTCCTTGGGCTGATCCCCGACGATAGGATCATCATGCCGAGGCTGGATGACGCTTTCCAGTTGTCACCCCGCGGCTGTTTGCCGATCGACGTTAATGAGCCGCGCCGCCTGAGGCCAGAAAAAATCGCCCGCCTCGACTGGCACAATGACCTTTCAAAGCTTCTCCTGGACATTAGCGAGGCGGTTGGCGCCGCCGCCGACGAAAGGGGCCGCGCCGCAATTGTCAGGCGAATGCGCCGGGCGCTCGAGGACAGCGATGCATAGAGGCCACATGACGTGAGCACGAACTGAAAGCGCGCGAATACGTTTCTGTGGTTCGCCGTAGATCGACGAAGACAGGCGCATGTCGCGATTTCGGCGACAATCGCCAAAAGGCAATGGGAGCCAGATATGACCGAGCATCTTATAGCAGCCTCCGAGCGCCGGTTGACCGACCAGGAGCTCCACGACATCGACGCCTATTGGCGCGCTGCCAACTATCTGACGATCGGCCAGATCTACCTGCTCGACAATCCACTGCTTCGCGAGCCATTGCGGCTGGACCATGTCAAGCCGCGCCTGCTTGGCCATTGGGGAACGTCGCCAGGGCTGAGTTTCATCTACGCGCATCTCAACCGCGTGATCCGGCTCAGGGATGCAAATGTCATCTATATTTGTGGCCCCGGCCATGGCGGGCCGGCAATGGTGGCGAACACCTATCTGGAGGGCACGTATAGCGAGCTCAATCCGGACATATCACTGGACGAGCAGGGCATGCGCAAGCTGTTCCGGCAATTCTCCTTTCCGGGCGGGATTCCGAGCCATGCCGCGCCTGATGTGCCCGGCTCGATTCACGAGGGCGGCGAGCTGGGTTACGCGCTTTCCCATGCCTATGGCGCCGCTTTCGACAATCCGGACCTTGTCGTCGCCTGCGTCGTCGGTGACGGCGAAGCCGAAACCGGGCCGCTTTCCGCCGCGTGGCACTCTAACAAGTTTCTCAACCCGGCGCGCGACGGCGCTGTGCTGCCGATCTTGCATCTGAACGGCTACAAGATCGCCAATCCGACCATCCTAGCCCGCATTCCCGAAGACGAATTGCGCGCGCTGTTCATTGGCTATGGCTATGAACCGCTGTTCGTTGAGGGACACGATCCGGCCATTATGCATGAGCTGATGGCGACCGTGCTCGACGACGCGCTGGATCGCATCAGAGCGATCCAGGACGCAGCGCGCCATGGTGCCGTAGCGCTGGTGTCGCGACCGAAATGGCCAATGATCGTGCTGCGAAGCCCCAAGGGCTGGACCGGTCCGAAGGAGGTCGACGGACTGAAGACCGAAGGCTTCTGGCGTGCGCACCAGGTGCCCTTGTCGGGCCTTGCGGAAAACCCCGCCCATCTCAAGCTGCTCGAGGAGTGGCTGAAAAGCTATCGACCCGACGAACTGTTCGACGAGGCCGGCGCACCTCTTGCCGAGATCCGCGCCACCGCGCCGCAAGCAACGCGACGCATGAGCGCCAACCCGCATGCCAATGGTGGTCTGCTGCGTCGGTCCCTCGATCTACCCGGCTTGCACGACCATGCGATAGCCGTCGCGCGGCCCGGAGCGGTTAAGGCCGAGTCAACGCGGGTAATGGGCAAGTTCCTACGTGGCGTGATGGAGCTGAACGACGGCTCGAAGAACTTCCGTATCGTTGGCCCGGACGAGACCGCCTCGAACAGGCTTCAGGACGTGTTCGAAGTTACCGAGCGCGCTTGGATGGAAACGATCCTCCCCGAAGACGTTCATCTCGGCCGCGATGGCAGGGTTCTCGAAATCCTCTCCGAGCATACCTGCCAGGGTTGGCTCGAAGGCTACCTATTGACCGGGCGGCACGGTCTGTTCTCCTGCTACGAAGCGTTCATTCACATTGTGGATTCCATGTTCAACCAGCATGCGAAATGGCTGGATGCCTGCCGGGACATACCGTGGCGGCGACCCATCGCATCGCTGAACTATTTGTTGTCCAGCCATGTCTGGCATCAAGAACATAATGGCTTCAGCCATCAGGATCCCGGTTTTATCGATGTTGCCCTCAACAAGAAGGCCGACATCGTGCGCGTCTATCTGCCGCCGGATGCCAACACTTTGCTTTGCGTCACTGAACACGTGTTGCAGACATGGGACCGCATCAACGTCATCGTCGCCGGCAAGCCGCCGTCATGGCAGTGGCTGTCGATGGACAAGGCGCTCGTTCATTGCAAAACGGGCATCGGCATCTGGGACTGGGCATCGACCGAGGACGGCGCGGAGCCGGACGTCGTCATGGCTTGCGCCGGCGACGTTCCGACACTGGAGACGCTCGCGGCCGTCCAGATCCTCAGGCACCATGTTCCTGAGCTCAGGGTCAGGGTGGTCAATGTGGTCGATCTGATGACCCTGCAGCCCAAGGAGCATCACCCGCACGGCCTGTCGGACCGCGATTTCGATGCGCTGTTCACCTCTGGCAAACCCGTCATCTTCGCCTATCACGGCTATCCCTGGACCATTCATCGCCTGACCTACCGTCGCAGCAACCACGACAACATCCATGTTCGTGGGTACAATGAAGAAGGCACGACGACGACCCCCTTCGATATGACGGTGCTGAACGGCCTCGACCGGTTCCATCTCGTAAAAAGCGTGCTCGACCGGGTTCCGCAGCTCAGGAGCGTTCAGGTCGGCCTGAAGCAGGCGATGGACGTCAAGCTGCTTGAACATAGAGCCTACATTCGCGCTCATGGCCGGGACATGCCCGAGATACTTGAATGGAGGTGGGATCAGGGTCCTGATGAGACGGCAATCGCCCCACACTAAGGACGAGCCGGTGGCAGACGCGCTCCTGGTCCTGAAGCGTGATTCCTTCCACCCTGACCTTCGCTGTCATCGAGGGGCGCGGCGGGAGTCCGCGGCTAGAGGCGGCAGTCTGTCGCCGGTGAGAGCGCCGTGGGTGCCACTGCTATCTGCACCACACCAACCAACACCCCCCATGACCAACCTGATGTCAGTCCCTGTCGTACAAGAAATGCAACAGAGCGGGCTTTGGCGATTGAAGAAAGCCGACATGTCTGAATCCAACGCATCGACCATTCTCTCGCCCGGCCTCAGCGAGGTCGAGGCGCAAGTGAGGCTCCTCGCCGAAGGGTTCAACGAATTGCCTGCGACCGGTAGGCGCACGCCGTTGCGGATTGCTCTTGAGGTCATGCGCGAACCGATGCTGGCTCTCCTGCTGGGTGGCGGCGCTGTCTACCTGCTTCTTGGCGATCTGCAAGAAGCGTTGATCCTGCTTGCCTTTGCCACATTGTCGGTAGGCATAACGATTGTTCAGGAGGCGCGGACGGAACGCGTTCTGGAGGCATTGCGTGATCTTACGAGCCCCCGTGCCCTCGTGATACGCGACGGTGAAAGCAAGCGCATTGCGGGTCGCGAGGTGGTGCGGGGCGATTTGGTTGTCCTGGGCGAGGGGGACCGGGTCCCGGCCGACATGCTGCTGATCCAGAGTGCAGACCTCCAGACCGATGAGTCTTTCCTGACGGGCGAATCCGTCCCGGTGCGCAAGATTGCAGGCAAAGATGGCCAGCTGCCAGCCGAGCGCCGTCCAGGTGGAGACGACCTGCCTTTCGCCTTTTCCGGATCACTCGTTGTTCGCGGTTCAGGCGTCGGCGAAGTTCTGGCGACCGGGCCGCGCAGCCAAATCGGTGCGATCGGGCAATCGCTCAGTTCGATGGAGACCGAAGCACCCCGCTTGCAGCGACAAACAAAACGCCTTGTCGGCATATTCGCACTCGTCGGCGGCGCGGTCAGTGTCCTCGCGGTCATGCTTTATGGCGTTTTGCGCGGGGGATGGCTTGATGCGGTGCTGGCAGGCATTGCGCTCGGCATGTCGATGCTGCCGGAAGAGTTTCCCATGGTGTTGACGATTTTCATGGCCATGGGCGCCTGGCGCATCTCGCAGGCACGCGTGCTCACCCGTCGCGCGGCAGCAATTGAAACGCTTGGCTCGGCAACGGTTCTCTGCACGGACAAGACCGGAACGCTGACCGAGAACCGCATGACAATAACAGAACTGAGAACGCCGGACGGCAAACTGCTCCGTTTGCCAGACGGCGCGAACGGAGCGATGCCGGCGGCATTCGGCGAACTGGTCGAGCTCGGCGTGCTCGCCAGTGCCGAGATTCCTTTTGATCCGATGGAAAGGGCATTTCACAACCTTGCCAAGGAGCGGGGGCTTGGGTGGGAAGAGTCGAACAGCTCTGATCGGAAACTGGTCCGCATCTATGGTCTGCGCCCCGACTTGCTCGCCATGTCGAATGTGTGGCGGTCGGCGGCTGCCGGCAGCAATTGCCTGGTCGCCGCCAAGGGCTCGCCGGAGGCCATCGCGGCACTTTGTCGTCTGAGTGCGGATCGTGTCGCTTCAGTCAAGGTTTCTGTGAACGCCATGGCAATCGAAGGACTCCGCGTCTTAGGCGTAGCGTGCGCCAGTCATGCCGGCGACCAATTGCCCGACAAGCAGACTGGTTTCGATTTCGAATTCAGGGGCCTCGTCGGGCTGGCTGATCCTCTACGACCAGGCGTTCCGGATGCCGTGAGGGATTGCCGCGCCGCCGGTATTAGAGTGATCATGATCACCGGTGACTACCCGGCGACCGCAAGAGCAATTGCTGGCGATGCTGGGCTCGACTTCGAGGATGTCGTCACCGGTGAAATACTCAAGACACTGGACGATGCGGCCCTTTCGGCGCGCGTGAAGACCACAACGGTGTTCGCGCGGATCATGCCCGAGCAGAAACTGGCGATCGTCAGAGCCATGAAGGCCAATGGCGAGATTGTCGCCATGACGGGAGACGGCGTCAACGATGCCCCCTCCCTGAAAGCCGCCAATATTGGCGTTGCCATGGGAGGCCGCGGCACGGATGTCGCCCGCGAGGCATCCTCCATTGTCCTTCTCGACGACGACTTCGGATCGATCGTCAAGGCCATACGGTTGGGCCGTCGCATCTATGACAATTTGCGTAAGGCGATGGGTTTCATCCTTGCCGTGCACGTGCCGATTGCCGGTTTGGCCCTACTTCCATTGCTGTTTGGACTGCCCATCCTGTTCGGGCCAATTCACATCGCCTTTCTGGAGATGGTGATCGACCCGGTCTGCTCACTGGTTTTTGAAGCAGAAAACGAGGAGGACGACATAATGAAGCGTCCTCCGCGGGATCCGGAGGCGGCGCTCTTCTCGCGTCCGTTGATCGCGTGGAGCCTTGTACAGGGTTTTCTGGCTTTCGTGCTCGTTGCGGGCATTTTTCTTCTCGGCTTGCGCTGGGAAATGCCAGAGGATGAGATTCGCGCGTTGACGTTCTTCTCATTGGTGTTGACGATCGTCGGGCTGATTTTCGTCAACCGCACGTTCAGCGAGTCGCTGCTGATTGCGCTGTTGCGGCCAAATCGATCGCTTATGGTTGTCGTCGTGATCGTTGCTGCAGCACTTGGCGGCACGCTTCTGTGGCCGCTTGCGAGTGGCCTCTTCCAATTCGGGCCGCTGCACCTGGATGATCTTGCCGTCACGCTTGCGTCCGGGATCGCTGTGTTGGTCTGCCTTGAGTTGTTGAAACACTTCTGGCGGCAGCGCCTGAACGCTTGACCGACCCGGTTGCGCGTACGCAGCAGTACTGATCAGCTCACCTATGCCGCCGTCGATGCATTGCGAATGAGGCAGGCAGGCGCAAGAAGAAGCAATGAGGCGATTAGCGACGGTCACCAGCATCGAAGAGGGCCACACCTGCGAGCGGCATGGCATCGCCGACGCCGACGGCAGCAGCCGAAGTCAGCGCCGCCTGGATCGGCCGGGCGGCAGGGCAAATGGCCGGTGGGCGTTGATCTGGATCTACCGACCCTGACTTGAGGGGCCTTCAAGTCGGAGAGGGCCGCGTGAGTGAGAGCGAATTGCGAGGCCGCTGATTTGTGCCAGATCAATTGAGATCCTGCGACCAGGGCTATGGTGAAGCGCGAGGAGACACGCTGATGTTGCCCTTCACGCGCGATCAGTTTCTCGCTAACCTGGTTTCTTACAACGAGGGCATCTGGCCGGTGCAAGTGGCGGCATTTGCCCTTGGCTTGCTTGCCATGGCCTTGTTGTTTTGGCGACCGCGAATGGCGGATCGTCTGATCACTGGCATCCTGGCGATCATGTGGCTGTGGACCGGCGTTGCGTATCATTGGTTCCATTTCACCCAGATCAACAGGGCCGCGCTCATCTTTGGAGTCCTCTTCGTCGCGCAGGGAGCCATTCTGGCCTATGTTGGTCTCGTCAGGAACCAACTGCGGTTCGGCTTGAGTTTTGGACCTGCAGCAATCGTGGGAATTGGCTTCGTCGCCTATGCGGCCGTCCTTTACCCACTTCTCGGCATCTGGACAGGTCACGCATATCCGGAAATGCCGGTGTTCGGTGTCACCCCCTGTCCGGTGACGATTTTCACTTTCGGATTCTTCCTTCTTGCGAAGCCGCCCGTGTCGCGATGGGTGCTCGCGATCCCATTCATCTGGTCGTTGATCGGAGGGGGTGCAGCGTTCCTCCTCGGCGTGCCGCAAGACTGGTTACTTCTGGTCAGCGGTGTTGTTGCGGTCCCGTTGGTGGTCGCCTGTCGCAGCAACCTCAATGTGAAGGCCTGAAATCCTGAGAAGCCAATGCCGCACATGACCTTCACCGACCGACTTGCCCCAACGGCGCCGCTCCATGATGTGCTGAAGCTGTGGCTTGAGCTGCAATCTTGGGAATTCGGTCAACTTCACCGAATTCGTTAGCATCACATCATAACGATCTGATCTTCGCGGTCTTTGTCTGCGGGTCACAATAAATGCCGTAAAGCGTCTGCAGGATGCGCTCGACCTCCACCGAAGCCAGCCGAACCTGCTGGGCGTCGCGACGGGTATCGACCAGCTTCAGCGCCCGCAGCTGCGCCATTGCTGCGAGAGCGCCGATTGGTCTCAATCGTTGGAACTGGTATGACAGGGACCGCCTACGGTGTGCCGCGCGCGGTAACTAGCCAAGTTGCGTCATTCGCTCATATTGTGAAGCGTGTCGTGTTTGACGATCTCGATGCTGCGCAGGCTGGGCAGGCGGATGACGCCCTTGTCCTTCAGCCGGGTAAAAACCCGCGATACGGTCTCGATGGTGAGGCCGAGATAATCGCCGATATCCATGCGCGACATCGGCAGTTCGACCTGCCGCAACCCGCCCTGCCGCTCCGCCATGTCGACCAGGAACGCGGCGACGCGTTCGATGGCATTCTGGCGGCCGAGGACCAAGAGGTGTTCCTGCGCTCTCGTCAGGCCCTTGAGCGCCAACGGCAGCAGCTGACGGGAGATATCCGCACCAGTAGCAAAGCGGAAGACGCGGACACCAGTGGCGTTGATATGATGGGTGGTGTCGGCTTCGAAGCCGAATGTCTCTCCAGCCAGATGGAAGGCGCTTATCTGACGGCGGCCGTCGGCAAGCAGGCGGTAGACACGGACCGCCCCAAACTCGACCTGGTAGAAGGCTCCGGCCTTCTCGCCCTGGGCATAGATTTCCGAACCGGCGGGAAAGAAACTGACCGGCTGCAACGGCGGGGCGTCGAAAGCCTCTAGCAGGCTCGACTGGGTGGAGCTTGGCGACAGTGCAATTCTGGGCGCTGCGTAGGTTTGCATGGCTGTTTTCCCGGTTGATCCGTTGTGACAGCAATCGGGCGAATTCACGTCTCGCGAAATTCGGTTATGTCCCTACAGGAAACTACCTAGAACCTCGACCGGGCGGCCCCCCAGGCCGCTGATGATGGGCAGTTGGTCCGGGCATCATTGATCCCCGTCAAACGCGGGCCCGGCATTGTGATTGATACTTGTCTTTGGTGCGCACAGCCAGGCGCGCTACTTTCCGCTAGGATGTCGGCCCTTGCGATATGAGAACAGTATGACTGAGCTTCATTTATGGTCGATTGTTCAATGCCTCATCCTGCTGACTCTCGCGAACGGCGTGCCTGTCATCGCCAAGAAAGTGTTTGGCGATTGGCTCACATGGCCAATTGATGGCGGTTGGCTTTTCTGGGACGGACAACCGCTCCTGGGTCGATCAAAGACGCTTCGCGGGTTCGTGCTGGCAATCCTTGCTGCAGCGATTGGCGGTCCTCTAGTGGGGCTCGATGTTGAAACAGGAGTCCTCATTGGTTTCAACGCTATGGTCGGCGACATACTGTCGAGCTTCCTCAAACGTCGCCTGCGATTGGTGCCAAGTGCCGAAGCACTGGGTCTCGATCAGGTGCCGGAATCCTGCTGCCCCTCGTCGCCGCCAAGACTTTCTTAGGGCTTTCGGTTTGGGACATTCTAATCGGCGTTGGCGCATTTTGGATCGGCGAACTCCTGGTCTCCCGGCTTCTCTATATGCTTCACGTCAGGGACAGACCCTACTAATCCCTGCGGGCGAGATGGTGGAGTGTGATCTCGGGAAGGCAGTTGAGCCGTACTGCAACGACACTCGAGCCGGCGCCGACCGAGGTGTAGCCCGTCATGCCATGATAAATCCAGGCGCCGACGCCCATCGCCCGTGGGAGTTTCGAATCCAGGGTAATCGGGAGTCCACCCGGCAGACAGATCTGGCCACCATGGGTGTGACCCGCGAGCAGCAAATCGAATCCAGCGTGGGCTGCCTGGCGATAGATCTCGGGGGTATGCGAAAGCAGGATCGAAAATGGGTCGGTCGGCACATCAGCCGCGGCCTTTTCTATATTGTCGACCCTGAAGAAATGGGCGTCGTCTATTCCAGCAAGATAGATGCGTTCTCCGCTCCGCTCGATCACATCGCGTTCGTTCATCAGCATGCGAATGCCCATGTCCTCCAAGGCCGGAACCATTCGAACCGTGTCGTGATTGCCGAGCACGCCGTATAGCGGTCCCTTGAGGGAGGCACGCACGCGGGCAACACCGTCCAAAGCGGCGTCGAACGGGCCGAAGGTCTTTGCGCGGAAATCTCCGGTCAGCACGCAGATGTCGTAGTCGGGATCAGAGACAAGCTCGATCACGCGATCCATCGCAGAACGGCTCATATCCGCATGAAGGTCGCTGAGGTGGAGGATCCGGAATCCTTCAAAACTACGTGGCAAGCTTGCCGACGTGATATTGTTGACGCGAAGTTGGACGTTTGCGGCATTGCGGCGCCCACGCCCATAGAGGCCAGTTAAGCGCAGCCCGTTGCGGATTACCGCATGGATCGAATACCAATTCTCCAAATGGAAGAAGTTCAGACCTTGGCCGAAAACTTGGGCTTCATGGTCCTCTTCGACCCCTAGACGCTGCCTGGCGTGAATCCGGCCAAGGCGTTCGTCCAACCTCGGGCTTATATCAATCATAGCGGTCCAGAGCCAAGTTGGTTGGCGCTTCGGAACGTGCACCAATCCATCCACATACAGCAAGCCATTTGCGCGAACTTCGTGCTGCCGAAATCTAATGCTGCAGCGTCTCGATGTAGCCGGCCAGGTTGTGAATGCGTTCCGTTGTGACGACCTCGCCGCCACTGGGGCCATAGACTTTTGCGTCTTCCTCGAGGAACTGGCGACCCCACACCGGCATCTCGCGATCGCCATGGCTTGGCAAGGCAAAGCGACCGTCGATTGTCGCGAAGACCCTCGAATAGGGAAACGAGCCGCCGTTCCGTTCGGATAGACGCGTCAGGTCGGCCGGACGCTTCAACAGCACATTGCCCAAAGGCCCATCGCCCTTGCCGTGGAGACCGTGGCAGACCGCGCAGGAGTTCAGGTATTCCGCCTCGCCATAACTCATTTCCTGCGCGGTGGACGCTTGGCAGGCCATGGTTGCGAGAGCTGCCGCTATGAGGAATTTCATCGGCGTGTTCCCAATTGGTGGCCAAGCCTACAGCGTCGGCACGCGGACACGTTGATCCGGATCAATTGCATAGGGGGCGGTCTTTGATTCAGCGCAATGAACACGGCGAGCCGTCTCGCCATTGTTGCAACGACGATTGAAATTTGAGGCAAAATCAGGAGCAGGCGCCATGGCTTTCAAAACGATCCTTGCGGTTACAGGACCGAGCCAGGGTGACGGCGATCTCAAACTTGCCGCCGGCCTGTGCGAGCAGTTTGGTGCCCATCTTTCCGTGCTCGTTCTCGTGCTTGCGGCACCACCCTCGGGCGGTGGATATGCCGCTGCAGTTTCACCGGCGTGGCTGGAGGAACGCCGGGCCGACCTCAAGAGGCTTAAAGAGCGAACTTCGGTCGTTTCCGCATTCCTTTCCCAAATCGTCACATCGGGCGATCTGATCGACAACTATCCCGACACTGCCTGGGCCGACGAAACGATCGGCCGACGTGCCCGCTATGCCGATATTACGGTTATCGGACCGGAGTTGCTTGCCGGCGCAACTTCGGCGGTGTCACCAAGTCGATGCTTGAGGATCCATCGATGCCGATCCTTATGGCGCGGTAGCAATGCAAGGACTGAAAACTGCCGGGCCGGCGCGATCTGCCGGCCCTTGTTTTGGAAGATCCGTCACGTGCTGTTCTGCGCGAGGCGTCAACTGGCAAAAACGGCCTACTCGCTTGCTTCCCGGCCCGACACCTGCTCGATGAGGATCCGGAAGAAGACGTGCGGCGTGCTATCTGACACGGGAGGCATGACAGGCTTGAACGCGCCAGGGTCCCACCAGTCGGCGTGCTTGCTCAACACCGACCATGCATGATTGCGCTGAACCTTGTGGCCGATCCGATCCGGCAGTTCTTCAAAGCGGCCGTCGACAATCACGCTTCTCCATCCGCGTCCCTGGCCGTGTTCCTCGACCTGAGCGCACACCAGGGGATTGGCCCGCATCCAGTCGATTTTCTTACCCAGCAAGGAGAACGCATAGAGGTGACTGTCGGCGTAGGCGTACACCACGGCAAGGATCTGGCGACTCGTCGTAACCGCCGAGCTACACCACCTGATGGGACACGACCGAGCCAGCCGAGTTCGCCTCGCCAGACTGCACATAGAGCCTCAAGATCGCAGACACCGGAATAAGGCGATCGTGGTCACCAAAATTCGTTCACGTCCGGCTTGTGAAAGCCGATTGCCGTCGGAGAGGCAAAGCCAAGCCTTCCGAGCGATCCATGGACCATGCTCAAGAGCCTGCGAGGTCTAGCTCAAGTGCGGGCGCAACCATCTCGTGGATCAGGAGTGAAATCGGGTGGCGCCAGGCTGCGCGGACAGGAAGGACGGAAATCCAGAACCACAGCCGACGTGCGCGAAATCGCACTTGCGCTGACCTCACATCACTGCGGCGGCACTGATCTTGCGGAAACGTATGACGGAGAGGACGAAGAAAACGCCACCGACCAGGCCGACGATGGCAAATTGCGGCCACACCACATCAATCCCAGCGCCACGATAAAGGATCGCCTGGGCGAAGCTCACGAAATGGGTCGAGGGTGATAACTGCATCGCCCCTCGCAGGAACGCCGGCATGCTGTCGAGCGGCGTGTTGCCACCTGAGAGGATGTTCATCGGCAGAGCGATCAGGATGAACAGGAGCCCGAGCTGCGGCATTGAGCGGGCGACCGTGCCCAGGAAGATGCCGATAGCTGTGGCGAAGAACAAATAGAGCATGACGCCCACCATGAAGAGCGGAACGGAGCCGACGATCCGAATCCCAAGCAGGGTCTCTATCACCAGCCACAGCGACAGGCCGACCGCGACGGTGATGACCAGGCCGTTTGCCCACACCTTGGCGGCCGCGATCTCGAAAGGCATGAGCGGCATGATCAGCAGATGGTCCATCGTGCCATGCTCTCGCTCGCGGATGATTGCTGCGCCGGCAAGTATGATGGCCAGCATGTTGACGTTGCCGATGATGGCCATGACGGCATTGAAGAGTTGCGTGGTGAGCTTGGGATTGAAGGCGACGCGGACGGCGAGACTCACCGGCTCCGCCTGCGTCGGTTCGGCACGCATGGCAAAGCGAGCGATTTCGCGAGCGATGATCCGCTGCAGATAGCCGGCGCCGATGCCGGCCTGCATCATGGCGGTGGCGTCGACATTGGCCTGGACGGCCGGCTGGCGCCCCGCCCTGAGATCGCGCTCGAAATGCGGCGGGATATGGAGGACGAACGTGCTGCGGGCCGTGTCCATCAGCCGGTCGACCTGACCGGCCGCGATCTCGGTCGGGCGGCTGAAATAGGGCGGCTGAAGAGCCGCGGCAATCGCGCGCGACAGCGCTGAGTGGTCCTCGTCGACGATAGCAACGGCAGAGTTGTTGACCTCCTGCATCGGGCTCTCGGCCTGCACATAGACAGCCAGCGTAAAGGAGTAGACGACGAAGCCGAAGAGGACGAAATCGCGCGAGAAGCTCCGCAGCTCCTTGGTACCGAGCCAGAAAATGTTCGCCAAATGCTGCATCATGTCATCGCTCCTGCCGGCGAAGAAATGCCAGGCTGGTCAAGGTGAGGAGAGGGATGAAGACCGCAAGCGCCAGCAGGCTTCCGGCGAGCTCTTGGAAGCCGAGCGCCTTCGTGAATGTGCCGACCGAGATGCGCAGGAAATACGTCGCCGGGAAAGTATGGGCCATGAAGGCCGGGAACCCCACCAGCGAGGAGACGGGCGTCAACATGCCGGAGAACTGCACGGCGGGCAGCGAGGTGGTGATTCCCGCAACGAAGAGCGCGGCGATCTGGGTTCGTGTAAATGTCGAAATCACCAGGCCGTAGCCGGTCATCGCCGTCACGTAGAGAAGCGCACCGAGAAAGAGCACCCAGAAGCTGCCCTTCAGCGCCACGCCGAACAGGAAAACGGCCATGGCGAAGAGGATGAGAAAGCTGAGCAGGGAGAGGATGACGTAGGGGAGCTGCTTACCCAGGAGAAATTCGAGCCGCGTCACGGGCGTGACGTAGAGATTGGTGATCGAGCCCAGCTCCTTCTCCCTGACGACACCGACCGCCATCAACATGGCCGGTATGAATGCGAGCAGCATCGCGATCGTCCCGGGCACCATGGCGAAGACGCTCTTGAAGTCCTGGTTGTAGCGGAACCGCGTCTCGATAAACGACGGCGCCGACCCGCCGCCGGCCGCCGCGGCACGATCGGCGAGATAGTGCTGATGCAGGCCGACGAGATATCCGCGGGCGGTCTCGGCACGGAAGGGCATGGCGCCGTCGATCCAGGCGCCGATCTCGGGCGTCGCGCCGCGCCGAATTTCGCGGCCGAAGCCCGGCGGCACCTCGATCGCCAGCGTGAAAGCGGCGCTGCGCAGCCCCCGATCGAGATCCTCGTAGCTGGTCAGCACTTTGCCTTCGGCAAAATAAGGCGATCCGCGGAACTCCTGCAGATAGGCCCGGCTCTCCGGTGTGTTGTCGCGGTCGAGGGCGCCGAAGGTCAACTGGTTGACGTCGGTGTTGATGCCAAGCCCGAAGACCACCATCAGGAACGCCGTGCCAAGGAGGGCGAAGCCGAGCCGCACCGGATCGCGCCAGAGCTCGAGCGCTTCGCGCCGCGAATAGGCGAGAAGCCGCCCCAGGCTGAAGCCGGCGCGCGGCTGCGCGCGCATGGGCGAGAAGATCGCGGCGGCCCCGGCGCCAGGCAGTTGTTTGACCGGGCTGGCGTGCTCGCCGTTTGCGGCCTGGAGATAGGCAACGAAGGCGTCCTCGAGATCGGCCGCGCCACTGGCATCGACCAGTTCGTCCGGCGTCCCGGTGGCAAGCACTCTGCCGCCATGCATGAGCGCGACGCGGTCGCAGCGCGCCGCCTCGTTCATGAAATGAGTGGAGACGAAGATGGTGACGCCCTGCTGCCGCGAAAGTTCGACAAGGAGCTCCCAGAAGCTGTCGCGGGCGAGCGGATCGACCCCCGAGGTCGGCTCGTCGAGGATGAGGAGCTCCGGCTCGTGCACCACTGCGACGGCAAGCGAGAGCCGCTGGCGGATACCGAGGGGCAGCTGCGCCGCCCGCTGGTCCATATAAGGGCCGAAGCCGAACCGCTCGACCAGGGCGGCGATGCGCGATTTTGCCCTTCCGGCGGCGATATGGAAGAGGCGGGCGTGCAGGTCGAGATTCTGCCGCACGGTCAGCTCGGTATATAGCGAGAACGACTGGGACATGTAGCCGACGCGCCGCCGCAGGCGCACATCAGTGCCGTCGATCGGCTGCCCGAACAGCCTTGCCGTTCCTTCAGAGGCCGGCAGCAGCCCGGTCAGCATTTTCATCGTCGTTGTCTTGCCGCAGCCGTTCGAACCAAGAAAGCCGAAGATCTCGCCGCGCTCGATGGCGAAGCTCGCACGGTCCACCGCAACGAATTCGCGGAAGCGCCGGGTCAGGCCGCTGGCAACGATGGCCATCTCGTGCTCGCCCGGCGGGCGCGGCGGGACAAAAAGAGTGCGGCGCCCGGCGCGAACCGCCTCGGGCAGGAGCGCGACGAAGCTTTCCTCCACGCTTTCCTGCCCGGTCAGCCGCTTCAGTTCGGCCGGCGTGCCAGTAGCGAGGACGCGACCGGCATTCATGGCGGTGAGTTCGTCGAAGCGCTCTGCCTCCTCCATATAGGCAGTCGCTACGACCAAGCTCATGCAGGGCCGCCCCGCGCGCATGCGCTCGATCAGCTCCCAGAATTGCCGGCGCGACAGCGGGTCGACGCCCGTGGTCGGCTCGTCGAGAATGAGGAGGTCGGGGTCGTGGACCAGCGCGCAGCAGAGGCCGAGCTTCTGCCGCATGCCACCGGAGAGGATCTTGGCAGGTCGGTCAGAGAAGGAAGCGAGGCCGGTCGCCTCGAGCAGTGCATCGATGCGCCAGGCGCGCTCGCGTGCCGGCTCGCCGAACAGGCGCCCGAAGAAATCGATGTTCTCCCTGACGTTCAGATCGGGATAGAGGTTCTTGCCTAGCCCCTGGGGCATGTAGGCGATGCGCGGGCATACGGCCGATCGATGGCGTCCGTCGGCCAGGTTACCGCCGAGAACCGCCACTTGGCCGGTCTGGATGCGCTTGGCCCCGGCGACCAGGCCAAGCAGCGTCGACTTGCCGACGCCGTCCGGGCCGATCAGTCCGACGAGCGCGCCAGCCGGCACCTTGAGCGTCACGCCGTCGAGTGCGAGCGTGCGGCCGTAGCGGTGCGAAAGCCCGTCGACGGCTACGACGGGACTAGGAGGATGGCTCATCCGTCCGCCCCAGCGCAAGAGAGGCCGGCCACTCGACGCCGCCGTTGAGGCGAACATAGGCGAGCCCGGGCAGACCCGAACTCATCTCCGCCGCATGAGTGCGCAGATAGTTGGGGTCGACGCGCACGCGGACACGGAACATCAACTTGTCGCGTTCCGCCTTGGTCTCCACCGCCTTCGGCGTGAACTGCGCCTCCGCGGAGACGAAGACCACCTTGGCCGGGATTGGCGCGTTGGGCGCGGCGTCGAGCACGATGCGCGCATCGCTGCCCACGGTCGTGCGACCGGCCTCCGACGTAGGCAGGAAGATGTCCATATAGACATAGCCGGTGTCGAGAACGGTCAGGACTTTGCCACCGGCGCCGACGACCTCGCCGATATTGGCGAGGCGATACTGGACACGGCCGTCGCGCGGGGCGACGAGCGAATTGTCGGCGATGTTGATCCGATAGAGGTCGGCATCGTGATTGGCGGCCGCCAGCGTCTGTGCGGCTTGGCCGACGCGCGCATTTGCTGCCGCGAGAGCGGCACTGGCGGCGTCCATCTGCTGGTGGCGCTGGTCGAGAACCTCGGCTGTCGCGTAGCCCTTGTCGACAAGGACAATCGTGCGGGTGAGCTGCTGCTCGGCGAGCTTGGCCTGCGCCTTCTGCTGTTCGACGCTAGCCCGCGCCTCGTCGAGCATCCGGTTGGCCCCGATCACCTGCGCCTCGGCTTTGCCGAGCGACATCTCAAGGTCCTGCGTATCCATCCGCGCGACCACCTGGCCGGCGCGAACTGTGTCCCCCTCATCAACGAGGAGCGCGGCGATGCGGCCGCTGAACTTGGCCGCGATGTCAATCTCGTCGGCTTCAACCCTGCCGTTGCCGAAGGCGATTCCGGCGGGCAGCCCAGGCTCGGCATGCTGCAACCAATATCCACCTGCCGCGGCCGCGCCTGCGACCACAACCAGCGTCAAACCGAGCCAAAGCCGGGTGCGCGGTCTCGCGGCGGGAAGAACGAACTCCGGAAGGCTGGGCTTAGCTGGGCTCGGCACAAGCATTCGGCCCACCGAAGGGGCGTTCGAGGGGAGCAGCTCGGTGCCGCCAGCGGCAATGGCCTCGGTGTGGGACATTCGTCAAATCCTGATCTGCCGCGCAGGCAACGCACAGCCCGCCCCTCCTTTTCACCCTTGCCCGTATGTGGCGAACCGGCGTTGATCTGCGTCAAAAGGCGTCGTGGTGGCGCAAGGGCGCATGAGAATTTGATCGTTCACGGGGCCAACCGGCACCGGCAAGTCATGGTTGACCCTCTTCGGCTCTCATAGATTCCGGCGCCGCGTCATCCTTGTGGAACAGGATTTTGCCGCGCGCCAAGGAGCGTTCGCGCCCGAGCTTTTCTATGTTCCGTGGCAGCCACCCTCGCGCGGCGTCGTTCGACGTTTTCAAAGACTTCTTCGCAAGCAAAGAACTACCCAATTCCTACGTTGGATCTCGCGGCTAACACCCGGACGCTGCCAGATTGGAACGACTTCCGGACAGTTAGAAGGGACATCTGTCAGTCGCTATCGTGTTTTTGCTCCTGACGTGGATCTACGATCGTCTGACCTAGATCAATTTAGAGCCGGGCGTTTCCTGTCATAATTTACCACAATTGGCGTCAGTCTAGCAGTTCGGCTTTAGCCTATGCGGACTTCGGCGCTGGCGCAGGAGTAGGGATCATGAAATCCATTTTGATGGCAGCCGGCGCTTGGTCAACAACGCTTTTCGTAGCGAACCCCGCTTTCGCGCAAGGTTTTGACAATCGCGAGTGGTGGATGTCGAACTGGGGATGGGGGCACATGGCCTTTGGCGGCGTCATGATGGTCGTTTTTTGGGGTGGGATCATCCTTCTTGTGGTTTTGCTTGCCCGTGGCCTCGGTGGCAGCGAGCGTCGCGACCCGCCGTCGCGGCAGAGCCCCATCGACATCCTTCAGGAGCGGTTCGCAAAAGGAGAGATCGACCAGAAAGAATACGACGACCGGCGGCGTACCCTGTCCGGGACTCATTAGCTGGCAGTCGCCGGAGGTCCCATGCCTCCTAAAGCCGCGTACGATGGGCTTCGACCGCAATTCCAAGACTGGAGAATGGTGTCGATCTCTTCGAGCAATGAGTAGCAGTAGGGGATTCGCTCCGGTGCCTGTCGCGCGAATTCCGCAAATATTCCGGCACGCGCATCATTACCAATTCGGCGCCGATGGATCCCTCCAACCGCTGTTTCAAGGCTGCCTAGTGTTACGGCAGGCGCACGCGCACCATCTTCACGACCGCGAGCCAAACCTCAGGAAGTTGGCCAAGATCCGCACCCTCGGGACACCCATCCACCCATCCAAGCCACTTAGGGCGAGGAGGTCGCGTCGACCTTAATCAAGACACCCGGTGCGAGTGGATCCACGGCTTTATCGCGGACTTCTTCAACACTATCCACCCGATTGAGACGTAGAACGCTCTATCGCGGTATGATCCGAGCTGATGCCCCGGCTGGCTCGTTGGCGCCAAGAGCTGACTTCGGTGAGTTAGGAAAGCATTTCCGCTTCGCCCCGTTATAGGACGTTGTACGGTGAATAGATGTTAACGGCAGCAATCTCCGTCTGGGTCGGGGGTTCTACTTTGACTATTGGCCCGAGAACCCAAAACGGCATCGGTCGGATCGGCAATGGTTTGTACAAGGACCGGCAAGTTGCGGGTCGTCGATCAGCTCCGAACTAAAAAGGGGATCGGGGGCGGAACCATCCAATGAGCTGTGCGAATTGATTCAGATCAAAGCAACAAAAGTGCCATCTGGGCATTCTTCTTCATCGTCATGCGGAGACAAACTGGCCATACACCGTGGAGAACCGTTCAGGCGAATGGGAACCCAGGCAGGTAAACCAGATTGCCTGTGAAACATGATGGGCGAACCTGCGGCACCACCTAGGCGACTCTGGAGTTAAGTTCAGAGCTGGAAGGTGGGAGCCGCGGGCTCGGCACTCGTCGCTCTATGGCGGACCGCCGATGGGCGGTGAAGAGCGGGGATGGCCCTGCTGTACATCGAGGGAACCCGAGGCCCTTGCGGCGCGGCTTTCCGAGGAGGAGACAATGATCGCACGAATGCTATTCGGCGCAGATCCTTTCCGCAACATACGCCGCCTCCAAGACGAAGTGAGCCGACTGGAATTCCCGGCGGTGAATGTCTTCGTAAACCAGGACGGCGTCATCATCACCGCCGAACTGCCTGGGGGTAAGATCAGAAGACTTGGACATCTTGATTCACAGAGATTCTGTTACGCTCAGCGGAGAGCGGCAAACCGAAACTGAGGAAGCCCGGCGGGGATACCACCGGCGTGAGCGTCGTCGAGGCCGGTTTGTGCGGACTGTGTCATTGCCGTTTGTGGTCGACCCGAACAAGGTTGAAGCGGATCTCGTCAATGGCGTACTGACTCTGGATCTTCCTCGGGCCGAAGAGGACAAGCCCAAGCGCATTCACGTGAAGGCGAGCAAGGAGGCGGGTCATGGCTAAGCGAGAGACCACGAGAGTGGGAACGAAGGGGAGCAAGCAGTCTCAGGCCACGCCGACTAGCCAACCGGAGCTGGAGGGCAAGCTGTCCGCGGAGCAGGACGCGGGCGAGCGGACCCATGAGAGGCTGGTCTTCGTACCACGGGTTGACATCTACGAAACTGAAACGGGCCTTGTCGTCGTTGCGGATCTGCCCGGCGTCAGCCCGGAGGGTTTGGAGGTCACGTTGGAGAAGCGGGTGCTGTCGATCTATGGCCGCGTCGAAGAGGATACGCCCGAGGGCTACAGCCAGGCCTATCGCGAGTATGACGTCGGCGATTTCGAGCGGCAGTTCACTCTCTCCGGGGATTTCGACATCAATGGAATTGAGGCGAACATGAAGGACGGTGTGCTTCACCTCGCCATCCCGAGAGCTCCGGAGGCAGCGGCAAAGCGGATCGAGGTTAAATCGGTTTCCTGACGGTCGAGGAAGATTGCGCAGACGCCGCGCTCGCCAGCGGTTAGCAGAGCCTACTCCATGACTCGCGCCGGGTCCTCTCGGCAACCGACGTGGGCGCTGTTGTCGGAGGAATATCGTGAATATCCTGATTGTCTATGGAACGACCGAAGGCCAGACGAGGAAAATTGCCGCACGGACGGCAACGCATTTACGCGAGCGCGGGCACCAAGTCGAGCTGCAAGATAGCGCAGCGCTCGCATCCGATTTGAAGCTCGGACCTTTCGACGCGTTCGTCATTGCCGCGTCGGTCCACCAGGAGCACCACCAGGAAATCGTCACGAACTTCGTGTTTGCCCATCACGAACTGCTGAACACTAAGCCTTCAGCCCTCATATCCGTCAGTCTGTCGGCGGCGCTGGAAGACCAAAAGACGGAAGCGCAAAACTACGTGGATCGCTTCGTCTCCGTGACAGGGTGGCAACCACGCATGACCCTCCTTCTCGGGGGTGCTTTGCGCTTCACCAAGTACGATTACTTCCAGGAGCAGTTCGTCAAATTCGTCGTCATGAAACGCAGCAGCGATCAGAGCCCCGAGCGCGACCACGAATTCACTGACTGGAACGCCCTCGCCGACTTCGCTGATCGATTTCTTGAGACGGCCGGCTAAAACAAGGAGGTGCCTGAGTCCGGCGCAGCTTGCATCGGCGCACCTTTCGCCGTCTTTGCCGGCGTGGCGCATGGAACATGGCGTATAGCAGCCGCGCGAGCGATCGCGAATCCAGTGGAAGCAAGAAGTCCGCTTCCGCGGCATCGAGATGCACAGAGCGAAGCTCGCTCGTTCACCAGGGGAGTCCCGTGATCGTCAGTGAGATGACCGCCCAAGAATGCAGGATGCACCTGGCCGCGAGCGGGGTCGGGCGCCTCGCTTGCGTAAGAGACGGGATGCCGTACGTCGTGCCAATCAGCTTCGTTTACGAGGACGGCCACATCTACAGCTTCTCCCTGATTGGTCACAAGGTCTGGGCGATGCGGGGACATCCTCAGGTTTGCTTCGAAGTCGACGAGATTCGCAGCCCCCGCAGCTGGTGGAGTGTCATTGCCTTCGGTCGCTACGAAGAACTCTCCGAAGCAGGCCCCCGGCAGAATGAGCGCGACCATGCATGGTCGCTGTTGCAGAAAGCACGCCCCAACTGGTGGGAACCTGGCAGCGAGACGCCTCACTCCGAGGACAAGGTGGCCAGTCCGCCTCACCTCTTCTTCCGCATCAACATCGAGAAGATCACTGGCCGTCGTTCCCTCGTCTGACCGGCCCAGTCTTTGGAGTTATTATCGCGCAGGCCGAACATCGGCAATACAGCAAAGTCACACGTCGCGGAGGCGACCGCGCTTTTTAAGCGAGTCCAATGGAAGTTCCTGCGTCGGACCTGGGGATCATTCGTGAACATCCGTCAACGGCACTCCCTTGACAAGGGATTTCTTGACGTGCTGCGGTCTCGGTCGGTTCGGCCATGTGTTCGACTTGTTGGTGCGGCACGCATGGGCCGCTGGCCATAATGTCTTCCGCGGGGACCGGTCCCGACCAAAAGCACGCGCTCTGAGGCGCTCTGGCGCAAGTGGGTTTTCCCGCCTTCCGGCATCGACCGGCGGTCGTATTACATCCCGTCCGCCCTTCCCAAGTTCGTCGGTCTCAACGCGTCGCAAGGCCTGATCTCTACGCCGCCATCGGCTCCCGATAGCGCTCGCCGGGAGTCATGATTGCCCAGACCATTCGGGCGGTCTTTGATGGCGAGCGCGACGGCAGCGACCTTCGGCGTTCGGCGCGCGAGCGGCAAGATCTCGGATCAGTGCCGGATCGAGCGCCGGAACGGCCAGCATCGGCAGCCCCTGCGGGATCGCGCCGACGAGAGCTATGTCGTAGGATTCCAGATTGAATACGGTGACCGCGATAATGGTCCCCGCGACGGAGATGATGGGGCCTGCCTTTGTCCACACATCCGCGCTGCGCGCCCCAATGCCGACCGCCACCAGCAGTCCCGCTAGTTTGAGCCGCGCGAAATAAAGGAATGCCAAAACGGTCACGCCAACAAGGAGGGTGACGATGTTCGTCTCTTGAAGGTTGGACAACAGTTCGCCGGCGACCTCGGCAAGAGTATGACCCTCCGCCCGCACACCGAGGATGTGCTTCAACTGGCCGGCTGCGATGAGCAGCCCGGAAGCGGTGATGAAGCCGGAGATGACCGGATGGCTGAGGAAATTCGCCATGAAGCCCAGGCGAAGCAACCCCATTGCCATCAGCATCGCGCCTGAGATCAAGGCGAGCAGCGCGGCAGCCGCGAGATAGTCAGGCGTTCCCTGCGCGGCAATGGCGCCGATCGAGGATGCCGTCATCAAAGAGACCACCGCCACTGGCCCGACCGCGAGCGTGCGGCTCGTCCCAAAGATCGCATAGGCGATCAGGGGCAGGATCGACGCATAGAGGCCTACTTCCGCGGGCAACCCTGCCAGCATGGCGTAGGCAAGCGATTGCGGGATCAGCATAATGGTTACGATCGCCGCCGCCACGAGGTCGCTGGTCAGCACGTCTCGGTCATATTGCCGCCCCCAATCAAGAATCGGGAGGGATCGGGCGACGCGTGTCATGGATGCCCTCGGTACCTGAGCTCAAATCGTGCGGGGTCTGGGGTTTGCCCTTGCAAGTAGATGGGCGATCCACATACCGACGATCATTGCGGGCAGGAAAGCAAGTGTGCCTGTCGCTCCCAGTCCGAGCGCGGTGAGGGCCGGACCCGGGCAAAAGCCGCCCAGCCCCCAGCCGACACCGAAGATCGCCGGACCGGTCAGCACGCGTGCGTCGATGTCCTTGCGGGCCGGTAGGTGGAACGTGCCGCCGACGATTGGTGCGTCTCGCTTCAAGACCAGGCGGTAGCCGAGGAAGGTGATAAGCACAGCGCTGCCGATGACTAAGGCCAGCGAGGGGTCCCAACTTCCAAAGAGATCGAGGAAGTTCAGGACCTTTGCGGGATCCGACATTCCGGAGACGACCAGGCCGATGCCGAAGAGCAGCCCGAGAAGGAGGTTTACGAGAAAGGACATGATGCCAAGCCTCAAATCACGTGACGGACGAGGAAGACGGTGACGAAAGCCGCCGCCATGAAAGTCGCGGTCGCGACCATCGAACGCCCCGAAAGGCGTGACAATCCGCAGACACCGTGGCCCGACGTGCAGCCATTGCCATAGATGGAGCCGAAACCCACCAGGAGGCCTGCCGCAATCATCAGCGGCACGTTCGATGACACGGTCTGCGTGATCTCGGCGCCCGTGAAGTACATCAGAAGCAACGGCGCGGCCATCAGGCCAATGACGAAGCCGAACCGCGACGGGAAAGCGTTGTCGCGATAGGGCGGCAGTAGCCCGCCGGCGATGCCGCTGATCCCAGCTATCCGGCCTTCCCACAGCATCAGGAGAACGGCCGAAAGACCGATCATTGCGCCGCCCAACAGAGAAGCGATTGGTGTGAACTCAGTCATAAGAGCCTCTAATCGGGTTGTGCGGCCGATGGCGTTTCGCAGAACATGCGGTGCATCATGGCGACGAATTCTTTCACGCGGTCATCCGCCAGACGGTAGAAGACGGACTTCGATTCCTTGCGCCCGACAATGAACCCCGCTTCGCGGAGTTCGGCGATCTGCTGGGAAAGGCCGGGCTGACGTATCCCGAGCGTGTCCTCCAGTGCGCGTACCGAGAGTTCACCCTCCACAAGCGCGCAGGCGATCATCAGGCGGTTGGGGTTCGCCAGCTTCTTCAAAAAGTCAGCCGCGGCGTCCGCCTGCTCGATCATGTCCACTGTCTCGGATGCCAGATCGGTTTTCATCCTCGTCAATCCCATGCCGCGCCCTCGAGCGCGTTGAGTGGAAATTTGAGATAGCGCCTGCCGTTCGCCTCAGGCTCGGGCAGCCGTCCGCCATTCGTGTTCACCTGCAGCGCGTGCAGGATGAGTTTGGGCATCGGCAGCGTCTTGTCACGCGCCTCACGCACCTTCACGAACTCAGCCTCGCTCCTGCATTTTGCGATGTGCGTGTTTTTTGCCTTCTGCTCTCCGACCGTCGACTCCCAGAGCGGCTCGCGATCGTCCGGCTGATAGTCGTGTCCGGTGAAGACGCGCGTCTCGTCCGGGAGCGACAGGATCTCCTGGATGGATTGCCACAGGCGCTTGGCGTTGCCTCCAGGAAAGTCGGCACGTGCCGTACCGCTGTCCGGCATGAACAGGGTGTCGTGGACGAAGGCGGCATCGCCGATCACATAAGTGATGGAAGCCAGCGTGTGTCCGGGCGAGAACAACACCTTCGCGGGAATGGATCCTACGGCAAACGTGTCGCCCTGTGCAAAAAGCCTGTCCCATTGCGAGCCGTCGGCAGGGAAGTCAGGCCAGTTGTAGATGCCTTTCCAGAGCTCCTGGACTTCGGTCACCCTGCTTCCGATCGCTGTCGGGGCCCCGGTCTTTTCCTTCAGATATCGGGCGGCAGAGAGGTGATCGGCGTGGGGGTGTGTGTCCAGGATCCATTCAACCTCGAAGCCTTGTTCCCGAACGAAATCTAGAATCGCGTCGGCATTCTTCGTCGCCGTTGCTCCGGATCTTTCATCGAAATCCAGGACGGGATCGATGATGGCGCACTTCCTGGTCTCAGGGTCGGCCACAACATACTGTATGGAAAACGTACGCTTATCAAAAAAGCCCTTAACCTGCGGCTTCCGCGTTGCCATGAGGTCTTTTTCCGCTGACCTGAGTGGTCCGGAATTGCTCTCGAGCCACTTGATCGCGCCTGTCAGATCGACCCCGAGACGTTGGCCAAACGGAACGAGTTCTTCCGTCGTCATTCGACCGTCCAGCACTTCGCCGATCGACCATAGCGTCAGCGAACGGGTTCCGGTCTTGCAGTGCGCCAGTACACGTCCATCGGCTTCGGCAAGCGCCTTCTGGAAATCGCGCACTTCGCCCTCCTGAAATTGGCCGGGCACGATCGGGATCTGAACGTAGTCCATGCCCAGCTCTTCGGCGGCCCGCCGGTTTTCAGCCGCACTCGGCTGCCCAAGCTCTTCACCGTCCGGCCGATTGTTGATGATCGCGGAAATCCCTTGCCTTGCCGCATCGGCCAGATCGTCCTTGCACGGTTGCGGCGCTATCCAGAGGTTGTCAGTGACCTTTTTCATTGCTGATCCTTTTGGCGTCCGGGCACCATTGTTCCCGGTTACGCTTACATAACTACGATTGCATAAACTTGCAAGTGATCCCGAAAAGGTGGCGGCTTCAGGCGTCATCTTTGGCTTCGACGATGGCACGAAGCTTTGCCAAAGCCGTATCCCGATCCGCAAGCTGCGCCTCGTGGTCGATCAGCAACTCTAAATTCAACCGCAACGGGCTTCTTGTCAGCCGGCCAGTCCGCGCAACAAGCTTCAAGGGCCGCTTGGTGAGCATCACCCCAAACCGAGTTGGCTTCGAACACGGCGTCCGACGGTGTGCGGTAGGAAAGCCATCGATATCCCAGCCCTCAAGTTCAAATGCAGCGACAGCGGCTTGCTCGGCTGTTAACCCAGCCGCGCTCATGCACAGCCTTGGCAGCATCAACGCCACGCTTCTTTTCCTCCGCTGATGCTCCCCTGAGTTTCAAAAACAGATCCGTGACTGCCTCCTGCGGCTACCTCGCCGCAAGTGAACAAAATAAGAACAAATTTGCCAAGACCGTCTTGACTGGCGAGGAATATGTTCCTTATTTCGGAGATGCCGAGTTCGTCGCTCAAAGCGCGTCCTTCGCCATCAATTGGTCCTGGAGCCGCTTCAACGCGCCCGCCAGGAATGGTGTCGGAGTGGCCCCCCGAATGACGAGAGCATCTTCGTGTGAGGGTGGCGTTCCCATGGCTGAACATGTGCGCTGGCGAGACCGAGTGAGCGCCTTTGACTCATGATGTGTCGTATGCTCAGGACGATCCGAATGAGCCGTGGTCCGTGATGGCCGAATTTTTTCCTAGCGGCCCATACAGCATACGCCAACGAAGACCTGTACAGCAGCGCGGTCCAGCCTGACCCCGCCGCTGTGGCAGCGCCGTCGGAGCGATCAGAAGAAGCCGAGTTTCTTCGGGCTGTAGCTGACCAGCATATTCTTGGTCTGCTGATAGTGGTCGAGCATCATTTTATGAGTCTCGCGGCCGATGCCCGACTGCTTGTAACCGCCAAACGCAGCATGCGCCGGATAGGCGTGGTAGCAGTTGGTCCAGACGCGGCCCGCCTGGATGGCACGGCCGAAGCGGTAGCAACGATTTGCATCGCGGCTCCAGATGCCGGCGCCGAGGCCGTAAAGGGTGTCGTTGGCGATCGACAGCGCCTCTTCGTCATCCTTGAAGGTGGTGACCGAGACCACCGGTCCAAAGATTTCCTCCTGGAATACGCGCATCCTGTTGTGGCCCTTGAACACGGTCGGCTGAACATAGTAGCCGCCGGCAAGGTCGCCCGGAAGTTCGGCGCGCCCGCCGCCAATCAGCACCTCGGCGCCTTCCTGGCGGCCGATATCAAAGTAGCTCAGGATCTTTTCGAGTTGCTCGGAGGACGCCTGCGCGCCGACCATGGTGGCCGGATCGAGCGGATCGCCTTGCACGATCGCCTGGACCCGCTTCAGTGCCGTCTCCATGAAACGGTCGTAGATTGCTTCATGGATCAGTGCACGGCTTGGACAGGTGCAGACCTCCCCCTGGTTGAACGCGAACATGACGAAGCCCTCGATCGCCTTGTCGAAGAAGTCGTCGTCTTCCGCCAGCACATCCTGGAAGAAAATGTTCGGCGATTTGCCGCCGAGTTCGAGCGTTACCGGAATGAGGTTCTGACCGGCATATTGCATGATCAGCCGGCCCGTGCTCGTTTCACCGGTAAAGGCGATTTTGGCGATGCGCGGCGACGACGCCAGCGGCTTGCCCGCTTCAAGGCCGAAGCCGTTGACGATGTTCAGGACCCCCGGCGGCAAAAGATCGCCGATCAGATCGGCCCAGAGGAGGATTGACGCCGGCGTCTGTTCAGCCGGCTTCAGCACGACGCAATTGCCGGCGGCAATTGCGGGCGCCAGCTTCCAGCACGCCATCAGCAGGGGGAAATTCCAGGGAATGATCTGGCCGACCACACCGAGGGGTTCGTGAAAGTGATAGGCGACGGTGTCGTCGTCGATCTGGGAGAGGCTGCCCTCCTGGCCGCGCAGCACGCCGGCGAAATAGCGGAAATGGTCGACGGCGAGCGGCACGTCGGCGGCGGTCGTTTCGCGGATCGGCTTGCCATTGTCCCAAGTCTCGGCAAGCGCCAGGAGGTCCAGATTGTCCTCCATGCGATCGGCGATGCGGTTGAGGATCAGCGCGCGCTCGGCAACGCTGGTGCGGCCCCAAGCGTCCTTGGCTCCGTGCGCCGCATCGAGCGCGGCCTCGATATCGGCCCCGTCGGAACGTGCGACCTCGCACAACAGCTGTCCGTTCACCGGTGAATGGTTGTCGAAGTACCGGCCGGACCGAGGATCGGCCCACTTGCCGCCGATGAAGTTGCCATAGCGCTTGGTAAAGGGGACCTTGACCCCACGCGAAAATTCCACCTTGTTCATGTCTTCCTCCCGAAAGCGACGCCGCGGGATGCGGACGTTCCGGTTGAAAGCGTTGCAGGATAGGGATCGCAATGTCAGCCCTATGCTGGCAGCGGGCCAGGGCGACCTGTCGCAAAACTAAGACAGGTCGCGGACGCGAACATCAATGTGGACGCCGGATGCCGAACCGGGCAAGCTTGCGATGGAGTGTGGCGCGGGAAATGCCGAGATTCTGCGCGGCGGCGGAGACGTTGCCTTGTGACCGGGCGAGGGCGCGCTGGACGACGGAGCGCTCGGCTTCCGTCAAGTCTTCCGATGCCGCCGGAGCGTCACCCAGGAGGTCGGCGGCGGGCAATGGCCTCGCCAGGCAACCCTGCGTTATGCCAAGCGCCAGCCGCGCAGCACGGGTCGCCCCGACCACGAGATCGTCGGCATCGACCGCCACTAGCGCGCCCGTGTTCTTGTCGGCGACTGGCGCCAGCAGGATGCGCGCTTTCGGAAACGCCATACGGAAATTATCGGCTTCGATACGTCGGGCGGCTTCACTAACTGCCATGGCGATCAGATTGACAAAGCCCTCCGTCAGGTCGGCCCGGCAGGACGATACGTCGAGCGCGGCGACGAGGTTCCCCAGATGGTCATAGACCGGCGCCGTGGTGCAGCTGAGCAGCGCGTTGCGGGTGAAGAAATGCTGGTCGCGGTGGATGGTGAGTGCGCGCTGTTCCACCAGGCAGGTTCCGATGCCGTTGGTGCCCTCGCTGTGTTCGCTCCAGACGGAGCCGGTCCAGAGACCCCAGGAATGAAAGGTCTCGTCATCGACCGGCGCACCGCGGCGATCGACCGGCACGCCATCGGCATCGGCCAGCAACACACAACAGCCGACGCCACCGACAGCAAGATAGAGCCTGTCCAGACTGGACCGGGCGGCAGCGAGCAGAGGCTCGACCCTCTGCCGGGCCATGCTCAATTCGATCTCCGTCAACCGCCGGGGCAAATTCTGACCCGCAGGATCAAGCCTGTGCAATGAGGCCGAGCGCCGCCACGAAGCGACCAACGCCGATTTCGCGGCGGCGTCCGACGCAATCGATGCTTGAATACGGTCCGCATGCAATGTGGCCGTGTGTCGGTCCATGCCTTCCTCCCGAAGCCTGAACGCCGATGGACTTGCCTGCTGTTTCCTCAGCGTTCAGCGGCAAAAATGGATGCAATTCCAGCTCCTATGTTAGCCCTGATGTCCCACTGTCAATTGGTCTGAAGTGCTAGAAACGCCGTGTATGCGTTGCCCTCAGGCTCAAAAGCTGCGAACCTGGACGTGCCTCTTCCGTCGTCCGATTCGATCTCGACGCAGCTCATTCGCTCATCGCATGAAGCGCGTCGTGCTTGATGATCTCGATGCTGCGCAGATTGAGCAGGCGGATGACGCCCTTGTCCTTCAGCCGGGTGAAAACCCGCGATACGGTCTCGATGGTGAGGCCGAGATAATCGCCGATATCCATGCGTGACATCGGCAGTTCGACCTGCCGCAACCCGCCCTGCCGCTCCGCCATGTCGACCAGGAACGCAGCAACGCGTTCGATGGCATTCTGGCGGCCGAGGACCAAGAGATGTTCCTGCGCTCTCGTCAGGCCCTTGAGCGCCAACGGCAGCAGCTGACCGGAGATATCTGCACCAGTGGCAAAGCGGAAGACGCGGACACCCGTGGCATTGATGGCTTCCGCGAAGAAATGATGGGTGGTGTCGGCTTCGAAGCCGAATGTCTCACCCGCCAGATGGAAGGCACTTATCTGCCTGCGACCGTCCGCAAGCAGGCGGTAAATACGGACGGCGCCAAACTCGACCTGATAGAAGGCTCCGGCCTTTTCACCTTGGGCATAGATTTCCGAACCGGAGGGAAAGAAGCTGACCGGCTGGAGCGGTGTCAGATCGAATGCCGTAGGCAGGCTCGGCTGCACGGAGTGCGACGGCAGTGAAATTCTGGAGGTCGATTGGGCGTGCATGGCTGTTTTCCCGGTTGATCCGTGACACAGCAATCGCGCGAATCCGCGGGTCGCGAAATTCGGTTATGTCCCTACGGGAAACTACCTAGCGCTTGAGAGGCGCTAGTGGTCTGGCCCTGTGCTGCACAAACCCTGGATCCTCAGGCCGTTTGGGGAGCGAAGCCGAACGGTTTTCCGGATGTACCGTGCACAACTCGGGAGAGTCGGGGGGGGCGCCGGACCGGCTTCCGCCTCCCACAATTGATATCATCCGAATACACCGGCCGATGCTGTCACTCAGGGAAATTGAGGTAAATCAACCTGCTTCCAAGCGAGATATGCCAATATTCGCCTGTCCTTTGTGGAGCTTTTTCCAATGAGACGAATTGGTGGTTTCGTGCTGGCCATGTCTATCGCCATTGCGGCCACGGCGAGTGTGGCTTTCTTGCTTTACAAGAACGAGCTTGGCCGTATGCGCGACGCTGCCAGCCGCGGCAGTGTGGTCGCCAAGCTCGACATAGGCCCGATCGAATGCGCCGACAGTGGCGTGGGTACTCCGCTCTTATCGATCCACGGCGCCGGTGGCGGCTTTGACCAAGGCCTTGCCAATGCAGCCAATTTCGTGGGTGAGGGCTTTCGGATCATCGCGCCGTCGCGCTTCGGTTATTTGCGCACGCCCGTTCCGCAGGATACCTCTCCAGCGGCGCAGGCCGATGCGCACGCGGCGCTGCTATCCAAACTGAACGTTCCCAAAGCGGTGCTCGTCGGCGTTTCGGCGGGCGCGCGTTCTGCGGTCGAGCTAGCACTCCGGCACCCGGACAAGGTCACCGCTCTCATTCTGATCGTCCCAGGCCTTTATTCGCCCACCAGTCCGGTCTCGATAGAAGCGAGCCGCGGCAACAAATTCGTATTCTCGGTCGTCAATGCCGGCGGCGATTTCGCATGGTGGGCCACCGAGAAGATCGCACCGTCAGTGCTCGTTCGCTTCCTCGGCGTTCGGCCCGCGCTGATTGCGGCTGCGCCTCGGGCCAAGCGGGACCGCGTCATGAGCATCATCAAGAGCGTTGAGCCGTTGTCGCTGCGTTTCCCCGGAATCAACATCGATAGCGCCCCCGAGTTACATGAACTGCCGTTGGAAGTAATTACTGCGCCGACGATCATTATTTCTGCGCGCGACGACCTGTTTAACACGCTACCGGCAGCTGAGTTCGCCGCAGCCAAGATCCCGCGTGCCAAACTGGTCGTCTACGACACTGGCGGACATCTTCTGGTTGGACAGCAGCAGGATGTTCGCATGGCAGTTCGCACTTTCCTAGCTGGCGCCGGCCTGACCCCGTCATCCGACAGCCCAAGACAATGATAAAACATCCGCCTGGGGCAGTGCCGCCTCACAGGTCGTTTCGTTGCTGTCGCCGATCGAAGGAACAACCGCAGGAGGAGGGGCAGCGCATCATGCCAGCGCTCGCCTTCGTGGCCGCTTGCGTATTCTTCTGGCGACCTGTGCTGCATTTATCGAGCCAGGCAATCAAAAAGCTAAAAGATTGATATGATCCCAGGATTAACCGTTTGTTAGCCTAGGCGCGGTTCCGATTTGTCTTTTGAATGGTCTTTCGGGATTGCGCCCGAGACAGTTCCCGTTGAACGGCAATCCAACTCAGTTCCCCGCTTTTTCTTGGTCGTGCCTGACAGATCGCCACAGGGTGGCGTTACTGTTTTTCCGACCAGCGCAAGTAACAATTCCCGACTAGGGAGCGCGAGTTTACGCGCCTACCACCTTGAAAGCCCTTCGATGGAAAGCAGCTGAGCTGCCGGCGAAAAGGCGCGTTTCAGCCTATTCCACCGCGCTCTGCGACGGTCACGCCGTCCGTGACCCTGTCGCTCGGGTGCAGCACCACTCGATCGCCTGTGGCAAGGCCTGACAGAATCTCTGCCGTCCGGTCGTTGCGCTGCCCGAGCTTGACGATCGTTGTGACCGCACGCCCATCCTTGATCGCGAAGACGGCCCAGTCCTCCCCCTTTCGAAACAGGGCCGCCACCGGCACCGTCAGCACGTCTTCCGCACTCCAGATCGTCACATGCACGATCACACGGTAATCGTGACCGAGCTGCGGCCAAGCTTCGGGAGGATCGGCGAAATCGATGATTGTACGGACCCTTTGTTCTTCGATACCGAGGGCGGAGACCTTGACGAACCCCGCCGGATCCACCCGTGTCACCCGGCCTCGTATGGGTGATCCGCCCCAGCCATCGATCCGGACTGTTGCGCCGGGCTTAATCCGGACGGCATCGGTCGACAGGAGGTCGGCTACAATCTCGAGGTCGCGTGGATCGCCGATCTCGATCAGAGGGGCACCTGCTTGCACCACAGCTTCGCTCTCCTGAATGATCTTCAGGACGGTTCCGGTCACTGGGGCGCGTATCTGGATGCAGCAGCCGGGGTTCGATTGCGGGATGGCGCCGGACGGTTCGCTGAGTCGGGCCGCAACGCTTGAGCGCTCGTTGCGCCGTACCTCCACCTGCGCCTTGGCGCTTGCCAACGCAGCTTCATTGGTTTCGACATCGAATCTCGCCTTGTCCAAAACTTTGACCGAGATCGCCTCGGTGCGGGCGAGGGCTTCCGCCCGCTGAAGCTCCGTGCGCGAAAATTTGAGCGCCGCCTCGATCCGGCGAACTTCGGCTCCCGAAAGCCTCATTGCCGCTTCGGTTGCCGCCAGCGCCGCCTGCAGCTCTTCATGCGAGCGGGCATCGTGGAAGCTCGGGACGGTGGGCTGCATCACCGCCACCGTCTCGTCCACGGCAACCTGATCCCCGACATGGCGAGGCGGGGAGATTCGCAGGACTTTTCCAGCAATTGGCGCGGACACCGTATAGACGTGGCGGACGCGCGTCTTGGCCTCGTCATCGATTGTGACCTCCATGGGACCTTCCGTCACCGTCGCCAGATCCACTGCGATCGGCCGTGGCCATGCAAACCAGATCGCGGCGGCTGCCAGAACACCCAAGGCCATAGCCCCCGCGGTTCGCTTCATCGAGATCGTGCGCATGGTTCAATCTCGCGTCTTGAGAACACTGACAAGGTCCAGCTTGTTGATACGCCGGCGTACGACGAGCGCGGAAAGCACGGCGGCGGCAATCACGATTGCGCTGGCGAAGACATAGGTGGGCTGCTCAACGACCAGGCGAACCCGCATCAATTCGCCGGCCAGGTTCGTTTGCATGATCCATGCAAGGCCGTAGCCCATGACCCAACCCGGCGGCTGCGCGAGCAACGTCAACACGGCCAGTTCGAGAAGCAGGATGCGCAACACTTCGCCCCGGGTGAAGCCGAGGACACGCAGGCTGGCCAGTTCCCGCGCGCGTTCCGAAAGCGAAATACGCGCGCTGTTATAGACGACGCCGAAAGCGATGACGGCCGCAAGGCCCGTGTAGATGCCCGCCATAGTCGTGATAAGCAAGGCTATCGCCTCGCGGAAATTCGCCAGCGAGACCCGCTGCAAAGCCAAACCGCTAACGACCGGCATACCTTTGATGGCGGCGTAGAACATGTCGCGTGCGCTTCCGTCGAGGCTCACATTAACGCTGTTCACCGTCGGTGCTTCGCGCATGAGGCGGGCGAGCGCGTCGGCATCCATCATGCCTCGGATGCCGAAATAGTCCTCGATCAGTGCTGTCACAGGAAGAGAGACGGTCCGCTGCGTCCCTTCGAGCAGATCGATCTCGACGGACTGGCCGAGTTCGACCTCGAGGACCTGAGCGAGCATGCTGGAAAGCGCCAAACCCGTGTCCGGCAGCAGGACGGGTCGCAGGTCAGCGTCGATGATGCGATTGAGATCAGCGTTGAGCGGCCTGCCGCCGATCACGATCCGACGCTCAATGGTTCCGCTCCGTATGCGGACCGGGACCTCCCGCGAGGGCTCAGCTGCGAGAACACCCGGGAGCCGCGCGATCTGCATGACGACGTCCTGCGGGCGTTTTTCCACGAAGCTAACGGTACCGTCCTGCCGATCAGCTAGGAAGAATGTCACATCGATGAGCCCCTCCATCGTATCGCGGGTGAAAAGCGAAACAACGAGGATCGCCGTCGCGAGCGCCATTCCGAGCATCGTGAATGAAGACCTGACCGGATGGCGCATGGTGTTGCGCAACATCATCATGGTCGGTTGCGAGACGAACTTGTCGAGCGCGACATTGGCTGGCACCAGCCGTCGAAAGCGCGGCGGCGCGGGCGGCTGCATTGCGACGGCCGGTGCCAGCCTCACGACCTCACGAAGGGCGCGCAGAGCACCTATCGCCGCGGCAATAAGGCTCAGCGCCGCGGCGACCACATAGAGATCCGGACTCTTAGTGAAGACGAGGAACGGAAAATGGAAAAAGGCTCCGAATAGATTGGTAATCCATATCCCCAGCCACGTGCCTGTTGCGGCGCCGATCACTATGCCGATGGTTGCGATGACTATGACGAACTTGAGGTAATGCGTGACGATGCTGGCGTTGCGGTATCCCAACGCTTTCATGAGTCCAATCTGCTCGCGCTCCAGGGCCACGAGTCTAGTGAGAGTGAGATTGACCAGGAATGCCGACACGAGAAGGAAAATCGGCGGCAGCGTCCGGCTCATATTGCTGAGCATGTCGAGTTCGTGATCGAGCCACGCGTGGGAGGTCTGGTCCTTCCGCCCGTAGGCTGCCCGTCCACCATAGCGGTCGAGTATCGCGTCGAGGCGCATGATAACGTCGCGTTCGGAAGCGCCCAGCAACAGCTTCACCGCCACGGACGAAAAAGCGTCATCGAGGTCGTAGACGCTGGCAAGCGCCCTCTCCGACATCCAGATGACGCCGAAGCGGCGGTCGTCCGGCATGATGTCGCCCGGCCCGACGGCGTAGATGAACTCGGGAGACAAGGCGATTCCGACAACCACCAGTTCGCGCTTGCGGCCGTTCAATATTGCCGAGAAGCGAGATCCGGGCGTGAAGCCATGGGCCTTGGCAAAGCCCTCATTGACAACGGCCTCGTCGGCCCGTCCCGGTTCCGGCGTGCGACCCTCTCGCATATAGAGCCGATTGAGCGCGGGCTCGCCGATCTCCGGCAGCGAAATGACTTGTCCAGTGGCGGGCTCGGAATAGTTCGGTATGTCGAGCAGGGCGAGCTTGACGATGCGCGCGTCGACGCCAGCAACGCCTGGAATTTCCGCGATCTGGTCCACAAGGGTTCTCGGCGCGCGCCGCGCCGTGGCAAAGACATCCGCAAACCTGTAGCGTTCGTAGTAGGCGGCACGCGTTTCCTCCAGAGACCGCAAGGAGCCGACAGCAAGAACCACTGTGGACACTCCGCCGGCAATGACGAGAGCGATCGCAAGCGCCTGGGCCCACAGCCGTACAAGATCACGAAAGAGCTTGATATCCAGGGTGCGCATCGGATCACCAGACAAGCTCGGCGGCAGCCCGGCGCGCCTCGTTCTTTTGAATTCTCGAGATTTGACCATCGGCGAAGAACAAGACGCGGTCGGCGACGTCCTGGATGCTGGCGTTGTGCGTTATGATGAGGACCGTGGTGCCGAGCTGCGCATTGATGCCCAGCAGTGCCTCGATGACCCGAATGCCTGTCTTTGAATCCAGGGCGCCCGTCGGCTCATCGCAGAGCAGCACCTCCGGCCGTTTGACGATCGCCCGGGCAATGGCCACGCGTTGCTGTTCGCCGCCCGAGAGCTGTGCCGGAAAGTGGTGCATCCTCGGTTCAAGTCCAACAAGCGCCAGCGCCTCGTCCGGGCGCATCGGGTGATCGGAAATCTCCGTAACCAAAGCGACATTTTCATAAGCCGTCAGGCTGGGGATCAGATTGTAGAACTGGAAAACGAAGCCGACGTGCTGGCGGCGATAGGCAGTCAACCCCCAATCGTCGAGGTTGGTCAGCTCCTGATCCCTGAAGAACAATTGGCCACTTGTGGCGTGGTCAAGTCCGCCCATGATGTTGAGGAGGGTCGACTTCCCGCTGCCCGAGGGGCCGAGCAGAACAACCACTTCTCCAGCGAAGATCTCCAGGTCCAGCGCGCGCAGGGCAAGCACCTGCGTTTCGCCGGAAATATAGGTTTTGGTCAGCGCTCTTGCGGTGAAGACGGTGTCAGCCATGGCCGCTGGGGATCGGACGTTCGAGGCATTTGTCGCGTTGCATGCCACTGTCACCCGTCGAGATGAGCGCGACATTGACGCAAATCAAAACGGGGATCCCAAGGCCGTCACGCGTGCCAGCACCGCCATAGACAAGTAGTGGGGGTGATCGTTCAAGCCGCCCGGATCAGCTGGCTCGGAGCCGGTATTGATTTGCCTCAAAGGAGGCTGGGGCCGGTTACGCTACCATATTGTCGATTGGTGCCCGAGCGCCTGTCCACTTGGACTGAACTAGGGATGAGGCCGATGAGAGCAAAGGATGTAATGACTGCAAGGGTTGTTACGGTGTCGCCTGACCACAGCGTAAGACACGCAGCACGGATCATGCTGGATCATCGCATCAGCGGCATGCCGGTCGTCGACGATGGCGGCCGCGTGGTTGGAATTGTGAGCGAAGGTGACTTCCTGCGCAGGTCGGAACTCGGTGCCACAGCATTGTCGTCAGGTGAGGTGCGTGGCTATGTGAAGGGCCACAGCTGGAAAGTGGCGGATTTGATGACGTCCGACGTCGTCGTGGCCGACGAGGAAACTCCGATCGAGCGAATTGCCGTCCTGATGCAGGAACACGGCATCAAGCGCATACCGGTCTTGAGGGGACCGCGCCTGGTCGGCGTCGTGAGCCGTGCCGATCTTTTGCGCGTCGTTCTTGCGGCAAGGTCCGACGATTCCACGGCGGCAGGTGACGATGCCATCCGGCGCAGCATTCTTACGCGGCTGCGAGAGGACGCGGGCGTCAAAAGAGACGCGTTAACCCTCACGGTCACCGATGGCCTGGTCCATTTTTCGGGAGCGGTCTCATCGCAGAGTGAACGGGATGCCGTCCGCGTGGTTGCCGAAGGCGTCAGGGGCGTCAAAGGTGTGTATGACCACCTCTACCTGGCGCATCCGTGAACAGCGATCCGGGAACTTTGCGATGCGATCGCATCTTTCCGAAACCAGCCGCGTCGTCAACACCTCTGCCATGGAAGACGATCTGGCGACGCTGCAGCGGGAGACATTCGACTACTTCATCCATGAAGTGAACCCGGCCAACGGTCTCATTGTGGACAAGACCGAAGCGAATTGGCCCGCAAGCATCGCGGCCACCGGCCTTGCGCTGGCGTCCTATCCAGTGGGAGTCGAGCGCGGATTCATGACGCGAAGCGCGGCTGCGCAACGCACCTTGGCAACGCTGCGCTTCTTCTGGAGCAGTCCCCAGGGCCTGGAGCCGGACGCCACCGGATATCGCGGCTTCTACTATCACTTCCTGGACATGCAGACCGGCCGGCGCGCCTGGCAATGCGAACTGTCGACCATCGACAGCACGTTCCTGCTGGCGGGCGCGCTGGCTGCAGGGCAGTATTTCGATGCCGATACCGAGGCCGAAGCCGAGATTCGCAGCTTGGCGGAGGCGCTTTATCGCCGAGCCGACTGGTGCTGGGCGCAGGACGGGGGAGAGACCGTCGCCCATGGCTGGACACCCGAGCACGGGTTCCTGAAATATCGCTGGAAAGGCTATGACGAAGCGCTCTTGCTCTATGTCTTGGGACTGGGTTCGCCGACACACCCGTTACCCCCAAGCAGCTACACTGCATGGACCGCGACCTTCCGATGGGAGAACTGTTACGGCTACGACTACCTCTATGCGGGACCGCTGTTCATCCACCAGCTTTCGCATGTATGGATCGATTTTCGCGGCGTGCAGGATGCCTTCATGCGCAGCAAGGGAAGCGACTATTTCGAGAACACCCGACGCGCCACCTTCGTCCATCAGCGTTACGCCGTCGAAAATCCGCGTGGATTCGAGGGTTACGGCGAACACTGTTGGGGCATCACCGCAAGCGAGGGTCCTGGCCCTTCCACGCTCAAGTTGAACGGCATCGAACGCCGCTTCGAGGATTATGTCGCACGCGGAGTCCCCTACGGTCCCGACGATGGCACGCTCGCCCCATGGGCCGTCGTGGCCTCCTTGCCTTTTGCTCCCGAAATCGTCAGGCCCGCGATCAGCTTCTGCATCCACCAGGCCAAGCTCAAAGCCGCCAAAGCCTATGGTTTCAAAGCGGCCTTCAATCCGACGCATCCGGGGACATCCGGCAATGCCTTTGGCTGGTGGGTTTCGCCTTGGCACTTCGGCCTCAACGAAGGCCCCGTCGTGCTGATGATCGAGAACGATAGCAGCGGCCTTCTGTGGCGCCTGATGCGCTCGTGCCGGTATATCCGCAGCGGCCTGCAACGGGCGGGGTTTGAAGGCGGCTGGTTGAGAGCGTTTGACCAGGATCCGACGCCGACCGCTTGATCGGATTGCGAGGCGCCTACGCTTATGCCTGCGCGCCGCTCGGGTGCTGATGAGCGACGCGTTCGGTCATTGATGCTGCGGCAGGTCGAATGCCTTCGAGCTTGGTTCGCTTGAGCAGCAGCGCGTTGACCGCCACGAGCGCCGAGCTGCCCGACATTGCCAGCGCCGCAATCTCGGGGCCCAGCAGGAACGGATAGAACATGCCTGCCGCGATCGGGAAGGCGATGACATTATACCCGACCGCCCACCACAGGTTCTGGTGCATCTTGCGCAGCGTGGCGCGCGAAAGCGTCATTGCACCGACCACGTCATAGGGATCACTCCTCATCAGTACGATGTCGGCGCTTTCAATGGCGACATCGGTGCCCGCACCGATGGCGAACCCGACATCGGCTTGCGTCAGTGCCGGCGCGTCGTTAACGCCGTCGCCGACCATGCCGACCTTCTGGCCCTGTCCCTGCAGTTCCTTGATCTTGTCGGCCTTCTGCCCCGGCAGCACTTCAGCCAGGACGATGTCGATGCCGAGCATGTCCGCAATGCGCTTGGCGGTGCCGGCATTGTCGCCCGTCAGCATCGCCACGCGCACACCCTGTTCATGCAACTTGGCAATCGTTGCGATGGCGGTCGGGCGCGGCGTGTCGGCAATCGCGATCAGCCCGAGCAGCTTGCCGGACCGCGCCACGTGAATGACGGTGCGGCCTTCGCCCTTGAGCGTCTCGGCCCTCTCGCCGAGCCTCAGAAGGTCGATCTTCTGCTCGTCCATGAGGCGCCGGTTGCCGAGGAAAACCGGACTGCCGCCGACGGCGGCGCTGGCCCCCTTGCCTTCGATATTCAGAAAGCCTGAAACCTTGGGAAGCTTAATGTCCTTGGCTCGCTCGACGATGGCGACGGCCAGCGGGTGATCCGACCCCTGGTCTACAGCAGCCGCGACCTGCAGAACCTCGTCGGGTGAAACGCCGGCCGCGGGGACGATTTCGACGACCTTGGGCTGCCCCATCGTCAGCGTGCCGGTCTTGTCGAAGACGATCACGTTGAGCTTGGTCGCCTCCTCGAGAGCGGCGGCATTCTTGAACAGGATTCCGTTTGAAGCGCCAAGGCCGGTGCCGACCATGACGGCCATCGGCGTGGCAAGGCCAAGCGCATCGGGACAGGCAATGACGAAGACGGTGATGGTCAGGGTCATCGCGAACAGCAGTGGCTGGCCGAGCCACCAGAACCAGACGGCGAAGGTCGCAAGCCCGATGACGATCGCGGCGAGCACCAGCCATTGCGAGGCACGGTCGGCGAGCAGTTGCGCCGGCGCCTTCGAATTCTGGGCTTCCTGGACCAGCTTGACGATCTGGGCCAGGGCCGTGTCGGCGCCCACCTTGGTCGAGCGATAGCGCAGCGTGCCGCTCTTGTTGATGGTCGCCCCGATGACCTTGTCGCCGACCTTCTTGGTCACTGGCATCGACTCCCCAGTCAGCATCGATTCGTCGATGGTCGACCCGCCCTCGATCACCTCGCCATCGACGGGGAGCTTGTTGCCGGGGCGCAGGACCACGATGTCGCCGAGCACGACGTCCGCGGTCGCAACCTCGACCTCCTTGCCATCGCGCAAGACGGTGGCCTTGGGCGGGGCGAGGTCGAGCAGGGCCCTGATTGCGGCCGAGGCCCCGGCGCGGGCGCGCATCTCCAGCCAGTGGCCGAGCAGGATGAACACGAGCAGCACGCTCGCGGCCTCGTAGAACTGCTGCCCCTCGAAGAAGAAGGTCGCGCCGACGCTGAACAGGTAGCCGGTGCCGACGCTCAGCACCACCAGCACGGCCATGTTGAGGACGCCATTGCGCAAGGCCCGCCAGGCGGCGACCAGGAACGGCCAGACCGGATAAAGGATCGCGGCGCTGGCGAGGAAGAACATCGCGACGTCTTCGCTCAGTCCGAAAGGCGGGCGCAGCCAAGGCTCGCCCAGACCCATCGGCTCCATGGCAAAGATCGGCAGCGTAAAGACCAGGCTGATAAGGAACCGGTTGCGCATGTCCTTGACCATGCCTTGCATGTCCATGCCGGCGCCGTGTCCCATCTCGTGGGCCATGGCGTCGTGCGGCACCTTGGCCGCAACCGTTTTCAGGTCCGCTGGACCCGATTGGATCATGGCGGCGTGACCATGGCCGGCGTGCCCGGAGATCGCGCGCGGATGCCCCGGCGGAATTGTCGTGCTGCCAGGAATGCACAGATGCCGCGGCACGGTCTCGCCGCGGCAATGAAACCCGCAGGCCTCGATTTCGCGGGCAAGGGTCTGCGGGCTCGTCCGGCCCTCGTCGAACTCGATGGTCGCCGTGGTCGACCCCGCGTTCATCGCGACAGCGGCAACGCCCGGCAATGCCGCGAGACGTTTTTCGACTGCCGCGAAATCCATCATGCCGACAAGGTCGCGCACTTCCAGATTGATCTTTTTCATCGTCGCTCTCCATGCCGCATATCGTAGCCGCGATCGCACACCAGCGGGGTCTCAGCTTCGGTAGGCGAAGGTCGACATCATGCCGCTCGCCATGTGGTAGAGGTGGTGGCAATGGAAGGCCCACTGCCCGGGATTGCCGGCATCGACGGCAATGGTGATCGAGCGCATCGGCGGCACGAGCACAGTGTCGCGAACGGCGCCCTGGAAGCGCTGCCCGTCAATCGCGACCACCTGGAAACGATGGCCATGAAGGTGCATCGGGTGGGCCATCATGGTGTCGTTGCGCAGCGTGACCTCGACGCGATCGCCCGTGTCCACCAGGATCGGGGCGGATTCGAGACCCCAGCGATAGGCGGTCATGTCGCCGGTCAGCGCCATTTCGAATGTCTTGTCGGCAGAGCGTGACGCAAATGGCACTATGGCCCGAAGTTGCGCCTCTAGCGTCAGGTCGATAACCGGAGCGTCCATATCCGCGGCCGTCCCGAGCTTGGCCACGGCCGCTCCTGCCGGGCGCAGGACAATTCCGGTGCGTTCCTTGCTCCCCTCGCGCAGCGCCAGGATCGGGAAGGCGGCGCTGAGGTCGCGCGGCAACCGCACGCGGACGTCGATGCGCTGTCCCATCGTCATTGGAAAGCGCCGGCCCCCGACCGGCTCGACAGGCTGACCGTCGACCGCAATCAGCTCGCCTTCAAGCGCGCCGAAGTCGATCGTGAACGCGGTCGCCGTGGCGCCATTGATGATCCGCACAAGCACGCGTCCGCCCCGCGCGGCCGGCACTATCTCGGGGTCGTCCAGTGAGCGGTCATTGGCCAGATAGGCGTCATACTCGATGTCGTTGATATCCATCGCCATGCCGCCGTGGCTCATCCCTGCCATGGCGCCGCCGGCGTCACCCGACAGGTCCATGCCATTTATTGGCATGGCGCCGCCAGTGTTCTTGCTCTGCAGGCCGGCCAGCAATTCCTCCGGCGATGAGAACGAGAAATCGTGAAGCAGGATAACGACCTCCTGCTCATCGTTTGCATCATCGGCGGGATCGGCGACGATAAGCGGAGCAGCGAGCAGCAATTGTTCCTGCAGGGTATGGGCATGCATCCAATGGGTGCCGGGGTCGCCGACCGGAAAATCGAAGCTCCGATCGGCCTGGGCGCCGATCAGAGGCAGTGGCGCGTCGGCGACGCCGTCGCTCAACCAGGGCGGCGTCAGTCCGTGCCAATGTATGATCGTCGGCTCGGCGGTCTCATTTCGAAGCCGGACATTGAAGGCATCGCCCGCTCGCAAGCGCAGGCCGGGAGCGCCGTCGGCTCCTCGCAGGCCGAAGACGCTTGCAGCTTTGCCGTTCACTTCGATCGTGCGGCGAGAGATGCCGAGCGTCTGGCCGCCTGACCGACTAGCGGAGGTTTCTGCGAGCAAGCCCGACGGGAAGGCAAGAGCTGCGGCGCCTGCCACTGCGCCCTTCAGGATATCTCGGCGTTTCATGATGATTTCCTTCGGTCTCGAGATTGTTGTTTCGGTCAGCACACAACGATCATGCCCGAGCCCCCTGGCCTTTAGGGCGCACGGCGCTCACCGGCGGAACCGACCAGCCTGGCCACATGCGGAAAAAAGGCGGGCACGCGGTCCGCATAGCGGTCGTAGGCGTCGCCGAATTCCTTTCTGGCTTCACGCTCTTCGATGAAGGAAAGCCGCACATACATGCCAACCAGTACGGGAAACATCGCCAGCGTCAGCAGCGTGGGCCACTGCACGAGGAAGCCCGCCATGACGAGAACGAAGCCGACATATTGCGGATGCCGGACGGAGGCATATGGGCCGCCGGTTGCGAGGCGATTGTGGCGCTGTGCTTCGTAAAGCACCCGCCACGCACTCGCGATCAGCACGAAGCCGCCGCCGATCAGGAAGAAGCTGAGAATGTGGAAGGGCCCGAAATGCGGATTGAGCTGCCAGCCGAACATCATCTCCAGGAGATGACCGGCATCATGCGAGAGCCAGTCAACGCCGGGGAACCTAGACTGCAGCCAGCCCGAGAACAGGTAGATCGTCAGGGGGAACCCGTACATCTCGGCAAACAGCGCCACCAGGAAGGCGCTGAATGCACCGAAGGAGCGCCAATCACGGCCGGTTCGCGGCTTGAAGAAGCTGAAGGCGAACAGGATGAAAATCGCCGAGTTAATTATAGCCAGGCCCCAGAGGCCGTAGGCGGAAGATTGCTCGACCATGGTCATGCTCCTTTATGGTGTGTGGGGCCGTCTTGCGCGCCCGGCTCGGTTTCCTTGTGCTGCGTATGTCTCCCATGGCTGCCATGCCCCCCGTGGCCGCCATGCATAAATATGTGAAGCAGAGGGCAGGCGAGCAGCAGTAGATAGGGAAGGATACCGAAGGCATGCGTCCGGTGCTCAGAGAGCAGGAAGAAAGCGGCGATCAGCAGGAAGGCGATCGTGACCAGCCCGGTCTTCGAAGTCCAGAATGCGCGCGTTCCTGCCTCGAACTCCGGCTCTGGTTCGGAGCCGGTCAAGGGATCGGACATGTGGTGTGTGTTGGGGTTCATGGGTTGGATTCCCTTTGATTGTTAGCCGTTGTCATTGCCGGCCGCGCGATCGAGTGCTGCAGCTTTCATGAGACCCGCCCTAACGGCGCCCGGTGGCGACGACGTTGTAGATCGAGGCGTAGATAACGCCCGCCACGAGGCCGACGACGCCAAGGCCGACGACGCCGTAGAGAACGCGGCCAGGGCTCATCTGCGCCGCTAATCTGACTGCGCTGAAGTCGAGCCCGTGCATGAAGGCGCCGAAGAAATAGACCGTCGCGTCCGGCCAGATGGCGAAGGCCAAAGCACAGAGCATGCTCATCAGGGCCGACGTCACGCCCAGCGCAATGCCGACGGACAAGACGCTGAGTTTGCCCACCTCTTCCTCCTGTCACTTCGCGTGTTGCTTGAGCCATTCCTGCATTGCTGCAATTTCGGCCTGCTGGGCCGTGATGATCTGATTGGCCCAGTCCCTGACCTGATCATCCTTGCCGAATTGCAGGACCGCACGGGCCATGTCGATCGCCCCTTGGTGGTGCGGAATCATCGACTGGACGAAGGCGATATCGGGATCTTCGGCCTGGATGGCCTGCATCATCGGCCCGTCCATTCGTTTCATGGCATCCATGTAAGCCCTGGAGGCCTCCGGCATGCTGGCAGTGTCCTTCGGCATGTTGTTCATCATGCCGCCTTGCATCATGGCGCCGCCCTGCATCATGCCGCCCTGGCCGCCTTGCATCATCTGCTGCATCATCGGCATCATCTGCTGCATCATGGGCATCATCTTCTGCATCGTTGACATCATCGTCGTGCATTGCTCGGGCAGCTTGCCCGGCACCGCCTCAGCTGCCGGAGCCGCTGTCGTGGCTTGCGGTACGTCGGCCTCGGGATGGTGCGGATCCGTCTGGGCAAAAGCCGTGCCTGAAAGAGTTGTGAATGCGGCAAGCGTGATCATTCGAAGGTGGGTTTTCATGACTGTTTCCTTGTCGTTGGTGTGAAACTGAGGCGAGCTCTGAGTATGGATGCCCAATGCGCCCGGATCGCCGATACCGGTTTTGGTTCGCGGATCGTTCGCGCGTTATCGGGCCTTGTCGGGCGCTGCTGGGTTCAACAGTCGCAAAGGCCGCGACGGCGCGATTTCAGGCGAAGGTCCGGGGAGGTTGCAGGAGGGCCTCAGGGTCGATGCCCGTTGCCAGGAACGCCTTGCCCGCCACGAAGCGGACGGCAACCGGCACGTCATGAAGAACAGCGCATTCGTCGGCGGAAATGCAAGCAGCACAACAGCCGGGGCCGGTCGCGTGCAGGCAATCCAGGCAGTTATCACAAGGAGCGCCATGGTTGTTCTGGTCAATGGACGCGATGTGGCCTATCTCCTGGTGCGTGGCGCTCGTCGAGAGCGTCGCAAGGCCGGCAGTGACGCCGGCGCCTGTTGCAGAAGCCTGCCCGGCAAAACCAGCAACGGCACCGCCCGCGATCAGGAGGATCACGGCCAGCAGTGACCGGAGCTGAGCCAAGGCGATTTTCATGATATCAGCGTAGCTTAACCACGCGTCGGCACTTTGATACAAATCAAAGCTCGCCAGCGTGGCGAATGCAAAATTTGCATGACTCTGGCGGCCGGCAATGAGGAGATAACGACGTGCTTACAGTGCCTGCGGTCGCGAAGGTCAGCACATCCCTATCAGAGCGGCTTAACCGCAAATGCTTCTGCATCACGCTCGACCGGGCGGAACTTTGGGCGGCGCTGGATCGCGAAGCCGGTGAGCCTGGCTTCTGCGAAACCTTCATGGCGACACGGCCGCATCTATTTTCCAACGTCCCGGTCTTTCTTGCCGCGTCCGCCCTCGACGAGATGCAAAGAATCGTCGTCGCCATTGAGGCGGCAGCACATTTGCCATCGTACCGCGAAGCGGTCCTCTCCTGGGCTCCCGAAATCGCGCAACGCGATTTTGGGCCAATTGGCGCTCTTATGGGCTACGATTTCCATCTCGACGATGATGGCCCCAAGCTGATCGAGGTGAACACCAACGCCGGCGGCGTTTTCCTCAATGCAGTGCTGGCGAAGGCCCAGAAGGCTTGCTGCTCTGAAGCTGACCGGGCGCTAATCGGTGCCAGGGACAACCACTTCGAAGCCAGCGTCATTGCGATGTTCACGCACGAATGGCGGCGCCAGCGGGGTGCCGGTTCGCCGCGAAGGATCGCGATCGTCGATGATCGGCCTGAGGAGCAGTATCTCTATGCCGAATTTGTACTTGCCAGGCAGTTGTTGCTGAAGCATGGCGTCGAAGCGGTCATCGGGGACGCGAGCAAGCTTAAATATGAAGGCGGCAGGCTTCGGCTGGACGGCAACGAGATAGAGCTGGTTTACAATCGCCTGGTCGATTTTGCGCTTGATGGGCCCGAGCATACGGCACTCAGGGCGGCTTATCGGGACGGCGCGGTAGTAGTCACACCCAATCCGCACAATCACGCGCTCTTTGCGAGCAAGCGAAATCTGACATTGCTATCTGATCCGGCGGCGCTCGAAGCATTCGGCCTTTCCCCGGAGCTGCGCTCGCGGCTCACAGGCATCCCGCGAACCACGCTGATTACCCCCGACAATTCGGATACCGCCTGGCAATCCCGCAAAGACATGTTCTTCAAGCCGCTCTCCGGCCATGGCAGCAAGGCGGTCTACCGCGGCGACAAGGTGACCAAAGGCGTGTGGGCCGAGATCGCTCGTGGCGGCTATGTGGCCCAGTCATTTGCCGCGCCCGGGCAGCGTATGATCGAAATCGATGGTGCACCCGCACCGCGCAAAATGGACGTGCGGCTCTACACTTACGACGGCCAGATGTTGCTCGCCGCCGCGCGCCTCTACCAGGGCCAAACTACGAACTTCCGCACGCCCGGCGGCGGTTTTGCCCCTGTACTGGCCGTATGACTATGCGATGCCCATCTAGATCGGATCATAAAAGGCGATGCCTGCTAGCCGGCTGAGGCTCGACCGTTTGGAACCGAAGCGCCGCCTTCGAACCACGTGCCGCGCTCGCCCCTGACAATTTCGACCGCGTCATCAAGCTTGCCGATCGCGGCTGGCTTGCCAGTTGCCTCAGTGAATTCGATCGCGGCGCTGACCTTTGGCCCCATAGAGCCAGCGGGAAAATCCCGGCCTGAAATCTCTGTCGGACTAACCCTCCGGAGCGCACGGGCGGTAGCGGTGCCATAGTCGACATAGACTGCGTCGACGTCTGTCAACATGAGCAGCATGTCGGCCTTCAATTGGCGCGCCAGAAGCGAACTTGCCAGGTCCTTGTCGATGACGGCCTCCACTCCGCAAAAACTGCCGTCATCTCGCGCTATCACCGGAACCCCGCCGCCGCCCGTGCAAACGACGATAACGCCGCGCTCGACCAAGAACGAAATCACTGATGCTTCCAGTATCTCCAGCGGCTTGGGCGAGGGGACGACACGGCGCCATTTGTCGCCATCGGGCGCGATCTGCCAGCCGCGCTCCGCGGCAAGTCTGGTCGCGGTTGCCTCATCGTAGACCGGGCCAATCGGCTTCGTCGGGCGGGCGAAAGCCGGATCGTGCGGATTGACCTTCACCTGTGTCAGCAGGGTTGCGAAAAGCCTCTCTTTGAGGAGGTTGGCGAGCTCCTGCTCAATGACGTAGCCGATCATCCCCGCGCTCTCGGCGCCAAGCACGTCGAGTGGAAATGTGCTGCCATCCGAGTTTGCCGCTGCCTGCAGGGCCAGAATCCCCACCTGCGGACCGTTGCCGTGAGTGACCACAATCGAGTGCCCTGCGTCGACCAGCTTCGCCAATACAGCGGCAGCTCGCACGATGTTGGCGCGCTGGTTTTCGGCCGTCATCGGTTCTCCACGACGCAGCAGCGCGTTTCCGCCAAGCGCAACGACGATAAGCATCTCAGTTGCCGATCGTGGCGACGAGCAGGGCCTTGATCGTATGCATCCGGTTTTCGGCCTGGTCGAAGACGATCGACGCAGACGACTCGAACACCTCGTCCGTGACCTCCATGCAGTCGATGCCGTATTCCCGTGAGATGAACGCACCCACCTCCGTATCGGTGTCATGGAACGCCGGCAGGCAATGCATGAATTTGACGTGCGGGTTGCCGGCGCCAGCCATCACTTCGCGGGTTACCCGGTAGGGCGTCAAAAGACGAATGCGTTCGGCCCAGCCGGATTTGTCCTCGCCCATCGACATCCAGACGTCGGTGTAGACGAAGTCGGCGCCCTGGACGCAGCCCATCACGTCTTCGTCCAGCCTGAAGCGGCCGCCGCTATGGTCGGCGAGTTCCCTGACATGGGTGCAGAATCCCTCGTCCGGCCAAAGCTCCCTGGGCGAGGCGATGCGCATGTCAATGCCGACCTTCGCTGCCCCGAGCGCCAGCGACAGCGCGACATTGTCGCGACCCTCGCCGACAAAGGTCACCGTCACGTCCGAAATATGCTTGTGCGTGAACTCGCGCATGGTCATCAAATCGGCGAGGATCTGGGTCGGATGCGCCTCGTCGGTGAGACCGTTATAGACGGGCACGCCGGCATGTGCGGCAAGCAATTCGGCCTGGTGCTGGCCAAAGCCCCGATATTCGATTGCGTCGTACATCCGCCCGAGTACGCGGGCGGTATCCTTCATCGATTCCTTGTGGCCGATGTGGCTGCCGCTGGGACCGAAATAGGTGACATGGGCACCTTGGTCATAGGCTGCCACTTCGAAGCCCGTGCGTGTGCGCGTTGAATCCTTTTCGAAGATCAGCGCGATGTTTTTGCGGGTGAGACGCGGTATCTCGTGCCCGGCGAGCTTGGCCGCTTTGAGATCAGCCGCCAGCTTCAGAAGAAATCGGATCTCGTCGGCCGTGAGATCGTCCAGGGTCAGGACAGAGCGGCCGTGAAGATTGATCGACACGGGGATTTCCTTTCGGGTCAAATCGGGTCGCGGGCAATGGGACAGGTCATGCAATGCCCGCCGCCGCGACCGCGACTGAGCTCGGCGCCCTCGACGGTGATGACTTCAATCCCGGCGCGGCGCAGAAGCGTATTGGTGTAGACGTTGCGGTCGTAGCCGATGACCACGCCGGGCTCGAGAGCAACGACGTTGTTGCCATCATCCCATTGCTCGCGCTCGGCCTCATAACGGTCGCCACCGGTGGCGATGATCCGCAGCGATTTCAATCCAAGGGCTTGGGCAACAACCTCTGTGAACGGTTTTGTCTCGTCCGTGACCTCGACCGTTGCCGCTCCGTCGCCCGGCCGCAGCGAGAAGGTGCGCAGCCGCTCGACCACCGGCGGGTACATCGTGACCAGATCGCGGTCGCAGAAGGTGAAGACGGTGTCGAGATGCATGAAGCTGCGGTCCCGCGGCATCAGCGCGGCGATCACGCGCGTCGCTTCGCCAGCAGCGAACAGGCTGCGTGCGAGGCCGCCCACGGCTTGTGGCGTGGTCCGCTCTCCCATGCCGACGAGAACCGTTCCATCGCCGATGGGCATGACGTCTCCGCCTTCCAGGCTGATGCCGGTTCCCGGATCAGGTGAAACGAAGGAGATGCCGCTGTCGCGAAAGCGGGAGTGGAAGCGGTAGACGGCTTCGACATTGGCTGCTTCCGGCCGCCTCGCGGGCCAGTACATGGCATTCACCGAGGTCGAGCCATAAATCCAGCAGGAACTGTCGCGGGTGAAAAGCTGGTTCGGCAGCGGTGGAAGCACGAAGTCCTGGGGTGCGAGCGTCCTTCCGGTCAATCCTCTTGGTTCGAAAGGCAGCTCTGCGCGAGCGATGCCGCCGACAAGATAGGACGCCAGTTGCGGCGAGGGCATCTCGTTGAGCCACCCCCGCATCTCGTCGACCATGTCGAGCCCGACGACACCGGGATGGATCCGGCGATCAAGAAGCCAGTCGCGGGCCTTGGTCAGACTCATGGTGTCGGCCAGGAGTTCCCCGAACGAATGCACCACAACGCCGCGTTCCCGCAGTGCGTCGACGAAGATATCATGCTCCTGCCGTGCCTTCTTGACCCACAGGACATCGTCAAAAAGCAACGCCTTGCAATTGTCCGGCGTCAGCCTTTGCAGGCTGAGATCAGGGCGGTGCACCAGCACCTCGCGCAGCCGGCCAACTTCAGAAAGGGCGCCAAGCTTGGTCGTGGTGACAGGGGCGTTCATAGCGGGTTGATGCTCCCGTTCCAGATGAGGTAGGCGGCAGCGATACCGGCGAGGGCGAGCGATGCGGCGAGTGCTGCTTCGGCAGGATGGAAGATGCGCTGGTTGGTTTCGCGGCGCGCCCAGATGAAGAAGAGGATGCCGGGCGCATAGAGGATCGCGCACATGAACAGGTAGGCGGGTCCAGCCGCGTAGACGAGCCACAGTCCGTAGACCGTCGCCAGCAGTCCGGCGAAAAGCGGACCGGCACGCTGCTCGCTGTTCGCGTAGCTCTCCCCGGTCAGCGCGAGCTTGGCCGCGTAGGCTCCAGAAAAGATGTAAGGCACCAGGATGGCTGCGGATGCGATGTAGAACAGCGCCTGATAGGTGCTTTGCGCGACGAGCGTGATCACCAGGAATGCCTGGACCAGCAGGTTGGTGATCAAGAGCGAGGTCGACGGCACACCACGCTCGCTCTCCCGGCCGAAGAATTTCGGCATCGTCCCGTCCTTGGCGGCGACATGCGGGATTTCCGCGGCAAGCAACGTCCAGCTCAGGAAGGCGCCGACCACCGACACGACAAGCGCGATGTTGATGAGGATGGCTCCCCAGGGCCCGACAACCGCCTCCAGCACGCCTGCCATAGAGGGGTTCTTCAGCGCGGCGAGCTCAGGCTGGCTCAAAATGCCGAGCGACAGCAAGGAGACCAGGGCATAGAGCGTGAGGCAGGTGAAGAAGCCCAGAACGGTCGCCATAGCTATGTCCTTCCGGCGTTCGGCCCGGCCGGAGAATACGCTGGCGCCTTCGATGCCGATGAACACCCACAGCGTCACCAACATCGTGCTTTTCACTTGTGCGGTAATCGAGCCGAGACTGGCGTTGCCAAACCCGGTGAAGTCGAGCGACCAAACTTCCAGCTTGAACGCGACTCCGACGACTCCCACGAACAGAACAATCGGAGCGATCTTTGCCACCGTGACAATGACGTTCACGATCGCTGCCTGCCGGATGCCGGCGAGAACCAGGGCGTGGATCAGCCACAGCAGGATCGATGCACCGAGCACCGCCTGCCAAGTGTTTCCGTCACCGAAGGCCGGAAAGAAATAGGACAGCGCGCTGAAAACGATCACCGCGTAGGAGACATTACCGACCCAGGCGCTGATCCAGTAGCCCCAGGCGCTGTTGAAGCCAATGAAGGGGCCGAAGCCAGCCTTGGCATAGGCATAGGGGCCGGCGTCGAGTTCGGGCTTGCGGGTTGCGAGCGACTGATAGACGAAGACCAACGCCAGCATGCCGATCGCGGTGATGGCCCAGCCAATCAGGACGGCAAGAGGACCGGCGCCGGCCGCCATATTCTGCGGTAGGCTGAACACGCCAGAGCCGACCATCGAACCGATCACCAGTGCGGTGAGCGAACCCACTCGGAGCTTTGTCGCTGCTGCGGTCGTCACCTTTCGGATAGGGATGTTGATTCCAGCGGTAGTCATGATGCTCTCCCGTTGCATGGCGTTGATGGGAGGCAATAAACAGAGAAGGAGGGGCGGCCGCTTTGATGCCGGTCAAAGAGAATTTGTCCTCGCTGCATCCGAACTATTGGATTTCGCAAAGGTCCCGAGAGGTCTGGAATGTTGTGTTCATGCGTGTCGTCAGAAGACGGTCCGGCCCACGCTGGCTCCTGGCCCCAGAACGTCTAGGCGATGCGTTGCCTCGTTCAATCAAGGTTTCGGTTTGGAGCAATCAAGCACGTTGGGCTTAGCCTTTTGATCTCCATCAACGCGCCATCCGCCACATCTCTGCATGTTTAACATCGTCAACAGAGTGGGTGCGACCCGCTCGGAACAGAGGTGCAAGTATGAACGACAATACTTTGCGACAGAACGTCATCTTTGAGCTGGAGTTCCAGCCCAGCATCGACGCGGCCAATATCGGCGTCGCTGTCGATAACGGGGTAGTCACACTGACCGGCCATGTCTCGACCTATGCGCAGAAAGCCACGGCGGAAAAAGCGGTCCTTTGCGTCAAGGGCGTAAAAGGTGTCGCCCAAGAGATCGAAGTGCGGCCTATCGGCAGCAATGTCACGGCGGACGATGAGATCGCCAAGCGGGCTTTGCACACGATTAGCTGGAACACGGTGGTCCCCGACGGAGCGGTGCAGGTCCAAGTCCAGAATGGCTGGGTGACCCTCACCGGCAAGGTGGAATGGCAGTATCAGAAAGCCGCCGCTGCCGCTGCCATTCGGTATTTGGCGGGCGTGCTCGGCGTCTACAACCAAATCGAGGTGAAGCCGCAAGCATCAGTGGGTGATGTGAAAAAGCGCATCGAAGATGCACTGAAACGCAACGCCGAAGTCGAGGCGCAGGCAATAAATGTCAAAGTGTCCGATGGCAGGGTTACGCTAGAAGGCAAGGTCAACAGTTGGGCCGAGCGTCGCACAACGGAACGGGCCGCCTGGGCTGTACCCGGCGTGCGCATGGTCGAAGACCTCATTACAATCGCCTGATACGTAGCAGCGTCAAAGGGAAGTGAATCGTCATCCGCTTTCTTTTGTTTTTGCGGAATGCATAGGAGGTGTCATGAAAGCCATGGTGCTTGAAAGCATCGGCACTCCCTTGAAGCTGATCGAGAGACCCGATCCCATTCCTGGGGTGGGCGAAATCAGGTCGAAAGTCGAGGCATGCGCAATCTGTCGGACCGATCTGCATGTAGTTGATGGTGATCTCCCTCATCCAAACCTGCCGGTCATTCCAGGTCATGAAATTGTCGGCGTCATTGATTCTGTTGGTGAGGGGGTCGCGAGCTCCCGACTTGGGCGGAGAGTCGGCGTGCCTTGGCTCGGGCATACGTGTGGCCACTGCCCCTATTGCGCCGCAGGGAGTGAAAATCTCTGCGACCAGCCACTGTTCACCGGCTATACACGCGATGGCGGTTTCGCCAGCCATGTCATCGCCGACGAGCATTTCGCCTTCGACCTGGATGCCGATGCAGATGCGGTGTCGTTGGCGCCGCTGCTTTGCGCCGGTCTTATCGGTTGGCGGTGCCTGAACAAAGCCGGCGAAGGCAAGCTGCTCGCGATCTATGGCTTCGGCGCTGCCGCGCACATCATCGCCCAGATCGCTATCTGGCAGGATCGTAAGGTCTTCGCTTTCACGCGGCCTGGCGACGAGGACGCACAGGCATTTGCGCGCTCGCTCGGCGCCACCTGGGCCGGCGGTTCGGATGAACATCCGCCCAAGCAGCTCGATGCCGCGATTATCTTCGCTCCTGTTGGTGCTTTGGTACCAAACGCGCTGCGAGCCGTGCGGAAGGGCGGCCGGGTCGTGTGCGGCGGTATTCACATGAGTGACATTCCAGCGATGCCGTATCGATTGCTCTGGGAAGAGCGTGAATTGGTGTCAGTCGCAAACCTGACTCGCCACGATGCAGAAGAGTTCTTTCCCGTTGCGAAGATCGCGCAGGTTCGCACACATACAAAGGTCTATTCGTTGGAACAGGCAAACCTAGCATTGGACGACCTGCGTGCCGGCAGATTGAGTGGTGCCGCCGTCCTGGTGCCGTGATCTACTCCAACCGACTATCTGGCCCGCGCACCAAGCCTGCGCATTTGTCCGAGCCATTTCGCGCGCGTCGCGTCGCTTGCGCCCGCGACCATGCCGAACAACGTCTCGCGTACCGGACTGATGCCGACAAAATGGAGTATGCTTCGCCGCATGCCAGCAATGCCGTGGCCGAGGAACCAGAGCTGGTAGAGAAGGGAAGGCATGCCCATTGTCACCACGAGCCGGGCGGAGCGGCCGCGAAGTAGCGTCTTGGTAAAGCCTCTACCCTTGTCCGGATAGGCGAAGGCCGTTCCCGGCCGCATGACCTGTTCCAGAAATGCCTTGAGCAAGGCCGGCATGGTCCCGAGCCAAAGTGGAAAGACAAAGACGATGTGCTCCGCCCAGACGATCGCCCCGGCGGCGTCCTTCAGGCTGTCGGGTATCGCGCCGTGTTCGAACTCCTGCATCGTGCGCAGCATCGGAAAATCGAGCGCTGCCAGATCGATTTGTCGCACGACATGTCCCGCCTGTTTTGCGCCCTCGGCATAGGCTTGCGCCAGACCGCGGCAGAGGCGGTCCGGAGACGGGTCGGGATGGCCGACCACAACCAGGATGCGTCGCGACATGAGTTGCTCCCGGCGTTGTTTGGAACGCTAAGGCCGTTCGACCCGTGCCACCTGATAGGTGTGCATGGCGCCGTTGCGTTCGATTGACACGTATTCGCCGGTCACGAAACGCTCGCCGCCGAGATGGAAGCCGATCTCGTCGTCGCGGTCGCCCTCGGCATAATCGAAATACCACTGTCCGCCCGGCTTGCGACGCAGCCGGCCGATGAGATCTTGTTCACCGGTGCGGAAGCGGCGAACGCGGCATGCTGCATTATGCTCCTTCCACTCGTCCGGGTCGATCCGACCGTCACCGTTCAATGGAGCGAGCACGTCATAGCCCTCCTCGCGGTCACCTTCCGGATGTCCCTTTTCACGGGCAAGCAGCAACCGGACATGGCGAAATTTCGGGGTAAGATCCTTCAGATTGGTCATGGCGAACTCCTTTGACGGAGTTTCATAGCGCCGCGACCAGACTTGGCCTTGATCCGCATCAAAGGGCTGGGACGTCCTGGCGCTATCAGACGTTCAGTGGCAGCAACATCGCGCCATAGCCGGCCACTGCGGCGACCAGAGTTGCCCCGGCCAGTGGCAACCAGAACCTGAGCGGGCCGATAAATATCGCCAGCGACAGGCGACCGATCGCGTTTGCCGCCAGCGCCGCGAGTACCGCCTGACCTACGGTCTCGACAGGGATCGATTGCTTGACCAGGCGCAATGCGCTGAGCACCGAGACGTCGACATCGAACGTGCCTGCAAGAGCCGAGCTCGCCAGCAAACCGCGCCCGCCGAATTGAGCAGCCAATGCAGCACTCGCGGTGGCGACAACCGCAAAGAGCAGGGCAAACAGCAGCAGCGGGCCCAATTCGAATGGATTGCGTGCCAGCGCACCGCTCTTTTGATCCCGGCCGTCTCGGGCCAGCAAGAAGACACCGCAGGCGGCGAAGACGATTGCTGCGGCAATTGCCGGAATGGCGACCGCTGCGAAGACGCTTGGCTCGACGATCAGTACCACAGCCCAAACGCGCAGCACCGAGACCATCGCCGCCAGCGAAGCAGCGCCGGCGAGCGGCCGTGGATTGCTTGCGGATGCGGCGTTGCGGGCTAGCGCCATGGTCACGGCGGTGGACGAGACGATTGCACCAGTGAGCGAGCTGACGAGCAGACCGCGGGTGGTTCCCAGGACGCGAACGGCGACATAACCAGCGAACGATATCGACGCCATCAGCACCGTGAGGAACCAGACCTCGCACGGGTTGAAGCCGCCCCACGGGTCGATCGTCCGGTTTGGCAGCAAGGGCAAAACGATCGCGGTCATCGCCGCCAGGATCAGCGCCGAACGAAGCTCGATCCAGGTCAATCGCTTCAAGAGACCGTGCAGGATCTCGCGACTGGCAAGGACTGCTGCGAGCGCCGCCCCTCCGGCGGCCGCAACCCGGTAATCACCGGCGACGGAAAGTGCACCGAGCGCGAACACGCCAAGGCCCGCTATTACTGCCGTAACGCTGAAATCCTCGTCATGGGCAGCCTCGCGCGCCTTGTACCAGGCGAAGATTGCCGCAAACGCGATGAAGCCACCGACCAGCACGGAAACTGCGTCGAGCGTATCGGCCAGCGCTGCGAGAATGCCGCCGAGCAGGCCGGATATGCCGAATGTTCGAATCCCGGCCGTGCGGCTGTGGTCGGGTTCGTCCCGCTCGCGCCAGCCACGTTCCAGCCCGACGAGGAGGCCTATTGCCAGCGCCAGTCCGAGCCGTGCGATGAGCGGATCCACGACGTGCGGCTTTCAGGCTGCGGCGGTCGGCAGGTGATCGCGGACCCACCTGACGATCTGCCCCGCCGTCATGGCGCCGGATGTGCGCGCAACCTCCTGTCCGCCATGGAAGAGGATCATGGTCGGGATGCTGCGAATGCCGAGCCTGGCTGCCACGGCCTGCTCATTATCGGAGTTGAGCTTGATCAGGCGAATATGCGGCTCCAGTTCGTTTGCTGCCGCTTCATAGGCCGGCGCCATCATCTTGCAAGGGCCGCACCATAGTGCCCAGATGTCGACGACAACGGGGAGGCTGCTTCGCTTGACCTGGCGATCGAAGCCCTGTGCGTCGACGTCTTCGGCATGACCCGAGAACAGCTTGGAGCCGCACTTTCCGCATTTCGCGCCCCCGGCATTGCGCGACGGCGGCAGGCGATTGACACCGCCGCATTTGCCGCAAACCACCAGATTTTCCTGCGCCATGGCCATTCACCTGCTTCAACTATGCGCGCCCGACACGCCCGTCGCCAAGAGTGCGTAAAGCGTTGAGGATCACCGCTACATCTATGCCCTCCTGAAGCAGCGCTCCTGCTACAGGCGTGATTTGTCCCATGACTGCGGCACCCATTGCCACGGCCGAGAGCGCCAGCCCCGCAATGATGCTTTGCAAGGCGATCGCCCGCGTTCGTTGTGCAATGCGAACTGCATCGGCGACGGGATGCAGCCTGTCGGTCAGCACGATGACGTCCGCCGCCTCCGAGGAGGCGGTAGCACCCCGCGCGCCCATGGCGATACCGACCGTTGCGGCCGCGAGGGCAGGGGCATCGTTGATGCCGTCGCCAACCATCATCGTTGGTGCCAGGGCTTTCTCGGCTTCAACCGCCGCCACTTTCTGGGCGGGGAGAGCGTCGGCCACGACGGCATCGAGGCTGAGCAACGCCGAAATGCGCTTCGCCGCCACGCCGTCGTCGCCTGTGAGCATGACCACACGCGCAATACCGGCCGAGCGCAGGTTGCTGAGGGCATCGCGAGCATCCACGCGCAGCGCGTCCCCGAAAGTGAATATGCCGGCAAGTCGCCCGTCGAGCGCTACAAAAACCCTGAGTACCGGATCGTTCTGGTATCGCCTTTCGCCGCTTTTCGCCCAACCGGGCAGCGGTTTGTCGGCGAGCACGAGAGCCCGCGATCCCGCCGCGATCGACATGTTGCCGACCCGGCCCTTCAGGCCCGCGCCGCGATACTCGCGGACATTGCACGGATGCGACAGCATCAGCTTTCTGCCGCGCGCCGCCCGGACGATCGAATCAGCGAGCACATGGTGGGAGGCTTGTTCCAACGATGCCAACAACTGCAGCAGATGGTCGGCATCACGGCCGGGCGCGGCTTCGATCTCGATGAGCTCGGCGCCGCCGATGGTCAAGGTCCCGGTCTTGTCGAAGATCGCGGTTCGGACTTGCGCAAGGGCCTCCAGAGCCACGCCGCCTTTCATCAAGATGCCGGCACGCGCGGCGCGCGATACGCCTCCGATGAAGGCAACGGGAGCAGCGAGGATGAGCGGGCAAGGTGTCGCGACCACCAGAACGGCGAGCGCTCTGATTGGATCGCCAGAGATGTACCAAGCGGTGCCGGAGACCAGCAAAGTGGCTGGCAGCAGGAACAGCGCAAAGCGGTCGGCCATGCGGATGAACGGGGATTTCGCGGTCTGTGCTGCAGCGACCATGCGCACGATTGCCGCATAGGTGCTCTGTTCTGCGAGTGCCGATGCCCGCATGCTGAAGGCCTCACCGTTGTTGAGGGTGCCGCTGCGCAGCGCGTCGCCTGCGCTCCGCCGTTCGGGCAGTGGTTCGCCGGTTACCGCGGACTCGTCGAGAGAGGCCGAAGCATCAAGCAGGATGCCGTCGACCGGGAGCAGTTCGCCGGCTCGTACCAAAAGCTCGTCGCCGACAGCAACGTCTTCGACGCAAATGGTCTCTGTTCCCAGCGTTGACGTCCGATGGGCGACACGCGGTGACCGGTCGGTCAATGCCTTGAGGTTTCGCTCCGCGCGCCCGCGGGCAAAGTCCTCGAGTACCGTGCCGCCGGCATACATGATCGCGACCACCACTGCCGCCAGGGATTGACCGAGCAGCAGCGCGGCGGACATCGACACCAAGGCAATCGCATCAACGCCGAAGCGGCCGATCCAGAAATCGCGCAAAATGGAAATGGCGAGAGCCACCACCACGGGCAGGGTCGCAATCGTCCAGATCGTGTCGGCCACAAGGGATCCGAACCCGGCTCGCCAGACTCCGACCCCAAGGGCGAGACCCAGGATGGCAATGACCAGCAATGCGCGTCGCAGGGTGGACTCATTCATGCGATGCTTTCCGATTTTGATCGATGCTTGCAATCGCTAAGGGGCAGCGTCGATCTCGCGCAACAGCTAATCGCGACAACCGCAAAACGCTTTGATTCAACGCAACGAACCGGCAAGATCGACTGGTGATTATCGCCGGGAATAGGAGGCACAGGGTTGACCATCCGAAATCTCGAACATGCATTCGCTCCGAAGTCGGTTGCCGTCTTCGGAGCATCGGGGTGCGACGGCTCTGTCGGGCGTGTCGTCTTCGACAACCTCGTGAACGGTGGCTTCGAGGGCGAGATCTGGCCGGTCAACCCGAAATATTCGCAAGTGGCTGGCCGACGCTGCTACGCCAAGGTGGCCGATCTGCCAGCCATTCCCGACCTCGGCGTCATCGTGACGCCTCCGCAAACGGTTCCCGGCATCATACGGGACCTCGGCGAAAAGGGCACGCGGGCGGCGGTCGTTATCACCGCCGGCCTGACGCGCGAGAAGGGATTGCGGCAGGCCATGCTCGATGCTTCGAAGGCCACTCTTTTGCGCATCATCGGACCCAACACGCTCGGACTGATGATCCCGCCTGTGAAGCTCAATGCTGGATTCGCACATATGGCGGCCAGGCCCGGCAACATTGCGCTGCTGTCGCAATCCGGCGCCATCGCCACATCGGTGATCGACTGGGCGGCGGACAATAATGTCGGCTTCTCCCAGATCATCTCGCTGGGCGACATGGCAGATGTCGATGTGGGAGACTGCCTCGACATGCTGGCGGGTGATGCGCGCACGCGCGCCATCGTGATGTACCTCGAAACCATATCCAATCCACGCAAGTTCATGTCTGCGGCACGCGCGGCGGCGCGCATCAAGCCGGTCATCGCGATCAAGTCCGGCCGGCACGAGCAGGCAGCGAAAGCCACGGCGACCCATACCGGAGCGCTGTCGGGCGCCGACCGTGTCGTCGAAGCTGCGTTGCTGCGCGCCGGTATCCTGCGCGTCAAAGGTCTGACCGAACTGTTCGATGCTGTTGAGACGACAGCCCGTTTCGCTCCGCTGCAACGAGCCCGCGTCGGCATTGTCACCAATGGCGGCGGCGCCGGTGTGCTTGCCGTCGATCAACTCATCGACTGCAATGGCGAACTGGCAGAGCTCTCGCCGGAAACAATCGCCCGATTGGAGGCCGTCCTGCCTGCCACCTGGTCCCACGCCAATCCGGTCGACATCATTGGCGACGCTTCGCCGGAGCGCTATCGGGTCGCGATCGAGGCCGTCGCGGCCGATACCGGGACCGACGTTGTGCTGGTCATGAACTGCCCGACCGGGCTTGGCTCGCCGCTTGCTGCGGCAAGCGCCGTGGCGACACTCGCGCGGGACGGCAAGATAGGCAACAAACCGGTTCTGACCTGCTGGCTTGGCGAACACACGGCGCGCGAGGGACGCCGTGTTCTTCAGGATGCCGGAATTGCCAGTTTCGAGACGCCTGCGGACGCCGCAACAGCCGTCTCCTATCTCAGCGACTGGTCGCGAGCCCAGCGGGCGCTGATGCGAGTTCCGCCGAGCCGCAGCGAGGACACGATGAGCGATCGAGAAGCCGTGCTTGCCATTTTCAGGCAGGTCGCCAAAGAGGGTCGGCGAATGCTGACCGAACCGGAAGCCAAGGCGGCGATCTCCGCCTATGGCGTTCCCGTGCCCGAGACCATTGTCGCCAAAACCGCTAGCGAAGCGGAAAAAGCCGCCGGCCGCCTTTTGAAGAGGGCGGAACAGGTCGTCGTCAAGCTGCTGTCAAAGGCGATTTCGCACAAGTCCGACATCGGTGGCGTGGTGCTCAACCTCGCGACCGCCGCAGCGGCCGGAAAGGCCGCCAGGTCAATCGAAGCGCGAGTACGCAAGCAGGCTCCGCAAGCCATTATCGAAGGCTATACGGTCCAACCCATGGTGGTCCGGAAACAAGCGTATGAACTCATACTGGGCATGAGTTGCGATCCCATTTTCGGCCCCGTCGTCCTCTTCGGTGCCGGCGGCGTTGCGGTCGAGGTGATGGACGACATAGCGTTCGCACTGCCACCGCTCGACGATGTGCTTGCCGGCGAACTGATCGAGCAGACGCGGACTGGCCGCTTGCTTGCCGGGTTCCGCGACCACAAGCCGGCTAATCGTGGGGCAATCGTTGCGGCGCTCAATGGGCTGTCGCAGATGATCGTCGACTTTCCATGCCTCGTCTCCCTGGACATCAATCCATTGTTGGCCGACGCTGATGGCGTGATCGCACTCGATGCCCGCATCGAGATCGAGCCGGGACGCGTCGAAAAACCGGGGCCGAACCCGGCGCTCGCCATCAGGCCTTACCCGTCGGGCTGGAATAGGGATGTTTCGGTGGGCGGCGCGCACTATCACATTCGGCCGATCAAGCCGGCCGACATCGCGCTCTATCCGCAATTCCTCGCCAGAATTTCTCCGGATGATCTGCGACTGCGTTTTTTGTCGCCGCGCAAGAACTTCTCCGACCAGATGCTGAAACGGCTCACTCAGCTCGATTATGACCGCGACATGGCTTTCGTCGCGCTGGAAGCGAGCACCGGCGCGCTGGCAGGGGTAAGCCGGCTGTCCTGCGATCCGGATCACACTGTCGCCGAATACGCGTTGCTCGTACGCACGGACCTGCAGGGTCATGGTCTCGGCTGGGAGCTGCTCAGGCAGATCGTCGAGTATGCAAAGGCCGATGGGATCGGTCGGATCGAAGGCATTATGCTCAACGAGAACACCAAGATGTTGGCAATGTGCCGCGAGTTCGGCTTTTCGGTGGGGCATCATCCGAGCGAGCCCGGCCTAGCTGAGGCAACGCTCGAACTCCGTTGAGGTCGATCACCCTGCGGCAACCAGTCAGGAGGCCGTGTGTAGTGACGATCCTTCCTTTTGGGACGTGTCTCCTTCGGAGAACCTTCTCAACTCGGCGGCGATATCGGCGAGCTTTCGATCGGCGTCGACCTTGCGCCAGGTGGACGGGGTGGCCTTTCGCTGCAATTGCCGCGACAATATATCGACCGTGGCGTCAGAAGGACCGCCGCTGCGCTCGCTCACCCGCTGCCAAAGAACGAGCGGATCCGCCTCCAGCCAGAATCCGGCGAAAGCAACGCCTCTTTCGCTTGCCGTCTTCTCGATGCGCTCACGATCGGCCGGCCGGTCAAAGACGGCATCGGCGACCACCGAACCGCCTTCGGCAAGGATCAAGTCGGCACGCCATGCCATTTCGCGGTAGACGCGGTCCGACACCTCAGGTCGATAGGCCCGGTCCGGCAGCTTTGTTTCGGCCGGCACCCCATGCAGGGCTTTGCGGATGCGGTCGCTTTCGACAATGCGTGCGCCGGGCGGCGCGCCGACATGTGCGGCGAGTGCCTCGGCAACGGCCGTCTTGCCGGAACCGCTCAAGCCGCCGATGGCGATCAGCCGCGCCGGCTTTTCCTCGAGAAGTGTTCGGGCGAGCTCGAAATAGGATCTGGCCTCGGCGATCAGCCCGCCGGAATCGGCACTGCCTTCCTCGATCTGGGTTGCTGTGACATGCGCGCGCACTGCGGCCCGCACTGCCATGAAAAACGGCAGGAGGATGAAGCCGTCCTCGTCGTCTGCTTCGTCGAGGTAGCGGTTCGCCACCAGGTTGGCGAGTTCCGGAAAGCCGCGATGCCAGAGGTCCATCAGCAGGAAGGCCAGATCGTATAGCACATCGATGCTGGCGATCTGCTCATTGAATTCGATGCAATCGAAGAGGCGGGGCTCTCCATCGAAGAGACAGATATTGCGCAGATGCAGATCGCCGTGGCATCGTCGGATCTTGCCTGCCGCCTCCCGCCGGTCGAGCAGTTTGCGATGACGGGCGAGGGCGGTGCGGAAGATCTCGGTGAATGCCTTGATCTCGGCTTGCTCGAAAACATGGCTGGTGGCAAAGCCGGCTTCGTTGATGGCGAGCACGCCTGCCAGGTTCGAGGATCCGCTGCCCCTGTGGATCTCCGGCGCCACGCGATGATAGCGCACGATCATGCGCGCGACCGCCGTCATCAGCGCAGGCGTCAGTTCGCCGCCGACTGCCATTCGATCGAGCAGCTTCGACTGATCGAAGCGGACCATCTCGATCGCCGCATCGACCAGTTCGCCGCTCCCGCCGAAGGCGAGCTTGCCGCCGGCCTCTCGCGTGATGCGCCGCACACCGAGATAGAGGCCGGGCGCGGTCCTGGAGTTGAGCTCGACCTCCTTCTCGCAAGCGGCGAGCCGCAGCGCCGGGGTCGAGAAGTCGACATAGGGCAGCCTGACCGCTCGCTTGATCTTGTAGGCGCGCTCGCCAACCAGAAAGATACGCGAGATTGGGTCGATCGCCTCGACCGGTCCGCTCTCGCCATATGCGGCAGGGTTATACAGAAATGCGACAGTGGCCTGCTGGTCGTCGACGATCATTGCCTGCCTCCTGTTTGGCTGCGCCGGTGAAACGACCAAGGCCTTATCGAGGAAGTTGTTCCTCGAGTTATCGCTGTAGGGTCTGGACGTAACAAGCCAGTTCATGGATCCGTTCCCTGGTGACGATTTCTCCAGCGTTCGGGCCGTACTTCTTGGCGTCCCCGGGAAGGAACTGTCGACCCCAGACCGGCATGTCGCGCTCGCCATGCTCCGGCACGACGTAACGGCCATCGATCACCGCGAAAACGCGCCAGTAGGGGAATTCGCCGCCGTTCTGCTTGGACAGGTGCGTCAGGTCCGCTGGGCGGCTTCAACATTTCATTTCAGGGCCATGGCAGACGGCACATGAGTTCATGTATTCCGCCTTGCCGTTGCCGACTTCCTGGGCGCCGGCCGCGTTGAAGGCCAAACCTGCAAACACTGCTGCGATCAGGATTTTCCCTGACGAATCCACCAATTGCTTGGGTGAAAGCTACAGGCCGGGTTAGCGAGCACATTGATGCGCATCAAATGCCGCCACGCTCACGGTGTTTGATTCAGCGCAATGAACGCGCCGGCCATCCTCGATAATGACTGAAACCACGACTGATCCTTCACTTGAAATGAGGAGTTGCCGCCGTGACTTTCAGGACACTGCTTACGATTACCGGACCGAACCAGGGCGAGGGTGATCTGAAGCTCGCCGCCTCGCTGTGCGAACAGATAGATGCCCATCTCTCCGTGCTGGTTCTCGAGCTTGCCGCGCCGCCCTCAGGCGGTGAGTATGCTGTTGTCCTCTCACCAGCTTGGCTGGAGGAGCGTCAGGCCGACCTGAAAAGGCTCAAGAAACGAGTTTCGGAGGTCGCGGCATTTGTTTCCCAAACTGCCGTATCGGTTGATCTGAGCGACGACTATCCCGATACCACCTGGGCGGACGAGATCATCGGAAGGCGTGCCCGCTACGCCGATCTGGCCATTCTGGGGCCGGACCTGCTCGCAAGCCATATACTGAAGGATAAGGTCATCGAGGGCGTCTTGTTTTCGTCCGGCAGGCCCCTTCTGCTCGTTCCCGAGGGCTCGCGGCCGACACTGAAGCCGAAACGCGTGCTCGTCGCTTGGGACGCTCGTCTGGAATCTTCGCGGGCCCTGCGCGAGTCGCTTGACCTGCTGATAGGCGCTGAGGACGTGCACATTGCCATCATCGATCCAGTTGAAGATGAATACCACCATGGCGCGGAACCGGGCGCAGATGCTGCGGCCTTTCTCGCACGGCACGGCGTGAAGGTAACGGTCGACAGGCTGCCGAGCTCGAACCATTCAGTCGCCGACGTCCTTCGCCGGCACGCTGTCGACACCGCCGCCGACCTGATGGTTATGGGCGCCTACGGTCATTCGCGGCTGCGCGAGCGCATCTTCGGTGGCGTCACCAAGTCGATGCTTGAGAATCCATCGCTGCCGATCATGATGGCCCGGTAGCCATTCCAAGAAGCAGTCGGGCCGGCGCAATACTGCCGGCCCGTGCTTTTGGTGCAACTTGCTGGGCCGAGAGCTGGCGGAACAGTCTACTCGCTTGCTTCCCGGCCCGACACCTGTTCGATGAGAATCCGGAAGAATACGTGGGGTATGCTGTCCGACACCGGGGGGGTGACCGGCTTGAGTGCGCCAGGCTCCCACCAGTCAGAGTGCTTGCTCAACACCGACCACGCATGGTCGCGTTGAGCCTTGTAGCCGATCCGGTCGGGCAGCTCTTCATAGCGGCCATCGACCACCACGCTTCTCCATCCCCGCCCCTGGCCGCGTTCGTCGATCTGGACGCACACCAGCGGATTGGAACGCATCCAGTCGATTTTCTTGCCCGGCATGGAAAACGCATAAAGATGATTGTCTGCGTGGGCATAGTAGAATGGCACGACGTAGGGCTGGTCGTCGTTGGAACATGCCAGCCGGCCTACGCGATTGCTCGCCAGCACTTTGCTGCATTCCAAGACCGAAAGTGTGCGGATCAGCATCGGTGGGATCTCCTGTTTTTCTTTTCTCGGCTATCCTGTCGGTCGTCGTTTCATATCGCTCAGTTCAACTCGGCGTGCTTTGGAAAGCATCTGGAGGCTTCTTACATGGGTCGAGTTTCCGTGACCTACATAGGTGCGGCGCCGGCGCGCGCGATCTCAATTCGATAAAAGTCGGTGGAAAGATCCAGCCTGAAGGACAGAGCGTGTCACGCCTCCGAAAGCCCATTCCCGAGCCCGGCTATGACCATAACCGCCTAGAACAATGAGATCAGCTGCAATCTGCTGCCCAATCTGAAGAAGAATTTCTGCCGGCGCTGACCGGCGGCTATCCATCACTTCGGATCGTGCCTTCACTCCATGACTTGCCAGAAAACGCTGCGCGTCCTCCACGCCGGCACGGCACGTCACCTCACCACCACCTTCAACGGTGGCGATCACCACGTCTCTAGCGTCGACCAGGAATGGCAGAGCGTCAACGACGGCGCGCCTGGCCTCGCGTGTGTCACTCCACGCAATCAGAATGCTCTCGGGCCTGAATGGCGCAAGTGTATCAGACGCGACAAGAACGGGGCGGCCCGCGGACAGAATCAGGCCGCCCGCATCCACGGTCCGATGATGGTCGATCATAAAATCCTGCATTGGAGGTCCGACAACAATCAGATCGGAGGCGCGGGCGTTGAGCGCAAGCTGCTGGGTCGGATTGCCGACTACGCCCCGCCATGAGGCCCGGTCGCTGCCGTTGACGGTACAGAGGAATTCCTCTTTCAGGCAATTCAGGCGACCTTCTATTTCATCGACCTGACACCATATCGCCTGTGCGGCAGCCCCGTCCTCCATGCCCTTTGGCATGACGAAATGCCCTTCACCCGCGCAGAAGGCGATCAGATCGGCGTCATGCGTTTGGGCAAGCTCCCATGCGAACGCTACGCGCGGTGCAGCGATGGCATCAATGTCCAACTGAACCATAATCGTCCTGAAAGCCATCACCCAAGCTCCTTCGCGCTTGGCGCAAGAGGGCCACGAAAACGGGCCAAGGACCTTGATGCGCGTCAAAAACGAATGAACTCAAATAGTGCTGGTCGCTTCCATATTTGTGTCAGGGTCCGGGCGTCGTTGATCTCGATCAACGACCAGTCGATGACGGCCGCTAGTGTTGTTTGGCAAACATTTAGGTTCACGACGGCCCCACAGGGAGTAATCGCCATGAAAACCAATGCCGGGTCCTCGCACTTCGCCTTACAGCCCTTGCCGACAGCGACGAATGGCCCGAAGTTACTCATCGCAGCAGCTGGCCTTCAGGCCCACGCTCTCAAGGCAATGATGCGGTATCAGGTCGAGACGCTATCTTTCCTGAAGCACCGCTGCGAGCAGAATGTCAAAATGGTCGATGATCTCGTGGCGGGTAGCGAATTCAACGACGCTTTCGATGTGCTCAGCAACTTCCTTCAGAACGCGACCTCGGAATATGCAATGGAAGCCGGCAAGGTAGCCTCGATCAGCTCCAGACTTGCTTCGGAAATCGCGAGGCATGTTCGCAGGCAAGCCGTGGCGACGATTGAGGACATGGCAGCAAGCACGGTGGCCTGACGAACTTTGATCGAATCAAAGCCAAAGACACGCGAGGGCAAAGGCATTCCCGATAAGTTTGAAGTGGGTGACTTGTCTTTCGGTGTATTCTGCCCACGCGGCAATTGTCGCTGTAGTGCTTGGGCTAACTACCGTGTTGGTGAGCGCCGATCCCATCGCGCACGGAAGGGCACTGGTTGAGGTCAATTGCGCGCGATGCCATGCGGTTGGACAAACAGACGTGAGCAGCCATCCCGACGCACCTGAACTTCGCAAACTTTCGCAGCGTTATCCGCTCACTGATCTTGAGGAGGCACTGGCCGAAGGCATTTCAACCGGTCATCCGGACATGCCTGAGTGGGTTGCCAGCCCAGACCAGATCGATGCAATCATCGCCTATATCGGAAGCTTGCAAAGACCTTGACCGTTGCGATTGGCACGCAGGCAGTCCGGGTGCAAAGCCCGACGCCAAACAAGCGCTCGTGGAATTGATCTGGCGCAATCAGAACAGTGGTGCGGTTGCTAGAGTTAATGGATTGCGGGATTCAAGCGATGTCTCCCCGGTTCAACGCCGAAACCATTCGCACAGACACTCTTGGGCCTCACAGCCAGAGATGATTTCGCGCGGTTGATGGCGATCGATTTCCCGGTATGCGCCGCTTCCACCAGAAGCACGCAAACAATGGAATACCACTATGAAGGCCTGCGAAGGGAATACCGCCATCGTCACCGGAGCCGTGTCTAGTATAGGCGCTCGCGATCGCAATTGAGCTGGCTTCACGCGGGGCACAAGTCACGCCGCGCATCTGGAAACGGCATCCGCAGTGCGCAAGGTGACGCAGATCGTCTCGGCGGCCGGCAACGCGCGCCTGTCAGGTGGACGTAGAAGAAGCGCTCGGACGAACAGATGGTTGCGTTTGCGGTTGAGACGATCTGCGGGGCTGCGCCTCGCCGTCAACAACGCCGGCATCGGCGGGCCTGGTGAGGCAACCAATTATCCTCTCAGTGACTGGCAAAGGATCATGGACGTCAACCTCAACGGCGTCTTCCGTGGGCTGAAATATGAGATCGCCGCCATGCTGAAATCGGGGGGAGGCGCGATCGTCAACATGTCATCCATTCTCGGTTTGGTCGGTTGGCAAAATGCCTGCGCCTATGTGGCGACCAAACATGCGCTCGTTGGGCTTACCAATGTAGCGGCCATGGAGTATGCCGCGCAGAATGTTCGCGTTAATGCGGTTGGGCCGGCGTTCATTGATACGTCTTTGCTGACGAAGAATTTGGATGCGGAAACGATTAGACTTTTAGCAGCATTGCATCCAATTGGCCGCCGGGGAAGTCCAAGGGAAGTGTCGGCACTGACGTGCTTCCTCCTCTCCGGGAACGCAAGCTTCATCACTGGCAACTATCATCTCGTGGATGGTGGCTACACGGCCAGATGAGTGGGTGCTGACGGGCACGTTATTGTTGCTCTCGCCCACTTGGAAAATGATTCAGATCAAGGCAGGAACCTGCCGCTTCCACGCATCATAGGGGGATGATGTGGAAGCCAATCTCAAGCGCTCCGTTCGGTCGTGAACTCGAACTCGCCGTCCTCGACGAGGACGGCGAACATGCGCTTGTCTTCCCTTGCTTAAAGGGGCGGGAAGGTTGGAAGGCTGCCACGACCGGCGCACGCGTTGACATCCACCCGACTCACTGGCGCGACTGGGTGCCTGATAGGGTCCCGGCAGATAACGGCTTGTCTCTCCGTGACTCGCCTTAACGTTTGGATTCCACGATCAATGCCATGCGCACGAGATGCGACAGGCTGCTCGCGGCCATCTTGCTCATGACATTGGCGCGATGGATCTCGACGGTGCGCGGGCTGATGCCTAGATCGTAGGCGATCGACTTGTTCGGCAGGCCTGACACAAGCCCATCCAGCACCTGCCGCTCCCGCTCCGACAGCGTCGACAGACGGCCATGGATTTCCGCGGATTGAGGGTGAGCTGCATGGACCTGGTTGCGGTTGCCCAACGCAGAGCGGATCGCATCGATCAGAATATCGTCGTCGAAAGGTTTTTCGATGAAATCGGCGGCACCTTCTTTCATCGCCTGGACGGCGAGCGCAACATCGGCATGACCGGTCATGACAATGACCGGGATCGAATGTCCGCGGGATCTGAGCTGTCGCAGGAACTCGATGCCGTCAATGCCGGGCATGCGAACGTCCGTCACGATACAGCCGTCGAGATTGCCCGTCGCTGTGGCCAGAAAAACCGACGCCGATTCGTATAGGCGCACAGCGAAATCAGCCGTCGCCAGAAGAAAACCAAGCGACTTGCGAACCTCGACGTCGTCGTCGACCACATGCACAAGATCGTTACCGGCCATTGGCGACTTCTTCCTTCTGCACGATGCGCAGGGTGAATCGGAAAGCGGTTCCTCCAGCGGGCATTGCTTCGGCCCAGATGTGACCACCGTGCGATTCGACGATAGTGCGGCAAATGGAGAGGCCAACGCCCATGCCCTGCTTTTTGGTGGTGACAAATGGCTGGAAAAGCTGGGCAGAGACTTCCGGCGCTAGTCCAGTGCCTGTGTCTATCACACTCACCTCAGCCATTCCGTCATCGCGGGCGACGGTCGTGACGTGCAGCTCACGGCGTGGCACACCTTGCATGGCTTCCACCGCGTTCCGCATCAAATTGAGCAGAACCTGCTGAATCTGGATGCGGTCGGTCAAGACCAGTTCGGCGGCCGGATCAAGCTTGTAGCTGACGCGCACATCTATTTCTCTTGCGCCGACCAGGGCCAGTGACGAGGCTTCCTCGATGATCGCCGGCAGGCGTTCGACCTGTCGCTCGCTTTCGCCTCGTGCGACGAAGTCCCGAAGATGGCGAATGACGTCTCCGGCTCTCAATGCCTGTTCCGCTGCCTTTTCGACGGCGTCCCTCAGCACCGGCGCGTTCTCTTCCGTGCTTTTTTCGAGAAGCCGTCGGCTGCCCTTGAGGTAGTTCGTGATTGCCGTGAGCGGTTGGTTGATCTCATGCGCCAAAGTCGAAGCCATTTCGCCGAGCGCGGTAAACCGCGCCATATGGAGAAGCTCCTGCTGTTGCTCCTGTATTCTTGCTTCCGCTCTGTAGCGTTCGGTCAAGTCCCGGCAGAAACCGGTAAAGAAGCGGCCGGTTCCAGGATGCATTTCACCGACGGAAAGTTCCATCGGAAAAGTTGAGCCATCCTTACGCATCCCAGTGACGGTGCGGCCGAGCCCGATGATCCGGCGCTCGCCGGTCGATAGATACCGGTGCAGATAAGCATCATGCTCTTCGCGGTAGGGCGACGGCATCAGCAGCTTGACGTTCTGGCCGATGACTTCGCTCGACTGGTAACCGAACAGCGTTTCGGCAGCAGTGCTGAAGGATTGAATTCGGCCTTGTTCGTCGATGACGACCATTGCGTCGGGCACCGTCGCCAGGATCGAGCGCAAATGATCTTCGCGCAATCGAAGGGCGGCGTTTGCATAGGAGAGCTCGCTGACGTCCGTGCCTTCGACAAAAATAGCCGTGATGCGACCATCGTCGGCCTTGATGGGCTGATAGACGAAATCGAGGATGCGCTCTTCGACCGGCTCATCAGCCTTGTTACGAAGGGCGACCTTCACGCCCTGGCCAATATAGGGTTCACCAGTTGCGTATACCTGGTCCAGCAGTTCGTAGAAACCCTGGCCTTCGAGCTCGGGCAGAGCCTCGCGAACCGATTTCCCTATTACTTGCCTCTGGCCAATCAGGCGTTGATAGGCGGCATTGGTCAACTCGAAGACATGACCCGGCTCACGCATCAACGTCATGAACCCCGGGGCCTGCTCGAACATCAGGGAGAGCCGGTCGTGATCGGCCGTGGCCGGCCCTTCACCGCGAGCGCCGGTTGATAAGTCACGTGTTTGTTTGTCGTCCAAATGAAGTCCTTTGATCGGGGAACCCGCAACGCAGTCTAGTTATCATTCATCGCTTTGCTGCACATCCCTCCCAGCAATGCAAACCGACAAAACAGCGAGTCGCGGCCGAGTGGGTAGGTAGGTTTTTGACTCGCATCAAGGCATCGAATGCCGGCGGATGCACTTCATTATCGCATTCAAACGCTCCGGCGAAAGGCGACTGCAATGTCCTACAAGTCAATTACTCTAAACCTTGCCGTAGATGCACCTCCTACACCCATGGTGAAGTTAGGGATCGAGCTTGCGGATCGCTTCGGGGCTCACCTTATCGGCCTGGCGGCTGCAGACGTCCCGCCGCTCGTCGCGACCGGCGACGGCATGGTCTACGAAGGCGAGATCATGCAGATCCAGCGGGCAGAAATCGAAAAGCGGCTTGCCGAACTGCGCGCCGAATTCGTGAGGCTGGTTCCTGAGACCATCAGCAGCGAGTGGAGGCAGGAAGTCTGCAGCCCGACCCGCTTTCTTAGCATCTGCGCCCGCGCCGCCGACCTCATCGTTACCAGCGGCGGGGAGGGAGAAAATGTCTATCGCGCCGTCGAGATAGGAAGCCTTGTACTCGGCACAGGCCGGCCAGTCCTGATCACCGCAAGCAATGTCGAGCATATCATGGCAAAAACCGTGCTGGTCGCCTGGAAGGACACCCGGGAGGCACGACGGGCGCTTGCCGATGCCTTGCCTTTCCTCGCCAAGGCCAACGAAGTGGTCATCGCCACAATCCATAGCGATCGCGACGACAGCATCCGTGACAGCCTCGCCGATGTCGCCGTCTTTCTTGAACACCACGGCATCATGGCGCGAACCGAACTGATCGCCGGCGAGGCTGATGGTGATCGTCTGCTGACATTCGCGCGCTCGATCCATGCTGACCTGGTCGTCTCCGGAGCATACGGCCACAGTCGCCTGCGCGAATGGGCGTTCGGCGGCGTCACGCGTACGCTGATCGAAGAGAGCAGCATCAACCGTTTCATGTCGTATTGACCACCGGTCGCATCACAAACTTCAAGCCCGCCAGTTTCATCGTTCAGAGGGATTCCTGTTGACCGAGATCAATGCAGCGGTCGCCAGCACGGCAATAACCTGCCGAGAAACGGGAGTGAAACGACATGAGTTTTCTCGACTACCTGATTTCAGTTGACGCCAGGACCGCCTTGATGGGCCGCATGATGCAGAAGCTCGGCGTCGACAAACAATTGAAGGTCGTTCCGGACCATGTTGCCGTCACCAATCGGGCGGTGGACCGCTGCCGCTCCTGCGGGCACCAGGATGAATGCTCGACTTGGCTCGACGAACACCAACAAGCCGATGATCCGCCAGACTATTGCCGCAACCGCGACCTGATCGCACGGCTACAGCACGCGGCCGGCCAACGATAGAGCGTCGTGCGGACATGCTACTGTTCGCGTCACCAGGCTGCGTGCCGCAGCTTCGCCGATGTCCTGGGGGGGCATCGCTCGCGCAATGTTTCGCATCTGCTGGCTGATGTCGTTCCGGCGCATACCGCCCGCGAGCCTGCACTCCGCGCCCATATAAACAGCCGACTGCCCTCAAGCCACGGCTGCCCGCTTTGCTATCAAGGCTGCCATGACAGGAACCTGGGAGCGATGCCTCGCAAAGGCGCACCGCTAACGACAATGCGATGCGCCGGCAGTTCTTGCGCGGGGTGATACGTGCTGATTTGCGGACATCAACAAGGTTGGCCAATAAAGATATATTGACAATGTTTCTTTATGGTGCGATTCCAACCCATATCGATGAACGGCTCCCTTTGAAAGCAAATGCATCGACGCCATCATGGATGACTCCACTCGGCGCGTTGCGGAGCTGTTTGAGTGTGGAAATCATCTTGAGGTCTTTGGGCCTTCGAAAAACAAGAGCGTGCACATGACTGCGAATGGTCGGAGCAAGAGAACGATCATCATCGGTGGTGCCCCGTTGCCGGACATGCTTGACGAGGCCATGATCCGTCTTGTGGTTCACGGCTTTTATGATGAGATTCGCCGCGACGATCTTCTCGGCCCCATCTTTCATGACGCCATCCAGCCCGAGGCGTGGCCGCGCCATCTGGCTAAGATGTGCGACTTCTGGTCCGCTACGCTGCTCCGGACGTCCCGTTATGAAGGCCGGCCATTACCGCCACACCTGGCGATTTCCGGCCTTGGAGTGGCGCATTTCCGGCGTTGGCTAAAGCTGTTTCGCGCAACCGTGCACCGCATTTGCCCACCCGAGGTTGCGGCGTTGTTTATGGATCGCGCACTGCGCATAGCTCACAGCTTCCGTCTCGCGGTCGCCTTCAGCCGTGGCGAGACTACGATGGGCATTGAACCGATCGCCGAGAAGGAACTGTGATGCCGGGTTCGTGGTGTTTACGGGAGGTAGATCCGTGCGGCTGACTAATTTTTCGGATTATGCCTTGAGAATGTTAATGTATGCGGCCTCTGCCGGTGATCGCCTGATCACGATCGAGGAGGTGGCACGCACGTTCAACGTATCCAAAACGCACCTGAACAAGGTTGCCAACACCCTGACGCGCGGCGGTTACTTGAAGGCGGTCCGCGGTCGCTCCGGTGGCCTTGCCCTCGGGCGGAGCCCCGAGATGATCCGGATCGGCGACGTGGTACGCTTGACCGAGCCAGATTTCGCGCTTGTGGAGTGCTTCGCGACCGGAAATCAGTGCGTGCTCACCGGCTGCTGCAAACTTTCAGGCATGTTCGGCGACGCGATGGCCTCATTCCAGAATACCCTTGACCGTTACACGCTGGCCGACATCGCGCTGATGCCCAAGGACTTTGTCGGCGGGCTGCCTGCATCCGAGGCTTCGGCGTATCGATAAGCGTGGGTAAGGCCCCGATCTACAATTCAACCGCAACGCCGCGCGATTCGCGTCTGCCGGCCCGTGGAGACAAGCATGACTGATCCAAACAAGAACGACACGCCGACGGTCAAGCAATTCGAGTCGGGCGTCGATCTCAGCAATACGCTGCTTCCCATGCTGATAGGCGGGCTTGTTCTGATCATCGTCGGTGCAATCGCGGTCATGACGTTTGTCTAGTTTTTCCTAGCCAAACGGCAATGCTCATCAACATTGCGAAAGCGCAAAGAAGGCGGTCTGAGCGGAATCTATGAAGACGCTTCGCAATCACGGAGGACTTCATCGTGAAGGAGCGGAGTTCCATCAGTCCCGACACGGTCGTCGACGAGATCATGAGGAAATGGCCGGCAACGGTGGCGGTGGTGCTGAGTTACAAGATGCTCTGCGTGGGCTGCCCGATAGGCACCTTCCATACCGTGACTGAGGCATGCCATGAGCATCAGATCAACGAGACCGACTTCCTAGCCGATCTGGTATCGGCTGTTCGAGCGAGCGGGTGACAGTCAGCCCTTGGTCCGGTTCTCTGAGAGGACCACAAGCCGATGCGCATCCTTGACCGTGACTTTCTGGCGTCCGCTGACAATTATCCCACTCTCTTCCCATTTGCTGAGCAAGCGGCTGACGGTGTGCAGTGTCGTCCCTGTCATTTCGGCAATGTCCTGCCTCGAGATCGGAAAATCTATTTCGATGCCGCTTTCGGTGTTCCGGCCAGTCTGATTTGCCAATCGCAGCAGCGCGTGAGCAACGCGCTGCTCGACCTGTTCAGTGGACATCTCCACAACGCGCGTCTGGGTTTCTTGCAGCCTGTTTCCGACGGTCCGGTACGTGGTTGACCCAAACGTCGGGAAACGACGCGCCAATTCGGGCCATAACGCATTTGGCCAGGCCAGTACGACACAGTCCACCGCAGCTACGGCGCTGGCGGGATAGGTCGTCCGGCCGAGCGCCGCGGCGACGCCAAAAATTTCGCCTTCACTGATGTATCTGGCGATGACCTGCTGTCCGTCCGGTGTGGTGCGGACGACGCGTATATGGCCGGCGATCAGCACGTAGAAGGAATGGGCCTCGGTGTCCTGCTCGAAGATCGAGGAGTCCTTGGCATAGCGAGACGATCGAGCGCCTCGGAGTATCTCGCTCTGCTCTTCGGGCGCCATCCCCTGGAAAAGCGGCAGCCGCGATATCAGTGATCGGTCCAGCGCAGCCAAGCAGAATCCTCGTCAGTCGTGCGGCAGACCTTTCTTACCCCGAGTTTGCGCCAGCGCAAATTCTCCCGGGGCAGATCAGGCTAAATGACATGGAACGGCCAAATGCCGCGAAGACGAAACAAAGGACAAATCGATGAAACTCTCCATCCTGGCCGCCGCAATCTCCATCCTCGCGCTCGTCGGCGGCGCAAACGCGGAAGAGCACGTGGTGCAGATGCTCAACAAGGGCGAAAAAGGCGCGATGGTCTTCCAGCCGGCCTTCGTCAAGGCCGCGCCCGGCGACACCGTCAAGTTCGTACCGACCGACAAGACCCACGACGCCCAGTCAATCAAGGGCATGATTCCGGATGGCGCAGAACCGTTCAAGGGGAAAACGAACGAGGAAATCACCGTCACGCTGACCCAGGAGGGTGTCTATGGCGTCAAATGCGCGCCTCACTACGGCATGGGCATGGTCGCGCTGATCGCGGTCGGCAAGCCGGTCAACCTCGATACGGCCACGGCGGTCAAGCATGCCGGGAAAGCAAAGAAGGTGTTCGCGGACCTGCTCAGCCAGGTTCCGGCCAACTGATCAACACCGATACAGCCGTGCCTGCCCGATGTGGGCAGTTTGGGTCGGACGGACCGAGGGCGGCGGTTCATCCGGCCCTTTCATCTTGAGACACAACTATGGGTATTCCACGTCTGCGGGCCTACTCCGGGCCCGCGATTCTTTCCTACGGGTTCAGGCCCTTCTTTTTCCTCGGCGCGCTCCATGCCGGGCTCTCCGTCATGCTTTGGCTGCCGATGTATGCAGGCGAACTCGATGCTCACAGCGCGTTTGTTCCAGTCGACTGGCATGTGCACGAGATGCTGTTCGGCTATCTGCCGGCGATCGCTACCGGGTTCCTGCTGACCGCCATCCCGAACTGGACCGGCAGGCTGCCCGTGCAAGGTCCACCATTGCTGGCACTGGTTATCCTCTGGATTGCCGGGCGCGCCGCCGTCTTCTTCTCGGCGAATATCGGCTGGGAAGCAGCCGCTGTCATCGACGTGGCTTTTCTGCTTGCGGTCACGGCTGCGGCGGCCCGCGAAATCGTCGTGGGAAGGAACTGGCGCAATCTCAAAGTGTTGCTGCCGCTGGCCGTTCTCGCCTGCGCCAACGGCGCGTTCCATGTGGAGGCGCATCTTCAAGGCACATCGGACATCAGCCGCAGGCTCGGCATCGCCGCGGCGATCATCCTCATCTCGCTCATCGGCGGCGCATCATTCCGAGCTTCACGCGCAACTGGCTCGTCCGCGAAAACCCGGGCAGGCTTCCAGCACCCTTCGACCGTTTTGACGTGGCATCGATAGCCATCTCGGTTGCCGCACTGGGTACATGGACGGTTATCCCGGACAGCAGCACCTCGGGACTGCTCATGGCCGCCGCCGCAACTTGCCAGGCATGGCGTTTGTCGCGCTGGGCGGGAGAGCGCACCATACGGGATCCGCTCGTGCTTGTACTCCATGCAGCATACGCCTTTGTGCCGGTCGGTCTTGCCTTGGTCGCGGCGTCGATCTTCTTTCCCAACGCCGTGCCCGCTGCGGCGGGGTTCCACGCCCTCGGCGCCGGCGCGATCGGCTCGATGACGCTTGCTGTAATGGCCCGGGCAACGCTCGGACACACTGGGCGAGAGCTCAAGGCAGGAAGAGGAACGTCGTTTGTCTTCGCGGCCATCCTTCTGGCGGGATCATTGAGAACCCTGGGCGCCTTCGTCCCTGATGATGGAGTGATCCATCTGGCGGGCGCCGCATGGGTGGCGGCATTTGCCGGTTTCATTCTGGTCTACGGAACCGCATTGATGAGGCCAAAGGCGCGGTGAAGCGGGCGGCGGCACACCCGCGACGGTCGACAGAACCTGTGGAACTGCTTCTATTTGTCAGATGCCGAGGTACCCGAGGATCAGCTTCCTCCACCCCGGTCGGTCCCGCACCAACCTGAATCCCAGATTGTCGGGAGGCGTTCCAACGGCACAGCCCCCGCTTTTGCCGTCGCTGACGAAGTTCGACATATAGGTCCTGTGAAATCCTTCAACGACATGGACGCCGCAATTGTCGAGGGAATTCGCAACCCCAGTTCCATCCGCCGCCAGTGTTGCGCGGACAAAGCATGTCGATGTCCACTCCCAGACGTTGCCGGAAAGATCGGCGAGGCCACGGGAGTTCACGCCAAAGGTGCCTCGGCTCCTCGGCAAGGGATCCGGGCTGCGATCGAGTTGGGCCTCGGCCTTGTAGCGGGCAAGCCAACGCTTGGCGGGGTTGTTGGCGTCGGCTTGGGGCCCCTCAAATCCGCCTCTGAAACGCTCTGCTGCCGCAAAGGCCCATTCCTCGTCTGTAGGCAGCCGCCAGTAATCGCCGGTCGCTTGAGAATACCACCGGGCATAGGCGCTGGCGTCGAGATAACTCACTCCGGTCACCGGCGCATTGGGCGGGATCTCACGTGTCTCCTGTGGCGACTGGCAGGCACCGGCCTTCACACAGTCTGCATAGTCGGCCACGCTGACCTGATAGGTCATGATTTCGATGGGCTTGTTGAACCGTCGCTTGAGGCGGGGATTGGCTTGCGGATGTTCGCCCCGCAGGAACTCGCCCGGCAGGGAATAGGTGATCGAACCGGGAGGCAAGGTGACCGTGATGGTGACAGGGTGGAGTCGATGTCCACTCCAGCTGACGGCGGACAAGCCTATCGGCACCGTTGCGGCCGCGATGGCGACCGAGGCAACCTTCAGGAAGGAAAGCGGCATGGCTTTTTGTCCATACCCGGACAGCGAGTGCTGTCCGGGTAATTGCGGTGTCGTCAGTTTGTGGCGATGGCTTTAGGAGCCTCGACCTGCGTCATCAGGTCGTCATTCCACTCGCCTTCGACCATGAAATGAGCCGTAGCTCCGAGTTCCACAGCCTCGATCAGATTGTGGTTCACGTAGGCGTAGACCCCCGGCTGCAGGAAGGTGTAGAGCGCCGCGCCCGCCGATCCGCCGCGAATGAACCAGGTTTCCAGATCCTTGGCCGGCGTGTTGGCAAATTTGCCCTCTTCCCAGACGTAATCGCCGTGACCGCCAATCAGGTGCGGGCGCGTATCGCGGTTGGCTTGCGAATGGACGATCAATACCGTTTCGCCAACATTCGCCTTCATCGCGTTGTCGCCGGTCAGTGATCCGACCTTGCCGTTGAACACCACATGTGTCGGGATCAATCCGCGCATCACTTTCATCATGTCGTCGTAACCGTCGCCGGCCGTTTCATAGCTCTTGAAGTTGCCGTTCTCGTCACGCGGGATATAGAAGTCGTTTTCGCCGATATAGAAGATCCTGTCGTATTTGACCGGCTTTCCCTTGTCGTCCTTCAGACCATCTCGCGGCAGGACCATGATCGCGCCGCTCATGCCGGATACGACATGCCAGGGGATCATCGAGCCGCCGGGCGCGCAGTGATAAACGAACGTTCCCGAGCGGGTAGCCTTGAAACGCAGGGTCACCTGCTCGCCAGGATTGACCAGCGTGAGTTCGCCGCCGCCCAGCGCCCCGGTTGCGGCATGGAAATCGATGTTGTGGGCGAGCGTGTTGGTGTCCGGATTGATGAGCGTCAGTTCGACGTAGTCGTCCTGGTGCACAACCATCAGCGGGCCGGGAACAGAGCCGTTGTAGGTCATGGCATTGAGCGTCGTGCCGTCGGCATCGATGACAACAGGCTTCTCCTCGATCGTCATGGTGAATTCGACGATCTTCGGGCCGCCCTTGGCGACCTGATCGTGCGGATGGACGAACGGCGGTGCCACGAGCTTGACCTTCTCGCGGGCAAGTGCCCCGATGTCTGCCGGGGCGAACGTTGCGGAAAATGCCGGCATCGCCGCCACGGCGGCAGCGCCGATGGCTGCTCCGAAGAGGGCTTCGCGTCGCGTGAACATGTCAGTCTCCTATCTATCAACCGTTGTGGATGAGTAGAATTTACCTGACCAGACGCATTGTTTCTTTGCGTTGGCGCAAATTGAGGAGTTAAAGCTTGGCGAGAGATAGACTTGGATACGGCAATCTTGCGCGTTATTCGAGTTTTTGGGTTGTGTTCGAGCCAGACACATGCAGTGGCGAAGTTTTCCGAACCAGCGCCGCTATCCGCACTTGGCTCCCGATCAGTTGTCTAGCTTTCGTCCCGATCGATCAGGATCCGCTCGGCAGCTCCGTCGAGATCCTCGTATTGACCGCTCCTCAAAGCCCACAAGAAGCCGGACAGACCTAGCGCGCCGAGAAAAAGAGCTACGGGTATGAGATAGACAAGCGTCGTCATGAGGATCGTGCCAATGCGCCGGCAGTGGAACGTTTGCCGCGCGTACCAACCGTCTCGGGTGAGCTCGCGGCAAAGCCTTGCAGCCTCAGCGCATTGCCAATGACAAGCAGTGACGAAGCCGACATCGCGATTGCCGCGATCAGCGGCGTGACGTGCCCCAGAATGGCGATCGGCACGGCGATGGTGTTATAGACGATTGCTATGGCGATGTTTTGCCGGATCAGTCGTCCGGCCTTTCGCGAGATGTCGAGGGCAAGGGGTACTGCCGAAAGGCTTTCGCGCAGGAACACGAAATCCGCCGCTTTGCGGCCGACATCGGCCGCCGTGGCTGGAGCGATCGAGACGTGTGCCGCGCCCAGCGCAGGGGTGTCGTTGAGGCCGTCGCCAACCATCAGCACCTTGTGGCCGTCTTTCGCCAGCGTTTCGATATACACGACCTTGCCCGAAGGGAGCAGCGCCGGAACAAAGTGATGGATGCCCAACGTCGCCGCGACCTCGCCGCAAGCAGCTGCGGTATCGCCCGACAGCATTTCCACGGGAACCCGGGCATTGTTCAATTGCTCGACGGCCGCTCTGGCGTCTGAACGCAGCGCGTCCTCGAAGACAAAGGACGCGACAATGATCCCATCTTTGGTCAGAACCGTTCCGCCGTATCCGCTTTCGCCGGCGGTTCGGGCCTTCCACCCGGCCCAGCCGCGCCGGCCAAGCCGCCAGGTGCTTCCCATGGCGGTCGCTTCGATCCCGAAACCAGGGTGCTCGCTGACGGACTCGAGCTTCGGCTGAGCAGCAAAGCCCGCAGCGCCGGCTATGGCCATTGAGAATGGATGGCGGGAATGCACGGCCATGTCGCCTGCGATGGCCAGCATGGCCGGATCGATGGACGACGCGTTGACGAGCCGGGGCTGTCCGAGCGTAAGCGTTCCTGTCTTGTCGAACACCGCCGTGTCGATCGCCGCCAGACGCTCCATGGCCGAACCATCCTTGACCATGACGCCGCTTTCGAACAGACGCCGCGCAGCGACCACCTGCACGATGGGCACGGCGAGACCGAGCGCACACGGGCAGGTGATGATGAGAACGGCGATGGCGATCGTTACTGCCTGGTGCCAATCGCCGGTCGCCGCCATCCAGCCAAGGAACGTAACCAAGGCGGTCAGATGGACCACTGGAGCATAGAGCGCTGAAACGCGGTCGGCGATCCTGCGATAATGCGCGCGACCGCCCTCGGCGGCTTCCATCAGCCGGACCATCTCGGCCAGGAAGGAATCCTTTGCGGCGGCTGTTGCTTCGATGATCAGCGGGCCTGTGAGATTGAGCGTGCCGGCCTGCACGGTTTCGCCTGATGACACGGTTCTGGGTGTGCTTTCACCGGAAACCAGTGAACAGTCGAGATCGGAAGAGCCTTGAATGATCTTGCCGTCGACGGGAATCCTTTCGCCGGCGGTGACCAGCAGCTGCAAGCCGGGTTCGATCTCCTCAACCGGCAGGTAGTCGCGCGAACCATCCTCGCGCAGCACCATGGCGCCCCGCGCCGCCAGCCGTGACAGGCCGTTCACGGCGGTCCGGGCACGCTCGCGCATCACGTGATCCAGCGTGCGGCCGATCAACAGGAAGAACAGCAGCGACACCGACGCATCGAAATAGGCGTGGTCGCCATGGTTGATGGTCTCGTAGAGGCTCATTGCGTAGGCGAGCGAAACGCCAACCGCAATCGGCACGTCCATGTTCATGCGCCCGTGACGCAACGCATTCCATGCCGATCGGAAATAGATTCCGCCGGCGAAGGCGAGCGCCGGGATAGCGATCAGCGCCGAGACCCAATGGAACAGGTCACGCGTCGCGCCTTCCGCGCCCGACCAGACCGAGACGGAAAGCAGCATGATATTGCCCGCAGCAAAGCCGGCGACCGCGACGGCCCGGATCAGTTCCGAAAGCGTCTTGTCTTTTTCATGAATCTCCGGATCGAAAAGATGCGCCGGGTAGCCCAGCAGCTCTAGTGCAGCGACGATGGGAGGAGCCTCGTTCCCACGCCACTGGACCGAGACCCGTTTGGTCGAAAGGTTGACACGAGCGCGCTCGACGCGATCGAGCTTTCCGAGAGCCGTCTCGATCGCCTGGATGCAGGCCGCGCAGTGAACCGTCGGCACCGACAGATCGGTCTGGCGAAGGTCATCGTCAAGCGAGCGGCTTGCCAACCTGATCTCCTGGCTCGATGGCAAGCTGGATGTCGCTCCGCCCAGATCCAGCGCCATTTCAGCGCCCGGCGCACAGCAGCTCATTGCAGTGCTCCGTGAGAAATCATGATCCGGCGAACGTCGCGATAGGATTCTGCCAGACCGGCATCCGTGTCGACTTCGACGATCCAGACGCCATCCCTTGGTGTGTGCCGCGCGGCAAATTCCTGGCCCGAGGCAACGGCGAGAGTGACGGCTTTGTCCGCGCCCTCGTAGGCAGGATGACGAAACAGCACCTTGACGCTACGCAAGGGAACCGGCTTGCCGGCGGCATCGTTGAGACTGTAGCGGACTTCGCCCCAAGAGATCGTCAATTTGCCGGTCCAGCCGAGTGCCGCCTGCGCACGCCCTTCCTCGGCCTTTCGGTTGAATTGCTGGCTGGCCACATAGGAGTTTTCGACGACGAGGCCGGTCCAGCTCGTGCTGGCGAGCGTTGCCATGGTCAGATTCACACCAACGATCACGCCGAAAAAACTGAGTATGATGAGCAACATATGCCTGCCGGTGAATTCGCGGTTTTTTTGCGTATGGGCGCTCATCTGACGATCTCCGGGGCGTTGAAGGTGGCGGTGTATTCGTCCGTTTCGAAACTCGCCTTGTCCTCGACGCGGAATTTGAATGTTTGTGTCGCGCTTCCGACCTGGTCCACCGGCTGGCGCACGAAAACCTTCAGCATCTTCAGGCGGTCGGGTTCGACCGCGACGGCGAAGGACCGGTCTGCGGGAAGGTCGATACCGACGACGCTCATTTCGGCTCCCCGCAGGCCCTGCATCGTGACAACGATCGTCCTTGGCTCGGGGATCATATTGAGCAGCTTGACGGTGTAGCCGTTGCGGATCGAACCGTCGGACAGCGTGACGAATTGCGGGTTGCGGTCGTGCAGAACGTTGACTTCGAGCCGGTCGCGCGTCAGCAGCGAATAGAGCAGGGCGAGACCGACTGCCGACCAAGCTCCCATGTAGACGAAGGTCCGTGGCCTGAAGATCTTGCGGATATGGAAATGGGCCAACTTATCGGAGAAAGCGCCGCTGCCGGTTCGGACCAGCGAAGGGTTCACCGAGCAAGAGCCGCCAGCAGTCGCCACCGCCATGTTGGCGTTGTAATCGGACAGCGTCGCATAAGAGATCAGCCCGGGCTCCTTGCCGAGCTTGGCCATGACGCCGTCGCAGGCATCGATGCACAGCGCGCAAGTGATGCATTCGAGCTGCTGACGGTCGCGAATGTCGATTCCCATCGGGCAGACCGCGACGCAGGCATTGCAATCGACGCAGTCTCCGACGAGCTGCCCCGCGGCCTGGACCTTCTTGGCGTGCCGCGACCGAGGTTCGCCACGCCAGTCATTGTAGGTCACGGTGAGCGAATTTTCGTCGAGCATGGCCGCCTGGATGCGCGGCCACGGGCACATATAAGTGCAGACCTGCTCGCGCATCATCCCGCCGAATGTGTAGGTGGTAGCCGTCAGCACGCCGATGGTGATGTAGGCGACCGGCGCAGCGGTGCCAGCGAAGACCTCGCCAATCAGCGATGGCGCATCGGCGAAATAGAAGATCCAGGCGCCGCCGGTCGCTGCCGCTATGGCCAGCCAGATCGCGTGTTTCGATACACGCAGCACAAGCTTGCGCGCGGTCCACGGTCCGGCGTCGAGTTTCATGCGGGCATTGCGATCTCCCTCGATCGCGCGCTCCACAACCAGAAACAGATCGACCCATACGGTCTGCGGACAGGTATAGCCGCACCAGGCTCTGCCAACTCTGGATGTGATTAGGAAAAGGCCGATGCCGGCCATAACGAGAAGGCCGGCGACATAGAAGAATTCCTGCGGCCAAATCTCGATGAAAAAGAAATAGAAGCGGCGGTTGGCAAGATCGATCAGCACGGCCTGATCGGGAGCAAACGGACCTCGATCCCAGCGCAGCCAGGGCGTCAGGTAGTAGATGCCCAGCGTGATCGCCATCACCAGCCACTTGAAGCGGCGAAAGCTGCCCGAGGCGCGCTTGGGAAATATCTTCTTGCGCGGTGCATACAGCGGCTGGCGGACCTTGGCGGAGTTGACCGCCTCGGCTTCGAGCCGTTCTATCTGCGTATTGTCCAGCACGAGAAACTCCAGTCGCGCAGCTTATGGTCTCGGTGTGCGCAGTCGGACTTTGTTCTTTTGCCGGTGCCCGAAATGCCGCGTTGAACAAGCCTTGCCGCAGGGTGGCGTGGTGCGCGTTGATGCAAGTCAATCGCGAACGCCGGATTGCAGTCGAGACCCGGCGCAAGCCGGGCCTCGTCGCTTGGCTGGCGAAGGGCCGGGAATAGGACCCCCCTCTATTCCCCACCACCAAGCGAATGGATGTAGACCGCTAGCTCCTTGACCTTGGTCTCGCCAAGACGCTCAACCCAGGCCGGCATCACGCCGTGCTTGGGTGCGCGGACCTGCGCGGCGATTGCCGTTTCGTTCGACCCGTAGAGCCAGATCGCATCGGTCAGATCGGGCGCGCCGAGCTCTTTGTTGCCCTTTGCATTGTCGCCATGGCAGGCTACGCAGTTTTCGGCGAAGACCTTGGCGCCCGGCTCGACCAGTTTTGCATCTTGAACCGGGCCGGACAGGCTGGCGACATAGGTACTGACCTGTGCGACCTGATCGCGGGTGATGATCTCGCCAAAAGCCGGCATTTCCGATAGGCGTGTACCCGGGACGGATGCGAAGCGTATGCCGTGCGTGATCGTTTGCTGGATCTGCTCGGCCGTGCCGCCCCACAACCAGTCATCGTCATTGAGGTTGGGAAAGCCCTTGGACCCCTGGGCATCGGAAGCGTGGCACTGCACGCAATTGACCTTGTACGCAGCGCTGCCTGCGGCAACAGCGAATTCGCGCAACGCGTCGTCGCCGGCAATCTCCGAGACGGTTTTCGATTGTATCGCTGCGGCATATTTCGCCTTGGCGATTTCGGCCGCAGCAAGCTCGTTGTTGACGTCGTCGCGGCTCGAATAGCCAAGCACGCCCTTGGTCGCCGAGGTCAGCATCGGCCATGCCGGATAGGCGATGGTGTAGCCGATCGCCCAGACGATGGTGATGTAGAACGTTATGACCCACCAGCGCGGAAGTGGGTTGTTGAGCTCCCTGATACCATCCCACTCGTGGCCGGTGGTGGAGATGCCCGACACTTCGTCGATATGTTCATCGCTCATGATCAGTCGTCCTTCAGAGGAATGCGGGCGGCTTCATCGGCCTGCTTGCCACTCCCGGGACGGAATGCGAAGGCGACCGTTCCGACGAAGAAAAGTGCCATGGCGAGCAGGGCCCAACTGTCGGCGAACTCTCTCATCCAGTGGTAATCCATGGTCCTTCTCCTCAGCGGTAGCCAGCGGCTTCGTCGTAGGTCTTGAAATCGACCAGCGTGCCGAGCATCTGCAGATAAGCGACCAGGGCATCCATCTCGGTCACCTGTTGCGGATTGCCGTCGAAGTCACCGAGCTTGGCCTTCGGATAGCGGCCTTCCAGGTCGGATGTGTCGGCATTGGGATCGGCCTGCGCCATAATGTCATCTCTGGCGTGAGCGATCATGTCATCGGAGTAGGGGACACCGACGCGCCTGTTTGCGATAAGGTGCGTCGAGAAGTCCTTCACCTCGATCGCGGTATCCTTCAGGAAGGCATAGCTCGGCATGATCGATTCCGGCACCACCGAACGCGGCTCGACAAGATGCTGAACGTGCCACTCGTTCGAGTAGCGATCTCCGACCCTGGCGAGGTCCGGCCCGGTGCGCTTCGATCCCCACTGGAACGGGTGATCGTACATCGACTCGGCTGCCAGGCTGTAGTGACCATAGCGCTCGACCTCGTCACGGAACGGCCTGATCATCTGGCTGTGACAGAGGTAGCAGCCCTCACGCACATAGATGTTGCGTCCGGCGAGTTCGAGCGGCGAATAGGGCCGCATGCCCTCGACCTTCTCGATCGTGTTGTCGAGATAGAAGAGCGGTGCGATTTCGACGATGCCACCGATCGTCACCACCAGGAGGGAACCAACGAGAAGAAGCGTGGCGTTCTTCTCGATGATCGCGTGTTTGTCCATCAAGCCCATTTTCTGGCTCCTTATTGTGCGGGCTGAAGGGCGGGGATGGAGGCTGGCATCGGCTCCTCCTCGCGTTGGTAGCCGAGGATGGTCATGGTGATGTTCCAGGTCATGATGACAGCACCGGCGAGATACATCGCGCCACCCACGGCGCGCATGACGTAGTAGGGATGCATGGCGGCCACGGTCTCGGCGAACGAGTAGACCAGGAAGCCTTGCTTGTCGTACTCGCGCCACATCAGGCCCTGCATGATGCCGGAAACCCACATCACCGCGGCGTAGACGACGATCCCGAGGGTCGCCAGCCAGAAGTGCCAGGTAACGAGCCGCAGAGAATAGAGCTGTTCACGGTTCCACAGCTTCGGCACCATGTAATAGATCGCGCCGAACGAGATCATGCCTACCCAGCCGAGCGCGCCGGAATGGACATGCCCGATGGTCCAGTCGGTGTAGTGCGACAGCGAATTGACCGCCTTAATCGACATCATCGGACCTTCGAAGGTCGACATGCCGTAGAAGGCAATGGCCATCACCATCATGCGGATGATCGGATCGGTGCGCAGCTTGTCCCAGGCGCCGGACAGCGTCATCAGGCCGTTGATCATGCCTCCCCAGGAGGGCATCCAAAGCATGATCGAAAACACCATGCCGAGCGTTTGCGCCCAGTCGGGCAGGGCGGTGTAGTGCAGGTGATGCGGCCCGGCCCAGATGTAGAGAAAGATGATCGCCCAGAAGTGGATGATCGACAGCCGGTAGGAATAGACTGGCCTGTTCGCCTGCTTGGGCACGAAATAATACATCATGCCAAGGAAGCCGGCTGTGAGGAAGAAGCCGACGGCATTGTGGCCGTACCACCATTGCGTCAAGGCGTCCTGGACGCCGGAGAAGGCGGAGTAGCTCTTGGAGCCCAGGAGAGACGCCGGCATCGACAGATTGTTGATCAGGTGCAGCATCGCGATGGTCACGATGAAGGACAGATAGAACCAGTTGGCGACGTAGATATGCGGTTCCTTGCGCTTCAGGATGGTGCCGAGGAACAGGACGAGGTAGGCGACCCAGACGATGGTCAGCCATATGTCCACATACCATTCGGGCTCGGCGTATTCGCGGCTCTCGGTGATGCCAAGCAGGTAGCCGGTCGCGGCCATGACAATGAAGAGCTGATAACCCCAGAACACGAACCAGGCGAGATTGCCGCCGAACAGCCGGGCGCGGCTGGTGCGCTGCACGACATACATGGACGTGCAGATGAGCGCGTTGCCGCCGAAGGCAAAAACGACGCCGGATGTGTGCAATGACCGCAGGCGGCCGAAGTTGAACCAGGGCTCGATGTTGAGATCCGGATAGGCAAGCTGCAGCGCGATGACCACGCCGACAAGCATGCCGACAACACCCCAGAACATGGTGGCGATGGCGCCGTAGCGGATTGGCCCATCCATGTAGGCAGAAGGATCGACCGATGCTGCTGGCACAAAGCTGGTGTTGCGCAGAAGGACGACGACAAAGCCAAGCAGCACGAAGAACAGCACCCACATGTGCTGACGAAACGGCTCGTCCACGCCGAAGCCGGCTGCCACCAGCGCCAGAAAAGCGAAAAGGCCCAAAGTGACGATTTCTGTGCCGAACTTCATGACATGTCCCCGACCGCTGATCCCGATGCGCGGACGCCAATCCGCAGCAACACCAATTCCGCGGCTACATCGTCGCCGCCTTGATCCAAATCAAAGCTGCATGGTTTTGGATTGGGCAGCGTTGGTTTTGCGAACGAGTGGGAGGCGGCCATTGAACGAAGAGAAAGAGCGGGGATCGTCGCTGTTCGAAGTGCGCCGCGAGAATTCGATGCTAGCTGGCCGATCCAGCAGAGAGGCAATCCCAAGCGCAGTGATGACGCGCGCGCACAGGGAAAAACTGCAGCTCTGTGATGCTCTGGAGAAAATCGCGGACGCTTTGCCGAATGTCGATCGCCTGAAGTGCCTTGGCATAGCCAACGCAATCGTTCCGTTGTTGCGCAATATTCATCAATATGAAGAAACGATCATCTTTCCCGCCTATGAGGCCGCTACAGGCGGCAGCAACAACATTGCCTCAACCCGGCGATTGCGCGCCGAACACGTCGAAGACGAATGCTTTGCCGGGGAGGTGACTGAAATCCTGCTGGCGATCGGCCATGGCGAGAGAGTCGAGAATGCCGAGGCGGTCGGCTTCATGCTGCGTGGCTTCTTCGAAAGCATGCGCCGTCACATCGCATTTGAACGCGAGCATGTCTTGCCGGCGATCGGGATCATCGACCAAGGCGCAATCTAAGCGCCGGAGCGTCGCTCCAGTCGGCTTAGGCTGTCGATAGTCACATGCCGGTTGTTCTCGATCCGGATCACGCCGTCCGTTCTTAGCCTGGTCAGCTGGCGGCTCACCGTCTCGATCGTCAGCCCAAGAAAGTCGGCGATGTCGGCGCGTGTCAGCGGCAGGTCGAAGGTCGCCGATCTTGCGGTGGGGTTGACCGTGGGATCGATATTCCTGGCGATCATCAGCAAGAAGCTTGCCACCTTTTCCGAAGCGGTCTTGCGCCCCAGCGTCAGCATCCAGTCGCGTGCTTCGTCGAGCTCGTTCAGCGTCTGCTTGAGCAGGCGATCCTCGAGTTCCGGCGATTCCTTCATCATCCGTTCGATGGCGGCCTTCGGAAACGAACACAGGGAAACGGCGGTTGCGGCTTCCGCGTTGATCGCGCTTTCCACCTTGAACGGCCGGCCCAGAAAGTCGGGCGCAAACTGGAGGCCGACGATCTGCTGGCGACCGTCGGAAAGGCTCTTTGTCAGCTTGACCACACCCGAAAGCACATTCGAATAGCTGTCGACGGTCTCGGCGTCGCCGATCAGTTCGATCCCGGGCTCAACCCTGTGTTTTGACGAGGTCTTGGCGAGTGCGACCAACTGGTCGGGATCGAGCGCACCACAGACTCCGCGATGCCGTGCCTCGCAAGACTGGCAAAGTACTGGAATGCCGGCACTGTGAACGTCCTCCCGCACTGTCATCATAATCGTCCCGACGGATCCAAGGTGCCCATAAGATAGCATCGGCGGCAGAAAATCTGTTGCGGCAGTTTGTCCGCGGAGGGCCTTGACCGAAATCAAGGCGACGGTGGCGACCTACGGCCAGAATTCAGCCTTGCAAGGATGATGGAAGGCGACATGCGACCGGAATTGGCTGCCAAGCTTGGCGAGAATGTCCCCCGCTACACCAGTTACCCGACCTCGCCGCATTTTCATTCAGGCGTTGATGCTGCCGTCTATCGAGGTTGGTTGCAGGGGCTCGATGATGGCGACGAGATCTCGCTGTACCTGCACATCCCCTACTGTGACAAGCTTTGTTGGTTCTGTGCGTGCCACACCAAGCAGACACGCCATTACGAACCGGTGACCACGTATCTGCGCTCACTGCACGCTGAAATAGCTACCGTCGCCAGTCTTGTCGGAGGCAAGGGCCGTGTGGGTGCTGTCCATTTCGGCGGTGGCTCGCCGACGATGCTCAAACCCGAGGATATGGTGGCGCTGGGAACTGTCCTGCGCAACAGTTTCGAGTTTCTTCCCGGCGCCAAGATCAGCGTCGAAATCGAACCCAACGATATGGACGACGCCCGCCTCGATGCACTCGCCGAAATCGGCATGACCCGAGCAAGCCTCGGCGTCCAGGATTTCGATCCGAAGGTGCAGAAGGCGATCAACCGCGAGCAGAGTTTTCTGCAGACCAAAGCGGTAGTCGAGGGCGTTCGTTCGCGCGGCGTCGAATCAGTCAATCTCGACCTGCTCTACGGCTTGCCGCATCAGACCCGGGACAGCGTCTCCTCCACCGTGGCGCAGGCGCTGACTCTGGAGCCGGACAGGATGGCGCTTTTCGGCTATGCGCATGTGCCCTGGTTTAAGAAGCACCAGACGATGATTGACGAAGCGTGGCTGCCGAATTCGGTCGAACGCTTCGCTCAATCGCAAATTGCCGCTGGCCTTATGCTGAAGGCAGGGTATCAAGCCGTGGGGTTCGATCATTTCGCCAGATCCGGTGATGCGCTGGCCGTTGCGGCACGGACCGGAACCTTGCACCGGAACTTCCAGGGCTATACCGAGGATCGCTGTGAGACACTGATCGGGCTTGGTCCTTCATCGATCAGCCAGTTCCACCAAGGCTATGCACAGAACATGCCGGCGACCGCCGAATACGGACGCATGGTGGAGCAGGGAGGTCTGGCTGCCGTGCGCGGCATCGAGTTGTCGGAAGATGACCGCGTGCGCGGCTGGATTATCGAAAGGCTGATGTGCGATTTCGCCTTCTCGGCGATCGATCTGGTCGAACGCTTCGGCGAAATCGGCCAGAAGCTTCTGCTCCAGGCGAGTTCCGTCGCCCTTCGTGATCCTGCTCGGTTGCTGGAACTGAATGGCGACAGTTTCGTAGTGCCGGTGGAAAATCGTCCGTTTGTTCGCAGTATAGCGGCCAGGTTCGACAAATATTTCGAAACCGGTAAAGCCAAGCATTCGGTGGCAGTCTGAGCACCGGCCTGATCAGAAATGCTCTCCGGTCTTGAATGGGCCGATTCGGGTGCCAGCCGCGATCAGATAGGCGGTCGACCAGCCAATGAGCAGAAACCCGTTCACCCCCTCGAGCGCCGCCAGCACGCGCCACCCGTGAGCGGGTACGACATCGCCATAGCCGACCGTCGAAAATGTAATGGTCGAGAAATACAGTGCGGTTTCGAAGTCGGCAAAGATATCGAGCAATCGGTAGAGCCCTGCCCATAGCCAAACCTCAGTGGTTATGATGGCAAACAGCCCCATCACTACACTGATCATCGCGACTATACGGCTGCGGCGACCGTGCATGCGAAACCGTCCGACCAGATGCCCCATCGCATGGGTAACGGCGATCAGACCGAAGGTGTGAATCAGGACCGTCATGCTTATGACGATCGTGCCGACGAAAAGATTGAGGGCCATGCGACGAAATTAGGAATCTCTCGGGATGCGTTCCTTGCGCGAAATCAAAACCGGCCGAGTTTCGCCGAAGCCAGCCTGTTTGCCACAGACGGTCACGGCGGGAGCGAGACGAAAGAACATCGCCAGCTTCAGGCTTGTCGCGATCCGCTCAGCTCGGTCGACAAACACCGCCGCCGTTTCCGGAGCGAAGAGTTCAGCCGCCGTCTGGCCGAACAGGCCTGCCAGATCTCGAAATCGACCTCGGTAACATTCTTGAGTTTGAGGTGTGCCGGCACCAGGCGTCCGTGATCGGGCCGAAGCAATCGAGACTATAGAGGCAGCGTTCAACGCGGCGGCGCTGCCGGTAGAGCGCTCGGCGCCTTTCACCATGTTCTACGAGGCTCTGGTCGGGCACGTGGAAGTGCCCGTGCGTCGCCTCGACCATGGGCGTCGCTCTCAGCAAAACCGATATCCGCAAGACCGCCAACATCGTGCGGCAGCTGAGCGATGATGTGAAGCGCGGTCAGAGCGGCTGTCGTAGTGTGCCACTCGTGGCAGCGGATTATGTTGCGGTGATTTCGGCACCATAGCATATCTCACCTCCGCAATGAGTATAGACTAAGAGGGGGCGCCAGGCAGTTAGGGGAGCGTGTCACCGAGCCAGTGGATAGGTCTGCGGCGACTTCCGATATGCCTCTTCACAACGCGGCGAACAAAACCACGGCCCTTCCGGGGCAGCCCGTCGATAGGATGCATACGGAGCATGCATCTTGCACACGGGATCGATCCAGGCCGGGTCAGGCGAAGGGGCAAGCTCGATCTCATAAAGCGGGCATTCGTCTGCGACCGAGCGTAGCGCCACCTTTCCAAGATTTCGGACCAGAATGCCTTTGGCGGCAGCGGCGTCGGCAATGGGTTGAGTAGCAAGCAATTGACCGGGGGATGCAAGCGCAGCAATGCGTGCCGCTATATTGACGGTCGATCCAAACAGATCACCTGCTCTGCGGATGACCGGCCCATGGTTCAGCGCGGCCCGCGTCAGCGGCAGGCGCGGTTCTTTTCTGCATGCCTGCAACAGCGCTCCAAGCGCCGGGATCGCGACTTCCGGCTCCGGAAACGAGAGCATCGCTTCATCCCCGATCCACTTGATCGGAGGCTCGTAGCCAGCAAGCGCCTCGCGGACCATACTCTCGAAAATCTCGAGCACATCGATTGCCGCTGCATCGCCATAAACATCCGCGATGGCGCTAAAGCCCGCAAGATCGATGAATGCAACCGTAGCCGACGCGCCGGTGGCGCTCTGCGCCTGGCTGATATCCCTGTCCATGCAAAGTTATTTAGGGCCTGTCGCACGGTTTCGCGAATCTCAGGCACTACCGTCAGAGCTCAGGGGTGAGTAGCCACACCGCCGCAGAGGTCCGTCCGCTACTCATTGAGCCCCTTTATTTCCCTTCTTGCCGCCTCTGCGCGGAACTCGAGGTATTTGGCCAAATCGGCGAGATAAACGCCTTTGGCACACTTCTGACTCTTCGATCCGCACGAGGAGAAGGGGGCACGAATGGCCGACGGAGGTAGCATCCTGTGAGTCATCTCGGGATTGCTGAACTCCAAGCGCCAAGATGCCACCGGAGCACTAGCCACGTCGGAAGGCGCGCATTTCAGACAGTGCGATTTCGCGCCGCTTATCGAGGTATGAAGCTAGGTCCTGGAGATGAACGCCTTTGGCACTCTTCTGGCTTCTTTCTGCTCGGGTTAGCGGAAGCTCAATTTCCCCAACGCTCACTTTGCGTAAGAACTTGGTGAGCGTCAGGTGGGAAAAATAATCCTTGCACACGGTCTCAGCGGGGACAATCACGCGTCCCTCATACTGCGCCATGAGTAGGAAGAGTGTGTTCAATTTCTTCGTTCGCCGCCAGCCATCCGAGGATACTCAACGGGGTTGCACTGAAGTTCAATTGGAGCAATCGACGCCAAATGGATAAGGCGGCCGTTCAAAGCGTGTGCAAGGAAAGTATGGCGTGCAACTTCGCAGTGAGAAAAATGTGATTATCCCGAAGTGATGCCGCAGCATTCTGGCAAACTCATAACCTTAAGGTTGTACGTTCTAATGCTACCACCGCGAACAATGCCTGGACGCGCCGAGTTCCGCTTTGCGCCGATCGTTTGATGTACTGTTTCGGGATGCCGGCGAGCAGGCTGAAATTCGCCTCGCTGGTTGGGGCGACTATCCGGAAGGCCGATCTTGACAGGGACTGGCAGTCAGTACAGTGGCAGATCCGGACGCGCTCGGGATCGATGTCGGCCTCGAACCTGATCGTCCCGCAGTGGCAGGAGCCATCGACCTTCATGCTCTCAACGTCCTCCAAGCCGATTCTTCATCGAAGCATTGTGCGGAACGGCCCGGATGGCCGCAATGTGGATCCACACATCTGTCACTGAACTACTAGCCAGCCGCCAGCCTGGCATGTTTGCATGCATGCAAACATGCCAGCAATGATTGCCTGCTTGCAGCGGCTGACCCAACGCCGACATGTTATTGGAAAATTTGGAGCCGACTAGAAGCGGGGATTTCAAGCCGTTTAACGGCCTGACGGCCAATGCCACGCTCATCCTCGCCGGGCCAACTTGTCAGCTCACGACAGAAACCGCTTCAAGCTCAAACCGGCGAACAAAATGTAAGGTGGAATAGCGAGCGAATAGTGACCACAGTTTAATTCCAAAATATTTAGCCTAGCTCCGGCGTCCTTCAGCCTCTGCATGAGCTTCTCCGATAGCTCTGGCAACACCACTTTGTCTCTCTTAGCCAATACAACGTGAAGATCGAGATCGGACCGTGCCAAACTATGCGCATAATTCTCCAAGTTAAGTGGACCCCAGGCCCTTCTGAGATCGGTCAGCTCAATCTCAGGCTCAAGGCTATCACGTATGGATCGTGTCGCGCGACCCGTCCAAACCATATCCGCTAAACTTCCCCCCGTAAGAAACAGCGAGGCTTTCGTCACGGCCGGGTCATGCGCCGCGACCAACCCCGCAACCCAGGAGCCCAGGCTCATGCCGAGAACCGAAATCTCCCGGTAGCCCTGGCTCTTCAGCCAAGCTATGAGCTTTCGCCCGTCGCATACGCCCTGCCTGACAGACTGGATCGTCCGGCCGAGATTCGGGCTGAGCATGTAATCGGCATGGGCGGAGCCAGGGCGGCTGCGCTCGAAATGATAAGGCATGGCGATCTCGACAACCGTGACGCCAAGCAGTGAGAGGAAATTGGCAATCTGGCGATTCCGCGCGCTTGCATTCCAGTGGTGAAAAACCACCATCGCCCGATCGAGCGACCCGCTTTCCGTGATTTTCGCCCAGACTACATTGTTCGCTTCGATGTCAGTTGAAATGCCCGACGGAAATCTGAGCCACCCCTCTTCCCTTTCAAATCCCTGGCCGCTCCCGCTCGGCTCATCGAAGAAGGCTGGATCGGCCAGGACACTATCCGCAAGAACGCAAAACTCCTCGATGCTTGCCGCCTTCTTCGCGCCCGGAAAGGCGCGTTCCGCATCAAGGACGAAATCCGTTGCTTTCTTTCCTTCCTCGCCGCGCCGCGCCCGCTGCTCATCCCAGTGATCAAGCCAGCTATGCAACACTCTGCGACTCACTCGCTTGCCATCGCCCAAACCATGGATCAAACAGGCCGTATATCGCGAACAGCACTCCGGCGCCCAGAAGGATCGAGAAACCGGCAAATGCACCGATCAGCAAATAGCCGGCAACGAGCAACGCTACGACCGCCGACATCTTCCACAAAGGCACATGAAGCCGGCTTCCGACGCCTAAACGGATTGCGCCATACAGAAAAACAAAACAGGTCGAAATAACGATAACAAGGCTGCTGAATTGTGTCGGCAGTCTATAGCTGAATCCATTGCTCGCATCGTCGTGCTCATACCAGGCTGAAGACAGATCGCCGACCAGCCAGGCCACAATATTCATTCCATTCGATGCCAGGTAGGAGCTTTGAAGTTTCATGACAGTGGCGATCAGAATGCCCAGAACAGTACATCGGAAAATCCATCGCATCACCCTGAGGCCAGCTTCATTCAGCTCGCTTTCATAATCCACCTCCGGCCGGTCTTTCGATGCCTCTCCAATTCTCCGAAGATCATCGACGACCGTATAAAGCAAAATGAGACCTGCGAAGAAAAGATAAAAGCACAGGCACATATAAAGATATGCAAGCCCTGTGAACACGATCGCTACCGGCGCCGATATGATCTCAGGCCGCACAATCGCAATCGTGCCCCAATCCGTCGCATACTCGTCACCGCCATTCAGCAGCGGGATCAGGCACACGCCGATCCACTGGAAAAGACCGGCGAACATCACGCAAATCAAAAAGACCGCCCAATATGAATAGGATGATGCTTCGACATTGCGCGTCCAGGCGTCGTCCCTATCCTTCCGGTCGCCGTGTCCTGCCAGCTTTGAGCGCCCTTCATCTTTCCAAAAGGTCACCAGCTCAGACACGAAGGCAAAAAACAGCGGCAGGAACACCATGAACGCGAACATCCAGTTCGCCGCCCAAAGAAACCCGACCTGCTTAACGACGCCATCCGCCCGGGTGTATGTCACGTTGTGTATGCCCGTAATATACGACAAAAACCCGAGAGCGGTGATACCCGCAAACACCGAGGCTGGCAGGTTCAAGGGAGATCCGCGACTGAAAAGCGCCTCCGATCGCCTCGCCAGGCTGAAACGCCGGCCCGGCCCCCTGGCGTCAGTGTCCCGCGCCAGTTCAGCGGGAGACCCTGTCCCGTCATCGAAAGCCGAAGTCAGCGCCGCATCCGGAGACGTCAGCGCAATGCTGCCTGCCTCTTTTTTAGATTCTCGTCTCCTGGCCGTTAAACGCGACCGCGCCGCACTGAGCTCCATCTGCCATTCGCGGGTCGCCACCGGATCATCGCAGCCGAAAACCCTCGCCAGCCAGCGAATATTGGCAGTGCTGATTCCCTTCTCGTTCTCTTGAAACCAAAGCTGCACCGTTCGCAGATCTACCCCAATCCGGTTAGAATCAATCTGTGAAATCGCCTCTGCGAGAAGCTCGGGCGTCCATGGGCCTGCAGGAAACCCGTCCTTGCCCAATGGCCGACCAGCACCCGCCGCAGCCAACCGCTTGAATAATTCCTTGAAATCACTTTCATTTCCCGGTGGAGGGAGAAATATTTTTCCATTCTTAATCAATGGCTTACAGGCGCTGATTTCGTTTCGCTTCGCTCATCTTCGTATCCTATCGTGCTCTCGTCCTGAATCAACGTTTTATCGACCCGGTGCAACGCATCGCAGATCTCCGGCTGGCCCCTACGGGCGGGCGATCCCCCTTCCGGTTTTCTGCTTGTCCCTCTCTCCCGCTGCTCCGCGCGAACTTGAGGAGGAGGAGCGAGGGCTCCTGCTCCTTTCGGGGCAGGTGAACCGCTTCGGGGGGAAAAGAGAAAGGCAGCTTGGGAGCTGAGGCGGCAATGGTTGAAACGAGGACAGAGAGCGGGCGACGGACCCTTGTGGAGCTGATCAACGAGCACCTGACCGCTCAGAGGGCGGCGAATTCGGTGGTGAGGGAACGGGACGCCCGTCGCTTGGAGACTGACGTTGCTGGCGTCGCCTATGCAGAGGCTCTGTTGGCAGCCGTGGCCACGGTGATGGTGATCGTGCCCTGGAACTATCCGTTCCTCACCGCCTGCAACTCGATCGTGCCGGCGCTGATGGGGGGCAATTCGGCGATCCTCGAATGGGGTCTCTCCCACGATCAGGAGGCTGTGGTCACCGTAACTGATACCCGATTTGAGCGTATCCTGAGACGCGTTGGAGGGCCGTTAGAACGCTTTTCTCCGCCGATGCAGATCGATTCCACTAAGGCGTTAGCCGGTCGCTTGCCGATCTCTGAATCCTCCCCATTGAATGTGTGTGAGATGGGGCAACTCATAAGCCCCGTTCTCGCAACTTGTTCTAGGCACGTAATAGCCGCCTGATCTAGCTCGGAGGTCGGGCATGCCTGCCATTGTCCCGGATTTCCGGTTATTCCAATACGCCTTCGCGTCGGCGGAGCATGGCAGCTTTCGCCGTGCAGCGGCCGCGCTGAACGTTCAGCAGTCGACAGTGAGTAGGAGCGTCCGCAGCCTGGAGGATCGTGTCGGCGCAAAGCTCTTTGAGCGGGGGCACGCGGGAATACGACCAACGCCGGCCGGCAATCGATTCTTGGAAGAAGTCACACTGGGATTCGATCACTTCAGACGTGCCACCCGGCGTGTTGGAGCTTTGCAGCGGGGCGAGCATGGTGAACTCGCGATCGCCGTCAGCGTGCCATTCATCCTGATGGGTCACGTATTTGAGAGGTTTCGAGAAAGGTACAGAGGTATCTCGGTCGAGATTGTCGAGGCCACATCGAGCGCGAGCTGCGCGTCAGTTCAGCAGCGCACTGTGGATTTGGCGTTTGTGACGAAGGTCGCGGGACACGGAGAGCTCCGCTCGCTGCATATGGGGAATGAACGCATGCTCGCGGTGCTGCCGAAATCTCATTCTCTTGCCGGTGCGCGCAGATTGAACCTGGAAGAACTTCGGCGTGAGCGCTTTATCCTTAGCGACGGCGGCTCGGGACCCGAAATTGAAGATCACCTCATCCGCCGGGCGGCGAAATGGGGTGTTAGCCCGAACATACAATTGCATCGCGCGGGTCAATGCAATCTCATCAACATGGTGGCTATGGGGTTTGGTGTGACTATCGTCGTCGGCTCTTCCCTTCGCGCTGCCACCGATGGAGTCGTCCTCGTTCCGCTAGTGGCTCGAAATGCCCTGTCGCTACGTGCGGTTTGGATGGACACCAACCCCAATCCCGCGCTCAAGCGACTGCTCGACATCGTGCGGGAATCTGGCTGTGCTCGCTTGACCACCTAGCTGCAAGTTGGATGGCTAGGCTCCAGGAGATGCCTTGCGCGAACGTGCGAAACCTCTATCGGTCGCGATGAATCGTTGCAGCATCGGAACGATCAAGCGCATCGGGTCGCTAACCTGCCGTCCGGACTCACGTGAGAGTACTTCCGCATAGGTCACGAGGTCGCGATGCAGCGCCGCTGGAAGTTCCACTGTCACCTTGACAGACTTGTCGTCCGGGATCGCGCCGAGCTTGAGCTTTGTCATTGGCCTCCTCCGTAGGGTTCGAGCACTAGGTCTCTTGTTACAATCACACGGACCGGGAATCCGGGCCGGATGGTGAGCGTGGGCGCGACCTGCAATTGCTTCTGGATGATCTGCTGGCCCGCATCGTTGATGGTGTCCTGGGCGCCACTGCGGATCGCCTGTATGAGCCGATCCTCGTCGCTCATGGTCAGTTCCGCACCGACCGCGAGCAGTGTCGAGAGGCCGGCGGCCTTCATCAGGTCCCACCAGTGATGGTCGACCCCATCCTCAAGTCCGGCATAGCCTTGGGTATCGGATCCAGGCTGTCGCTCGAGGACCATCGACCGGCCATTGGGGAAGATCAGCCGGTTCCAGACCAGCAGGATGCGCCGTTGCCCGAAAGCGACGCCGTTGTCGTATTCGCCGATGATCCTCGTCCCTTGAGGGATGATGAGCAGATTGCCGGTGGGGCTGTCGTAGATTTGCTGCGTGACCTGCGCGGTGATCTGGCCGGGAAGGTCGGACCTGATCCCGGTAATGAGCGCGGCGGGAATGACCGATCCGGCCTGAAGTACATAGGGTGAGGCCGCCGCCGTCACGCGGTCGGGCGCGACGGTGCGGCGATCGACATCGGCATTGAGAAAGGCAAGCTGCTTGTCCTGCGTTCCGGCTCCGGCGAGGTTGGGCGCTGTTCCGCCGAGCGCCGGTTGTAAGGTCGGAATACCCGTAGCGGTCGCGGATCGGGTCTGGAAGAAGACTTCGCTGGTACGGGCAGCTTCCTTTTCCGCAAGGCGCCTTTGTTCCTCCGGATTCGGCTGCTGCGTGGGCAACACCTCGGCTGGGATCGGTCGCCCCTCATCCCTGGCGCGCTTGATGGGGCCGCCGAGGTCTCCGGGAAGCGGGGGGCCGAGTTGAGGGATGCCGCTGTAGTCGGACGGCAGACCCTGCAAGCCATCCGCCGTCTGGCGGCGCTCGGTCGTGAACAGTTCATCGCCCGGCTGCTGCCGATCGGCTGTCTGGAGCGCATAGATCAGGGCGCCACCTACACCGAGACCGGCGACGAGCCCAAGGCCGGCGAGCACCCTTCGGGAAATGCGGGTGACACGCGGCGCGTCGCTGCGCAGCCGCATGGTCGGCTCAGTGCTCGCTGTCGTGGGCGAAGCTCCCATCGTATTGCCAATTTCCGTCTCGCTCATGACGATGGCCTCCCATCGGTTCGCATGATCCTGACGGTTTGCTGGTGCTTTCCGTTGCCGAGACGCAGTTCAGCGGCGCCGAACAGCCGATCGACGATCAGGATGTTCTGATGGATGCGGCTGTTGACGACCTCGGGCTCTCCCTTCGGGCCGATGACGAATATTGGGGGCATCTCGCCCTGGACGATCCCGCGCGGGAAAACGACATAGACGCGGCGCCCATCGTCAAATACAGACATCGGCCGCCAGGGCGGCCTGTCGCCGGTCAGCCCGTACCGATGGATCCGCGCCGCAACGGCCGGAATAACGGGAGCGGTGGGAACGTTCGTGCGCTGCGATGCGGCTCGTGAATAGGCCCAGGCGACGGCCGGCATGTAGGGCTTCTCGCCCGCGCGCAGCTCGATCAGATAAGTGCGCCGGTCAGTGGTGATGACCAGGTTCGTCGTGATGTCCGTTCGGGTCGGCTTCACCAGAACATGGACACGCCGGGTCGCACCGCTTCCGCTTTCTGTATCGCCGATAATCCAACGCGCGGTGTCACCGGCGGCGATTGGACCAGCGCCGGTCAGACTCTCGCCGGGCTCCAGCGCGATGTTGGTGATCTGCCCGGGTGCCGCATACACCTGATAGAGCGCGCCCTCGCTCCACGGATAGATCTGGATCGAGTTGTAGTACCCCTCCTTGCGCGGTTCTACACGTGCGGCGGTGTTGGCGTTTTCGACCCGACCGGTCGGCGTGGTCGCGGGATCGCCACCCCTGGCCGGGGTCCAACTGGGCGGCACAAGAATGGGACGCGGCGGACCGTCGCCCGTGCTGATGGCGACAGCCGGCAAGGGCGGTACGTTGGCGTCGTAATTGATCTGCGGCGGCTTCGGCGCGGTGGCGCAGGCCACGAGCGTAGCGGTGGACACGACGAGCACGCCAAGCGTGGATACGGGTTTGATAAAAGCCGGAAAATCGGCTTTGCGGATCGTCGGCCTGGTCATTGCCCCAGCTCCTTTGACCAGTTGATGGCATTGATGAAGACACCCAGCGGGTTGCGGCGCAGCCGCTCGGCATCGCGCGGCGGCTGGATCACCACGGTGAGGATAGCGGTCCAGCGCTCGGTGCCGGCAAGCTGGCCGTTTTCGTAGTGGCGCTCGGTCCAGGCGACGCGGAACGAATCCGGCGAGGCGCGGATCACGCTCGAGACCTCGACGCTGACCTGCTGCTTGCCTACGCGCGTAAATGGGTCGTTGGAGCGCGCATAGTCGTTGAGAGCCACGGAACCGCGATCGGTGGTGAACTCGTAGGCTCGCAGCCAGTTCTGGCGCACGATGATCGGATCGGCGGAGATCGAGCGAACCTGTTCTACGAAGCGCGCCAGATGGAATGCGATCTGTGGATCGGTGGGGCGATAGTCGGCAACGGCCGGTTCGATTGCGCGGGCCTCCCCGGTTCTATCCACCTCTACAACCCATGGCACGACGGTGCCGCGCGCCGACTGCCAGACCAGGGCACCTGAGAAGCCAGCAGACAGGATCAGGCAGCCGAAGGCCATGAGCCGCCAGTTTCTGGCCTGTACGCGCGCCGATCCGATGCGCTCGTCCCAGACCTTGGCGGCGCGTTGGTATGGTGTCTCAGGCTCCGGCGTTTTGCCGTAGTGAGTGGAGGCTCGTTTGAAGAAGCTCATGTGCGGTCTCTCTCGGAAAGGCTGATGGAAGCGCCGGCGCCGTGGTTGTCGCCAGATCGCACGGCGTGAGCGACGGCGGTGACGCCGTGGCTCATGGCTTGGCTATGCCGCATTCGACGGGCCCAGGCCGGCGGATCATCGGTGGATGTGGATGGTGCACGCGGCTCCGTGGTGCCGCCGCCGACAGTGCCCATCGAGGACGAACCGCCGGTCGCTGCGAAGGCCGCGCGGCCACCACTATCGAAGGAGGCGCCGAGGCTTTGTGACACGCGCGATGCTGCGCGCTTGAGCGGCGAGCCCGCTGCCGCGCCTGCGGCGCGCGCGACGCTGGCGAGCCCCGCGGCGACACCCGCCGGTCCGGTCTCGCCGGCAGAGGCGAGCGAATAGGCGGTCGAAGCGCCGCCGGCCAACGCGGCGCCGCCCCGAACGCCGGCGGCACTCGCCGACCAGGCAGCCTTTCCACCCTTGGCAGCCAGCACGGCGCCGCCACCCGTGGCGATCGCTGCCCCACCGACCGCGATACCGGTCCCGACTGCGGCGCCGGCACCGAGTTGCGGCCCGCCGGAAACGATGCCGTTGGCGATGCCCGGTCCGAAGATGCCGAGACCGAGGAGGGAGAGCGCTGCCAAGACGATTGCCATGGCGTCGTCGATGGTCGGCTCCTCGCCACCAAAACCGGACGTGAACTCGCCGAACAGGGTTGATCCGATGCCGATGATGACAGCGAGGACCAGGACCTTGATCCCCGAGGAGATGACGTTGCCAAGCACGCGCTCGGCCATGAAGGCGGACTGGCTGAAGAGGCCAAACGGGATCAGCACGAATCCGGCCAATGTGGTCAGCTTGAATTCGATGAGCGTCACAAACAGCTGGACGGCCAAGATGAAGAAAGCGAGCAGCACGAGCGCCCAGGCGAACAGCAGGCAGGCGATCTGGATGAAGTTCTCGAAGAAGCTCCAGTAGCCCATCAGATCGGAAATGGATTCGAGCAGCGGCCGGCCGGCATCCAATCCGGTCTGGGCGACACGGCCGGGACGCATCAGATCTGCAACGGAAAACCCGGTGCCCGATGCCATGAGGCCGAGGCCGGCAAAGCTGTCGAAGACGATCTGTGCCAGGCTGTTCCAGTTGCCGATCAGGTAAGCGAAGACTCCGACGAAGATCGTCTTCTTCACGAAGCGCGCGAGGATGTCCTCGTCGACGCCCCAGGCCCAGAACAGGGCGGCGAGCGTAACGTCGATGACGATGAGCGTCGAGGCTATGAAGGCCACCTCGCCTCCGAGCAGACCGAAGCCGCTGTCGATGTAGGAGGTGAAGACCTCGAGGAAGCGATCGATGACGCCGGCGCCTTCCATGGCCTAGTTCCCTGCTGCCGGCGAAAGGAAACGGCGGCGATTTTCTTCCCATGCGGCGAGGCATTGGGGGTCGCGCGTTGCGGATTCGCCCATCTGCTGGCAGCGTCGGAGCGTCTCACGCAGCGGATCGGTGCGCGGTGCTTCGGCGGCGGCCGGCGATGGCCTCGTGGTGGTCGAACTCTCCTCGCGCGCGAGATGGATCGCTGCGGCCGTGCCGGCCACAGCGATGGCGATGACGGCCGCGAGGCGCGCGAACATCTTGCCGTCCATGATCTCCCCCTGCGCCTGAGGTCAGTTGCCGCCCTGGAACATCCGGGCGTTGCCCGGCTGATAGCCGGGGCCGGGCTCGAGGAAGCGGCGGCGTTGTTCGCGGCCTTGTTCGGCAGCGGCGGCCTGCTCGGCGGCCGCCAAAGCGTCGGCCCGACCATTCGCCGCGAGCAGTGCCGTCAGGTCGGCGAGTTGCTGCGCCTGCAGCGCGAGGATCTGGTTACCGGCCTGGGTCGCCTGAAGTGCGCCGGTCGCCCCCTGGCTTTCTCCGACGAGATTGGAGAGTTCCGTGCGCTGGGTCTCAATGTTGCCGACGACGCCGGCCTGGACCCGCATGGCGTCCTGCAGGGCGCCTACTGTGTTGCCCCAGCGCTCGCGCGCCAGTTCGACAAGCTGCTGATCGGACGCGGTGAAATCCATATCGGCGTATTGCTGCGAGAATATCTGGTCGATCTGCTGCACGTCGAAGGCAATGCGCTGCGCTTCTCCCAGGAGCTGCTGCGTCCGCTGGATCGACTGCTGGAGCTGCTGGAGTGAGGAATACGGCAGGCTCGCGAGATTGCGGGCCTGGTTGATCAGCATCTGGGCCTCGTTCTGGAGGCTCTGGATCTGATTGTTGATCTGCTCCAATGCCCGAGCAGCCTGCAGTACGTTCTCGGCATAGTTCGACGGGTCGAACACGATGTCGCCGAATCCGAACAGGGCATGCGCCGGAGTGACAATGATGGGCGAAAACGCTGCAGACACTGAGAGCACGTTGGTGGCGAGAAGAACGGCGCGCATGCGCGAACGAAGTCTGGTCATGGGGAAACCTCCGTGTTGGGTTGAGCTGGTGCCGCTGCGTGGGTAGCGAGATTGGTGAGGTCGGGGACGAGGTCGGCCGCCCAGTCGAGGCCGCGAGCGCGCAGCCAGGCATCGAGGAAACTCTCGCGCCCGTGCTCGGCCAGCACCTCTTCGATCCGGGCGTGATCGGACTTGGCGGAGGCGGCGCAGAGCGTGAGCGCCACGTCCCCGAGGCCGAGCTCGAACAGGCGATTGCCGCGCCGGGACTGCGCGTAATAGTCCCGCTTTGGAGTGGCCCTGGCGATGATCTCGATCTGGCGATCGTTGAGACCGAAGCGTCGATAGATGGCCGTGATATGCGGCTCGATTGCGCGGTCGTTCGGCAACAGGATGCGGGTGTGGCAGGAGTCGATGATCTCCGCCGCGATGGTGCTTTTTTCGAGCTGGGCCAGCGATTGGGTGGCGAAGACGACGCTGGCGTTCTTTTTGCGCAGCGTGACCAGCCATTCGGCGAGCTGCTTCGAAAACCCGGGGTCGCTGAGCGCCAGCCAACCCTCATCCACGATAACGAGCGTCGGTCGCCCGTCGAGGCGTCCGGCGATGCGATGGAAGAGGTAGGCGAGCGCAGCCGGCGCCGCGCCCGTGCCGAGCAGGCCCTCGGTCTCGAACGCCAGAACCGGCGCTTGGCCGAGACTTTCCGCTTCGGCGTCGAGCAGGCGGCCGTAAGGACCGCCGACGCAATAGGGCTGGAGCGCGCGCTTCAGATCATTGGACTGGAGCAGCACTGTGAGGCCGGTGATGGTCCGTTCCTCGATAGGCGCCGAGGCCAGCGAGGTAAGTGCCGTCCAGAGGTGCTCCTTCACCTCGGGGGTGATGGTCACGCCCTCGCGGGTCAGGATGGCGACGATCCAGTCGGCCGCCCATGCGCGCTCGGGCGTGTGGTAGATGCCAGCGAGTGGCTGAAGGGAGACGGATGTCTCTGTTCCGTCGGTGAGTTCGCCGCCGAGATCGTGCCAGTCGCCACCCATGCCAAGCGATGCGACACGGATCGAGCCGCCGAAGTCGAAGGCGAAGACCTGGTTCCCCTCGTAGCGGCGGAACTGTAAGGCCAAGAGCGCCAGCAGAACCGACTTACCAGCGCCAGTCGGGCCCACCACCAGCGTATGGCCAACGTCGCCGAGATGAAGGGAAAGCCGGAACGGGGTCGAGCCTTCCGTTCTGCCATGGAGCAGCGGGGGCGCTTGGAAATGCTCGTCCCGTTCCGGCCCCGCCCACACCGCCGAAAGCGGGATCATGTGGGCGAGATTGAGCGTGCTGATGGGCGGCTGTCGCACATTGGCGTAGAGGTGGCCGGGCAGTGTGCCTAGCCAGGCGTCGACCGCGTTGATGGTCTCCACCATGCCGGTGAAGTCGCGGCCCTGGATGATCTTCTCGACCAGCCGCAGTTTCTCGCTGGCGATGCGTGGATCTGCGTCCCAGACTGTGACGGTCGCGGTCACGTAGGCTTCGCCGGCGTAGTCCGCGCCGAGTTCCTGTAGCGCGAGGTCGGCATCGGCCGCCTTGTTGGCCGCATCGGTGTCGACCAGGACGGAGGCCTCGTTGGTCAGCACCTCCTTGACGATCGCCGCGATGGACTTGCGCTTGGCAAACCATTGGCGGCGGATCTTCGTCACCAGCCGTGTGGCGTCGGTCTTGTCCAGCAGGATGGCCCGTGTCGACCAGCGGTAGGGGAAGGCGAGCCGGTTGAGCTCATCGAGGATGCCGGGCGTGGTCTCGGCCGGAAAACCCATGATGGTGAGAACCCGCAAATGCGCATCGCCCAAGCGCGGCTCCAGGCCGCCGGCGAGCGGCTGGTCGGCCAGCAGCGCGTCCAGGTACATGGGCGTCTCGGGGACGCCGACGCGATGGCGATTGGTCGAGACCGTCGAGTGCAGGTAGGTCAGCGTCTCGACGTCATCGAGCCAGCGGCATTCGGGCATGAAGCCGTCGAGCAGGGCGAGCACGCGATCGGTGCGATCGACGAAGCCGCGCAGGATCTCCCACGGGTTCACCCCCGTCTGCTCCCGGCCCTCGTACAGCCAGGTCTCGGCGCGCGCGGTGTCTTCCGCAGGCGGCAGATAGACGATGGTGAGGAAGTAGCTCGACTCGAAATGGGTACCGGCTTCCTCGAAATCGGCCTTGCGCTCGGCATCGACCAAGGCCGAGGCGGCATCGGGGAATTTGCTTTTCGGGTAAGTCGCGGCGTCATGGCGCTGCGCCTCGACGAAGATGCTCCAGCCCGAACCGAGACGGCGAAAGGCATTGTTGAGGCGACCCGCGACGCCGACCAACTCGGCCGGCACGGAACTATCTAGATCGGGGCCGCGGAATTTGGCCGAACGCTGGAAGCTGCCGTCCTTGTTGAGGACGACGCCTTGGCCGACCAGAGCGGCCCAGGGGAGATAGTCGGCGAGGCGAGCGCCGGCGCGACGATATTCGGCAAGGTTCATCATCTCTGCACCTCACAGGCCCAGATGCGCGGGGATACGCAGGTGACGGCGCACCACCTCGACGAAGAGCGGATCGCGCCGCGCCGCCCAGACGGCGGCCAGGTGCCCGATCGCCCAAAGCAGGATGCCGACCAGCCAGAGGCGCAGGCCGAGACCGAGCGCGGCTGCCAGCGTGCCGTTGAGAATGGCCACCGAGCGCGGCGCGCCGCCTAGCAGGATCGGCTCAGCTAGCGCGCGGTGCACCGGCGCGGAGAATCCGGGAACGGGCTCGTCCATCAGATCACGACCCCGCCGCCGAAGGAGAAGAAGGACAGAAAGAAGCTCGAGGCGGCGAAGGCGATGCTGAGGCCGAAGACGATCTGCACCAGCCGGCGGAAGCCCCCCGACGTGTCACCGAAAGCCAGCGTCAGGCCGGTGACGATGATGATGATCACGGCGATGATCTTGGCGACCGGACCTTCGATGGACTCGAGGATCTGCTGCAGCGGCTCCTCCCAGGGCATGGACGAGCCGGCAGCAAAGGCGGCCCTGGTCATGGTCAGGCTAAGAGCGGCGGCAAGCGTGGTCGCGGCGACCTGTGGACGAGAGCAAAAGGTTCTGAAGTTCATGACAGAGCTCCGGTGTTTTCGGGGGTTGAGATGGTTGGGACGAGGGCGTAGTCGCCGGTCGCGGCCAGGCCGGCGACGTGGGCGAGCTCGGCGAGGCGTCGCGTCGAACCTCGGCCCGAAAGGACGGCGACGAGGTCGATGGTCTCGGCAATGAGCGCACGGGGTACCGTGACGACAGCTTCCTGGATGAGTTGCTCGAGCCGGCGCAGCGCGCCGACGGCCGTTCCGGCGTGAAGGGTGCCGATGCCGCCGGGATGCCCGGTGGACCATGCCTTCAGCAGGTCGAGCGCCTCGGCGCCGCGCACCTCGCCGATTGGTATCCGGTCTGGCCGCAGTCGGAGAGAGGAGCGCACGAGGTCCGAGAGGGAGACGAGGCCGTCCTTGGTGCGCAACGCCACGAGATTGGGCGCGGCGCATTGCAGCTCGCGCGTGTCCTCGATAAGCACCACGCGGTCGCCACTCTTGGCGACCTCGGCGAGGAGGGCGTTGGTGAGTGTGGTCTTGCCTGTGGACGTGCCACCGGCCACGAGAATGTTCTGCCGTTCGGCAACAGCCTGGCGGAGCAGGTCGGCCTGCGTCGCCGACATGATTTCGGCGGCCACGTAGTCGTCCAACGTGAACACCGCGACTGCAGGCTTTCGTATTGCGAAGGCAGGGGCCGCGACGACTGGAGGGAGCAGGCCCTCGAAGCGCTCCCCCGTTCCGGGTAGTTCGGCCGAGACGCGCGGTGCGCCGGCGTGGACCTCGGCGCCGACATGATGCGCGACAACGCGAATGATGCGCTCGCCGTCGGCGGGCGTAAGGTGCTCGCCCGTGTCGCCGAGACCTTCTGCCAGGCGGTCAATCCAGAGCCGCCCGTCGGGGTTGAGCATCACCTCGACGACCGTGGGGTCTTCCAGAAACCGGGCTACAGCCGGACCCAGCGCGGTGCGGAGCATCCGAGTACCGCGTTCGATCGCTGCCGTTCGCTGAGAAGAAACCATCCCGTCGTCCCCATCCGTTGCGGGCGCGCACAACGCGTGGCCCTGGATCGGGGACAAGTAGAAGAGGCATGAACGGGCCGACCGCAACAAGCCTCAAGGGGTCGTCGTACCGTGGCGTGGAATTACAGGACAACGGCGAAACGGCCGGATCGGCGTTTGGCTATTTCTGTCCTTCAGAACCCGACTCGCCGATGGGCAAGACGTCCTCTGGGATCTCGCTGCGCAGTTTTGGACCCTGTGCGAGTCGCCGGCCGAGGGCGGCAACAAAGGCGTCGTAGCGTTTGCCGGACTGGGCGCGCGCGGCTGCCTGCGCCGGTTCGGGAAGCTGTGGCGTTGTCGTGAGCCAGAAGCGCACGAAAACCGCGAGCGTCTCGACTGAAATGCCGAGATCGCGCTCCAGGCGATTGAGACGGCGGTCGATCTGGTCGAGCCGCTTTGTCATTGCCGCTTCCTGCCGCCCGGCGGCGTCGGGCGAGAGGAACGACGCGATTGCCGCCTCCGCCACGAGCGAGCGGGAGAGGTCACGTCGGGCTGCGTGCTCGACGAGAGCCTTCATCACGGGCGGGTCGAGGTAGATGGAGAGACGTTGTTTCTTGCCGGGCTTGGCCATAGGTTTGCCTCACAACATGCCATCGTCGGGGTCGAGATCGGCTTGCCGAGCAACCCTTTGCATGGAGCGGTTAAGGTTGCGCGCAAGGAGCGCCGGATCCTCGTCTGCATCCCGATCGGCGTCGAACTCGTCTTCGACAGCCAGCACCGCCTCGGCGGCAACTTTGCTGCTCAACTCGGGTTGGCGACGTTTTTCGGACTCGGTCGAATCTTCGTCATCACCAACAGAGATCGGAGGCAGGTCGCTGGCGTCAAGCTTCGGCCGCTCAAGCATCGGGAGCGCACTCCAGTCGTTGGCCGAACTTTGTACGAGGTGCTCCATGCGAGGCGGCGGCAGAATGCGCTCTGTAAGCCGGGCATCCTCGTAGTAGCGGGCCTTCTTGGTTCGGATGGGGTGAATTCCGGCCACCATGACGATCTCGTCGCTGGGCGGAAGCTGCATCACCTCACCGGGGGTGAGCAGCGGCCGGGCCGTTTCCTGACGCGACACCATCAGGTGTCCAAGCCAGGGCGAAAGGCGGTGGCCTGCATAGTTCTTCATCGCACGCATTTCGGTGGCGGTGCCGAGGGCATCCGACACGCGCTTGGCGGTGCGTTCGTCATTGGTGGCGAAGCTCACCCTGACATGGCAGTTGTCCAGGATGGAGTTGTTCGGCCCGTAGGCCTTTTCGATCTGGTTGAGGGATTGAGCGATCAGGAACGCCTTCAGCCCATACCCTGCCATAAACGCGAGCGCGCTCTCGAAGAAGTCCAGCCGGCCGAGCGCTGGGAACTCGTCCAGCATGAGCAGGAGGCGATGCCGGCTGCCGCGGGCTTTGAGATCCTCAGTCAGCCGCCGCCCGATCTGGTTGAGCAGCAGGCGGATCAGCGGCTTGGTGCGGTTGATGTCCGATGGTGGCACCACGAGATAGAGCGTGGTCGGTCGTGCGCCGCCGACGACATCGGAGATGCGCCAGTCGCATCGCGACGTCACCTTGGCGACGACCGGATCGCGATAGAGTCCGAGAAAGCTCATCGCCGTGCTCAGCACGCCGGAGCGTTCATTGTCCGATTTGTTGAGCAGCTCCCGCGCGGCCGATGCGACCACGGGATGGGCGCCGGCTTCGCCGAGGTGGGGCGTCTTCATCATCGCGGCGAGGGTTGCCTCGATAGAGCGCGCCGGGTCGGACAGAAAATTGGCGACGCCGGCGAGCGTCTTGTCTTTCTCGGCGTAGAGGACATGAAGGATGGCCCCCACCAGCAATGCGTGAGAGGTCTTCTCCCAGTGATTGCGCCGTTCCAATGACCCTTCGGGATCGACGAGGATGTCGGCGATGTTCTGGACGTCGCGGACTTCCCATTCGCCTCGGCGAACCTCTAGCAGCGGATTGTAAGCCGACGATTCCACGTTGGTCGGGTCAAACAGCAATGTGCGGCCATGCCTGGCGCGGAATCCGGCGGTCAACTGCCAGTTCTCGCCTTTGATGTCGTGGACGATCGCAGAGCCCGGCCAGGTCAACAACGAGGGAATCACGAGACCGACGCCTTTGCCAGACCGGGTCGGTGCGAAGCACAGCACATGCTCGGGACCGTCATGTCGGAGATAGTCGCGCTCGTATCGGCCGAGGATTACGCCGTCCGGACCGAGCAGGGCGGCAGCTTTGACCTCTTCCTGTTTGGCCCACCGGGCGGAGCCATAGGTCTCGACATTGTCAGCCTCGCGGGCGCGCAAGATCGACATGAGAATGGCGACCGCAATGGAAACGACGCCGCCCGACGCCGCCATGATTGCACCCTCGTTGAAGATCGAGCGCGCATAGGCGTCGTAGGAAAACCACCACCAGAAAAAGGCCGGCGGATGGTAGACCGGCCAGCCCGCGAGATCGAACCACGGGGCGCCAAGCTGGGGCTGAAAGCCGAGCCGCCACGCGGTCCATTGCGTGGCGCCCCAGATCGCGGCCAGCACGATGATGCCGACGATGGCGATCTGGCCCCAAAGTATTTTTGTTCCCGACATCGCCTTCTCCTTACGGAGTACAGGTCGGGCTACACAGGTGCGTAGTTCAAGATCATCGCGACACTGGTCGTGATGCGGCGTGCCGCAGCGAGGAAAGACCGGTTTGGCACTGCGCAGGCAAGCGACAGCAGGCTTCCCGAACTGATCGAGGACGGATTCCGCGCGGGCCGCTACAGGCTCCCTCGCAAAATGCGCTAGGCTGTCGAACTGCCTTCATTCAACAAGAGTTCGGCGCGACCCACCATATGCGCGACCCACCATACGATTGTCCACCTGGTAGACGGCACCTACGAATTGTTCCGCCATTTCTACGGCCAACGGCGCTTCAATGACGGTCAGGACAAGCCGTTTGGTGCCGTCGTTGGCGTGCTGCATACGGTCGTGGAGATGGTCGAGGGTGGAGCCACACATCTCGGAGTGGCGACGGATCATGTCATCGAGTCGTTCCGCAATGGGTTGTGGCCCGGGTACAAGACCGGGCAGGGGATCGAGCCGGCTTTGCTCGCGCAGTTCCATCCGCTCGAGGAGGCCCTTGCCGCGATGGGGGTCGTCATCTGGCCCATGATCGATTTCGAAGCCGATGATGCGCTCGCCGCTGCGGCACACAAAGCGGCGGCCGATGAGCGCGTCGAGAAGGTCTGCATCTGGACGCCGGACAAGGACCTGGCTCAATGCGTGCAGGGAACGCGCGTCGTCCAGGTCGATCGCAAAACCAAGACAATCCGCGACGAAGCCGGTGTGCAGGAGAAATTCGGCGTGGAGCCTGCTTTGATCCCGGACTTTCTGGCCCTCGTGGGTGATAGCGCCGATGGCTATCCGGGCCTCGAAGGCATCGGTCGCGTGTCAGCCGCACGGCTCTTGGCCCGGTTTGGGCCTCTTGAACGGTTTCCTGACGACGTACTTGGCAGGCGTCACGCGACGGCATTGCTGTTCAAGACCCTTGCTACGCTTCGAAGCGACGCGCCCACTTTCGAGGACGTCGACGAACTACGCTGGATGGGCGCAACGGATTCCTTCGCGGCATTTTGCGAGAAAGTATCGGAACCACGCCTCCTTGAGCGGGCCACCAAGGCCGCCGACAAGGTAGTGAGCTACTCGCAATAGCATCAGCCACTGGCCCCAGTCGTTCATAAGCCGATCCCACGCTTACGATTGAAGTTCCAATCGACTCCTGCACCGCCACGGGCGATGCCCGATACGTGCTGACCGACCTTCCTTTCCAACGATGGTGTCCACGGCACGAGCTGGAAGCCCAAGCCGCCATCGATCATGGCGAACCTACCCGACGCCAGTGCAAATCGCTGGCGGTAGGTGCCCGAGACGTGTTCACCAGTTAACGCCTTGTTGAATGGACGGCCGAGTTCGGCCGCAAGCTTGTCGCCGAGCGCTTCAACCTCACGGCGCTGCAACGTGTCGAGAAGCTTCCGCGCGAAGATCACCCTGGTGCCCTGGCGCCGCGCCAAGCCTTCCTCGACCAGATGCTCGGCGCGTCGGTCCATGGCGTGCTCTACTTCGGCTCCGAAGCCGCCGTCGCCCAGCGTGACTGTACCGTGAGCGAGTGCCTGCCGGTCGAGCCAGGTGGCCCCGGTCGCCGAGACCTGGCGCTCGATGGGGAAGTCCGATCGAACCGCGATCGCCACCCGGCGCCGGCCTTGCGTGTCGGCGAAGCTGCGCAGTTCGACGATCGAGCCTGGCGCACTATCCCCGGCGGCATCAAGGTCGGGGAGCCTGATGTGGTGGGCGCGGCCGTCGACACCATCGATCACGGCATACGCTGTCGCCTTGAGCTCATCGTCGAGCCCACGCTCGATCAGGCGCCCTATGATCGGTTCCTGCATGTCCTCGCCGGCAAGGACGAAACTGGCAGCGCCGCGCTCGATACCGGCTTCGGCCAAGCCGCGATGAATGCGCTTGATAATGTCGCCGCGCTCGCCCAATTCGCGCAGGGTTGCTTCCGCTTCATCGGACATGAACCATTGGCCCTGGCCGACCTGTTGAGCGACACCGAGACGTTCTAAGGTACGGAGTCGGCCGACTTTGACTGTGTGGTAATCATCCGGCTGCTCGCTGGCCCGTGGAGCGAGATCGATGATGCCGGTGCGTTGGCCATCGCGCTTGAGCTGCCGGTCAAGATTGGTCCAGCGTTCCGCCTCGACCTGACGCTCGAGCGTGTGGCGAATATTCTGATCGGTGCGCGGCCCGAGTTCCTGTGTGATGAGATCGCGTGCCCGGTCGCGCATGCCCTCTTTGATGTAATCGCGCGCGATTACGAGATTCTCGCCGTCGTCGCGCTGGCCGCGAACGATCAGATGGACGTGTGGGTGTTCCGTGTTCCAGTGATCTACGGCGACCCAATCGAGCTTTGTATCGAGGTCCCTCTCCATCTGCGCGACGAGATCGCGGGTGAACGCTCTGAGATCGGACATCTCGAGCGCGTCGTCCGGCGAGACGATGAAGCGGAAGTGATGCCGGTCGTCCTTGCAACGATCGGAGAAGGCCTCGGCATCCGCCTCTTCTGTTTCGGGACCGAAGAGCCTGGCCTTCTCTCCGTCCCGGGTGACACCCTCGCGGCTGAGATAAGCGAGATGCGTCGGCAGATTCCCGCCGCGCAGGTTCATGCGGACGACGCGCGCCTTGATCACGGCGCCGCGCGAGCGCGCCGTTAGCAGCCGGTTGGCCTGGACCGATGCACGCTGGCCGCGGCCAAAGCGCGAGCGGTTGCCGGGCCCGATCCTTCCCTGTCGGGAGACTGAGCCGCCGGCCTTTTGTGCAGCGGCAAGTGCCTGGGCGATGAAGGGTCGTGCGCGTTGCGCCTTGCTCGAGCGGATGCGGCCAGGGCGGATGCGGAACTTTCGTTGCTCGCTCATCGCCGAGGCTCCGCACATCGCGCTATGGTGCTGAAACTGCTGATGAAGTGCCGGTCTCGCGATGCGGACGCCAAAGGCGCACTTCTCAAGAATGTCTCGCAAGCCCTTGAAATATAACCTCCCAACCGCAGCGCACCTCGCGCCCCTTTATCCTGCCATCCCCCGGTTGCTGCTGTGGCTATCCACCTGCGCACCCTCCATACTGCGCAGCGGTTCGCCGTGATGCGAAAGGGCAGTCCGGTGCTCATGGCTACGAATCCACGGCGGATCTGGCGCCGAAAATGCCGTCGGAAGGTGGTGGCGCTGCGTCATCACCGTGCTGCGGTTCCGCTGTCGCCTCTGCGTCGTTGTGACTGTCAAGTTGCAGTGAACCGGCGGGAGCGACGCCACCGGCTGGCCCGATAAAGAGCGGTGCGTCGCGCCAATCGGTGGGTCGCGGCGGGATCTCGGTCCTTTTGGGCAACGGGGTACCGCCGAGCAGCGGGGCGACCTTGGCGACATAGTCGCGGGTCTCGGCCGGTAACGGGCGGCCGGTCGAGAGATGCTCATCGTAGCGACCGGGGCCGGCATTGTATGCTGCCAGCATCGCGCCGACATTGCCGTAGCGATCGAGCATTGCCCGCAGATGGGCGGTGCCCGCGAAGATGTTGTCGCGCGGATCAAACGGGTCGTCGCCAAGTCGATGATGCGCGCGCAAGTCGTCCCAGGTGTCGGACATGATCTGCATCAGGCCCATCGCGCCAGCGGAGGAGATGGCGCCAATGTCTTGCGCGCTCTCAGCGTCGAGGACGGCGCGTATCCAAGACTCGGAAATGCGGAAGCGCCGGGACGCTTCCGCAATGTGGTCGGCGAACCGGTGGTTGGGGACAGACCCCGCGACGGGCATGTTCTGCGCGAGCGCTGCGGGCGCGAGCGCGACGACGAACAGGCCGGAAAGGAAAAGGATGGCGACACGGCAGCGTGTACCATGCCGCCGGAGGGTATCACCGGTGCGGTGTCGGGGCATGGTTCAGTCCTGCGGCCTGTCCTGATCGTCGCGCTTCTTTGGGCGCGTCCAATGCAGGCCCCAGTCGCGGCCATTCTCATCCGACTGGAACAGGCGGGCGCGGATCGGGTGTGCAAGTGAGGGATCGTCGAGGATGACCGAGATGTAGGTGCCGGCGCGGTCGCCGGTCTGAAGCCAGCCAGCGCCGATCTCGATGCCGTCTTCGTCGCCGAGGCGGATGCGGTAGTCCGGCGCGTTCTCGACTTCGGCATTGTCGGCTGGGACGAAGACGATGGTGACATTGAGCGAGGGCGTACGGATACGCCCCGAATAGCCTGCCTGTGTCCGGGTGAATTGACCGGTCTGTGCCATGGAAGAGTTCCTTCTGGCGGTGGGGAGGGGATCAGGGGGCGTCTGCCGGGTCGGCGGCGTGCCAGTGGAAGCGGCCTGCGCCATCCGCGTCGGTCCAGAGTGGAAGCGCGCGAGCGACAATGCTGGTGACGGGAAGCGGCCCGAAATAGCGGCCGTCGAGGCTGTCGGGCATGTCCCAGTTCATGAGGAAGATCTCGCCGTAGGCGAGCCTCCGGCAGCCTTGCCAGGAGGGCAGGGGACGGCCGAGGCTGTCCTTCTCGCGCGCTTCGCCCCAGGCGTGGTCGAACGCGATGATGGTCGCCCCGCGGCGGCAGACACTGGCGCCGGCGAGCGCCAGTACGCGCTTGATCAGCGGCACGCCACGCGCGAGATAGCGGCGTTTTGCAAGAAAGGCGGCCAACGGCTCGGGCGGTGTGACGACGACGTAGTCGCCGATATCGAGGCGCTCAACGGGTGCCAGTCGATAGAGCCCGATCGGCACGCTGGCGGACGCGTTCCAGATGAACGCCGGGGCGTAGTTTAGCCAGGCCGGCGCCGTGACGAGCGTGGACGCGGCCAGCATGGTCGTGATGATCGCGCGCCGGCTCATTGCTCCACCCTCCGGCGCCTGACCCATGCTGCGTGCCGGTCGACGTCATAGGCGCGCGGCTCGAGGCCGGCAGTGATGCGGTGGCTTACGTGACGCCAGTGGTCAGCGGCGACGTCGCAGGCATCGATCCCGAGCGCTTCGATCGCATCGATGATCTCGAGCACTCGAGCGACCTTCGGCCAGCCCTCGAGCTTGAGCAGGATGTCGCCGCCGGGGCGGACGAAGGGCAGCGTCTGGAACGGCTCGCCGCCATCAATTGCGCGCACGATGTCGATGCGTGACAGCACCGTGCCGTAGTCATTGGCGGCCCACCGGACGAAGGCGAAGACGGCGCCGGGCGCGAAGCCGACGAGGCGGCGATGCCAATCGAGACGCTGTTCGCAGGTCTGCCGACCGAACCTTATCCAGTATTCGATCCGCTTCTCGCGCCAGGTCAATTCGACCAGTGTGGTGAAGGGTGGCGCCCCGTCCACGGCCGGCCGCATACTCAATGGCATGGAGGCACGCCTTGTCATTTGGCGCCTCCGTCGTCGTCGGCAAACTCGCGGGCAAGTAGTTCGCGCAGCATGTCGGCGACCGTCATTCCGCGCTGGAAGGCGGCGACCTTGATGCGCCCTCGCTGTTCGGGCGTTACGTCGATGGTGAGGCGCGCGGTGAAGCCGGAAGCGACGGCGCCGCGCTGCGGCTTAACCGCGGACTTGATCCAGCGATCAGGGTCGCCGGGACGGGAGGCGAATCCGTGCTTGGCGGTCCGACCGGTCATGGCGCGACAGGTCCGATGCGCAGGCGGTCGATCTCGGCCGCCAGCGCCGAGCCTTGCGGGTCGGCATCGACCAGGGTGACGCGCCTGCCGCGGCGTGCCCATTCTCCCGCGAGATGCAGCGCCAGCGTCGTCTTGCCGACGCCCGCCCTTCTGGTTGAGGAGGGCGACGATCATGGGCCGTTCCTCCGGCGGGAGGGACCGGAAGTGGACGGGTTATCCCCGGAACGCGCTTCCAAATAATAAGATTTAGATTCTTCTTTAGAGTCTTTACGGGAGCGATTCCGGTCGTTGGGCCAAAGACTTAAATGAGGTTCCTGCGCCTGAAGTACAGATAGGTTTGCGCCTGATGTACGGATACCGGATGCGCCTGATGTACGGATATCCGGCGAAGTTACGCACAGCTTTTCCACAGGGCTGATGTGGATAAGTTCGGGACGGCCCGAACGGTGTTCCATGGCGAGCAAATAGCCGGGGAGCGGCTGGCGTCGTGCGATGGCGCGGATGTCGATGGCGAAGTCGGAATAGCGCGCGAGCGATCCGCTCTTGGCATGGAGATGGCGCAATTCGAAGCGCCAGCCGGCAGCTTGCCGACCGGCGTGCTTGCGAGCGATGCGATAGAGCCAGCGCTCGATGCCACCGGTCAGTGCGAAGTAGTCGGGATCGATGGCAAGGACCAGGCGGCGGTCGATGATGCCCTGATAGAGCCATTCGGGCAGGACGAATTCCATGCCCTCGACGCGGCCACTCCGCGTCGCGAGTTCCTCCCATTCGTTGATCCACGAGAATTGCTGGCGCCGCCATTGCTCGCCTTGGCGGATCGTCGTGCGGATCACGGTCGACTGGAGGCGGGTGAGCGCGCCCTTGAGAAGGAAGTAGCTGCGGGCGCCGGTGGTGCGGCCGATGGCGTTGAGGAGTTGATAGGGCGTGAAGCGGAAGAAGCGTGAGGTGGGGAGGCCGCGGTCCTGCGCGGCCAGAATCTGGCTCGCCGCCCAGATCAAAACGTCTGCGTCCCAGATGGTCGCCATGCCATGTTCGGCGACGGCATAGACCTGCAACTCTACGTCGCCCGCCTTGTAGTGGATCGGCGCGACCCGGCGCGACTTGGAGAGGGAGAAGAACGGGTGTGCCATCAGATCGCGGTGGTCGCGCGGCGGTACGTCGCCGCTCAGTGCGTCGAAGGGATCGAGATGAGCGCGTTCGCTGCGCTGGCGGGGAAATGCCGTCATCGGATCACCGCTCAGCGTGCTTCGACGCGGCGGGCCGGATGAACGGTTCCGACGCCCGGATCAGAGGTGGACGTCTTGGTGCCGCGGTCGGCCCAGGCCTGCAGATCCTCGAGGGCATAGACCACGCGGCCGCCGAGCTTTCGATAGGCGGGTCCGGTGCCGTAAGTGCGATGCTTCTCGAGTGTTCGGTCGGAGAGCCCGAGGAAGCGTGCAGCCTCGGGTGTTCTGAGATAGCGCGGCGGCATGCCGGCGGTATTGGAAGTCATGGTCGGGCCTCCGGGGTTTCATTGAGACCGCCGGATGCTGGCGGCGGATGAAGACCACGGTGGCGAAGACTGTTGCGCTGGGGGGATGAGGAAGTTTGAGGGGCGAAGTTCCTCACCCCTCAACGCACCGCGCTTGGGCTATTCTTTCCGGCGATGATGCAAGAGATGACGATAGCCGCCGGCGATCATGGCCCGGCCGTCCTTGACCAGGCCGATGACGCTCGCCCGCACGGAGGAGGTCTTCCACGGCTCGAAGGTTATGCGGTCCCGGCCGAAGATGACGCTGGCGATCTCGCGATAACTGGCACCGCTCCTGTGACCGTCGATTGCCTGGAGCATGTGCCGGTGCCGCCGCTTCTGCTGCGGTGTCAGCCGGCGGTCGTCAGGGACGGTCCGCCCCCTCAAAACGCGCAGAAGCCGTTCGAGTGCTTCGATCCTGTCGGGACCGTTCGCGTCAAGCGGTACGAGCGCGGCGAGGGGCGTCCCCGTCGGGACGCCGGGGAGCCGTACCAGGCGAACGGTCTGGCCGCCGGCCTTGAGGAGGAAATGCACGCCTTGCTCGTCCGCGCGCGGCGAGGTTTCGCGCAACTCGACAGAGAGGTTCCCGGCCGCCGGCACAATGGTTGGCGCGTGCGTGAGCAGTACGGCGCTCGTATCGGCCTCGACCGACCAAAACACCGGACCCTCGCCAGCATTCAACGACGGCGGGACGAAAAAACTGCAGGCCCCATTTCTTATGGAGCTGATGCTTCAGGGAAGGATTGTCGGCGCTTGCGTAGTCCTGTTGGTAGTCGGGATTGCGCCTGAGCCATTCCCAGGCAAGGTCGGGAGAGTCGAGGCTATCCAGATAGTCATAGGTCTCCGAAGACCGCCATTGGGAGGTGTCGGGCGTCATCGTGCTCCTCGTTGCCGCAACGTGGGGGCGGCAGCATCCCGAAAACATGACAGGCTGGGAAGACATTAAGGACGCACCAGGCGATGCGCTGAGCGCAACGCCTCGGTCTATTCGCGTCCATCGCGGAGCAGATGGCGGTAGCCATGCTGCGTCATCCATCGGGCGCGAGCCAGATGGCTGTCGTGGACACGGCGCGCTCGCTCCGGCTCGACGTCGGGATCGATGTCGAAAATCACCGCGACCGCTTCACGCCAGTCTGCACCCTCGGTGGCAGCGTCGAGCACTCGCATGTAGAGCTTCATGTGCCCCCGATCGTAGTCGGTGAGCACCGGACTAGCTGGCGGCTCGTCCAGGAACTCCGAGCGTTTCATTTTCCTCCCTCACACCGGGACCTTGTATCCCGGAACAGGGGGGGTGTTATCAACGCCGCCATCTCATGGGCCAAAGACTGAAAAATGCTGCCGCATTCTAACAACGTCCCAGCGCTATCACAGGAAGTCTTCACGACTGTCTCTTGCTGCCCTGGTTCGCAGCATCCCGCATGAACATCACCCCGTCTCCCTTTTCCGTCGCCAGGAAAACGATGCCGTTCGCTTCGAGCGCGCGCCGCACTTGGTCTCGCGTTGATTCATACACGCGCAACCCGCTCTCGGATTCGAGGCGTTTCAGTGCGGTCAAAGATACGGCGGCCTCTTCTGCAAGCGTTTCCTGGCTCCAGCCAAGCAACGCTCGCGCGGCCCGTGATTGGCGGGCGGTGATCATGCACTCGATCACCGCCACAAGGCGCGGCGCAGAAGCCAGAACTACGACTATAATAGTCGCTCTTAGACGGAATTCCACCCATAATCGTCAGCTCAAGGCGTTCCAACGGGAGCTTCACGCCGACTGATTCGGTCGTTCTTGGACTAAGAAAGGCCCCGCCCGGATCAGCCGGGCGGGGCGCTTGCTCCGCGCCTCAGTCGCCGTTGCGGCGGGTCGGGCGGGACCAGATCAGGCTGTAGCCCTCGCCTTCCTCGTCGTCGAAGAGGTTGGCGTAGATCGGGGCGGTGAAGCTCGGATCGTCGAGCTTTAGGCCAAGGTAGGCGCGGCCCTCGTTGGACTGCTTGCTCCAGGCGGCCCCGATCTCGACCCGGCCGACGAAAACGCGGTGGCTGGGGGCATTCTCGCCGCTGGCGCGGGCGTCGGGAGCGATGCGGACGTTCTTGGCCTGAAGGGAAAGGGTGACGATCTCGCCGCTGAACTCGTTGGTGCCGGACTTCTTGAAGGTGCCGATGGTGGCCATGGTAGTTCTCCTTGGTTTCTTGCTCGAGCCCGCACCATTGCGGTCTCGATGGCGATCGGCCGGCCGGAGGCGATCGGCGGCGCACCCCGCAGGGGCTCCGACAGCAAAGGAGAACTATCTTGTCTCGCGAGGAATCCCGGCGCAGCCGGGAGGGGAAGATAGTTTGACGGCGCTGTTGCGCCTTAGGCGATCGAGGCGAAGCCGGCCTTCGGCCAGATCGAGCCATGAGAGAGACCGTATTGGAGCGGTCGTACAGGCAGAACACGGCAAGGAGAACGCGGCTGGCGCTGGCACCATCCGGTTCGGGCCACAGGCTCAGCGCGCCCCGCTCTCTTCCCGGGATCAAGTACGAATGTCAGCTGTCTCGTCGCTCCGGCAGTGCAGGAACGTCCCAACCATTTGTCGCCCAGATGGCTATGCCGGGACCCCGGGGGGCTACTGGACTGGACTCCACAGGTGTCTCGCTCTCCGGCTCACATGCTCGCGCTGAGAACTCACCCCAATCCAGCAGCAACCCCATTGGCGATGGAAGGCGAAGCCACGGGCCTGATCTGGTCCCGACCACACCCATGCGGTCACGAGGCACTCGCAACGCCCCGTCCGGCTGGTCCGGGCGGGGCCATCATGGTCAGGCGCATGAACGCGGTGACGCCGACCGCTGCCGCTCCGCCGACAGCGAAAGCGAACTGCCAGGTGTCAGAGGGCATTGTGAGCTTCACGATGCCTAAGGTTGCGTGATAGCCAGCGACGACCGCGGGGGCGACGAAGGCAAGGACCACAACGAGTTTTGTCCAGGCGGGTCGCGCGACGAGGAGCAGGAGTTGGAAGAGACCGAAGGTTATCGCAGCAGCCATGGCGCCGACGATGACGACGCCAAGGATGCCGGCTCCGGTGTCATGTGCCCAGGTGCCAATGGCGATGCCGGCGAACAGCGGCAGCGCGAATACGGCGAGATTGAACAACAGCCAGCACAGCGCGGCTATACCGGCAAGTGTGGCGAGAATGGCAATGATGATCATAGTGGTGATCTCCGTGCAGAGTTTGGACGGGTCGCGCCAACCACCACCACCACGGCGCAGACATCAGTCTAGACCAATTCGCCCGATCAGGGGAGCCTTGATTGCTTAAGTAAGGTGGTGGTTGTTGTAGTCGCGGGGCATCGGGCCGCCGGTGACGCGGCCTGCGGAATTGCCGAGTCGAGTGCGGCACCCGCAATCGCAAGGTGGCGCTCATGCGCCACCCCGATCGCGGAAATCATACGCGTTGATGCCGAGCTTCCTCGCCTTGTCGGCGAAGTTATCCTGGATGCCGGTGCCAGGAAATACGATGACGCCGATCGGAAGGATGTCGAGGATCGCATCGTTTCGCTTGAACGGCGCTGCCCGGCCGTGCTTGTCCCAGTCCGGAGCGAATCCGACCTGAGGAACCTTGCGATTTTCGGCCCATTTTGCTGCAATCAGTTCCGCGCCCTTTGGCGACTTGCCGTGGATCAGCACCATGTCGGGGTGCTTGGCGTGGACCTTGTCGAGCGCGTCCCAGACGAGGTGGTAGTCGTTGAAATCGAGGCCGCCGGTCAGGGCGATCTTCGGACCGGCGGGCAGCATTACCTCGGTATCGGCCTTGCGCCGCGCGGCGAGGAAATCGCGGCTGTCGATCATTGCCGCGGTCAGATGCCGGCGGTTGACCATCGATCCGGTGCGCGGACGCCAGGCGGAGCCGGTGTGCTGCTCGTAATGTTCGGAAGCCTGATCCCGCATCAATTCGAAGGCGTCGCGCCGCTCGATCATGGTCTGGCCCTGGGCGGTGAGGTTTTCGAGTTCGACCGCTTTGATCTCGGTGCCGTCCTGTTCCCGCTGCAGGCGGCGCTGGGCCTGCTCGCTGTCATCCAATTGCCGCTCGAGCCGCAGCACGGCGCGGTGGAAGACATTGGTGACGGACCAGAGCAGGTCGTCGAGGTCAGGCTCGAGGCGTGTGTCGCCGAGGGTGGCGATGAGGGCATCGAAGATGTCCGCAACGGCTCCGGCGACATGGTCGCCGTCGGGAAGTGGTCGCGGATCCGGCTCGTCGGCGTAAGGGCGCCAGCCATAGAGCTGGAGTTCGGTGAGGACGTGATCGGTGGGCGACGCTGCGTGGTGCGGTTCGGACTCGTCGTGTGCGCTCATGGGATGCTCCCGTCGGTGGGACCGCGACCCTCGCGGCCTTCATGGCGACGAAAGCCCACGGGCGGGATGGCCTCGCACCCGGAGCGACGCGGAGGGCCGGAGCGGCAGCGGAGGATGCAGAGGCCGACTATTTTGCCTCGCGATGGAAAGGCGGCGCAGCCGCCGCCGGAAAATAGTCGGCCGGCGCCCTTGCCTGGCCGGACCGTTTGTGGGCCCGATCGCCCTCTCGAAGGCCGGGTCGTGGCTCTCTCCGGCGGTGGATCCTGTTCGCGTGACGCCGGCCTCATGACCGCACTGCGCCGCGCTCCATCCCGGCTCAGGCCACACGTTCGAGGAAACGATAGCGATCCCGGCGAACCAGTTGGTCCGCGATCGATTTGCGAAGCGTGGCGAGGCCCAAGCAGCGGAGATCCTCGTTGAAGTCCTCCATTCTCGGCGAGAGGACGATCGCCTCGATCCCGGCATCGGTCGCCCGCTCGATCAAGTTGTCGCGGGCACCGTCACCGGCGGGATCGTTGTCGCGGATGATGTAGAGCCGGTTCAGCGTCGGCGGGAACAGGATGGCAGCGAGATGCGCCGCCGAGAGAGCTGCCGCCATGGCCATGTCGGGCAGGGCGCATCTGAGCGAAAGCGTCGTCTCGATGCCTTCGCCCGCTGCCATGACGTTGCCGGGCACTCCGAAGCGGACGGCGTTGCCCAACAGATCGCCCATGGCCCGGCGCGGTGTGTCGACGGGTGCCTTGCCCAGACCGTCCGGCGCAAGCCAGGTGCGGTGCGCGCCGGTCAGCCGCCCATCGAGACTAGTGACCGAACCGATCATCGCCGGCCAGGTTTCCGTCGGTCCATGATCGTCAGGGCGATAGTAGCAGCGCGGATGAAACCGGAGCGATCCGGTTCCGTGCAAAGTCGTGATGCCACGTTCACGGAGATACGTTTCCACGATGGTTCCGATGATCGGCTGCGACATGCCCACCAGCCGACGGGCTGCCTCCGAGGAGCCAGTTGGAGCCTCAACACGCTGCCGGACAGGAGATGCCGGACACGCTGCTTCATGCGAGAGGCCGAGAAAGGCCCGGGCTTCCTTGGCGACATCTCCGAAAGCTCTGAGGCCAAGCGCCTCGCGCACTACGTCCAGCAGATCGCCATGCTCGCCGGTAGCTGCGTCGGTCCAGCGTCCGGCCGAACCTCTTGGGGAGTCTACAAGTCGGACGAACATGGAGCGACCAGGTGTGTTGCGCACATCGCCAACAGTCCAATAGTTCCCTTGGCGGCGGCCATTGGAGAGATAATGCCGGCAGACCGCCTCGGCCCGGTCGGCGAGGCGGCGTGCCAGTTCATGCGGCGGTTCGCGCATGGTGACCTCCTTCAATCGGGATAGGGGGGAACCTTGCGGTTCCGCCCCTCCCACACCACCCTGCGTACGGGTCCGTACAGGGCGGTTCGGCTGATTATGCGGCCTTGGGGAGCACAACGGAAGCGAGGCCAATGCTTGCGAGGAAAGCGTTCGGCAGGGCAATGGCGAGCGCGGGGCTGTTGCTGATGCGCCATGGGCCGTGTGCACTGCCGGCGGTTTGTGCCGCCAGATCGTGACCGACACCACGGCGCCGCAACTCCGCAAAGCGGGTGCGCCCGCGCTTCCACTGTTTCCATACGATGGATCGCAGCCTTCGCCTGATCCACTGGTCGAGGCTGCGCAACACCGATGGGGTTTCGCAAAAGCCGAAGTAACCGCGCCACCCTTTCAGATAGAGCGACAGCTCCTTGGCTATCTGCGCGAGACTCGCGCCCCGCGTCCGCATCGTCAGCACCCGCACGCGCTCCTTGAACCGGACCACAGCCTGCGGTGCGATCCGACGCCTTGGCGTCTTCTCGTTCGTGAAGCTGAAGCCGAGGAACTTGCGCCGGTGTGGCGGGGCGACCGCGCTCTTCTGCGTGTTGACCTTCAGCTTCAGACGCCTGTCGAGGAAGCGTTCGACACTTGCCATCACCCGTTCGCCCGCCCGCGCGCTGCGCACATAGATGTTGCAGTCGTCGGCATAGCGCACAAAGCGATGGTTGCGTCGCTCCAGTTCCTTGTCGAGTTCGTCCAGCATCAGGTTGGACAGCAGCGGCGAGAGCGGGCCGCCCTGCGGCGTTCCCTCGTCGATTGGACCGACCAGCCCGCCTTCGAGCACACCCGCGGTCAGAAAGCCGCGGATCAGACGGAGGATACGCGGATCGGACACCCGCTTGGCCACCAGCCCCATCAGGATGTCGTGGTTGACCCGGTCGAAGAACTTCTCCAGGTCGATATCCACCACAATGCGATGACCCGACGCGATGAACGCTTGCGCCGCGGCAACCGCATGATGAGCCGAGCGTGCGGGCCGGAACCCGTAGCTCGACGCGCTGAACCCGCCGTCCCATGCAGCCTGCAACACCTGCATCACCGCCTGCTGGATGAAGCGGTCGAGCACCGTGGGGATGCCGAGCGGACGGGTGCCGCCGGACGCCTTCGGGATGTCGACACGCCGCACCGGCTGCGGCTTGTAGGCGCCTTCAAGCAGTTGGGCGCGAAGTTCGGGCCAGTGGTCTTTCAGATGCAGCGCCAAGGCATCGACACTCATGCCGTCGATCCCCGGCGCTCCCTTGTTGCGCCGGACCTGCGCCAGCGCCTTCCTCAGATTGTCGCGATCGACAATCGCTTCCATGCACGGTCCGGCCCTTGCCGCCAGACTTTCGGAGGCGGCGTTCGCCGCACCGGCTTCGGTCCCTGCCCCAGGGCGGTCGCGGGCTTCACCCGTTCCCGTCTCGGGGAAGGCCAGCTCGAGCTGATTCTTCTGCCGCATGGCCAATGCGAGAACTCCGTCCTACTCGTCCTTCCAACCGTTCGGGCCTTCGTTCGGCAGACGCCTCCCTACTATGCCCTCTGCTGACTTCTGCACCGCGATCAGCGCGCCTCACGACGGGCTCAGTCCGGATTTCCGGACACGGCGCAGATCTCCCGAGGTAAGATCGACCGCCTTCCCCGCACACCCGCCGAATTTACCACCCCGGCCCTTGATGACCATGGACTTCGCGGTCATTTGCCCGCTCGTCCGGCCGGGTAGGCCTCATATCCGGTTCTTGTCCATCGGGTCGCGGTTTTGCTCCACGCTTCCTTCAGACCCCGCCTCGCGACGACGCCCTTGCGCTTTGCTAACCCTTCGCCGCCATCAGGCTGGGTAAAGGACTTACACCTCCAAGCTGTCGATCATGCTCGGCACACAAAAGAAAGGCCCGCCGTTGCCGGCGGGCCAGTTGTGAGGGTCATGGGAGGCTATTCGGCGGCGATAGTCATTGCCGCGACATCGTCATCATCGGCGATGCCGTCGTCATCGGCCATGGCCGTTTCGTCCGCTATCTCCGCCGTTTCTACGACGGCCAGTTCCACGTCCGACATGTCAGCGACCGTCGCCCGACCCGGTGTGCGGAGCGGCTCGGGCAACCAGCCCGTGCCGTTGAGCAGCATCGACGCTTCTGTCGCCATGTCGCCCTTCTTGAGATGGGCGATCCGGTCGGCAGCGCGCTGGCCCTTCGCTTCGGCAACGGCCTGAAGGATCCGCGCCTTGGTGACGCGACCGAGGAAGGCGTCGACGGTCGGCTTCCAACGCGCCGACATGTCGAGGTCGACGGCGCCCGCCAGCTGGTCCGCATGGGCGAGTGCGCGGGGACGTCGGTTCCAGGCTTCGTGGACCGCGTTGACCGACAGGCTGACCACATGGGCGAACAAGGCGGCGCGGCTATCGCTGTCCCAGTCTCCAAGCGCGTCCCAGAGGTCGGCCGAATCCTTCGGCAGAGCCTTGGTCCAGCTCTCATGCCGCGCGTGGATCGCCTCGGCCGAGACGCTATCGTTCAGGCCTGGCGCTTGGGCGCCGAAACTGACGGTCTTGAGGTCCAACTCAAGGCAGCTATCCGAGCCATACTGGTAGAAGACCTTGAGCGTCAGGGCATGCAGCGCTGCGCTGAAGGCGACATCGGGCTGCTCGCCGAGGGCGTGCCGGAGACCGAGCGTCCGGTGCGCCGTCAATTCCGTCATCAGACGGTCCGAGATGGGCGAAAGACCCTCGTCTTCCTCGGGCTCCGCGATGCTGTCACTATTGGCATCGTGAACGCCATCGGCATCGTCGCCGGTCGTCTCCCCTTCGTCCGTTGCGTCGTCTGGTGCGTTCGCGGGTTCCGCTGGTGCTTCATTCTCGGGCCGGACATAGCCGCGATCGACACGCAGGCGGCCGTCCCCGGCGATGCTGATGAAGGCGCCCGCGCGCGCGATTTCCTCGGGATGGAAGGACAGCGGCCGTTCGTCGAAGGCCTCGAGTGCGGTCTCGAGCTCGCCGAGCCGCTGGTCGACCTCGTCGGGAAGTTCGTCGGCACCTTCATGCTCCGCAACGAGACGATCGAACTCGGCCTTGAGCGCGTCGCGCGTGCCTTCCTCCTCGGCCGTGAGCGGCACGGGTTCACCGTGGAGGCGCCTCAGACCATAGGTGTGACCGTAGGCAAAATCAGGCGCGACCTCGGTCCACTTCCAGCCCTCGGCGGCAATCGCCTCGGACTCGGCTTTGAGCTTATCGGCCACCATCTGGTCGACCAAGGCGACATCCTGCAGCCAGCCACCATCGTCGCCCTCGAACAGGTCGCGCAGCACCGTGCCGCCCGCCTCGATATACGCTTCAGTGCCGATGAACAGTGCCCGCTTGTCGGTGGCACGGACGGCGCCTTCGGTCAGCATGCGCCGAATGGCGTAGGACGACTTGTCGTAGGAGGTTTTCAGGCGTTCGAAGACCTGTTCCTGGCGTGCATGGTCGCCCGACACGGTGAACGCTTCGAGCTGGGCGAGCGTCATGCCGTCTTCGGCATAGACGTCCAGCAGCACCGGAGAGACCGATGCGAGCTTGAGGCGCTGCTTGACCACGTTGACCGAGACGAAGAACGCCGCGGCGACCTCCTCCTCGGACTGACCCTTTTCGCGCAGGGTGAGGAATGCGCGGAACTGGTCGAGCGGATGCAGCGGCGCTCGCTGGACGTTTTCGGCGAGCGAGTCCTCCTCGGCAATACCGCCCTCGCGGACGACACAGGGCAATGGGGCGGTTTTGGCCAGGCGCTTCTGCTTGACGAGCAGCTCCAGCGCCCGGAAGCGCCTGCCGCCGGCCGGCACCTCGAACATGCCGGTCTCCGCGCCGTTTTCATCAACGACAGGGCGGACGGTGAGGCCCTGAAGGATGCCACGCCGAGCGATGTCTTCGGCGAGTTCCTCGACCGAGACGCCTGCCTTGATGCGCCGGACATTGGACTGGCTCAGGACGAGCTGGTTGAAGGGGATGTCGCGCGAGGGCGACAGGGTGATGGTGGGCTTCTTCCTGGCAGTAGCCATGGGATGTACTCCGCGACGGGCGGCCGGGAACCTCTCTCGACCTCCAACCCGTCACGAAGATCGGCGCCGCCCTCTCACTCTGAGGGACGGCGCCGCAAACTCCGGGTTCCCGGAAAGGCACGCAACCGGAGACACGGAAATCCGCATCGCCGGCTTTGCTGAATTCAGGCGGCCCGGTCGAGCAGCTTCTTGGCCTTGCCCTCCAGGTCGAGCCGGGCATCCTGGTGCGGCTTGTCCCGCGCGACGGCGGTGATGCCCTGCACGAAGTCGAAGACGCTCGCGGGCTTGCGACCTTCTTCGGCGAGAACGGTCTCGATGATCTTCGCTGTGTCCGCCTTGGAGAAGCCGCGCTTGCGGAGAAACTCCATGCGATCCTCATCGCTGCGGGCCACGATCTTTTCACGCGCCGCACGGATGCCGTTGACGAAAGACAGCGGCGAGGAGTTGGCGAACCGGGTCAGCGCCGGCGCGGCCTGATGTGCGAAGCGTGACGCAGCATATTTGGAGTGGCGGATGGTGATCTCCTCGAAATCCTCGACACCCCACAAATTGCGGTTCTGGCATACGGCGCGGAGATAGAAGCTGGCGATGCCAAGCGTTTTGGCCCCGACCTCGGAGTTCCAGCAATAGAACCCCCGGAAATAGAGGTCGGGCGAGCCATCAGGCAGTCTGCCTGCCTCGATCGGGGTGAGGTCGTCAACCAGGAAGAGGAACACGTCGCGATCCGAAGCATGGAGCGTGGTGGTATCCGAGGTGATGTCGACACGGGGATTGTAGATGCCGGTCGACCAGTCGAGCACGCCGGGGATCTTCCAACGCGTGTCGCCGGTGCCATTGCCGGCGATCTTCTGAACGGCCGCAACCAGTTCGTGATCATAGATGCGCCCATAGTCCGGGCCGGTGACGGCGCGGAGTTCGACGCGCCCGTTCTCGACCTCGAGCGTCTTGACCTGCTCGGCACGGTGCGCGGTCAGGCCGTATTGCAGGTTGATGCCGGCAAGCGGTGCCGGAAGCTGGCGGAGGTATGTTGCCGGCGCGCCCACGATGCCGGCGAGTTGGCCAAAGCTCCAATGCGTTGGGGAGACCGGTCTGTCGGCACCGGGAAGCACGAGGGCAAGCCGCTCGGCATCGTCGCGGCTGGCTTCGACCCGGATGGCGGCGCTTTCGACGGTGCGGGTCCGGCTGCGCTCGGACCGCCCCTGAACCGAAGCCATCAACTCGGACAGGGACAGGTACCGCTCGTCTGCCGGACGGTTGAACCATTCCGAGGACACGCGGCCGATGCGTTCGCCGCGGCTCGCATCCACCTTGTAGCCACCGGGTGCGTCGCTTCCGGCATCGATAGTCACTGAATTGTTCATGGGAGTTCTCCATGACGGGCGCCGGAAGCCTCTCTCCCAGCCCATACCCGTCATGGCCCTCCAAAACCGCCCTCTCACTCTCCCCGGGGCGTAAGGCCTATACCGAGCAAGGGGGCTCCGCGCTGTCGGGTGCCGGACCGCGTCAGGGATGGAGGCCCGAAGAGTGAAGACCCGCAGAGCGGGGCTTCAGCGCCAGCCGAGAACCCGGCCCGAAGGGACGCCCATCTCGACTCATGTGCGTTTCGCGATAGAGTGCGCCTTATGTGCAATGCCTACGAACAGCATGTGAAATGGGTCGAATACGTCCAGATGATGCAGGCGCTCGAGCTTGGCATCCCGACGCAACAGACCGAACTCGATCTGCCGGAAAGTGAAGATATCCGGATCAATGACATGGCGCCGGTGATGCGCGCTGCCGGCAATGGCATTGAATTGGTACCCATGAATTTCAGCTTCCCGCCATCCAATCCGAAGGGTGGGCCGGTCTTCAACTACCGCTCTGACGGCCGGCATTTCGACAAGAGCAACCGATGCCTCATTCCCGCGTCGGCGTTCTTCGAATTCACGGGCAAGAAATACCCGAAAGCAAAACATCGGTTCACGCTGAACGATGCGCCATTCATGGCGATCGCCGGTATATGGCGCGAAGGCGCAGACGGCTCCAGCCCGGCCTTCGCCATGCTGACCACCGAGCCTGGTCCCGATATTGTTGACTATCATGACCGCCAGGTCGTGGTCCTGCATCCCACCGACTGGGCGCACTGGATCTACCTGACCAAGACAGAAGCCGAACTGCTGCGCCCCCTGCCGGAGGGCTCACTCGCGGTTGAAACCGTTCGACAGGGATCGGACTAGGGCGGCGCGGTTAGGTCAAAGGCCGGAATGGAGCTCGTTCCAACCGGCCGGTTCCGACCGCATTTCGGAAGCCCGAGGTCGAGAAGCTTAGGCACGAAAGCGGTCATTTGTACGCGAATGCGGATGCCAGCGTTGCGCCCAAGTTTCGTAGTTCAAACTGTGTTTTAATCAGCTGAAAGCTTCAGTTTCGCGTCGGTCGCGACTGATAGAAGCCGGGAAAATAGGCAAGCGATGGACCTTTCGGCGTACTTCGATGACTCGGGCAGCGATACCGGTAAACGCGATCTTGTGTTCGCGGGACTGGTTAATCGCGACGACGCTTGGGAGCAGTTCAGCGTGGCGTGGAGTGTGGCGCTGGCAAAGCCTCCGACGATTGAGTACCTAAAGATGGTGGAGGCGAACGGTCTGCGTGGTCAATTCGCTGGCTGGACCCGAGACGCTCGCGACCAAAAACTGCAGGGTTTGGCAGAGGTCCTCGACCGCTTTCGGCCCCTTGGACCTTTGATTTTTCGATCAGCCGGGCAGAATACGAAAGTCATGTGTCCCCGGCGTCGCCTCGAGGCCTTTCCACGCCCTATTTTGCCATTACCTTCGGGGTGGTTTCGGCGGTGGCACGCCATCTGGCTAGTGAGGGCGCCATCACGCCGGTCACGTTCGTCTTTGATGAGCAGAACGGGGTAAACACGGACGTCGCTCTCTTTTTCGACTATATGGTGGAAAGCCTAGACTCGGTGTCGCGTGGGCTGATCAAAATGCCCATCGGCTATGGCGACGATATGCGGAACCTACCGCTGCAAGCAGCCGACATGTTGGCGTGGCACATCCGCCGCCAACGCGAGGGCAACGAAGACCCTGTGGTAATTCGCCGAGCTGAGTACCTTCGCTCGGAGACCCATATCGAGGCGCGGGTCCCACTGGAAATGCTTGTTCGTTGGGGCGCTGCTTTCTCTCAGGTGCTGCCGATCCTGCAAACCCTCAAGACGAAGGGGGAATGGCAGCGTTTTCGAACGGTCGCGGATGAGGCCAGGCGCGATGGTTTTAGACCGCCTCACGGTGACGACGCAGTGGACGCACTTGCCAACATTCGGGCGGCTTGGGACCAGTTCCGAGGCAAGAGTTAGCGATAACGGCCACTCCACATGCAGCTGACCAAGAGCGGTCAGTCGGGTATCGCCATATGATCTTGCTGACCTCGCTGAACAACCACTATGCTGACCATTGAGTGGATCAAAACTTGGAGCTGTTGTGCCGTCGTTCTGTAGCTTCCTCGTATTTGAACCAAGTCAAACTGAGTTGGTGATGTCCCTTTGTCGGGGCACTGGTTGGAACGTTCGCTTCATTCCTGATCCTTCAAAACGCTATAAGTTTCATAAAAGTGGGCATTCTGAAGTTGCGCAACCTAGGGCTTTGGCGGATTTTGGCTCTCTCGGAGAAGGCGAAACTCACGGACAGTTGTTGGTCGTGGAGGCTGAAAGGACCGAGGCTAACAACATCATCCAACTCATCCGCGCCGCCAATGTTGTCGTTGAAGGGTTCCCGGATCAGAAATACGGAAACCCTTCGGGCTTCGGGATACCGGACGATGCGTCCGAGCAGTCAAGCATCTTCAAAGACATCTTCCAGACTAACGGGTTCTTTGAGCTTTTTTCGTTCAAGATGGAGAGGCCGGTGGCCGTTGCGATGGCGGTCAACGCTTGGTCAGATAGGCGGATTGTCTATGCGATTCACAAACTCTCAAAAAGCTACGAAACAGAAGCCATTACGCCCTGGTCGGCACACCCACGGTATGGGCAGATCTTTGAGAAACATTCCGGCGAGTTCTCGGATCATGTCCGCAGTTCCATCGCCATAAACCTCGCCTTCTCCGCTATCGAGGAGATGAACCTGCAAGTGAATTCCAGCCGGGAAAAGCCGCGATGGTTGGACGACAAATACACGTGGAACCCGATAGTCTTGAAGGACATCAAGTCTCGGCTCGAAAAGGTTGGGATCAATCCGGAGAGAACCGTCGATTGGGTAGTGAGGGGAGATGAGACCGAACTTACAATCCAGCCGGCACGCGACCGATTTTCAGACTATGGCGATGGGCAAAAAGTCCGAGACATCGAATTCCCTCTTCCCGACGCAATTCACGCCTGCAGTTACTTGCGGAATTTCATGACGGCACATGCCTTTGGAAAAGAGACACAGCGTCTGGGGCCTTACGAGGTGTACAATGTCCAGCAGGTGGCACGCTTTCTAATCCTCTCAATATGTGGCCTTTTTAACGTGTGGACACGGAATCTGTCAGAACAGATGGCGCTCCAACTTAGACGTGACGAATGTTGATTTCACGCGGTTGATTTTTGAGGTACCTGCGATTTTACCCGCAGTCTTTTCCGAACGTCCGCTTTCACGAAGCTGAAGCCCCCACAGGGACAGAGGAAACGACCGCTCGCCACCAAGTCGAGCCTTTGCATGATGAATCGTTGACGTGGCAGGAGCGACCCATTCTCTCCGTTTAAGTCGTTGCAATGCCTCGCTGGAACCTATCATAAGATTCACAGCAAGGTGCGAGAAGGTCCACAATTGATGGAAGAGTTGGTCGAGATCACAACTAAATATCAGCCTGCCTATATCGAGCGCTGCTTCAGCTCAATGGCCGGACTGCATGAGTTTTCCGTCACTTTTTATCAGGATGTCGGCGACCTCTACGACGCGCTGACGCGGGTGAAGAATGCGGATCGGAACCCGACCGGCTTCTCGATTGACGACGCGCCCATTCTCGGCCTGCTCGTGCGCATATCGAAGCTCGTCAAGGAAGTGGTGAAATACTACGAGCGGGATAATGCCGAGATCATCGGTGTTCTCGAACGGCCTATGATTGAGGCTTCGATCATCGCAACCTATCTGATGCTCAACGGCCTCGATGCCATCACCGACTATCGGAAATGCTCCTACAAAGACCGCCTTCGTATTTTGCGTGATTTGGAAAGCGGATCGCCGTTCTTCGATACGAGAGCGGGGAAACGTCTTTTAGCCGCCGTACGCGAAAAAATGCGTTTCGAGGGCCTGACGAGAGACGACTTCGCCGCGCAAAAAAAGAACGGGTGGAAGCTACAGGGCAAAAATTTCCGGACGATATTCGCCGAGATCGAACATGATAATCTGTATGCTTCAACCTACGGCATGATGTCGGAATCGATCCACGGTTCGTGGAATGAATCGATGGACTGGGGCTTGGTCCGCAATGACGATGGCACCTTTTCGGCATTCACTGACTACCATCCGGCGGACATCCGCTTCATGGCCCCAGTCCTAAATTTCACGATCCGTCCGTTTCGGATGTGGCTGGAGCGGATCGACGCCTACGATGATAACATCAAGGGGACGATGGACTGGATCGAGCGCGTAAACACGCGCCTTTTTCGCACATTCGACGGTCTTTACGCCGGGGAGTATGACCCCAAACGAGGATAAAAGCGCGCCTAGCCGTCGCCGGTATCGTTCAGGTGAACGTCGCGCGCTCGCTGCCCGAAAGCCGTCCTTCCGCTCCCCACCCCATCTCAGACGGTGCTTGCGTTACGGCTGGGCAGGGACGTGCGAGCACTATCGAAAGTCCCTCGTTTTCACCTTGATCGGCTCAACCTGCAGCGTGGGATCGACGAGGTCCGTGGCCGCAGACCCTTCGGCATGCTTCGCGGATCGAGTCCGGGCCCACCATGATGGGCTTCGTCGCCCCGCCCATGGGGAAGCGGAAACGGCGTCTCGCGATTGCCCACACTGGCGAGTTCCCCCGAAAGATCGGTGAGGGAATGGGCGACGAGATGCACCACTTCACCCTCGCGCTGGATCTTGCCCCGGACGGCGAGCATCGACGAGGACAGCAGCACGCGGCGGAACTTCTCGAAGACCTTGACCCAGACCACGACATTGGCGGCGCCGGTCTCGTCCTCCATGGTCAGGAACATCACGCCCTTGGCCGAGCCCGGCCGCTGCCGGACGAGGACAAGGCCGGCCGCCTCCAGCCAGCGGCCATCGCGCGCCTGCATTGCGTCGCGGCAGGTTACGATGCGGCGGCGGGCTAGGTCGGCGCGCAGGAATGAGAGCGGATGGTTCCGCAGGGTCAGGCCGACATGACCGTAGTCCTCGACGACTTCCCGGCCGGCCGTCATCGGCCGCAGCGTCAAAGCGGGTTCGTGGATTTCCGATACGGTCTGCTGTTCACGAGCGGAAGCCGCGGCAAAGAGGGGCAGGGGTTCGTCACGCAAACCCTTGAGCGCCCATAGTGCCTCGCGGCGCGCCAAGCCCAAATCGGAGCGGAAAGCGTCGGCTTCGGCGAGTTGGACCAGAGATGCCGCCGGCACGCCGGCGCGCTGCCAGAGATCGTCGATGGAAGCGAAGGCCTCGTTGGCTCGGGCTGCGACGATCGCCGCCGCGTCGGCATTGGCTAGCCCTTTAACTAGCCGCAGGCCGACGCGAACCGCGAAGCGTCCGTCCTCGCCAATCGGTTCCAGCGTGCAGTCCCAGCGGCTCGTATTGACGCAGACGGGCCGGATCTCGACGCCATGGACTTGAGCATCGCGCACGATCTGGGCCGGCAGATAGAAGCCCATTGGCTGGGAGTTGAGCAGCGCGCAGCAGAAGACATCGGGATGGTGGCATTTCAGCTCGAGGCATAGGCGACCAGAGCGAAGCTCGCGGCATGGCTCTCGGGAAAACCATAGCTGCCAAAGCCCTCGAGTTGCTTGAAGGTGGTGGCGGCAAATTCCGGTGTATAGCCATTGGCGATCATGCCGCCGATCAGCTTGTCGCGGAACTTGCTGACGCCGCCCGTGTGCTTGAACGTCGCCATGGCACGGCGCAACTGGTCGGCCTCGCCGGCGGAAAAGCCGGCACAGACCATGGCGACCTGCATCGCCTGTTCCTGGAACAAAGGGACGCCCAGTGTCTTGCCGAGCACGCGCTCGAGCTCGGGGGTCGGGAACTCGACCGGCTCCTTGCCTTCCCGGCGACGGAGATAGGGGTGGACCATGTCGCCCTGGATCGGGCCCGGGCGCACGATGGCGACCTCGACGACGAGGTCATAGAAGGTGCGCGGCTTGATGCGGTGCAGCATCGACATCTGGGCGCGACTCTCGATCTGGAAGACCCCGATCGTGTCCGCTTTGCGGATCATGGTATAGGTCGCAGGGTCTTCGGCCGGGATGGTGGCCAGGTCGAGGGTCATGCCCTTGTGCTCGGCCAGCAGGTCGAAGCTGCGTTTCATGCAGGTGAGCATCCCGAGCGCCAGGACGTCGACCTTCATGAATTTTAGGATGTCGATATCGTCCTTGTCCCACTCGATGACCTGGCGATCGACCATGCGGGCCGGCTCGATCGGCACCAGGTCGTCAAGCCGGTCATTGGTCAGAACGAAGCCGCCCGGATGCTGCGATAGGTGGCGTGGCGTTCCCTCAAGCTGCTGCGCGAGTTCGAGCGTCAGCCGCAGCCGGCGATCGGCAAGGTTGAGATTGAGATCCTGGGCACGCTTCTCGTCGATGCCTTCCTCATGTCCCCAGACCTGCGAGGACAGCAGCTTGGTGAGGTCCTCAGGCAGGCCGAGCGCCTTGCCGATATCGCGGACGCCGCCTTTGGTGTGATAGCGCACCACCGTCGAGCAGAGCGCGCTGTGGTCACGGCCATAGGTTTCGTAGACCCACTGCATGACGATTTCGCGCCGCTCATGCTCGAAATCGACGTCGATGTCGGGTGGCTCGTTGCGCTCCTGCGAGACGAAGCGCTCGAAGAGGAGATTGTTTCGCTCGGGATCGATGCTGGTGATGCCCAGCACGTAGCAGACGGCCGAGTTGGCGGCCGAGCCTCTGCCCTGGCACAGGATGTCCTTGCTGCGCGCGAACTGCACGATGGCGTTCACGGTGAGGAAGTACGGAGCGTATTGCAGGATTTCGATCAGGCGCAGTTCGTGCTCGATGAGCGCCACGACTTTGTCCGGCACACCCTCGGGATAGCGGCGCGCTGCACCTTCCCAGGTGAGCTGTCTGAGCGCCTGCTGCGCCGTCAGTCCCGGCAGCATCTTCTCTTCGGGGTATTGGTAGGCGAGTTCGTCGAGCGAGAAGCGGCATTGCCGGGCAATCTCCAGCGTACGCGCGAGTGCCTCCGGATAGCGCGAAAACAGCCGCGCCATCTCCTCCGGCGGCTTGAGATAGCGGTCGGCATGGCGCTCGCGCCGGAATCCCAGCTCGTCGATCGTGATGTTGTGGCGAATGGCGGTCACCACGTCCTGCAGGATGCGCTGGCCGGGTTCGTGGAACAGAACGTCGTTCGTCACCACCGTCGGCACGCGCATTTGGGTGGCAAGGTTGGAAAGTTGGTGGAGCCGGACCTGGTCGTTGGGCCGACGGCGCAGGGTCAGCGCCAGATAGGCGCGATCGCCGAAAGTCTCCCGCAGGCGTCGCAGCTGCAGGGCGCAGGTATCGTCGGCGCGACCGGGAACGAGAACGGCGATCAGGCCCTCGGCATAGTCGGCCAGGTCGTCCCATTCGAGACGGCATTGCGCCTTGCCGCCGCGTTTCTTGCCCAGGGTCAGCAGCCGGCACAGCCGGGAATAGGCGGCGCGATCGGTGGGATAGACGAGCAGCGACATGCCGTCGACGAGATCGAGGCGACAGCCGACGATGAGCCTGATGCCGGTGTCCTTGGCGGCCTGATGGGCCCGCACGATCCCGGCCAGAGAATTGCGATCGACCACCGCGAGGGCCTCGATGCCGAGCGCCGCCGCCTGCGCGAAGAGGTCGTCGCAAGAGCTGGCGCCGCGCAGGAACGAGAAATGGCTGGTCACCTGCAATTCGGCATAGCGCGGGGTGGTCATGCGAAGACCCCGTGCAGGAACCATTTGTGGGAACCAGTCCCAGGATCCTCGCCGTCGCCGGCGCGGTAGATCCAGAAGCGTTCGCCGACCTCGTCCTCCACCTGGAAGTAGTCGCGCACCGCGATGAGTTCAGCATCGCGCTGCCACCATTCGCCGAAAACGCGTTCGGGACCGTCGGCGCGCGCGACACGATGCCGAATGCCGCGCCAACTGAACCAGACCGGCGGATGATCTGGGAGCAGTGCCATCGTCTCGATGGGTTCGGGGTGCGTCAGCAGACGCGGCGGTCGAGGCCAGTCACCCGGCCAACTCTTCCCGTCGTCCGGCGCATTCGGCGCGATGCGGCGGACCGAGCGTTCGGGCACGTCACTCTCGACTGGGGCGAAGCGGTAGAGCCGCTGCTCACCGATGAGATCGGTGATTTCGGGCTCTGGATCCTCGACCAGTGAGGATGGTCGGCGCCGGTGGTGTCGATGATGAGGCCATCGGGCGGATCGGCGGCGACGATCGGTGCGTAGCGCAGCGACCAGAGCGCCATTCTATCGAGAGCCTCGGCGTCGCCCGCCGGATCAAGATCAAAGCTCTGCAGTCCAGGCACCAGCACTACTTGGGCCTTGCTCGCCGGCATGCCGACGCGCAGACCCGCCGCGCGCGCCGCTGCATCGGCGGCCAGCACGAGCCGCCGGTTTCCCTGCCGGCCGAGCATGACGATCGGGGTTTCAGCCGATGGCGCGGACTGGCCCATTGCGCGCCTTAGGCGATCGGTCGGCCAGGTCGGGAAATAGAGCGAGACGACCCTTGTCATCGCAGGCTTCCACTTCAAAATCGGCGCTTTCTCCCGCCCGTACCCGGATCAGCTCGAGCTGCCAGCGAGCGCGGCCGATACCGGGGACTGGCAAGGGACGAGAGGGGAGCGCGGTGACCCGCCAGCGGGTGACCGCGGCGGTTGGTTGTCCAAAATCGGTCGCTTCGGTTTGTCGTCGCCAACGGCGGATGGCGATGCCGATAGCGCCGGACGTCTCGGCTGCGAGCTGCAGTCGGCGGGAGACGGTCATGGAGAGGCGTGCGAGTTCGGCAACGACGGCGCCTAGACCGCCATGGCGAAGCCCTTCCTCGAAGCAGGCGAGCACGGAAGCTTCGTCGCCCGCCTCGACATAGACGACCCGGCCGGGCAGCAGCCCAGTCTGGGCGAGGGCAGGGGCGAACAGATCCTGCCGGGTGACGCACCAGAGCACCTTCCCTTTGGCGCGCGCAGCGATCCCGGCGGCAAAGAGCGCCGCCGCGGCGCCATCGATCGCCCCGTTGCGGCCACCGGCAACCTCGTGCAGCGCCCCGAGCGCCAGCCCGCCTCCCGGCAGAACCTTGTCGATCGTGGGAACGCCGAAGGGAAGGGTCGCACGGTTACGCGCCGGCCCGCCTTCGAGGCGCGCGATTCGCTCGCGAAGCGCGGTGATAGCAAGGCTGGCGGCCGGCTGACCCATGAACGAAACACTCTCAAACTGTCTTCCCAATCGATTTCGGGGCTGATATGTTCCTTATTTGTTCTCTTTGGTGTCCGAGAGTCAATCTGACTCGTTGCGCCGCTCCGAGAGTTGATCCCAGACTGCCCTTGATCGAGGTGCGGTCTATCTTGATATGCCGCAGGTGATGCAGGGACGGCGAAGTGGGCGAGCGAAGCGACAGGGACCAAAACTTGATGCGCCGGGGGAAGGGACGGCCATCCTTCGCAAGATCATCCATGTCGACATGGATGCCTTCTTCGCCTCGGTCGAACAGCGCGACAACCGGACCTGCGCGGCAAGCCGGTGGCAGTCGGGGGCTCGGCGGCGCGCGGTGTGGTGGCCGCTGCGAGCTACGAGGCCAGAAAGTTCGGGGTGCGATCAGCCATGCCCTCGATCACCGCAAAACGCAAATGCCCCGAGCTGATCTTCGTGCCGCCGCGCTTCGACGCCTACCGGGCCGTCTCCCAGCAAATCCACGCGATCTTCGCCGAGCACACGCCACTCATCGAACCGCTCTCGCTCGACGAGGCCTATCTCGACGTCACCGACAATCTGCAGGGCATCCCGGTCGCCACGACGATCGCGGAAATGATCCGCGCGAAGATCAAGTCCGAAACCGGCCTGACGGCCTCGGCCGGCGTCAGCTACAACAAGTTCCTGGCCAAACTCGCCTCCGGTCAGAACAAGCCCGATGGGCTGTTCGTCATCACTCCGAAGGCGGGTCCGTACTATTACTGGATCGCCCGGGGCATCGACGAACGCCCGGTGCGGGCCGACCGCGAGCGCAAGTCCGTGGGGGCCGAGGACACCTTTGCGAGCGATTTGTTTGACCTCGAAAGTGCCCGCAAGGAGCTGGCGCCGTTGGTCGCCAAGTTCTGGCGGTACTGCGAGGCAAGATCGATCCAGGGTCGCACGGTGACATTGAAGGTGAAATTCGCCGACTTCCAGCAGATCACGCGCAGCCGTACGATTGGGGGTGTCATAGAGGGCGAAGCCGACCTGGGGACCGTCAGCGGCACGCTCCTCGATCAGGTATTTCCTGTCAGCAAGGGGATCCGCCTGCTCGGGGTGACACTTTCAAATCTAACCGGAAGGCGAACCGAGGCCGATCGGCAGATGTCGCTGACGATCTAGGACTGCAGTTATCGGACTGCTTTTCGGATCCGCTCTGTCAGCGTTTGTTCGACATCGAAATAGCCCTCCCAGGCATCGGACTCCTGAGCCCGGGCGGCGGCGGCGAAAACGTCAAACGCGCTGGCACTCTTGAAGGTCGGCAGTTCATCCCAAGTGACGGGTACGGCGCACGACGCACCGGACCGCGCGCGGGTCGACCACGGGCATATTGCCGTGGCGCCCTGTCCATTGCGCAGATAGTCGATGAACATGCGGCCCTTGCGCCGCGCCTTGCTCATATTCGCGACGAAGCGGTACGGATCCGTGCGGGCCAGCAACTCGGCGAAGTCCTGGCAGAAGTTCTTGACTGCTTCCCAGTCGGCCTTGGGAACGAGTGGCACAACCACATGCACGCCCTTGCCACCTGATAACAGCGGCCAGGATTGGAGTCCGAGGGCCTCGAGAACGCCGCGGATGTCGAGTGCAGCCTGCTTGACGTCATCAAAGCCCAGGCCCTCGTCCGGATCGATGTCGAAGATTATCCGGTGTGGAAGGTTTGGCTGCTGGCGCAAGCTTCCCCAGACATGGAACTCGAGCACGTTCATCTGGACGCCGGCGATCAGCCCAGCCAGGTCGTCGACCCAAAGAATGCGGCTCTCCTTGCCGGACATCTTCTCCAACTGGCCGTCATGGATTGCCCTCGGCATGCCAGGCAGCTTGTGCTTCTGAAAAAAGGTTTGCTGCAGGTCGCCATCGGTATCGCGCACCAGCGAAAGGGGCCGATCCTGGATGTGCGGCAGCATTCTCTCGGCAACTGCAGCGTAGTAGGCGGCGAGCGTCGCCTTTGTCACCTCTGTGCCAGGATACATGACCCGATGCGTCAGGGTCACACCGACGGCGCGGGCGATCTCCTTGCCCATATGCGGATCCAGATTGGCCGTGATAGCAGTCGCGGCAGTCGTGGGCATCTCCATCACCACCTGGTCCGCGCGCTTGTCTTCGCGCATGCCTTCGAAGCTCGGGTGACGCAGGCTGCCGTCGGGCGTCACCTCGGAATAGGTGACTTCGGCGACGAGTTCGGGCTTTACCCAGCGGGCGCGGCGCGCAATGTCGTGGGGCACAGATACGAAGGCGGGTTTGTCTAGCGGCCGCTTCTCCAACTGCGCGAGAATGGATTTGCGCATCGCCTCGGTGAAGCCGGTGCCGACGCGGCGGCGGTAGATCAGCTTTCCATTTTCGTAGGTGCCCAGGATCAGGAGGCCATGCCCCGGCCAGTGTCGCTGGGGCGGTAGCCGCCGACCACGAATTCCTGTCGTTTCGTACATTTTATTTTGAGCCAACTCGCGGTGCGGTCGCCGACATAGCGACTGTCGGCGCGCTTTGCGATAATGCCCTCGTGGCCGCCGGCGCACATGGTGTCGAAGACCTTTTGCCGTTGTCGGCGATATGGCTGGAAAACTGCAGGCTGTCGTCTGGATCACGTTCACCTAAAAGGGTCGCAAGGCGTTCCTTGCGCTCGAGCAGGGGCCGGCTGGACAGGTCCTCGCCATCCAATTCCAACAGGTCGAAGGCGTAGAACTTGAGCGGCATGCCCGCAGCAATTCCGGTTTTCAGCATGGAAAAGTTGGTGCGGCCCTGGCTGTCGATGGCCACGATCTCGCCGTCTATGAGCGCCGAGCCGCTGGTGAGTGCCTGAAGCGGTGGCAGGATCACCTTGAACTGGCGGGTCCAGTCGTGGCCATTGCGGGTGTAGACGACGACTTCCGCTCCCGAGATGGCGACCTGGGCGCGATAGCCATCGAACTTCATTTCGAACAGCCAATCGGCGCCGACCGGTATGTCATCGGTCAACGTGCAGAGTTGGAAAGGACGAAACTGGGGTAGGGGGTATCTCGGGGTAGATTCTGAGTCCCTGCGCCGTGCGCGCTTTTTGGGGAGGGCGGCCTCTACGGCCGACATGGGGAACCCGAATACATAGTACGATTCAATACTCTGCCCTGGGTTTCAGTTCCACACCACGCGCCGATGAATTGAACCGGATGAGTCCGGCCGCGTTGTTGGGAAACTGGAACGCAATCCCTGGAGGAAAGAAATGGCTACTCAAACAACTCGCGGGCGCAGCCAGGATCGCGCAAAGGTCGCTGGCGGGCAGGACCATGAGGTGAAGTACGAGGCGGGCAAGACCGGGGCAAGCAAGGCTGACGTCAAGTCGGCTGTGAAATCAGTCGGCAATAGTCGCAAGAAGGTCGAGGACAAGCTCGGCAAATAGTGAGCCACGGCCGCAAGGGCAGATGGTTCGCATCGCCACCTTCAATGTGAACGGCGTCAATGGTCGGCTGCCCGTGCTCCTCAACTGGCTCACGGCCAGCAACTACGACATCGTCTGCCTCCAGGAATTGAAAACGTCCGACGAGAAATTTCCGGTCGCCGCGATCCGCGAGGCAGGGTACGGCGCCATCTGGCATGGCCAGAAATCCTACAACGGAGTGGCCATTCTAACTCGAGGGACGGACCCGGCTGAACGCCGGCGCGGCCTGCCGGGCGATCCTGATGACACCCACAGCCGATATATCGAAGCCGAGGTGGACGGGCTCATTGTCGGCTGTCTCTATCTACCGAATGGGAATCCGGCGCCTGGTCCCAAGTTCGACTACAAGCTGCGCTGGTTCGACCGCCTGATCAGCTACGGACAAGAGCTGCTCGAAGAGGGAGCGCCGACTGTGCTGTGTGGAGACTACAACGTCGTTCCAACTCCGATCGACGCGGTAGCGCCCCGACGATGGCTCGGCGATGCGGTTTACTTCCCCGAGAGCCGGCAAGCCTATGCCGAGATGCTTGACGATGGATGGATCGATGCGGTTCGGCATATTCATCCGGAGAAGGGCATCTACACCTATTGGAATTTCTCCTATGGCGGCGGCTACGATAGGAGTTCTGGCCTACGAATGGACCATCTGCTTCTGAGTCCCTCATTGGCACCGCGGCTGCGGGGCGCTGGGGTGGACGTCGAGTTGCGAGTATGGGACAGGCCGAGCGATCATGCGCCAGCATGGATTGAGCTTGAATAGCCTGCCGACGGGGGATGCGTGAAAGCGGAAGAACAAGAGCGGCTGCGAGCAGCTTGCCGAGCAACGGCAGCGGGTCATCCTGCACTGCAACGCGGTCAAGGAGTGATCGCGGAGGAATGCGCGCGCTCGATCGAGAACGAGATCGGGGGATTCCTCGGTGCAGTGATTGAGGACCGCGAAAAGGTGTACCGGTCCGCTGAAAAGGCGCTGCAACCACTTATGCTGCTTTTCGATGTGGCACTGCTGCAGGTTTGCGATATGTCGCATTTCGGTTTCCAGCACGCGGGAGGTCGAGCAAAAATCATCTGGCCCGGTGTGCTGCTCCCAAAGCGACCGCGGCCCAATGATGTGTTCTACATTTTGACGTCGAACCTAGCCCACGCCATGCAAGCGTTCAGGCTGCTGATCTTGTACGGCTTTGAAAGTCAGGCGCGGGCCGCTTTCCGGGGTGTAGTCGAGATCGTCGACCTAATGATCGTAGTGTTGGCAGACGAGGCGACCTACCGCGCTTACATCACCTCGTTTGAAGATCCGAAAGCCAGCTAGCAGCACTGGAAAAAGCGTCTGTCGCCTGCGGTAATCTGTGCATCGGTGTCGAAGCTTGAAGCGGACAATCCCATAGCCCTGCCGATCAATATGACGCCGGAGGAACTGCGTAGGGACAACTATGCGTGGCTGTCGACGTTCGTTCATGTCGACTATGCCGCTCATGTGGTCGCGGTCCATCCATCCGATCCAGACGGCAGGTCGCAACGGTTGGCGATGCTGGGCAACGTCGGGGAGATTTCGAAGGCAACGCTTGCGCATTCGTTGGTCTATCTCTGGATCAGCTTGCTCAGGCTCGAGAAGCTGTTTTTCGAGAAACACGGCTGGGACCGGCTGCGGGGCGATCGGAACCGCAGCTGGTTCCGCTATCGCGCACGCACGCTCGACGCGCTTTTTGTCGCGTACTTGCCGACGTTCTGGGAAGTGGATCCACCGCTGGGGCTGGACGGCTGATCCAATAGGAAGGGCGCAACCTAGATGTGTCGCAGCTTTCTCAGGCGGGTAATGAAGGCATCGTACGACCGTCGCGTCGTTTCGACATGGGAGCCTAGCGTCCCCTTCAGCACATCGTATTCAGCGACTTTCACCACGGGGAGATGAGGGTTGCGAGACCTGTCAGAAGGAAGGCTGATCCGACCACGACGAACACGTGTCTGGAATAGGAAAAGGTCCATCGACCAGACTTGGGATCGTGTGAAATCTGTATGGACACCAATGCCCCGCTTTCAGCCGAAGTTGTCGAGAGGGGATAGCACGGATCGATACCCGGGGGAGAGAGCGTGATCGATGTCAACTTGATGCGCGACCGCGAGATTGCGCTACATGACCTTACCGGGGCCGACGACGAGTATACGATCTACTACGACGAGACGAACAACATCCGTCGTCTGCACGTACGACCAGACGGGCTCAATGTGCGCGAGCCGAAGTGCTTTGTTGTCGGCGGCATCGCGCATCACGGAACGGCGCGACCACTGCCGCTTGACGAGCTTCGCTCGGCCCTGCGCGTCCAGCCGGGTGCGTCGGAGATCAAGCTGAAGCACGTGGCGACCGGGGAGTTCCTCGACTTGCTAAACGCGCCGCGGCTGGAGGTCTTTCTATCATGGCTTCTGGAACAGGGACTGTTCGTCCACTATTCGGCGCTCGATCCTCTCTATTGGTCGATTGTCGATATCGTTGATTCGATGCTTACCGAGCACCGCGAGCAGATGCTGCTCGCGGTGAACCCGCAGCTCAAAAAACGATCTCTACACCGTCCTTCGCCACGACTACGACGGCACCGTCGATATCTTCCTGCGCTACCAGTACCCTGATATCGGGCGAGAACAGCGGCCAGCCTTTGTGGCCGAGCTCCTCGATCTGCTGGAGCGCCGTCGCGATCTGCTCGCGCACTTCAACTACATGATGCTGAAGGGTGTGCTTCAGATTGCCGGGGGGCTCGATGCCCTTCCTTACCTCGACGACGAGCCACCTAACGTGCTCATCGAGAGTTTCGCGCCGTTTTATGTGCAGAGGCTGTGCCTCTTCAAAAATTCGCAGCACATCTTCGATGTCGAGGAGGTTGTGAAGGCGTATCTTGAGCGCACCTCCTTCATCGACGGCGATGATGAGCTGAAGCACTTCCGCTTCAGCGATTTCCCACGACGAAACCGGCATTCAAGTCTCCGATATCGTCATCGGCCTTCCTGGAAAATTCCTCACTTTCGTCTGCGCCTTGGACGACTCTGAGTTGGTGGCTGCGCGTGGGAGCCTGGGAGCACAGCATGAACGGAGCCTCAGACTCCTGAATACGCTGCTCGATCGGTCGATCGGTGAGAACAAGGCATTCGCCCACTACGTGCTGAGCTTGAGAGACAAGGAGGCCGCGGCCTACTTCCTCGATTCGGCGGATTCCCTTCGAGAGTTCGGGTCGTAGGCTTTTTCGGCCTTGGGTGACCCGGCCGTTGCGACAGCTCGCGGTCCATGACGTCATCGCAGGATTGCCGGCCGATTGGGTGCCGCGCGGATCAAGCGCTACAGCATGCGCCACGTGTAGGTTCCAGGTTGGTTGATTTTCTCGCCTGACGTCCCCGGTTCGCCACGCCAGTGATATTGGCCCCAAGCCGAGCCATAGGGCCACCGACCGATCTCGACGCGCTCGACGACGAGATAGTGTCCAGCGTCGGCGCTCCAGCTGTTCTTGACGACGCGGATGGGGAGCACTTCACCCGCCTCGCGCCAAAGCTGGAAGATATTCTTCCAGTCGACGTCTGGTTCAGTGTGGAGTCTCATTCGCTCTCATCGCGCTTGGTGGGTTCTGATGTCCGAAGACCATGGCACGCTCGACGAGCGTGCACGCAGGCCGCCCAGATAGCCGCTCCTGGGAGAGCCGTTGCAGGCGTCGCAGTTGCCACAGCTTGAGCTTGTCCGCACAGTGCGGGCTGAGGCAACGCCGATGACAGATCTGATTCCGCGAGCGATTACCGACGCTGTCGCAACTTTATGGCGGCGGCGTGGACCTAGACCGGACAATACCTTCGAGACGCCCGAGTTTCTCGGTCTCAAAGCGGCATGCATCGCTTCGTACCCGGTTGGCGGGGCGTTCTGGTTCACCATGTCGCTTTGGGAAATCCTCAGGTCGCTTGGCTGCCCGATGCTGCTGCCGGCGGACAAGCAGGATTTGGCTCTGACCGCCGACCTGGCGACCGAAAAGTTGCATCGGGCGATGACGGCAACAATGACCAAGATTGTCCATCTCTGCCCGCTCGACTGGGCTGACCGGCCTCCATCCGTCGTGTTTGGTGGCAGACCGACGGGTTCGTCAGGCAGCACGGACCTTCCGAAGATGCCGGTTTGGTAACATGACAAGGACGTCAGCAGCGTGGTGGCCATGAGGTCTCGGGTGGAGCTTAGGCCAAGCGAAGCTCGATCCCGCCAAGCCCTTGGGTAGTAGGCGGGTTCAACGCACCGACATTGGCCGCGTCCGGAGCGTTAAGCTCGATCTGCATGATCCTGGGGGTCGAACACGTGGAGGCGACGCGCAGCAGTTGCGCAATGGTCAGAGCACCGATGGCCGCGCCAACAAACGGCACGGCGGCGCTGGCCTCGGCAAGGGTGAAGGTGCCGCAGCCGTCGTATTTCCTCGCGTACTCGCGATAGGCGGGCGTTTCGAGCATGGCATCGATGTTCTTGGGTTTCGCGGCATGAACCCATAGCCCGTTGGTGTCGGCACCCTTTGGCACCACACGGATCTGGCCGATCTCGAAGTCGAAGGCGCCGTGCCCGACACCGGCATCGATCATGAAACCATGGCCTGCTTTGGCGATCGCCAGCCGCGCTGTCGGCTCATCAAGGCTGGTCAGTACCACCGGCGGGTCATCGTCCGCGGGCTGCAGATCGCCATAGTTCCGGCGCTCGAGCAGCGATGTGGACCATCCCGCTCCCTCGAGCCACCGTGCAGCCACCCTGGCCTTCTTGTTTTCCTTCTCGAAGTCGAGCAGTTGCGTCACGAGACCCGTGCCGACGTTTTCTTCGCCGACGGTCTGATCGTCCTGAAGGATTGCATGCGTGCCGGCGGCGGGAAGGAAGGCAAGGCTCCATAAGAAGCCCTGACCCAGGTGCCCGAGTCCAATCAGCCAAAGCGAGCGGGGAAGTGTCAGTACCGCCGGCGCTGGCGCCGGTTCGTCTCCGTGTAACCAAGGCTGCCAGAGGGAAATCACGGCACGGCGATTGACTGAATGACGGCGTCCGATCGCGTTGGCGAAAATCTCGCGCACGGCGAGCGCCCCCGCAAACACCCCAGCGAGCGGGTTGCCGGAATCGCCGCAGAGCTCGTAATCCCAGCCGGGCAGCACACCGGTGCTCCAACCGTTCCACCAGCAGCGCACGAAGGCCCCGGCAACGGGGGTGTTGCCGACGGCGATAACGTGGGTCACGCTTGACGGCATCAATACGGAAACCTGGGCTCCGCACGCCTCGGCGACTGCCGAGAGATCGCTCCCCAGGGCCAGTTTGGCCTCCAACGGAAGATCGTGTGGACAGACGAGCGAGGCCTTGCCGAAGCACTTCACTGCGGTGTTGAGGGCGGTGACCACGGCTGCCTGTGCCGCCGCTGAGGCGATGACTTTACCGCTGGTGACCACGGCAACGTGCACGGCATCCAGCGCAGCCGCAGCCTGGTCGAAATCGCGCCCGCTGCCGACGGCATCGGTAATGACTTTGGCGATGCGCGAGCGGCGGAGATGGGGGATCATTTCGACCTCCTGAGTCCGAGCAGCGGCACAGCTGCATAGGAGTGGTCGACCCACTTGCCGTTGCCAAGATACTCATACTGGCCAATGCCGCCGGGGATCACTGAACCGGCAGCGAATTCGGGAAGAATGAAAGCGAAATGACCACCGCGTGGCATGACTGGATCCGCCTGGTCGGACGCGCTTTGTCCATAGTGACCAGGGTGGACATGCACGTCCGCAACGACACTGTGCCGGCGCTCGCGGCAAATTTCCCACAGGCGCGGCAACTTGTTGCCGTCGAAATGGACGATACCGCTATCGAGGGCGTGCGGATCGAGATCGTCGTAGTAGACGAACGCGCGGATGATCTTGGGTCCCTCGGCGGGAGCCTCGCCGATCAGGAACGCACCGCTTTCACGTCTCCCGCCGAGCGTCCGGCGCTTCAGTTCCGTCACTCCCTTCAGCCATATGGTCTCGTTGCAGATAATGCGAGGCTTAGGCCGCCCTTGCAGCCAGCCAAAGAGCCTGTTCAGAAACGAGGGCATAGAGCTGCTCCATGATGAAAGTGATTGCCCGGTTCCGGTGCCAGGCTTCGTCGGGGCGCTTCCGCCACCAGTCATTGTGCTGGGCCGCGCCGCGGTTCCAGGCGCGGTAGATGCCGCCGTCGCTGTTGCCGTCGCCCCAGGCCTTGAGTGCTTCGACGAAGCCGGGGGCGCCTGCACTGGGTGCTGCGGGACGAGTGCCGTGTTGCGGATCGTCCCCATAGGTCCAACGCTCGACATAGGGACCAGGATCAGGGAAACCCGTGCACTCAAGACGGAAGTCGTGGGTGAAGGCTTCCGCATGACCAGTCACGACCCGGATGCGCACGAAGAGGTAAGGCCAGGCAACCGCGAGAATCTCCCAACGGCCCTCGTCGACGCCCGCAAGGAAACGAACCGAGTTCAACTGGTTGACCAGGGTCTTCTGTGCGGGCGTGATCTCGACCTCAGCCATTGGTGAAGTCCTTGAGGGTCAGGTCCAGCGTCAGCGAGCAACCCGGGTGCTTGACGTAGATGCCGAGCATCGCGTCCTTCGGCAGGGGCTGGTCGGCGTTCGGCAGCATGAGATTGGCCTTCGCCGCGGTATTGTCATCAAGGTTGAAGCCACGCTTGCTGACCGCCCACTGCAGAACGCGCAGAATGGTGACCGCTGGCGAGAACTCCCGGCTCTTGGTGTCGCCGTCGTAGTTCACCTGAACCGCTACCCGGCGGCAGCGGTGAACCAGGATCGAGATGCCGCGGCGATCGCCGATGCCCGTCAGCGTCTCCTCGTTGTCGCGCTCGAACAAATGGGCCGTTTCGAAGCCCGGCTTGCCATGAGCGGCACGCAGGATGGCATCCAGATCAGAGGCCTCAATTTCGAGGTCCAAGTGCTCCTGCAGGTCCTCGAACTCAAGTTCGACGCGGACCTTGTGGTGATCGTCAGAGCCACCTTCGTTGTTGGTAGTCATTGCAATTCTCCGCAGCGCCCCGGGGTCCTTGCACGGGAAGGGCGGAGCAAAATCCCTTGGTCCCGGCGTTTCTGCGTGTTATTCCCACTTTTGGGAACGCTGATTCTTATGGCATGGCGCGAGGCCGAGTGCAATAGTCGTCCCATTTTTGGGAACCATTTTGTGTTGGAGCCGCGGTTTGCCATGAAGCTGATGGGGATATCGAGGTTGCACGAACTTGCGCGTCGTGCCCGCGACGGACTTGATGGAGCCGTACCGGCATTGGTTTCCGAACTCGAGGCAGGGTCATGGCGCTCGATGGCTGAAATCGCTCAGTTCTACCCGTCAGCTGTGATTGACGGCATCAAGGTCCGGATCCCGCTCAACGGCGGCTACCGGGTCGATCTCCTCGCTGACTGCGAGGCGCAGATGGTTCTCATCGAATATGCGGGGGCGACTAGTGGGGCACGCACCACCGGCAAAGCAGGGAGCAAGGTGACATGACGGTTCGACCTATACGCACGGACGGGGACTACCAATCGGCACTCAAGCGTGCCGCGGCGCTGTTCGGGCAGAACAGCCCAAAGGACCGCGACGAGCTCGACGTGCTGCAGGCCGTAATCGAACGATGGGAGCGATCGCGGCACCCTGTCGAGGCAGCCACGCCTGCGGAGGCGATCAAGTTTCGCATGGCGCAGGAGGGATTGTCGCAACGCGATCTGATTCCATACCTAGGGAGCAAATCGCGCGTATCCGAAATACTCAACGGTCAGCGACAGCCCACTGTTGATCAGATCAGGGCACTGCATCAGCACTTAGGCATTCCTGTTACCTCGCTGATTGGCACGTCCAGGCACGAGCCTGCGGCCGGTCCGTCGAGCACCTCGTTAGCGGCTGAGGGAAAGCTCCGTAGGCTTGGCGTAATGAAAGGGAAGGAGAATCTTGCCGGTTTTTTGTCGCGTTCGAAGGCTTCTGCTCCGGCAATCGCCATGTTGCGCAAGACCAGAACTGAGCGCACCAACGCGAAGACGGACATGGCGGCGCTGGAAGCATGGTGTGCGGCCGTATTGGTTCGTGCAGAAAAGATAACTATCAAGAAGACTGAGATCAGCGATCCTGAGAAAGCGGCGCGGCGACTGGCACAACTGAGCCCGTTGCCCGACTGGCAGGATCAGCTCGTCGCCGCGCTGCATCGTATGGGGATAATATTGGTCATATTGGAACACCTGCCGGGAACGTTTCTTGACGGCGCCGCGATGCGCCGTGGCGATGGTATTCCGGTGATAGCTCTGACCCTTCGTCACGATCGTTTAGACAATTTCTGGTTTACGCTATTGCATGAGTTCGCCCACGTGGTTTGCCATTTGAGTACTGATCGACAAGTCATTCTGGACGATCTGGATGTGGCGAGTTCGGAAGCCATAGAAGCGGAGGCGGACTCGTTTGCAAGAAACGCTCTTATCCCACCCGCCATGTGGAAGGGGATCGACAAGGACAGCAGCACGGAGGAGGTACTTGAGGCGGCGCAGAAGGCTGGCGTGCATCCTGCGATTGCCGCCGGCCGCTGGCGGTTCCAGCATTCGGACTATCGCCGCTTTTCCAAGCTGATCGGTCGGGGCGAGGTGAAAAGCGCTCTTATGTCGGCCTAAGCCTCAATATCGCTTTTGGCGCACAACATCCAACACGTTTGCAATCTGTGCCATGGTCACATTGCACAGATGCGCCGATTTGGCGCGAGCTACCAAACGTAATTGGGTACTGGGTGGTGGATTGTGGATAAGGGGGAGGTATGGCCGGTCAGGGGGCAACGCTTACGGTCCAAGAGAAGCGCGTAGCGAAGGCGCTCCTCAACAAGCAGTGGGCCAACCAGGACGTGCAAGCCTGGATCAACGCAAACCGGAAGAAGTCGGTCAACTTCGCCCGCATCTCAGCGGTGAAGCAGGATGCCGCTCAGCAACCGGCGACTGAGGCCGAGGTCGACTACTTCATGCTGCATAAGAAGGCCTTCGACCCGCAGACGGGCCTCAACCGTTACGACGATGAGCGGCTCATCCGTGCCCGCGAGGCCATGATCCTCGCCGTGCAGATATACAACAGCGCCGCGCTCAAGTTCAAAGCGGAAGTCTTCTGCGTCCTCTCGAGCGTCGCGTGGACCTACCTTCTCCACGAGCACTATGACCGGAAGGGCGTCATTGTCGTCGATGCCGACGGGAACTCGCTCCTGTTGGGCCAGATGATCGAGCGGGGGGACTGCCCGCTCTCACCCGGCACGCGAGACAACCTTCGCGTGATGAAGAAGCTGCGCGACAAGGTAGAGCACGTGCTGCTCGGGAAGGCCGACCTCCAGTGGATGGCTCTTTTCCAGGCCAACTGCCTCAACTTCGATAAGGCCTTATGCGACCTGTTCGGAGCGCAGCTGACCCTTTCGCACGAACTGTCGTTCGCGCTCCAGTTCGCGCGCCTCAACATCGAACAGGCGTCGATCGTGAATCAGTACGAAATCCCTGAACATATCGCGGCGGTAGACGCTCACCTGATGGAGGGGCTCACGCCGGAACAGAAGGCGAGCATCGAGTTCCAGTTCCGCGTCATTTACACGCTCGACAATGCCGCGAAGAGCAAAGCGCACTTCCAGTTCTTCAAGCCAGATTCAGCGGAGGGGAAGGAAATTCATAATGTGCTCGGCTATCTCAAGGCGGCTGACGAAATGTACCCGTTTAAGGCCGGGAAGGTGGTCGACCTCGTCAAAGATAAGTCGGGTCTAGCCTTTACGGGCAATGACCACATTCGAGCGTGGCGACACTATCAGGTGCGCCCGAAGACCAAAGCTGCGAACCCCGAGAACACCAACAAAGAGTACTGCCTCTATCATGCCGCGCACGGCGACTACACGTACTCGCAGGCTTGGGTGAACAAGCTCGCAGAAGACATCGCCGACCCGGTGAAGCTCGCGGCCATTCGTGCCGTGAAGGTCTGGTAGGCGAAGCCGTCCAGTACGGTTTAGCACGGCCGCAGGATGTTCCAATTTTCAAACTTGAGGTGCACTTTGAGCGGTGGCTGGTAGGGGCAGGTGTGCGCATTGATATCGTGCTGTTTAGCACAAGGTCTGCGGCCACGGCCGACTTTTCGAGCCTTCGTAGTTGGGCCTCCGGTTGAGCCGGCGGATTATTGCTGATCGACTCGAGGCGCCCGCTTTGAAAGTCCGCCCAGATCAAATCACATTCAATCGGCTCGCCTTCATCATTGATACTGAGCGTTCCGGTCTGAACGCCGTCGGCGTGGGAATTGGCCATGTCGCACGAGTTTTAGGGTTGGGTCCTTCCTCGTCACCTCTGCGAGCCATTTCCAACCGTCGTACTTATCTCCTGTTTGCCGCAAGTGCGTATAGCGCTTGAGGGACGTCCAGGATCGGTGTCCGGAATTTGAGGCGACCCGTGGGATGTTAAGGCCAAGCTCGAACAATCTCGAAACGCCATCGTGCCGCAGGTCATGAAAACGAAGGTCGTCGATTCCGAGGAGCTTGCAGGCTCGGGTGAAGGAGGCGCTAATTGCGTCTGTCGAATACGGGAAGATCTGTGCGGCAACCTTGGGCATGGCTTCGACTATTGCCAATGCTTCCTCCTGCAGGTCGCACCACACATCGTTCCCAATCTTCTGGCCCGGGTTCTTCATGTCGCGCACGAGTACGCGCATGCCTACCTTGTCCAGGTCTTTCCAAGCGATCTTCACGATCTCCTCCTGCCGGCGGGTAGAGAAGATGGCGAAGGCAATGATCCGATGCATCGGAATGGAGGACGGTGTTGCGGATGACCGGTCCTTGAAGTGCTTCATAAGCCTATCGAGTTCGACCAGTGTCGGGCGACGATCGCGTTCTCGGCTTTTTGTTATTAGTCCGAGCCTGTCGGCAACGATCGAGGCGTCTTGCATGGCCTGCCGGTCAAGCGGATAGTTCCAGGCAGGACGCGCTATCGCAAATACCGCGCCCAGATGGGCAAGATAGTTGGAGACGGTCTGTGGTTGAACGCCCGTCTCAAGTTTCTCACGCGCGAATGTGACGATGTCGGTGCTCGTGATCGAGGCGCATGGCTTGCCGGCGATATCGAACTTTTTGATAGTTTTAAGTACCTGCGTCTTCGTGCGGCCGATCTTCTTATTGCTTTCGCGAACATAGCGATCTATCGCGTCCGCGAGTGTTGGGACCCGGTTGTCGTTCGACTTGGTCTGCAGCGCAGATTCCAAGGCTTCTGGCTCTCCGAGGAGCTCTTCTCGTTGGCTGAGCCAGGCGGAAGCGGTGGATCGGCGCTCGAAGGTCTTGTTCTCACGCAGAATGATCTTGCCGCCGCGTTTTATGACAATCTGTGCGAGCCATGCTACAGAGCCATCCTTGCGTGAGCGCTTCACGATGGTGCCCATTCGGTACAACATCCCCTTCGCCGGTACAACATTTGTTGTACCTTTCAGGAAAAACGGTACAAAATCGGACGAAACGAGACAAGCGCAAAAATGAGCGAGAAGGCCTAAGTAGTGGAAATTGAAAGGAAATCGCAGATTGGCGTAGCTCGGCGGTTCTCCGTTGCGCCAATGATGGACTGGACGGACCGGCATTGCCGGTTCCTCCATCGCCAGTTGACGCGCCGGGCCTTGCTCTACACCGAAATGGTCGTCGCCGACGCGGTCATCCACGGCGAGCGCGAGCGCTTGCTCGGCTTCGATGGTACGGAACATCCAGTCGCGTTGCAGCTCGGCGGCTCCGATCCGCAGAAGCTCGCCGAGGCGGCCCGCATCGGCGAAGCCTTCGGCTATGACGAGATCAACCTCAATGTCGGCTGTCCGTCCGACCGCGTCCAGTCGGGCACCTTCGGCGCCTGCCTGATGAAAGCACCGGACCTGGTCGCCGATTGCGTCGCGGCGATGAAGGCTTCTGTCAGCATTCCCGTCACCGTCAAATGCCGCATCGGCGTCGACGAGCAGGATCCCGAGCCGGCACTCGATACGTTGGCGGACGGGGTTTTCGCGGCCGGCGCCGACGCGCTGTGGGTGCATGCCCGCAAGGCGTGGCTGGAAGGGCTGAGCCCGAAGGAAAACCGCGACATCCCGCCGCTCGACTACAACAGGGTGTATCGACTTAAGGCCAAAAATCCAAACAAATTCATCGGCATCAACGGCGGCATTCAATCCCTTGAAGAGGCGCTTGGTCACATCGATCATGTCGACGGCGCCATGCTCGGCCGCGTCGCCTATCACACGCCGGGCATTCTGGCAGGCGTCGACGCGACGATTTACGGCGACAAACCCAAAACGTTCGATTTTGCTGCGCTGATCGATGCGATGGCGGATTATGCGGCACGCCATATCGAGCGGGGCGGGCGGCTTGGCCATGTCACCCGTCACATGGTCGGCCTGTTCCACGGCCTACCCGGCGCGCGCCGTTACCGGCAGATCCTTTCGACCGATGCGACAAGGCCCGGCGCCGGACCGGATGTGCTGAAGGCGGCTTTCGCCGCAGTCGATTTTAGCGGAACGGACGCCGAAGCCGCCTGACTGTTCAATCACGCAAGATCATGCGGTCGCCGCGCACGTCGAAACCGGACAGTGAGCCGATGAAATTCATGCCGAGCAAGCTCTGGCCGAGCATGCCGGGCGCGGCGATCATGACCGGCATGTCCTTGCGCACGATCCCGCCGATCGCCAATTCGTCGGTTCTCACGGCGGCGGCGCGCGCCATGCCGTTGGCGGTGGACACCGGTATGGTGAAGTTGAGAGCGGCTGGATTGAAGCCGGCCGCTTGCGCGTCCTGCGCGGTCAGCACGGTGGTGGTTGCGCCGGTATCGACCACGGCCCGGACCGGCGCGCCGTTGACCATGATGCGCGCTTCGAAATGGCCATTTCCGGCCTTGTCCAAGGTCACCGTGGCACGGCCGTCCTCAAGGCCCAACGCCAGTGGACTGCCGGGAACAAGGCCGGCCGTCACCCGGCTGGCGAAATCCTGCAATTCATAGCGGTACTGGTAGCCGGCGATCAGTGCGAGCACGATGACGGCCCAGGCGCCCAGGCTGCGGGCCATCGTGCCCAAGGGTCTGCGTGATCTCAGCAGGCCGGCGCCGATGAGCGCGACCAGTGCGCCAAGCCAGACCAGCCGGCTGAAATCGTAATTCTCGACGCCGAATGTGCTGCCAGCGGAATCGTTAAGCATGAGCAGGATAACGCCTACCGCGATCAGGATCATCAAAAACCAGAAAAACCGGTTCATATCTGGCTCACGAGAAAGCGTCGCGTTCGCGCGCGATGCGGGTGCGGCGGGTTTCCCGGCGCGGCCTGCGCTCAACCGTTTCCAGCCGGGCCGGCAGCTCGGCCATGACGCTGCGGCGGGTTTCGGGGGTCATCTCGATCCAGGCGCCGATTTCCTCGCGCGTACGGCCGCAACCGAAGCAGAAGCCGGTTTTCACATCGATCGAACAGACCAGGACGCATGGGGATTCGATAGCCGTCATCTTTATCTCTCAGGATTCCCAAGGAATCCCTCGTCTCGCCTCCACATGGTGTAACGGCAACGCCAATGCAAGCCCTCCGGAATGCGCCGCCGGCAACCGCTTTCGCGTCAAAGCAGGCAGTTGTGCCGGCCGAGCAAGGCGGCTATGCCGCTGACCAACTCCGGGAAAGATCATCGACGACATGACCAGCGCGCTACCCTTCGACGATTTTCGCAATCTTCTGGCGACCCTGCCGCGGGCCGACACGGCAGCCGAAGCCCGCGTCCGTGCGCTGTTTGCCAAGGCCGACAAACCCAAGGGTTCGCTCGGCCGCATCGAGGACATCGCGGCGTGGCTGGCCGCCTGGAGCGGCCGTGCGCCGCCGGCAGTGAACCGGCCCCTGGTGGCGATCTTCGCCGGCAATCACGGCTTCGCTCGCCACGGCATTTCGCCACGGCCTGTCGCTGCCACGGCGAATGCCGTCGAGCTTTGCGCGGCCGGGGGTGCGGCGATCAACCAGATCTGCATCGCCAATGATCTCGGGCTGAAAGTATTCGATCTAGCGCTGCACATTCCGACCGCCGACATCACCGAAGACGCAGCGCTCGACGAGCGCGGCTGCGCCGCCACCATGGCCTTCGGCATGGAGGCGATCGCCGGCGGCGCCGATCTGCTTTGCCTTGGCGACCTCGGCGTCGGCAATTCCACCGTTGCAGCGGCCTTGTTTGCCGCGCTGTTCGGCGGCAGTGGCGCCGATTGGGTCGGATCCGGATCGGGCGCCGATGCATCGATGCGGACGCGCAAGGCGGAAGTGGTCGATGCCGCGCTAGCCTTGCACGGCACAGCTCTCAGGGACCCGCTGGAGGCGTTGCGCCGGATTGGCGGGCGAGAGTTCGCAGCGATTGCCGGCGCCATCCTCGCCGCCCGGATGCAGAAGATCCCCGTCCTGCTCGATGGATTGGTGGCGACAGCCGCCGCCGCGGTGCTGCAGGCTGCCGACGCCACTGCGCTCGACCATTGCCTGCTTGCCAGCCTGTCGCCAGAGCCTGCGCATGCCCGGGCCGCCGAGCGGCTCGGCTTGCGCCCGCTGCTTGATCTCGGCGTGAGCCACGGCGAGGGGGCAGGGGCCGCCCTTGCGGCCGGCCTGGTCAAAGCCGCTGCGCTCACCAGTTCAGGCATGGCAGCGGCGCTCCATTAAGCGTCTATCGCCGGCGCGCAGCAACCGCTTTTGTCGGCAGCGCCGGCAATTCCTCCATCACCCGGCTCAGCGGAAAGATGGCGATGGCCTCGGTGCCTTCGCGCAGTTTGGAATGGAGTTCGAACTCGCCGCCATGCATGGCGAGCAGGCTCTGGACGATCGGCAGGCCAAGCCCGGTGCCTTGCTCGGCGCTCTTGATGGCGATGGAGCCCTGGCCGAAAGCGGACAGCACGACCGGAATTTCGTCTTCCGGAATGCCGGGCCCATTGTCTTTGACGGAGAGGTATTGGCCGCCGCCCGCCGTCCAGCCGACGCGCACGCGGATCTCGCCGCCAGTTCCGGTAAACTTGATGGCGTTCGACAAAAGATTGAGCGCGATCTGTCGCACCGCGCGTTCGTCGGCGAACAGGCGCGGCAAGGCGTTTTCGAAATCCTGGACGATACGGATGTCCTTGTTGCGCGCCTTCAGCTCCATCATGTGACAGCAATCCTCGACCACGGAAAGCAGCATCATCGGCTCTTCGTTGAGCTGGTAGCGGCCCGCTTCGATGCGCGACAGATCGAGGATTTCGTTGATCAGGTCGAGCAGGTGCTGGCCAGAGTCATGGACGTCGCGAGCATAGTCGCGATAGGTCGGATTGCTCATCGGTCCGAGCACCTCGTTGGCCATCACCTCGGAGAAACCGAGAATGGCGTTGAGCGGCGTCCGCAACTCATGGCTCATCGAGGCCAAAAACCGCGACTTTGCCAGGTTGGCGTCCTCCGCCCGTCGGCGCGCTTCGTCCGACATCGATTTCGCCGTGTCCAATTCGGCAATCAGCGCGTCCTTTTCGGAGCGGAACGAGAGCAGCATCAAGGACGAGCGGTTGAGGCGGCGCGCCACATAGGCGAAGAAGGGCAGCGAGACGATCAGCAACCCGGCCATGATCAACTCGACCGGCATCCACTGCCTGGCGCCGGCATAGGCATAGGCGGCCACCGGAACGGCGAAAGTGGCCAACAACGCGCCGCGCAACGATGACGCCGTGATCGCGGTCGCTGCCATGGCAAGCAGCAGCACCACCGCCTTGATCAACTGAAACTGCTCGACCTGGCAGGCGTCGCAACCGAGCCAGGCAAACCAGGCCCAGCCCAGGCCGCAAAGGAAATGGCCGATCAGGAAATCACGGTGCGTTTGCAGCGGGTTGAGTTCGGCAGCCTCCGTTCGGTCGACGCGCCTCGCCATGAACACGACGATCGCGTAGCAGATGAGTATGAAAAGCGCCCAGACGCCAATTGCCTTACCGACGCCAGCGAACAGACCGGTCGCGGCGGTCGCCAGGACGAGAAGCGGAACTATGATCGCGCCGTCTATCATCGCACGGGCGTGGAGTTTCAACAGCTCGCGGTCGAAATCAGGATTTCCGGCCTGCTGCGAAAGACGGTCGCGCGTCTTGCGCACCGCCCGCGCCACATCGCTGTTGCGATGGGGTTTCCGGCGGTCCACAATAAACTTGTCCGCTGTGGTCGAGCGTTGCGAGGGCATGGAGACTTCAATTTATGCGGGCAGCGGTTTCAAGTCGTTAAGCTACGGTCGAATGATTAACCAACGGTTTGCCATATGAGCCGTACGTGGTCGCGGCGGCCGCGACAGCGGTACGTCCCGCCGCGGCCGCGAAGCCTTTGGCGCCGGCTGGTGGACTATGCGTTGGCCGTGCTTATCCTCGGTCTGCTGATCCTGCTGGCGGCGCGGCTTGATCGGATCGAGACCCGCAAGACCGAGGGTGCCGCCGTCGTCAATGACGGCGATACGATCACGCTCGGCACCGAGCGCATCCGCATGCGCGGGATTGATGCGCCAGAATATTCGCAAATCTGCCGCAAGGACGGCGCCGACTATCCCTGCGGCAAGCTGGCGCGGCAGTCGCTGGTACGTCTGATATCAGGCAAACCCGTCTCCTGCACCGGCTGGCAGCGCGACCGATACGGCCGGCTGCTCGGCGATTGCAGCGCCGGCGGCAGGGATCTCAACCGCGCCCAGGTCGAGGCCGGCTGGGCAGTTGCCTATGGCGATTTCGAAACCGAGCAATCCGCTGCCCGATCAGGCAAGGCCGGCATCTGGGCCGGCACTTTCGACGAGCCGCACGATTGGCGCGAGAGCCACGAACACGAATTGGTCGAAAGAAAGCACGGTCGTCTGGCTTCGATCGGCGATGGCTTGCGAGAAATTTTTCGCTTCTGGTGATGGTCAACCCTATAGTTGTTGCAACAGATCTGATCAGAGCGATGTGCGTCCATTCGGACTCCGATTTTGGGCCGATGCAATTGGAGGATGGAATGAAACTCTTCGACGGCGGCCGGGCGCCCAATCCACGGCGGGTTCGCGTCTTCCTCGCCGAAAAGGGGCTTGAGGTTCCGCTGGTGCCCGTCGACATGGGCGCGCTGGAGCACAAAAAGCAGCCGGTCAGTTCGCGCAACCCGCTGCAGCGTCTGCCGGTGCTCGAACTCGACGACGGCACCGTCATCGCCGAATCCGTCGCCATCTGCCGCTATTTCGAGGAACTGCACCCGGAACCGGCGTTGTTCGGCCGCGGCGCGCTCGGCAAAGCGCTGGTCGAGATGTGGCAAAGACGGATGGAACTCAACTTGCTCAACTGCGTCAGCGCCGCGTTCCGACACGTCCATCCGGCGATGAAAGAATGGGAATTCCCACAGATCCCCGAATGGGGCGAGGCCAACAAGCCGAAAGCCGTTGCATTCCTGAGACTGCTCGACGACGAGTTGGCGAACCGCGAATTCGTCGCCGGCGACGCCTATTCGATCGCTGACATCACCGGGCTGATTGCCATCGACTTCATGAAGCCGGCGCGCATCAAGGTGCCGGAAGACTGTGCCAACGTGCTGCGCTGGCATCAGGCGATCTCCAGCCGGCCGAGCGCCGCCGCCTGAGGATGAGCCCCAGGCATGAGCGAAGAGCTGGAAAATTTCGCGGCGAGGGTACGCGCCTGCCGTATCTGCGTCGAAAACCCGGTCGGCCCGCCGCTGCCGCACGAGCCGCGCCCTGTGCTCAGGCCGTCTTCGAGCGCCCGTATCCTGATTGCCAGCCAGGCACCGGGCACCAAGGTGCATATATCAGGCATGCCGTTCACCGACGCCTCCGGCGATCGGTTGCGGAACTGGCTGGGCGTCACCAGCCAAGAATTCTACGACACGACAAAAATTGCCATCGTGCCGATGGGCTTTTGCTTTCCCGGCCAGGATGCCAAGGGCGGCGACCTGCCGCCGCGCCGCGAATGTGCAGCGGCCTGGCGTGCGCCGCTGATGGCGCTGATGCCGCGCATCGACCTGGTGCTGACGATCGGCCTCTATGCGCAAACCTGGCACATGGGCGCTGCGCGCCGGCCCTCGCTGACCGAGACGGTGATGGATTGGCGCACCATCTGGAATGTGCCCACCACCCCGAAAGTGCTGCCGCTACCGCATCCGTCGTGGCGCAACACCGGCTGGCTGAAGCGCAATCCGTGGTTTGAAATGGATTTGCTGCCGTTTCTGAGAGCGGAAATCCGCTGTCGCCTCGGCTGAAGCGTAAGCAAGAAATCACTCGCTTTTGCGCCATCTGGCAGAATTTCTTTCTTGTGAATGGCCCGAATAAGAAGGACTATAGCCAATCTATTCCTAGTCTATCCCTGTGGGAGCACTCAATGGACCGCCTTGACAGAAAAATCCTCCGCCTCTTGCAGGAGGACGCGACGCTCGCGGTCGCCGATGTCGCCAAGAAAGTCGGACTGTCGACCACGCCCTGCTGGCGGCGCATTCAAAAGCTCGAGGAGGAAGGCGTCATCAAGCGGCGCGTCGCCATCCTTGATCATGAAAAGGTCAATGTGCGCGTCACCGTGTTCGTGTCGATCCGCACCAATTCGCACAGCCATGAGTGGCTGCGGCGCTTTTCGGAGGTCATCCAGGAATTTCCGGAAGTGGTCGAGTTCTACCGGATGAGCGGCGACGTCGACTATCTCCTGCGCGTGGTGGTGCCCGACATCGCTGCTTACGACGCCTTCTACAAGCGGCTGATCGCCAAGATCGAGATCCGCGACGTCTCGTCGTCGTTTGCCATGGAACAGATCAAATACACCACCGAAATGCCGCTCGACTACATGGTTCTGGACAAGGAATCGGGTGCTAACGCTGCCTGAGGATCTTTTGCTTAGTTGTTCTTTTTGTTGAGGAAACTCCAAGGCGAGTTTGCCGGTAGCGTGATCGTGTCCGGCACGAGATCGACATTCGCCACCGCCGCCTTGCGCACTGTGTAACCCGATTGGATCACGCTGACACCGTCGAGGATGAAGAGCTGACTTTTCTCCATGCCCGGCTCCAGCGCCCCGGTCACGGCAACCGGCTGATAGGCTTGCGACATCCTGTAGGGGCGGGCGGGCGTGACGAGGACGATCTGATTGGGCGGCGGCGTCGGCATGTGGCTGCACGCACCTGTCCACGGCACCAGCAGGAACTGATAGACGAGATCGCCGTCCCGATCGAGCGGCAGCGCGTATCCCGCCAGTTGGACGGCCTTGTCCCGCAAATTGAGAGACAGCGTCTCGCCACGGTCAGGCATTTTTGCCGCGACCATCGGCAATCCGACGCTTTCGGCAGCGGGCTGGGTCGCCGGGCGCAGGTCTTTCCAGAATATGCGCGCGGTTTCGGCGGAAGCGGTGGCAATGGAAAGGCCCAGTGCCACAGCCAAGGCCGAGGCTGATTTGAGACGATTGGTCATTGGCTTCGTCCTTCGCCAGTCCATGGCTGGATCGGGTAAACCCGTCGTGAAGTATCGGTAACGGAGTGATCCACTTGTTATCGCAGAATGCAACATCGAGTGCCATGCCCGTGGGGCTAACCGGGCAAACCGTCGTTGAGGCTGCCGCGCACACTGAAGGGCAGAGCGGCGCCGGCTCGCGGAGTTCGATCCGAAGAAAGGCGAGGAAAATTGCCAAAAGAGTCTTGCCCAGTCGGGTCAGGGGCGCAGAATAATCCGACCCAGCGATGCCAGACGACAGAGACCCTATCTTCGGAAATCGCCTGAACCTGGAGAAATTCAATGCCAACCAGCCATGATCTCAACGGGCTGATGAAATTCCTCAGCCGTGACGAATGGCGCGAACGTTTCGAGGAAGTGTTCGACGAGCATTTCGGCCCCATCCTTAGCGACGGGGACATGGAATTCGAAGAACTCGCCGAGGTCCTCGGTGCCGACAGCGTAGCGAACCTTTGGGGCTGCGCCATCGAGGATTTCCTGACCCAGGATTTCGAGGGCGAGCCCAGCAACATTGTCGATGAGTATCTCAAGCGCAGAGGCTGGAAGGAAAATGCGCAAACGAGGGCCTATATGGGCGCGCTGCGTACCTCCGTCATGAGCTTGTATGAGGTGAGCGACATCGTTCCGGGACAATCGTTTGTGGCGCGCGATCTTCTCCGCGGTGGCGAGCCGATCGCCGTCAAAGAGGGCACCGCCACCAAGACGCTGAAGCAGTGGGACAAGATCGCGGCGAGAATCGTCCCCGTCCTCGGTAAGAATGTCCTTACCGGCGGCATTCTTCCCTTCACCCGAGAGGCCACCCAATCCTTGTTCGATGGCCTGTTGGACGTGTTCGGCAAAAGGAACGCAAGAAAGCTGCCGGCCATGAGGGATGAAGACCTGCAGGCGGTGGCGTCCATGTTCACGCTCGTATGGGTGTTCGACGCCCTCGACAAGGTGATGAACATGCCGATGCTCCAAAATGCCGAAGGCAACGAATTCATGTTTCATGATGTCCGCTTTCCCTTGGCCGCCGGCGCGACGCAGGAGGACATCGCCGCCCGGCTGAACGGCATAGCGGGCATGTCGCAGGAAAATGCACAGTTCTGGAACTGGCTGGAATACATGCCGCAAGGCGAGGACAAACCCAAGGAGGCGGGCACGCTTTCCCTGGACACCGCAATGGACAACGGTTGGCGCGTGTTGGGCAATGTCGAGTTGAAAGGCGGTTTCCTGTGTCTATCCGCCAACTCCGCCGAGCGGGCGGAAAAAGGGACGGCCCTGATCCAGCGAGCCCTCGGCGATCTGGTCCGAACACCTCTTACCGAAATCCGTACCATGCGGCAGATGATGGCCGAACGGCCAGCCAAGGAGGGCAGGACGCCTTCATCGGAGAAGCCGCCGGAACTCGCTGAACAGGTCGTTCACGAATACCTGGATCAACATTATCGGGAAACCCTCGATCAGCCGGTCGGGATGCTTGGGGGCAAGACGCCGCGTCAGGCCGTCAAGACCCGAACTGGCCGGCAAAAGGTCGCCGAGTGGCTCAAACATCTGGAAAACCAGACTGCGAGGCAGCCTGACCGCGCCCATCCCATGGCCGTTTACAGTTTTGAGTGGATGTGGACGGAACTTGGTGTTCGCGACCTGCGCCGGTAGGTCTGGCGTCCTCAACGCTCCAGGCGCATCACATGCCGGCGCGAGCCGGCCAGGCCGATCTCGTGGAAACCGCGGGCCACGAACATCTCGCGAAAGCCCATGAAACGGTAACTCGGCGACGCCTGGTCGACCGGATAGGCCTCGATGGTCCTGGCGCCTTTGGCGAAGGCGTGATTGATGGCCGCATCGAGCAGGGCGCTTGCCAGTCCACCGCCGCGCGACGCCCTCGGCACATAGAAGCAGACGATCGACCATACGCCCGCCTCGCTGTCGTCCTGCTCCTGCGACAGCTTGCGATAGGTCTCGCGTGGCGCCACGGAGCACCAGCCGACGGTCTTGCCTTCGGCATGGGCGACGATGCCGACCGGCGTGCCGGCTTCGATGAGCGCCATCATGGCCCGTCTCCTCTCATCGTTGGATGCTTGTTCGCGGTTTTCGAGGTGGCGCCAGGCCATGCACCAGCAGTATTTTGGTGCGCCAGGCTGCGCGAACAGGTTCTCGAAATCGGCGCGCGTCGATCGCGTCACCTCAGTAAATCGGATTTGGCTCCGGTCAGCCTTTCCTGGCGAGCCGCTCGAGCGTTTTGGCATCGGAAAGCTCCCTTGCAGCGTCCTTGCCGATCCAGCGCGCCGTCTTGTCGGTCGATCCGGCCAGCTTCTGTGCCAGGGCAAGGGCAGCGCCGTGCAAATTCATCGACCGCTTGCCGATCGAGCGAAGCGCCCAGTTCACCGCCTTCCTCACAAAATTACGGCCATCGCCGGCGTGCGCTTCGATGATTGACAGGAAGTCGAGGAAGGTCGCCTCTGGCTCGTTCTTCCGGTGGACGACCGACCAGGCCATCATGGCGAAAGCCGTGCGACGTACGAACTCCCGTTCGTCGGCCGCGAACTCTTCTATCAGATCCTTCCAGCAATCCGTATCGACAAAGAGATCGGAGACGCCGTCGACGATATCCCACGAGTCGAAAGTCGCCGCCCATCGTCTTGCATCCGCGGCGGAAAACCGCTTCGGATCGGCTGTGACGGAAGCGATGAACTGCGCTTCCATGATGCCCGACTCCCATAGTTCGAAGGCACGTTCATGGTCGCGCTTGATTGTCTTGGCGATCTGCCGCTGCACGCCGTGCGGTATGCCAAGCGCACGTTCGATCTTGATGCCGTAACGCTGCATGCCAAGGCGATTCTCATGCGAGCCGATCGAGCGCAGATGGGCGAGAATCTCCTCGGCGCTGGATTGGGGCGAAAGCTCGGCCACGACAAAACCTATTTTTCCAATCGCGCCAGCAAAGAGGACGTATCCCAGCGCTTGCCGCCCATCGCCTGCACATCCTTGTAGAATTGGTCGACAAGTGCCGTTACCGGCAGCTTGGCGCCGTTGCGGTCGGCCTCCGCCAGGCAGATGCCGAGATCTTTGCGCATCCAGTCGACAGCGAAGCCGAAATCATATTTGCCGGCATTCATCGTCTTGTGGCGGTTCTCCATCTGCCACGAGCCGGCCGCGCCCTTGGAGATCACCTCGATGACTTTTTCGATGTCGAGCCCAGCCTTCTTGCCGAAATGGATGCCTTCGGCCAGCCCTTGGACAAGGCCGGCGATGCAGATCTGGTTGATCATCTTGGTGAGTTGGCCCGAGCCGGCCGGGCCCATCAGCCCGACCATCCGGGCATAGGCATCGATGACAGGCTTCGCCTGCTCGAAGGCTTTCTGTTCGCCGCCGACCATGACGGTCAGCACGCCGTTTTCGGCGCCTGCCTGACCGCCGGAAACCGGTGCGTCGAGGAACGAAAAACCGCGAACTTGCGCCTTCTCCGCCAGTTCGCGCGCGACTTCAGCCGAGGCCGTAGTGTTGTCGGTGAAGATGGCTCCCTTCTTCATCGACTGGAACGCACCCTCGGCTCCAATCGTCACTGCGCGCAAATCGTCGTCATTGCCAACGCAGCAAAAGACAAAGTCTTTGCCGTCGGCCGCCTCAGCCGGCGTGTTGGCAACACTGCCGCCATGCTGGGCAACCCATTGCTCGGCCTTTGCTTTGGTACGGTTGTAGACGGTAACGTCGTGGCCGCCCTTGTTCCTGAGATGTCCGGCCATTGGATAGCCCATGACGCCAAGACCGAGAAATGCCACCGATGCCATGTTTTCGAATCCCTTCAATCCTGTTTTCCGGCCTTCTTAGCGGATCAGGCAAAGCGATGGGAGTCAGCGTTGCAGATGGATCGTAATGCGCCGTTCGATCCATTCGACTGCGTGGCGCAGCGTTTCGACAATGATCAGATAGATGATCGCCGCCCAGACATAGGACTGGAAGTCGAAAGTCCGCGAATAGGTGAGCTTGGTGACGCCCATCAGATCATAGACGGTGATGATGGCGACGATCGCCGAGCCCTTGATCATCAGGATGATCTCGTTGCCATAGGGACGCAGAGCCACGATCAGTGCCTGCGGCAGGATGATCTTCCACAACGTCTGCAATTTGTGCAGGCCGAGCGAGGCGGCGCCTTCCCACTGGCCCCTGGGCACGCTCTCGATCGCGCCGCGCAGGATTTCGGCCTGATAGGCGGCCGTGTTGAGCGAGAAGGCGAAGATTGCGCAGTTGAACGCCTCGCGGAAAAAGCCCCAGAGGCCAATCATGTCGAGTTGCGGCCGGAAGGAGCCTACGCCGTAATAGACAAGGAAAGTCTGGGCCAGCAGCGGCGTGCCGCGGAAGAAATAGACATAGGCATAGGCGAGACCCGAAAGAAACCGGTTGTTCGACATGCGGGCATAGGCGATCGGCACCGAAAGGATCGCGCCAAGCACGATCGAGACGGCGACCAGCAAAAGCGTCACACCCAGGCCTGTCACATAGGATGGCGCATATTTCGCGAAAAGCTCGCTGTTCCAGGCGACAATGAGGTACGCAGCAATCCCGGCGAGAAAAGCCATCCACATGCAGACCAGCGCGTAGCCGAGAATACGCTGGCGCGGCCAGCCGCGTGGCAGAGCCGGCGGTTTTTCGACCTTCGTCGCCACGTCGGCTGCTGCCGCACTCATCGTTGCACCTGCTGACGGCCGACCGCACGTTCGATCGCATTGATGCCGAACGACGATATGATGGCGAGGAGCAGATAGATAAGGGCGGCAACGCCGAAGAACAGGAAGGCGTGTTTGGTGACGCGGGCGGCGACGCCCGCTTGCCGCAATATGTCGGTAAGACCGATGGCGGAAACCAGGGCGGTATCCTTGAGCAGGATGAGCCACAGATTGGCAAGACCAGGCAGCGCGATACGGATAAGCTGCGGCAGCACCACCAGGCGCATCGTCTGCCAGCCAGACAAGCCAACCGAATAGCCGCCCTCATACTGTCCTTTCGGGATGGCGCGGAACGCCGAGAGGAAGACCTCGCTGGCGTAGGACGAGAAGACGACGCCGAGCGCGATCATGCCGGAAACAAAAGCATTCACTTCGACCGCGGCGGTCGGGTCAACTAGGCGCATCACCTGCTGGATGCCGATTTGCGCGCCGTAAAAGATGATGAACAGGGTCAGCAGCTCAGGCAGTCCACGAAAGATCGTGGTGTAGATATTGCCGGCCAGCCGCAGCGACGGCTCGCTGGATTGCTTGGCCAGCGCAACCAGAAAGCCGATCACCAGACCGAGAGGCAGAGTCGCGGCTGCAAGCGAAACGGTGATGAAAACACCATAGGCGATGTCGTCGAGCCAGCCTTCGGGTCCCCAACTGAGCAGCGTCCAAACGCTTTGCATCCGCCTGCCTGTTCTCCTCTAAGGCTTTTTTGAGAGCGCGGCGTCAGCCCTCGCGCCCCGCTGCTTGCGCAAACGGCGGGGATGTCCCGCCGTTCGCTGTCAATCCGGAAGGCTCAGGACTCGCCGCCGTAGACGTCGTACTTGAAGTACTTGTCGTTGATTTCTTTGTACTTTCCGTTGGCGCGGATGGCGTCGATCGCCTTGTTGAACTGATTGACCAACTCGGTATCGCCCTTGCGTACCGCGATGCCGGCGCCCGGACCATGGATCTCGACGTCGGGCTTGATCGCACCGATCAGCTTGCAGCAGGCGCCGTCCGGCGTGGCAAGCCAGCCTTCGAGAACGGTGATGTCGTCGTTGACCGCATCAACGCGGCCATTGGCGAGATCGAGCTGGTATTCCTGCGCGGTCGGGTAGGGCTTGATCGTGCTGTCGGTAAAAGCCTTGGTTGAATAATTGAAGTGGGTGGTGGCCGCCTGCACGCCGATCGTCTTGCCGGCCAGGTCCTCCTTGGTCACGCCTTTGATATCGCTTTCCTTGGGCGCGGCGATGGCCGGCGGCGTGTTGTAGTATTTGTTGGTGAAGTCGACCTTCTCGGCACGCTCCGGGGTGATCGACATCGAGGCGACGATGGCGTCGAACTTGCCGGCCTGAAGCGCCGGGATGATGCCGTCCCAATCCTGCGCGACGAAAGTGCACTTCACCTTCATCTCGTCGCAAAGCGCCTTGGCGATATCGATGTCGAAGCCGACGAGCTGGCCATCAGCGGTCAGGTTGTTGAACGGCGGATAGGCTCCCTCCGTGCCAATCCTCAAGGTTTTCTCCTGAGCCTGGGCAACGCCCAATGTCAGCAGCGCGGCCGATGCGGCGAGCGCTATACGCAGTGCAGTACGCATGATAGTCCTCTCTGTATGTTCCCGGCCGTCGTTCCGAACGGCTCTGTGGGCGGTTCTTTTGACCGCCCGCTGGCGCGATACTCCCATTCTTTCCCAAGAAAAAGCAACTGCAAAACCGTTGCTTGCGGGTTTCGCATTGCCGGACAATGCTGACGTTGCGGCAGGCATAGCAACGGGGAAACATGGGGCGGCCGATGCTGCTTTGGCAGTACCCTCAGCGCGTCAAACCTGTCGCGCGCTCGATGAAGTCGGCTATCGATCTGGTGTCGTCGAGATCGAAGACGGGCAGGCTTTCGTCGGCGATGGCGAAGTCGGCGGCGATGGCGACGATATGCGGATCATTTGCCGAAAGCGGCGCCCGGTCCTTGGCTTCCAGCCGCCGCGTCTCGATCTTGCTGTGCGCCTCGCGCTTGTAGCCTTCGACCAGCACGATGTCGGAGGCGCCGAGCCGCGACAGGATCGCATCCAGCGTCGGCTCGTCCTCGCCGCGTAATTCGTGCATCAGCGCCCAGCGCCTGTCCGACACGATGGCGACTTCAGTGGCTCCGGCCTGCCTGTGGCGAAAACTGTCCGCCCCCGGTTTGTCGATGTCGAAGGCATGATGGGCGTGTTTTACCGTCGAGACTTTCCAGCCGCGCCGGACGAGCTCGGCGATCAGCCTTTCGGTCAGTGTCGTCTTGCCGGAATTCTTCCAGCCGGTGATGCCGAAGACGCGTCTCATCATGGCTTCATGCTCTGCAACAGACCTTCGGCCCGGGCAAGGTCGTGCCGGCAATCTCTTTGGTCATCGTCCATCGTCCATGCGGTCACTCGCCGCGAACGGCAAGCCTATATGCCGTCCGGCGCCATATCAGGTCCAGCGCTTTCGGCGGCGGTCTTGCGCCGGCCGACGATCCGTTCGCGGTAAAGTGCGTAGAGCCCGGAGCCGACGATGACGCTGGCGCCGAGGATCATCGGCAGGTCGGGGACGTCGCCGAAGACGAACAGGCCAAGCAGGATCGACCAGAGCAGGGCCGTGTAGCGGAACGGCGCGATGAACGAGATGTCGCCCATCCGCATCGCCATGATGATGAACTGGTAACCGATGACCACGAGCACTGCCGCCAATGCCAGGAACGCCGTGCTTTCCCCCGTCATCGGTGTCCACCCGCCCATTGGCAAAAGCAGCGCCGCGCCGAGCATTGTCATGGCAAGTGCCGTGGTGGTCGACACCAGCAATGTCGGAATGGCTTGCGGTATCCGCTTGGTGGCGAGGTCACGCACCGCACAACAGGCGACACAGGCCAGCGCCAGCAGCGAATAGATGCTGAACCCCTCGAAGCCTGGTCGCACGATGATCAGCACGCCGGCAAAACCGATGGCGATGGCCAGCCAGCGCCGCCAGCCGACGCTTTCGTTGAACACAAGTGCTGCGCCCATTGTCACCGCCAGCGGCAGTGCCTGCAGCACGGCCGAGACATTGGCAATCGGCAGATGGGCAAGGGCGATGAGAAACGACACGGTAGCACCGGCTTCGCCGGCGACGCGCACCGCAACCATCGGTTGCAGCATCGAGCCGGACAGGGCAAGCGCACCGCGTTGCCAGGCAAGCAGGCCGACGAAAAGCGAAGCGAAGGCGCCGCGGATCAGCATCACCTGCGCCATGTTCATGGATTCCGACGCGACTTTGGTGATCGCGTCGTTGAGGGTGAAACCACTCATGGCCACCACCATGAACAGCGCGCCGCGAAGATTTGGAGAAAGAAGCAAGGGCGTTACCACAGCGGTTCTGCATCAAGCCTCTACCAGCCGGCGGCAAGACAGCAACGTCAAAGGGCTGGGCCACAGCCTTTCGGCGGCTCGTTACAACCTTCCCGCAAGAGCTATTTCGGCGGTGCGACCAGTAAGATCAGCCGCCGGTGACGCTCATATGCCGCGACACCGAGGGACGGTTGGTGCGGCGGTCGATGATGAAATCATGGCCCTTGGGCTTGCGGCCAATGGCTTCGTCGATGGCGTCGGCGACCAGTTCGTTGCCTTCGGATGCACGCAACGGTGCGCGCAGGTCGGCGGCATCTTCCTGGCCGAGGCACATATAGAGCGTGCCGGTGCAGGTCAGCCGGACGCGGTTGCAGCTTTCGCAGAAATTATGCGTCATCGGCGTGATGAAGCCGAGCCTGCCACCGGTCTCGGCGACGTGGACGTAGCGGGCCGGACCACCGGTCTTGTAGGGGATGTCGGTCAGCGTGAACTGCCGCTCAAGTGCTGCGCGCAGCAGCGACAGCGGCAGATACTGGTCGGTTCGGTCGGCGTCGATCTCGCCCATCGGCATGGTTTCGATGACCGTCAACTCCATGCCGCGTCCGTGCGCCCAGCGCAGCATCTCCGGCAGTTCGGCGTCATTGAAATCCTTCAGCGCCACCGCATTGAGCTTTACCTTCAGCCCCGCTGCCTGCGCCGCGTCGATGCCACCCATGACCTTGTCGAGATTGCCCCAGCGGGTAATCTGGCGGAATTTCTCCGGGTCCAGCGTGTCCAGCGAGACGTTGATGCGCTTGACCCCGCAATCGGCGAGCTCTGCGGCAAAGCGCGAAAGCTGCGACCCGTTGGTGGTCAGCGTCAGTTCTTCCAGAGCGCCGCTTTCGAGATGACGCGAAATCTGACGCACCAGATGCATGATGTTCTTGCGCACCAGCGGCTCGCCGCCGGTAAGACGCAGTTTCCTGACGCCCTTTTCGATGAAAACGGTGCATAGCCGGTCGAGCTCTTCCAGCGACAACAGATCCTTCTTGGGAAGGAACGCCATGTCCTCGGCCATGCAATAGGTGCAGCGGAAGTCGCAGCGGTCGGTGACCGACACGCGCAGGTAGCTGATCGTTCGACCAAAAGGATCGATCATGTCCATGCTGGTGCGTTTCCCCGGCTGCGAACGGCATCGTTATATATGGCTATGTGATACGATCCAACCTGTCATTCAAGATAAGAAGTTTCAATCTTGGGCAACATCGCGCCGCCGACAGTTTGTGCCGGAAGTTTCGAAGCGACCTTTTCCCGCTGCGCGAAGCGGCGTAGGGAAGGACAGATGATGTGGAACTTATCACCATGACGGCACCGAAGGAACTCAGGGTCTCGAAGGACCGCAGGCTGCTTACCGTGACATTCCCTGGCCATCAGCCGTTCGAACTGCCGGCGGAGCTGCTGCGGGTGGCCTCGCCATCGGCCGAAGTGCAGGGCCATTCGCCCGAACAGCGCGTGACCGTTCCCGGCAAGCGCAACGTTCAAATCCTGAAGATCGAACCGGTCGGCAACTATGCCGTCCGCATCACCTTCGACGACTTTCACGATACCGGCATCTTCACCTGGAACTATTTGCATACGCTGGGTCACGAGAAGGACGCACGCTGGGCCGCCTATCTCGCCGAGCTGGAAGAGAAGGGGCTAAGCCGCGATCGCTAGCTCTCGCCTGGCCCGTCGTCAAAGCGTCACGGAATTGGAGTAGCGCCGGCAAAGGTTCGGAGACGAAACATGTCCGTCATCACCACGGTCGAACAGCTCGAAGCACTCTATGGCCTGCCCGGCGAGACCTCGCTGGTCAAGGAACTCGATCATGTGATTCCCGAATACGCCGCCTTCATCGAGGCCTCGCCTTTTGCCGCGCTCGCGACCAGCGGGCCGGATGGGCTGGATTGCTCGCCGCGCGGCGATCTCGCCGGCTTCGTCCGCATCCATGATCCGAAAACCCTGATGATGCCGGACCGGCGCGGCAACAATCGTGCCGATTCGCTAAAAAACATCATTCGCGATCCGCGCGTCGGCCTGTTTTTCCTGGTCCCCGGCTGCGGCACGACGCTGCGCGTCAACGGCCGCGCCCACATCACCACGGATGCCGCGCTCTGTGCCTCGTTCAGCGTCGACGGCCGATCGGCGCGTTCGGTCACGATCATCGATGTCGATTCGGTCTATTTCCAGTGCGCCCGCGCCATTGTCCGGTCGGAACTGTGGAACCCGGCGAGGCATGTCGACCCGAAATCGCTGCCGACACCCGGAAAAATCCTGGAAATCACCAGCCGGAAAGGCATCGACGGCGAGGCTTACGACAGGGAATGGCCGGAGCGCGCGAAAAAGTCGATGTGGTGAGCGGGTCGCTCCGCGAGCTCGATTCTTTGTTTGAGCATCGGATTTTCCCAGTCACGCTTCCCTGAGCACGTCGGCAATCTTGCGCATCTGCTCGCCGATCATGTCGCATTGCTCCGGCGTCGACTGGCTCATCGCTTTCTCGATCAGCGCCATATGGACTTTTAGCGCCTGCATCAGCAGTTCAGTGCCGGCTTCGGTCAAGGTCAGTCGCAGCACGCGCTTGTCCTTTTCGTCGCCTTCGCGGCGCAGCAGGCCGCGTGCCTCGAGTTGCGGCAAAAGCATGGTGATGTTGGAGCGGCCGACCAGCAGCCGGCGGGCGAGATCGTGCTGCGACATGCCGGGATGGCGATAAAGGTTCATCAGCACGTCGAGTTGCGCCGGCTTCAGGTCCAGCGGCGCGAGCTTCACCGCCAGCGTGCGCTCCAGCACATGGCAGGCGCGCGCCACCGCGACCCAGTTGCGAAAACGCGGGTTGTCCCAGGGCAGCTCTTGTTTAATGTTCATGTTTGAACTATTATGTTCATGATTGAACTAATGGATGGATCGCCAATATGGCATCATTTGGATTGAAGGTCATCCGGGGCGTGTTTGCCGCCGCCGAACACGTGGCTCCCCGCCTTACCGGGCGCGCGGCATTCGAACTGTTCTGCCGCACGCCGAACGCCAAAATCCTCAGCGACGGCGAGCGACGCGCCGTCGACCGCGCCGCCGGCTTCATGGCCGAGGCGCGCCATCATCGGCTGAAGACCAAAAACGGCTGCGTCATGGTGCATGAATTCAGGCCAGAGACGGGCAGGCGGGCCGCCGGCACGGTGCTCGTCATCCATGGCTGGCGTTCGCGCACCGAATATATGCGCACGCTGATCGAAGCCTATCGCGACGCCGGTTACAAGGTCGTTTCGCTCGACCTGCCGGGCCACGGCCAATCGCAGGGCCGCCGGCTCACATTGGTCAGCGCTGTAGAAGCCGCACGGCTGACCGGCGAATGGTTCGGCCCGTTCGTGGCGGTCGTCGGCCATTCCTTCGGCGGTGCCGTCGCCGCCAATGCGGTCGCCGGTTCGGTCAAGAACATCTCGCCGCTGGCGGCCGGGCGGCTGGTGCTGATCGCGGCACCGAGTTCGCTGCCGGCGATCTTCAACGATTTCAGCCGCATGCTCAGTGTCGGCCCACGCTCGCAGGCCGCCATGGCCGACCGGGTCGAACGCATCGCCGGCCGGCCGCTGCACGAATTCACCGGTGACCGCCAGCTTGCCAGCACGCCGGTGCCAACGCTGGTCATCCACGCGCCGGACGATCGCGAAGTGTCCGCCGACCATGCAAGGCTCTATGCCGGCGCCGGCGACCATGTGCGGCTGTACTGGGCCGACGGGCTCGGCCACCGCCGCATTCTCGCCGACAAGGGCGTGGTCGAGCGTGCGGTCGGCTTCGTTGCCGAACACCGGCAGCCGGCATCGCTGCATTAAAAACCGACGGCTTCGACCTGCGCGCAGAGATCGACCGCTTCAAGGAAGAGCGATTCGAGGAAGAGCGCTTCCTTGCAACCGAATGCGGCTGGTCGAGTTGATTCCCATCGCCGGCGGCGCTAACGCCTGACCCGAGCGCTATTTGCTGGAGCCGGAGCGGAGCCAATTCGCTTCGGTTGCCATCGTTGTGAAACTGTTCTGCAACAGAGACGTTCTGAAATTTATGAAAGCTTAACGAAATCAGTATGAATCGGTGTAGTCGCGCCCTACATCCATGATGCGGTGGGCGAGACCGTCAAGCGATGCGGAACGGGAGCCGGTTGCAGCCGGAGCGGGTGATTCCATGAAATACCTCGGAAACAAAGCAACCGTGATGCCGCTTGCGGCGGTCGCGGCAATGCTGGCCTTCGGCGTCCCGCAGGCAGACGCGCAAGGGTTTTTCGAAAGGCTCTTCGGCGGTGGTGTCAGGCATGCGCCGCGAGGCGATTTTCTCCTGCCGCCCTCAAGGCAGAGGCCGAGATACAAGCCAAATGCAACGGCGCCCGCTGCCTCTCGTATCCGCAGCCCGTCCTATTACACCTACAAGAGCGACCCGCTCGTGCGCGTCGACTTCTCGACGCTGACGGCAGCGCCGGAACCGGCAATGCCACAGGACGCCGCATTCCAGCCATCTTCCGCCACCGGCGCTGCCTTCCGCGAAGCGATTGCCGGACTGGACGACTACGAACTCTACGCCGAGAAGGACATCGCCAAGGCGCTCGTCGCCTATTACGCGGCCAATCCGGATTTCATCTGGGTGACGGGAGCCAATGCCAACAGCCGCGCGCAAGATGCGGTGCGGGTGCTTGGCGAGGCGACGAGCTATGGCCTCACGCCGGCCGACTATAGCGTTGAAGTGCCCGCAGCCGGGGCATCGACCGTCGGCGCCGATGCGCGGCTGCAGCAGCTCGTCCGCTTCGAGATGGCGCTGTCAGCGCGCGTCTTGCGCTATGTCCACGACGCGCACAATGGCCGCGTCGATCCCAATCGCATCACCGGCTACTATGATTTCCCGGCCAAGCCGCTCGACATGGAAGGCGTGCTGAAGACGCTGACGCGCACCCAGCAGGTGCGCACCTATCTCGAATCGCGGCATCCGCAGAATGCCGAATATCAGGCGCTGCGTGTCGAACTGGAATCACTTCAGGCCAGCGCCGACGACGAGATCGTCGTCGATCCCAAGCTGTTGCTGAAGCCGGGGGAGACCAGCCCCGAACTGCCGAAGCTTCTAACGAAGATAGCGCGCAATCTCGACGACGAGATGGGCGGCGCCTATGGCGAGATATTGGCCAGGCTCGCCACCAGCGAGGTCTATGTCCCGGAGCTGGTGCCGGTCATCAAGGCGGTTCAGAAAAAGGCTGGCATGAAGGGCGACGGCGTCATCGGTCCGCGCACCGTCGCGGCGCTGGTCGGGACGTCCAAGGCCGACAAGATTCAAAAGGTGCAGGTCGCGCTGGAAGAGTTGCGCTGGCTGCCATCCGATCTCGGCAGCCCGCGTGTCTTCATCAACCAGCCGGCCTTTACGGCGAGCTATATCGAAAATGGCGAGGAGAAGCTGAAGACCCGCGCCGTCATCGGCAAGACCACCAACCAGACTTCCTTCTTCTACGATCAGCTCGAGCAGGTCGACTTCCATCCCTATTGGGGCGTGCCACAGTCGATCCTCGTCAACGAGATGCTGCCCCGGCTGCGCAGGGATCCCGGCTATCTCGACCGCGCCGGCTACGAAGTGGTCAACGCGCGCGGCAAACGCATTCCGTCCTCCTCGGTCAATTGGGGCGCCTATGGCGCGAAGCTGCCTTATGGCGTGCGCCAGTTGCCGAGCGAGGCCAATGCGTTGGGCGAACTGAAGATCCTGTTTCCCAACAAGCACGCCATCTACATGCACGACACGCCGCAAAAGACGTTTTTCGAGCGTGACATGCGCGCGCTCAGCCATGGCTGCGTTCGCCTGCAGGATCCGCGCGGCATGGCGGCGGCCGTGCTCGGCACCTCGGTCGACGACATCGCGGAGAAGCTGAAGCACGGACATGCGACCGAAAAGGTAGCGCGCAGGATCCCGGTCTATGTCGCCTATTTCACCGCCTGGCCTGATATGTCCGGCAAAGTCGAATATTTCAGCGACGTCTACGACCGCGACACGCGGCTGCAGCAGGCGCTCGACAGCACGGAAGCAGTGCGCTCGCCGACAATCTGAGGACGCTATCGCAGGGAGAGCGGGCGCCGGAACCCGGCTTCGCGCCCGGCGATGAGCCAGTAGACCAGACCAGCGACAAGGCCGGCGGCGGCGATGATGCCGATATCGGCCCAACGCTCGGGGCTCAGCTCCTCCGGCGCGCTCGGCCAGATCAGAACGAAGCCGGCAGCCGCTGCTGCGGCGCCGAAGATCATGTGCAGCCAAAAACTGCGCAGCGAAAACAGTTCGGCGATCAGCGCCAAGATCAGCGTCTGCAGGCCGGTCAGCACGATCGTCAGGAAATAGATGAACATGCCGAGCGGCGGCACGACCAGCGCTGCGAGAGGGGAGACCCCCATGAAATCGAAATAAGCCGGTGCATCAGGCAGAGAACTCAATGCACCATAGATCGTCGCCACGGCAATCAGCCCGACCAGCACCGCAACGAAATAGCCGGCGAGCACCATCAGAACACGTTTCGCCACATGCTTTGCCGTCGCCATCCCACCCCCGTGCGGCTCAATGATAACGCCGCAGTCAGCCATCAAAGGCGCATCGGCGCAAGGGGAAAGCGGGCAGGAATGGCCGCGCCGCCATCGTAAAGCTACGACGCTGCCCGTTTTTGGGGAGCGTCGCCGAGCTGGGCATGGATTGCCTGGAGAGGCGATCTATTTGGGTTCGGCTGTCACCGGATCATAGTTGATTTCGACCTTCGCCTTGTCGGTCGTGTAATAAATAACGGTGTAGGCGCCGCTGTCCCAGGCGACCTCATCGACATAGCGAAAGTCGTCGCGCTGCTCGACCTTGGCGATTATCTCCGACAGTTTCTTGGCATTCTGCGGCGGCAACGGACTTCCGTCTGCGGCAAGGGCCGGTTCACCGAAAAACAGAACTACGACGCCTGTCGCCAAAACAAGTCTGAACATGGCTTTCCCTCACTTCTCGCGAAAGTAGAAACTCGCGGCCATGCTGGTTTGTTCCGGGGCAGGTTTGTTCCGGGCAGGTTTGTTCCGGGTTCCGGAATGGACACAAGCGAATTGCGCCGACGCATCTTGTTGTCGTTGCTCATGCTAATGCGTCTGCAACTCGTCGGGGAAGAGGTGGGCCAAGGGCGTGTCGAAGGTGAGCTCCATAGCGTCACCCGGTTGAAAGACCTTGTCTTCATTGAAGGCCGCAATGAGCTCGCAGTTATCGCGAAGTGTCAGGTCCACGACCGTCTCGCTGCCCAATCGCTCGGCATGTGCCACGATGCCATGCAGCAAGCCTTTTCCAGATTGCACCGGCCGCAGGTACTGCGGACGGACACCCAGTATGGCCTTACCGCCCTTGCGGAAGGCGCGCCTTCTGGTCGCTACCCTGATCGGCTCCAGGGATTGGTTGCCAACCATTGCCACTTCGCCATCGAGGTCAAGGACGTCGACGTTCAGGAAATTCATCGACGGGGCTCCCAGAAAGCCGGCCACGAACCTGTTGGCCGGCTCGTGATAGAGCTCCATCGGCGCTCCGATCTGCATGACTTGACCGTCCTTGAGGACGACGATCCTGTCAGCCAGCGTCATCGCCTCGACCTGGTCGTGCGTGACATAGATCATCGTTGTGCCCAGTTGCCTGCGTAGCCGGCCGATTTCCATGCGCATGTCCATGCGTAGCGCGGCGTCGAGGTTGGAGAGCGGCTCGTCAAACAGGAATACAGCCGGTTTCCGCGTAATTGCGCGCCCGATGGCGACGCGCTGGCGCTGGCCGCCCGAAAGCTGACTTGGGCGGCGGTCGAGCAAATGTTCCATTTGCAGGATGCGTGCGGCCTCCGCGACCTTCTGCTGCTTTTCCTGCCTGGAAGCGCCGGCGATCGTAAGGCCGAACGCGATATTCTCGCGCACGGTCATGTGCGGAAAGATGGCATAGTTCTGGAACACCATCGCAACACCACGTTGCTTGGGCTGGAGCTGGTTGACCACCCGGCCTCCGATCTCGAGGATGCCTTCGGTTATGTCCTCGAGCCCGGCGATCATGCGCAGCAAGGTGGACTTCCCGCAGCCCGACGGTCCAACAAAGACGACAAACTCGCCATCGTTGATGTGGATATCGACGCCTTTGATGATTTCGACGCGACCGAAGGATTTCTTGACGCCCTTGAGTGAGACCTCAGCCATGAGCAATGGCTCCCGTTTCCTGATTCATGTGCGGCAATTCGGGGTCACCGATCGGTTTATCGGCCTGGAGGCCGTACCAGATCCACGGCTGTTCGGGCGCGAGAACCATGTATTCAGCCCTTCACGCCGGTCGAGGCTATCGACGCGATGAAGGCGCGCTGCAGCAACAGATAGAAGGTCAGCACCGGGACGGTGATAAGGGTGAGATAGGCCATGACTTCTCCCCAGGCGACGTTGAGTTGAAAGAAGTAGCCGAGGCCGACCATGACCGGGCGATAGCTTTCCTGCTGCACAACGATGAGCGGCCAGAGATACTGGTTGTACATGATCAGGAATTTCAGGATGGCGGCAGTCGCCAGAACCGGCCCTGAAAGCGGCATGACGACGCGATAGTAGACCTGCCACCAACTCGCGCCCTCCACCCGGCTTGCCTCGATCAGCTCGCCCGGCAGCGCTTTGAAATACTGCACGAACAGGAAGATCGTCAGCCCGTCGGCAATCCAGGGGATGATCTGCACCCGGTAGCTATTGAGCCAGCCCCAATGCAGCCCATCAAGCCCGATCCAGGGCAATTTCGAGACCAGGAGCAGGAGCGGGATAGCAATGGTCTCGAAAGGGATGATCAGCGTCGCGATGACGACCGAGAGCAGGACATCGCGCCCCTTCCACCGCAGGAAAGCAAAGGAGAACGCGGCCAGCGAACAGATCAGTAACGAGAGAAGGACGGTCGCCCCGGTGACCAAAACCGAGTTCAGCACGAACAGGCCGACAGGCGCCCGCCGGAACGCTCCGAAATAGTTGTTGAGGCTAATGTCGCCTACGGGCAGGAATGCACGCAGGCTGGAAGTGTCTGCGAGGAGCTGACTGTCCGGCTTGAAGCTCGAGTTGATCATGAACACGAGCGGAAAGATGAAGATCAGCGCGATCAGGCAAAGCACCAGATAGCGGACGAACAGCCTTAGGCCGTAATTGTCGGGATTGACGGCCATTTTAACGCTCCCGTGTCAGCCAGCGCTGGATGAGTGAGATCGCCAGCACGATCGCGAACAGGATGACCGAGATGGTCGAGCCGCCGGAGATGTCCTGCTTGCCGTAGCCGCGCTCGACCGCCTGGAAGACCAGGGTCTGGGTGCTGTCGAGCGGACCGCCATTGGTCATCACGTCGATCTGGGCGAAAAGCGCGAAGCCTTGCATGGTGATCACGACAAGGACCAGCACGGCGGTGTTGCGCAGCCCCGGCCAGGTGACATAACGGAAGGTCTGCCATCTCGAAGCCCCCTCGATGGCGGCGGCCTCGTAGAGCGTGGGACTGATCGTCTGCAACCCCGCCAGCCAGATGACCATATGGAAGCCGACGGCCTGCCAGACCGACATGGCCATGACTGCGGGCAGCGCCGTCGAGGGATTGCCGAGCCAGTCGACGGGCTGGAACAGGCCGAAGGTGAGGGCCTGGAGGATGCTGTTCAACAGCCCGTTCTGGCCGTCATAGATGAACCGCCAGAGGAGCGAGACCACGACGATGGAGACCACCACCGGCATGAAGTAGATGGTCCGGAACAGGTTGATGCCCCTGACCTTGTGGTTGATCAGCAAAGCAAGCATCAGCGCGAGGCTGCCCTGTACCGGCGCCACGACCAAAACGAACAGGAAGGTGTTTACCAGCGCCTTCATGAACACAACGTCGCTGGCGATGACGGTCATGATTTTTTCGCCGGACTGCCAGCGGAACCACTCGCGCATGCCGCGATACTGAGGATAGTCGTCGCTACGGGTGATCGCACGCAGGCGGGGATACTGGATTTCGCCAGCCTCGTTTCGGATGATTTCGCCAGCATCGTTGCGCTCTGGCTCGAGGGTCACCACTGCAAGGCCCAGGAGCTGACGATAGTTTTCCAATCCGACGAACTGGGTGGGGTTCGGCGACAGCAGCCGCTGATTTGTCAATGACAGACCGATCGCGAAGAAAAACGGCAGGACGATGAATGCAAAGATGAGTGCGAAGCCCGGCAGGGCGAATGTCCAGCCCGCCCGGTTCGACCGGGTTAGTTTCGACGCCATTTGCGGTATCCGCCCAGCAAGCCAGAGAGGGTGGAGTCCGCGGCTGGCGAGGACCCCGGCGCGACAGACCTAGCGGTGACCGTAGCCGCCATTGCTTTCGATATCGGCGTCGATCTCGTCGACCGCCGCGTCAAGCGTGTCGGCCACGTCGGCACCATTGGCGATATCGGCCAGTGCCTTGGTGAAGACCTTGGCCTGGACCACGTAGCCCGGGGTGACCGGGCGCACCAGGGCTTGTGCTTTGGAGAGGTCGAAGAACACCGCGAGCGGGCCGCCTTCCTTGTAGTTTTTTGTCATCTGCGCCGCCGAGGGGGTCGGCGGGATCAGGCCGATGCCGTCGGAGAAGGCGGCCAGGTACTTGTCCTGCGCGGCGAACTTGATGAACTCGGCAGCGCCTTCCGGATGCTTGGACTTGGCCGAGACGCCGAATTGCCAGGATCCCGCGCCGATCTTGTTGCCCGCGCCGAAATCGGGGGCTGGAAGGAAGACAACGTCATCCACGGCTTCCATCGTTGCCACCGCGCGCCAGTTGCCGTTCCACTGGAAGGCGAATTTGCCGCCGATGAAACCGGTCTGCTGATCGGCCGGGTCCTCACTGGTGCCAGGCGCATAGCCTCCGGTGAACAATGATTGCCACCACTTGCCGAACGCCTGCGCGGCCTCGCCGTTCAGCGCGCCTTCCGCGGTCTTGTAGGTCGAACGGTCGACAATGTCGCCGCCGAAGCTCTGCAGGAACGGCGAGAAGGCGTAGGAATACCATTCGGCCTGGTCGTTCATGCCGAGATCAAGGGCGAATTCATACTTGCCGGAGGCCTTGGCGGCATCGAGCGCGGCCATGAATTCCTCACGCGACCAGGGCTTGTCGAGGGTCGGGGTGCGCAAGCCCAATTCATCCAGCGTCGATTGGCGTGCAAAAAGCGCCACCGCCGCCTCCCACAGACCGACCGAATAGAGCTTGCCATCCCACACGCCTTTGGCGCCGGGCAGGAAGTCGGCGAACTCGCTCTCGTCGATCGGCAGCGGCTGCAGATAGCCGGCCCATGCCCAATTGGGCATGACTGGCCCGTCGACATCCAGGATGTCGGGCAGGTTGCCCGCCAAGGCCGCCGCCGCGACGGAATCATTGTAGCTCTTCTCGGGGAAGCTCTCGATGGTCACCGTCCAGTCGGACTGGCTGGTGTTGAAGTCGGAAATGATCTGGTTGAGGATTCGCGATTCTACCTCATTGCCGGCGCCGTGATACCACATGGTCAACTTGGTCTGCGCCAGCGCGGGCGCACACAGACAGGTCGACGCGATCACCACACCGGCGAGGTGTTTTGTCAGTTTCATCGCTTGTTCCTCCGTTTTGACTTAATGACGCTGGCTGGATCCAAGGTCGAGGCCGCCAGGACAGCGGGCCGGAGCCAGCGCTCAGTTTCGGGTCGGCCGCTACGGGCCCTTGATGGGGTCCAGCAATGTTCGCGGAAGCCGGACGCATTTGCAATGCGCAGTTTCACCTGGTCGGAGCAGGAGGTCGACGGCGATTTCCCCTCTTCAGTTCCCGGGCCACTGAGATAGCAGATCACCTAGGACGATTTTATCGTCCGTCAACTTTCTCCCGCGCCGCGTTCATGTGCAGCTTGAGCGATTGCAAGGGTAGACAGCGCTTTGTCACCTAGCTGCCTGGCGAATCGCATGGACCGGGTCATGGCAAACCTGGCGATGAAGCGGAGGCTCGAAGCGTCGGCGGCAGCGAAGCGGACGGTAGCTTTGTACCGGAAGCGGGTATTGGTGGGCGATGCAGGGATTGAACCTGCGACCCCACCCGTGTGAAGGGTGTGCTCTCCCGCTGAGCTAATCGCCCGCTCGTTGCCCGAAGGCCAAGCGAGCCGCGATATAAGGGAGGCCGCCCGGGGAAGTCAAGGCGATGCGCTGGCGTTCCGACGAAGACCGAAATGCAACTCCGCCGGCAGCGACCCGGTCGCCGTCGCGCTCAGTGCCCGGCAGCGGCAATCAGGCGTTCGGCCAGAGCAAGCGTCAGCGCATCGAAATGCGAGATCACCGCCGACGGTTCGAATTCGCGCACATGGCGGTCGGTGTAGCCGAAATCGACCGCCACCACCGGAATGCCGGCCGCCTTCGCAGTGTCGATGTCGGTCTGCGAATCACCCACCATCAGCGCGCGGTGCGGATCGCCGCCGGCGAGCACGATGGTTTCGGTCAGATGGCGCGGGTCGGGCTTGCGGAACGCAAACGTGTCCTGACCGCAAATCGCCGCGAAATGCTTCGCCAGGCCGAGCGCCTCGATCAGCGCCACCGAGTTGGCTTCGTATTTGTTGGTGCAGACGGCCAGGAGATAGCCGGCTGCCTCGAATCGCGCGATCGTCTCGACGACGCCGGGGTAGGGGCGCGATTTGCCCGGAATGTTGTCGGTGTAGTGATCGAGGAACAGTTTTAGCAATCGGTCGTGTTCCTCCACCACCAGCGATCTCTGCTGCGCGGCGTGCGCGCGCTCGATCATCACCCGGCCGCCATGGCCGACGAAGCGCTTGAAGCCGGCCTCATCGACGGCTGCGAGCTCGCTGGCGGCAAGGCTGTGGTTGAGGCTGTCGAGCAGGTCCGGCGCTGTGTCGATCAGCGTCCCGTCGAGGTCGAACACGATGATCGGTCGGGTCATGGCCTGTCCTGTGACGTTCGCGCTGCCGTCAGGCGATAGCCGCTGCAGCCGATCCAGGCAAGCCGTGCCAGCTCAATCCACAGGGCTCAATCCACAGGGCAAAGTCTTTGACCGGACGGGCAAAGATGCTAGTAGCGCCGAAACAAGCGAAATCCGGGGCAAGCATGGATGCGAGGCAGTTGAAGGTCGAGGCCGCGCGGGCGGCACTTGCCCATGTGAACGACGGCATGCGGCTCGGCATCGGCACCGGCTCGACCGCCGAGGAATTCGTGCGGCTGCTCGCCGAAAAGGTCGCCACCGGCCTCACCATTATCGGCGTGCCGACCTCGGAGCGCACCGCCATCCTCTGCGGCGAGCTTGGCGTGCCGCTGTCGACGCTGGAAGAAACGCCCGAGCTCGACCTTACCATCGACGGCGCCGACGAGATCGATCCGGAGCTGACA
>SAQR01000186.1 GCA_004020365.1 Mesorhizobium sp.
CGCACGTGGGCGGTTGGTGCGTTCCGACTTCAGATTGCCTGATGAGGCTCGGCAAAGTCCGGCCTGGGTGGCAAGCGGAAATCCAGCCCCAATGCATCGAACAGTCGCTTTGTGGACCGAATCGGCCGTTCGCGTTCAGTGATGTATCGCGGCTCCAGGTCGCCCGGTTCAACACGAGATGGTATGCTCGTCATATTATCGCCAAGGGAGGTTCGGCATGCCTGTAACCGTTGGTGCGCACCATCTGACGGTGTTCACACACGCATGGACCGTTTCATTCGCTTCTATGGAGAAATCTTCGACGCGGAAACGAAGTTCGATCTGTCCGAGCCCGGTCCCGGTGGC
>SAQR01000187.1 GCA_004020365.1 Mesorhizobium sp.
GCCGGTCGAGCATCGACGGGCTGGTTGCCGGCCAGGTCGAGAAGCTGGCCGAGGGCCGCGACATTCTCAAGCGCGCGCTCGAATCCGATCTCAACACGATCAAGGACGTCATTTCAGGCCAGTCCGAAAAGCTGGCGGAAGATCGTGGTCAACTGTCGCAAGCGTTGGAGGCCGACCTGCAGAATGTGAACGACCTGATCTCCGATCACATGAACAGGCTCGCGGCAGACCGCTCGACCCTGTCCCAGGCGCTCGAAGACGATCTCGCCAAGCTGGCGGAAAGCCGATCGAGCATCGACGGGCTGGTTGCCGGCCAGGTCGAGAAGCTGGCCGAAGGCCGCG
>SAQR01000188.1 GCA_004020365.1 Mesorhizobium sp.
GCCAGCAGAAGCAGCCCCGGCCATACGAAATAGAACTGCTCCTCGACCGAGAGCGACCAGAAGTGGATGAAGGGGTTGTTCGCCGCATCGGGGGCGAAATAGTCGAACGACCAGCGGATCAGCCAGAAATTGATCGCATAGGCCGAGGCATACATGGCGCCTTTCGAATAGAGCGACTGTTCGTCCGGCGACAGGATGAAGTAGCCGGCGACCAGCGTGGCGAAGATGACGAACAGCGAGGCCGGCAGCAGGCGCCGGGCGCGCCTTGCATAGAACCGCCACAGGTCCAGCCTGCCGTCCTCGGCGATTTCCCGCAGCAACTGGCCGGTGATCAG
>SAQR01000189.1 GCA_004020365.1 Mesorhizobium sp.
GCATGGAAATGGCTGGGCTGATCATCCTCGATGGCGGTTGGATGAAGAGCTGGCCGCTATCTCCCTCCGTCGCGACGGATGGAGAAAAGGGCCCATGTCGGCCCTATCGCGTTCGGTAACATTCCTCGGTGAGGCAATAGGGGGGGTCAAATCTTCACTTCGATTGACAAAGGCCTTGGATCCCGCGACGCATATCGGTCCGGCCGACCGCCAACCAGATCCGCACTTGGCTCGGGACCGGGATCATGAAACGCTCAGCGCCTTCACCATCGCCGCCGCCAGTGTTGGCGGCGTGGTCAGCGGAATCCGCAGCCCCACCTTGCC
>SAQR01000190.1 GCA_004020365.1 Mesorhizobium sp.
GTGACTGCCCAGATGATGCTGCGGGAGGACGGGGCGGACCATCCCATTAATGGTGGGGCCCGCCGCCAAGCGCGGAGCCGTAGCGCATCTGCAGGCCGTCATGGGCCTGTCGGAACGCCGAGGACCGGTAGCGGATCATCTTCGGACCGGCGCTGACGTTGGGTGGGCCCGTCGCCCGCCGGAGACGGAGCTGCGCGGAAGGCTGCGCGAGCTTGACAATGGCGAGTCGGTGAAGAAATTTGACCCACAATCCCATTCCGCTGCACGCCTCCGGCGAAGGCCGCCTTGCGAGAGGATGGCACGGTAGCGAGGCTGCGCTCTTA
>SAQR01000191.1 GCA_004020365.1 Mesorhizobium sp.
CGCGAAGCTCGTTCCAAAGCTTCAATTCGGCGTCGGTCATGGCTTTGCGCATCGACTTGGCGTTTGCGCGATTTCGCGGAGGCAATGGCGTGTGAGGCATTGGTCAATGATCGGTGGTTATTGAGGGTGGCGCTCTACGGCGCCCCCTCTGTCCTGCCGGACATCTCCCCCACTTGGGGGGAGATCGGCAGCTCCGCCGACAGCGCCTCTTTTTCGAGGTTGGTGGTTGGCGAAATCAGTGATGAAGTCCAATCTCCCCCCTCGTGCAGGGCTGTCCGGGGAAAGTTATTCATATATGAAGGCCATCTGATTGGGAGAGG
>SAQR01000192.1 GCA_004020365.1 Mesorhizobium sp.
CTCCGGCGAAGGCCGCCTTGCGAGAGGATGGCACGGTAGCGAGGCTGCGCTCTTAAGCTCGTCCTTACGAGCGAAGTTAGCAGCACAGCATGAGCCATGTGACGTTATTGACCGGGCCGGAGCGGCGGCGGCGTTGGAGTGAAGCGGATCAGTGCCGGATACTGGCCGCGGCATTCGCACCCGGGGCCACAGTGGCGGCGGTGGCGCGTCAGTACGATGTCGCGACCAGCCTGATCTACAAGTGGCGCCGCACGGTGAGAGCCCGCGAGACGGGCTTTGCCGAAGTTGTCGTGGCTCCCGATGAGCCTGTCGC
>SAQR01000193.1 GCA_004020365.1 Mesorhizobium sp.
AACTTGCATGGCACATGGTCCCGGATTGCGAAAGGCGCTGGCGGAAAAGTTCGACGACGAACTGAAGTTCTTCAAGGGCTGGATCGACAAGCCGAAGGCGGTCGGTTCAATCGTGCCGACCAGTTCCATCACCGCCCGCAAGATGGCCTCCGTCGTCAACCCGAAATCGGGCCTGCCAGTGCTCGAAGTCGGACCCGGTACCGGCGTCATCACCCGAGCCATCCTCGCCCAGGGCGTAAAGCCTGAAAATCTCTATGCGGTCGAATATTCCACTGATTTCGTGCGCCATCTGCGCCAGCTCTATCCTG
>SAQR01000194.1 GCA_004020365.1 Mesorhizobium sp.
CAACCAGTCTCATTCATCGAGAAGGCCGGATACTCCCGGCCCAAGCGCCTATGTCGCCGCATATGGCGCAGTTCGCTACGGAATGCAAGAGGCCTCATGTTGCAGCGCAGCGAAAAGCCGTGGCGAAGCGGCGCTTGCGCTCCCCTGCCGGCATGATTACCACAAGTCAGCTTTCCGTTTTGGGGATCGACCGATGAAGGACGTGCTGAAAGAACTCGAGCGCCGCCGCGACATGGCGCGCATGGGCGGCGGCCAGGCCCGCATCGACGCCCAGCACAAGAAAGGCAAGCTCACCGCACGCGAAC
>SAQR01000195.1 GCA_004020365.1 Mesorhizobium sp.
ACCGGCGTTGGCCGCGATCTGACGGGCCGGAGCCTGCAGCGCGCGACGCACGATGCTGATGCCAGCGGTCTGGTCGGAGTTGGCGCCGACAGCCTTGATGCTCAGCGAAGCGCGCAGGAGTGCGACGCCGCCGCCGGGAACGATGCCTTCTTCGACGGCCGCGCGGGTCGCATTGAGGGCGTCATCGACACGGTCCTTCTTTTCCTTGACTTCGATCTCGGTCGCACCGCCGACGCGGATGACGGCAACGCCGCCCGCCAGCTTGGCGAGACGTTCCTGCAGCTTCTCCTTGT
>SAQR01000020.1 GCA_004020365.1 Mesorhizobium sp.
GCGGCATCCCCAGCGGTGATCGAGCTGGAGGTCGCCGGCAAGGTGGGGCTGCGGATTCCGCTGACCACGCCGCCAACACTGGCGGCGGCGAGGGTGAAGGCGCTGGGCGTTTCATGATCCCGGTCCCGAGGCGGTCGGCCGGACCGATATGCCTCGCGGGATGCAAGGCCTCGCCCTGCAGGTTCAGGAGAAGTTGGGCCGGGATCCGCATGCCGGCTATCTTTATGTCATCCGCGGACGCAGCGGCAATCTGATCAAGATTATCTGGCATGATGGGCTCGGCATGTCGCTGTATGCGAAACGGCTCGAGACGGGCCGGTTTTTATGGCCGTCGCCGGCGGACGGTTCGGTTTCCATATCACCGGCGCAGCTCACCTACATGCTCGTGTCGGCCTAATTGAGAACCTTATTGCCTCACAGAGGAATGTTACCGAGCGCGACAGGGCCGACATGGCCCCTATCTCCCTCCTTCGCCAGCTGAGGGAGATAGGGCCAGCTCTTCATCCAACCGCCATCGAGGATGATCAGCCCAGCCATTTCCATGCGCCAGGCCGTCACAAGCCGTTGCAGCATTCCAGCATTCTCAGGTTCTTTTCCTTGAAGCGCCACGGGTGGATCTTTGTCAGGCGTTGCAACACAATTGCTGCCGAGAGCGCTGGCTCTTGCTCGAGCCATGCCTTGATCTGGGCCTCGAACCGCGCCAGATGGGGTCAGCTTGGCGCTACGGTGAAACTCCTCTCCTCGAAGAATATCATCGCGTCTCCCATCGAAGCTAGATACGCAGGTCCGCGGTCTTCTCCGGACTCACGAAACTGATCACTCAGCGCGGCAGCCGGCATGATCATGGCCCCGAGTTCACCTTGAACGCCATCCTCGTCCAGTCGAAGGATCACCAGGTGGGATAGCACTACGTTGCGCCGGGCAACCCGATGCACACGGCTACGTCGAGCGGTTCAAGGGAGATGCACAATGAGGTCCTGCACAAGAGCCTGTTCTTCTGCCTGGATCAGGCCCGAACTATCATCTGAATGGACGGAGAACGTCAGCACTACGAGGCCGCATTCCTCGCTCGAGAACGAGGTTCGGTTCTTCAACTTGCTTGGGCTTCCGACTCAACCCGTTGTTATCCTCACTATGCATTCAAGCCACTCGAAAGCAACCTCAGCACATCCTCCCGGGTCAACCAGACCAGCCAGTCATCATCGGATATTCTCTGTTCGGGCAAGCGCAGGATTGCCCCACACGGCTCCTTGTGCACATAACCGTTGCGATCTGCTACGCCTTTGCGGATGTTCCAGCCAGCAACCAGCGCGTAGATAAAATCTGGAGACCATTCAGCCAAGGCCAGTCCGAATGCGATGCGCGCAAGCACGGCTACGAGACCGCGCCCACGAAAATCCTCCCGCAGCCAAAGGTCGCCGCGGTATGCTACAAGTCCTGTTATTCTTTGGGCGGATGGTGCATAGCAGCTACACGAAGAGCCAGGCCCCGCCTTGAGATCAGGGTCTGTGAAGAAGGCTCTGAGCGTCTCAATATGCTCATCCAGAGTTGTATTGGTCAGATCGCAGAGCCGCATCGCTTGGACATGCGCTACCCTGCCGTGCCGGTCCCGCCCGATGAGCCAAAAAGCCTCTCCAGGCAAAAGATCGGAACAGTCGGGACGAAAGCTTGGATAGGTCTGTGACTTCCCGGGAAGTCTATCTGTGATCCTGACATACTCCTCGAAATCAGCTCCCATTTTTATGTGCAGACCAGATGTACGCGCCAGTTCGTAGGCTGAAATGATGATCTTTGACACTTCTAATGTGGTCAAGTTGTCCCGCATGCCGAAAACATCTCCTGAGATTGTGGCGTGGGTTCGTACACGCGTCGAACACTGACCGAAACTCTGGCATTTGGTAGTTGACGTGACCCTCTTGGCCACGCTCTTCACTTCTATTTTAGTCGATATTGCCCTACAGATCCGCATATCGCCGTTGCTGCGCGGGACGTTTCCGAGACCCACGCGTCGTCAGGCGGCCGCTTTGTCTACCGTTTGTCACCACCTATTTCGAAGGCCATCTAGCCCGCGGTTAACCCGATCACGGACCGTCGTGGCGGGCTTCACCACAGGCCCCGCATAGGCACGACTCCCAAGTCGGCCGGACAACCCACCCCTGCTTTTAGCAGCAACAGAAAATCTGAGGGTGTCCAATGGTCCAAGCTCAACGCAACACAGATTTACGATGTCTTCACAAACGCAAGCGGCTGGCAATGCTATCTATCCAGTGAGATCTGAACTCATGTACGGCGGAGCCATCTTCGCTCAATCGCCGTACGGTTCGCAAAGAGGGCAACTGGTGATGGTATCTGTACGACGAGCACTCCTCCTGCTTGAAGGCCATAGAAGTGGACCGCTATACCTGAAGGCGGCCCGGCGGCTTGGTCTTCATCCAATTACGCTGTCGGTCGATCCAACTCAGTACAGTTACCTTGCCGCGGCAGAAAGTGACGCAATCAAGGTCGATACAAGCAATCTCGATGCGCTGATCGGCGAATGCTCCCGACTACGTGCAACATACGATATTTCCGGCATTACTGGCTTTCCAGGCTTTGACGAGTCGCTCTATGCGACAGTCGGTAAGCTCTGCCGGCATTTCGATCTACCTGGACCGGACCCCGCCTCGATCGAACAATGCTGCGACAAATTCGTTCAACGTCAGCTTCTTGCCGAATCCCACATTCCAATGCCTGCTTACCGCTTGGCACTGGATGCGATCGGTGTAGAGAGCGCTGCCGCGGAGATTGGCCTCCCAGTGGTTCTTAAACCGGCCGCGGGCAGCGGTAGTAGTGGTGTGCGATTATGCCGTGATCACGACGAGTTGGCCGAACATACCAATTATCTGTTGGGCGGGAAACACTTTTGGCAGTCTTCGCCCAGGATATTAGTCGAAGAATTCGCCGGAGGGCCCCTCTATTTCGCTCAGATAATGGGCACCGAAGTTGTTGTTATCGGCGCCGCTATGTACGGCCCACCACCATATTTTGTTTGTAACCAGCTGGACTGTCCGGCTCTTCTAACTGATGACGAGCATAAACGTATAGTCGATATATCGCTTAGTTGTTTGCGAGCTCTCGGCCTCGGCTGGGGGCCGACAAACATAGAATTCCGGTGGACGGAGGTTGGCCCGGTTGTCATTGAAGTTAATCCGCGTCTTGCGGGCGCGCCCGTTCCTGAATTGGCTCAACTCGCTTATGGTGTCGACCTCGTCACTGAGCATATTAAACTTGTCGTTGGCGACAATTGGGATTTGAGCAGAAAACATACGCAGGCTGCATCCGCGAAAATACTGATTCCCGATCGCGATGGAATATTCGACTGGACCGACGGCGACATTCAGGCGACTGCAATCTCGGGCGTCGCTGAGGTTACATTGTATATCCAGCCGAAGACGCCAATCGTCCGGAAAGGTGATTACTTGGACAAGATTGGACATGTGGTCGCAGCATCAGGTAGCCCTGCCGAGACTGCTGCGCTGCTTCAGCGTGCCGTGGAGTTAATCAGCTGGTCCATCACACCATTTTCCACTGTTGACGACGAGGGACCCAGGAATATTGGCGCGCATCGCGGTCCCAACCCGAACGCGGGCTGACGCCAAAACGAACAACAGGCTGCCACCAGATGGTTTGGTGTTTTGACCGCTTGGCCGCTTGGCCGGCGAGCTAGTTGCGACCCGCCCGTTTCCCAGACAGCTCGGCGGGCGAGCCGTCCGATCCCACGAAGAGCGCTCTTGCACTGGAGCGCGCGATAAGACGGAGGGAGTGTCGACTAAGCGCCTATGCGGGTTTTTGCCGAGAGAGCGCGCAGGGCCGCACCTCCGAGCGAAAATTTTCGAAGCCGCTCCAGGGGGTCCGACTGTCATTTTCACCGACTTAGAGGAATGTTTGCAATGCACCAAATCAAGGAAGATCCCGTTCTTTCGTTGAGAGAAAGGGAGTGCATCCAGTGGATATCAAGAGGAAAGTCGTCGTGGGAGACTGGTAAAATTATGGGGATATCTCCGAATACAGTAAATTTCCATTTGAAAAACGTGAAACATAAACTGGATGTCTCCAGCAGAACGCATGCGGCGATAAAAGCCGTAAGCCTTGGAATTATTGAACCATGAACCGACGTCAAAAAGCCCCCTGCAGTCATCTTCGGTCTGCCCTGCGGCCTCATCGCACCCTTATAGTTTCTCAATCTTGTTAGGGCACACTTGATCTTCCGGGTCAAAGGCCGCGCTCGTTCTTCATTGGGGCGCTAGGAGACCGAGACAGTAAATGTGGCCATGCTACGAGCCAGATACATGATGCTAGAAACCGTCAGCCAAATAAGCGATTCGGTCATCAGCCTGCCAGCCGCACGCTGATTTCAGCCCGGCCCCATGCCGGAGAGCGCGGCGACCAAGCCGTCCGGCTACACCACTTCCCGGGACACGATCTAGTCGTTTCTCCGATTCCTGGGCCGATGCACCCCTCCGTTTGAGATATTCAGTAAGCGCAACAGGATCCGCAGCCTGCCAGGCAGGGGAAAGGCCAACGAAAGGGATCCAGAATTAAGGGTCCGAGGCATTATTGCGAATTCCTGGGAGAATTGTTTGCACGAACGAGCAGCGAGCTATAGGCGGAACGCTGTTTAGTCATTCCCGACCCAAACGGTTCGCCCACCGCTCCAGGATACATCCGTTCATGGAGCTGCCGCGCCAGGAAAATGGCGCGCTCATAATCGCCCTCCAAGTGGACGCGCAACATTGACAAATCAAGCTCCGTGACGGCGGTTGTTGATCGAATGGAAGCCGAGCGAGTGCCCGTCAGCGCTAAAAGCCGCACGGCAAAATCAATGTCGCTTGTGATGCATATGCCGGCCCCGCAGTTGTCTTCCATGCAGATCGCGCTGATGTCATGTTGAGTAAGAAGCGCGCAAAGGTCGTCGCGTTCTGCAAGATTGGCGCACGATATCACCGCAGCATCGCGAGCCACTATGATGGAGGGGGCGTTCCGATGGCCTGTTACGATGGTGCCCGTGACGGCTCCGTTGTCGGTAAGAGATTTACAAACGATAGTGACCGCGTGCTTTTCGGCGTATTCAACTGCCCTGTGGTGCAGCACCTTTGCACCACATCGCGACATCTGTGCGATCGTCGCATAGGCAATCTCCGGAATCAATTGTGCCCCTGGGATAAGATATGGGTCTGCCGAGAAGACGCCCGGAACATCCGAGTAGATTTCGCAAGCGTGCTCTCCTAGCATGGAAGCAATGACAATTGCTGTCAGGTCTGAGCTGTTTCTTCCCAGAAACGTTAACCTGCCGGACTGATCAATTGCCTGGGCGCCAGCGGCAACGATAACGTCATGTTTCTGCAAAGCTGCCTTAATTGGCTGGGGATCTACGCATTCTAACGACGCTCGACCGAAATCCGAATTCGTACGTATCCCAAGGGAATATCCATTCAAAGACAATACGGAAATCCCTAGCCGGCTGATGCCCGCCTCCAGAAGGCAGGCACTTAGCATCTCTCCGGTTGCAAGTGCCGCATCGAAGCTCGACGGCGATGGTTGCTCGTTGACCTCGAGCATCACTGCTTTCAGGTTGGCGGTTGCTCCCGACATCGCGCTGACCACGACAACTATTTTGTTTTCGCCAGCCGCTAGTCGGTCGGCTATGTGCCTAGCAACTCGACGGTAGTCTCCAGGATCCAGGAAAGAAGAGCCTCCGAATTTCAAAACGATCGCGCTCATGTCCACCATCATGTTGTTAAACGCAAGCCGTCCGACAGGCGGTTGTGATCACGGCGTCCTCGCTTCGAGATCGTGTCAAGCGCCCGCTCGCGTATACCCCGCGAGGGCCGCCCACAAACTATGCAGGAATCGGATTCTCAAAAACTACCAGTACCGGTAGGATGGCAGCTTTGGATGCACCCCACGGAGAAGATGCACTTCAACCATCGCCGATAGACCGCAGCTATCGGCATGTGAGCCAGTTCCGCAAAGAGCGGTGGCACTCATGCCTTCTCCATGGCCAAAGCACAGTCGGAGTAGGCCACAGGAGCGCTTATGCGATGACACGCAAAGCGGGCCCAGATTCCTTTGCAGATGGCCTCCACGCCGTTAAAAAACGGTCGGCGAATGGTTTTCGCGGACCAGCCTCGACGCCTTTGCTGCGCGGCCTGATACCGCGATGTCTTGCCCACGCATCCTCCGGGCTTTGGATCGGAAGCCTGTGGGTGCTCAGTTCCGACCGACCAAGAGCACGGCATAACCTGAGGATCATAGCGACAGATTTCCCGCAATGAGCCCAGCCCGAGCGGCGAGCTGCCTCCGTCTGCACGGGACGGCCACGCGGCCGCCTCAGAATGCTGGCACCCTCTGGGCCAGAGAGCCGGCTAAATGGCCTCCAACGAATATTGGGCGCATCGGCGGCACGGCGGGGCGGCGCAACGCGAGGTGTCGAGCGTCAGCCATTGCGAAAGGTGTAGCCGTAACCGTTGATTGCGGGCGCGCCACCTAGATGGGCGTAGAGGACCCTCGACCCCCTGGAAAGAAGCCTTTCTGGACGAGGTCAATCATCCCTTGCATCGATTTGCCCTCATAGACCGGATCGGTAATCATACCCTCGAGCCGCGCGCACAGACGGATCGCCTCCTTGGTTTCCTCGGAGGGAATGCCATAACGCGGGTACGCGTAGTCCTCGAGCAACACCACGTCAGGCTAGACAAGTTCCGTTCCGAGCTCGAGGAGCATCGCTGTATGTTGGGCAATGCTAAGCACCTGAGCCTTGGTCTTTGCTGGAGTAGCGGATGCATCGATACCGACGACGCTGCGCTGTCGACCGTCCTCGGCGAACCCGACATTCACCCGGCATGCGTCGAACCTGTCACCGTGCAAACAACGATGTAGTCGAAGGCAAACACAAGCTGTTTCTCCTGGGCGCGCACCTCCTCGGCGAACCCGACATAGCCGAGGCCGCCGTTCGGGTGAACAGACGCCCCGGCTGGTATGCATAAGGTCTGCCGCCCCTCGCCTTGACCTCATAAAGTGCTTTTTCCCAGCTATGGCGGATGCCGATGTCAAAGCCCTCGTCGACCAGGCGCACCTCAGCTCCCAAGATGCGGCTCAAAAGAATGTTGCCGACCCGGTCGTAGACGACATCCTCATGTGGAACCCAGCTCTCCTGAACCAAGAGACATTTCATGCCGATCTTGGCGGCGACCGCTGCGATCATCCGGGTGTGGTTGGACTGCACGCCGCCGACGGTGACGAGCGTATCGGCATCTGACGCGATCGCATCTGGGATGAGGTATTCGAGCTTGCGCAGCTTGTTTCCGCCGAATGCGAGACCAGAGTTGCAGTCCTCGCGCTTGGCGTAGATTTCCACCTTGCCCCCCAGATGCTTGCCGAGGCGGTCGAGTTTCTCGATGGGCGTTGGTCCAAAGGTGAGCGGATAGCGTTCGAACCTTTCCAGCATGTTTTCTCCAGCAAAAGGTGATTAAGCTGAACCCAGCTCCGGCTCGGTTATGAGCGTGTTTGGTTCAAGCCAGCGGCATCTGAGGCGGTGCAGAAGAGCCTCATCATCTTGCCAGCGTCTCGTTCGATCGAGACCAGCAACGCGCAGGGCGGCGTGCTGCGACGTCGCCTACATGCCTTGCCACTCGAACGGTTGCCTCCCGCCATTGGACGGTCCAGGATGCGCCTCTGCCCGCTTCAAGCGCACCAATTCTTGAACGGTCACGCTCGATGTTCAGGTTGATCCGAAGTGGCGTGAATCTAAGTGCGAACTTCTCAATTCGCCACAACGGAGCGGCGTAACTACGGCCCATCCGAATAGGTGAGGCACATCATTCATTGGTCACCTCATGAAAATCCGTTGGCTGCTATCCAACTTCCCTGCCCTACCGAAATGCTCCGCCCTTTCACCTGCTCGACAAGCACAGCTGGACCGCCAGGTCAGAAAGACCACGCTGCCGAAATATACCACCTGAAGCAGCAGCGAGCAGGCCAGCGTCGCGACGACTGCTAGAGGGATCGAATGCGAAGCTAAGTAAACAATCATAGCGTTGCCGCAAAGGACCAGCCCTAAGGCCGGCAAAGATCATGAAGGGCAACTCCGTTCTCCTGCTTTTGTCTCGTCAAATCATGCTGCTCATGCTCCGATCTGGTCGGCCGCGACTTGGGTCTGGCAGTTCTTTGGGCAGACGCGGCCACAGGCTCCACAACCAATGCATCGGCCGGCATGGTCGACGACCATGATCATGCGATTGAGCTCGCCATCGAAGTCGTCGTCATCGCCGTCGCAGGCGCCGAGGATTTGACCAGCGTCATCGACGCCGCAAAGATGCATGACCTCGCGCGAGCAGACCTTGAAACAGCGGCCGCAGCCGATACAGATCTTGCCATCTATAGCGGTCAGATATTCCGGCACCCATGTGGAGCCGTCGCGGCTGATGAATGTGCTCGTCATCCTAATTTCTTCATTGTAGCAAGCTCTCTCTTGGCACCATCCAACTCGGCATAAACGGCGTGCGTTTTCTCGGCGACCTCCTCTATGTCAGTCCATTTGGCCGGGAGACTCTCAGCAAGGTCGCGCAAGTTCGTTTTAGCAATTGCCGCGCGCAGCTGCAGCTTTCGGACTTTCTTCACCGTCTCATCCAGGTTTGACATGATCCTCCCTCGAAAATCAGTTTCTTCACGCCCGCGCCACGTCGGCTATAGCTGCAGTCGCATCGTCGACCAGTTTCGTATCGGCATCCGCGAGTTTCCGGATAGTCTCGGAGCCAAACCAGTGGACGTCTCGACAAAACGACCAACTGCCGGCCGTAAAAAGCACCCGCCCGTTGCCCCATTGGTTTCGTCTCTGTTGTTGGCGATGCGATCACGCCGGACCGCTCCTCGATTGCACGCCCCCACTGCGGTGTAGAGCCTCCACAGCGCGTCCGGATCCAGATCGCTAACGATCGGATCTTCGGGCGCAGTTCCTTCGTGATGATGAAGTCGGCCAGCAGCTCGGAATTCCGATTTGCCTTCGCAGGACCTGTATTACTTGTGAGCACGAACCAGCCGCACAAGGCAATCAACGAACGAGGTGGCCAGGGCAGCCTGGTCCTTGTTGACAGCAGGGCCAAGCGGTGCATGAGAGATTTCGTTTTCCTCAATTTCAGGCTCGTCATCGAAGACGATTTCTGCTTTCGGGTACGCGGACGTCTGGTCCGATTGCGCAGCCGACATCCGGCTTGGCCGGGCCGTTTCCATGTAAATGCCGTCCCTTTGGCCGACCTTGAGCAAGTCCTTGACCGTGACGTCTCCGCGACGGGGCCAAATTCGCATCGAGTATAGCGCCCCGCGGCGATCCGGTTGAAGGTCGCCAAGGCCCGAGCCCTGACCTGCAGCGAACGATCCACCCCTGTGCTGCATGGACATACCTACAGCGGGCACGCCGCAGAATTGGCGAATTGACCGGGGTTCCATTCCACATGTGATCCCTTTGCGATCTTTGCTCATCAGGCGATTGCGCTTTGATTTTCAGGAGCCTTGTCCTGCGGAACCACGCAAACCCGCGCGTAACAGGCGTTCTCACCTGTGTAGTTGGCCAGGGCTTGGAGCAATTAAGGTAGTACCGTTTGATGTGGTCCGGCATGGCTCCCGAAAATCCAGCGATTTCAGTGCGACCTCGATCAACTCGATGGCGCGAACGTTCTTGCCACACTCAAAATAGGACTGAGCGAGCGGAACGTACCAAATGAATTTAAGGGGGCCGTCGCTCTGTGGGGGACTCAGTGTCAAGATCTGGTCGGACAGCTCTTTGCCCATCGCGAAGCGCTCAGCAGAGGGAAGATGGGAGTTGTCCGTCGTGGGATCGAAGAGTTGGTTCAAGGCCATTACCATCCAAGACACGGCCTCGAACTTTTTGTCGATCGCGTCCTCGACTAACTGTCGCATAGCTGGCAAGCCGGTCTGCATGTCGCGCAGCTTGTGAAGTAGTAGGTCCACATGAGTTTCTCGGAACCCGATATAGTCGGGCATCAATGCGAGACCTTCTTCCATGGCCGAGAGTGCTGCCGTCCAATCCTCGGCCTGCATCGCCGGCTGAAGTTTGGCGTATATCGGCTTGGTCACTGATATTTTGCGCGCTGTGCGTTGGTTACTAGCAATCCGGCCAATATCGACCGCTTTGGCTTCATCGCTGCTGCGCCAGCTGCCGTTCAGAACTTTCGGTAGAACGTCATCGAGTTCCGACGGGTGTCCGATGAAAGCGATGTGGCCGTCGCGGTCGACCACGAACGAGGTGGGAATCCCGAGAGAAGAACTGGCTTCCACCACAGAATGTTCATTTCGCCGGTGTAATCGAACGCGATCCGATAATTCAGATTCGGGAACCTCTCGGTCAGCCACGCATCCAACTTGATCCGCGCCTCGTCCGCGGTTGGAGCCTGTTCGCTAGCTGCGACTCCGACGACCTCAAATCCGCGGTCTTTATATTTCTCTATCAGTTCCACAAAATGCGGCATGGCAGCCACACAGGGTCCGCACCAAGTCGCCCAAAATTCAACAAGGTACACCTTGCTGGGCTGAAAATTGGCGAAGGGGGCGCCACGCAGCCAGTCGTCCACTTTGATTGGAGGAGCCGGGGACTCAATACGCAACACCTTGTTGTTCTCCAAATTCCCACACCTTTCCTTGCGTTTATGCGCGTGCTGGTTCTTCTCTCAAAAAAGCAACACACCGGTTAGGGTGACCATCACTCGACTAGGCGCATTCGCATGCGGTCCGCCCTCACCCACTGTTGCCGCATCTCAATCAGCAAAGGCCGTGCCAGCGACGCCTAGCCCGCATTAAGTGTATGGTTTGCTAGGAAAAACGTACGGGCACCAACACGGCGTTGTCTTGAACCTGACATGTTTTCTGCCGCTGTCGGGTTTTGGACACGCATCGCTCTGCGTCGCTTAGGACAGCGAATAGCTTGGCCGTCTTGTCTGCACTGAGATTGGCACCGGCTCATCGAGCACCTCGGCGCCACTCGAAAGTTGCGGACGACTGGGTTCCCGCGTGCAGCGAATGCCTCCCCCGGCTCATGGGCTGATCTTTTCTCCTAGACCCGAGTTGATAAGCCCAGCGCATCGGGTGCGAGCCGGATACTGCGTATGCTGTTTCGCTAGACGCAGAACAGGCATTCGCGATCCGATTTTTCGCCACAGACCTAGGAAGCGTTGCAGGTCGCCCACCGCGGTGGGCGGCTTAGCATCTGCTCCGCTCGTGGGCGAAGCGGATGCCGCCGTCGCCGCGAGGGTAGGCCCCGACGATGATGATGATGCGGCCCAGGCCTACTTAGCCGTCGAGGAGGTCGTGGATCTCAGCCGGCCCCATGCGGAACGCAAAATCGCGCAGAACGCGGGGCACGACGTAAATCTTTTCGATTCGGAGGCCTGGATCAGCATGCGTCTGGCTTATCGCTTCGCCCCATCGGCGCCGCATCACTGCCTACCACGGGCGGCATTCGACTCGGAAACGGCCATGCCCCCGCGATGACAACTCGACACCGGGATCGACAGCCACCCGCAATTGAAGGGCCAATCACCGCCTGGTCGTTGCGCAATCTGATGCCCATCACGCCCCCTGACCCAGGAGACGCCTGGCGCCTTGTCCATCGGCCAACCGCGCTGGGGCCGATCCAGAGGATCGAGCATTGGTCGGGTGTAGGCTGGCTTGCGCGTTCGGCCATTGGTTGGGAGGACCGGCTTAGGACGCGCCTACGAAACTGGACGTGGCGAGGCCACACTGGAGGATGCCTTCCCTGAAAGAGTGCTGCGCAAAGTCAAAGCCAATCCTATCCATGACAACACTGCCTTCGCAGAAATGCTTGCAAAGCTAAAGCTTTCAACCTTCGACCTATGTGATCAGGCATCGAAAGGTGCGCGGCTTGCAAGAAGCAGGTGCCCGGCGGTCAGACATGCATGAGCCGGTTTGATGGCAGCGATTTTCCGCTGCCACCCTCGGCCGGAGTTTCCCTCGCGGGGAGCGATCAACTTGCTTTCCTCATGCCAAAGACGGGGCTTTTGTGGAGAGCTTGCTACATCTGCCGACGTGACCTCGTCGAAGCTAGCGGCTCGCACCTGCGCAGGGCCTGCGTCTCCGTCCAACGTGACTGTCTCAGCTGCCGCCTAGCCCTCCAGCCAGTCCGCTGAACGAGCTTGCCGGTTTGCGGCTCACGAGCCTCCGGTTCAGGCTTCGGCTGAGCAACGCAAGCAATTCTCGCCCGGGCATAAATATCTATGATTCCTTGGCGTACGGCAGCGCTCGCACTTATCGCTCGCCTAGCTTACTTTCCGTTCCTTGAACCGGCGACGCGCTCTCGCACGCATGGAGGCGACCACGACATAGGGATCAGGCTCAAGCGGGAACGCACCATGGATTTTCCGACGTTTCCAAAGAGCCGCGCTTGCCCCGGTCATCGATCAGAGCGGGCATAAACCTTGTCGCCGAGGCCAAAGCTGTCCAGAAGCGCGGCCGCCGCCGCGTATTGCTTGCTAGCCTCGTAAATAGTTCACCACCCGGATGCCAGGTGTCCTCATATTGATTTCTGGTGATTGAGAACAATTGCCGGATCAGTCGTAGAACCCTAGCACAGGTCCGAGATCAAAGATCGTCCCCGGCGCAAGGCGCCGGACGTTTCGATTGAGACGCCATCGACGCCTCGCGCCAGCGTGCTGGCAAATCGGGGCATCAGCGGTGCGAGTGTCTGCGCCAGGATCGCAGCGGCCGTAAGCGCGAGCGAAGTCCGGGCGCGGGCGGGAAAAAGACGTCGCGCCGCTGCATAGTCTTGCGCCTGACGGTAGATCACGCAATCGCGCACGAACTCGCATGCCTGCGCGGCCGCGCGCCTGACCGAGAAGCCATCATCCGAATAGGCGCGTTCCATCGCCGCGCGATGGATCTCTATTCGAGCAAAGAAGGCGCGGTCGGCCGGAGCCCAGTCGCCTGCGTCGGGCACACGGGCCACCAAAGTCCTGCTTGATTTCCTGGTCCAGCTCATCAAGCCAATTAAGCCATATCCGTTTGAATATCTCGTTCTCGGTGCGACGTAGCGCGTCCCGCGTGAAGTTCGTCCGCTCACCTTCCGGGCGTGTCAGGCCCAAATGAAGACGCACGATGTCGACTGTCTTTGGGCTCAGAACCTCCTCCCCCCAGACCGCATGGCCGCGGCTGGTTGAGAACTTCTGCCGTCGAGCAGGTAGAACTCATTCAGGTGATAGCGGATGCGCGGCGTCCAGTGCGAGAACACCTCGGCATAAAGAGCGGGGTAGAGTAGCGCGTGGTAGAAGGAATTGTCGAAACCGAAGAAATGGACGATCTGCATTGCTGGGCGTCGCCGCATTCCAGTCGCGACCAAACCTTCCGCCGGCGGCCGATTTATAACGTCGCCGTCATCTTGCCGCTAGGGCTAATAGGCGGGCTCCGCACCGGAAATTAGGGACGGCCGGCAACCCAAGTTTACGGACTGTGGCGCGGAAACGGCTCTTGCCACCTCCTCGCAGCGCGAATCTGAAAAAGATGCCTTCGGAAGGCGCGGCCTCCTGGAGGTCTCTACCGTCTTGCGGAAGATCGAGGCGAGATTCGGATGCCTTCTTCACTCACTCCAGGCGCAGCGCTAAAGATGGTCACACAGCTATGTCGGGGGCATGTATGTGGCCCATCCTGCAGCATCACGAGCCTGACGATTTTGTCCTCGCGCCGGCGAGACGCATTCGGTCCGCAGCTTTGTCGAGGCTGCCGTCAGGAGGTTCGGGAAGGAGATATCCCGGGAAGGCGAAGGCATTGACGAGGTGGGCCGCGAACGCAGGAACAACCTGGCACTGATCCAAGACAGACAAACGTTTGTTTCGGGCCGTACATCTGCTCCCATGATCCGCTCAAGAGAAAATGTGGCCGACCCGGTCGTAGTCTGCATCCTCATGCGGACCCAGCTCTCCTGAAGTAGACGACATCTCATGCCAATCTTGGCGGCAACCGTCGCGATCATACAGTTTGTGACGTGTCGCGTCAGGTATGACGTATTGAACTTACGCCGCTTGCTTTCGCCGAATGCAAGATTGCCGTTGCGGAGAAGCCCCTTTAGATCCTGTCGTCAATGTCCGCATTTGCCTCCATCCACCGCCGGTTGTCGAGTCCGTGACAATTGTGCTTGGCCGGCCGGACTCTCAACGCGTTGAGTAACATGCAGATCTGAGCCTTTTTTGTAGTTGGCACAACTTTTGATGCTGACCGTTGAGGGGCAGCAGGGGCTGTCCGCCGATCTTGTTGTTGTGGGGGAGGTCGAAAATTCCAGTTTTGTCATTTAACTTCTTTGGGACCGAGCGTGTTGATGCGCCCGCTTGGAAACTATGAAACGTTTCCCCGTCCATGGACGCGGCGCCACTGGTCGCGACGTACTCGCCTTCACTGTCCGCCACTGGAGCCGGCAGCCGGTGCGGCTCGCGATCATCATGGCTGCGATGCTTGCCTCCACGCTGGCTGACGTGCTGATGCCGGTCTATTCAGGTCGTCTCATCGATGCTGTTGCAGGTGGCGCTGCTGTGGCAGCACCAGCCTGGCATTCGGCCCTTGCAGCCTTCTCTGTACCGATTGCGCTTGCGCTCGCTGCCATTGCCATGCGCCACATCGCCTTCATTGGCCTGAACGACCTTTTGCTGAAGATGATGTCCGATGTCGCGAACGAAGCGTTCTATCATGTCCAGCGCTTTTCGACAGACTGGCATGCGAACAGCTTCGCCGGCTCGACAGTGCGCAAGATAACGCGCGGCATGGGGGCGCTCGACCCCCTAAACAGCACAATATTGATCGCGCTGTTCCCGTCCTTTATCATCTTGGTAGGTTCGACGGCACTGCTCGGCTGGCACTGGCTGGTCATGGGGCTGATCTTTGCTTGCGGCTCTCTGATCTATCTTGCGTTTTCGATTTCGCTGTCGCTCGGCTATGTCGCGCCAGCGGCGAGCCTTGCTAACAGCTGGGACACAAGGGTCGGAGGCGCGCTTGCGGATGCGGTCAGTTGCAACGCTGTGGTCAAAGGCTTCGGCGCCGAGGTCCGCGAAGACGCGCGCCTTGCAAATATCATGACCAAATGGCGGCACCGCACGCGCAGGAGTTGGGTGCGGGTAACGATCATCGGCTCAACCCAAAGCGTCACTTTGGTTGCGCTCAGGGTAGCGGTGATCGGATATGCCTTGCTTCTGTGGTCGCATGGACAGGCAACGCCGGGCGAGATTGCCTATGTTCTCACCTCCTTCGTCGTCTTACAGGGCTATCTGCGTGATGCTGGCATGCATGTACGCAACGTGCAGCGCTCGGTTAATGAGATGGAAGAACTGGTGGCCATCCACAATCAGCAGCTGGATGTTGCGGATCGTCCAGAGGCCAAGCCGATCCGGATCACGGCGGGCCACATCGATTTCCAGAAAGTCCACTTCCGCTACGCCAACCATCCCCTGCCGCTCTATAGCGAATGTTCGCTGTCGATTGAAGCTGGCGAAAGGGTTGGGTTGGTTGGACCCTCCGGTTCCGGCAAGACAACATTCGTGAAGCTCATCCAGAGACTCTACGACCTGAGCGGCGGCCGGATCCTGATAGACGGTCAGGACGTCTCCGAGGTGACCCAAGAGTCGCTTCGTTCGCAGATCGCGATCGTGCAGCAGGAGCCGATCCTGTTTCACAGGTCGCTTGCCGAGAACATCGCCTATGGCCGGCCTGGCGCGAGCCAGGCCGAGGTCGAGCAAGCGGCACGGCTGGCCAGTGCTCACGAATTCATCGCGCCCCTGCCGAAGGGCTATGGGACATTGGTCGGCGAAAGAGGTTTGAAGCTCTCCGGCGGCGAGCGCCAGCGCGTGGCGATCGCGCGCGCCTTCCTCGCGAACGCGCCGATCCTTATCCTGGACGAGGCCACATCGAGCCTCGATTCGGAATCCGAGGTGCTCATTCAACAAGCGGTGGATCGGTTGATGGTGGGTCGAACCACACTCGTCATCGCACACCGGCTGTCGACGGTCCGCTCGCTCGATCGGCTGCTCGTCTTCGACCGTGGCCGCATCATGGAGGACGGCGATCATGCCGCGCTGATCGATCTCGATGGTGGCATTTACCGCCGCCTCTTCGAACGGCAGGCGTTGGAACTAGCGAAGGGCCTGGCCTGAGCGCCAACCGGATTGCGCGATGCGCCGAGCCGTTGCCGGAGAGGCGTGTGGCAGTGAGGCCTTACCGACGAGCGGGGGGCGTTACGGCCGGCAAAACCACCACGGCCGGAACTGTCCGCCGAGCGGGCGGGCGGGAATGCACCACGTCTAAGCTTCGGCGAATGCGCGCAGTTACACGCCGGCACCGAATTGTCGCGCCTCACGGCGAACGCACCAAAAGGGCGGGAATGTCGACGGTCATTTGGGTCCGGGAAGTGTGCGGCCCTCGCCGTTACCCACATTTCGCCAAAGGAAGCGAAGTCAACGCACATTGAAGAGGGCGGTGCTTCCCCGGCGGCTGGGAGCCCTGTCGCTGGCCCAACCTGCCGCACGCCGGCCACGTCAACGCATCAAACTCCCTTCGGTTCGCAAAGTCGTCCCTCGGAGACCCGGAAGCGCAGGAGCTCCGACCGCAGTCTTCGCTCAACTCTCGCCATCTGCTCCGGGGGATTGGATTCCGTTCCCTTGCTAACAGAGTGGCAGCTGAGCACGAACTCGCCGGCCTCGTGTCTTTCGATTACGGCCAACGGCATAGGAAGAGATTGGATTCGCCGGCCCTCTGCGGACCGAATGAACAGTTCTACAGATCATCGACGTCCGCGAAATTGACCTCGGCCTTTCCGGCCCAGCGCTGAACGGTGTTATGCACGTCCGGTACGGCAGGACGGCGGAATCGTAGTCTGCCGAATGTCAGCCGTTGCGAAAGGTGTAGCCGTACCCGTTGATCGCCGGCGCGCCGCCTAGATGTGCGTAGAGGACCCTCGATCCCTGTGGAAAGAAGCCCCTCTGGACGAGGTCGATCATCCCTTGCATCGATTTGCCCTCATAAACGGGATCGGTAATCATGCCCTCGAGCCGCGCGCACAGACGGATTGCCTCTTTGGTTTCCTCCGATGGAATGCCATAACGCGGGTACGCGTAGTCCTCGAGCAACACCACGTCTTCCTCGACAATTTCAGCTCCTAGCTGGACGAGCAGCGCTGTATTTCGGGCGATGCCAAGCACCTGCGCCTTGGTCTTGGCGGGCATGGCGGAGGCATCGATACCGATCACGTTGCGCTGTCGACCGTCCTTGGCGAACCCGACGAGCATGCCGCCGTGGGTTGAACCAGTCACCGTACAGACGACGATATAGTCGAAGGCAAACCCAAGCTGCTTTTCCTGGGCGCGCACCTCCTCAGCGAACCCCACATAGCCCAGGCCGCCGTATTTGTGGACAGAGGCGCCGGCCGGTATCGCATAGGGCCTGCCGCCCCTTGCCTTGACCTCATAAAGTGCCTTTTCCCAGCTGCGGCGGATGCCGATGTCAAAGCCCTCGTCAACCAGGCGCACCTCTGCCCCCATGATGCGGCTCAAGAGGATATTGCCGACCCGGTCGTAGACGGCATCCTCATGTGGGACCCAGCTCTCCTGGACCAGGAGGCATTTCATGCCGATCTTGGCGGCGACCGCAGCGACCATGCGCGTATGGTTGGACTGCACGCCACCGATTGTGCCGAGCGTATCGGCATCTGACGCGATCGCGTCGGGCACAATGTACTCGAGCTTGCGCAGCTTGTTTCCGCCGAGCGCGAGACCGGAGTTGCAGTCCTCGCGTTTGGCGTAGATTTCCACCTTGTCGCCCAGATGCTTGCCGAGGCGGTCGAGCCTCTCGATCGGCGTGGGCCCAAAGGTGAGCGGATAACGTTCGAATTTTTCCAGCATTACTCTCTCCAGCAAAAAAATACCTGAACCGGCTACGCACCGGTCAGCCCAAGGGTGTGTGTGATCAAAGCCACCCCTCTTTCGAAGCGGGTGCAGAAGACGTTCATCGTTATTGCAGCACCGAGTTGTCATTGCGACAAGCAGACCGCATCCGGCGTGCTGCGATGACTCTTATGTGCCTAATCGACCAACCACCCGCATCTCCCGGCCTAAGGACAAACCGAATGTGGTCGCGTCCCACTGCCAAATACAGATCCCCTATATCGATCAGCGCAGTGATCAGAGGGTTACCAAAAGTGGTGTGGGCCTGAGCATTGATAATGTCATCCGCGCATCAAAGCAGCAGCACATGCTGGGTAATTGACTTAGCTCGGACACAGCTGAAAATTTCATTCCGCAGCTGATCAGAGTCAGGCGACTGATACCGAGCTTCCCTGGAACCATTGACATGCTGGCCCATGTGGCGAGTTCCACGAGCGCGGCTAGACCGCCAGATCAGAAAGAGCACGGTGTCGAGATAGCCGGCCTGAAGCAGCAGCGAACAGGCCAGCGTCGTGACGACTGCCACATGGGTCCAATGCGAAGCGAAGTAAACCATCGACGCATTGCTGCACAGGACCAGCCCCACGAGCCGACAAAAGATATGAAGTGCAACGCCGTTCTCCTGGTTTTTCGCCAGATCATGTTGCGAGCTCGTCGGCCGCAACATGCGTCTGGCAGTTCTTGGGGCAGACGCGGGCGCAGGCTCCGCAGCCGATGCAGCGGCCGGCATTGTCAACAACCATGATCATGCGATTGAGCTCGCCGTCGAAATCGTCATCCTCGTCATTGCAGGGGCCGAGGATTTCACCCGCGTCATCGACGCCGTGAAGATGCATGACATCGCGCGAGCAGACCTTGAAACAACGGCCGCAGCCGATGCAGGTCTTGCTATCGATGAAGGTCAGGTACGACGGCATCCAAATGGAGCCGTCACGAGTGGTGAATGTGCGCATCATCCTAAATTCTTCATTGAAGCGAGTTCTCTCTTGGCAACATCCAACTCGGCATAAACGGCGTGGGTTTTCTCGGCGACTTCCTGTATGTCGGCCCACTTGCCCGGCAGACCCTCGACAAGGTCCTGCAATGCCATCTTGGCAATAGCTGCACGCAACTGGAGCTTTCGGACTTTCTTCCTCATCTTATCTAGGTCTGACATAGATCCTTCCTGGAACAATGGTTTTCTTGATGCGCGCCATCTCGGGCTAGACTTCAATGACTGCAGTCGCATCGTCGACCAGTTTCGTACCGGCCTCAGCCAGTTTGCGGAGAGTCTCGAAGCCGAACCGGTGGACATCTCGATAGAACGACCAACCGCCGGAAGCCCCCAGGGGTTTCATTCCAATTATTGGCGACGTCGACACGCCGGAGCGCTCCTCAATCGCAAGCGCCACGGCGGTGTAAAACATGTCGAGCCTCCACAGCGCGTCCGAATCAGGATCGCCGATGAGAGGGGTCGCACATTGCTGTTCCTTGGTGATGATGAATTCGGCCAGCAGCTCGGCGTCCGAATTGCCTTCCCATAAGCCGAAGGAATCCTGAGTACGGATCAGCCGCAGAAGGCATTTGACGAACGGGCGAGCAAGGGCTTCTTCGTCCTTGTTGACAGCAGGGCCAACCGGTGCATGAGGCATTTCGTTGTTCCTCATTTCAGTCTTCGTCTTCGAGGGACGATTTCCTTTTCCTGCGATGCCCACTCCGGGCCCACTTGCGTGGCCGACGAATGGCTTGGGCGGCCCAACCCCACCCAAGAGTGCCCCGTGGCCGACCTCGACATGTCCACGAGTGCGAGACCTACGGCGCGAATTCGCGGCGCACATCGTCTGCGCCGCGATCCGACCGGTGGTCAACGCAATTGAAATCCACCCTGCCGCAAGCCGCCCGCCCTTGCTGCATCGACATACTTGCTGCGAAGCGAGCCTCGATGGGCGGATTGGCCAGTGTTCAATTCCAATTGTCAGTCCCTTCGCGATTCTTGCTCAGGAAGCGACTGCGTTTTGAGTTTCGGGTGCCTTGTTTTGCGGAGCCACACAAAGATCCGCGTGACAGGCAGGCTCACCCGTGTAGTTGGCCAGTGCTTGGAGCAATGGGGTAAGATAGTACTGTTTGGTGTGGTCCGGAATTGGCCCCAGACGGTCCACCGATTTCAGTGCCACCTCGATCAACTCGATTGCGCGATCTTTGTTGCCGCTCTCGTAATAATACTGAGCTACCGGGAGGTACCGGCGGTATTTAAACGGGCCATCGCCTTGTGGGGGATTTAAGGTCAGTATCTGTTCCGAGAGCTCGTTGCCCATCGCAAAGCGCTCGGCGCGCGGAAGATGGGAATTGTCCATCGTGGGATCGAAGAGTTGGTTGAGGGCCAAGGCCATCCACGACACCGCCTCGGACGTTTTGTCGATCGCGTCCTCGACCAATTCTCGCATGACCGGCATGCCGGTCTTGATGTCGCGCAGCTTGTGAAGCAGAAGATCCGCATGAATCTGCCGGAACTCATAAGAGTCTGGCATCAAGGCGAGGCCTTCTTCGATGGCCAAGAGCGCCGCCGTCCAATCCTCGGCCTGCATCGCCGGCGTAAGTTTGGCGTATATCGGCCGGGTAAGCGACATTTCGCGCGCTGCAAGTTGGTTATGCGCGATGCGCTTTGCATCGGCGGCTTTCGCTTCATAGCTGCTGCGCCAGCTGCCGTTAAGGACTTTCGGCAAAACGTCATCGAGTTCCGCCGGGTGGCCAATAAAAGCGATGTGGCCGTCGCGGTCGACCACGAACGAGGTGGGAATCCCAATCGAAGAGCTGGGATCCATCCAGAGCTTGTTCATTTCGCCAATGTAATCGAACCCGATACGATAATTCAGATTCGGGAACTTCTCGGTCAGCCAGGCATCCACGTTGGTCCGCGCCTCGTCCGCGGTTGCAGCCTGTTCGCAAGCTGCGACTCCGATAATCTCAAATCCTCTGTCTTTATATTTCTCCTGCAGTTCAATCAAATGGGGCATGGCGTCGACACATGGTCCGCACCAAGTCGCCCAAAATTCAACGAGGTAGACCTTGCCGGGCTTAAAGTTCGTGACGGGCTCGCCACGCAGCCAGTTCTCCACTTTGATCGGAGGAGCCGGGGACCCCATACGCAGTTCCATGATGTTCTTATCCAAAGCTACCCACACCTTTCGTGGCTTTTATGCGTAGTTGGTTTCTCTGTCAGAATCGCAACACACGGATCAGGAGGCCATCGCTCGTCTTGCGCGTTTGCATGCGATTCAGCCCTCTCACAGTGTTGCCGCCCATCAAGCAGCAATGGGCGTGCCAACCCCTCTCAGCTCCGGTAAGCGGCGGGGAATGCTTTGAAAATTCTCCACGAGCCCAAACACGGCCGATTGTCGTGGACCTGACATGTCTTCTGCCGCTGTCGGGTTTCGCCCTCTTGAGCCAGCCGCTTTAGGACAGGTGAGAGCTTGGATGGCTCGCCTGTCATTAGACTGGCCGGCGTCCTCGAGCAGTGGCACTTTGGCGCCGGGTCGAAAGTGCGGGGCGGCTTGGTCCTCGTGCCGCCACCGCCGCGTGTGGATCCTTGCCTCGTGGACATAAATCACCACGCGGCTGGCAAGTCGGCGGCATTGGGCTCAATCAGCGCGGCGTTGAGCCCCGACAGCACGTAATGCTGCACCAATGTATCGGATGCCCTTCGCTGCCTCCACTTCTGCAGCCAGGCGTCGAGCGACGCTACCTGCCCACGTTCGAGCGCGACTGCAGTAATCTGCGCCGCAGGATAGCCAGCCGCCATTAGAAGGTACTTGGGTCGGATAGGCGTTCTGCCAGCAAATGAGGTCCGCTGTATTTCCTCGCGATGGATCACAGGCGTTCTCGGGTGATCGGGCACTATGCAAGGCGCGTCACGCTGACTAGCGCCTCGAACCACACCGGTAAAGACGGCGAGGCTAACACGACGGATATCGCAAGATCCCTTGAAATGTCTCGTTCCCCCGGCGGGGCGCGTCCAGCTCACCTTGCGGGCGTACCAGCGCCGAATGGGTACGCACGACGTCAACCTGCCTTTGGGCCCAGAGCCTCCTTGCCCTAGCCGCATGGCCCCGGCTGGTCGAGAATTTCTGGTCGTCGAGCAGTAGAACTCTTTCACATGATGGCGAATGCGCGGCGTCCAGTGGGAGAACACCTCGGCATAAAGAGCGTTACTTCCCGGGCCGACGGTGGTGAAGCATAGCGCCCCGGTCGGAGCTATTTGCCTGAGGGGCGGAGGTCCTCTTGCGCAAAAGACACGTCCTCCCAATCCGCAAGCGGTCCTGTTCGGCGCTATCCGATGTCCGACAACGTCGGAGGCGTAACGTAGCTGAGCAAGATCTATCGCTTTGCCTCGAACGATTCTCATTTGGCATGGCGCGTGCGCGTTGATCCGCAAACCCCGCCATGAGGCGAAATCGGAGCTGGCCGCCACTCCACTTCCTCCTACCACGAGAGCAGACGGGAAGCAGCGCCTTCAAATGAGGAACAAAATCACTTTACCTCGAATCTTGCCTCTCGACTACAACCGGACCCATGGAACCGCGTCCGCGACCATACAATGAGTGCGCCCCGAGGCAATGGCCCAGCGCAAAATGGCTACGCGCGATCACGCCATGCATCCAGGCTAACGAAGGCACCTCGGAGAGCCTCGCCGCCATCATCGAGACCTATCTAAGCCCACTTGAGCCAGCACAAAGGAATTTCAAACATGCACCAAGATACCGTCCGTGGGAGAGCTTTCGCCATGCCCCTGACCAGCCCGGCCTACCCACCCGGCCCATATCGCTTCAGCAACCGGGAGTATCTGATCATCACATATCGCACCGATCCGCAAAAACTGCGCGACCTTGTGCCGGAGCCGCTTCAGGTGTGCGAGCCTCTGGTCAAATTCGAGTTCATTCGCATGCCGGACTCGACGGGCTTCGGCGACTACACGGAAAGCGGACAGGTCATCCCTGTCTCCTTCTGCGGCCGCATGGGGAGCTACACCCACTGCATGTTTCTCGACGACCATCCGCCGACAGCGGGCGGACGCGAGTTGTGGGGCTTTCCCAAGAAGCTCGCCAGCCCAACGCTCCGAACAGAGACGGACACGCTTGTTGGCACGCTGGACTACGGCCCGGTCCGCGTCGCGACGGGTACGATGGGCTACAAGCACCGGGCCGCGGACCTTGCGAGCGTTAAGGCCTCGCTCGCCGACCCGAACTTCCTCCTCAAAATCATCCCGCATGTCGACGGCACGCCGCGCATCTGCGAACTCGTGGAATACCACCTGGAGGACATCGATCTGAGAGGCGCCTGGACCGGCCCGGCAGCCCTGAACCTCTGGTCGCATGCGCTTGCCCCCGTCGCCGAACTGCCGGTGCTGGAAGTAGTCTCGGCCGTACACCTCGTCGCCGATCTCACGCTCGCGCTCGGGAAGGTCGTCCACGACTATCTCGCGGAAGCCGAGCCTCGCCATCGGAAAGGAAGAAACCATGAACTTTCACAATGATATTTTGTTGAACCAGCGCGACGGGGAGCCGGTGGCCGGCTTATCGACAAGGTGGCGGTGATCGCCGAAGCCGCGAGCGGGGTCGGCAAGGAAAGCGCGGTTCGCCCGCGAGGGAGCAAGAGTGGTCCGCGGATCTTGATCACAGCGAAGTCCAACAACGGCGTCCGGGATCGATCGATTGACGAAAAATGGTTGCCAGGGTGAGAGGCAGGTGGAACGCGGCTGATGCAGGCAATCGAAACCTTCGGGCGCCTCGATGTCCTGTCAGCAACGCCGGCGTCCAGAACGTAGCGCCGCTTGTCGAGTTCTGCCACAAGGCGCTTCCCGCCCGTGATAGGCTCCATCTCAGGGGTGTCGGCGAACTCAATGTCACCAAAATCAGTGTAAGGCTCGGCCTGCTGTTCGGCGTCTGCCTCAGAGGCAGACGCTCGCCCCTGTCGCCGATATCGCCGTAAAGACTCGGCCGGCAGGGAGGTGGACTACGACCTACCTTGAACTTTGCTTTCTACCGTCGTCAGATGAAGCGAGCCGAAATGTTGCGCCGCGGTGCTGATGACAAAAATTCTCGGCGGCTCGAACTTTACCTCTCGCGCCTCTACGACGAGGTTGCACGAAAAGCGCGGCCTTGCCCACTCGTCATCACAAGAGCGACACGGGCCGACATGGCGGCCGAAACGCTCACCTCATGCGCAACCTGGTTAAGAAGCTGGCGCAAACGGGGCCGAGCGAGGCGGAACTCGAGGGGACGAGGATGAAACGCCCAAATCCTCAAAGAGACGGCCCGCATCGAGAAAAGCCGTGCCTGCCGAGATCGGGCAAGGGCGGGTGGCCAACGCTACCCAGCCGTAGGGAAACCCGTGATCACGCTTTAGGCACCCAATAACGATAATGGAAAAATCTGCGCGAAACGGTCGCACCGGTATTGACATTAATTGACACACCCCGCGAACACTTGCATAAGTCACATAGCGGTAGTGACTAGGTGCATGCCGCACCCAATTTTTTCCCTAGGGCGAGGTCTGATCTATGGCGGCACTGGCAAAATTCAGACCAGTTGATTCCAGCCAACACGACAAGGACGAACTCCGCGAAATCGTCCGTGAGCGCTCTTTTCGATCCGGACGCTACACGCTCTCGTCGGGCATAGAGAGCGACATCTATTTCAATATGAAGCCTACCATGATGATGGCGCGAGGCGCGCAACTTGCCGCTCTTGAGTTCCTAAAAATCGCTGAGCAAGTGAAAGCAGAGTACGTCGGCGGCCTTGAAATGGGAGCGGTCCCCGTAATCGGATCGATGGCAGCTGTCAGCTCGGCGATGAACAAACCCATAAACACGATCTTCGTTCGCAAGACTCCAAAGCCTCATGGCACAAGGGACGTGATTGAAGGTCTTGGGCCCAAAGAAGATCTCGAGGGAAAAGTCGTCCTGATCGTTGACGACGTTGCCACAAGCGGCAAGTCGATATTGAAGGCGATTGAAGAGGTTCGCCGCGCCGGGGGCATTGTAGGTGACGCTGCTTGCCTCGTGGACCGCGACGAGGGAGCTACGGCGCTGCTAGCCCAACATGGGGTCACGCTGCATTCCGTTCTGCATGCGAGCGAATTTGTGGAACGCCACTGACAATCTCATACAACGGCTTTCCGGCGACCTAGCCTTAGAGGACATTCCGCCGCTTTGCAGCGAGTGCAGGCGCCTCGCGAGTAAGAGCGACTGCCCTTGCCCATCCTCACTGCTTTTGGTGCAACATATGCTGGCTGCCGTTCACCAGCCGCTTGACGCCATTGACCACCTTTCTGAGCAAGGCGCCATCAGACTGAAGGCTTTTACCGATTATCTGGCGACGGTCGTTCGAATGGCTTCAGAGCGCGGAGACGCGGCACCCTGGATCGATCTAGCCAGCCGGTTTAGCGCCCTTTTCGGTCCCGACGAGGTTGCCCATTAATCTAGTGCTTATCGCTTTCCATGAACTAGCAGCCTCGGCGGCATCGCGTCATGGATCGCCAGCGGCATGCCGGCCCATGATGCGAGCGTAAAAGCGCCGAGCAGCCGGTGCTGAATCTCGGACGTGACGACGCCGATTGGCGCGATGCGCGTTGGCACGGGCCCTCGTGCCCAAGCATGATGCGTTCCCATTCCGCGGCATCATGCTCGCGATCCCGTCTGTGCCGTGCTCAAGCAAGCGAGCCCGAGCGAACCGCCCTGGGTAGCGGATTTAGACAATCGTTGGTGGAGTTGGCTGGCGAATTGGCGAGTTCGGCCTTTGGTTGGAAGACCGGCTTGCGGCGGGCCAACCAAACGGGATTGGCGACACTGGAGTATGCCTTCACTGGGGTCGCGTCCTTACGCTGTAACGCGGCGGTCAGCGAAGCCGCGCGAGCGCCCCCTCGATAGCGCTGAGCGGGCGAGCGGCTTCGGGGCGGGCGCAGGGGCTGGGTAGACCGGGCCGGACTCACCTAACTCACCGGGTCCAGCCACGACATGCATCGCCAAAGGCAAGGACCCTCCCCGCTGAGCGCGGGCTCAGCCATGGCCGCTGAGGCTACCGCACTCTTTCGAGTGAACGTAAGGTCTTAACGAGCGTAGGGGAAACGTCCGCAGAATATACGATGTGCCTCAGGGCCCGAGTGCTTATTCGGTCAAGATGATCTGGGCTAAGGCTCCCGCGTTCGCCGCAACGAAGGCGTACATCATTCCCTGGATGCCACCGCCAATGAACAATAGTAGACCAGTTATATCCCGCTGCCCATTTCTTCGGCTACGAGGTCGGGCCGGCGCTCGATCAACGTACGGCTGATGAAGCCCAGATGCTCGGGATTGGTGCATGGCGGGCGCCCCAGAAGGCTGTCCAGGATGCGGCGCGCTCGCCAGGCCAGCAGGCCAAAGTTCGGATCAGCCAGCCCGCGCTGTCCAAGGCAGGCGTTCTGAACGAAAAGGCGTCTGTCTCGCGGTCCGTCCCAGTACACCGAAAAATCCTCGCCGGTGGCGAGCTCATTGCCGATCTGCTCGAGGCGATCTGCGATCGGTTCCAGGAAGTCCGGCAGCGCGTTCTCGTACCCCGTGGCCAGGATGACGATGTCCGCGGTTACTTCTCCGATGTTATCCATGCCGCGCTGCAGCGTGAGCCTGTGCCCCGCCCCTGCGTTGATGCAGCGCGACACGTTGCAACTTGGCCGCAGTGTGATGTCGCATTGGTGTGGCTCGAGAAAGGCGTGGTGGTAGAGCGCCTGATAGACCGCGCGCAACGTGCTTTCTGAAATCCCGTCGGAGGCAAGCGCGAAACGCCGCAGGAACAGCTGGCGATGCACCTCGCTCATGGCCGCAAAACGATCCGAAAAGCAAGGCGTGAACAGCTCGTTTGTGAACGGGTGGTCGTCGAAAGGCATCCCGCGCGTCAAGACCCAAGTGACCGCCGCGGGCCGCCGTTCTTTCGGCCGGCCGACAAGGTGCAGCAGCAGCTCGGCTCCCGACTGTCCGCCGCCAACCACGCAGACATGCTTTTTGTGCACCTCAGGATGGATATGCGCTAGGTCTGATGAGTGGAACAGGTTGGGTCCAGTCCAGCCATGAAACTGAGGCGGAATTTGCGCCTGCTTGCCTATGTCGATGACGAGGTTTCTCGCATCAAGGACCGCGTTGTCCGTCCGCACGCGAAACTCGCCTTCAAAGCGGATTTCGCGAACGGCCTCGCCGCCACGGACAAGCGGATTCTTCTGGAACGCCCAGTTGAGATATTGAGCGAACTCGGCTCTGAGCACCCCGTGAAATTGCGCATTGAGGAAATGGTAAAGACGCCCGTTCTCGTGGAGGTAGTTTACGAATGTGTAGGCTGATCGCGGATTGACCAGAGTAACCAGATCCTGGAAGTGGCCGACCTGGAGCTCCGCGCAATCGAAAGCGCTGCCTGGATGTCCGCGGAAATCAACCTGCCGATCCAGGAACAGTGCCCCTTGCGCAATCTCTTCCTGTATCTGACACGCAAGGCTCAAATTAGACGGCCCAGCACCGATACCAATGCAAAAGAGGTCCACTTATCCTTGCTCCTCTAGGAGTGTTTTCCAACTCAGCGGCATGTGCGCGGCGACCGCCAGGCATTGAGCATTGCGAACCTCACAGGCATCCTTGAGCCGCGGTCCCGACTGAGAGGAAGGCAAAAGGCCTGCGCGGCCTTCCAGATCTTGGGCTCAATGGGCGACATCGACAGCGGGCACCGCATCATCCGAACCCAAGAGCGGAAGGAAAGCGTGTGATGCTGTCGCGCAGCTCTCCGGATTTTACGGCGGCTCCTAGCGGCTGCCTCCACCCCAGGATTGGCTGTTTCCCGGTTACGACGGAAGCGGCTCTTTCTTCGAGGGGCGTAACCATGGATAACGGCTCGTAATGCGTTCGTAGACTCCCATGCATGCAGCGTGCCGGATAAAGAAAACGTCAAACCAACGAGTTCGCGTAATTCCAGCTCGTCTGGAACCCGACATTGTCGCACGCCCGACGATCGGGCAGAGGAAGCTCCGCGGCAGCGGCCCTTGCACACCGCAGGCCTGACAGGGGGCAGCCGCCGATTTGACCCGCGTCCGGGTACTGATCAGGGGCCAACAGGGTTCGCGCCCCGAGGTGGGGGTCCCCTGGTACACCCGCCCTGTGGCTTGGCTGCGGTCTGCTGCAGCCGTTCGTCTTTACTGCCCGTTACAGACGATCTCGCACGAGTTGGATGCACGAGAGCGTCCTGAAGCAGTCGAGGCGTCCGGTTTGGCTCTGAAAAGCGTCGCAAGATGTTCGCGGATCCAGCCATGTCTCCGCAATCCGACCGGTAACCGACGACGACTTCGGACTGGTTGGCGGTCCTACGACCTGATCGGTGTTGCTACGGAACTGATCAGCGAGCCAAAAACAGCGGCAATGTGGTCTTCTCAAAGCTCCAGCTCGGCGGACCGCCGAAAATCCGCTCACGCAGCCCACGGCTGCCATAAGCACCCATGACTATCATGTCGGCGCAGGTGTCGGCCGCGTGCTGCGTCAGCACTGTGGCCGCCGATTTACCGGCGCTCTTAAGCAGGTCAACCGAGACCCGAGCACCGTGCCGAGTAAGATAGGCAGCGATGTCTGCTCCAGACTGCGCACCTTTCCCGTTGTTTTGCGCCTTCGGATCGACCATAGCGACACAAACTTCCTCAGCAGCGGATAGGAGACTAAGAGCTTCCCGAACCGCACGCGAGGCCTCTACGCGCGAATCCCAGCCGACCAGCACGCGTCGAGGCGACAGGGTCGCCTTAGCGCCCTTCGGCACGATGAGCACCGGCTTTCCGCTATCGAACAAGCAGCCGTTGACAACAGGAGGTCCGAGAGTCTCATCGTTGAGGAGGTCCGCTCCAACGATCGTCAGGTCAGCGCAGAGCGCCCGCTGTCGCGCCACTTCACCGAGGCTAGCCGGATCGCAATAGTCGGTGTCAACGTCACAGGAAAGCGACATAGCTTTCAGCCGTTTGAGGATATCCGCGGACCGTCTTTCCATTCTGGTCACGTCCTGTGAAAATTTCTCGATTTGCTGAAATCGATAATTCGGCACTGCAATTGCCTGTGCACGTCCCGTACCCCACTCGAGGGGCGGAGACGACATCAAGAGCAATGGAGGCGGTATAATCAGTACGGATAGGTGCGCGCCGACCTCGGCACACAGTCCGGCAGCTGTTGTGAGGTCCTCATCAGAATGATCAGCACCCGTCACACAGAATATGCTTTTAAATTCCATTTGCCTGCTTCTCCTGGTCTTCGTTAGGAGCGTCTCAAAGCGGCAACACCGCTCTCAGCGGAGGAAGAGAGAGCGGCACCACATTCGACCACCAATTTCAGTCGTCCGGCTTCTCGAGCGAGTAGCCGGCCGACCTGACGGTGCGAATGACGCTGCCGGGCAAGGCCGTTTTCAGCGCCCTTCTGATCCGGCTGATATGGACATCGACGGTGCGTTCACCGACATGAATGTTGGCCGGCCAAGCCGCCCCGATAAACTCGTCCCGGCTGAAGACCTTGCCGGGGGCCTCAATCATAAGCCGCAGCACGTTGAACTCGATCCGTCCGAGATGGATGTCGTGGCCATTACCGCGAACCCGACGGGCATCGAGCTTCATCTCCAGGCCTCCACAACAAATCCAACTGCCGTTTTCAACCCCGTTCGAACCACGCTTGGTCAGCCCGAGCCTCGCCCGCAGGCAGTCGAGCAGCTTGGCCGGAGCCACTGGCCGCACAAAGCTCTCAACGCCTGCCTTCAAGAGATCGAGGTGCTGGTGCTCGGCGCCAGGCGCGATCAGGGCGATAATGGGCAGGTCGGTGGTGCGCGGTTCCCGCTTGAGGTGGGCGCAAATTGCGGGCCCGTTTATGCTGGCTGGGTCGCAATCCAGCACCACGGCCTGAAGCTCCCGTTGGTCGGCCAAGGCCAGCGCAGCCTTCGCGCCGTCTGCCGTCTCACTGCTGAAACCGTCCACCTCCAGTATGTGACTGTAGAGCAGATAGAACTCGGCATCTTGCGAGCAGATCAGGACCAGCGGCTTCTTCATCAGCGATACCCCAGCAACCTGGTCGGCCTCGAGCCCCTGGATCGAGGGGGCTGGCCAACAAAGTTTCTCGGTTCCGTCATGATGGCCTTTCTCGAAAATCGCGCCCATCATGCCAGCGCCACGTGGGGAAAGGCTTCGATGACTGCAATCCCATCGTCGACCAGCTTCGTACCGGCCGTGGCGAGCTTCAGGAGCGTCTCGAAGCCAAACCGGTGGACATCGCGCAGCGTTTTGGACAAAACGACCAACCGTCCGGTCGTGAAAAGCACCCGACCAAAACCCTCATGGCTCACCTGGATCATCGGCGATGCCATAAGGCCGCAGCGCTCCTCGATCGCAAGCCCGATGGCGGCGTAGTACTTGTCGAGCCTCCACAGCACGTCCGGATCGGGATCTCCGATGATCGGGATCGCTCGGCGCTGTTCCTTGGTAATGATGAAGTCGCCCAGCAGCTCGGCGTCCGCTTTGCGTTCCCACGAGCCATAGGAATCCTGAGCACGGATCAGCCGCACGAGGCATTTGACGAACGGGGTGCAAAGAGCCGCCTCGTCTTCGGTGACAGCTGGGGGGATTGCGGGGTCAGACATTTGGCGTCCTCCTATCAGTCCTCGTCCTCGAAGGACGGTTTCGTTTCGGCAACGCCCGCTTGCGCCAGCACCTTGCGCAGCCAGGGCGGAGGACACGTCCTGAGCATCATCTGCGTGCGCAACAGCACCTCTCGGATGGATTGGGGCTCCGCCACTTTGATCGGGTGGATTTTTGCCGCGACAACCTTGGCTGCCGAAGGTCCGCCAATCGCCAGACAAAACAGCAGATGACAGCCTTTCAGCGCATCCACCTTGGGCGTGATGCGGTCATCGCCCTCGGCCCGATGCTCCCCGCTTTCATCCGAAACGTCATCGAAGGCCACGGCTTCGACGAGATTCCATTCCTCGCGCGTCACGTCGTAGACAGCAAAGCGCCTGGCCGACCCGAAATGGGCATTGAGGTTCTGCATGTCCTGAGTGGCGATCGCAACGCGCAATGCGCCCGCACGTCGTTCAGGCATCGGGGCGAAAACCTCATTACTGACCAGCGAGAGGCGGCGAACAGCGTTCATGTGATATTTCTCGATTACGGAGTGGATCAAGCGCCTCAGGAGTGGGCGCGTGTTGGTTGGCCTGGAAGATGTTGGCGACCTCGAAGATCAGGTCGCGGGTGCCCTGATAGAGAATTGCGAGCTTGTGCTGGCTGCCTAGTCGATCGAAGACCGGGAACCCGATGCGCATGAGCGGAATTCGGAGCCGCTCCGATGCTTGGCGCCCGTGCGAATGCGTGACAAGCAGGTCAGCACCGACGGCAAGACTTTCCAGATCGCCGAGATCGCCGATCTGAACCGAAACCGCCGGGACTTTCTCGAGAATTTTAGACCTGTCGGTCGTTGTGACGGCCGCGGCTATCTCGGAGCCGAGGCCAGCAAAGAAGGTTGCAAGTTGGAACAGCTGGTCTGGTTCGGCAGCGATGGCAATTTTCTTGCCGCCGAAATGGAAATGTCCGTCGAGCATCGCGTCCTGCAATTGCGCCCGGCGCCGGCGCACGCGGGCCGGTACCGCCGCGCCCGAAATCGAAGACAGCAGCGACACGAAGCGGTCCGTGTCCTGCAGCCCAGTCAGTGACTGGAACAACACGTAAGGCACGCCGGTCAACCCGAGCAGCGCTTTCGCCGGGCGGCGCATGTGCTCACCGATGGCGATGCATTGCATGGCCGTGCCCAACTCGCGAATGTCCTCGACGCTGGTGCCGCCGTATGTGGTCGCTACCCAGCGGTCAGGAACCGTACCGTCGAGCGAGCCTGAGATGTCGGGCAGAATAACCGGCTTGAGCCCAAAGCTTTCAACCATGTCCCGCATATGCTCGACGTCGGCGACAGTGAGGTTGCATCCGGGCAGGATTGCGATCTTCTTCGGGTGCCGCGCCCGTTCGCCCGAGCGTGTAATCCCTTCGATCATTGCGGTGACTGCCCTGGCCCAGCCCTCTTCGATCGCGCCGTCAAAATCCGGCGTGTTGGCCAGCACGACCTCCGTACCCGCAAGCTCTTGCGTGTGCTTCAGCTTGACGTTGGCAATATCACCCGCGCAATCTTCGCCACGCGTCTCCACGAGCGCGGTCGTGCACACCCCGATCAGCTTTGGCTTCGTGCGGTTCTTGAGGTTGAGGATCGCCTCTTCCAGATGGTCGGCTGCGCCGAGGATGGTCGCCACCTCATCCATCGCCGTAGTCTGCAAGGGAATCGCTTCTTTGAAGTGCCGCACGAAGAGAACGAGCGCAAAGCTTGTGCATCCCTGGCTGCCGTGGAACAGCGGCATCGCACCGTCGACGCCAAGAAAGGCAAAGGCGGCACCCAGCGGCTGCGACGACTTCAGCGGGTTGACCGCAGCCGATTTGCTCTGGAGAAGGATGCGGGCCATCGGTCGCCTCAACACTCGTGTGCCGTCGCGCAGGCGAATTCATCAAACAGGTACGCGGTCTCGTTCCTCGTGCACGGCAATTCGCCTATCAGATCAGGCTGGCAATCCCACGGGGCCGGCTGGCGCACCTGAGACCAGATCGGATTGTGAATGGCGAGGTCGATCTGGCGTACGAGTTCCACCATGCCGTCATAGCCGGCATAAGGATGCTGGCGCTCCTGGTTGATATCGAGCCAGGGCGTCTTGGCCTTGAGCGCAATGAATTGCGTGCGACCGCCCGACAGCATGATATCGGCCCTGTGTTCAGAGAGCATGGCGTACAGCTCGCGCGCAGCCATGGATTCGAACATGTGCTTGTCGTGCTTGAGAACTTGTTTGATGCGCTCCTTGTCCTGCACCGTAGATTTCTTGACCGAGGTGCCGACGATCTCGATTCCGATCTCCATCAGCGCATGGACAACCGACCAGGACTTCACACCGCCTGTGTTGAGCAGCACGCGCTTGCCTTGGAGCCTTTGCCGGTAGGATTCGAGTTTCTTCCACGCGATCGCCTCCTGCTGCGCGATCAGCGTCTCTGTGCGCTCGAGGATCTCCGGATCGGCGCCCTTCCTCACCAGCAGCCTGACAAGGTTGCGAAGAGCTTGCGATGTGTCGGAGATGCCATAGAAGGAGCCCTCGAAGAACGGGATGTCCCAGCGCTCCTCCATCTTGCGGGCAAGACTGATCAGCGCGGTCGAGCACACCATCATTGCCGCCCGGGCGCGGTGCGCGGAAGCAATGTCGCGGTAACGCGCATCGCCGGGAATGCAGGCGCGCACCCGGATCCCGAGCCGATCGAGGAGCGGCTTTACAAGCCAGAATTCGCCCGAGAGGTTGAATTCGCCAAGGATGTTGATGTCGTAGGGCCCGGGGTCGTCGGGTTCGACCGTGCCGATGACATGATCGAGCAACGCCTCGGCGGCGAGCTTGTTGCCGAGGTTCTTGGAGCCTGCCAGGCCAGGCGCATTGATCGGCACCACGGCCAAACCGAACTTTTCCGTGGCGCGTTTGCACACGGCCTCGATGTCGTCACCGATCAGCGCCGTTACGCAAGTCGAGTAGACGAAGATCGCCGGCGGCGCGTATGTGTGCTTGATCTCGCGGATCGCCTTGAAGAGTTTCCGCTCGCCCTGCCCCATCACCAGGTCGAGTTCGGTGAGGTCGGTCGTGAAGCTTGTCCGCCACAAGGTCGGCCCTGACGAAACCGCACCACGGTTGTCCCAAGAATTGCCCTCGCAGGCAAGCGGCGCATGGACCAGATGCGCAACGTCGGTGATCGGCTGCAGGACGATCTTGGCTCCGTCAAAGGCGCAGCCGCCGGCTGCCGCCCCTGGTGTCAGCGACTTCGAGCAGCCCTCCTTGCGCGCCTTGGCATCTTTGCCACGGTTCTTATCGCAGGCGGGCTCATCGAAGGCGTCCTTGATTTTGGCGCTGAGGGAGGACATTGCTCAGCCTCCCCAGTCCATTGGGCAAGGAATGGCCTCGGCGAAAAGCCGGCCACGGCTCTTAGCGCGTGAGGTCATAGGAATAATCCGTCACACCCGTCTCGCTCGTCTCGCGATCGAGTTTGTCGAAGATCTTGTCGAGGATCGTCGTAAGCACGCGCAACGCGCCCTGGTAGCCAAAGAGCGCAAAGCGGTGATGATGGTGCCGATCGAAGATCGGAAACATCAGCCGGATCAGCGGCGTTCCGGTGTCGCGCTCCAGGTACTTGCCGTAGGAATTGCCGATCAAAAGGTCCACCGGCTCGGTAAAGAGCAGTGAGCGCAGCGCCCACAGGTCCTTGCCCGCCCAAACCTGGGCAGCCTTGCCGAAAGGCGAGGATGCTAGCAGCTTCTTCAAATCGGCTTCCCATGCCGAGGTGCCATTGGTGGCGAGGCAATGGGTTGGCTCGCCGCCGGTCTCCATGACAAAGCGGGCCATCGCGTGAACGAAGTCGGGATCGCCGTAGATGGCGTATTTCTTACCATGCAACCAGGATTGGCTGTCCGCCATGGCGTCTACCAGTCGGCCGCGCTCGAGGCGAATTGCCTCGGGGATCTCCTTGCCGGAAATCGCCGCGACCTCCATCAGGAATTCGTCGGTCGCCTGAACGCCGAGCGGATAGTGGAACGAGGCCGTCGCCTGCCCGACCTCCTCGCAATAGCCCAGCGTCTTTCGGGTGTTGTGATGCTGCAGCGAAAGCGTTGCCTCGGCGTTGAGGGCCTTCTTCACCTCGTTGATCTTCGTGCCCCCGTCATACATGCGGTATTCACCGTCCGAAGGCGTATCGAACTGGTCAGAGGCATCCTGGATGAATGTGTAGGACACGCCCATTACATCGAGCAGGCGCTTGAGCTCCCGGTTGTTGCCGACGCAGAAGCCGTCGAAGCCCGGAATGATGTTGATGGCTCCTTCGACTTGCGTACGCTCCTGGCCTTTCCAGAAGTGCTCCAAAATGCCTTTGACCATGTTGTCATAGCCGTCGACATGACTGCCAACGAAGGCCGGCGTGTGGGCAAAGGGCACGTCGAAGTCGCGCGGGACTGAATCTTCGTCCTTGGCGTTCTGGATGAAGCTGTGCAGGTCGTCGCCAATGACCTCTGCCATACAGGTCGTCGACACGGCAATCATCTTCGGGTCGTAGAGCTGGTAGGTGTTGGCGAGCCCGTCGACCATGTTCTTCAGGCCGCCAAACACCGCCGCATCCTCGGTCATTGAGGAGGAGACCGCCGCGGCAGGCTCCTTGAAATGGCGCGACAGGTGCGAGCGGTAATAGGCGACGCAACCTTGGCTGCCGTGGACGAAGGACATGGTTCGTTCGAAGCCGGCGGCAGCGAATACCGCACCCAGCGGCTGGCAGGCCTTGGCCGGGTTCACGACAAGCGCTTTGCGGGCGAGGTTCTTTTCGCGGTATTCCCACGTCTGGGTGAAATCGCGCTGATCGGAAACGATCTCATCGGGGTGCGGACATTCGAAGTTTAGCTTCTTCTCAGCGAGCATCTTTCTGTATTCCGGCTCGCGGAACAGGGGAGCGTGATCGAGAATTTTTTCAGCCGACTGCGGCATGATGATTACCTCTTTTGCATCTGGCTGCGCGGTACGGCAGCTCAGGACGTCAAGACGTTCCAGGCTCCGGCGGATCAGAGGCCGCGGGAGTTCACCGTCTCAGTGGGAGACTGGGGCTAAAGCAGATGTTTATTCGGCAGCCATCGCCCGCTCATCGCCCCGGCTTCTTTTCCAAGGCGCGTGGAATAGGTCCCAGACCGGGTTGTTGATGGCGAGATCCACATCACGTGCGAAAATGGCAAAGCCATCGTACCCGTGATACGGGCCTGAATAATCCCAGGAATGCATCTGGCGGAACGGTATGCCCATCTTCTGCACCGGGTATTTTTCTTTGATTCCCGAGCCGACCAGATTTGGGCGAATCCCTTCGATGAATTTCTCCAACTCATAGCCGGTCACGTCATCATAGATCAGCGTGCCGTTCTTCACGTAGTGGCCGGTGCGCTGATAGTCGTCGCTGTGGGCGAATTCATAGCCGGTGCCCACGATGACCATGCCGAGGTCCTCGTAGGCCGTGACGACGTGGCGGGGGCGCAGGCCGCCGACATAGAGCATCACGGTATTTCCTTCCAGGCGCGACAGGTACTTGGCGATGACCGCATCAACAAGCGGCCTGTACTTGGCAATGACCTTTTCGGTCTTTTCCTCGATTTCCGGCCCAAAATGCTTGGCTATGTTGCGCAGAGAGGCTTCGATCTGGGAGGGACCGAAGAAATTGTACTCCATCCAAGCGACGCCATACTTTTCCTCCATATGCCGACAGATGTAGTTCATCGACCGGTAGCAGTGGATAAGATTGAGCTTAGCCTTCGGGGCGCGCTCGATCTCTGCGAGTGTGGCGTCACCCGACCAGTTGCCGACCACGCGCAGCCCTATCTCCTCAAGCAGTATGCGCGAGGCCCAGGCATCGCCGCCGATATTGTAGTCGCCGATGACGTTGACGTCGTAGGGGCCGGCCTCGAACTTGACATCCTTTTTGTCGAAGACCCAATCCCGGATCGCATCATTGGCGATGTGGTGGCCAAGCGACTGCGAGACGCCGCGGAAACCCTCGCAGCGTACCGGCACGATCGTCTTGTCATACTCCTTGGTCTTTTTGCGAGAAACCGCCTCGGTGTCATCGCCAATCAGGCCGATAGGGCATTCGGATTGCACGGTGATGCCGTTGTTGAGCGGAAACAAGACTTCAATCTCGTCAATGATCTGTTCCAGCTTCTTGTCGCCGCCGAAGACGATGTCCTTCTCCTGGAAATCGGAGGTGAACTGCATTGTCCCGAACGTGTCGACGCCCGTCGTACCGACGTAGTAGTTGCGGCGCTGCGACCAAGAGTATTGGCCGCAGCCGACCGGGCCGTGCGAGATATGGACCATATCCTTGACTGGCCCCCACACCACGCCTTTCGAACCCGCATATGCACAGCCGCGAATCGTCATCACCCCGGGAATGGACTTGATGTTCGATTTGACGTCGCATTCGGAAAGGACCTCGCTTTCCCCGCCAGCCTCGTTGCCGCTCTTTGCGACGTTGAGGTGCTTCTTGCGGCGCTTCGCCGCCTTGTCGGGATAATGCGACAACACCTCTTCGATAAGCTTCGCATGAAGAGCACCGTCATTCTCGTATTCCCGGCTCATGAGTCCCCTTTCAAGGTTGGGTGACGCCTCAACGAATAGGCGCCGTTCTCTGCAAGGCGCGCCGATTCATGGCAGCGCTAATGTCACTACTGGGCCGCCGCCTTCGCCGCTTCCTTGGAGTGAAGCTCGGCAAGCATCTGCTCGTCGGTCTTCATGATGCCGAAGTCGAGCAGCATCTCCTCCAGCTCCTCCATGGTGATCGGCGTCGGGATCGTACCCTGGCCCGAATTGGCGTGGATCTTCTCGGCCAGAGCGCGGTATTCCCCTGCCTGCTTGGAGTCCGGCGCGTACTGGATCACCGACATCTTCCTGAGTTCGGCATGCTGGACGATGTTGTCGCGGGGCACGAAGTGGATGAGCTTGGAATTCAATCGGCCAGCCAGTGCTTCGGCCAGATCGAGTTCACGGTCGGTTTGACGTTCATTGCAGATCAGCCCGCCCAGCCGCACACCGCCCGAATGGGCATATTTGAGGATGCCCTTGGCGATGTTATTGGCGGCATAGAGCGCCATCATCTCGCCGGACATGACGATGTAGATCTCCTGGGCCTTGCCTTCGCGGATCGGCATGGCGAAGCCGCCGCATACCACGTCGCCGAGGACGTCATAGGAGACATAATCGACATCGTCATAAGCGCCATTCTCCTCGAGGAAATTGATCGAGGTGATGACGCCGCGGCCGGCGCAACCGACACCCGGCTCGGGGCCGCCGGACTCCACGCACTTGATGCCTCTGTAGCCGACCTTGAGCACGTCCTGGAGTTCGAGGTCTTCCACCGAACCTTCCTGTGCGGCGAGATCCAGGACGGTATCCTGAGCTTTCGAATTCAGGATCAAGCGTGTGGAATCGGCTTTGGGGTCGCATCCTACGATGAGGATTCTCTGCCCGAGGTCGACAAGGGCGGCGAGCGTATTTTGGGAGGTGGTGGACTTGCCGATGCCGCCTTTGCCGTAAAAGGCGATCTGACGCAGACCTGACATAATAGCTTTCCTTCCTTCGTTCTAATCATCGCGACTGCCCGCGACACAAGTGCCGATAGGCAGCTCGTGCCGCCTCACACCAAGCATCGCAAAAAGCGTACCAGCGTGATCGGCCGATCCGAGAAGAAACTTCGTTATTAAATTCCAGCCACTTAGACGGCGGCAAAACGCGCGAGCGGGCCTTTCAGGCGTCTGTCACGGACACGACAAAGCCGACACAGATTGTCGTGCGCCATCGAAACCGCCCTGTGTCGAGCTCGAAGCGGGATAATGGGGAGCTAGCCCAAAGCTGATGGCGAGACCATCGGAAGACGTCGGCTATTGTCTTTCCAGCCTGCGGTCGCTGGATGAGCAGGAGCCTGGGGCTTGACCGCCGCGCGGAATAGTTCAGGCAGGCTTGCGGAGCGGGAACGCCGGCGGCCGATAGACATCCGCGCTTAACCTTTCATAGCCCGTCTACGAGTTGGTTCCGCCGACGCGCTATATCGAAGGCAAATAATTCAGTACCTTAGCACGAGATCATTGATATTTTCAAAAAGATACGTATTATACGGATATAACGGATTATCGGGACAATTCTATGTCGGTCATTAGCTCGGTTGAATTTCAGCGCAACTTAGGGGTGTATCAGGACAAGGCGCTAGCGGAACCCGTGATCATCAGCAAGAATGGCCGCGAACGGCTTGTGCTGCTTTCGGTCGATGAATACCAGCGCCTAAAGGCGCATCGTGACGGCACTAGCGCGGGGCCTGAGAACGCAGCCCCCCCCTGCTTTGCAGAGCACGGCGCACTTTTCACTTAAGAACCAAATACCAACCGAGCCACTAAGGGAATTGCTGTCGCACTTTCATTCGATCAAATCTGCCTTCGTGTACGGTTCAGTCGCCAAAGGCACGGACACAGAACGCAGCGATATCGATTTGATGGTGGTCGGCGATAACCTGAACCTCTCTGAACTTTATTCAGCCGCACAAAACGCGGAACTGAGACTAGGCCGAAAGGTCAGTCCGACATTTCTGTCGCCGGAGGAATGGCAACGAAAGGCGTCGCAGAAAGGGTCGTTTGTCCGAAAGGTAAGTACCCTTCCAAAGATTTTCCTCATCGGCTCGGAGAAAGATTTACAAGCGTGGGCAAGCAAGAACTAGACAACAACCTCGTAAAGATTGGGCTGATGAAAAGTGAGCCCCCATCGCTGTCCGAATATGACGGCATGCTGGGTGGCGCCCGCAAGAATTTAACTGACGCACAGAAAGGTCTCGACCCCGACAGCCAATTCACTCTCTTATATGGAGCTGCGCATCGGCTTGCCCTGGCAGCCCTACGCCGCGAAGGCTATCGCTCGGACAATCGCACTTCGGTGTTTCAAGCGCTCGTTCATACCGTCGGAACCGACAAGGCTGACATTCAGATTTTTCTAAAGCGCACAACGAGCGAAACCTCTCCGAGTACGAGGGGCACACAGACATTGATGCCAAATTGCTAGCTAACCTTATTGAGTGCACCACGAGGCTAGAGGTTTCGGTTGGCAAACTAGAACCGCCAGAAGATGACGAGTGAGCGGCAACCGAACGCGCGGGCAAAGGGTTGCGCCTTTTCGTTGTTGGTCAGCACGGTGCGCCACTACGGCTTCTCGAGAACGCTCACGATGTAAGTAGCCACCCGCTTGTCTGCATAGGGCTAATATGCACCTGGTCATGATAGATGGGCATACTGCCCCGCGGGGAGAAAGAGCGAGGGCAAACGGCGCTATGTAGACAATGAGTACAACCGCCGAACCCATGGCCGGCGCCATCATGCGCGTGAGACCCCGTTGTGGGCGAGGCTCGCGACTGGCTGCACGATCCTAGCCGGCCTGCTTGCCATTGAGTTTGGTCCCGCCGCGGTAGGCTGCGGCATCAAGGGCAACATCAGCTACAACTTGACCTCTGCATGATGAGAGCAGCTTTTACACCAGGTGCGCAGCACATGTCTTTAACGAACGCATCGCCTTCAAGAATATAGAGAGCAATTCGGAAAACCGAGTAGTTGGCGGCGAAGCTAAGAGAAGGTATACACCGCCCTCTTGTTACCCCAGAGTAGAACGTGCAGCTGCGGCAAGACGCGGGCTTCGAACCACCTGTCGCTGGTCACCTTTTCGGCCAGCTATTCCATGCGCATCATATTCCGTCGGACTCGACAGAGACGTCTTCATTGCCACGGCGGGGCGGCGTGTGATTGCCGGGTTGCAGACAAACCTCGCCGCGACGTCTTTGGGACGAGTGGTGCCGGCACCGAATCCCTATCCTTTAGACTAGCCAGCTTGGGGAGCGCCGTCAGACCGCCAGACCGGAAGAGGAGGCTTCGCGCCAATTTGTGCCAAGAATGTTGGACCGTGCGGAACCGCTGGGGCGGCGCTCAACTCTGGCGCAGGATGAAGCGTCGATTGGGTGAATGAAAAGGGCGCGCGTTCACGGGTAAAGTGAGGTAAATCGCTGGATGTCTGCCGGATCAACGTCAACCGGTTCCATCGCCACCATCCACTCGACGTTTTCGGCGCACGGCGGCGTCGTCAGTGAGCCCTCATAAGTCCAATAGCCAAGCGACGCTGGCAGAAGCCAGTTGGGATTCACCTCGTCGATCGTAACCTCCCCATTCGGCAGTTCGGGAAAGGCCGCAGCAAGGGCAGCAAAGCTGGCATTTGTCGCGCCGGGCGTTAAAAAGACGCCCAGCACGCCCAGAGTACCACTTTGCGTGTCCTTGTGAACGAAATGCACCTCCAGCGGGAAGCTCTTGCCCGCCACGTGATGTTCGCTTGGCGCATGGAAATGGAACTGTACCAGTTCGTAGACACGATCGCCGCGGGTCAGCGTGCTGCCTTGTGGCATATTGATTTGAATGGTGTGGCCGTTGTTCACCATATTGCCGCCGCCCTTGTGCCAGCCGATGGCGATATGCGGGATATCCGCCTTGACCGCGCTGTTGATATCGATCGGCGATTGCTGCGTGCCGGCAGAGCATACGAAATTTTTCTTATCCAGATCAGCCCAGTGCTCCGGTCCGACCGGACCGGTGTATCCCCAATGGGCACTGGTCGCTTGGGCGGCTTGAACGCAAATCCGGCATGCGCCGAGCGCAACCAACCCTTTGATCAGGTGACGACGATACATATTGCTTTTGCTCCTCTTGCGAACTGATGTTGGTGGCTGCCCTAATGGACCCGTGATGGCCAATCGGCGCGGCCACTATTGTCCTTTGCAACTGACGGATGCCCGCATGCCTTGGCGTGCTTTTATAAGTGCGGCTGCCGTTTCTCGGCCGGCCGGCTTCTGCAGCCCGCAACGGACGCAGTTTCAACCAGCTAGACGATAAAAATTCGAGCAGACCAGCGCTTGACCCCCGCCGCAAAGGCACAGGCGAAGGTGATCACTGCGCGGCTCGCCGTTCGCGCCTGAGGCCGCATCGCTACACTTTACACTCGCCGCCCAAGGAGACGCAGGCGACCCCAATACGTTTTCATCGCTACTCCTGACGCAGCCGACGACGCCACGAAGACGTTGCTATATTTCACGTTGGGCCAGTGAGGAAATCGATCTTCTTTATGGAAGGCATTTACGCAATGGATGCATTCCCATGCACATCGCCGTTCTGTTTAGCAGCTGCCGTTGACCGGCGGGCCAGCCCCGTTGGGCGTTCTGGTGTCTGACAGTCGAGCGTCAGGCCGGACAATGAGATACATCGATAAGAGCTGAACAAGGATGAGGGGATGACGTGCTTGCGACGGAGGAAACAGTCAAGCAGGTGGGGCGAGAAGGCCAGTTCTTGCGGATTTCAACTTTGCGTGACGACAGCTCATCGGAGTCAAGGTGACACACGCCGGCAGCGGGTGTCCGGGCGGTTTCCAGCCGCACAATCGCGAGACCGCTGGCGCGAACAAAGCTCGGCTGTACTCGGCACGCGAAGAGAGCCTGCCAAGCCGTCGGAGCCCGGCCTTCCGGTGCGACGCAAGCCGCAGACTAGACCGCCCTCTTGTTACCCCAAAGCAGAACGTGCAGCTGCGGCAACACGCGGGCTTCGAACCACCTGTCGCTGGTCACCCTTTCGACAAGCCATTCCATTCGCATCATTATTCCGTCCAAGTCGACAGAGGCGTCTTCACTGCCGGGGCGCGGCGGCGTGTGATTGCCGGGTTGCAGATAGATCGGAAGGTGCGGATATCGCGCCGCGACTTCTTTGGCGTAGGCATAGTCACTCTCGTCGAAAACGACGAGCTTGAGCACGATTTGCGGCTTCTCTTGCGCCGCTTCGAGGCACGCCTCAAACGCAGCCCAACGGGTCGTCATTTCGCTGGACGGCGGCTTTGGGCTAAGGGTCAGCACGTCAAGATCCGCAAACCACTCCCTCACCACGGAACCCTGCGTTTCCAGTGCAAAACGATAGCCCTCGCGATGGCCTCGTTCTATGAGGGGACCGAACGGCTGAATGGCCGGGTTGCCGCCTGACAAGGAGACCATAACCGGCCTGCCGCCGGAAAGCGCATGGACGGTTTGCCACACGGCATCGATCGGCATCGGTAGCCATTCATGGCGATACTGATTGTCCACCGCGTGAAGGCTGTCGCACCATGAACAGCGATAATCACATCCGCCGGTTCTGATGAACACCGTCGGCAAGCCGATGAGCACGCCCTCGCCCTGGATCGTCGGCCCGAATATCTCGCTCACACGGATTACGGGATGCATGTCGGTCACGGACGGTATTCCGCCCAAGTTTTCGGTGTTTCGCTAACGCGCACGGCCGCGGTCTGCGGCAGACGTGCCTTGCACCATTCATAGAAATGTCTGGCCAGGCATTCCGCCGTGACCTTCTCATGTCCCAGCACGTCGTTGAGGTGCCGATGGTCGAAGCTCTCGTCAATGTAGCGTTTGAGCGGCGCCAGATCGTGATAGTCGCGCACGAAGCCGTGGGCGTCCAGTTCCTTGGCCGACAGCTCCACTACGACGACATAGTTATGCCCGTGCAGGCGCGCACATTGATGGTTGGGAGGCAAGGAGGTGAGCTGATGCGAGGCCGAGAAGTGGAATTCCTTGCTGATGTGGAACATTACGCGCGCCTCCTGCGCAGCGCCTCGAGCCAGAAATCGGCGTCCTCGTAGTCGGTGGGATCAGCGTGCCCGGCGAGATGGAACGCTTCGCGCCGCTCGACGCAGGTCCCGCATCGTCCGCAGTGACGCACGCCGCCCTTGTAACAGGACCAGGTCTCGGCAAACGGGGTGCCGTATCTTGCGCCATCCGCAACAATGTCAGCTTTTCCGAGATTCACATACGGTGCATAGAGGCGTATCTGCGCATAGCCGTCGAGCGCGCGGTCTTGCATTGTCTGGAAAGCTTCAATGAAGGCCGGACGGCAATCGGGATAGATGAAGTGGTCCCCACCATGCATGGCCGCCGCCACCGCTTCGGCGTTGTGGGCGGCGGCGAGACCGAAGGCGATTGCCAACATGATGGCATTGCGGTTCGGCACCACCGTAATCTTCATCGTGTCTTCGGCGTAGTGGCCGTCCGGCACGTCGACACTGTCGGTCAGCGCTGAGCCGGAAAGGCCACGGCCGATTTCGCCGATGTCGATGATCTGGTGCGGGACCTTCAGTCGCTGCGCGCAAAGAGCGGCGAAGCCCAATTCCTTCCTGTGCCGTTGGCCATAGTCGAAAGATAGAAGGCCGGTGAGTTCGTGCTCCGCTGCCACCATGTGAGCAAGGGAAACGGAGTCCAATCCGCCAGAGCAGACGGCGAGAGTCTTCATCATTGGTATCCTTGTTTTGACCGGGTAAGGCTGCGACCGGAGATTTCTCTGCGCCCCCACTACTCCAGCGACTCAATTTTGTGAACCGGGAGAATTTCCGCACAGCCCGATTGGAGCGAGCATGGGTCGCAAGGAGCGATCTTGCCGGTGATCTCGAAAACCTGATCTCCTCCGGCACGCAGGCCAAGGACCCGATCCGCCTCTCGACCGAATCCGCCAAAGCTGACCGCGCGCATTTCCTCAACTTGTTGCGGGAAAACGAATACGCCCGCACCAATGCCGCAGCGGAACTCGACCGTGCCAAGCGACTGCTTTCGGCTTCTGCAGCGCCCGCGAAAACTGTTGAAGAAAAGACTTTCGCCCTCCACAACATTGAGCTCCAGGGCGAGATCCTGGCCCGGCGAAAAATCGCCGAATGAAACCAGCAACTCTTCGACATCAACCTGCGCCTCAAGGAGCTCACGGCCACTTTGCATGAGCTCGAGAACGAGCGGGATCTGACTCATATTCGAGCCCCAGTACTCTTGAGCAATTCTCAGGCCTCACTTCCGGCAGCTACGTACAGGCCGGGCAAAACGTCGGTTGGGTTTCGCCGGTACCGAACTGGTGGTGGAAATCTACGTTCCCCCCAAAGACATCGCTTTTGTGCACCCGGGCCAGTCGGTGCATATCCAAATCGATGCCTACAAACTACAATCAATGGGGTGTCACTGACGCCAAGGTGCTCAACGTGGCGCAGGACTCCATTCTCCACGGCGGGAGCCCTTCTTCAAGGTCCCCCTTGCGCTGTCTCGCAACCAACTCGTCCTTAAGAACGGGGGCATCGCTCACCTGAAGAAAGGCATTACCGTTTGGGCACGCTTTCTCGTTGCAGGCCGCACTTTGCTGCAACTCCTCTATGATAAAGTCGACGATTAGCTCAATCCGCTCTACGCGGGCGACTAATCTTCAATTTCCAGACAGTCAGCGAGCCGCCATGTCAAGCAAGGTCAGCAAGTTTAAGCAGCGCGATATCACCGATTGCGGGGCGACCAGTCTTGCTTGTGTCGCTGCCTTCTATGGCCACAAGCTGCTTTTGTCGCGCATTCGCCAGCATGCCTCGACCGACCACTCTGGCACCACTGTGCTCGGTCTCTTGGAAGCTGAAGAAGGCTTGGTTTCTTAGCCAAGGGCGTGAGGGGTGGCTTCGACCGCCTCGACAAAATCCCCAAGCCCGCTATCGCGCACGTCGTCATCAAATTTGCGTTTGGACTTGGCGTCATACAGTGCCGCTGGATAGAGCCCGCCGCCCTGATCTCCGGCGGGTCTAATCAGAGCCCCCAGCTCCGCTGATGAGCCAGGCGCGGGTGCCTCGGGGCTTCCTAGCCTGCACAGCCTTCATGGGACATGGTCAGGATACCTGTTAGATGAACTCCGATTAGTCTGGACATTCTGCGCGTTCGGATACGCGGCAACGTGAACTTTCCACCCTGCACGCATCCCGACTCGCCCCCTCAGTCACCGGTATGTTTCGTGATCCACTCGCGATAATACGACACGCGCGTATACACACCGTATGTCCTTCCGCAACCGGCCCCACTCGAGACAATTCCAACCAAGATAGGGTTTTTGCCATGGGCTTTGGTCAGAGGACCTCCACTGTCCCCTTGGCAAGGATCGGTCCCGCCGCTTTCGGTTCCGGCGCACATCATCCCAGGAAAGATCTCCTCCCCATATTTGCGGCTGCACGTTTTGTTGTCGACGTATGGGACCTTGCCCTCTCGGAGCTCTTCTGATTCCTCTCCACCATGTCGTGTAACTCCCTTACCCGTCACGGTAAGGAGCTCGCCATTAGGAATGTCCATCCGGGGGGTAGCAAGGGGAATGGCCACTGCGGGTAGCGTACTGCGCACCCGCACGAGCGCCAGATCATGTTTGAATGTCTTCGCGACATATTCTTCGTGAACAATAAAGTCCGTTACATCTAACGAAACGCCATTCTTCACAAAGGCCTCGACCTTGGTTGCACCCGCTAAACAGTGTGCCGCTGTGAGGATCCATTGGTCTCCGATCACCACTCCACCGCATAGATAAGATTTATCCTCTCTGACAATTTTATCCTCTGTGACAATATTGAGTTCGACGTACCAAGGATGCTCTTTAGACGTGGTCCGCTTGCCGCGGACGATATCGAGCCCGCCTTGTACAGAAGTTTGAGCATGGGCGTGTTTTCCACCAAAAAGGGCTGCGAGCGCGCAGAGGGCATGACGACGGGTGATGGGGGGCATCGGTTTCCTCGTACTATTTGCATTACATCGTGCGGCCGTGTGCCGTTGGCGCGCCACCCTGCCTGCCCACCCATTAGCTGGCAACCCTCGTCTCGGATGTGATTCAGAATGCCGCAGGCAAACATGCTTTGTCCTCGATAGGACGCTCTGGTTGCCGTGGGCGGACGACTTCTTCGGAAAGCGCGACGACGGCACGGGGTCCGTTATAGGCAGGCTCTCCATGCTGATGCAGCTCGAGACCCTCAGGGTTACTCGCCGCGCCGATGGCTCTCATGGCCAAGGCCGACGGCTCACGAAAATATGTCGGGGCCGCGGTGATCGGTCTGAACCGCGCCATGAAGGAACGGCTCTACGAGCGCGTCGCCGGATGCCCGGCCGGGCGCGCAAAGGAATTCCGATCAAGAAGCCGAACGCGCAGTGGATCAAGCCCGGCCTGGTCGGCCACATCAGCTTCCTGAAAGGCGAGGGCGGGCTGCGCCATGCCACTCTGACCGATGTTCGAGAGGACTAGTCGGCCCCGCAGATCGGTTCACCGGAAGGCATCCGAGCTGGCGCTCGGCGTTTTTTTAGCGCTTTGGCTGTTCGGGGTCGTCTGAGACAAACGACCCCGATGACCACGTCCATAACAGCTTCCAAGAGCGGCTTGCTGTCTTCGTCGCGGGCTTCAACGGTAAGGCGGCGGCAAATGACGGTGGGGGTGACTTCCCGCGCATAGTCTGTCAGCGCGGCGAAAGCCTCGAGCCTGACGGAATCCATGCCGCCGGCTAACCATGTCCCTTCAGTGTCGGAAAAGAGCCGATCATTGTTGCGTACGTCAAAATAATTAAGGGAAAGGGCGGCCATGTGATCTCCTATGGGCTCACTGCTGTCGAGGGTCCCTACAGCCTTCAGCGGAGTGGACTGCTACCGATAAGCCTTTCGTACTCGGCTTCCGGTGGGCCATAGCTGCCATCGGCCAGTTTGATCAGTCCTTCCCAATCACGGATGACGATCTTGCCGCACGTGGCGCGGATCAAGCCATTGCCTTCCAGGACCTCGATGGCGACGGTTACGCCCGGCCGCCTCACGCCGAGCATGATCGACAGGAATTCGCGCGTGAGTTTCAGCTCGGGGCCAGCGCGATCCTCACACAACAGCAGCCATCGGACGAGACGGCTTTCGAGCCCCTGGCGGGCGTTCGCGTGAGAGCGGTGTAGCTGGTCTGCACCATCAGGCATTGCACGAAGCGCAGAAGAAACAGCCGCAGGGTGGGACTTTGCTCGAGTGCCTCATGAAAGGGGGCTATCGGAATGCGCATCGCCTCTCCGGCGAGCTGGACGACGCAATCATGCGGCGCCAGATTGTCGCCGAGGACGACAACCGTTCCTGTCATGCCTTTGTGGCCCAGAATGCCGGCTTCGGCATCCCGGCCGGGCGCCATTTTGGCGATGATAGAGCCGAAGCCCTCCTCTATGAAGTACACGAAGTTGATCGGCCTGCCTTGCTGTTCAAGGCGATCGCTCAGTGCCAGTTCGACGTGCTCCAGATCCGGCGAGAGCAGGGACCCATCCTGCTGGTCGAGCAGGCCAAGAAGTCTGTTTCTGTATGGGGAATTTGCGGAGTGCGGCACTGCAACCGTCGCGGCAGGAATGTCATCGGGACTGAAATGGGCGAGGGCTGCAGTATCGCGGTCGGCGACCAAGCACCGGCCTAGTGTTTACGCCTGACACAAGAGTCCGGCCCCCACAACCGTTTCGGAATGAGCAGCAGCGCTGCCGCTGCTCCTCCAATCACACAACGGATTCACGATGCGGCAACTCGAGCCATGATTTCGGATCGAATGGTCGATGCGGTGTATAGCGAGGCATCCAGCGGCAAATCCCCAAATGCCAGTTGACACAGAAGATAATTAGCACCTGCCTCTTCCAGCTGATCAAGGAGAGCTTTTCGGACAGAAGCTGCCGTTCCCACGACGCACAATTCACTTTCAATTGCTGCATCGAAGTTCAAAGGCAAGTTTGGTGGAGTGGGAATGGCATTTAGTTCGTATAGAAATTTGAAGCTCTTGAGCCATCGTTCATAGGCAGGTGCTGCGAGCAAATACGCATCTGTTTCAGAACGCCCTATCACCACCATTCGGAGCAATCCAAGAAATGGCGCTTGGTGGCCAATGTCAGCATCGTGAATTCGGGCGGCGCGAAACGCGTCGGTAACGCTGCGAACAGAAGTGGAAGGTCCGACGCAGGCGATGTTTGCCCCATTCGCGGCGGCCCAGCTAGCCGGCTCGGGTCGATTGGTGGCGATCCATGTCGGCGGCTGGGGATATTGGTGAGGTCTCAACGTCAGCGGAACGTCTTTCAACTCAAAGTGGCGGCCCTCATAAGAAAGCGTCCCGCCTTTCATCGCATTGATGAGAATCTCGCTGGCCTCCGTGTACTGTTCTGGTGCTGCTTCTACAGCAACCCCGAAGTATCCCAATTCAGTCGGAGCAGAGCCGCGCCCTATGCCGAGTTCAAGCCTGCCGCCGCTCAACTGATCAAGCATGCAGATCTCCTCGAAGGCACGCAGCGGATGATAGAGCGCAAGTAGCATTACCATGGGACCAACACGAAGACTGCGGGTTCGCTGGGCGACGCTCGCTAAGAACAAATTCGGTGATGGACCTCTGCCATGTGGCGTACAGTGGTGCTCTGCGAGATGATACGCATAAAAGCCATAGCCATCGCACGCTTCTGCTAGGCTCAGCCGATCTGCATATTGTTGGGCGATGTCATCGCCGTTTTCGTCCAGATGATCGAAGATGCCGAAGGTTAGGCCCGAAGCGAAAATTTTCGTCAATTAATTATTCTCCAAATTACCTATGATTTATCCACTATTGGAAACATCATAACTTATAACACATCGACACTTATTACTTAATACATTTCCAATGCAATGTGAATTGACTTCATGCTTGCGCACACCGCGATTCCTCTTAAAGTTCATACAGACGTGTTTGGCGGCAGCAAGGAATTTGTCCATCTGCTCTGTGCTACCAATGCTGACGCGAATGCAGTTCTTCAAATCTATGTCAGGAAAGCTGGCGATGAGGATCTTCTGCTCTTTCAACGCGGCTTGCCAGCATGAGCCCTCCTGTCCCGCCGGCACACGGGCCAGCAAAAAGTTTGCGTGGGAGGGTGTTACGGAAAAGCCAAGTTGCAACAGCGCCAGGGTCACTCGCTGTCGTTCATGCTTGATGTGCCTGTGGTTCTCTTCGTAGGCGTGGCGATGCGCAAGAATGCTTTTCCCGACCGCCTGCCCGATCACGTTCATGTTGAAGACATTCTGGATGTTGCGCAGCCTGCCAATGATTTCTGGGTGACCGAAACCGAAGCCGACTCGCACGCCAGCGGCAGCATAGCTCTTTGAAAAAGTCCTCAAGATCAAAAGATTCGGATGTCTATTGACGAGGCGCAGGGCATGGTCGGGTGCGAAGTCAACGTAGGCCTCATCCAAGACGATCAAGCGATCTGCTTGCTCCACAAGGCGTTCGATTTCGGCCACCGGCACGAATGTTCCGGTCGGATTGTTCGGATTAGCCAACAGAATGAACTTCGCGTCTTTTGCGGGGCCGGACAGAAGTTTTTCTATCGGCAGGGGATGAGCTTCGCTCGATGCGATTTCGAGAAACTCGGCACCCTGTAACATGGCAAGTTTACGGTTGAACGAAAATCCGGGCGACAGCATCGCCACTGTATCTCCTGGGGCGAGGAAAGCTCTGTAGATGAGTCCGAGCAGTTCCGACGAACCGTTGCCGGCAATCACCTGATCTTTGGAAAATCCGTAAGCGTCGGAGGCAGCTGCCCTTAAGCTGAGATTGTCGTCTTCCGGATAAAGATAATGGTGTTCGATCGCAGCAATTGCACTTTGCATTACGCTCTTCGGCAACGGAAACGGGTTCTCGTTCGTATTTAGCTTAACGTAATTTGCATCCGTCGCTGGTCCGTTGGACGAGAGAGCATCTAATTTGCTGGCCACCGGCGAGAAGAGCGAAAGCACGGTCTTCAGTTTTGCATCGCACATGTTCTTCTCCGTTTTTCAGTCCCGCAGGGCATGTGACATGAGGCAATCGTTGATCGTGACTTGATCGACGTTCGGCTATGTCAGCGCTGCCTTCCCACCTTGGTGGGATCGCCGACCACGGTTTGGATTTGACACCGGGAAGCTGTCGAGAACCTGATGACGACCCAACGTGTGGCCGACGGCCGATTCGGCGCAACAGACGGTGTTTCAACATCGCATCGTCGTCAAAGCCGCATGCAGGGCCAGCACGACAGCCCGCCTCCAGCGCCCGCAGAAATAGGTGGAAACCGAGGTCTTGCCGAACCTCAGTTGCTCTGCCACCTCGCCCACCGGACTGCCCTGTTTACGGGTCAGGCGCAGGATCGTCCGGGTATCTTTGACGCTCGTTCGTCTTGCTTGCTTCCGTCTTGGCATGGGCTCTCTCGGTTCGCTGATGAGAGAGCCAAATACCGGCTCATCTGAGCATGAGACGCGGGCCTGACGATATGGAGCGTCTCTGGTGGCGCGCGTAGCCAAGAGGGTTCGCCTCGCTGGCGGGGCATGCAAGACGGCGCACCTCCTTGGCTATCCTGTCCCATCGTCTCAACGACTTCGCAGAGGTTGATATTCTGCAGTGACTTTCGTCTCGCTGCTGCACGGCATTGACGCTGGGAGCCATGCTCGCGTGGCGCAATTGTGCTGAAGAACGGTGCCCACGGCAACGTTTCTTAACCCGCCCCAGGTCCTGGCGTTTGGCTAATTTCCGACATTCGTGTCCGGCTTCGGACAAAGGCCGGGTTTGCCGAACGGAGTCCCACCCAATTTCCAGTGCTGCTTGAGCAATAATATCGACCGGCATTACTGCACAACACGAAAGTTGCTGCAAAAACCGAAGTGAACCCAAGGCATGGGGTCAATTGGCATGGCGCTTGCGACTCGGTCGCTAGAACGCAGTCAAAACCACGGTTGGAGACCATGCCTACCTCTCAAAGCTCGATAAAGCACGCGAGCAAACATTCCCCGTCCCCGCGGAAAACTGGAAGCTCGTCGCCGTTAAACGTCCCTGCTCGGGGGCGGTCTTGCACAAGACTGGTCCGAGGCAACCACGCCAGGGCGAAAGGCTGCCGGAACTGTCCACCGAAGTCGATGCCGCTTCAGTTTAACCGAAAAATGCACCGTACCACTTTGGCCTGGGAGCAAATCAATGACCGATAGAAAGAACGTTCCTCTCGTGACCTTTCGCACGCGTGTTCGCGATGAGTCGATCGGGGGGCCAAATCCTTATCGGTGGGAGAACAAGACCTCCGACGATTATTTCGGGGGCAAGCGCGTTATCCTGTTCTCGCTGCCTGGCGCCTTCACCCCGACCTGCTCGACCTTCCAACTGCCCGATTTCGAAAAACTCTATGATCAATTTCTGGAACTGCGAATTGACGCGATCTACTGCGTCTCAGTCAACGATGCTTTCGTCATGAATGCGTGGGGAAAGTCCTTGGGGCTGCAGAAGATCGAGCTGATCCCAGACGGGTCGGGCGAGTTCACGCGCAAGATGGGCATGCTGGTCGCGAAGGACAATCTGGGCTTTGGCATGCGCTCCTGGCGATACGCCGCTCTGATCGACGATGGCGTGGTGGAGCAGTGGTTCGAGGAGGAAGGCTTCTGTGACAACTGCGAGACGGACCCCTATGGCGTTTCATCCCCGCAAAACGTTCTCGACAAACTGAAGGCGGCGGCATGACCCAGAAGTGGCAAGTCTCACACAACCCCAGCACACACTAGAGCCTCCTCGGCAGATTACCGGTTCAACATGCATCTCTCAGCAAGCCTGCTTCAACGCCAGAAGCAACGTATGGTCTTATCGCCTCAAGCCATTGAAGCTATTCGCTTGCTGCGATTGACGCATACTGAACTCCATCAGCTCGTGGAGCAGGCACTCGAGAAGAACCCCGTTTTGAAGCCTGACCCGTTTGACGACGTTTCGCCGCTGTCAGGGGTGGATCAGCGGAGCAGTCAAAGCAGAAGCGAAATCGGCGAATCGCCCATTGGCGGGCCGTCTGGCGGGCGCGGGCAATGGAAGTCGCAACGCAGTAGCGGCAACGATCGACCTGCCGTCGAGGAGTTTACCGCCCACACCGAAACATTGCACGACCATGTCGCCCGCCAGGTCGCCCTCACCCCGTTCACCCCGCAGGAGCGGCTGATTGCCGGACAGCTCGCCGCCCATCTGGAGGACACTGGCTATCTTCAGGTAAACCTTTTCGATCTGGCCGGGAGGTTAAACGTTCGGCAAGCTGATGTGGAACGGGTCATCGGAATCTTGCAGCAATTTGATCCGCCGGGGATTTTTGCGCGAACTCTCAGCGAATGCCTGGAGATTCAGCTGCGCCAGCAAGACCGGTTCGACCCGGCTATGGCAGCTTTGGTCGCCAATCTCGAGATGCTTGCACGGGGGGATTTTCAGGGATTGAAGCAGCGTTGCGGAGTCGACGAGGAGGATCTCCTCGACATGAGGAACGAAATCCGCGCGCTCGATCCCAAGCCTGGAGACCGGTTCCAGTCCGGGACGCCGGAAACCATCGTACCGGACGTCTGGGTAATGCCCAAGTCCGAAGGTGGATGGCGGGTGGAGCTTGATCCGGCCACGCTGCCCAAAGTGTTGATCAACCACACCTATGTCGCCGAAATCTCGCAGCTGACCAATCAAAATCCGGAAGGCAAAGCGTTTCTCGACCATTGCCAGGAAAAAGGGAACTGGCTGATCAGCTGTCTCGAGCAGCGCGCTAAGACGATCCTTAAGGTTGCGACCGAAATCGTGCGCCAGCAGGATGCCTTTTTTACACACGGCGTCGCCCATCTGCGGCCTCTCTGTCTCAAAAATGTCGCTGACGGGATCAAAATGCACCAGTCGACGGTAAGCCGGGTGGCTTCGAACAGGTACATGTTAACTCCGCGCGGGGTGTTCGAGCTGAAGTATTTTTTCACAGCGACAATCGCATCCTGCGAGGGCGGCGACGCGCACTCCGCCAAATCTGTCCGCCATCGGATCAAGGCAATCATCGCCGAAGAATCGCTCGACAAGGTACTTTCCGACGAAGACATCGTTGCTCAGCTCAAGCAGACCGGCATCAATGTCGCTCGCCGTACCGTCACCAAATATCGCGAGGCGATGAACATCCCTTCCTCCATACTACGGCGCCGTGATAAGCGGTTGTCCGCAGCTGCGATCAAGCGAAGTGACTAACCGGCATTCCTGGTCGGCGAGAGGCGACTCTCAACTTCCTCCGGGCCGAAGCAGCTTTCGAAGTCATGGCATTCCCGACAACTGGGTGCAGTGCATGACGAAAAGCCTTCGGCCTCACACAGCTTGCGGTAAAAGTACTTTTTCCATTTCATGTTTTCTGTGTTGCCTGCCGCCAGCGCGGGAAAATGTCTGGCAAGCAGGCGGCTGAGCTCAGCGCGATTTGAGAGGCCAAGATCCCGCCAAAGATGGTCCGTGCGCATCGCACGCCGGGCGATGATCTTGGCCAAGCGGGCGCTCGCCGGGTCGCCCGGCGCAGCATGCGCTAGCAGCAGCCGGCGCAGCAGCTCCTCTTCCAGTTCCGGCTCGGGCTCGCTCAACTCCTCCAAAGCGAATACGCTGCTGGAGGTAGACGGGAAAGTTGCGGCCAAGACATCACGCAATTCGACAGACGAAAGGCCTGTCCCCTCCGTCGCCAACACCTCGCCCGCCTGGACCTCCTCAAGCGAACGCGAAAGCACGCAGGGCAGCACATGCTGATCGAAGCTCCTCCCTAGCTCGGACCCACGCCATTGCGCGCGTGGATAGGCAGCCATCATCGTAACGGCCGGCTTCAGCTTCCGGCATGACAAAGCGCCTTGTTGACCGCAGGGATGATCTTGTCGCCCCAGAGCTCGATCTGGCGCAGCATCGTCTTTTGGTCGAAGTCGCCCAATTGAGTCTGAACTGCGATCTGGTCCGGTTTCAAGACATCGATCTCTTCCAGCAGGCGATCAATCACGCGATTTACGCTGCCAATCGGCAAATTTTTGCGCATGGTCTCGAAGGACAGATCCTGCTGGGTCGGTGTCTCCTGCAGCAGGTAGCCATCGTGGCTCTGTTGGCGGCGCTGATGCAGGGCTTCAGAAAGCCGGCGCTGGAAGCGGGCATTGTCGAGATAGCTGTTGATCTCCAACTCGTCGTGGCTGGCATAGCAGCAGCGCAGCAGCGATATCTTGACGTCGGTGACGTTCTTTTCCTCGGATGCCGCCGCCCTCTCGACTGATTCACGCAGTGTGGTCAAAGTCTCTAAGCCGTCGTGGAAGGCTGTGACAAAAAAATTGTGCCCCTCGCGGTAGGCCCGAGCCATCCGTGCGGCTCCGCCAGCGATCCAGATAGGCGGCGTCGGCTGCTGGACTGTGCGGACCGAAATCGCTGTTGGGGGGATCTTCTCATACTGGCCGTCGTGTTCGAAGACGTTTTGGTTGAGGCCCTTGAGAATGATGTCCAGGTATTCCGAAAAGACGGCCGGCGCCTCATCGATGTCCACGCCGAACCGTTCGAACTCGAACTGCTGGTATCCCAAGCCTACGCCGAGCTCGAGACGGCCGTTCGCAACGATGTCGGCGAAGCCGATCTCGGACAGCAGGCGCTGCGGTTGGTAAAGCGGCAGCACGCAGACGGCAGTGCCCAGGCGAATCGTGCTTGTCAAGCCGGCGCAGTGCGCCACCATCATCAGCGGGGATGGTATGAGGCTGTAATTGTTGAAGTGGTGCTCAGCAAACCACGCGGTGTTGAACCCAGCCTGCTCCGAAGCGACGGCCTGTTCGATGGAGTTGCGGATGACGCTTTCTGAGGATTGGTGATAGCCACGCTGGGCGGCCAGAATGAAAGTGGCAAATTCCATGATTTCTCCTCGTTATAGACACGTCAGCCGACCGGGAATGTGCTCGGCATGCGCATGCTTGGATCTCAAGCACCTCGGGTGCGTCGTGGAGCCGAGGCTTCATAATGCTCGGCCGGTCGCCCTGCGAATGCCTGGCAATTAACCTGCGGCCTCCGCAAAACATTCGTCATAGAGTTCGCTGGCGTTTCCCGCATCACCGAACGAGGTCCAGCCGCCGTCCACGTAGAGGATCGAGCCGTTGATGTATGAGGCGTCAGACGAAGCAAGGAAGAACGATGCATCTGCGACGTCTTCTGGCCGTCCCATCCTGCCCATGGGGATGCGTCGTCCGATTGCTGCCAGGTCGATGCGGCCGGCTTTGGCCAACTGAGCAAGTGCGGGCGTGCGGATGTGGCCAGGAGCGACGGTGGCTGTCCGAATTCCGACCGGGCCGAGTTCGGCCGCCATGCAACGGGTCAGCATATCCATCCCCGCCTTGGAGGCGCCGTAGGCATGGCGCGGCGCGAACGGCAGAAAGCTGTCGATCGACCCGAGATTGAGGATCACGCCGCCCGGGCGCATAGCCTTGATCGCTTCGCGCGCGCAGGTGAAGGCGCCGGTAAGGTTGACATCCAGGACGTGTTCGAGCTGTTTCGACAGTTGCTCGATCGCAGGCACAATCCTGTCGGCGGTATCAGCACTATTGACCAGAACATCGATATACCCGAAGCGTCGCCTCAGCTCTTCGAACATCGACACCACATCGCTCTCGACGGCCACGTCCAGCGATTTCGCCAGATGCTTGCCGGGGAGCGATGTAGCCAGCTCTGCCGCTGCAGTGCCATCTTTATCAGCAATCACGACGGTGTCGCCGTTCGCGGCAAAGCGGCGAGCGACGGCCGCGCCAATGCTTTTTGCGCCACCGGTGACGAGCACGATTCGCGCATCTGTGCATTCGGCCGGACAGGAGAGCTCGGCTTGGAGCGCACTATCCACCGGCGGGTGAGCATCCCCCGGCTGGTTGAATGACATCCAGCCTCCGTCGACTGCCAGCACCGAGCCGGTGATGTAGCGCGCCTGCGTGCTGCTCAGAAAACGCACGACCCTGGCGATCTCGTCGGGGCGAGCCAAGCGCCCCATCGGCACGCGGCGGCGTATCGCCGCGAGGTCCATTTTGCCAGCGCGTGCCAGTTCTGTGACCATTGGGGTGCGGACGGAGCCCGGCGCCACCGCCGTGACGCGGATTCCTCGCATAGCCCACTCGCACGCAAGGGACTTTGTCAACGAGATCACGCCAGCTTTCGAGGCTGCGTAGGCGTTGCGCCTGGGATTGCCGACCACGCCCGCCATCGAAGCCACATTGACGATCGCACCGCCCGGCCTCATGCGCCGCGCCGCTTCCCGGGCCATAACGAATGGCCCAATAAGGTTCACTGTCACGCCGCGTCGGAAGGTATCGACAGCGGTGTCGATGATCCTATCCATCGTGGGTCCAACCGCCGCATTGTTGATGAGGACATCGATTTGCGCGAACCGTGCTTCGACCTGGCCGAAAAGTGAGAGCATGTCCTTCTCTCGCGACACATCGCACTCCAGACCGACGTGCGGCGACCCGAGATCCCGAGCCAGTTCAACCACACCACTGCCCGGAAGGTCCACCGCAACTACAGTGTCTCCGTCCGCGGCAAGGATATCGACCAGGGCACGGCCGATCCCGCCCGCGGCGCCTGTGATGATTACGGTGCGTGCTGCCAGTTTCACGAGAGCTTCTCCACGATGACCGCTTGTGATCTCAGCCCATCGACCTTGGGCGGAATGAAGGGTCGAGCCAAATCGTTGCAGTGACCGCCAGTTGCGGCCCCACACAGATCTCAATCCCGCAAGGCGCTCATCCTCCATTTCTACCCACTTATGCAGCTCCCAGTTGGGGACCCTCGACGCCATCTTGGTCGGTGGGGATGTGACGCTTGAGCAGCTGGTAGATGGGATCGTCTGGATGTGGTGCTCCAATCGGCTGTCGCCGGCCGAACCTATCTGCCTCAAGAATCGCTGGCGGGATTTGCTCCTCAACCCAATCGTAGACGACTGTCCGTTCCGCAATTCGCCACTCGTCCTGCCTCTTCTGAAACAGATCGCAGTAACGGCCGCAAAGCAGCGTCTGACGTATTTCTTGGTCTGTATCCGGTCCGCGTTGCAGCGCGGTGAAATAGCTCTCGACCGCGGCCTCTGCTGAACTGATGAAGTCGATCAGGCTGTTCGTGATTTGATGGATGTTACGCTGCCCCGGCAGACCGAGAGCAAATTGGATGAAGTCCTCTGCCGGTCCGCAATAGGGACCGTGCCTGTCATACGCTTCGGGCCAGTATGCGCTACGCAGCGCCGCCTCATCGGCGCGGTCTATCCCGCGGCAGTACCGATACAGGCAGTTGCGGATCGCCTCTCGGTCACGCAGTTCGGTAATTTTCGCGTGGTCGACAGGTTCTGTCGCGAATTGTATGATTGTTTTGTCCTTCCCGACGCCAGTCTGCACTTTGCGTGTGTCTCTCTCTACAATTGAGTTAGCGGGGGGCTCGTCAACTTCCAGAGCTTGTTCGGGGCAGGCTCTTACCCCTTGTGAGGCAAGCAGTTGCTCCCCATCGGCAACATCAATATCACCGGGCAAGATGTAGCCGTCGTCATCAAGCTTGAAGACTCTCGGCGCCCGCGCCAAGCAGCGCGCATGACCCTGGCATCTGGCTTTGTGTACGATGACACGCATAGCGAACTCCAATGTCGTTGGCGGAAACTTCAGGACCAGTCCAGGATCAGATTCTCGATCCCGAACACATGGCCGCCGAAGGTGATGGGTTCAGTCCCTGTCTTGATCCGAAAGGCTGGGATGCGCGCCAGCCACTCCTCCAGGCCAATGACAATCTCCCGCCGGGCAAGGTGTGAGCCAAGACAACGATGGGGACCATAGCCAAAGGCAGCGTGCCGGTTGTCCTCGCGCGCCAGATCGATCTCATTCGGGTATTCGAATTCCGCCGGGTCACGATTGGCAATCATCGTGGCACAGGAAACATAGTCTCCCTTGCGGATCGGCGCGCCTTTGAAGTCGACATCCTTCGTTGCCACTCGGATCATCTGAATGGTCGAATAGGCGCGCAGCAATTCTTCCGCGGCGACGGCAATCCGGTCCGGTTCGCTTCGTAGCAATTCCTGATCTTTGGGGTTGCGCGCGAGATGGGCCAAGTCGAAGCATATGGCTGCTGAGACCGTGTCGAGCCCCGCGACGAACACAAGCACGCCGATGCCACGGACTTCTTCGTCACTGAGCAGACGGCCCTCGACCTTTGCCTTCACGATGAAGGTCATGAAATCATCGACCGGCTCCTTGCGGCGCTCGGTGGCAAGTTCGTCGATGAAGGCCACGATCGTCCGGGCTGCGGGTGGTCGTTGCTCCTTATCGCCGTGGAGCAGATCTCTAGCCCAGCCGACAAATGTTTCTAGTCCGTCGTCCGAAAGCCCAATAAAGCGAAGGAAGATATTGACCGCGAACGGAACTGCAAAATCCTTCATGATGTCGCAGCTCGTGCCTGATGCGGCGATCCTGTCGATCAGCTTGATCGCTCGTTCCCGGACAGCCGGCTCCAATGCCATTACCCGCTTTGGCGAAAGCAGCGGATTGAGCAGTGAGCGAAAAACACCGTGGAATGGCGGATCGAGCTCAAGCGGGATCATCGGCCAGCTCTCGCCGAGCACAGAGGCGAAGATGCTGCGATGGCTGGAAAACGTTTCGGTGTCCTGCAGCACCCGGCGCTGGTCGCTCGCGCGAGTGATGACCCAGGTACCCCGACCGTCGCGCGTGTTGCTGGTTGAATAAAAGATCGGAGGCCCGGCATGAACGCAAGCAACCGCTGCATGCGGATCCCCGTTGGCCGTCGGCAACATGCCGGGCGACGTAAACAGGCTGAAGTCCCTCACCATTTCGGGCGGGACATGATCTGGAACCGGCCGCGATTTAACCGCGCCAGAATCGAGAGACCGTTCATGAGATGCTGTCGGCATTTGCATGCAATCGTTGGTGCAAGCTCCGTGCCGAATTCGTCTTTCGATAATCCTTGCCGTTTGCTGGGCAACAGGTGGCGCCTGTGCTGACTTACTGGTCGGGATTGCAACATTCTTGTCCAGCGTCGGACACAGAATGTAGAAAGCTAGACACCGACTTGGAGCAACTCAATTGGTGGGATCGCTAGCCGATCATGTGCCCGGGGAGCATCCAGTTCGAAAGGTTGCGCTAAGCGGTTTGGTGACTTGGCCGAGGTCACCCAGGTGGAAATGACCAACACTTGTTCGTGAGCCTAGTGGCGCTCCCCTCGATGATGTCTGGCGGGGTGGTTAGCCGCCTCCGTGGGACAAGGTCAGTCTACAAGAATGGGCTATAGCCTCTCCTCGCCTGCCTCATTGGCCCTCCTTCAGAGCCGGCCACACGAGCTTTCGTCTTTCAGCACGGCGTTTTCTCGCCAGCTACCAGAGCCACACCGATGCCGTTAATGAGCGTCCAGTCGAGGGGTTGTGTGGCCCTGTCCATCTTGCCCAGCACCTTGGCTTCGCATTTGCCGGTGCGGCGGAAAGCCTTCAAGACGCAGTTCTTGACCTTCTCCAGATCAGCCTCGGACGGATATCGGCAAGGGTTCAGCTCGTCCTTTTGAACTTGCGCATCTTCGTGTTGGCGAACCCCAGGCCGCCCGACATATTTGCGGCCTATCCGGCACCTCAACTTCGAACAACCTTGCGGCAAGCTCTTGGGATAGCCCACGCTCGTGCCTCCACCACCCGCTCAGCAGAGCCAGATTTGTCGTTGATGGCACGGTACTTGCGCAGTCATTCGCAGACGCGTCACGGACCGAGAGTGTCGTCCCATGAATTCAATCACCAAAAAGGCCGCCCGACGTTGCTGGGACCGCCTGCAATTACCTTATCCCAGAATTGGGAGCAACGGCTTCAAAAGGGATAACTCATCACCTCAATTCTGTCGATCGCGCGGCCATCGAACCGCAGCCATCGATCAGACTTCCGCCTCGTTGCACTCATTGCGACCGCCTTGGTGCTTGCGACGACCGCTCAATTCTGGCTGCCAGGATAACCGCATATGGCGACGGAACTTCCTGCTTCAAAGCAATATAGAGATCGTCGATCATCCCCCCATCAAGGCCTCGATCGAGGACACCGCGTTCGGCTTGCTTGGTTCGCAGTGAACAGGCCGCACTTCGACGGATGCGATCGATGCGACCGCGCCGAGAACTCTCCCGCATTGTCGACGGTTGTGTCCGTCGGCCCTCCGATGAGGCCTCGGATGCGTGGGCGCCGAGGCCTCGACTGAGGCCGACTGGCCGCCGCCGGAAGGTCTAGCGGCTTTGATCCCCGGCGATATAGCCACCCCTGCTGCAACAGCTCCTAGCTGGAGAACTCATTCATGACCGAATCGGCGACAGATTTAGTGGACGCGGCTCTGTTCGACCGAGATCGGCTTGACCCAGAAAGTCCCTATCAACGGTCTGGCCCCGCATGGGGTGCGATCATTTCGCTTTCCTTCGGCACCTTCGGGCTTGTGACGGCAGAGTTTCTGCCCGCCAGCGTTCTGACACCGCTCGCGCATGATCTCGGTATCAGCACGGGCACGGCTGGACAGGCGCTAACAGCGACCGCAATCGTCGCGGCGATCTCGGCACCGACAATGGCCATCGTGACAAAGCGTCTGGACCGCAGGGTCGTCATCTGGGCGATGACGCTGCTGCTGATCCTGTCGAACGTTCTGGCGGAGGTTGCGGGGTCGCTGCCGGTGTTGCTGGCGGCACGCGTCGTCCTCGGCATATCGCTCGGTGGTTTTTGGTCAATTTCGGCAGCGTTGGCAATGCGGCTGGTTCCAAGTCACCTCATGCCGCGCGCCATGTCGATCATCCTCACCGGCGTTTCTGTCGCCTCCGTCTGCGCGGCTCCAATCGGCGCTTATGTCGGTGACATTTGGGGATGGCGAGCCTCGTTCAAGGTCGCCGCAATCGTGAGTGCCGTTGCGCTGCTCGTGCAACTCGTAACCATTCCGCCACTGCCTCCGATCGAAGTGCGCAGATTCCGCAGTCCGCTGGATGTCGCGAACAATCCGACGATGAAGGTTGCGGTCCTAGTCGTGCTATTGGTCGCTTCCGGCCATTTTGCCAGCTTCGCCTACATCCGCGACTTTCTCGAGAGCGTTCCTCCGCTCGACAAGAAGTCGATCCCGCTCGTGTTCCTTGCTTCTGGCACGGCCGGCGTCTTCGGCAATTTAGCGGGCGCATTCCTCACCAAACACAGTCTCAAGGCAGTCGCGGCCCTGCCGCCCCTGCTCATTGCCGTAGCCGCTGTCTCGCTCCTGACTATGGGAGCATCGGCCTTGACCTCGGCAATTGCAGTTGCCGTATGGGGCTTTGCTTTTGGCGCGGTCCCGGTCGGATTGCAGACCTGGATGGTGCTGCGCGCCGCTCCGAAACAGGCCGAGAGCGCTGGTGTACTGATGGTCATAGCCTTCCAAGTGGCGATCGCAGCCGGCACAACTTTCGGTGGCCTATTGGTGGATCACACGGGCATTGCCAGTGTCTTTCTCTACAGCGCGGTTGCCACGTTCCTCGCTGTCTTGACAGTATTTCTGCTCGGCCCGAACCGCAACAGCTGACCGCCTGGTGGGGAGTGACGACGGTCGGTGGCGTTAACGCTATTGTCACCTCTGAGCTCGGCCAAAGGCCGCGGCTTCGTCGTAACCATGCCTTCGATGGGGCAGCGCCAAATTGCTACCTGCTCATCGCGTTATGACAATACAGCGCGCTTATTGCGTCATCGTGTTCCCGATCTCGGCTTCAATGCCCGGCTACTCGCTGCGGAGGCAGATGGGCGCCGGCGTCCCACCGACAACGATCGGTCTTTCTCATGTAGCTGTTCTCATGTAGCTGTCGGGGAAACGCGGCAGGTTTTCCGCCAGAACCCGCCAGTCGTCGCGCTCGCGTTCGCCTTCCTTGCGCGCACCGAACAACTGGATGATCATCTTGCCGTCGGACCCATATGCTTCGAGCGAGGTGACGTGACTGTCATTGGTCGGCTTGCGCACGGCCCAAACCTCACGGATTTGGTGGCTCCTGAGATGCAGCCGGAAGGTTTCGTCCAGCACATAGATGCACGGCCCGATCTGCTTGACCGACTTGATTAAGCCGGAATGGGTCTGGATAGAGCCTCGGTTGCCGACGAAGCACATGATCGGCAATTCGTCTTCGGCCGCACGCTGGAGCACGGCGCCAACTGCAGCATTGTCGAGCAGCCAAGCGTAATCCTGGCCTACCATGCGCAAAGCCTGGCAGCGGCTGAGCTTGAGCGTCTTCAGAAGGTTGACGTCAGTCAGCCGGCTCCAGTGCTCGCGTAGGTCGTCCACCGTGCCGGCCCGGTCCGCAGTCCTCGCGCCCAGGTCGGCTACTCTCGCCTTAAGCGACATGGTCGGCTCCTGGTTGGCGGATACGAGCTCGGCCACCAGCTTTCGATAGGCATGAAGGTTGGAGACCGGCCTGAGATGCACCTTATGCACTGCTGCGCCGGCGGCGTCGAAGAATTGCAAACTGCGCTGGATTCCGCCGCGATGGCGCCTTTCAACAGCGAAACCATACCTCCAAGCCTGCGGGAAGACGCGAAGGTCGAATTCGTCACCAAGGACCATGGCGTGATTGTTGCCGGTTATCACTTTGTTGAAGACGCCAATCTTTTCGTGCACGGCACCTTGATTGCGGGTCAGCGCCGTCACTTCGCCCACGAATTCGAGGCCCGTCAGCAGGTGATTGACGCGCGGGTCGATGCGTGCCGCGCCGAAACCGCAATGGGCCGCGACCAGTTCCGCTTCCGAAATGCCCAATTGGGCGGCGAAATCACGCGCGGGAATGCTCGGACAGACTTCCCACGCACGCCGGATTTCGTTGGGCGACCGCTTCTTGCGCTGATCCATGTTTTTAACCCCGCCCCGTTCTTCTTTTGACGATCGGTCGAAAAAAGGGCCTCAGGGGTGTGCACGGCGGACGCGATTGATCGTCAGGCACACGCCAGTCGAATCCTGTCTCCGGGCGGTCAGCGGCCAATCGCCGGTAGAGAGCGATTGTTGGGTGGTCGGCGCCAATCGGCCGATCGAGCATTCGGGTTCCACCGGCGGTGCTGCTTTCCCACACAAGGCGGGTCTGAGGGAGGAGCGACATATTGCTTCCTTCGTTCTTCGATTGCGAGGGCAACCCAAAGGTGAATCGGCCGGCAATTTTGCCGCCGCAACGAAGGCTCTCAAAAGTCGTGCCAGTTGCTCCGCGGCAAGCTCTGAACATCTTTGGCTCTGTTCATTGCTTTACGCGTGAGTGCATCGCGAACTCAGGCGCCCCTCCTGTGACGCGGACGCGACAAACCCGACAGTAAGTGTCGGTTGTCGGACGTCTCCCCAGCAATCGAGCATAGAGACGTCGGGATGTCCTACCGTTTTTACACACGTCTTCCCTTTGGCACGGTTCATGCGAGATGATCCGCGAAAACGTCACGGACCGAGGAGAAATCGAGCCATGATTACGCTCACCGACAACGCTGTTGCCGCCATCAAGGCCGCTCTTTACCGCGCCAGCGAGCCGGCGGAAGGATTTCGCATCATGGTCCATGCCGGCGGCTGCGCCGGCTTCCAATACTCAATGGGCCTGGAGAGCGTCTCACATGAGGGCGATACGATCATCGAGCGAGATGGGCTCAAGGTGTTCATGGATAGAGGCTCCCAACCCCATGCCGCCGGCATGACCGTCGACTTCGTCACAGGGCTCGAAACATCCGGCTTTGTTTTCGATAACCCCAATGCGCAGGAGAAGTGCAGCTGCGGCAAGTCCTGCAAATGATTGCAGGGGAACAGGCTATGTTCGACTATAGCGACGCCAAGGAATACTGCGTCAAACCGGTAACCCCCGGCGCTCTGGAACCAGCCGACACGCACTGTCGGCCCGGAACAATTGCGTTCGGTGATGTGCCAAATCGCGATCATCGATCGTTGCCGTGGGCAAGCAAACAACATTGCCCGAAACAGCTGAATTCCCGGCGGATGCCGCCACCAAATGGCAATGTCGGCAGCGACCGGTCAGCCAAGCCATCGCTCGCCCGGCCGCCCACCTCACCAGATACGATATGCGCCAGAGGTTCAATGGCCCGCCTACCCTTGAATCATTTCAGCAGTTGAAGGATCACTCCCATGAGACCTGTCTATCTCGACAACAACGCAACGACGCGGGTTGATCCTGCAGTCCTTGGAGCGATGTTGCCTTTCTTTACGGAGCAATTTGGCAATCCTTCGTCCATGCACGCCTATGGCGCATCGGTTGCTGAAGCCGTGAGAAAGGCGAGGCGGCAGTTGCAAGCCCTCATCGGCGCGGGATTCGAGGACGAGATCATCTTCACCTCGGGCGGGACTGAAAGCGACAGTACAGCCATCCTTTCGGCGCTCGAGGTAATGCCCGGTCGAACGGAAATAGTGACTTCCGCGGTTGAACATCCGGCCGTTCTGAAGTTGTGCGCGCACCTTGAAAAGACGCGCGGCGTCAAGGTGCACATTATCCCAGTCGATCACCACGGCCGGCTCGACCTGGACGCCTACAGAACCGCCCTCACCCCACAAGTGGCAATCGTCTCGATAATGTGGGCGAACAGTGAGACCGGTACGATCTTTCCCGTGGTTGAGCTTGCCGACCTAGCCAGGGAAGTCGGCGCGCTTTTCCACACTGATGCAGTGCAGGCGGTCGGAAGGTTTCCGATTGAGCTGAAATCGACCGCGATCGACATGCTGTCGCTCTCCGCCCACAAGCTGCATGGTCCAAAGGGGATAGGCGCGCTTTATGTAAGACGTGGCGTGCGCTTCTCCTCCCTGATCAAGGGTGGCCACCAAGAGCGCGACCGGCGTGCAGGCACTGAAAACACACCCGGCATAGTCGGACTGGGCATGGCGGCCGAACTCGCCTTGAAATTCATGGACGAGACAACACGAATAAAATGGTTGCGCGACCGCCTTGAGAACGGGATCATCCAGCGCATCCCAAACGCATCCATCAACGGCGATCCGCAGGAGCGATTGCCAAACACTGCAAACATTGGATTCGAAGGTATCGAAGGCGATGCAATCCCAATTGTCCTCAGCCGGCTGGGAATCGCCTGTTCCGCCGGGTCCGCCTGTGCCTCTGGCTCAATGGAACCGAGCCATGTTCTGATCGCTATGAACGCGGCATGTGGGGCAGTCCGCTTCTCCTTGTCGCGTGACAACGGCGAAGATGACGTAGACCGCGTGCTTGAGGTCCTGCCTGCGATCATCGAGAAACTACGTGCCGTTCCCAGTGCTGGACTGTGCGGGCGAGGTGCAGAACACCTTCATTCCGGCCCGGGCCCGAGCGGCACAATAGCCGACGCCCACTCATGAGCCGTGAGGACTTCCTCAACGTGACGACCCTACGCAATGGAGAGCAGGCAACCCGGGGTCGCCTTCACCACTTCAGAAAAGCTTGAGATCGCCAAGTCTCTTGCCCCAGCCGCCGTGCCAGAGGTCGGCACGCCGTCAGCAATGTCACCAACGCATCGACACCACAATTTCGCGCCGGGAGAATACAATGAACTGCTCCGCTGACAGCCGCCCGATTGATCCCACCGATATCCTGGCGCGACTGAAGGGCCTGTCGGCTGCGGAGGACTTCTTCGCCTGCCTTGGCGTCTCCTACGACCCGAAAGTGATGAATGTCTCGCGGCTCCATATCATGAAGCGCGTGGGCCAATACCTTGCCGAAGAAGATTTCTCCGGTCTGCCTGACCAGGTAATCGCCGCGCGGGTGCGCGCCAAGCTGGAACGCGCCTACGAAGATTTCGCGACTTCCTCGCCGCTCACGCAACGTGTGTTCAAGGTGCTAAGGGACCACGATCCAAACATATGTCCCGCACCTGGCCGCGCCTTCGTCCCGCTCGACTCTGCACTGAAGCGGTTCGGAAAGTAATGAGCCCGACACGGCTGCGACGCGACAATGTCGGGAAGTCGACAAATCCAGTCCTCATGACGCCTCCTCGGACGCAAACGAAGCCACCTTCTGGAATAGAGGCAGGAAGAAGACTTGGCATGAACGATGCAGGCAATGAGGTGAACCGCCAAGCACGCATCCGGACTGGGAGCTTAGAGAAATCGCCAATGCACATCGTAATCTGCATCAAGCAGGTGCCGGATTCGGCCCAGATCCGCGTCCACCCGGTGACGAACACGATCATGCGTCAGGGTGTGCCGACCATCATCAATCCTTACGACCTGTTCGCCCTCGAAGAAGCGCTCAAACTGCGCGACGTTCATGGTGGCGAGGTTACTGTGCTCACAATGGGTCCGCCCATGGCGGAGGACTCGCTGCGAAAGGCGCTCGGTTACGGTGCTGACCGAGCAGTTCTCTTGACGGACCGCTATTTTGCCGGATCCGATACGCTGGCGACCTCCTTTGCTCTTTCGCAAGCAATCGCAAAAATTGGGGAGACTTTCGGCAGGCCAGACATCGTCTTCACCGGCAAGCAGACGATTGACGGCGATACCGCCCAGGTCGGACCAGGCATAGCCAAGCGCCTGAATCTATCGCAACTTACCTACGTCGCGAAGATTGCCTCCATCGATCTCAAAACGCGCGAGATCGAAGTCGCGCGTCGCGCCGAAGGCGGCACCCAGTTGCTGAAGAGCAGACTCCCCTGCCTCATTACCATGCTGGAAGACACCAACGAAATCCGCCGGGGCTCGCTCCAGCAGGCTCTTTGCGCGGCGCGCAGCCAAGTCGTGAAGTGGACTGCAGCCGACGCCGGCATTGACGATCTCACCCGGTGCGGTCTGCGTGGCTCGCCGACAGTCGTCAAGCGTGTTTTCGCCCCCACCGCACGGGCAGAAAGCGCGGCGCAGATCGACACCGCGGAAAAGGGCTTGCAGGACATCGCCGATGAACTCATCGCCGATATCTTAACCCGCCGGCCGGCGCTGGAACATGAGTTGGCCTTCAACAGCGGCACGTGACGGCCAGGAGCAGAAAATGTCGACCGCAAGCCAAGCTACCCCTCGCCTTGCCCCCGGCCGTGCCGGTGTAAAGAAAGAACTTCCCGACCGTTTCAAAGACTACCGGCACGTGTGGGTCTTCCTCGAGCTCGAACGCGGCAATGTGCATCCTGTATCATTCGAACTGCTGGGTGAAGGCCGCAAATTAGCCGACAAGCTTGAAGTCCAGCTCGCGGGCGTCGTGCTGGGACCGCCGGGCGAGATGGTCGAGGACGCTGTTGCCGAGGCCTTCGCTTACGGGGCGGATCTTGTCTACATCGTCGATGCGCCGCCGCTCGCCGACTACCGCAACGAGCCGTTCGCCAAGGCGCTCACGGATCTGGTCAATACCCATAAACCCGAAATCCTCCTTCTCGGCGCGACCACACTGGGCAGGGATCTTGCGGGCTCGGTAGCGACGACCCTGCAGACGGGGCTCACGGCCGACTGCACCGAACTTGATGTAGATTCCGACGGTTCACTCGCCGCGACCCGTCCGACTTTTGGTGGCTCGTTGTTGTGTACGATCTATACACTAAATTACCGGCCGCAAATGGCGACGGTGCGACCAAGGGTCATGCCTATGCCGCAACGGGTGGATAAGCCGGTCGGGCGTGTCATGCGGCACAAGCTGTCGCTCGTTGAGGACGATATCGTCACCAAAGTCCTCGGCTTCCTACCGGATAACCAGTCGGCAATGGCAAATCTTGCCTATGCGGATGTCGTGGTTGCGGGAGGCCTCGGTCTCGGTGCGGCGGAGAACCTTCAGCTTGTGAAGAATCTTGCCCGAGCGATCGGCGCCGAGCATGGCTGTTCGCGCCCCTTGGTCCAGAAGGGCTGGATGCCGGCTGATCGCCAGATTGGCCAAACTGGCAAGACCATTCGACCGAAGCTTTACATCGCGGCCGGAATTTCCGGCGCCATCCAGCACCGAGTTGGGGTCGAGGGGGCCGATCTCATCGTCGCGATCAACACCGATCCGAACGCGCCGATTTTCGAGTTCGCCCACCTCGGGATCGTCACGGATGCAATCCGCTTCCTGCCCGCACTCACGGAAGCCTTCACCCGGCGGCTGTCGCCGCACAGTCGAGACAAGCTTGCGAGTTGAGGGAGAGGACATGATTGAACAATTCGATGCCATTGTGGTCGGAGCCGGCATGTCCGGAAACGCAGCTGCTTACACTTTGGCAAGCCAGGGGCTGAAGGTACTGCAGTTGGAGCGCGGGGAATATCCGGGCTCTAAGAACGTCCAGGGCGCCATAATGTACGCGAACATGCTGGAGAAGATCATCCCGGACTTCCGGGATGATGCGCCCCTCGAGCGGCACCTGGTCGAACAGCGACTTTGGGTGATGGACAACACATCTCACACCGGAATTCATTACCGGTCGGACGACTTCAATGAGGCGAAACCCAACCGCTACACGATCATCCGCGCCCAGTTCGACAAATGGTTTTCCCGCAAGGTGCGCGAGGCTGGCGCGACGGTCCTGTGTGAGACGACCGCGACGGAACTCGTCCGTGATGGCAATGGCAAGGTGATCGGCGTCCGCACAGACCGGGCTGGCGGAGTGGTCTTCGCGAATGTGGTCGTTCTCGCAGAAGGGGTGTCGGGATTGCTTGGCACTCGCGCAGGCCTGCGCGAGATGCCGAAGCCGGAGACCGTGGCGCTTGCCGTCAAGGAAATGCATTTCTTGCCCGAAGAGGTCATTGACCAGCGGTTCGGTGTCAAGGGCGATGAAGGCTGCGTAATCGAGGCCGTGGGCACGATCTCTCGCGACATGGCCGGGCTCGGCTTCCTTTACACCAACAAGGAGTCGATTTCACTCGGCATCGGCTGCCTGGTCTCGGATTTCGCCGCGATGTTGGAGAGCCCGTCCGCCCTCCTAGACGCGATGAAAAACCATCCTTCGATCCGGCCGCTGATCGCTGGCTCGGAGGTGAAAGAATATGCCGCCCATCTTATCCCCGAAGGTGGTTACAGGGCCATTCCGCAGCTCTTCGGCGACGGTTGGGTCATCGTCGGCGACGCAGCGCAACTGAACAATGCCATTCACCGTGAGGGTTCGAACCTTGCCATGACCTCGGGTCGTGTCGCGGCTGAGGCGATCATCAAAGTCAAAAGCCGCAACGGTCCTATGACCAAAGGGAACCTTGCGCTCTACAAGACGATGCTGGATGAATCCTTTGTGATCAAGGATCTTAAGAAATACAAGGACATGCCAGCCTTACTCCACACCAATTCCAGCAACTTTTTTACCAGCTATCCGCGGTTGATGTCGTATGCCGCTCAGAACTTCATGCGTGTCGACGGCACGCCGAAGATCGAGAAGGAAAGGGCCACCACGGCCGCCTTCATCAACGCGCGCTCGCGCTGGGGGTTGGTCAGCGACGCGGTCCGGCTGGCATTGGCATGGCGCTGAAGAGGGTACAAGATGACGATCGCAGTGACGAAGGTTCGTGTCGAGGACAAGCTTTACCAGAACCGCTACCTGGTCGATTCCGGCCGCCCCCATATCATAGTGCGACCGCACGAGAAGCCAAGCGCGAACTTGCTTGCGTTGACCTACGTCTGTCCAGCGAAATGCTATGAGTTGAATGACAGGGGCCAAGTCGAGATCACCGCCGACGGCTGCATGGAATGCGGCACCTGCCGGATATTGTGCGAGAAAGGCGGCGACATCGAGTGGAACTATCCGCGCGGCGGCTTTGGTGTCCTGTTCAAGTTCGGATGATCAGCCGGGACCGTGCCAAGAGCATGCCGGCAGCGAGCAACTGCGGCACACCATGAGCCTCTCCATCCACTTGCAAAGAGCTAGTGAATATTGGGCGTTCGCAATTCAAATTTCCTCGACTGGTAGGGGTGTCCTCAGGCCACGGCGGCGGCCTGTGCGCCGGACTTACCACCGGTAACGTGGTCGAGCCCCTTTGGGACAACGTTCGGCCATCGTGCCGGATGGCAGCCACAACGGCCGGTGAGCAAATGGAACGGCACAATCCATGACAAAGACGTATGTGCTAGTGCATGGTGCCTGGCATGGCGGATGGTGTTGGCGGGACGTCGCCGCCAATCTTCGCAAGATGGGATGCCACGTGACCACGCCGACCCAGACAGGTGTCGGCGAACGCGCACATTTGCTGTGCAAGGACATCACGCCCGACACATTCGTGACCGACATCGTCAACCACATTGTAACGGAAGAGCTGAGCGATGTGATCCTTGTCGGTCACAGTCTAGGCGGCATCAGCATCACCGGCGCCGCCGACCGGATACCCGACCATATCAGCCATCTCGTTTATCTCGCTCGACGGCGCCATCGTCGAGAGCGGTCAAAGTGTATTCAGCACTGCCCCCCGACATCGTCGCCGCCCGTCGAAAATTGGTTGCGGAGGAAGGACGGGGTATCTTCATGCCGACTCCGCCGCCAACAGCATTCGGCATTCCCAAGGGACACTCGCTCACGGACTGGGTGCGGCGCCGGATAACACCGCATGCGGCAAGCACCTACGAAAGCAGACTTAAGCTCGAGCCCCCGCTCGGCAACGGCAGGCCCCGAACCTATGTCGTCTGCACTAATCCGCTCCACCCGCCGACGGCGGGAGCGCGAGAATGGGTCGCGAAGCAGGATGGCTGGGCGTGGCAGGAACTCGCCACTGGCCACGACGCAATGATCCTCGCACCGACGGAAGTTGCTCTCCTTCTTAGCGCTGTCGGCTGAGGAACCAAGTAAAGGGTGAGCGGGCGGCCGATTCTCAGGCCGCGGCCTTGAGTTCTGGTGCACGGATGTAGGCCCAACGGGTCGTTCCGGTGGCGCCACCGAAACCACCACCGGAACAAAGGCGGGAGTGGCCTGTCCTGCCGACGTCGCAAGCTTGCGAGCGTTCCGCCGCGGCCGCAGCCCGTAGCGCCGGGCAACCTCCGAGATCACCACGTTCGGCCCCAGGGTCTCGGCGATGACTCCGTCCCTTGTCGTCCATCGACCAATGCCTGCCGACTAACAGCGCCGTTGATCACCTTGAAACGCCGAGGCTGCCGCTCAGGGTCAATCGTAAAGTTCAAGTTCAGACACAAGCCGATCTCCGATCCACCTCAGAATCGGCAGGCCCACAGATCGCGGGCACTCCTGGAAGGACACAGCGCTTACCCTTGAAATATGGAGAACCATGGCTTTACGCCGTCGGCAGTTGAGCTGATCTCGCAATGCTATTTCCCCGGCAACGTCCGCGAGCTGGAGAACTGCGTGTAAAGAACAGCCACACTTGCGCGTTCTCCTCTGGAAGGAACCAATCTTTCGGAACGTGGCAATGGCATCGACGAGCTCTCACGGCCCAGCACGAAGCCGGTTAGGCGCATCGGCGCCCCTGAACACGAGATAGCCGGTTGCGATTCTAACGATACGGCCGGACCGGCGCTGGGACCGCGACGGACGGAGCGTGACCGGCTGATCGACACAATGGAGAAGGCCGGCTGGGTTCAGGCTAATGCGGCTCGAATTCTCCGCCTCACGCCGCGACAAGTCGGCTAGGCGATACGCCGGCATAGTCTCGAGGTGAAGGAAATTCTAAGAGCCTGATGAGCCAATCGTCAGGCCAGTGGTCTTGCGCGCCCTCTGCGCGACAAGGAGTGCTTTGTGCTTCTGAACGGATTTGGACTTGCACTGTCGCAAGCAGGACAAAATTGTGTCGCGCCGGCCTCACACAATCCGACATCGACCCAAATAGTGAACTGAAGCCGCTTTTTTAAGTTGGTATGGCTCTTGCACCTTGAACCGCGACGTTACCAGCAACGGAGCCGTTTGATGTCCTCACCGACAGTTTCGATTGAGGGGCCGACCAGCACGACATCCGAGGGTTTTCTGGCAGCCGCGAAATCCGGTGGCTGCGCACCGTCCTCCTACGGTTCGTCGCCGACCAGCCCGGGCGATGTGGATCCGGCTATTTGGGACAAGATCAAGGATCACCCCTGCTTTTCGGAGGAAGCGCATCACTATTTCGCGCGTATGCATGTGGCGGTCGCGCCGGCTTGCAATGTCCAGTGCAACTACTGCAATCGCAAATACGATTGCGCCAACGAGAGCCGGCCTGGTGTTGTGTCTGAGAAGCTGACGCCCGACCAAGCGCTACGCAAGGTCATCGCGGTTGCCAACGAAGTTCCGCAGCTTTCGGTTCTTGGCATCGCTGGGCCGGGGGATGCCTGTTACGACTGGGAGAAAACGAAGGCAACGTTCGACCGCGTCATCAGGGAAATCCCCGACATAAAGCTGTGCGTCTCCACCAACGGGCTCGTGCTGCCGGACCATGTAGCTGAGCTTGCCGAAATGAATGTTGATCACGTGACGATCACCATCAACATGGTCGACCCGGAAGTCGGCGCAAAGATCTATCCTTGGATTTTTTATGAAAATCGCCGCTACTTCGGCATCGAAGCCGCTCGAATCTTGCACGCGCGGCAGATGCTGGGCCTGGAGATGCTGAGCGCGCGCGGCATCCTCACCAAAATCAACTCGGTGATGATTCCTGGAGTGAACGACCAGCACCTGTTTGAGGTGAACAAAATGGTCAAGGAGCGGGGCGCGTTCCTGCACAACGTGATGCCTCTGATTTCGGACCCGGCGCACGGCACCCACTACGGACTCATCGGGCAGCGCGGCCCAACGGCAATGGAGATGATGGCTCTTCAGGATCGACTTGAAGGTGGCGCCAAGTTGATGCGCCACTGCCGGCAGTGCCGGGCAGATGCTGTCGGCCTGCTCGGTGAAGATCGTGGCCAGGAATTCACGCTGGATGGGATTCCCGACGATGTCACCTACGATGCTGGCAAGCGTCAGGCCTATCGGCAGGTGGTCGCACACGAGCGCCGTGATCATGAGGCGGCGAGGAGCGAGGCCATCGGTATGGTCAAGGCAACAGACTCCGAAAAGTCGCTTCTGGTTGCGGTGGCCACAAAGGGAGGTGGACGCGTCAACGAACACTTCGGCCACGCGAAGGAATTCCAGGTTTATGAAGTCTCGCCTAGAGGGATCAGCTTGGTCGGGCATCGGAAGGTCGAGCGGTATTGCCTCGGAGGCGGGGGCGAAGACGCCACCCTCGAGGGCGTCTTCGCTGCGCTGGAAGGCATACACATAGTGCTATGCGCCAAGATCGGAAATCGCCCGAAGGAACAACTCTCGCGAGCTGGACTGCGCGTAACCGACGCCTATGGCCATGACTACATCGAGACCGCAGTCAGCGCACTTTACGCGGCAGAGTTTGGGATCAGACCACTAGCGGCGACGGCCTGAGCGGTCTCGTCCGATAACCAGGAGTTAGAATGGCTTTCAAGATCATCGCATCCCAATGTACCCAATGCGGGGCCTGCGAGTTCGAATGTCCCTCGGAAGCGATCAAGTTCAAGGGCGACGCCTATGTGATCGATCCAATCAAGTGCACCGAATGCAAGGAGGCCTTCGATAAGCAGCAATGCGTGTCGGTCTGTCCGGTACCGAAAACCTGCGTTCCCGCTTGATTCCTACCGAAACGGTCGGGTTCGCCGCGCGAGGACGCCTGCAACCCGCGACCACACCAAAAGCCTCGAGAAAGGAATGGACAGCATGTGGTCCAGACGCGAACAGGAGGTCGAAATCGGCAGACCGCCACGGTTCATGCAGGGTGAGCGGGTCCGTGCAACACGCCACATAAAAAACGACGGCACCTATCCCGGCAAGGAGATCGGCGAAAACCTCGTGCGGAAGGGCGACGAAGGCTACGTGCGCGACATTGGAACCTTTCTCCAGCAATTCTTCATCTATGCGGTCGAATGGATCGATCGTGGCACGGTCGTCGGCATGCGAGCGCGCGAACTCATTAGCCTCGACAAAGTCGAGGTTCCCTGCGGAGCTGAAGGCATTTCCAACGGAGGAACAGCCGGATGAAAGTAATGATTCGCAGGACCGCTACTGGCTTGTCGGCTTATGTCCCCAAGAAGGATCTCGAAGAGCCGATCACCGAGATTGAGAACGCAGACTTATGGGGCGGGACCGTGACGCTCAGGAACGGTTGGCGGCTCATGCTGCCCGACCTTCCGCGCGATACGCGTTTGCCGATCACCGTCGAGGCGATGAAGATTTCCGACGGGGCCTGATGCCGGTGGGTTCAGTGGCGGAGAGGAAACGCGTATGAACACGATGCTGAGCTGGGACCATCTCGTCGTCGTCCGGGGCAGTTTTGCCAAAAAGCTGATTGACCTGCTGAAGGGCGCTCTCAAGGCCGATCGAGTGATCCCCTATCTCGGTCCTGGTCTTCTGCAGCTTAACACGCCGGAATCACCTGCACCTTGCACCCCTGAAGATGTCGCCGCGGCGCTCAACAAGCGGGCGCCTGCCCCTTCCAGGATTCGCACCAATATGTGGTCGGTCGCGCAGTTTATCGAGCAGCGCCGACATCGTCGGACTCTTCAAGCGTGGATGGCGGAGATATTCGCAGCCCCCGCCGAGCCGACCGTTCTTCACGCCTGGCTCGCAACCCTTCAACTGTCTGTCATCATCGACAGCTGGTACGATGGCGCCATGCGGGCAGCCCTTGCAGAGGCCGGCCAAACAGACGTTGTCGAGATACAAGGAACCACGCGAGCGACCGGAATTGGTAACATCTGGACGAGAACTTACGATTTGTCAGGAACAGAACTCGACGCCGAACAAGTGGCAAGGACGGTGCTCTATGCGCCGCACGGCAGCGTCAGGCCGGCCGCAAACTTCCTCGTGGCTGATTCCGATTACGTCGAAGTCCTAACCGAAATTGATATCCAGACGCCGATCCCGGACGTGGTGAAGCAACGGCGCGTCAACCGGGGCTTTTTCTTCGTTGGCTGTCGCTTCAACGATCAGATGCTGCGCACATATGCCAGACAGATGATGAAGCGCTCCACTGGCCCACATTTTGCGGTGATCGATTCGGCTACGCTGACCAGAAACGAACGTCGTTTCCTTGCCGAAGGCGCAATCACGGTCATCGACATGCCGATCGGCAACGCCGCGGCTCGCCTCGTCGGGGTCGATGCTAGCCAGGATTAATGGCCGGCGATTGCTGGTGAGTCGCTTGCCTCCAAGGGCGAAAACTCAGTTGGGAATACATCTGAGCAGTAATGCTACTGGCAGCACAACGGAGGCTCTGAATTCGTTGGGCCATGTGAAAGGGCCCGCTGCTGCGGGACGTGAGCACGTTGCGGCGGCATTACGCACATGATTTTGTGACACCCGTGGCAAAAGAACTGAAGCGCCCGAGCCGAACCGCGACAAGATATGCAGCGCTCAATGGCTTCGGCAGAAATTTGGCACAGTTTCGACAGTTCGCATGCACCTCCAGGGTCAAGGAGGTTGATTATGCCTGTTTATGTGGGTTGGCGACGCGAGCAGGAATTCCCACTACCTTTGCCCCGGCGGGAACATCGCGTGTGACCACGCTGCCAGCGCCTACGACCGCATTATCGCCAATCGTGACGCCAGGCAGAATGATTGCTCCACCGCCGATCCAGACACGGCTGCCAATGCGAACAGGACGCCCGACCTGCAGGCCGGCCTGTCGCTGCTCGGCATCATGTGGATGATCGGCGGTATAAATCTGCACGGCAGGCCCAATTGCCGTTCCTTGCCCGATTTTGACCTCTACCACGTCAAGAATAACGCAGTTGAAGTTGATGTAGGCATTGGCGCCAATGCGGATATTGAATCCGTAGTCGCAAAAAAAGGGCGGACGGATGACCGTTCCGCGCCCAACCTCTCCCAGCCGCTCGGACAAAAGCTCATGCCAATGCTCCGTGGTCTGCCCCAGCGTATCATTGTACCGCTTGAGCCAAGCCCCGGTGGCCAACAGGTCAGCTTGGATCTCCGGATCCGCCGCATTGTAAAACTCGCCTGCGAGCATCTTTTCTTTCTGGCTACGCATCATAGTCTCCCGTCAGGTCGTGTCCCGTGCAGTGATGCAGGAACGCACATCAAACTGCCTCGGCAACTTTGTAACTCGGTCTGCCGGGCGCGTGGTCAAGCCGGGGCGACAGTTTCGTCTCGACCAACTTCTGCGAATTTTGGAAATATCGCAGATCAACCGGTCGCAGGGCCAATACCTGACGAAGTCGGCAACTGTCCAGCGGTCGAACTCACTTTCATGCCCATCTCAACGGGTGCCATGAGCGCGGCGCAACGCGCTCGAACGCCGAAATACTTAATTCCCAAACACCCTCTAAGATTGAGAAAGTGCATCGTTTTGTACGAAACTAACAATCCCATTAGCTGAAGAGTTTGCAACACATCCGTGTCAGATCCCCATCAGCTTGAACGCCGCCTGGCTGACTTCAGTGTCGGGGTCTTTCAGATGCTCGGGTTCCTGGAAGTGGTTGGCGTTGAAGGCTATCGTTCGACTGGCCAATCTCCCCATGCCGCGCAGCGCTTCACCGAACACATCGGACTGGCGCTTGAACTCCGGACTGTCCTGGTCGGCTGACACGACGGCAATCGGGCAGGTGATCCGGTCGAGATGGCGCATCGGGCTGAATTCCGCCTCTTCCCCCCTCCGTCAGATGCAGGTAGCTGCTGCGCGAGGAAAGCATCACCGGATAGAGATCATACATGCCGCTCATCAGCAAGCCGCCCTTGAGGGCATCCGCCGGTAGGCTGCGCTCCGTCCAGTCGGTGATGAGGACGCAGGCCGCCAGATGCGCGCCGGAAGAATGACCCGCCACATACACCCGGTTCGGGTCGCCGCCGAAACTGGCGGCATTCTTCATCGTCCACTCCACCGCCCGCCTGCAATTCTCGACCATCTGTCGCAGCGTCAGCGTTTTCACACTGCCGAAGTCAGGCGCGGCATAGGCCGCCCCGCGCGAAACGAAGGTCGGGGCCGGATAGGATGCATCCTCGCGAGTGTTTCGGGTCCAGGCACCGCCATGGATGAAGACCAGGACCGGGGCGGCCTTGGCATCCCAGGCGCGAACACATCGATGAGATCTCTGGCATCTGGACCGTATTTTGCCGGACGCGGCGGCATCGCGCGCCGGACCTCGGCGCTGGCGATGCCATCGCCTTCCTCCAGTTCCGCCATCCGCGGCGCCCAGAATGACTGGTCATACGCCGTATCCAGTTGCTCCTGTGTGTAGTCGAGGAATACCGACGCGGCTAAGGACTTGCCGACCGCTACGGCAGACAGGGACACGCCCGCCATGAGAAACGTTCTGCGCATCATTACTCTTCTCTCCCTCAGGACAGCCGCGATGATTGTAAAGGTGGGCGCGATCAATGCGGGGACAAAGTACGACGTAATCCCGGATGAGACCCTCCTCAAGGTCAGTGTACGGACGTTCGACGAGAATGTTCGTGCAAAGGTGAAGAAGGCGATCGAGCGGATCGCTGCCGCGGAGTCGGAAGCGTCGGGCGCCACTCGCCCGCCCGAGATCACTCAGGCCGAGACCGCGCGCTTCTCGCGCGTGGGGATTATCTGACCAAAATGTCGAAAAGCCGTAGTGGAACAAAGGAAAGTGACAACCGAGATCATCAGCCAGCCAGCCCCCAATCTAAGCCCCGAGCAGCACCTTCAACCTGTCCAGCGCCGCCGTCAAACCCTTCAATGAAACCGACAAGGGCACATCCTTCTGGTCGAGACTCTTAACCGTGACCTTGAGCGTTGTGCCCGTGCGCAGCGACGCGGCTGCTTTCGCGTCGAAGCTGAGGGGCACGAAGCAGCCGGCGGGCAGGCAGGTCGAGAAGGGCAGCGGCTTGCCCGCTTGCCCATCGTCGACCTGAAGCGTCGCGCCGACGGCGAGTTGCAGGCCGAAGGGCAGGACGAGATTGCCCGCAATGCCGTCCTCCTGCCCCTTGCCCAATTCGACCGCAAGCAGGCGCCGTCCGTTCTGCTGCGACTGCTGATAGGTAGCCGCGCATACCAGCGTCGGCGTGGCCTGGCAGGAGAGATCCCAGTCCTCATAGGTCTCCTTCAGCGAGGAAGCACCGCCCGGCAGCCCGGCTTCCTGAGCTGCCAACGACGCGGAAAGCGCCATGAGGGTGGCCGCGGCCACCGCACAAATCCTGGACGAATCCGACATCAGCAAAGCTCCGTTGCCCCCTTGTCGTGGAGCGCCGCGCGTGCCTTCGAGGCGAGAATGGCGCTCTATCCGATTGAAACGACGCGTCGGCCCGAAAATCGATGCCGATCTTCGGGCCGACGTATCTGCAACAATTACCCGACCGCGATGCCGCAGGCAAGCGTTCCGCTCCGGCGTGTCGTAAGCACATGATTTGTCCGGATTAGGTAGCACAGGAGTTGTCCGGTTTCATCGCCAGCGAATGGAAGCTGGGGATGAAGCGGGCAGCGTGGCTCCAGGACGGAGAATACAGAAGTTTCGGGACGTATTGAGCCGTTGGACTGGCGGCGATCTCTCGATGATGGAGGCAGGCGAGTTGCTGGGCATGTCGGAGCGGCAATTTCGGCGTTATCGCGACCGTTACGAAGAGGCCGGGGAGGCTGGGTTGCTGGACCGGCGTTTGGGCAAGCGTTCGACGCGCCGGGTGCCAGTGGAGGCGATCGAGGAGATGCTGGAGCTTTATCGCCATCGCTACCTTGGCTGGAACGTGAAGCATTTCCACGAGCACCTGCTGCGCGATCACGATTTCAGCTGGGGCTACACCTTCATCAAGACGCAGCTTCACGCGGCGGGCCTGGTGGAACGGGCCAAGCGGCGCGGTGCTCACCGGCGCAAGCGGGAAAGGAAGCCGTGCGAAGGGATGATGCTACACCAGGACGGCAGCCGTCATCAGTGGCTGGCGAGTGGGCCGATGCTGGATCTGATCGTGACTATGGACGATGCGACGAGCACGATCTATTCGGCCTTTCTGATCGAGGAGGAAGGCACGGCGTCGAGCTTCCAGGGACTTCTGGAGACCTTTGTCGCCAAGGGATTGCCGTCAAGCCTCTACAGCGATCGTGGCAGACACTATTTCGTGACGCTCAAGGCGGGCGGGGCTGTCGACAAGATTCGCATGACCCAGGTCGGTCGGGCGCTCGAGCGGCTCGGCATCGAACATATTCCAGCCTATTCGCCTGGAGCCAGGGGCCGCTCCGAGCGGATGTTCTCAACCTTGCAGGACCGACTGCCGAGGGAACTGGCACTGGCCGGCATGGCTGATATCGAGGCCGCCAACCGCTTCGTCGCACAGACCTATCTGCCGGCTCACAATGCCCGCTTCGCCAGGCCCGCCGCGGTTGAAGACAGTGCCTTTGTCGCCGCCGACCCGCAGCAATTGGCCCAGATCCTGTGCATCGAGGAGGAGCGCGTCGTTGCTCGTGACAACACGGTCGCCTTCGCGCGGCTGCGATTGCAGCTCCCGCACAGTCCGATCCGGGATGATGATCGTTGTGGAGCTGCCGTGCACGACGATTTCGAACCATAGTTGGCGATGTAGAATTCTATTTTAATCGTATAGAACAATTGAGAAACGTCGCCAATCTGAACACCTCGCCTCGGATCATGGCGTTCGGACGATGACTGCCGTAAGATTCCACCCGTGTGGGGCAAGGCTGCTACCGGCCTGCGACGGAGGGGAACATGGCAATTGATACTCTTGATAAGGTGCCGCTGCTCTATCACTTCACCGACCGGAGGAACCTGCCGGTGATTAAAGAAATGGGAGGACTCTATCCACTCGCGCAGCTTGACCAGAAGAAGGTCAAGGTTCCGGCACCGGGCGGCAATGAATGGAGTCGTGACGCCGACGCGTTGAAGGGAATGGGCAACTACGTCCACCTTTGCTTTCGTAGCACCCATCCGATGGAGTACGTTGCCCGGCAGGATGGGAGGATTACGGACACGATCTTTCTGCAAATACACCCCTCGGTAATGCAGTTCACGGGTGTTCGTTTTACCAACGATGTCGCGAACAAAGCTGGCGTCGAATCGATTCCTATCGGAGAGGCTGAACCGCTAATCGATTTTGAGATACTTTACACCCGAACGGACTGGAAGGATTCGGCGATTAAGGCGCGTCTCACTCAGGCGGAGAAATACGAGGTGTTGGTTCCCCATGTCATTCTGCTGGGCTTAATAAGGAACATTTAGAATGGCTGAGAGACCAGTCTTTATCCCTGCAACCGAGGACGAAGGTTACGTCAGGCGATTGGATTTCGAAATTCCGTGGGCCGGTGGCTTCGCTGAGGTTCAGAAGAAGAAGAATATACGGTCGCTGCATGAGGCCGCCAAGAAAGCCGGATATGCGCCGCTGCTAGAAGTGTCTAGCAAGTCTGATGAAGTCGCCGGCCAGCATCTTAGCGCGTTTCACCTGCGCGTGAGGACCAGCATCGGCGAGATACCGCTGGAGAACGCCTTTCAGGGAAGTAAGGTATTCGAGCGTGGCGGGCCGTACACCGATCTGTACGAGGTTGAACCGCGCGATGCGAAGCGCGAGCCACGACTCCGCGAATCCGGCGCACTGGTGGGCTTCAAATTCGACGGCTTCGAGTTCCCGCTAGAACCCACGACCGTGTTCTACGATTGGCTTTATCTCAATGCCATCTTTCCTCACCGTGTATGGCTCAAAAATCGAGTGGACGGCGAAATGCGGTATGCCGGTTTCACTGACATAGAGTTCAACCCTACCAAGTCGGTCAATTGTCAGGCGAAAACGTGCGCTCTGTTCGTAGTGCTCATGAGGGAGAACAAGCTGGAGCGCTACCTAAAAACGCCCGAGGTTTTCATTGCCGCGATGGCTGCTCATTCGCTTCGGCCGACCGAGCATCAACCTCATTTGAAGCAGGCCAGACTTAGGGTCGGCTAGCAGGCAGTAGCGCAATTTATTCGCTAGAGCAGCAAGGTCACTGCCGAGACCGCACGCCGGGTAACCGGTATCAGTACACCTGTCTTCGGCGTGTCATGGTCGGACCCCAGCCCCTCAGAGACAGAAATCGTACGCCGCTTCCTCGTTTCTCGAAGATCGACGCGTCCTTTACAATCCCTTCGATAGCGGCGGAAGCCCATGAGTTGCCTGTCAGGATTGAGTGTAGCCGCGGGCTCTCATGCAATCCTTGACGAGATTGCCTTGTTCCATACCCTTGACGATACGATCCCCGACACCGTCCCCGATTGCATCTGTCATCGTTTTCGGGCGGCTATTCGTTCCGATCGTCGCCGTCGCCATTTCCGACTGATACTTGCATTCAGTGTAGTCCTGCTGGGCAGCACTGCGCGGCGTCTCGTCCTTCACCCAGTTGCCGCCGTCGGACGTACTGCACCCGGCAGCGAAAGAAAGGCACCCTGCCAAATCGCAATTAGAATTACTTTGTTCACGAAACACTCCTTCCGGAAAGCAAAAGCAGCAATGGCCGAAGGATGGTCGGCCATTGCAAGGCGATAAGATCTTTCAATAGAGATGGCTGTCAGTTCGCTGCTGGAATCGGGCATGACATATCGCCCTCCCTTGCGGCGATTAAAACCGAACACTGAGTTTGGCGTTGAAGCCATGCTCCTGCGCGTCCGAGGCAAGCTGACCTTTATAGGTAAGCCCGATGGTTGCCTTGTCGGTAAGGTTGACATCGATACCAGCTTCGAAGACGGCAGCGTTCTTTGCGATTGGCGTTCCCTCCACGGCGAAGGATGAGCCGCCTGTGAAGGCAAGCGCCGTTTCAGGCACCACATCGCCGAACGCATGACGCCAGCCGATACCGCCACGGGCGGTTGTATTGACGGAACCAAGCGGGAAAGCGGTCGAGGCGCGCAGCCCTATCGTGGTGAATGTCGTGTCGCTCGACCGGTCTTTTCCGGAAAGCGCAGCGGCACCGCCATGCTCTGTGAAGCCATCCGCGTTGAAGTTCACATAGGCTAGGTTCGCATAGGGCTCGAAAGATACGGAAGCTGTATCCAGTCGAGAGCCGAGTTCGCCGAAAGCCTGGAACGTGCCGGCATGGTAATCGGCCGAAAGGCTGTCGGAGAAGCCCGGAAACGCCACCGACCTGCCGGTCTCGATGCGGTTCCACGTATAGGCAAGGCCGGAACGGAAGCTGTGAGGGCCACGCTGCGTGCCAGCGTAGATCCCGAGGTGATAATTGTTGCCTGAGCCGGAGGAGGCGCGATCATCCACATGGATGGACGTATGGCTATAACCGGCAAGAAGCCCGAGCCGCCAGCTTTCGCCGATGGCCGCATCGCCGCCTGCAATAAAGCCTCCCGTCGAGCGGTCGAGGCGAGCAGCGTTGCCGTCTCCGTCCAAATGTCCCCAGGCGCCGAAACCGCTGCCCCAGACGGCGAAGTTTTCGCTGGTCGCGGGAGCCAGTTCCGGGCCTTCCGGTCCATATGCCATGACCGGCACGGTTGATGCGCCCACGCCTGCGAACGCTGCGCGAATGCGATCGCCGGCGGCGTCACGGACGAAATGGCTGTCTTCGACAAAGGCGCTGTGAACGGAAGCATGGATCTCGCCCGAAAGCTGATCGAATGCGTTGCGGGATCCCTGTCCCGTCAGGAAGAGGATGTTGTCGTGGATCGTGTTGCCGGAACCAAGGGCTTCCGCAGCCGCGCCCACGGATCGCTGATTGAAGGTATTGCCGACATCGGCAAAGGTGACAGAATTGCGATCGACGTCGAGATAGACGTTGGTCGGGTCATAAGCGAGTTCGAAATCGACGAAGGGCGAGTCTGTAAAGAGGCCTCCTGTCAGCCCGCCGTAGGTCCCGATCACGCCGCCAGCGGCGGTCAGAAGCGTGTAGCGGGTATCGACTGAGAAATGCCCGGCACCTTCACGCACCAGGTTGACGCTCGCTCCCTTGTTGATGGCGGCACTGCCGGCAACGTCGATGAGATCTGAAGCCTTGCTCGGTGCGATACCCGCCAAATAGGTCGACCCGGCCTGCTGCACGAAGTCACCGTTGACGGTGAGCACTGCAACCCCCTTGCTTGGATCGAGCACGCTGCCAGGAGCGACGGTGCCGCCTGCGCCAACCGTAAGAGAGCCGACTGCACCGATACCCGTAAGGGTACCAGTAGCCGAGACGCCTACCTTCGAAACAATGCGGCCATCGACGGCGAGTATGCCTCCAAGCACCTTGGTCGGCCCGCTGTAGCTGTTTTCGCCGGACAGGATCAGCGCTCCTTCGCCGCGCTTCGTCAGGTCTCCGGCGCCCGAGATTGAATTCGACCAGATCGAGGAGTAGCCTTTGGTGTCGACGTCGAAGACGCCGGCGTAGCGGAACTCGCCCGGACCCTCGATCGCAACGCCGAGATTGAGCAGACCCTGGCCGAAGACTTGTTCATCCTCGAACCCTTTGGTGGTCGTCGTTGTCAGGAGGGTTTCAATGGTCTGGCGGGCGTTCATGTAAGGGAATGCCGACCGGATCACTGCCGCCGCGCCAGCAACATGCGGCGTTGCCATGGAAGTACCTTCCTCGTACTTATACGGGTTGTTCTTGTTCGCCCGATCCCCTTGTGGCCAGGTAGAATAAATGCCGTTCTCATCAATCGGATTATCGGGATCGGCATTAATATCGCCACCCGGAGCCGCGAGGCACCACTCTGCTGTGGCTCCGCATCTATTGCTATAGCTGGCAATCTTGCCATCCTTGCCGACAGCAACGACTGTTATCAGCGAGCCTGCCAGATCCGAGAAGTCGAGCTTCGAGACATCAGACCCGCTCACTATCTTGTATGTATTTGGGTTATTGAAATCGAAACCTTTGTTTGTTTGATCGTTTGTGTCGATGAACTTATAAAGATTTCCATCTTTGGTATTTTCTGGCGTTATTAACGGCAACGTGCCGATGCCGCTGGGAATCGCCGAAGCAGCGCCGGGTTGGTCGTCGGTACTGGCATCATTACCGGCGGCGAAGACGAGCACGATGTCCGCCTTAGCCGCCTTCTTCAACGTATTGTAGGTATCGACGAGATTGCTCGGATCATCATAGATGGCCTGATAGTCGAGAATCTCATAGTTTTTATTATCGATGGCATATCCCTTGCCATCGAGTTTCAGTTGGCCGTTCTCGTCCTTGAGATACCGCCCCAGCAACAGGCCTGGCCCGTAGCTCCCATTGAGCACGCCAGCTCCCGCACCAATCGCGTATTCGATCGCTTCATTGGTCGGGTCCATCTCGGGATCATCTGGGTCGCCGATATCCACTGCTCGAAGGGGCAATACTGTCGATTCATAGGCCACGCCCTGCATGCCCGTGCCGTCGCGCGCGGCGCCGATTATCCCCGCCACATGGGTCCCGTGTCCGTCAGGCACACCGTCTTTGTCGACAGAATGGCTGACGTCAGCCAAGCGTTTATCCGTCCCGAAGTTGTGCAGCGCCTTCGAAATGCGCGCCACGAATTCGGGATGGTTGATATCCAGTCCTGTATCCACAATCGCAACGACGACGCCCTTGCCCGTATAGCCTTTAAGGTAGGCGGGCAGGGCGTTGATCATACTCAGGCCCCAATTTCTGGAATATTCGGCATCTGCCACCGGCGCAGGCGACGCGACTGATTCCTGGGCCAAGGACAGATTTGGTGCGAAGAGCGCCGTTGTTGCTAAAAACAATTTGATCGTTCTGAAGCGCGTTGGCATGCTTAATCCCTATTCCCAAAACTACTTATTTCTTTCAGATCAGATTGGCGCGATATCGAGCGGCAAGCGATCAGCTTATGTATCGACCAGGTCCCGCCAGCGGAGATCTGCGCGTCGCCTCTACGCATGCTGGCGTGTCACCAATGATACATCGATTATTTCTGGATTTCAGGCACGTCGGATTGGATTTGCCCTTGCGGTGTAGAGCGAAGTTACTAGCCATAGGATTCCTCCTTCTTAGTTTTGTCAGCCGCAGAGCCCCAGTACGACTGGTGGTAGAAAGCACACGGCCGGAATCTTGGCAGCGCTGTTCACACCCACGTTCGTAAGGTGGCCGATGGGCTCGGCGCCAGAGCACCAATGCTTGACCTGCTCCAGCTCTTGCTCGGCGGGTTGTTTCAGAGACGCTTGATCTCGATGCCGTGTTTTCTCAGCACGTAGCCGATCTGGCGCGGGGTCAAACCGAGCAGGCGCGCCGCCTTTGCCTGCACCCAGCCACACTTTTCCATGGCGGCAATGACCGTATCGGCATCGGGCACCCTACCACGAGTCGTGGCAGGGCCTATCGGCGCTTGCCCGTCGCCGACGGGCGGGGCGGCACGGGCGGCGGAAGGCTCGATCGTAGTCGAGTTCTCTGACGTCGGCGGTCCGTTCTTCCACAGCGCCGCGGCCAAGCACTCACCCACGCAACAGGCAAAGTCAGTTCTGAGGATTGATGGACCCGTCGCCAGAACTGCCGTCCGTTGAACGCAGTTTTCGAGCTCTCGGATGTTGCCTGGAAATTCGCAATTCATTAGCACCTCAATCGCTTCGGGAGCGAAGGTCAGCGTGTGATCATTCTCAGTATTGAAATTCTTGAGAAACTGAGCGGCCAAGAGCGGAATATCACCTCGCCTTTCGCGCAATGCCGGCACGCGTAAAGTGACGACGCTGATGCGGTAATAGAGGTCTTGCCGGAACTCCTTGCGTTGAACTGCCTTTTCCAAGTCCCTGTTGGTTGCGGCAATCACGCGAACATCGACTTTAATGGTGTGGTTGCTGCCGACACGCTCAAACTCCTGCTCCTGCAGGACACGCAGCAGCTTAGCCTGGAACGAGCCCGATATTTCGCCAATCTCGTCCAGAAACAATGTGCCTTTGTCGGCAGCCTCAAAGCGCCCCTTGCGCAAATTGATCGCGTCGGTGAAGGAACCCTTCTCATGACCGAACAAGTCAGATTCCAGAAGCGTCTCGGTGAGCGCCGCGCAATTGACCTTGATGAAGGGCTGCTTGGCGCGAGGCGAGAGTTCGTGAATGGCTTTGGCAACCAGCTCCTTGCCGGTTCCGGATTCACCTCGCAACATGACCGTAGTCTTCGCCTTGGCCACCTTGACAAGGTGCTCACGCAGCTTGCGCAGCGCCAGACTATCGCCAAGCATCTCCTTGCTGATCTTTTTACGCTCCATTTGGCAGCCCATCCCACTCCGCCACCCGCCGGTGGAACTGCACTTGACGGTGAGCTGTGTTGTTTTTCGTCATTATCATTCTCGATCTCACCTTTGTGCCTCGAAATTTCCGGCGCGCGGACGCCCTCGGCAAATGGCAATGGCGCCTGAGCATCGTTGTCTTTCACCAGGACGAGCGTCTTCTCCTCCGTGCGGGCGCCCGCAATATGCGCGCTTGTTTGCGCAGGCCTTTACTCGACCGGTCGCCGTTCTGTCCGGCTTCTGCCGCACCGCAGCCTGCAAACCCATCCTTGACAAGAAAGGAGGGGAGTCAATCGAGCTCTCCTTGCATTCGTGCAAGGAAAATTGTCAGTTTGATAGAATTCTATCAAAACGGCAGAAACGCTCCGCCCCCAATTTGGCTGTACCTGCGGCGTTCAGCGTACGTGACGACATGTGCGGACTTGTCCCAATTGCCATCCGAGTTGTGCGGGAAACAGTAGCCGCTGCGCTGTTCGCTTCAACCGCGTGATGCCGCTGACAGTAGAGGCGGCGGCTCGTCGAGCGAGGCTTCATTGTTCGGCTACTAAAGCGGCTGTGCTTTGGTGGGAGTTGGTTTCGCCCAAGTTCTGGGCCTGAGGGCGTCGGCCCGTTTCGCCGCACAGGCTCCTTCCACATCGTCGAGCCGAGAAAGAGGGGCCACACAGCTCCCCCTGTTTCACAATGCCCCGCCCCTCAGCAGCTAGATACGACAGGTGACCTCAAATGATGCGTCTTGCATGGCTTCTACACCTGCCTGAATGCCAGAACTGCGTTCGTACCGCCCATGGCGAAGGCGTTGCTCATGGCGACGCGCACCTTGCGCTCGCGCGGCACATTGGGTGTGATGTCGAGGTCGCAAGCGGGATCTGGCTCGCGATAGTTGGCGGTCGGCGGCACGACGTCCTCTTGGATTGCCATCACGCAGGCGATCATTTCAAGCGCGCTCGCTGCGCCGAGGCAATGCGCGTGCGTGGACTTGGTGGAAGAGATGGACATCGAATAAGCGTGGTTTCCAAACACACGCTTGATCGCCGCCGTTTCAGTCTGATCATTGCTCTTGGTACCGGTGCCGTGCGCGTTGAGGTAGTCGACGTCCTCGGCATTCAGCCCGGCATCGGCAAGGCAGGCGCGCATCGCCGACGCTGGCCCCTCGACAGATGGCGCGGCGATGTGGAAGGCATCGGCGGAAAGGCCGACGCCGGCGATCTCGGCAAGGATTGTGGCACCACGCGCCCTGGCATGCTCGTAGCTTTCCAGCACGGCCATGCCAGCACCCTCGCCCAGCACCAGGCCCTTCCTATCGGCGGAGAAGGGCCGGCAGGTATCGGGTGAAAGCACGCGCATTGCTTCCCATGCTTTCAGCACGCCCCATGCGAAGGGTGCGTCGCTGCCTCCGGAAACCATTACGTCGGCCCGGCCCAGCTTGATCTGATCCACCGCCGAGGCGATCGCATGGTTGGCCGAGGCACATGCGGAGGTCACCCCGAACACCGGCCCGCGCAAGCCGAGGCGCAAGCTCACCTGGCCGGCGGCGGCGCTTGGCATCGTTTTGGGTACAGCGAGGATGCCAACTCGCCTCGCGCCGTCCAAAAGGAGGGCCCGGTAAGTTTCCTCCATTACATCCCAGCCCAAGCCGCCGACGCCCACTGTAGCGCCGAAGCGATGGGCATTCCCTTCGTCGCAGGAAAGTCCGGCCTGCCGCATGGCTTCGCGCGCCGCAAGCACGGCGAGCAAGCTGAAGCGGGCCATGGAGACGAGCTGCTTGCGATCGATGTCGTGCTCGGGCAGCGCCTTGATCTCAGCGCCGGTCATGCCCTCCAGGTCATGAAGCTCGGAATTGGCGAGCGGGCCGATGGCGGAGCGGCCTTCGCGCATCTCTTTCCACATAGAGGCGGCGTCGGTGCCCAGTCCGCACAGGCCGCCCACTCCGGTGATAACGACGCGCCTGTCCATTCAAGCCTCCTTCGCAAGCAAGCCGCGGACGGCGTCCACGACGTCGCCGACATTCTTGAGATTGGACCAGGCATCGGCCGTGTTCATATCGATCTTGATGCCGTAGGCCTGTTCCACATCCCAGAGGACGTCCGCCAAACCCAGCGAATCGAACCCGAGCGCGTCCAGTTCCGTGGCGATTGTTATCTCGCCGACGAATGACGCAGGCATTCCCTCACCGCTCTCCGACTCGGCGCGTTTCTTGATCAGGGCAATGACGTCCGTTGCGAATTGATCGGCCATTCTGTTTCCTGTCTTTCTTTCCCGCGTTTCGACCTGGACGCGGCTCAGTTCCTGAGGCGCGCCGCCTCGCGAAAATAGCCACCACGCTTGTGCGACTGACAAAGCCCAATGCTCATAAAGCCGGATCAGGTCCGGCCGGTGTGTGGCGTAGGTGCAGTATGACGATGTGAGCCGCTACACCGTGCGCGTCTCCCAGTCTGTCCATAGGCTCGGAAGAAGTCGGACAGTTTGACATGGCCGGTCAGTTGCAACTCCCTTTCCCAACACTCCACTGCCCGGTAGAGCGCATGAAAAATCTCCTTTCGGGCGGTTTCTTAAGACGCTCGCCACGCCATGAGGCAGTGGGGCATCGGTGTCCGTCAGGTGCTTCTGCCCATGCAGGATTCCACAACATTGATGAAATCGTTTGTTTCGATGAAAGGCATCCACACTTTGGATAGTTGACCACGCGTTTCAAAGGTCGTGAACTACATCTCGTCGTTGTGCTCGACGCACTTCCGACAAGTAACCTCACGGGCGCGGCATGCAGGATGAGCCCAGCCGGTCATGAGTGCGGCCTTGCCGGGTCGGGCAATAGGCAGTCATGCCCTTCCTTCTGGTCAAGCACTCCGAAAAACATTTCCCCCATAAATGCTAGATCTTCCGTTGCCTTTTCGCGTCACAGGCCGTCAAACGCCCGGCCGTTCACAACAGTGATCCGGCAAGTGTTTGGCTGCGCGAGACGATGCTGCAGGGAGTCGTCCTGCATGGCACTTCGCTATGATGCTGCGGTGCCGTCTAACGGCGCCTCGTGTTTGAACACACTGAACGGCCACCGCGATCAAAATCGATGGTTCGAGGACCGTTGATCATCACCCCGCCAGCCTCGATCTTGTTTGCCGCCACGAGAGCGACACAGAGACTGCTGGTGAAGATGCCCGCCTGCCCGCTATGTTCCGGATGGTTGACCATCCCGGATGGACCCATCGAGGGTGTCAAGGCGAGCATGACCACAGGCGCGGACAGTTCACGGGCAGGCGCGACGGTGGCTGCAAAGCAACGTCGCGCCAGCATGCGATCTCAGCAGGATCGGCACCATCCTGTCAGGGAGCAATGCGAGTGGCTGGCTTAGCCGCTGCGACGCTGCCCGGCATCGATGACGAGGACCTGGCGCCGTGCGAGGAGCAAGAGTAGACGGATAGTATGCGCGGGAGTGGCGACCGACCACCTTGTTTCTAAGGCAGACTGAAAGCGGCTCTTACCGGGCGGCTACGCTGTTTCAGAGACTGGGGCGTCGTGCACATCCAGCCGATACTCTTTGTTGCGGATTGCGAACCGATTGCATTGCCGCAGTTACTGACATCATGTTAACGCGTCGGACGGCGACATTGGCGAGCACGGTTTTGTGGCCGCAGTTGACAAAGCCCATAAGTTCTAGATGCTGCGTACTAGAATAGATGTTTGAAATCGCAGGGAGTTTCTGATGTCCAACCTTAAGGAAACTGAGGCAACCCAGGCAGCAGGCGAGGTGCCCGTGAAGGAACAGACACCCGATATAAAGGCGCCGAAGACGCGGAAGCGGACCGCGCAGCGCGCAGGTGCTATACGAACCAGAGCCGCCAGCTCGGCTCTTCAGGCGTCTTCATCTAAAGCGATCGCTTCGCCTACAGTCCGGGCAGCGCGGAGAAATTACTCTGAGAACGAGCGTGCCCAGAAGCTCGGCGAGATCGAGAAGCAGATCGGACGGGGAGAGAGTATCAAGGCAGCCGTTCAGAACGCTGGAATATCGGAACAGACGTACTATCACTGGAAAAGGGCTGCTGGGCAGACAACACAGAGCGATGAGCTCAAGGATCTTGTGAAGCTTGAAGAAGAGAACGCCCGTCTGAAGAAGCTCCTCGCTGACCGGCTCCGGAAAGAAAACGCCGAGCTCAGGAAAAAGCTCGGGCTTGCTTGAGCCCTTTGCCGCCATAGGCAAAAAGCCCGAAGGGCGACTTACCTGAGCTCCAAGGTGACCTTCTTTTCTTCCTGTGACACAGCGAACAGCGTCGCGCCCCAGCAGCCGATACTGGCGCAACAAGCTGTTTCGACCTGAGACCGGGCAGCCGGCAACTGAAGACGTTCTTGACGAACGCGCCCAGCCGCTCCCGCCGCCAGTGGTGATCGAGCTGGAGGTCGCCGGCAAGGTGCGGCTGCGGATTCCACTGACCACGCCGCCAACACTGGCAGCGGCGATGGTGAAGGCGCGGGGCGTTTCATGATCCCGGTCCCGAGCCAGGTGCGGATCTGGTTGGCGGTGGGCCGGACCGATATGCGTCGCGGAATGCAGCGTCTCGCTCTGCAGGTTCAGGAGACATTGGGCCGGGATCCGCATTTATGCGTCGGGCGAGATTATGTGGCGGAGCCGCCCTGACCCCTTCGGACCGGCCAAACCCAGCTTGCCTCCGCCACATAAACATTCAGATGGAGTTCAGCAGTTGCAGAACGGAGTCATTTGGTCGGAAACGCACGCCGTGATCGCCGGTGACGCCCGCCTTCTCGAGTCCATTGCGCATCATCTCTACATCCGCTGTGGCATAGCGGTGGGTCGTAGCGACCCGTGCATGCCCGAGCCAGGCTTGGATCGTCAAAAGGTCCACGCCGGACTGGAGAAGCTTCATGGCGAGGGAGTGCCGGAAGATGTGCGGCGATATGGGCTTGTCGGCCAAAGCCGGTCTGGTAGGCCCGGCGCTCGTTGCGGGCGCCGAGGAATATCGGTCGCGGCTCGTGATGGGCGATCCCGCGCTCGCTCAACAAGGATGTCAGCGCCCGCAGCCGGGTCCTTAGCAATGGGGACGACGCGGTCTCTACGCCCTTTGCCGCGCAGCAGCACTTGTGGGTGCGGCCGCTCCAACTGAAGGTCGTTTGCGTTGACGCCGGTGGCTTCGGAGGCCCGGGCGCCGGTTCGTGCCAAGAAGAGCAGAAAGGCTCGGTCGCGCCGACCACGGGGCGTCTTTGGATCGGGCGCCGCGATGAGGGTGTCCACTTCGGCCGTGGTGAGGTGGTACGTCACGTCAATGTGCGTCCGTTTAATGGGAATCGTCAGCACGCGTTGGGCGACGCCGAAGGATGCTGGGTCGGCGGCAGCGACGTGGCGGAAGAAAGATCGGATCGCGGCCAAGCGGGCGTTGCGCGTGGTGACGGAATTGTTCCGCTTCTCCTCGAGTTCGTCGAGAAAAGCGAGAACGAGATCTCGATCAGCTCTTCGAGCGCCAACGCCCCCGGCTTCTTCCGCAATCGGGCGGCGGCAAAGAGGATCAGCATGCGCAAGGCATCGCGATAGCTGGCCACGGTCGCGGGAGTCGCATTGCGCTGCTTCGTCAGGCGCCGGCGGAAATAGGACTCCAGGAGCGGCGCTAGGAGTAGGTGCTAGCTCATGCTGCTCCTTGAGCGCGCCGCCATCGAGTGCCACCTCGGCTTGATCAATCAGATCAACGAGGCGTTGACGGTGGTCGAGGCGGATATCGCGGTGCATGCCCACTAGGATCCGACAATCCGTCGCCTGATGACGTTGCCTCCGACGTCACCGTGGGTGCGAACGTTGCCGCGGCAATCGGCAACATTCGGCGCTTCAGCGATCCACAGAGGCTTGTCGCCTACCTTGGCTTCTTCCGAGCGTGCGGCAGTCGGTGAGGGACCGGCCTATCATGGCCGCATCACGAAGCACGTCTCCTGAATCGAAACCTCTATCCGATCGACGAACGCCTCAAGTCTCGCAGGCGAGCAGGGCCGGGCGGGTCCAGATGTAGTCGGTATCCTAATCATCGCCGAGCGTGTTTAGCTTGGGTCGCGCAGAAAGGTGGATGGCGTGAGCGCGCTGAGATGGATCGCCATTTGGGCTAAACGACGGGCCGGCTGACTGGTATGCGCGTTCAATTGATCTGGCGCCTTAAATGCAGGAAGGCTTCGCGGCCGGTACGAGGCGCATCCCTCCTCCGAAGCACGCCCAAGTATCATCACAAGCCCCGAGCGCTCGCGTTCGGCGATGTCCAATTTCCGACAATGTCGAAATACAGTCAGATCTGCTGGATTGACTTTAAATGGTTTTCTCATTTGGCACAGCGCATGCTGGTTATCCGCAAACACGTGACCGACCAACAAGAAGTCGCATGATCACCTCACCAAAACATACAGCCGCGGAACAATCACTTGGCCCGAACTTGCTTATCGCCCTCCCCGTCACCACAACCGGAGCCATCGATGTCTGACGGGCTGCGACCGCGCTTGCCCGGTGACGACCGCTCCGGCTCCGCCCGTTACCGACGAGGCAAAGTGACGGATTTCCTGCTTTTCAACGACATGGAGGTGGTTGTCATTCCCGCTGGGGGACAGACTCGGCCTGTTCAAGGCATTGCGCGAAGGCGGCAAGATGACGGCCACCCGTGCGCGAACTCAAGGAGCGCAGCCTGTATCGTGTATCAGGCAAATAGGCCGTCGGTCAGTGACCTTGACACAGGGGACATGCGCAAGGTCCTGAAGTTTGATGTAGCGATGGAAGGGTGCCAATGACAACAATAGCTTACAGGAACGGAACCATGGCTGGCGACGGCCGAGCCTTGGGTTTTGACTCAGTATCCGTCGGTGAGAAAACGAAGGTGTTTCGCTTATGCGACGGCACACTCATCGGCGTTTCCTCTTCGTCCTTGGGTATTCCAAAGGCCGTTCGAGACTGGGTTGAGAAGGGCATGGATGTTTCTGATATTCCTGTGCCGCGCAACAACGACAATTTTGACTTTGAGGCGCTGATAGTGCGCAAAAATGGGGAAGCCGTACTGTTGGACGGCAATTGGCTGCCAAGTGATCCCGTGAAAGGTGAATATTATGCCATCGGGAGCGGCAAGCAGTATGCTTTGGCCGCGCTGGTTTTGGGCAAGTCAGCTAAGGAAAGCGTCGAAGTTGCCGCGAAACTCGACGTTTTGACTGGAGGCACAGTCACTGCCATAACTCACTAAACCCGCCTTTCGGCGGGAGTGTGACAGTGCGAGCGTGGAAGTAGGGCGCCACCCCGGGGCACGTCGAGCCCTGTCATCTGCTTGCGTTGTTGGACACTGTGAGCTGGTCCATAAGCGCGCGAAAGCGTCCAGTTGTGGCCAAAAGCACGATTTGCGACAGAACCGGCCCGCTTCTATGAGTATGGGCCGCTTTTTGCGGCCAGCGTGCTTGCCATCCTGCCGCCAGTGGCCGTCGCGTTCTTCTTCCAAGGTTACCTCGTCATGAAGTAGAGCACCACGATCTTGTCGGAGAAATCGGAAAGGCGGACGGCCCTTCCGTCCGCGTCGGCCAGTTCGAAAGGCGGCGCGGCCTGCTCGTCGATCGCCTGGAAGAACCTCTCCGCGCTGTCCATCATCTTGTCGAGATCGGCGCCCGGATGGTGGGCCAGCGCGGAGGTCGCGAGGATCAGCGCCAGAAATTGAATCGCAAGCGACGGTTTCGCTTTCATGGACAATGCATTCCGGTTGGGGGCGTTCGAGGGCTCCGCGGCTAGGATTGGTCTCACTGTGTCTGCTCCCGCTCCCGGCGGCTCATCTGCCTGATAGGCGCGTTCCCGCTCGGGCCATGTGCTTTTGATGAAGGCCAGAACGGCCCGGATCTCCTCGTCGGTGAGGACATTCCCGAAGCCCGGCATGTCGCTCTGGTAGCCGCCGCCGACGACCGCGGCCGGTCCCGGCGCCGGCATGCGTCCCGAAGGCAGCGGGCTTTCCAATCGCGCTGACCTTCGCCTGGCTAAAACCGTCTTGCCTAGCGCTATCGCCGCGGCCGGGGCGCCGCCACCGGCCATCCGGTTGGCGAGCCAAGGCAATGTCCAGACCAATCCGAGGCCTGCCGCGGCCACGCATCGATAAGAGGACCGACGCCCTTCTCCTTTGCCGCCGCTGGAGAACAGGTACTTGATCAGCGCGGCCGCCCCGAGGACGAGCACGACGACGACAAGCAGCCACACCAGGCCCATGCCGAACATCATCATGCCGCTCATGCATTCCATCATCGAAGCCTCCTATTCCGTGGCGTAGACGCCGCCGGTCCCGTCAGACTTCCGGATTTCGAGAATCTCGAAGGGCGCTTCCTTCGTGCCACTCATGCCGGGGGAGCCCATCGGCATGCCGGGCAGCGTCATGCCCGTTGATGTCGGGCCGCTCGGTCAAGAGCTTGTTGACCGTGCCGACCGGCACATGGCCGCTCACCACATAGCCGTCGATGAACGAGAGAAGGCAGCCATCGGCTTCCGGCGGAATGCCCTCTTCGCGGCTCATGGCGAAAAGGTCGTGCGTCGGCCTTGACGGTGACAGCGAAGCCGTTTCCTGCAAATAGCCGGCATAACCTTCGCAGCAGCCGCATTGCGGGTTCTTGTAGAGCGTGACGTCCTTTCGCCGGCGAACGCCGGAGCGGCGCCTGACAGGATCGGGCGAGGACAAGAGCTATCAGGGTATTGGACATTTTTGCTTCTCCTTCGGCTTGTGGACTGGTCAGGCGACCGGCCGCCTGGTGTTCGAGAACGTGGCAGTGGAACATCCAATTGCCGGGATTGTCGGCGACGAAGGCGATCTCGACCTTCTCGCGCGGCGAAACCAGCGCCGTGTCCTGCCATTCGCGTTGCTGGAATCGATTTTGCGGAAGTAAAAAGGCCCCGGCGCTGGGTCGGCGCGCAGGGCCTTCAGGCATGTACGAGATACCAGCATGTCCAGTTATGATCGTGCGCTATCATAATGAACAAACGGTGAATGATCGCTATCCGAGGTGCAGGGCGGGCGAGATG
>SAQR01000196.1 GCA_004020365.1 Mesorhizobium sp.
CCTCTTCGCCGCCCTCGCCGGTGTTAGACTTGCCGCCGATCGTGTTCATGGCGCGGGCCAGCGTGGTGTGCGCTTCCCTGGAGATCGAGCCGAAGGACATCGCTCCGGTCGAGAACCGCTTGACGATATCGGCCGCCGACATGACCTCGTCGAGCGCGACCTTCTTGCGCCCGGTTTCTTCGGCCAGCCTGATCTTGAACAGGCCGCGAATGCTCTGCGCCCGCGCCGTCTCGCTGTCGATCTGAGCGGAATAGTCCTTGAACGTCTGCCACGATCCCTGGCGCACGGCGT
>SAQR01000197.1 GCA_004020365.1 Mesorhizobium sp.
AAATGTTTTGTTTTTTCAGTCTTGCGCCTGACCGGCAGGAAATCCGCGTCGGCCGGCGCTGGCAGCATTAGGACTTTAACTCGCACCGGCCGAATTATCGACTGGGCGCCAGCTTGTTCCGGCGCGCGTTCGGCTCGATGAAACTGTGCACACGCTCGTGGGCGCGCCGGAGAACGTTGGATGGCGCGATATTCCGCTTTGCGCACCGGTCGGTCGAAGCCAGCTCGGGCTTCGCAATCTTCGTCACGTCGCCGGTTGCGGTGGTTCGGGAAAAGGGCGGGAGGGTGCAA
>SAQR01000198.1 GCA_004020365.1 Mesorhizobium sp.
GCTCGACCGGCTTTCGGCCAGCTTGGCGAGATCGTCTTCGAGCGCCTTCGACAGGGTCGAGCGGTCTGCGGCGAGCCTGTTCATGTGATCGGAGATCAGGCCGTTCACATTCTGCAGGTCGGTCTCCAACGCGTGCGACAGTTGCCCACGATCTTCCGCCAGCTTTTCGGACTGGCCTGAAAGGACGTCCTTGATCGTATTGAGATCGGATTCGAGCGCGCGCTTGAGAATGTCGCGGCCTTCGGCCAGCTTCTCGACCTGGCCGGCAACCAGCCCGTCGATGCTCGA
>SAQR01000199.1 GCA_004020365.1 Mesorhizobium sp.
GTCGAGATACCCTGGACGTAGGCCTCCTGGATGACGGCGGTCAGCGCCTTCTCGGCCATGCGCCGCGGCTCCAGGAAGCTCGGGAAGTAAGAGCCCTTCCTGAGCTTGGGGATGCGCAGCTCGACGGTGCCGGCCCGCGTCTCCCAGTCTCTGTCGCGGTAGCCGTTGCGCTGGACAAGCCGCAGCGGGTTCTTCTCGCCATGGGGGGCGCCGGTGGCGGCGCCCACCTCCAGCTCCATCAGCCGCTCGGCGGCAAAGCCGATCATCTCGCGCAGGATATCGGCGTC
>SAQR01000200.1 GCA_004020365.1 Mesorhizobium sp.
CTCTCCCAATCAGATGGCCTTCATATATGAATAACTTTCCCCGGACAGCCCTGCCCTCGAGGGGGAGATGTCGCCGAAGGCGACAGAGGGGGTCGCCTCGCCTAGAGCGCTAACCTCCATCTGTCGCAAGGGAGGCAGTCGAACCGACCCCCTCTGGCCTGCCCTCTTTGCCCACCACTTGGCATCTCCCCCTCAAGGGCAGGGCTATCGCATTTGAGTCATGAGCTGGAATAGATAAGCATCGTTCCAGCCTGCACGCATCATTTTGCCTCGCATGGTGTCCTTTT
>SAQR01000201.1 GCA_004020365.1 Mesorhizobium sp.
ACGCTCGACGATCTTGGCCTCGGCCGCTTGGCGGGCAAGCGTACCGGCTTCGTCGGCGACGTGCTGCGACGGCGCCCCGCCTTCCAGGCGCCCGACCGCCAGCGTCTGGTCGGATTGGAATGCATCGAGGAGGGAAAACGCCTGCGCGGTGGCGCTGTCCTGTTTCTGCCGGGCGAGAAAACTTACGGCCACGGGCGCGGCCGCGTGACTTCCGTCACCTTCAGCCCCGAACGCGGCCACTGTGTCGGGCTGGCCTTGCTTGCCGGCGATGTCGCCAGCGAAGGA
>SAQR01000202.1 GCA_004020365.1 Mesorhizobium sp.
GGGTTGCGCAGGTCGCCGTCCACCAGCAGCGTTTTGGACCCGTTGGCGGCAAGCAGGCCGGCCAGATTCGCCGCCACGGTCGACTTGCCCTCGCCGGGAAGGACCGAGACTATGCCAATGACACGGCTGCCTTGCCCTTCCATCACGACGTCGAAGGCAATCTTGGCGCTGCGGAGCGTTTCGGAAAACATCGATGCCGGGGCGTCGACGCTCACACGCATGCGCGCGCGCTTTTCGGCGGCCGACGGTGATTGGGCGGTTCTGACATCCGCCTGGCC
>SAQR01000203.1 GCA_004020365.1 Mesorhizobium sp.
CGTCTACGGCCTGACTGATTGAATGACCGACTGATTGACGAGGGGGTGACATCGCCATGCTTGATCCGATCGTGAATTTCTTCACCTGGATTTTCCAGTGGATCGGCCGCGGCATCGGTTTCGTCATCGGCGTGATCCTGTGGCCGTTCATGTGGGCCGGGCGCTGGTACACGCAGCGCGGCTGGATCCTGAAGGCGGTGCTCGGCCTCGCACTGCTCGTGCTGATCGGGCTCTACGGCTATTTCATCTGGAACACGCAGGTCTGGAGCAATTT
>SAQR01000204.1 GCA_004020365.1 Mesorhizobium sp.
GTGACTGGTGACTGGGGACTGGTGACTGGGGACTGGTGACTATTGACTGGGGGCTCGTGAGTCGCGACTGGTGACTGGTGACTGGGGGCTCAGGAGTCGCGACTGGGGACTGGTGACTGGGAGCTCGTGAGTCGCGACTCGTGACTGGTGACTGGTGACTGGGGGCTCGTGACTGGGGACTGGTGACTGGGGGCTCGTGAGTCGCGACTCGTGACTTGTGACTGGTGACTCGTGACTGGTGACTGGGAGCTCGTGAGTCGCGACTCGTGACT
>SAQR01000205.1 GCA_004020365.1 Mesorhizobium sp.
GGAAAACTACAGAACGAAATACGGACAGAACTTATGACATTGCCCGCCCATGCCGAGATCGTCGTCATCGGCGGCGGCATTATCGGCTGTTCGACGGCCTATCATCTGGCGCGTGACCACAAGTCCGATGTCGTGCTTTTGGAGCAGGGCAAGCTGACTTCGGGCTCCACCTGGCATGCGGCGGGGCTGGTCGGACAGTTGCGCTCGTCGGCCTCCATCACTCGCGTGCTCAAATATTCGGTCGATCTCTACAAGGGGCTGGAAGCCGAAAC
>SAQR01000021.1 GCA_004020365.1 Mesorhizobium sp.
TTGTTACAGACGGCGGCCATTTTATCCTCGATGCATCTTTTGGCCGCATTCCGGATACAAGAGCGCTTTCGAATGCTCTCCATGCCATTCCGGGCGTGGTCGAGCATGGTCTTTTCATCGGGCTGGCATCAGCGGCCATCATAGCCGGCGACGGCGTCCAAACCGTCCATGCCGCCCGAAAACCAGGGAGTTCTACCGATCATGACGTTGCATAACCGGGTTCGCCGTTTTTCCGCAATTCTGGCTGCTTCGGCCGTCTTTGCGTTTTCATCGCCGGCGTTCTCGCAGGACGTCAGCGAAGGGCATCTGAAGGCCGCCCGCGCCGCAGTCGCGGCGATCGACGCGACGGACCCGTTCGACAACATCCTGCCGCAGGCCGCCGCCGCGCTTCAGCAACAGCTTATCCAAAAGAACCCGGACATGCAGGAACTGATCGGCAGAACGGTCAGCGAAAAGGCTCTGGCGCTGGCCCCGCGCCGCGCCGATCTCGAGAAGGAAGCGGCCTTGGCCTATGCCAAGGTATTTTCCGAAAAAGAGCTTACCGAAATCGCCGCTTTCTACAATTCCGATTCCGGCAAGAAGCTGCTCGACAGCGGCCCGGCGGTGACGCGTGACCTGCTCAAGGCCGCCGAAATCTGGCAGAACGGCCTCGCTCGCGATCTCGCCCAGCAGGTCGGCGAAACGCTGGCCGCGGCGGCAAAGGCCGCAGCACCGGCAAATGCCGCGGCTCCTGCTGATGGCACGCAGCCGGAAGCACCGAAGAACTGAGCATATTGCCGGCGGCGTTATCGCTGCTGGACCGGAAAGCCCGCCGCCGTTGCGCGTCCGACAGGATGCGCGGCGTCCGGGCTTTTCTTTTGGTGGTTTGCAGCCTACTTCTCAGACATTTTTGAAGGGCAAGGAGCCGCACCATGGCCGTCTATGACTACGATCTTTTCGTCATCGGCGGCGGCTCCGGCGGGGTCAGGGCGGCGCGCATGGCGGCGGCACTCGGCAAGCGCGTCGGCATTGCCGAGGAATACCGCTATGGCGGCACCTGCGTCATCCGCGGCTGCGTGCCGAAGAAGCTCTATGTCTATGCCTCGCAATTTCCCGAGCACTTTGCCGACGCCGCCGGTTACGGCTGGACCGTGCCGCAGGCCAGCTTCGACTGGCAGACATTGGTTGCCAACAAGGATCGCGAGATCAGCCGGCTGGAAGCCATCTACAGGAAAAATGTCCAAGGCGCCGGCGGCGAGACGTTTCAGTCACGCGCCATGCTGGTCGATCCGCATGCGGTGCATCTTCTAGGCGAGGACCGCACCGTCACCGCCGACCAGATTCTCATCGCCACCGGCGGCCGCCCGGCACCGCACCCGGCTCTGCCCGGCCATGAGCATTGTATCTTTTCCAACGAGGCCTTCGATCTCAAGGAATTGCCTGACGCGATCATGATCGAGGGCGGCGGCTATATTGCCGTCGAGTTCGCCAACATCTTTCACGGCCTCGGCGTCGACACAACGCTGGTCTATCGCGGCAAGGAGATCCTCTCCCGCTTCGACATGGATCTCAGGCGCATGCTGCACGAGACGATGGAGAAGAAGGGGATAAAAATCCTCTGCCATGCCGTATCCGAATGGGTCAGGAAGCGTCCGGACGGGCGCCTCGACGCTGTCGTCACCGGTGGCAAGGTGCTGACGGTCGATCAGGTCATGCTCGCCATCGGGCGCCTGCCCAACACCGAAAACATGGGGCTTGAGGGCATCGGCATCGAGATGACCAGGACCGGTGCTATCCATGTCGACCAATATTCGCGCACCAGCATCGACAACATCTGGGCGATCGGTGACGTCACCAACCGTGTGCAATTGACGCCGGTGGCGATCCATGAGGCGATGTGTTTCGTCGAGACCGCCTTCAAGGGCAACCCGACCGCGCCCGACCATGAAACGATCGCCACCGCGGTGTTCTCGCAGCCCGAGATCGGCACGGTCGGCCTGTCGGAAGACGAGGCCATCAAGCGTTTTTCCGACGTTGAGGTCTACCGCGCCAGCTTCCGGCCGATGCGCAACACGCTGTCGGGGCGCGACGAAAAGATGCTGATGAAGCTGGTGGTCGACGGCGCCTCGAAAAAGGTGCTCGGCGCCCATATCCTCGGGCCTGATGCCGGCGAGATGGCGCAGCTTCTCGGCATACCGCTGAAGGCCGGGCTGACCAAGGATGACTTCGATCGCACGATGGCCGTGCACCCGACCGCGGCGGAAGAACTCGTCACCATGTATAAGCCGACCTACAGGGTGAGGGACGGCGAACGCACCTGACGTTTTGCCCGTATCGTCTGTTCGCCGCTATTTCTGCCTGATGCGGCGAGGGAAGCGCAGCCATCTTTCCTCGACCGGCCTTGGTTCCGCGACCGGCCTGGGGTGCGCGAGGATGGTGGTGAGCTCGACCGGCAGGCTCGGCGCCAGCGGCTTTTTGGTGGCGACGCCATCCGCGATGGCAACGATGCTGTGGTAGAATTCGGCGCCTGAAAGCGACCTTGGCGGCACGGCCTCGTGCATGATCGAGATCACCGTGACATCTGGACAATTGTCCTTGATCGCTTGATGGAAGGCAATCTTCCCTTCCGGATCGAGCGCCCCGGTCGCCTCGTCGAGGAACAGCAGCCCCGGCTGCTGCAGCACGATACGAGCGACAACCAGCTTCTGTTTCTGGCCGCCCGAAAGCACCTGGTCCCAAGTCATTCCGTCACGGCTTTCATCGGCCATGTGTTCGATGAAATCGCCAAGGCCGGCCTTGTGCATCGCCGATGCAACCTGGGCGTCGGTGTGATCGCGCTCTGAACCCGGCAGGCAGACCAGTTGCTTCAGCGAGACCTGCTGCAGCTTGACCTCCTGGGCGGCATAGAAACTCTCGACCCCCTCCGGGAAGACGATGGTGCCGCGGCCATAGGGCCACAGACCGTTGATCGCCTTGATCAGCGATGTCTTGCCGCAGCCGGATTCGCCCTTCAGGAACGTCCACTCGCCACGCCGGAAGCGCAAATTCGCAGCGCTTAGGAAAGGCGTGGCGTCCTCGCCCTGGTGGGTCAGCTCGAGTTTCTGGATGGTCAAGCCGAAAACCGGGTTCTGACGGTCGTAGCGGAAATCGGAACAGCCGGTGAGACTGTAAAATTCCTGCGGGTGTTGGACGTTTTCGATCGCGTTGGCGAGTTCGGTCACGCGTTGGCTGTTGGCGCGCAGCGCCGCAATGGAAGGCATGACATGGATGAACCACGAACATTGACCGATGAGCGAGTTGACCATCTCGGAGCCGGTTATGTAGCCCTTGAGGTCGAAACGGTTATGGATGTAGGGCACCAGGCCCGGCGCATAGGCGACAATGCGGGCGCCGATGAAAGTGTAGATCAGCTCGAAAGAACGGTAGCTGGTGTTGACGATGTTCAGCCTTGCCCAGGTGCGGTCGATGTCGACATAAAGCCGGTCGTGCATCGTCTTTTGCACATTCTCGCCCTGTGAGGCGGCGACGTGGAAACTGCGGCGCAGGAACGTGGTCAGTTCGCCGCGATAACTGCCTTCGGATTGCTGCATCCGGATGTTGATCCGTTCCAGCAGCCTGCCGAGCTTCACCGCGATCCAGGTGTTCAGCGGCACGTATATGGCGACCGCCAGAAACGCCAGGACCGCGCTGCCATAGCTGCCGAGGAACTCCAGCCCTTTCACCTCTGCCGAGGATTCAAGCAGTTTCCGGCCGACGAAATAAAGCGATGTGGCGACAGCCATGACCCCCATGGCGAGGCCGATGGCTCCGCCGGTCATGTCCTTGATCGACTCCTGGACACGCTGGTCGATGTTGTCGGGAGCAGCAGCGCCGGAGGAACCGTGCTGAGCATGGAAATGCGTGTGATTGGTGTCGAGAAGCGCTGCGTTGAAACGGCTGTCCAGCCAGGCGCGCCATTTGCGATGCAGCGTCGCGGAAACAAAAGTGCGGATGCCGGTAAAGCCCGCGTCCTTGAGCACGACCAGAAGGATGAGCACGCCGGCGTTGGTGAGCAGCGATGCGAGCGGCGTGGTGTTTGCGGCATCATGGTAGAAGGCAATCGAATTGACCAGTTCCCCGGATGCTTCGGCGAACCAGACGCCGGCCTTGCTGGACAGCGCGGTAAACAGCGCGATGACCAGCGTCAGCGTCCAGGCCTCCACCCAGCGGTCCGAGAACCAGTAGGCCCGCATCAGTCCCCAGAAGCTGCGCATCGAGGAAACCGGTGTCAGGAGCGGTGGCCTTGCGGCGCCGCGGAGGTATTTTTCCGATATTGAATGTCGCTCTGGTCTACCGACCCGAATCACAATCCCGCCCAAACCTCTTTTAGTTTTGTTACAGACAGTAACACCAATTGATCATTTTCAATTATCTTTTCTCGGTCTGAGCAGGATTGAACCCCTGGCCGTTGCCATTAAGCAACAGCGGCAACGCCATGCGATGTCGCTCTCGACACATATTATCTCCATAATTTCAATGAGTTGCTGGTTCACGTATGCAAGCGTCAGCATCTTCCCCAAGGGAAAGCGTTTTGCACAGTTTTGTTATGGAAAGAGCGTGATCGATCGGCCGATTTTATGTTGCGGAAGACGAATCGACGCAAAGAGGCGCCGTCATCCTTGTTGCCATATCGACTTGGCGGCAGCCGGAAAGTGACCGGAGGGCGTTGGCCTGGAGGGCGTTGGCTGCTGTGGCGATGTCGCCAAATGCACCTACGGAATGGCGTCTATCAGTTGGCTTTCTCCAACTCGCCCCGCGCCTTTGCCGCCGCAACCTGGCGAATGGCGTCGGTGAGCGTGTCGACGTCTTGCGCGCCCATCACCGCATACTTGCCCTCAAGCAGGAAGCACGGCACGCCGGTGACGCCCATGCGCGATGCAGTGGCGATTTCGGTGCGCACCGCCTCGACATCGGCGTCAGTCGGCAACAGCGTCTCGACCACAGACGCATCCATGCCGGCCTCGCGGGCGGCGTTGATCAGCACGGCATGGTCGCCGAGATTGGCGCCTTCCTCGAAATTCAACTGGAACAGACGTCGCACCAGCCGGTTCTGCATGACCTCGCCGGCGGCGCCAGCCCAGCGGATGACGCGGTGCGCGTCCAGCGTGTTGGGCGCAACCTTGATGGCGGCGAAGGCGAAATTGATTCCCTCGGCTTCGCCCAATGGCCCGATGCGGGCGTGGATCTCGCGGACGCGTTCGTCGCTGCCGAACTTGGCCATCATGTATTCGCGGCGATCCTTGCCTTCGGGCGGGATGGTCGGGTCGAGCTGGAACGGCCGCCAGCGAATATGCACCTCGACGTCGTTTGCCGCGGCGATCGCCTTGTCGAGCCGCTTCTGGCCGATGAAGCACCAGGGGCAGACGACGTCGGAGACCACATCGACGGTAATCGACTTCTCGTCGCTCATCTTGATCTCCTGTTCCAAAGAGGTCACTTCGGCTTGCGCCACCATGTCGGCAGTCGATAGCCTGAAATAGGGGTCTTTCGCGGATGTTCCAGATAGCTCCAGTAGGCGAGCCATTGCTGCGTGTTGTGCTGCATCGGAACCATGTAGTGGCCGGAGATCAACAGCCTGTCGAGGACCCGGACGGCGGCAACATAATCTTCGCGGCTGCGGGCGTTGAGCATCGCCTCGAGTGCGGCATCTATCGCCGGATCGGCGACGCCAGCAAGGTTGAACGAGCCTTCGGCATTGGCGGCAGCTGATCCCCAGCGCCCGAACTGCTCGATGCCCGGCGACAGCGAGTTCTCGAAGCCGCTGGCGCCGATCAGCACCTCGAAATTGAAACGTTGCTTGCGCGACTGGATCTGGTCGCCGTCAAGGCTGCGAATAGTGACATCTATGCCGATCTTGGCAAGCGTACGCTGGTAGATGGCGGCAAGGCGCTCCTCATTCTGGGAGGCGGTCAGGATCTCGAAGCCGAACGGTTTTCCCTCGGGATCGAGCAACACGCCATCCTGCAAGGCATAGCCCGCGCCCTTGAATATGTCGAAGGCAGCTTTCAGCACCTTGCGGTCCTGGCCCGAGCCGTCGGTGACGGGTGGCCGCCAGGTGCCGTCCATGACATCGGCTGGCACGCGGCCCGGGTAAGGTGCCAGGAGCGCCTTTTCCCTGTCGTCGGCCGGATGGCCGAGTGCCGACAACTCGGAATTCTGCCAATAGCTCATGGTGCGCATGTACTTGCCGCCAAACAGGTTCTTGTTGGCCCATTCGAAGTCGTAGAGCATGCCGAGCGCGCGTCGAACCACCGGACTGGAGAACTTCTGCAGCCGCGTGTTGAACAGGAACCCCGTCACCACCGGCGGGATGCCGGTGTCGAACGTTTCGGCGATCACGTCGCCCCTGTGGAAGGCCGGGAAGTCGAGATCGCGCTCGCGCTTGACCGGATCGCTGTCGTCGGCGATAGCGCAGATGCCTTTCTTGAAAGCTTCCAGCTTGGCGTTGGCGTTGAGAAAATATTCGATGGTGATCTGGTCGTAATTGTCGAAACCGCGCTTGGCCGGGATGTCCTTGCCCCAATAATTCGGGTTGCGCTTGAACACGATGCGCTGGCCAGGCGCCACATGCGCCACGGTGTAGGGACCGCTGCCGATCAAAGGTTTCAGCATGGTCCTGTCGAAGGTCTCCTTGTCGAAAGCGTGCTTCGGCACGATCGGCGTCATCGCGATAACCAACGGAGTCTCGCGGTTAGCCTTGTCGTTGAATGTAAAGCGCACGCTGCGGTCGCCAATTTTTTCGAGCTTGGCGACCATGCCCATACGGGCGCTGTAGGGTGGCCGGCCTTTCTCGGTAAAGACGTCGTAGGTGAACAGCACGTCTTCCGCCGTCACCGATTGGCCATCAGACCATTTGGCCCTCGGATCGAGGTGGAATTCGATGCTCCTGCGCTCCGGATCCATGTCGGCAGTGTCGGCAAGCAGGCCATAAAGACTGAAGGCCTCATCATCATTGCGCTGCATCAACGGCTCGAAGACGAGATTGCCAAAAATCCTGTCGATCATGCCGCGTGCCGTCGTGCGCAGGCTTTTCAGGATGAAAGGGTTGAGATTGTCGAAGCTGCCAACGACGCAATAGGTGATGCTGCCGCCCTTCGGCGCATCGGGATTGACATAGTTGAAATGCGCATAGTCGGCCGGCAGCGCCGGCTCGCCCTGCATGGCGATCGCGTGTTTCGGCGCCGACAAGGCTGGTTGAAGCGAAAGGGTGATAATCGCGGCGATCAGCCAAACAAGAACGCGGCCCATGACCGTCTCCTTACCGGGTCGGCTTGATGATTCGGAGCGCACCCTAACATGAGCCGACCGTCTCCCGGCTAACCGCGAGCTCAAGAATTGCGGGTATCGGGCTGGATTCGGCGTCGCTTGCAGTGTAACACGCCGTCCGAAGTCATTCTGTTGCCTCATTTCGGCAACAGGTAGCTGGACCACACGGCGCGTAGAAGCCGGTCCCGGGATCATTTGAGAGGAAGTGCACGATATGACGAGCCTGAACAGCAACGCGTACCGCCTGTCGGTCATGGCCGCTGGCGTGGTCGGCTTTCTGGGCGCACAGCTTCCCGCTGCTCTTGCGCAGCAGCAACAGCAGATTCCGCAGGGCTGGTTCAAAGCCTGCACCAAGCAGGAAGACGTCGATATCTGCAATGTCCAGAACATCACCACAGCCGGCAACGGCCAGCTCGTCACCGGCGTCAGCCTGATCGAATTGAAGGGCAAGGTAAACCGCAAGGTGTTCCAGGTGACGGTTCCGACCGGTCGTCTGGTTCCTCCCGGCATTGGCCTGCAGATCGACACCGGCAAGGCGCAGAAGCTCGACTATGTGATCTGCTTCCCCGACCGCTGCGTGGCGGAAGTGCCGCTGACCGACCAGCTGGTCGCCTCCTTCAAGAAGGGTTCGAACCTGACGCTGACCTCGGTCAATTTCCAGAACCAGCCGAACCCGATCAAGATCGCGCTGACCGGCTTCAGCGGCGCCTTCGACGGGCCGCCGCTGCAGCAGTCGGACATCGAGGATCGGCAGAAGAAGCTTCAGGATTTCGTTGCCAAGAACAACCAGGATTTCGCCAAGAAGCTGAAGGAAGAGCAGGACAAGGCGAAGACCGCCAACTGATCGCCCCACTGGCGCGACTTGCGCGACCAAGGCGATTGCTCAAGGAAAAAGCGGGGTCATGCCCCGCTTTTTTTGTTCCGGCCGGCCATTTCTTGATCACATCAGGCCCGCAATCCGTCCCGGCGATCTATCGGGTCAATGTCTTGACTGGCGTCTCGGCTCGTAGCGCCCGTCCGGCCGCTTGTCGAACATCTCGCCGATCTCGGGATGCCGCACCGGTTCGCCAGAGCGGTCCTCGAGCAGGTTCTGCTCAGACACATAGGCGATGTATTCCGTTTCCGAATTCTCGGCGAGCAAGTGGTAGAAGGGCTGGTCCTTGCGCGGCCGCACATCCGCCGGGATCGCCTCATACCATTCGTCGGTGTTGGCGAATTGCGGGTCGACATCGAAAATGATGCCGCGGAACGGAAACAGCCGGTGGCGGACCACCTGTCCGATCGAAAATTTGGCTGTTTTCATCATGGTACTCACCACTAAGTCCTAGAGTGCCGCGCCCCTGGAATGCGCAAAGACTCTCTAAGATCTTGAATTTACGCGTTACGCTTCAAAAAATCGAGCCCGACTTATGGCTGATGCATCACCTATTTGGCGCAGACGCCGCATGAATTCAATGCCGAAGCGCTTGACGCCCTGCCAGCTGCGGCCAGCCCGCCCGAGGACGTGCTAGCGCCGGATCTGTTTCCTTAAGCCGCCGGCGAGCGCCGCAAAACCACTGCCGGGCTGCAGCCCCTCGCGCATGAAAAAGGCGCGGAGCGGCGCGAAGCCGCCGAGCACGCCAAGGCCGGCACTTCGCGCCATCTGTGCCGGCAGCATCTGCGAGAGCAGCGACCTGTTGAGCAGGTTGACCGCATTGCTGCGCGCCAGGATGTCGGGCCGGCGCTTGAAATCATAGGCTGCGAGGGCCTTGACGGCGCCAGGGTCATCCATGTTTTTGCAAGCAATTCCAATGAGATCATCGATATCCCTGATACCCAGGTTGAGACCTTGCGCGCCGATCGGCGGAAACACATGGGCGGCTTCGCCGACAAGTGCCACTCGGTTGCGCGCGAAGCACCGCGGCGTCACGCCGGAAAGCTGGTAGATCTGCCGGCCGGGCTCGACGGAAACCCGGCCCAGCATCGATTGCATCCGCTGTTCGACCCGCATCGAAAGCGCCGCGTCGTCCAGTGCGGCGAGTTCCTTCGCCGTTTCCGGCTCTACCACCCAGACAAGGCTGGACCGGTTGCCGGGCAGGGGAACCTGGGTGAACGGGCCGGTTTCGGTGTGGAACTCGGTTGAGGTGAAAGCGTGGTCGCTGCGGTGGCCGAAATTGAGAACCAATGCCGCCTGCGGATAGGACCGCGCCGATGTCGAGATGCCGGCCGCCTCGCGGGCCGACGACAGGCGGCCATCGGCAGCGACGGCCAGCGATGCCGTGATCTCGCTGCCGTCAGACAGGACCGCATGCGCATGGTCGCCCTCGAGGCGCCAGGTCTCCACCATCGCTTTTCGCCATTCGATGCCGGAATGTGCGGCAACAACACTGGCAAGCGCGGGGTTGAGCGCACTGTTGGGTAAATTCAACCCGAACTGCTCCTCGCCGATTTCGCTGGCGCGAAAAATGACCACCGGGCTGCGGATCAGCCGGCTGGTTGCATCGACGATGCGCATCACCTTCAGCGGTGCGGCCTGGGACCTCACCTGATCGAGGACGCCCAACCGCTCGAGGACCTTCAGGGCCGGGTTCATCAAGGCGGTCGTGCGGCCGTCCTGGCCATTTGCCTCGGGTCCGACGAGCGTCACGGGAAAGCCGGCGTCTGCGAAACCAAGCGCTGCAATCAGCCCTGCCGGGCCACTGCCGGCAACCAGTATCCGTGCTGTTTCCCGACGGTCCAATGCGGCTTCCCGGTTGCGATGCGAGGCGGTCGGTCCGACCTGACGAGCATATAGATCAGATCATGCGGCTTGATCAACGCGGCGATTCGGCCCATTCGATTGCCATGACCGCCGAAGACCATGATTTCAGTCATCTCGACCGTTTCGGCCGTGCCTCGGCGAGCGTCTCGCGCAATCCTCGACTGGCGGTGAACATCGTTTTGGGCGCAGCCGTCGTCCTGGCATGGCTGCTGCTTGGCGCCATGGCCATACGTGGCGCCGAAAGCCGGGTTCCGGGCATCGATGCACCCGGCGACACGATGCTCAGGCACCTGCCGGGGCTGCCGCTGCCGGATATTCTCGAGCGCTTCTTCAGCCTTTGTCTTGCACCTGCGCGGCTCGACGGGGGCGTCGGCGCGCAGGCCGGAGCGCTCATCGTCATGTGGTTCCTGATGGCGGTCGCCACCATGTTCCCTTCGGCGGCGCCGATGATCCGCACCTATTGCGAGATCGCCGATACCGCGCGGATCAAGGGCGAAACGGTCGTCCATCCGCTGATTCTGGTCGCCGGTTACCTCAGCGTGTGGTTGGTTGCGTCGGCAATGTTTGCGGCGCTGACACTCATCGTTCACGCCTTCGCCTCATCTGTGCAGATGCTCGATCCGGTGGTCGGAGCGACAGGAGCGGCTGCGCTTTTGGTTGCTGGCCTCTATCAGTTCAGCGGCCTGAAGGAAGCCTGCCTGACAAGATGCAAAAGCCCGTTTTCGATCCTGTTTTCGAACTGGAGCGCGAGGCCCGGCCGGATTTTCCGGCTCGGCATGGAGCAGGGTGTCTGGTGCCTCGGCTGCTGCTGGGCGCTGATGCTGGTGATGTTCGCCGTCGGTGTGATGAACGTATTCTGGTTGGCGTTGATCGGGCTGTTCACCTTGGTCGAAAAACAGACGGCGGGCAGGCTGCCAACCCGGGTCGCCGGTGCGATACTGCTTGTCTGGGCAACCGCCCTGCTAGTAGTCTCGGCATAGGGAGAGAATTTCATGGCGGATCAAGGCTGGGCAATGAAAGGAGAGCTGGTACTCTCCTGCAATTGCACGGTTTTTTGTCCTTGCGTGCTGTCCCTCGGCAGTCACCCGCCGACCGAGGGCTATTGTCAGACCTGGGCGGGGTTCCGCATCGATGCCGGTCATTTCGGCGAGGTCGAGTTGTCCGGCCTCAATCTTGGGCTGGTCATGGAAATCCCCGGCTACATGAGCCGCGGCAACTGGACCGCCGGACTGTTTATCGACCAGCGCGCCTCAGTCTACGGGGTAAAGGCGCTGACCAGGATTTTTACCGGCAAGGCTGGCGGAACCACCTCGCTGCTCTCCATCCTGGTCGGAAAGTTCCTCGGCGTCGAGCAGGCGCCGATCACCTATGAGACGCGCGACAGGACCCGGATCTTCCAGATCCCGAAGATCATCGATGGAGCCGTAACGCCGATTTCCGGCAAGGACCGCGACAAGGATACGGTGATCAGCAATTCGGAGTACTGGATCGCACCGGAAATCATCGTCGCCAGGTCCGACAAGAGCAAGATGCGGGCCTTTGGCCGCAACTGGAATTTTGCCGGCCGCTCGGCCGAAATCTGCAAGCTGGACTGGCGGGGCCCGTGAGCAAAAAAACAACGGCCAGAAAAATCACGGCCAGGAAGATCACGGCCGGAAAAATCACGGCCAGGAAAATCGCAGACAGGATTCCGAGGCCGAAGAAGAAAGTCACATGGCCGCAGGCGCGCGCGTTTTCGGTCCATCTGCTGACCGCGTCGGGCTCGTTCCTGGCGTTCCTGTCGCTGGTGGCTGCGAGCGAGCAGCGCTGGACGGCGATGTTCTGGTGGCTGGGGCTGGCGCTGTTCGTCGACGGCATCGACGGGCCGATCGCCAGGAAACTCGAGGTCAAGGAAATCCTGCCGACATGGTCGGGCGAACTCCTCGACAACATCATCGATTACGTCACCTATGTGCTGATACCGGCCTTCGCGCTTTACCAGCGCGGCTTCATGGGTGAGGGCCTGTCGTTCCTGTCGGCGGCGATCATCGTCGTGTCGAGCGCGATCTACTATGCCGACACCGGGATGAAGACCAAGGAAAATTTCTTCAAGGGGTTTCCCGTGGTCTGGAACATGGTGGTGTTCACGCTGTTCGTCATCGAGCCGGGACAATGGGTTTCCTTCGCCGTGGTCGTGGTGGCTGCCATCCTGACCTTTATGCCGATCAATTTCATCCACCCGGTGCGGGTGGCTCGGCTGCGGCCGATCAACCTTGGCATGACGCTGCTATGGTGCGCTTTCGGAGCGCTGGCGCTGGCGCAGGCAGCGCTTGCCGCCTTCTACGACCAGATCGGCGTCCTCGGCGAGCAGGTGAGTGTCTTCACCAAGATCGGCATCACGGTCACCGGACTTTATCTCGCATGCATCGGCGGTATCATGCAGCTGTTTCCAACGCTCGGCGCCAAGAAAAACTGATCCCGATAGAAGTCTGGTCCCAAGAGAGCTCATGAATGTTCAAAGCAATACGCATCCACGCCCATGGCGGTCCGGAGGTTCTGACATATGAGGACGCCGATCCGGGCCAACCCGGCTCGGGGCAAATCCTGGTCAGGCACACGGCGATCGGCCTCAATTTCATCGACGTCTATCATCGCTCCGGCCTTTACCAGCCGCCAGGCGGTTTCCCGCTGATACCCGGCGGCGAGGCGGCCGGGGTGGTCGTGGAAGTGGGCGCTGATATCGACTGGCTGAAGCCGGGCGATCGCATCGCCTATGCCGTGACGACTGGCGCCTATGCCGAACAGCGCGTGATCGCCGCCGATCGCGTCGTCAAGGTGCCGGACGGCATCAGCGACGAGCAGGCGGCCGCCATGATGCTGAAAGGGATGACGGCGGAATATCTGCTGCGCCGGACCTTCAAGGTGAAGGCGGGCGACACTGTCCTGTATCACGCGGCGGCCGGCGGCGTCGGGCTGATCCTCGGCCAATGGGCCAAGCATCTTGGCGCGACCGTGATCGGCACCGCCAGCTCCGCCGACAAGATCGAGCTCGCCAAGGCGCATGGCTTTGACCACGTCATCAACTACCGCGAGCAGGACTTCGTCGCCGGCGTGCTGGCCATCACCGGCGGCAAGAAGTGCGACGTCGTCTATGATTCGGTCGGCAACGACACCTTTCCGGCTTCGCTCGACTGCCTGAAGCCGCTCGGCATGTTCGCCAGCTTCGGTCAATCGTCGGGACCGGTCCCGCCGTTCAGCATGTCATTGCTGGCGCAGAAAGGTTCGCTGTTTGCAACCCGTCCGACGCTGTTCGTCTACAATGCCAGGCGCGAAGACCTGGAGGCGTCCGCCGCCGCGCTGTTCGACATCGTGCTCAGCGGCGCGGTCAAGATCAAGATCAATCAGCGTTATGCGCTCGAGGATGCCGGCAGGGCGCATTCCGACCTCGAAGGCCGCAGGACGACCGGGACAACCATTCTTATCCCCTGATCCCCTGATCCAGCCATCGTGCTTTCCGAAAATCGATTTCGATTTTCGGGCCGATGCGCTAGGTTTCCGCTGAAATTCTTGAAGCTCTTTCAAGACGGGTGCCGCTTTGCGATGACAGCAGGCCACGCATACCATGCCTGCGGGAACACAGAACATATCTGGCAAACAGATGGGAGGCACTGTGAGTGCAAATCAGGACGACGCAAACCTGCTTGAGGTTCGTGGCCTTACCAAGACGTTCGGCACACTGACAGCGTGCGACCATATCGATCTCACCGTCGCAAAGGGCGAAATCCATGCGTTGCTCGGCGAGAACGGCGCCGGCAAGTCGACGCTCGTCAAAATGCTGTTCGGAACGCTGGAGCCCAATTCGGGCGAGATTTTCTGGAACGGCCAGGCGGTCACGATCACCAATCCCGGCCTTGCGAAGAAGCTTGGCATCGGCATGGTGTTCCAGCATTTTTCGCTGTTCGAGGCACTGACGGCGGCCGAGAACATCGCGCTGTCGCTGGACGACGGTTCGCCGATCAGCACGATCGCCGCGAAGGCGAGGGCGCTTTCCTACAGCTACGGCCTGCCGCTCGATCCGCAATCGCTGGTCGGCGACCTGTCGGTCGGTGAGCGCCAGCGTATCGAGATCATCCGCTGTCTGCTGCAGACGCCGCAGCTCATCATCCTCGACGAGCCGACCTCGGTGCTGACGCCACAGGAAGCCGACAAGCTGTTCGAGACGCTCGAACGGCTGCGCTCGGAAGGAAAGTCCATCCTTTACATTTCGCATCGGCTGGAAGAGGTCAAGCGCATCTGCGACCGCGCCACCGTGCTGCGCCACGGCAAGGTGGTTGGCCATTGCAATCCGCGCAAGGAAACCGCGGCATCGCTGGCCCGCATGATGGTCGGCAATGACGTGCAGGCAGTGGTGCGCGCGCCGGCCCAAGGTATCGAGACCGCGCCGCCGCTGCTTGAAATCCGCGCGCTCAGCCGCAAGCCGGCAACGCCGTTCTCGATCCCGCTAAAAAACATCAACCTGACCGTACGCGCCGGCGAAGTGATCGGTATTGCAGGCGTCGCCGGCAACGGCCAGGGCGAGTTCTTCGAATCCGTTTCCGGCGAGGTGCCGCAGCAGGATGCCGCGTCGGTGCGCATCCGCAGCAAGGACGCCGGCGGCCTCAGCATCACCGGCAGGCGGCTGATGGGCGCTGCCTTCGTGCCTGAAGAGCGGCTCGGCCACGGTGCAGCACCCCGCATGAAGCTTTCGGAAAACCTGCTGCTGTCGCGCCATGCCACCGACGGCAAGGTGTTCGTCGGCGCCGGCGGAATGGTCAAAAGCGATGCGATCTATGCCGCTGCCCAACGCATCATCAAGGCGATGGATGTGCGCAAGAGCGCTGCGGACCCCGAGGCGGCGGCGCTTTCAGGCGGCAATCTGCAGAAATTCATCGTCGGCCGCGAACTCGACCGCAGGCCAGGCGTCATGGTCGTCAATCAGCCGACCTGGGGCGTCGACGCCGGTGCGGCCGCCCACATTCGGCAGACACTGATCGAATTGGCGCGCAGCGGCTCGGCGGTGCTGGTCATCAGCCAGGATCTCGACGAATTGTTCGAGATATCCGACGCGATCGCGGTGATGCACAATGGCGAATTGTCGAAGCCTTTGCCGATCGCCGAGGCAACGTTCGAAAAGATCGGACTGCTGATGGGCGGGGCCGAGCCGGGCCACGCCGAACACGCTCTGGAGACGTCATGATGCGCCTCGAACTCGTCAAACGGCCGCAGCGCTCGATGCTGTTCTCGGCGCTGTCACCCTTCATTGCTTTCGCGCTGACGATCATTGCCGGCGCCATCCTGTTCGCGCTGCTTGGCGTCAATCCCTTGAAGGCGTTCCAGATCTACTTCCTCGAGCCTGTCAGTCAGGTCTGGCAGCTGCATGAGCTGGCGATCAAGGCGGCACCGCTCATCCTGATCGGGGTCGGCCTGTCGGTTTGCTACAGAGCCAACATCTGGAACATCGGCGCGGAAGGCCAGTTCATCATGGGCGGCATCGTCGGCTCGAGCATTCCGGTGCTGTTTCCGCAGTTTGAAGGGCCGCTGGTGCTGCCGCTGATGCTGCTGTTCGGCATGGTCGGCGGTGCCGCCTACGCTGCCATTCCCGCGTTGCTGAAGGCGCGCTTCAACACCAACGAGATCCTGACCAGCCTGATGCTGGTTTATGTCGCGCAGCTGTTCCTCGACTGGCTGGTGCGCGGGCCGTGGCGCGATCCGAAGGGTTTTAATTTCCCGCAGACGATACAGTTCAACGACTCGGCCATTCTCCCGGAACTGATGCCGGCCTCCGGCCGTGCCAATTGGGGTTTCGTGTTCGCGCTGGTCGCGGCGGTGCTGGTCTGGATCCTGATGAGCCGCATGCTGAAAGGCTTTGAGGTCCGCGTGCTCGGCGCAAGTCCCAGGGCAGGGCGCTTCGCCGGCTTCGGCATCAAGCGGATGGTGTTCTTCGCGTTCATGCTGTCGGGGGCACTGGCCGGACTTGCCGGCATCTCGGAAGTCTCCGGCGCCATCGGCCAGCTGCAGCCGGTGATTTCGCCCGGCTACGGCTTTGCCGCCATCATCGTGGCGTTCCTCGGCCGGCTCAATCCATTGGGCATCGTCGCGGCGGGCCTGGTGCTGGCGCTGACCTATCTCGGCGGCGAGGCGGTGCAAAGCGCGCTCGGCATCTCCGATAAGGTGGCGCGCGTCTTCCAGGGCATGCTCCTGTTCTTCGTGCTCGGCTGCGACACGCTCATTCACTACCGCATTCGTCTGATCGGCTTGGCGGCGCCGACGCTTGAAGCCGCGCCGAAGCTGGAGGAGGCCCGCTGATGGACATCACCGTCAACATTCTTTTGACCATCGCAACCGCGGCGACGCCTTTGCTTATCGCGGCGATCGGCGAGCTGGTGGTCGAACGTTCCGGCGTGCTCAATCTCGGCGTCGAAGGCATGATGATCATGGGGGCAGTCGGCGGTTTCGGCGCCGGCTATCTCACCGGATCGCCATGGATCGGGTTGTTGGCGGCGATCGCCCTGGGCGCAGTGTTTTCGCTGCTGTTCGCCGTCATGACGTTGTCGCTGGCCACCAACCAGGTGGCGACCGGCCTGTCCCTGACACTGCTCGGCCTCGGCCTTTCCGGCATGATGGGCACCAGCTTTGTCGGCCAGCCCGGCGCGAGGCTGCCAAACCTCGATATTCCCGGCCTGACAGCGATGCCCGTCATCGGCAGGTTGTTGTTCGGCCAGGACCCGATCTTCTACATCTCGATTGCATTGACCGCCGCCGTCATGTGGTTCCTGTTCAAGACCCGCACCGGGCTGACGCTGCGCTCGATCGGCGACAGCCACACATCGGCCCATGCGCTTGGCATTAGGGTTATCCGCTACCGCTACCTGGCGGTGATCTTCGGCGGCGCCTGTGCGGGCCTTGCCGGGGGCCATCTGTCGCTGGTCTATACGCCGCAATGGGTGGAGAACATGACCGCCGGGCGCGGCTGGATCGCGCTGGCGCTGGTCGTGTTCGCATCATGGCGGCCATGGCGGGTGCTGGCTGGCGCCTATATCTTCGGCGCGGTCTGGATCGGCCAGCTTCATGCACAGGCTTTTGGCATTCCGGTTCCCTCGCAACTGCTTTCTTCGTTGCCCTATCTGGCAACCATCGTGGTTCTCGTTCTAATCTCGCGCAACAAGCGTTTGACGATGATGAACACACCGGCTTCCTTGGGGCAGCCATTCGTTCCGGATCGTTGACGATAAAAGGCAAACGGGAAGCTCCAAGGCTTAACTCAGAGAGGTAACACGATGAAAAAACTGCTTGTTGCGCTGATCACCGCGGCGGCGGCATTGTCGCTGACGGCGACCGCCGAAGCGCAGGAAAAGCTGAAAGCATGTTGGGTCTATACCGGCCCGATCGGCGATTTCGGTTATTCGTACCAGCATGACCAGGGCCGCCTGGACGTGGAGAAGGCACTCGGCGACAAGGTCGAGACCGCTTATCTGGAGAACGTCTCCGAGGGTCCCGATGCCGATCGTGCCTTCGAGCGCCTGGCGCGCGAAGGATGCAAGATCATTTTCGGCACGTCCTTCGGCTTCATGGACCCCGAAGTGAAGGTCGCCAAGAAATTCCCCGACGTGATGTTCGAACACGCGACCGGCTACAAGATGGCCGAAAATCTCGGTATCTACAACGCACGCTTCTACGAAGGCCGCTACATCCTCGGCCAGATCGCCGCCAGGCAATCGAAGTCGGGCGTCGCCGGCTACATCGTTTCGTTCCCGATTCCCGAAGTGGTGATGGGTATCAATTCCTTCATGCTCGGCGCCCAGTCGATCAAGCCGGATTTCAAGGCGAAGATCGTCTGGATCAATTCATGGTTCGATCCGGGCAAGGAAGCCGATGCCGCCAAGGCTCTGTTCGATCAGGGCGCCGACATCATCGTCCAGCACACCGACTCGACCGCTCCCCTGCAAGTCGCCGAAGAGCGCGGTCTGCAGGGTTTTGGTCAGTCTTCGGACATGATCAAGTTCGCCCCCAAGGCGCAGTTGACCTCGATCGTCGACGATTGGGGGCCGTATTATATCGGCCGGGTGAAGGCCGCGCTCGACGGCACCTGGAAGCCCGGCAATGTCTGGCTGGGCATCAAGGACGGCGCGGTTAAAATGGCCCCCTACACCAACATGCCTGACGACGTGAAGGCGATGGCGGAAGCCACCGAGAAGAAGATCGTCGAAGGCTGGAACCCGTTCACCGGGCCGATTGCCAAGCAGGACGGCACGCCGTGGCTGAAGGAAGGCGAAGTCGCCGACGACCCGACGCTGCTCGGCATGAATTTTTACGTCAAGGGCGTCGATGACAAGCTGCCGCAATAAGCGCAAGCTGGGCCGAAATCTTGACAGAAAGGGCGCCGCTGGCGCCCTTTCGTTTAGCAAGAGACCGAAATCGCGATCGATTTCGGAAGGGTCATGCCCTATGCCGTCCGAAAAGGCGCGGTGCCGTAGGGCGAGATGCGGTCAGACCGCCGAGCCGTAGAGATCGTAGGCGTCGGCACGGTCGATCTTGACGGTGACGACATCGCCGGCACGCAACGGGCGCCGCGACTGGATATGCACCGAGCCGTCGATTTCGGGTGCGTCGTATTTGGTGCGGCCCTTCGCCGAGGTGCCATGCGCCTCGTCGATCAGCACCGGCAGACGCTTGCCGACCTTCCTGGCAAGCTGCGTCGCCGAGATCTTCTGCTGACGCTGCATGAAACGGTGCCAGCGCGCCTCCTTTATTTCCTGCGGTACCTGTTCGAGGCCGAGCTCGTTGGAGCGGGCGCCCCTGACCGGCTCGTATTTGAAGCAGCCGGCGCGGTCGATCCTGGCTTCGTCCAGCCAGTCGAGCAGCATCTCGAAATCGTCGTCCGTCTCGCCGGGAAAGCCGACGATGAAGGTAGAGCGGATCGCCAAATCCGGACAGATTTCGCGCCAGCCGCGAATGCGGTCGAGCGTCTTTTCGCCATGGGCGGGCCGGCGCATGTTCCTCAGTACTCGCGGCGAGGCATGCTGGAACGGGATGTCGAGATAGGGAAGGATCTTTCCGTCGGCCATCAGCGGGATGACGTCGGCGACATGCGGGTAGGGGTAGACATAGTGCATGCGTACCCAGACGCCGAGCTTGCCGAGTTCCTCCGACAGATCGAGGAATTTGGCCCGCACTTCGCGATCGCCAAACATGCTGGTCTGGTATTTGATGTCGATGCCATAGGCGCTGGTGTCCTGCGAGATGACCAGGATTTCCTTGACGCCGGCCTTGGCCAGTTTCTCGGCCTCGCGCAGCACGTCGGCCGCCGGCCGCGAGACGAGATCGCCGCGCAGCGCCGGGATGATGCAGAAGCTGCAGCGGTTGTTGCAGCCTTCCGAAATCTTCAGATACGCATAGTGGCGCGGCGTCAGCTTGACCCCTTGCGGCGGCAAAAGATCGACATAGGGATCGTGGCTCGGGGGCGCAGCCTCATGCACCGCAGCCATCACGCTCTCGTAAGCCTGCGGACCGGTGATGGCGAGAACATTGGGATGTTTTTCGCGGATCACATCAGGTTCGGCGCCGAGACAGCCGGTGACGATGACCCTGCCGTTCTCCGAAAGGGCGGAGCCGATGGCATTGAGCGATTCATCGCGAGCCGAATCGAGAAAGCCGCAGGTGTTGACGACGACCAGATCGGCGCCGTCATGCTTGCGCGCGATCTCATAACCCTCGGCGCGCAGGCGGGTGATGATGCGCTCCGAATCCACCAGGGCTTTCGGGCATCCAAGGCTGACGAAACTGACGCGAGGGGCAGACATTTGCGGTTTCCAATGGACGCGGGCCGGAAACCCTGAGGCCCGGCCCGGAAGTCTCGATGCATGTTGATCTTTTGAGCTTCGCAGAAGCTCAATTTGCACGGCGCAATAGCATAGTTCCGCAATCAAGCAAACCGAGGAACGACTTGGCGCCGCCCGGCCAGACCTGCACTGCTAAGGATTCAATGACCGCCCGGCCCGAACCAGGGCGCCAGGAACGCAAACTGTTCGGGGAACTGCTGCACGGCACCATCCAGAAGCATCTTCACGGAGACGTAGAGAATGATTACGAGGCCGATATAAGCGATCCAGCGGTACTTGTGCAGGAGGCGTGCGACAAACGAAGCGGCAAAGCCCATCAGCGCAATCGACAGCGCCAAACCGATGATCAGGACCGTCGGATGGTCCATCGCCGCGCCGGCGACGGCAAGGACGTTGTCGAGAGACATCGAAACGTCGGCAATGACGATCTGCCAGGCTGCCTGTGCGAAGGTCTTGCGCGGTCCCTTGCCGCCAATCGTCCCGCTTTTGTCGTAATCGACATTCGACAACGCTTCCGTCGCGTCATGTTCCTGCTCGTAGCTGACACGCAGTTCGCGCCACATCTTCCAGCACACCCAAAGCAGCAGCAGGCCGCCGGCTATGAGGAGAATGGGGCCGATGGTGAGGAGCCACTGGGTGATCAGAGCGAAGAAGATGCGAAGCACGGTGGCCGCCAGAATGCCGACGAGAATCGCCTTCTTGCGCTGATCCGACGGCAGGCCCGCCGCGGCAAGGCCGATGACGATGGCATTGTCGCCGGCAAGCACAAGGTCGATGGCGATGACCTGGAACAGGGCCGCGAGGCCAGCGGCGGTAAAAATTTCCATCTGCTGGAATTTCCTTGCTTGGTCGCCAATCGTTCGTGCCCGGACGCCCTAACGTGTATGGTTCCCGTGCGTCAAGGCTCCATGGCGATAAAGACGGCAAACTGCCTATCGCGGTCGAAATCGCCAGCAGCCGGTGAAAGCTGCCAATCGAACGACGCCCCGGTCTTTAGCTCATGGCACCGCAGACGCCCGCTCACAGTGCAAGATTCAACTTTGGGTTGAGGAGCAGAGGGAAGGGTTGAAGCGCGCCGCCACCGCAATAGATTTCGGGTACCGAAGAGTACGGTGCCTGGAAATGTTCCTTGCAGGAGAGGCTAGTGACGTCTGACGACAACACACCCGTCCTTTCCGGGGCGCCAATCCTTTCCGGGGCAATCGGCGAATACCGCGAGTTCGATCCTCCGGCCGCACTCGAAGGGCATTTCCAGTGTGCGTGGTCCAATACATTGCGCCCGGACGCGGCGAGCCTGTCGGCCGTGGTCCCCGACGGCTGCGTCGACATCACCTGGATCGACGGCGATCTGGTCGTGGCGGGCCCCGACGTGGCCGTTGCCCTCGCTACGCTGACACCTGGCTCCACAGTGATCGGCGCCCGCTTCCGACCGGGTGCGGCAAGCCGGTGGCTCGGTCTGCCGATGTCGGAAATCGTCGGCGGCCGGGTGGCGCTCAGCCACTTCTGGGGAGCGCGGGCGCGCGAAATCGCCCAAAAAATTGGCGATGCGTCCTCCACGATGGAGCGGATGCGGGCGATGCAGGCGGCACTCTGCAGGCTTGCGCCGGATGTCGAGCCGCCGCCTGCGGACATGGGATTTGCCTTCAACGCACTGAAAACCGAATCCGCCGGTCCGGGCATGGCGGTGATCCTCGACCGGCTCGACGTCAGCCCGCGAACGCTTCGCCGCCGCTGCCAGGAAGCTTTCGGCTATGGCCCGAAGACGCTCGACCGCATTCTCCGCTTCCAGCGGTTCCTGAATCTGGCGCGGCAGTCTGCCGAGCCGCGTCTGGCCGATCTTGCGTTCGAGGCGGGTTACTCCGACCAGGCGCATCTAACGCGCGAGGTGCGGCGCCTGTCGGGCTTCTCACCGGCGATGGTTTTGCGACAGCTCGGCGCCTGAACTGGCCGTTTCGTTCAATACGCCACCACCAACGCCGCCTAGTCTGCCTTCGTTGAAAGGAGGCGGATATGACGATCTACAAATGCCGCATCATCACCGTGTCCATCGACCGGGACTGGCGCGAAGTCTATGACTTCGCCTCCATCCCTGAGAATTTCCAGCGCTGGGCGGCAGGCCTCGGCAGGCGCTTCGAACGATCGGGCGAGGAATCGACTGCCGAGAACCCCGACGGCCGGCCCATCCGCATCCGCTTCTCCCGGCCGAACGAATACGGCGTACTCGATCACATCGTCTTTGCCGAGGACAAGGAAACCCGCAATGCGGTGCGCGTGCTTCCTAACGGGACCGGCGCGGAGGTCATGTTCGTGCTCTTGAGGACGCCGGACATGACGCAAGAGAGGTTCACTGCCGACGCCGAGGCCGTGCAGCGCGACCTCAACACCCTGAAGGCAATGCTCGAACGCTGAGCATCCAAGACCGCGAAAGGAGAAGATCATGGCTAAATCCAGCAACGACAAGCGCATCGATTATGTCGAGTTTTCTGTCGGCGACATTGCGCGCTCGCGCGACTTCTATGGAAAGGCCTTCGGCTGGTCCTTCAAGGACTACGGGCCAAGCTATTGCGAGTTCAACGACGGCCGCCTGACCGGCGGCTTTGCTCTCGGCGGCCAGAGCAAGGCGGCAGGCGGGCCGCTGGTGATCCTTTATGCCGACAAGCTCGACGAGACCCAGCGCCATGTCGAGGAAGCCGGCGGAAAGATCGTCAAGCCCGCCTATTCCTTCCCGGGCGGCCGCCGCTTCCACTTCTCCGACCCCGACGGCTACGAGCTGGCGGTGTGGTCGGACAAGTGAAGCAGGTGAGGGGGCGCCGAGCCGGGCCCGGCCATCGGGACTCAATGCCGCTCCTGGTGTCTGCCGCTGCTGTTGTAACAAATTATTCTCGCATCGTATAAGGCTGGCCCGAGGACCATCGCATACCGCACGGCGCATGACGCAACCGACACGAACGACAGTACGGCAAAGGCTGTATGCCTTCTTGATCGCTGGCCTGGGCGGGCTGGCCGCATCGGCAATCTCGTTTTCGATGACGCTCTACGAGGCTGCCCATCCGCCAAAGGCGCCTGTTGTGCAGGCGGGCCAGCAGATCGATACCGGTCGCTGGTTTGTGACCTTGCGAACGGCACGTGTCGGAACCGTGCCGCCGACAGGCGTTCCGCCATCACGACCCGTGCAGCTTATGATGGTGGATCTGGATGTGGTGAACCGTTCCGCCACACCGAACAACGTGCTCCATCGCGTCGTCACGCTCGGCTCGCCGGCGCAAAAGCTGCCGATGCCGACGGTTTATCTCGATCGCGACAAGTATCTGGCGGGATATTTCAATCCCAACATGCCGGAACGTCTGACCATGGCCTGGGAGTGGCCGGCCGGTGTGCCCGTGCCCGACAAGGTGACGATCACCGTCACCGGCCAGATCTACAAGCGGCGCGACAATCTCTACGGCGCAAGCGGGTGGTACGACCGTGATCCCGTTGCGACGGTCGATCTGCCGGTGGAGAAGGCGCCATGATGCGCATGGTGCGTTCGACGCTGGCGCTGCTGTTGGCTGCCGCCGTGCTCTACGGCATGCAGCATACGCGCCCGCTGTACAGCGACATTACATCGCCGATAGTCGCTTCGGGCGGCATGAACAAGCGTGTGGAGGCTCGCGCCTTCGCGCTTTCGCTGGACAGCGCCAGGGTGGCGCGTGTTCTCAACGTCGAGACCTTCGGCAAGTCAAAGACCTACACGAGTTCCGGCGTATGGGTTGTGGTCGAAGGCGAGGCCGAGGCGAAATTCGAGACCCTGGGTCTCACATCGGGCGAGTGGCTGAGCCGCAGCGGCGTCCGTCATGTCCTGACCGACCGAGTGCCGGCGACGATCGGAATGATGCCGGGCGATGTCTACCAGCCCGGGCTGCCACGTCGGGTCCTTCTGATGTTCGAAGTGCCGGAGGATGCTGTCGCCGGCGGCACCGTCGTGGTCGCACCCACAAAATTGCTGCCGCTCGACGACGAGATCCGCATCGCCACGAATGTTTCCGGCAAGGACATCGAGCCGGCAATCACAATCCGCCGCACCGAAGAAAGGCCGCCATGGACAGTTCTCCCGCAAAGGTGACGTCAACGCGGCGAGGCTACTGGCTGAGCATGATGGCGCTGGTGGTCGCACTGCCTGCCGCGCTGGCCGTGCAGACGTGGGGAAGCATCAAGGACTGGCGCTCCCAACATCTGCGTCAGCCGCTATCTGCGAGCTTGGGACAGCCGATCGATTATGCCGGCGCCAACTGGACCGTGACACGCTTCACCAGACTGGCAGGCAGCGCGGGAAGCACCGTCGTGCTTGCCGAATTCGAAGCTCTCGCTGCTGACCCGAAAGCGCTCGGCTCGGTACCTTGCGAGGTGCGGCTTTCCGATGGGAGCGGTCGCGAATGGCGGCCAACCCTGTTTGCCGATCCGGTGGTCAGGAAGCAGTATCCGGAGGCCGAGCAACGGTCCCTGTGCGGCGGCATGGCATTCGCCGCGACGGAGCCCGGCAAACCGGCACGGATGGCTGCCAGCTTTTCGATCCCACCTGCGGCGAGCGGCCTGACGCTGTCGATCGCCCTCTACTCGGGTCTGCCGAGTTATCTCATCGTCAGCGAGCCGCGGACCTGACGCCAGTCGCTGCGCCAGCCATGGCGACCGCGGTCTCGAGCACGGCTGCAAGCAGCGCGACCCGGACCGCGTCGAGCAGGATTCCTCCGTCGAGTTCGCTTGGGCTGCCGATGAACAGGCTGATGGTATCGGCGAAGATCTGCCAGGTCCCGAGATCATGCGCTCCGATCAGCCTTGTCAGGCCATACCAAGTCCAGGCGCCGGCCCAGGAGATGGCCTGATAGGCGATGACGAAGGTGACAAGCGTGGCCGGGCCGGCACTGAGCGTCAGCTTGAGGCAGGTCCAGACCGGCGAGTAGCGGCTGCGGTAGCCGCCAACGAAGTGAGACGCGAAATCCTTCAGCCACTTCTGCCAGGAGGTCGCTCGGTATGGCGCAGGACCGGAAGCGGCCGGCGCCGAAAGTTCATAGCCGTTGATGATCGCCGCCATCACCAGCCAGACCATCGGCAGCAACGCGAAAAAGAATAGATCCTGAAGCTGCTCGCCGAAGGGAAGCGGCCGGAATTCCAAGGGAACGAACTGGCCGGCCGCGGCCGCCTGACTTACTGGCGCAAGCAGATCGAGGCTGAGTTGTTGCAGGGCGGCGCCTGCGCCAAGCCAGCGGATGAACTGGTCCTTCCATACGCCGAGCGCATAAAGGCCGATGAAGACCCAGGTTGCGTCCGTCGCCACGATCAGCAGCCGCCAGTAGGGGTGAGAGGCGCCCGCATTCAGTCGCTTGGCGGCAAAACGCACCAGCCAGCATATGACGATCGACAGTGCCACGCCGCTTGACTGAAGAATGGCGAAGATGTCGACGCTCTTGCCGAAATCGGCCTGGGCGAGCGCCATGCGCGAATATTCGCGAACCGTATCGCCTAGAAAACCCCAGGCGGCATAATAGGCGAAGAACGGCAGGATCGCAGCGGCGGTAATCGCCAGGACCGGCTCGCGCTTTGTTTCGTCCACAGCCTTTTTGGCTTTTTGCCTCAGTGCCGCCACCGCCGGCATATGCGGCCGGAGCGCCACGAACATCATGACCAGCACCGTCAGCTTGGCAAGGACCACCAGCGATAGCATGACCATTCCGCCCAGCGGGAATTGGAGGCCGATCGACACGGCGCCCTGAAGCAGCAGACCATGAGCGATCATACCCAGGCAGCCGACAAGCAATAGCTGTGGCCAGCACTGGACGAGCAACCGCGCGGTTAACGCAAGCGGCCGATACATGTCCTCAATTGCCGTGGTCATCGCGTCGGCTTCGTAATCCGTTTACCTGGCTCTTAACCGCATAAGCAGGGTTGAGTTATTGCTTTGCCCCTTGCGCGGTCAATAGCTTGTGCTTTTCGAAGATCGCCAGTTTCTGCGGATAGGTGATCCGCACCTTGGCGTTGCACCCGTCGCATCTGAAGCGGGCGATCGTTTTCAGCGCAGAGCCCTTCCTTACCGCCGGATAGGAGCAATCCGGACAAGCAAATGTGAGGGCAACATCAGAGAGGTCTTCGGCTAAACCCATTTCCATCTCCTTCGCAAGCGCTGTGGCTACACTCTGGCGAGACTCAAAAGGCAATTAAGATGCCAATCCGGCTGTGCCAAAGCGGGACTGGAACGATTCGCCTCGGAACCCGCCAAGCTAGCGCGCCATTTCTGCGCCCTTTGAGCGACGAAGCGACCTGACCTCTTTCAGCAGTTCGCGCTCACTGGTGGTAATGTTTCGGAAGATTGCGACAATCATCACCGCTAAGGCTTCGGCATCCCGGCTCAAAGGGTCGATGTGTTCATCTGCGCAAACCTGATCGTACACGCGTTCACAGATAGCCAAGTCATGAGGGCTGAGGCGGGTGCGATTGAAACGCCGGTGTGGCATTGCGAACCTTCGAGGCTCGCTGCCCGTGCAAAAGAAGCGGGCCTTCGCAACAAACGCGAGTCGTCGAGTGGTTGTTCCCGGCTACAAGCTTTTGTTACGCCGGACCAACGGGCAGGATCCGCGTCTCGGCTCCACGCGACTACGCCGACGTGCGTCGTGCCGCAAAATTCGTCTGGGTCGTCATTTGACGACTGTTCAAAGCGGTAACCGTTGAGCATTCTCAGCGCCAAGCGCGGGGGCGGAGATGTTTTTCAACCAGAATCCAATGGAGCATATTGCGGACGATCCCATTATCCGCTGCGATATCGCAGATCGGGTATTAAAGGCCGCCGAGAGCGATGGGAATCTCCCGATTGCGTGGTGCGTGCACAGATCGCCGCAAGTTGCAGAAAAAACCTGTCAAACCCGCGCGTCTCTGCGCAGCCGAGCGGCCGGCGCCGCTTGGGGGGCGTTGGGGTAAGAACGCTTGACGGCGCCGGCCTGGCGGATTGGGGGGTCCGCCGTGTTGCATAGTACCGATTTTGGCAAATCAAGTAATTCCGTTATCGCGGAATGTCACGAGCCGGTCGACAACGCTCAGTGCTTTGCATCGTCATCGTCTTCCACAGAGCCATCGTTTTCTGCCAGGCTTTCAAATCCGGCCAGCTGCCGGTCAGCCACTTCTTTGGCGAGGCCTACCAGGGCGTCGACCTCTTGCATCTGGTCCAAATGACCGCCATTGGCGACGTGTTTCCGGATCCTCTTTAGTTGGTCAGAGGTTCGTCGCAACGTTTCGGCGATTGACAGCTTCTTGGCCACGCCTCGCATCTCCTGCATCTCAACCAACCATCCAGACGAGCAAGCGTTCCGGCGGGAAAGCTTTTGCGGCAAAAAAGTCGATACTCCATCGACCCGCTCCATCCAGCCCTCTCAACTGTGATAGGCCGTTCTGGCATCAAAGGTGCGCCGCAATGGGTCAACACGTCTGGCACCGCAATTGCATGGGCATCAATGGGGGCGAGTGGGGGGCCCCGCCGCTTCGCAAATGGAGCGGCGGGGCTTTTTTTGCGTTGTCAGCTATTCACTCTTCAGCGGTGCTCAATGATGCAGCACCTCGCCAAAGATGATGCCTCTGGTGTGCTTGTCAGTTCAGTCCGGATCCTGGAAGTCCGCGCCTTCCATTGAGCAAGTTCGAGCGGCCCGGCAGCTCTATTGGGGGACTATCAGCAGGCCGCCGGGCCTAGACCGCCAGCGGGCTTAAGAGGAGGCGCTGTGCTGGCTGATCAAAACCTGCGCTCAAGACAAGGCAATAGCATCATTCGAACGAACACTTCCGTCCATCCAGATCTCGTTGTTTTTGATGATGCCGGCTTCGCCGACGGGCAGGTGAGGGCGGGCGCCGCTGATTTCTGAGTCGCCCCCGGGGACCGCCGCCATAAGCCGCCGGACTGCTTGAGCTTCTTCGAGACGGCCCGGGAGTCGTTGGGCAGCTCTGTGCGTAACAATTAGTCGGATCCTATCTGCAGAATTATGGTCAGTCTGCGATGCCAAGGCCCGCTTTCCTTAGCGAGCCGAGGAAAAACTCGACATCCTGCGAACGGGCCAACCGCGCCGAAACCACCTGGCGCATGTTCTTCACCAAATCAGGTTGATTTTGGTTCAGCCATGCGACCTCGCGATCAGCCGCGATTTTGTATCCTCCCTCGCCGAAAACGGCAGCGGCAAGCAAATGATAGATCGGATTCGACGGAAATGGCGATTTGTTGATCCACATGGCTGCCTGAGGATAATCCCCGCTGAAATACGAGCAAAGGGCCAGATCCACGTCATAGTAGCCTGGCCCTGGGTTCTTCTGACGCGCCTCCGCTATCAACTGGCATCCGTCATGCCAATTTCCAGAAACCGCCAGGCGCTCTCCATATTCACCCATAAACTCGGTGTCGTTCGGGTTGATGGTTAAAGTCTGCTTGCCCACTTTCAATGCGGCATCGATCTCCTTGTGGAAATAGAGCGCAACCATTTCGGCCTGGCGTCCCCGGATGTTGACAGGATCAAGCCCCACAGATCGCCTTGCCGCCGCCAAGGCGCGATCGAGCGCAGCGGCGGACTCTTCGGAGTCGGCTGAAAACTCGAATCGGTAGTCATCTATGTAGATTAGCGAGAGAAGACCCCAAGCGGTGGCGTAGGCCGGAAAGCGGTCCACCGCCTTCTCAAGGCACGCGCGTACCGATGACCGGCTTTCTGCATCGACACCGACCCGATATGCGTAAAAAGAAAGCGTGCAAGAGTAGGCGGCCCAATCGTCGGGCGGATTGACGACGTGGAGATTGGCGTCTGCCTGGAAGATGACGCCGTATGCCTGGGCCAGGCTCGATGACACATTACGCGCGATGTCCGTCTGGACTTCCACAAGCTGCGCCACTTTCAGCCCGCCATCATAGCTTTCTGCCCACAGAACCGAGTTGTCCGCCCGGTTGAGCAGCCGGACCCGAAGCCGGAAGGCATCGGTCGACAGGTTCACGCTTCCGGCCAGGACAAATCTTGCCGGCGAGATCGATGGATCCTCCCCCTTTGCGGCCGACTCCACGACCACGATATCCTTGAACTTGGAAAGCTGGCTGACGACTTCCTGCCTCAATCCGCTCGCAATCGCCCTGGAGGCTTCCGTTCCTGAAAGGTCGTCAAACGTCTCGACCAGCAGTCGCGGGATCTCAGGCGAAGTCGGGCGAACGTCGCTCCTCGCCAATCCCAATGCCAGAACAGCCAATGCCGCGACGATTGCCGCAAGAGCCACCGTCAGCCATGATGCCTTCATCCATCGAGCAGGGGGCGGGACTTTCTCTGCCCGGTCGACAGGCAAGTCCGGCTCAATGGTCTCGAGGGGCGATCGCACCGAGAACGTTGGAACGTAACCGCCTTTCGGGATCGTGATGAGAATCGGATCGTCGTGTCCGGCAGTCAGGTAGTATCGTTCGAGCCCGCGCCGGAGGTGGCCAGCCTCGATTCGGACAATCGGATCCGTCTGCGGGTCGAAGGACATGTCACGGCCGAACACTTCGACTGCGATCGAATAGGCCTTGATACGATCACCGCGACCCGCCAGCGTCTCCTCCACCACATGGCTGAGGAAGCGGCGCTCGCGACCGGTTGCATCGAAGTCCGCGCTGTTGAGGATCAGGGCAAGCTGGGCACGACAATCCTCTGGGGCGAGCCCATGCTCCCTCCCTATGGCTGGTTCCGCCCGGATCACCTTGGTTCCCTCACCTGACGTTCTGGGGGTGACCACTCCCAGTTATATTTCATTTTTCGCCGGTTACCCTCGCTGCGTAATTTATAACCGCGAGCCTGTTCTTGCAATACTCCCAGTAGTCTGAACGGATAACGCTGGGACGACGGCGACGGTTCGCGCAATGCACCGGCGGATGACAACGGATCAAAGAGTTAGGCGGCCTCGCCGGCAGCGCAATTTGAGTTTGCGATTTTAGGCTTGGTGCCGACCGAGCTCGCTATGGAATGTTCAGATATTACCCTGTCGCCCACGTAACTTACATTCCGCAGCCGCCTCCCTGCGATAGGCTACGGTGGTTTCGGAAAAACACGAACTTGCGCCATGAGGATGGACGACGAACCGGCTGATAGACAAAGAGCGGTCTCGGCGGCGGTTCGTCGGTTCCCGCAATTTGAATTGGCGATCCATCGGCTGTTGGGCCGAAGTGAGGGCTTTCAGGATATGTGCGAGGAACTCGCAGAAGCGGAGCTGGCACTCTTGAGGATCGACAAGGTCCCGCCGGCATTGCGCGAGTCCAGACGAGCCGAATGGCAGGAACTGGTGGATCGGTTGGTTGGGGAGGTCGGAGCCGTGCTGCGCGCGGATGCCGCCCGGAAACCGCATGTCATTCCTTGGCCGCCACGCCAGAATTAATTAGCGGAGGCTGGCTTGGAATTTCTGTCTGGCAATCGACCTCCACCAAACTATAGCAGCCGTGCTCCCGGCACTTGTCGTCACGGTAAGCCCCGATAGCGGACCCGAGGGGCTCGATTCCGCACGGGAATTGCCCCGAAGTAAGCCCAGCACTGTCCGTCCGCGGCAGCCACGAACCAAACGAACCGCTGTCGACATCAAAAAAGATCGGAATCCGATATCCATTGGCTGAGCAGCGCGGATACAGATATGTTGTCACTGTGGGCGCGATCGCATCGGCCATGAAGTAAAAGACGGAACTAGAGGGGACTTCGATATGGGAATCATCCGAGCTCTCGTGTTGGCTTCGGCGGGAACAGCGGCAGCGTTGTTTGCGGTGCCGGCGATCGCTGCGGACGCTGCGACGCAACTTCCTGAAGCCGCGCCCGTGCCTGCTGAAGCCGTGCCGGCCTGGACCTTCACCGCAGAACCCTATTTCTGGATGGCGGGAATGAAGGGCAGGGTCGGCGTCAGGGGCCTGTCGCCGGTAGATATCGACGTCGATTTCGGCCAGATTTTCGACCACATCGATTGGTCTCCCCCGCCGGTCATGCTTGCCGGCGAGGCGCGCAATGGCCGCTACGCTCTTTTCACCGACTTCATCTACCTGGGACTCGAGGCCGATGGCACGTCGCCCGGCCCATTGGCTCTTTTTTCGGCCGAAGCGAACATGAATACGGTGGTGTGGACCTTCGGCGGCTCCTATCGGGTCGTCGACAATGGCACCGCGACCTTGGACGTTCTGGCCGGCGGACGGCTTTGGCACCTCGATGCGGATCTGACCGTTACTGGCCCTCTCGCCGTAAGAGAGGCCAGCGGCAGCAAGACCTGGGTCGACCCCATTATTGGTGTGGCCGGCGATGTTGCTCTCGGCAACGGTTTCGGACTCCATGGCGAGGCGGATGTCGGTGGCTTCGGGCTTGGCGCCGACATCGATTGGCAGGTGCAGGGCACGCTTCAATACCGGTACCGTGATTGGGTCACGCTGGAAGCGGGATATCGCTACCTTGCCGTAGACTACGACGACGACCGATTTGTGTTTGACATAGCGATGCAGGGACCAATCATCGGCGCCAGATTTCGGTTCTGATTGGATCTGAGTTGGGGATGACTTCGAAACGGGAGAAGAGTTTTGGGGAACTGTTTCGTGAGCCTGTCCACAGTCAGACGTATCAGCAACGTCTTGTTGGCGTCGGCGTTGGTTGGCCTGCTGTGGGGGTGCGCGTCCCGTCCGACGAATGTGCTGCTGCCCGTGGCCGACACCTCGCCTTCCTCCAGCAAGGTGGAAATGCTGGTCGCAACGACACGCAGTCGGTCCTCCAATCCGGCACAAATGTATACGGGCGAGCGCGGACTGGCCCCCTCGTTCGCTGAAATTACGGTTTCGATCCCTCCGCCATCCGTCCGCAAGGTTGGAGAGGTTGCATGGCCCAAGAAGCTGCCATCAAACCCGGCGACTGATTTCGCCGTCGTGCAGGCCCAAGAATTGACGCTCGAGACAGCGTAGGGGTGGCTTAGCGCCTCGGTCAGGAAGAGCCCGGATCACAGTGTCCTCGTCTTTATTCACGGATTCAACAATCGCTTTGAAGACGCGGTCTATCGTTTTGCGCAGATCGCAAAGGACACGGACACGCAAAGCGTCCCGATCCTGGTCACATGGCCCTCCCGAGGCAGTGCGCTGGCGTATGGCTACGATCGTGAAAGCACCAACTACACGCGAAATGCGCTTGAACTGCTGTTCCAATATCTTGCACGCGATCCCCAGATAAAGGAAGTTTCGATCCTCGCCCATTCGATGGGCAACTGGCTTGCGTTGGAAGGCTTGCGCCAGATGGCCATCCGCAATGGCGGTCTTCCGGCGAAGTTCAAAAACGTCATGCTTGCAGCGCCAGACGTCGACGTCGACGTGTTTCGCACTCAGATTGCCGACATGGGCAAACAGCACCCGCAGTTCACCCTCTTTGTCTCGCAAGACGATCGCGCGCTCAAAGTTTCGCGACGGGTCTGGGGCGATATCCCCCGGCTCGGATCGATTGATCCGGAACAAGCTCCATACAAGGAAGAACTCGCGAACAACAATATAACCGTCATCGATCTGACGAAAATCAAATCCGGAGATCGTTTGCATCACGGCAAGTTCGCCTCGTCACCGCAGATCGTGCAACTGATCGGGGCGCGTATGGCCAGCGGCCAGACGTTGACCGACAACAGGATAGGCCTGGGCGACACGATCATTCACGCAACGACCGGTGCGGCGGCAGCGGCGGGCAGCGCGGCAGGGTTGGTGATTGCGGCACCTGTTGCAGCGGTCGATCAAAACAGCAGAGAAAATTTAGGCAACCACATCGGCGCCTTGACGGGGTCCCAGACCAGCCGGAAATCGAGTGCTGGCAAGGAATGCGTTGGCTCCGCTTCGACTATCAAAGACTGCAAGAAATAATCATTCGTCGAAGCCAAAGCGGCGGCACTGAAGCCGGATGACGGGGAGAGTCAACCGCATCCGCAGGAACGTTGCCACGGTCCGTCTGGCTAAAAAGGGGAATGAATGCGTCGCGTCGCTCGGATCTCGCTTGCCATTATCCTTTCGCTAGCCGTCGCAATCCTGACTGCCTGGGCCGGACTTGCCATGTGGTATCGCCTGCCCGTGGCTGAGCTTGGACGGGCTGTTGCCGGCGTCCTTTTCGTCTTGTTCGGCCTCGCCACCGTCATCGCGCTCTTCAGCCGGTTTCGCATCAGGGCGCTTGTCCTTTTTGCAGCTGCGTTTGCTGTGGTTCTGGTTTGGTGGAGCACCATCAGGCCTTTCGATCACGCGGACTGGGCGCCCGACGTTGCCCGTCAGGTAACCGGCACCCGCGACGGTAACCTGTTGACGCTGACTGATGTGCGCGACTTCGAATGGCGTAGCGCTACTGATTTCACCGAACGCTGGACAACGCGGACCTACGACCTCTCCAACCTTCAGACGGTCGACCTCTTCATGTCTTATTGGTCCGGGACCAAAATCGCCCATGTCATCATAAGCTTCGGCTTTGCAGGAGGTGACTATCTTGCCTGGTCGATTGAGGTGCGACGCCAGGGAGGCGGCAAGTTTTCTCCCATGGCAGACCTGTTCAAGAGCAATCCCCTGGTCATTATTGCGGCTGACGAGCGAGACGTCGTCGGCGTCAGGTCAAACGTTCGCGGAGAGGATGTCCAAATCTATCGGCTAAAAGCGTCACCGGAAGCGGCCCGGGCGCTCTTGTTGGAATACGTCTTGGACGCAAATGCACTTTCCACGACTCCGGAGTTCTATAATTCCATTACGACGAACTGCACGACCACGATCGTCAAGATGATGCGAGCCGTCGGTGACGTGGTGCCTCTTGACTGGCGCCTCATCGTTAACGGCTATCTTCCCGAATATGCGTATGCACGGGGTGCACTCGATGTCAGCTTGCCGATGTCGGTTTTGAGGAATGCAGCCCACATTGACGGCCGTGCGCGGGAGTCGGGCCTTTCGCCAAACTTTTCAAGATTGATCCGTGTTGGCGTACCGTCTCCCATCCCAAATGCGCATTGATCTGCATCATGTCCGGCGCACGCGTACGAATGGTCACGGACCGACGATATAGGCAGGGATTCCTGGACACCGGCGCGAATGCCGGTGGCCCAATGATGTCACTTCGAACTGCCCGTTGACGCTTGGGCCTGCAGGGAATAACCGGGTTGTCTGCCGCCATTGGGGGCCTCATTGCAGCGCGTGCCGCGGTGCTCTCGGCCGTCGCAGCGATCAATGCCCAGAAAATGGCCAAGCTTCCGCGACCTGCGGCCGACTGATGGCGATCCCGGCGTCAGCCATACTTCCTTCCTGCGGAGGCATCCGCCTCGCGTGTTGAGGTTTTCGACCCGCCCCCACCTCGTTTCTTCGTCGATTACGGGGTGGTCCACGTAACTTACATGCTGCGGCTGGCACGTCACGAATGCCGAGCCTAGGTTGCTTTGATAACGTGGCGCAATGCTGGCGAGTATCGGGCCAAAAGGCAAAAAAGCATTGTCCGCGGCAGCGCGTCGGTTCCGCAGGCGGAATTCTCAATCCGCCGGTTGATCGACAGAAACGAGGCCTTTCGAAGGTCGACATCGATCCGCGGAATTGCGCAAGGCGAGGGGAGCAAGAATGATAGGCAGGTTTGACCGAGGAAGTCGGGGACCGCACTGGAGGGCAAGGACAAGCACGTGGTCGAGAAGACACACCCGGACCGCTGATGACTGACAGTCGCCTCCTGCTATTGGGCTGAAAGCCCCGACACCGGTCCCGACGGGCTTAGGTTTCGCACCGGAATTACACTTCTGTTCCCGAAAAAATGAGAACACCGGCCTGCCTGCCTGCGCGAACTGTCGAAAAGAATTGTGAAACACACGAATTCGATAATTCATCGAATGAAAAAGGAGTACGGCATGTTAACAAAGCGAGATCTACTTCGCTCAGCCGCGGCGATTGCCGCTGGCGCCGCGATTGCAAAGCCAAGCCTGCTGATGGCGCAGAGCTACCCCGGCATCATCGAGGCCAAGGACATCGCCGAGGAGGGCTTCATCTACGGCTTACCGCTCGTGATGAACTATGCGGTGATGAATGAATTCGCCGTCGACCCGAAGTCCAGCCAGTTCAAGGCGCCGTTCAACGCAATCAACAACATGCATCAAGTCGCCACCCCGGCGGACACGGCAATCATCACCCCCAACAGCGACACGCCATACTCCATACTATGGCTGGACTTGCGTGCCGAGCCGATGGTGATCTCCGTGCCGGCGGTGGAGAAGGAGCGCTATTATTCGGTGCAGTTGATCGATGGCAACACGTACAACTTCGGCTACATCGGCAGCCGCGCTACGGGGAACGATCCGGGCTCCTATCTCGTCGTCGGACCCGACTGGAAAGGCGAGAAACCCGCTGGCATCAAGCAGGTATTCTCCTCGACCACCCCGTTCGTGTTCGCCAACTTTCGGACCCAGCTTATCAACCTGGAAGATATGCCGAACGTCGAGAAAATTCAGGCCGGCTACAAGGCGCAGCCGCTTTCCGCTTTTCTTAAGCAACCCGCCCCGTCCGCCGCGCCGACGATCGAGTTCCTTCCTGCCACCACAGCCGGGATCAAGGACAACTTCTTCCAATATCTCGATGCGGCCCTGCAATTCGTCCCCGAGACGCCAAGGGACAAGGATATTCGTGCGAAACTAGCGAAGATTGGCATCGGTCCCGGCAAAACCTTCGAGTTGAAGGATCTATCGGTCGAACACAAAGCAGAAATGCTGATAGGCATGAAGCAAGGTGACGATAAAATCAACAAATGGCTGGCCAGCGGAAACAAACCCATCAACGGCTGGAACGTCAGCTCGCTTCTTGGCGACGAGGCCTTCTACAATGGCGATTGGTTGCTGCGGGCCGGAGCTGCAAAGGCAGGCCTCTATGGCAATGATGCAGCAGAGGCCATGTACCCCTTCACCAGAACGGCTGCAACCGGGGAACCGCTCGACGGCAGCAAGCACAACTACACTCTCACCTTTCCCGCCGGGAAACTCCCGCCGGTGAATTCCTTCTGGTCGGTGACGATGTATGACGGCAAGAGCCAGTTCCTGATCAAGAACCCGATCAATCGCTATCTCATCAACTCGCCGATGTTGCCCGGCATGAAGAAAAACGAGGATGGCTCGCTCACCCTCTATATCCAGAAAGACAGCCCCGGCACGGACAAGGAAGCTAACTGGCTGCCTGCGCCCAATGGCACGATCTATCTCGTTATGCGCCTGTACTGGCCGAAGACGGAAGCGCCTTCGATCCTGCCGGCTGGCGAAGGGACGTGGCAGCCGCCCGGTATCGAAGTGGCGCAATAATTATCCCGACCAGGCTGACGCGTGGCGTCGGATGTAGATGAGGAGAGAATTATGATACGCACGACGGGACTGCTCTGCGCCGCCGCCGCGGTGGTACTGATGGGCTTGGGCACTGCGTCCGCCGAAGCGCCCAAGACGAAGATGACGACGCCGATACCGGATTCGATCATCACGCCGGAGAGTTTGGACACCAGGCTTGGCAAGCTGAACTTTTTCGACGGCTTCCCGGATGACGCCACTTCGGAGAAGCTTTACGACAACCTCGACTTCATGCGCGGCGTCGATGCCTTCCTCAACGCCATGCCCGGCGCATCGGTTGAAGCCCTGCGGGTTGGACTGGCCAGTCAGGGCGCCGACAACAACCAGACCATCCTGATCTTCGAAAACCTGATGGACTCGCATTCGTTGTACCTGACCGGCAACACCGAAAGCATCTACAATCTGATGTGGCTGGACACCAAGGCCGGTCCGCTGGTCATCGAGACGCCGCCCAATATCCTGGGCATGATCGATAATCACTGGTTCCAATATGTCGGCGATGTCGGCAATGCCGGTCCGGACAAGGGCAAGGGTGGAAAATATCTGCTCTTGCCGCCGGGCTACGAGGGCGAGGTCCCCGAAGGTTATTTCGTATTGCGGACGTCGACCTACGGAAACCTGTTCTTCTGGCGTGGCTTCCTTGAGAATGGCAGCACCGCAACTGCGGTCGAAAACACCAAGAAATTCGCCAAGGTGTATCCTCTTTCGGACGTCGGCAATCCGCCGCCAATGAAAATCATCAATACGTCTGGCAAGAAGTACAACACCATCCATGCCAATGATTTCCATTTCTACGAGGAAGTGAACAACATCGTCCAGTATGAGCCGAACGAGGCCTATCACCCGGAAGTGCTGGGACAACTCGCCGCCATCGGCATTGAAAAGGGCAAACCCTTCGCACCCGACGAGCGGATGAAGAAGATCCTCACCGAAGCCGTTGCCGTCGGCAACGCGACCGCGCGCACCATCACCTTCAAGACCCGCATGAAGGATGCCTATTATTATCCGGACAGTGCTTGGTTCACCGGCTTTGTCGGCGGCAGCTATGAGTTTCTTCTGCAGCCTGGCATTCGCTACCTGGATGCCCGCGTCCTGTTCCACTACTATGCGACGGGCATCACGCCGGCCATGGCGATAAAGCGCGTCGGCATCGGTTCGCAATACGCCGGCGCCACGACCGACAAGGACGGCAAGCCGTTCGATGGCGGCAAAACCTATAAGATCCACCTGCCGCCAAACATTCCGGCAAAAGAATTCTGGTCGTTTGTTGTGTATGACAACCAGACGCGTTCGATGCTGCAGACGGACCAGCAATTCCCCAGCATTGGCAGCGACAAGAAAGACATCGTGATCAACGCGGACTCCTCAGTCGACGTCTGGTTCGGCCCGACCGCGCCGGAAGGCCATGAGGCCAACTGGGTTCAGACGGTGCCCGGCAAAGGCTGGAACGTTCTGCTTCGCCTCTATGGCCCGCTGGAGTCATGGTTCGACAAGACCTGGAAGCCGGGCGAGTTCGAACTGGTCCAATAGGAAAAACAGTCGAATCGAGCGGATGGTTCTCTATCCGCCCGATCGATCTTTCAGATGAGGAGGTTTCAAGGCGCAGTCGGGCTGGACGTACCGGGTTGCTGACCTCGACGCCTTCTTGCTGATCCACGCGCCGGCACATTCGCAAGAGCGGCAGGCATATTTCGGCGAGGCACGTCCATACCGGCTGGTCGTTGGACGCCTACGTCTTTGGCAACACCAAGACGACGCCGGCTGACGCGTACAAATACGCATAAGGCCAGACGATCAAGCGTCCGATGGGGCTACGACATCAAGATTGACACGCCGCTGGACGAACTCCGCCTAACGTCTTGCGGTCCGACTGTGTTCGTCAGAACGTCCGCAACGACGGCATAATGTCCGGTTTACCCATTGCGGCCGTTGCTGACAGATAGCCGGCGAACGACTATCACGCGATAGCCATGCCTTTTGGTCGGATGTCGGCTTTGACACGCCCCTAATTCCGTTCTCTCGGAATGCGTTGTGGACCGCCTTCGGTGCCGCCCGGCGGATCGCGGATTGCTTGCCCGGTTTCGCGGTAACCGTTGCCTGAATGACCAAGTGCCGTCCTCGAGATCGGCAATACCTTTGCTTATGAAGGGCTTCAACAGGTCGGGGGCACTGTTGCCACCAAACCGCGCGAATTGCGCAGTGTCACTGATCGGTGCCGGATGTTTCGATGAAGTCGCCGGAGCGGAAAGCATCGTCGTGCGACGAATTCCACCTAGCGGCCGCTGCTTAGAACGTCAGGCAGATTGCTTGGCAGGAGCCGACCCCCCCGCCCAAGGTGATGATCGGCTCGCAATCGATGTTCACAGAAAATTTCGGCACGACTCCTCACACGCTCAGCAGCGGCTTTGTTGTTGCCCTGTTACGTGCTTGCCCACGTAAATTACATTCCGCCCTGGATCTTTGGGACCTACCATCCATGCAGGAGCGAAAGAAGCAGTCGTCGAAGTATCATGGCTCTGATGCGAGATGCTGTCGTCTTGGACCGAACCATGGATGCGAGAGCGGGCGGCGCAGGAAAGCGTATGATATTGCTCAGGGAGCCTCTGCTGCATTTTGCTGTCGTCGGTGCGATCCTGTTTGGCGGCTATTCCTGGCTGAACGACAGGCAAACCGAAGCCACAGCCGCCGAGCCGATCCGGATCGGTGAAGGCGACGTGCGCTGGCTCAAGCAGACTTGGTCGAGCCAATGGCTGCGTGAGCCAACCGCCGATGAGCTCAAGGGTCTCGTCGACGATCTGCTGAATGAGAAAGTGATGGCGCGCGAAGCGCAGGAGATGGGCCTCGATAGGGACGATACCATCATCCGCCGCCGCCTGGCGCAAAAGCTGAAATTCCTTGTCGAGGACACGGCCCAGCTTGCCGAGCCGACCGAAGCGGAACTGCGGCAGTTCTATGCCGCCAACCCTGCACAATTCGAGACGCCCGGAAAACTCTCATTCAGGCAGGTCTACTTCAACCCGGAGCATCGCAAGGATGCCGCGGCGGACGCGACCGCCGCGCTGGGTGCGCTGACAGCGAATGCAGAGAACGGTTCGACCGCGGGCGACCGGCTGCTGTTCGGCGACAGCTTCGCCGATATCGACGTGTTGGCGCTGTCCGGGATGTTCGGTGCCGATTTTGCGCGCGCCGTGTTTGCACTCGAAGCCGGCGGATGGCAGGGGCCGATGAAATCCGGCTATGGCTATCATCTGGTGCTCGTCACGCAGCATACGGCGACCGCGCTGAAGCCCTTCGAGACGGTCAGGGATGCGGTCCTTTCTGAGTGGCGCTCTGCGAAGCAGACCGAGGTCAGCCGCGATTATCTGATCGCGCTGCGCAACAAGTATGGCGCCGAGCTGGACGACACCACGAAAGCGGTATTGGGGCCTGATCCCGCACCGAAAGTGGCCACGCAATGAACCCGCTGACCAAATGGCCTGCGCTCGTCAGAGGTGCCGACGCCGCGCTGCAGTGCGTTCGGCTGGTCGTGCTGACAGCGGCCATCGCCATGCTGTTCTCGGAGGTTGCCTCGGCGCATGAGGTTCGCCCAGCCTACCTCAGCGTTCAGGAAGAGGCGCCGAACGAGTTCAGCGTGCTGTTCAAGACACCGATGCAGGGTGACGCGCGTCTGGCACTGTCGGCAGCATTCTCGGGCAAGGTCGAGAACCTCACGCCGGTCGTCTCGCGCCCGACCGGCGACGCAATGGTGCAGACCTGGCAGATGCGCGCGGTCGAGCCGTTGGAAGGCCAGGTGGTATCGATTGACGGCCTGCAAAACACGATGACCGATGCGCTCGTGCGCGTCGAGTTCGCCAGCGGCGACGTGTGGATCGAGCGGCTGACACCCGGCGCCCCGGAAGCGGCGATTCCTGCAACTCCAAGCCGCTGGTTTACGGCCGCCACTTATTTCAAACTTGGCGTCGAGCACATTCTGTTAGGCTTCGATCATCTGCTTTTCGTGCTTGCCCTGCTCATCATCACCGAGGGCTTGTGGCGGCTCGTCAAGACGGTCACCGCCTTTACCGTTGCGCACAGCATCACGCTCGCGCTGGCGACGCTCGGCTTTGTTAACGTACCCTCGCCACCGGTCGAGGCGGTGATTGCGTTGTCGATCGCGTTCGTCGCAGTCGAGATCGTCCACGTACGGCAGGGGCGCAGAAGTCTAGCCGCTCGAGCACCCTGGCTGGTAGCATTTGCTTTCGGGCTTCTCCATGGCTTCGGTTTTGCCGGCGCCCTTAGCGAGATTGGACTGCCGGCGGGACAGATTCCCGTTGCGCTACTGTTCTTCAACCTCGGAGTGGAAGTCGGACAGCTTCTTTTTGTCGGAGCCGTACTTGCGCTGGTCGCACTGATCCGGGTCCGCAGGCGATCGCTGCCGGCCTGGCTGGATCTCGTACCGCCATACGCTATCGGCACGATTGCAATGTTCTGGGTGATCGAACGTGTGGCGACCTTTTGAGATTGTCGGGAAGGGCGGCATATGAACACCTCGCGCAGAGATTGGCGAACCGGGCTGACAAGCGCAGCACTGGCTTCGCTGATGTGCATGATTGCCGCGGCGTTCCTACTGACCACCACGCCGGCGCATGCTTGTGTGCTCTGTATGCCATATCCCAAGGTGACGAATGCCGACCAGGTTGTCGCGAGCGGCACGGCGGTCTTCGCGCGCGAGAATCCGGCAACACCTTTCTCCTACGTGGTGCTGGAAACATTCAAGGGACGCTACGACGGCCGCGCCATCCCTCTGTTCCTCGATTCGACGACGGCCCGCGCACTCCAGCTATATCCGGCTCTCCAGGTTATTCTTGTCCAGAATGGTCCCGGCGGGGCCTGGAGGGCGCTTGGCATGGCGGGGCGCGAGTATCAAAGTGTAATGCGCCAGGTGGCGCAATGGGACAAGAGCTCGAAGACGCTGGCCGAACGCGCGGTGTTCTTCGCCACTTACCTCCGGCACGAAGATCGCAGGCTCGCCGAACTGGCCTTCCTCGAGGTCGCGCGCGCGCCCTACGCAACGCTGCGCGATCTCAAAACAAATGTTGCGCGTGACGACATCTATCGAGTTGTCAACGACTTGTTTCATGTCGAATGGCATGGGCTCTACATCCTCATGCTCGGCATGTCGGACCGTCCGGACGACATCGCCTTCGTTCGCGGAAAACTGAAGACCGCGGCGGAGTACGGGCTGACGATCAACCTTGGTGCCTATGCCACTGCGCTCATCGAGATGACCGGCGCAGACGGGGTCACGCAGCTCGCGGAAGAATACTTTGTCGAGCCGGGCCGAAGTAATGCTGAGCTGCTCGAAATCGTCAAAGCACTGTCGGTACAGGGGACGGGCGGGGCAGTCGAACTGCGGTCCGCGATAGTCGAAGCTTACGGTCGCCTGCTCGCGCATCACCCCGAGCTTGCCGGGAATGTCGCAAATGACCTGTCCGATTGGAAAGTGGTTCGTTTCGTGCCCCGGCTGCGTGAAATTCTGAACACGGGCGTTGGCCTGGACGAAGCATCGCGTTTCGCGATCGCTATGTACCTTTCAAGCGCTGATGAAGGCGGGAGTTCCAAGGCCGTGTTCACGCGGTCCGGTGGTCTCCGATGACCAGTTTTCCAGGGAATAATTGGCTTGGGCATGCACCAAACAGGTGGAGGAGGACTATGATGAGAACGCTCGGACTTTTGCACTTTGTTTCAGTCGCCGCTCTTGGAGCTGCAAGCATGACAGGCGCGCTGCCCGCTGCAGCGCAGGATTCCGGCACCCTGGACAAGAAAGCGGCAGAGAAGGTCTTTCCCGCCAAAAAGCCCTATTCGCCGGCGGCCGGCCGAAATTTCCCGACGCGGCCGCTGTTTGGCGACACGCATACTCACACCTCGTTCTCGATGGATGCCGGCGCTTTCGGCGCGCGCCTGGGACCACGCGAGGCCTATCGGCTCGGCAAGGGCGAGGAGGTGATGGCTTCGTCTGGGCAATTGGTGAAACTGTCACGACCACTCGATTTTCTCGTCGTGACCGACCATTCCGATAATATGGGCTTTTTCCCGGATCTGCTTGCGGGCAAGCCAACGCTTGTCGCCGATCCGCTCGGCCGCAAATGGTACGATATGATCCAGTCGGGCAAAGGCGCCGAAGCTGCAGTCGATATCATCACCTCCTTTGGCGCCGGCAAGTTCAAAGGCCCGATCCTCTATTCCCCCGACTCTGCCCCCTACCGCTCGGCATGGCAGGAAACTATCGACGCGGCAGAGGAAGCGAACGAGCCGGGACGCTTCACGGCGGTCATTGGCTACGAGTGGACATCCAACACGGGCGGCAACAATCTGCATCGCAACGTGCTGTTCCGCGACAATGGCGACCGCGCCGGACAAGTCGTCCCATATACGGTTCTTCCTCCCGGTAGCGACAATCCGCGCGACCTGTGGAAATGGATGTCGGCCTATGAGGAAAAAACCGGCGGTGACGTGCTGGCGATCGCGCACAACGGCAATCTCTCGAACGGCATCATGTTCCCGATGGTGGAACCGGGCGTTAACAAGGCCATCGACCGCGAATATGCCGAGACCCGCGCCAGATGGGAGCGGCTTTACGAAGCGACCCAGATCAAGGGCGATGGAGAGACGCATCCTCTCCTGTCGCCGAACGACGAGTTCGCGAATTTCGAGCGGTGGGACAAGGGCAACCTCGACCTGACGGTCGTCAAGACGCCCGACATGCTGGAGTTCGAATATGCGCGCTCGGCGCTGAAGAATGGGCTCAAGCTGGAGAAAGAACTCGGCATCAATCCATACAAGTTCGGCATGATCGGCTCGACCGATGCGCATACTGGGCTAGCCGCGGTCGAGGAGGACAATTTCTTCGGCAAGACCTCGAGCAGCGAGCCGAGCGCCGGGCGGGCCACGCACCCGTTCATCAAGACCGAGAAGGCTACCATAATGGGCTGGGAGCAGACATCGTCCGGCTATGCCGCGGTGTGGGCCACCGAGAATACGCGTCATGCCATTTTCGACGCGATGGAACGCCGAGAGACTTATGCAACAACGGGTCCGCGGATGCTGGTTCGCCTGTTTGGCGGCTTCGATTTCGTCGCCGCGGATGCCGATACCCGTAGCCCGGCGCTGGCCGGCTATACCAAGGGCGTGCCGATGGGCGGCGATCTCACAGCCGCGCCGGAAGGCAAGGCGCCGACCTTCCTGGTTGCGGCGCTGAAGGATCCGGTCGGCGCAAACCTCGATCGCTACCAGATCGTCAAGGGATGGCTGGATGGTACTGGAAAGGTGCAGGAAAAGGTCTACGACGTTGCGTGGTCGGGCGATCGCAAGCCGGGCGCGGACGGCAAGGTGCCTTCGGTCGGGAGCACTGTCGATGTCGCCGACGCCACCTGGACCAACACGATAGGCGCCCCGGAACTGGTCGCCATCTGGACCGACCCGGAGTTCGATCCGACGCAGCGGGCGTTTTATTACGGCCGCGTGCTGGAGATCCCGACGCCGCGCTGGACGGCCTACGACGCCAAGTATTTCGGCGTGAAAATGCCGCCGGAAGCGACGATGGAGATGCAGGAGCGCGCCTACACCTCGCCGATCTGGTATACGCCGGCCGGCTAAGGAAACGCAGGTTTTTGCTTGGCTGGTGCTGGGGCAGGCGGATCGTGCGCCGCCTGCCAAGACAGGAAGGCTCAAACATGCGACAAGTGCCTCTCGGCATTCAAACCTCGGGGGACTTATGAAGAACATGCTACGGCTCGGGTTCTTGCCAGTTGTCGTCGTGCTCTTGTTGGCGCTCTTGCCGGGAACTTCGCTAGCTCAACAGCCTTCCCCCGACCTTCCGCCTGAAAAGGCAAAGCAGTTTCTCGAGCTTTTGTCCGATCCGGAACTAAAGGCATGGCTAGAGGGAAAGATTCCAGCGGCCACGGACGAGCCCGGCCTGTCCATTTCCGAGGACATCTTGGACCTGGAGGCGGGTATTCGTGCCCGTATCGGTGCGCTCGGCGCCGCGATTCCGCGCCTGCCGGAAGAACTTTCGCGCGCCGCCGACGTTGTCTCGCGTGACGTGAACTCCGGCAGGCCAGGGCTGGTTATGGGCATCCTGGCGATCTTGATCGCGGTCGGTTTCGGAGCCGAGTGGCTGGTCCGACGAGCGCTCGCCAGGACGAGGAGCGCGGTTGTTCAGAAAGACGCCGGACAAGCGATCCTCTTCGAGACTGTCGCCCTGCTGACTTTTGCGCTCGCCAGCGCCGGTTCGTTCCTGGCACTCGGATGGCCACCCTTACTCCGCAGGATCATTCTGACCCTGCTTCTTGCGTTCATCGCGTTCCGTATCGTTCGCGCGGCAGCCCGATTGCTGTTTGCGTTCGGCGGTGCGACGAGCGACCCCTCGGACAGGCCGACTCCGCTTTTCGAAAGCGAAGCTTCGACCCGTTTCTGGCGTTGGCGAGTCAGCCTTGTGGCCGGGTTCCTGTTGTTCGGCTGGGCGATCGCCAGCCTCATGCCTGGCCTGGGCTTCTCTCTAGAGGTTGCAGAGCTCGCTGCCTTCCTGTTCGGGCTTGGCATTCTGGCGACCGCAATCGACGTCGTCTGGCAACGGCCCGACGGGCGAGGCTCTCTGGTCAAGCAATCGTTTCTCACCTTGTTGCTGATCGTGCTCTGGGGGGCTTGGGTCGCCGGCCTGCTCGGCATCCTGTGGCTTGGGATTTTCGCCCTGGTGCTGCCGACAGCCCTGCACGGGGTCGGCGCCGCGGCACAGGCCTTCGCCGGCAGGTCAAAGCGCAGCGGCGCGATGGGCGTCGCACTCAACGTGCTCATTGTCAGGGGCGCCAGGGCGGCGGTCATTGCCGCGGCGGTCGCATGGCTCGCCTATATCTGGCGGATCAGGGCCGCGAGCCTCGCCGGCAGCGAAACCGGCGGCTTCCTGATAACCGGGCTGCTCAACGGCATCATTATTTTGCTGATCGCCGACCTGCTCTGGCAGCTGTCGAAGGCCTTGATCGAATATCGGATGAACCTCGCTCCAGCGGATGGAAACAGCGCGGATGAGCTGGCTCGCAGCGGCCGGCTGCGCACGTTGTTGCCGATATTCCGCAACGCCCTTGCCGTGTTCATAGCCGCGGTCACCGTACTAACGATCCTCGCTGGGCTAGGCGTGCAGATACTCCCGCTGATTGCCGGCGCCGGCATCTTCGGCATCGCCATCGGCTTCGGCTCGCAGACCCTGGTCAAGGACGTGCTGAGCGGCGTGTTCTACATGATGGACGACGCTTTTCGGGTCGGTGAATACATCCAGAGCGGCAGCTACAAAGGCACGGTCGAATCCTTCAGCTTGCGGTCGGTGCGGCTGCGCCATCATCGCGGCCCCGTCTATACCGTCCCGTTTGGTGAGCTCGGGGCGGTCCAAAACATGAGCAGGGATTGGGTGCTCGACAAGATCACGGTCGGCGTGACCTATGATTCCGACGTGGACCTGGCGCGCAAGCTGATCAAGAAGATAGGCCAGGAACTGGCAGCCGATCCTGAATTTGCGGCTGACACGATCGAGCCGCTCAAGATGCAGGGCATCGACAATTTCGGGGACTATGCGATCGTTCTCAGGATGAAGCTGATGACGAAGCCCGGGACCCAATTCGGCATCAAGCGGCGCGCACTCATGATGATCAGGAAGGCCTTCGCGGAAAACGGTATCAAGATCGCGGTTCCCACCGTTCACGTCGAGAGTGGCGGGGAAACTGCGGCCGCTGCTCATCAGGCCTACGAGGCCTCGAAAAAGAGCAGCGCCCCTTTGGAGGTGGTGAGGGACACGCAGTAGCGCTGGGCGATATTGTCACCTGTGAGTACTGATGAACGGGAGTGACAGCGTCGACCCGAGGGTTTAGATTGGATTATACTTCCCGGGCTGTCGAGAGCGCCGTAATCCGGCGGGGAGGGGTTGGAAGATGGAAGAGATACATCCCGCTGCGGTGAAGCATCTGCCGCCGTTCATTACGCCTCCCGGTCAGACTGACATTCTGTTTGTCGTGATGGTCGTCGTCCTTATCGGCATCGTCCTTCTCATCGGCAACTTCTACTTGCGCCTCCATGCGCTTCCCGAGCAGGTGGCGCATCGAACCCACAAAGTGCAGATGGATATTGTGGCGATCCTGGCGGTGATTTCGCTCTTTACCCACAACCACCTGTACTGGATCGCGGCCCTGCTTCTCGCCTTCGTTCAGTTACCAGACTTCTCGACGCCGATCTCTTCAATGGCCAAATCCCTCGAGAAGCTCGCCCATGGCGGCGACCGCCGCAGTGAAGAGCTGACAGTGATCCCGGAGGCGGCAATGGCTCAGTCCCTCGAAATGCCCACCCACGACGCCCGCCGCAGCGAGGAGACGCTAAAGGTGGTTCCGGGGACACCTGCCTTGACCGATAAGTTGGAAGCACGGAGCTGAGCGATGTTGGAATTGCTGCTATGCTCCATGCTCACCATCTTCCCGGACTATCTTTTTCGCCGCTACGTCCAGGATAAACGGATCGGCCGGGAGATCACCTTCTACTCGGTGTGGTTCGAGCTCCGGTGGGGGATCACCGCTTGCCTGATCCTCACCGTCTCCCTCATCACGCTCATCTTCTACTTCCATCCCGCCACGACGGCTGTCACGGCCGTATTCCGGACCGTCACCATTCTCCCAGAGACCGGTGGCCGCGTCGCCGAGGTCTTTGTGGGCTTGAACGACAAGGTCGAGGCCGGCCAGCCGCTGTTCCGCCTGGACAGCTCGCAGCAGGAAGCGGTCCACGAGTCGGCTCGCCGAACCATCGCCGAAGTCGATGCTGCTACCGAAGTGGCCCGGAGCGAACTGGCGGTGGCGGACGGGCAGATCCGGCAGGCCGAGAGCGCCCATCGTGACGCGCTGGCGGAGCTCGAGACCAAAACCGAACTCCGGCGCCGTAACCCGAATACCGTTCCCTTGCGGGAACTCGAGCGGCTGCGGGACGTCGCGGAAGGTCAGCAGGGTGCGGCTGAAGCTGCGCTGGCGAACAAGCAGGCGCTGCAGACCAAGATCGCTTTGCTGCTGCCGGCGCAGAAGGCAAGCGCCGAGGCGGCACTCGCCCAGGCTCAGGTCGAAATCGACAAGACACTCGTTCGGGCCGGCGTTACCGGAACGGTTCAGCAGTTCACGCTCAGGCCTGGCGACGTGGTCAATCCGATGCTGCGGCCCGCCGGCATCCTGGTCCCCGCCGAGGCGGGCCGACTGGCGCTCGTCGCCGGTTTCGGGCAGATCGAGGCTCAGGTGATCAAGACCGGCATGATCACCGAGGTCATATGCATCGGCAAACCCTTCACCGTTATCCCGATGGTGGTGACCCAGGTTCAGGACGCCATCGCGTCCGGTCAGTTCCGGCCCACCGACCAACTGATCGACGTGACGCAGACGGCCCGGCCCGGAACCATCACCGCATTCATGGAGCCCCTCTACGCGGGCGGACTCGAAGGCGTCCCGCCGGGCGGCAGTTGCATTGCCAACGCCTACACGAACAACCATGACGAACTCGAGTCGGACAACCTGGGTACCCCGCGATGGCTGTTTCTGCACATGGTAGACACGGTCGGAATCGTGCACGCCGCGATCCTGCGGATCCAGGCGCTGCTGCTTCCAGTGCAGACCCTGGTCTTGACGGGCCACTGACGCGGAGGACGCGTGCAAGGAGGTCGGCTAGGTCTCGTGGCCAATGGTGAATCGCGCCATGCTGGCGGGGGGGTGAGGACACATCGAGATCTCGGGCGGACGGAACACCGCTAGACAGGATGGTCCCGAAGAAAGCTGTGGCCACCGATGTAGGGGGGTGTTGGCAGAACATTCCTGTCGGGTCGCGCGGATGAACACGCTATCCATCGAGACAGGATCTCCGCCGTCGAGTCGGCCTGACCTCTCTGAGAAAGGTACCGATGATGACCGTGTACGTGGCCCAGATTTCAGGACGTGGGCCCAGACTTCAGGAGGCGGGATTGTTGCCTTCGACGCGGCGAACGACGACGAGGCTAGAGCGCGGCTGGCAGACAGGACAATTCGGCGAGACCTGATTGTGTTCCAAAACGAAGTGTCCTCTTTGGAACGGCGTCTCGGAAATCCAATTGCGGGAAGCAAAACCGAAGGAAGCCGAAACTTGGGAAGCTGGCCAATCGATTAGGGCTGGTGATGACAAGGGCAGGCATGTCTTCCTGGTTCCCATCGTCGATCGCGAAGGAAATATCGCGGGCATATGGCAACGGCGGATATGACACGGACGCTCAGTGTGAACGCGCCTGGCTCGAAAAACCCGTTGGGAGAACGTGGAGTTCTTCCTTGGTTCATCGAAAAAAGCCGGACTCACCTCAAGGACCGACTTTTGCGCTGGCCGAGCCGATTCTGCCCGTAGGTTACCGTTAATTACCTTCCGCCCCGAGCGGCAATAGGCAAACCTCACGAATGACGATTTTGAAGAAGGCATGGCTGAAGCGTCCTGCCACGAGTTTCGTCTCGTCGATAGAAGGCGGAGCATGTTTTTCTCGCCAGGGAACCGAAAACTCGGCTCATCTTGGACGAAGCGGTACAATCAGAGGAGGACGTCAGATGAGCGACAAGCAAGCGAATCCAGACCGACAACCGAACCGGCGCGACATTTTGCTGACCGGAGGATCTGTGCTCGCCATTTCGGCCGTCGCATCCGGAATCGCCACGAGCGCGAAAGCTCAAGCAGCCGGCGCAAAGCCCAACATCCTCGTCATTTTCGGCGATGACGTCGGTTATTGGAACCTCAGCGCCTACAACCGGGGCATGATGGGCTATCGCACGCCGAACATCGATCGGATCGCCAAAGAGGGCGCGATCTTCACCGACCACTACGCCCAACAGTCCTGCACAGCCGGGCGCGCCGCATTCATTACCGGCCAATCCTGCTTCCGCACCGGCCTGCTGAAGGTAGGCCTGCCGGGTGCCAAGGAAGGGTTGTCGGAGAAGGACCCGACACTTGCGGAACTGCTCAAGCCGCAAGGGTATGTGACCGGCCAGTTTGGCAAGAATCATCTCGGCGACCGCAACGAGCATCTGCCCACCGTTCACGGCTTCGATGAATTCTTCGGTAATCTCTATCACCTCAATGCCGAGGATGAGCCGGAGCATCCCGACTACCCGAAGAACCCCGAGTTCAAGGCCAGGTTTGGTCCACGCGGCGTGATGAAATGCAAGGCCAGTGCAACTGACGATCCGACGGAGGATCCGCGCTTCGGGCGGGTGGGCAAACAAGAGATCGAGGACACCGGCCCGCTGACGAAGAAGCGCATGGAAACCGTAGACGAAGAGTTCCTCGGCAGCGCGCTCGACTTCATCGACCGCTCACACAACGACGGCAAGCCGTTCTTCTGTTGGTTCAACACCACCCGCACACACATCTATACCTTCCTCAAGGCGGCATCGAAGGGCAAGACCGGCTTGGGCATCTATGCGGACGCGATGGTAGAGATGGACGGCATGGTCGGCCAGCTTCTGGGCAAGCTCGATGAACTCGGCATCGCCGACAACACCATCGTGCTTTGGACGACCGACAACGGCGCGGAGGTTTTCTCGTGGCCGGACGGCGGCACCACGCCCTTCAAAGGCGAGAAGAACACAAACTGGGAAGGTGGCTACCGCGTGCCGTGCATGATGCGCTGGCCGGGCGTCATCAAGCCGGGAACGGAGATCAACCATATAACGTCACACGAAGATTTCGTTCCGACGTTGGTCGCCGCCGCAGGCGAACCAGACGTGACGGCTAAGCTGTTGAAGGGATACGATGCCGCCGGCAAGACCTTCAAAGTGCATCTGGATGGCTACGACCAACGCGACGTGCTGGCTGGCGAAGGCGAAGGCAAGCGCCACGAATACTTCTACTGGACCGATGACGGCAACCTCGCCGGCTTGCGTTACGAACGCTGGAAGATGGTGTTCCTCGAGCAGCGCGAGGAGGGGCTTGCCGTATGGGAGAACCCGCTGATTCCGCTGCGGTTCCCGAAGCTCTTCGACATCAAGGGTGACCCGTTCGAACGGGCGCAGACGGACGCCGGGGAATACGCCAGATGGCGCGTCGAACACGCTTTCGCACTCGTGCCGGCGCAGGCCTATGTCGCCAAACACCTGCAGACCTATATCGAGTTCCCGCCGCGGCAGGAGCCCGGCAGCTTCGCGCTCGACCAGGTCCTGGCGAAACTGCAGGAAGGTGGCAGAAACTGATCCTTAGCTCTGAATAGGCCGCGCTCGCACTATCGGCAGGCGCGGCCTCCAAGCCAACTCGGAAGCAGATCAATGGCAGTCGCGAACAACAATTCTTCGACCGAGACCATTGCTCAGCGGGCAAAGCACGAGCTGCGCGAGTACGCGCTCCTGTCCTTGTATCTTTTCGTCTGCTTTGGTGCGCTCATTCTCTACAAGGCAGCGATCCTTGGCGAGGAGGGCATCAGATATCTGCCATCAGGGCTGGCGGCCATCAAGGCACTGATCCTGGCGAAGTTCATAATGCTCGGGCAGATGATCCGATTGGGCGACCAGCGCCGAAGCAGGATGGTCTACGTCATAGCCTTCAAGGCCCTGTTATATCTGATCCTGCTTCTCGTCCTCTCGGTCGTTGAAGAAGTCATCGTCGGGCTGGTTCACGGGCGAACTATCGCCGCTTCGCTCGCTGAATTCGGAGGAGACAAGCTGCCGCAGACGCTCGCGACAAGCCTGATCATGCTGCTGATATTGATCCCCTACCTGGCATCCAGGGAATTGAACGCCGCACTCGGGAAAGGTCGGCTTTGGACGCTGCTGTTCGAACACCGCCCCGCTCAAATTACAGAAAGCAAAGGTGTCAAGCCATGACCGCTCTCGCTCGCGCCGCCAGGCGCTATTTGCTGCCCCTTTTTCTGTTGATGGCGATTGCGCCCTCCGCGCAAGGCACGGAAGTACTCGCCTCGTGGGACGAAGGCGAGGCGAAGCAATCCATCGTGCGGTTCGTCGAAAGCGTGGTCGCGGAAGGCTCGGCGGATTTCGTGCCTGTGCCCGAACGCATCGCGGTGTTCGACAATGACGGGACGCTGTGGGGCGAACAGCCGCTCTACTTCCAACTCCTATTCGCGCTCGATCGGATCAAAGCGCTCGCCCCGCAACATCCGGAGTGGAAGGACAAGGAGCCGTTCGCATCATTGCTCAAAGGCAATGTGAAAGCTGCACTCGCTGGCGGCGAGCCGGCCATCATGCAGATCGTCATGGCCACGCATTCCGGCATGACAACCGACGAATTCGACCAGATCGTCAGCGACTGGATTGCCAGCGCCAAACATCCGAAGACCGGCCGGCTCTACACCGAGATGGCCTACCAGCCGATGCTGGAGGTGTTGAGCTATCTGCGGGCCAACGGCTTTAAGACTTTCATCGTGTCCGGCGGCGGAATCGATTTCATGAGGGTCTTCAGCGAAGACGTTTACGGCATTCCCCCCGAGCAGATCGTTGGCAGCAGTGGCAAGACCAGTTTCGAGATACGCGACGGGGCGCCACTGCTCATGAAGTTGCCGGAAATCAACTTCATCGACGACAAGGCCGGCAAGCCCGTCGGCATCCACCAGCATATCGGTCGCCGGCCGATCGCGGCGTTCGGCAATTCCGACGGCGACCTGCAGATGCTGCAGTGGACATGCTCGGGACCCGGCCCGCACTTCTGCCTTTACGTCCACCATACCGACGCGGATCGGGAATGGGCCTACGACCGGCAGTCAAGCATCGGCCATCTCGACAAGGGCCTCGACGCCGCAGCCGATTCTGGTTGGACGGTTGTCGATATGAAGAAGGATTGGAACCGGGTGTTCGCCTTCGAGAAGTAAGACTTCGGAGCAAGACGATGAGTCGAGTTGTGGAACGCCAGGCTCAATCTACAAGGGTCGAAGAGCCATTCCTGAACATGGTCTGGATTCCCGGCGGTACATTCCTCATGGGATCGGACAAGCACTATCCCGAAGAGGCGCCGGCGCACAGCGTGGCAGTGGGCGGCTTCTGGATGGACGTCTGCACTGTCACCAACCGCGAGTTTGCTCGCTTCGTCGACGCAACTGATTACGTCACCTCGGCCGAACGTCCCGTAAATCCCGATGATTATCCCGGAGCGAAGCCGGACATGCTGGCGCCTTCGTCCGTGGTATTCAGCAAGGCCAACCAGCGCGTCGATCTCCGCGATCACTACAATTGGTGGGTCTATGTGCGCGGCGCCAATTGGCGCCATCCGCGCGGGCCGGCGAGTTCGATCAAGCGGCTGGCCGATCATCCGGTCGTGCATGTGAACTTTGAGGATGCCGAAGCCTACGCATCGTGGGCGGGCAAGGAATTGCCCACCGAGGCCGAGTGGGAATTCGCGGCGCGTGGCGGGCTCGACGCGGCCGAATTTGTCTGGGGCGATGAAATGACGCCCGATGGACGACACATGGCCAACACCTGGCAGGGCGAATTCCCGTGGCGGAATCTCTGCGAGGACGGCTACGAGGGGACGTCACCCGTCGCCTCCTTTGCCGCTAACGGCTACGGCCTCTACGACATGGCCGGCAATGTCTGGCAGTGGACCACGGACTGGTACCAGGAACACGGCAAGAACGACAGCCCGTGCTGCACAGTCGACGACCCCCGCGGCGCCAAACGGGAGGACAGCCTCGATCCACGGCAGCCGCAGATCAGAATCCTGCGCAAGGTGATGAAAGGCGGATCGCATCTTTGCGCGCCCAACTATTGCCGGCGCTACCGCCCGGCCGCGCGGATGGCGCAGCCGATCGATACGTCGACGTGCCATTTAGGTTTCCGCTGCATTGCACGCAGAACGTGACAAACACTGCCAAAAAAAGGCCCGGCGCAAAGCCTGCCCGGACAGAGACAGACAGGGAGGATAGAAGCATGATGGGCAACGACATGTTGAAGGCGGGCGCTGCGGCGCTGGCGCTGCTGCTTGCCGGATTTGGTTCGGCGCATCCTGTCCTTGCACAAGAACAGGTCGCGGCGGCTGCCGCTTCGGGTGATGCGACGACTTCGCCGGAGCCGCTGAGCGCCGACGAGATGGAGGTCATGGTGGCGCGGATTGCGCTCTATCCGGACGAGTTGATCGCGGTGATCACTGCGGCTGCGCTTTATCCGCTGCAGATCGTCGAGGCGGCGCGCTTCCTCGAGCGGCACGAGAAGGACAAGAGCTTGAAGGCCAAGGATAGCTGGGACGGCTCGGTGGTGTCGCTGCTCAACTATCCGGACATCGTCAAGATGATGAGCGACGACCTCGAATGGACGCAGGCGCTCGGCGACGCCATCGCCTACCAGCAGAAGGACGTGCTGGTTGCCATCCAGCAATTGCGCGACGAGGCGGTCGCCAAGGGCGTCATCAAATCCGACGACAAGATCCAGGTGGTCAAGGAGAACGACAATTTCGTCATCAAGTCGGCGAGCCCCGAAGTGATCTACGTCCCGCAGTACCCACCGCAGATGTTTTATGAGCCCAACTATGTGTGGGAGCCGATCCGCTATTATCCCGACCCCTATCCCTATTACTGGTATCCCGGAGCGACCTTCTTCGCCGGGGCGGTGACGGGCGCCATCTGGGCCGCCGCCGTCGACTGGAACGACTGGGGCGTATGGGGCGGTCGCTGGAACGGCAACGACATCAACATCGATTGCAACAACTGCTTCAACAACCGCGACTTCAAAGGCAAGATCAACTTGAACGACGTCGACTGGAAGAACATCGACCGCAACAAGATCAACATCGACCGCAACCAGTTCAACAAGTTCGACCAGACCAATATCAAGAACCGGATCGACAAGAATAGCGACAACGCCATCCGCGACCGCGCCCGCGACATCAAGAAGAACGACAAGCTCGCCAACAGGGCGCCGGGCAAGACGGCTGCAACGAGAGACATCCGCAAGAGCACGCTCGACGGGCTGAAGGGCCAGGGCGGTCAGGCTGCAAACAGGCCGGGCAACAAGCCGAACGTCAAACGCCCAGAAGCCAGGCCCGCCGTCGCCGACCGACCCACCGCCAACCGCCCAACCGCCCAACCGGCTAAGGTCAACCGCCCGGCCGGCAAGCCGAAACCCGCAGCAAGGATCGACAACCGGCCGAACAAGCCTTCGGGGCTTGGCAACGTCGATCGCGGCAAGGTGACCAAGGTCAGCTCCAACCGCGGCCATCAATCAATGGGTGGCGGCAGCCGTGGTGGCGGCCACAAGCAGATCAAGCGCCCCAGTGGCGGACGCCGGCGTTAACGGAACGGGAGGACAGGATCATGACACAGTTATTTAGCACCCCCCGTCACACGGGAGTTTTTCATACAATCCTTCTCCATTCTGTCTGCGCCCTGGCACTTGCAGTGGGCATCGCTGTCTCGCAGCCAGCCGCCGCACAGGACGCGCCGGAGGCGCCGGAGATCACCGCCTTCGTGGCCGCTGCCGAGCCGCCCGTCTTCGACACGCCGGAAGCGGCTGTCGCGGCGTTCAAGAAGGCGCTGAACGATGCCGGCAACGGTGCGGTTGCGGCCCTTCTCGGCCTCGATGCGGAGAAGCTGAAAGCCGACGAGAACGCGGACGAGACGCTGGCGGCGATCAAGGAGGGTGTGGCCAAGCAGCTTGTCCTCGATGGCGAGGGCGACCGCCGCACGCTGCAGATCGGCGACAAGCTGTGGCCGCTGCCTTTTCCGATCGTCAAGGGCGAGGACGGCAAGTGGGCTTTCGACACCTATGCCGGGCTCGAAGAGATCGTAAACCGGTATGTCGGCGAGAACGAGCTCACCGCGATCGAGACGATGCGCGCCTATGTCGATGCGCAGGAGGACTATGCGTCGCAGGACCGCGACGAGGATGGCGTGGAGGAATTCGCGCAGAAACTGATCAGCTCTGAAGGCGCGACCGACGGGCTCTACTGGCCGACCGACGACATCAACGGCGAGAGCCCGGCCGGTGGCAATATCGATCAGGCCGAGCTCGAGGTCGCGGCCAAGGGCGAAGGCTATTTCGGCTACAAGTACAAGATCCTGACCGGTCAGGGCGACCAGATCGCCGGCGGCGCCTACGACTACGTCATCAACGGCAACATGATCGCCGGCTTCGGCCTCATCGCCTGGCCGGCCAAATATGGCGAGACCGGCGTAAAAACCTTCGCCCTCAACCAGCACGGCGTCGTCTACGAGACCGACCTCGGGCCAACCACCGAGCAGATCGTGAAATACATCGACCGCTTCAATCCCGACGACACCTGGCAGGTCGTGGCCGACTGAGAGAAATGGATCAAAAGCCGGGTTATTTTCGAGTCGATCGGCAAAACCCTGCGCTGTGGCAGAAGAGGTGGCATGGATCTAAGCTTCGCCTTCCTGGCCGAGCCCGGCCACCAGTCCGCCAGCAGGCGGCACGCCTACACCATGATCCAGCAGGCCAGTTGAGCGCCTTGCCGGCGAAGAGCACCACGTCGCCTGCGGTGACCGATAGAAACGGGGGCACGTGCAGCACCTGCTCGGCATCGAAATCGATCATCTGATCCCCGGGCGCGCATTTACATGGAGCGCGCCACTGATGACGAACAGATTGCAACACCGAGCCGAGGGTAAGCGAAGCTGTCTGGGCTCAGAAACTGCAAGCGGTCGGAAGTTTGTCTCAGGAGACCCCCTGGAGTGTGCTAGCCTCACCTGCAGAACGATGAGGTCTTATCGGCGTGGCTGCTGCACAAACTCCCTGGTGGGCATGGACCTGGCCAGCAGTGGCGTGGGCTATCCTGTTGACGACATTCTTTGCAGGCACCGGGGGCTTCATTGCTGCCTTTGCGGGAGCGGTCCTGATCGCCACCGTTTTCGCGGCCGTATACAACGCTGAGGTCGTCGCGCACCGCACCGGCGAGCCCTTCGGCACGCTTGTACTGGCCGTTGCCGTCACGGTTATCGAAGTGGCACTAATCGTCTCGGTGATGATCTCTGCTCCGGTCGAAAAAGCGGGGCTGGCGCGCGACACGGTGTTCGCCGCTGTCATGATCGTGATGAACGGCATCGTCGGCCTGTGCCTGCTGTGGGGCGGCGTGCGCCATCACGAACAGGGATTTCAGCTCCAGGGAGCGAGCGCCGCCTTGGCCGTCCTGGCCGCGCTCACCACACTGACGCTGGTTGTGCCAAACGTCGTCGCAACCTCAGCCGGTCCGATGTTCAGCACGTCGCAGCTTGTCTTCGTGGGCATGGTCTCGCTGGTCCTCTACGGTTCATTCGTCTTCGTCCAGACCGTGCGGCACCGCGACTACTTTCTGCCACCTGAGGCGGGCGATGAGGAAGCGCACGCGTCGCCGCCCTCCAACAGGACGGCAGCCATCAGCGCAGGATTGCTGCTGGTCTCCCTCGTTGCGGTCGTGGCGCTTGCGAAATCCCTGACGCCAACGGTGGAGGCGGGAATCGCCCGGCTCGGGGTGCCAAAAGCCGTCGTGGGGATCGTAATTGCGGCGGTGGTGCTGCTTCCGGAATTACTGGCAGCGCTCAGAGCGGCCCGGGCCAACCGACTTCAGACCAGTCTGAACTTGGCGTTGGGGTCGATACTCGCGGCAATCGGCCTGACCATTCCCGCAGTTGCGCTCGTTTCGATAGTGCTTGGCCAGCCGCTAGAGCTCGGTCTGCACGAAAAGGACCAGGTCCTGCTGGTTCTGACGCTTATCGTCAGCGTGATCACTTTGGGTACCGGCCGGACCACAGTGCTTCAGGGCATAGTACACCTGGTCATCTTCGCAGTGTTCTTGTTTTTCGCTGCCGTGCCGTGAGGCCTCACCGCCTTCAAAAACGCACGGAATGGTCGTGAACGGCATACGTCGAGGCGCTTGGCCTTCGCCAGCCGCGCCCTTCAACGCCGTCGCAAAAATTCCAGCTTCAGCCGGTTGATCTGCTCCGCGGTCCATCCCCGAACGTCAGTCACTTCGATCCAGGCATCGATGTAATGCTCCGGCGCATATACATGCCCGTACCCCATCGGGGCCGTTGTGGCCATCGCCATGTCGACGGTGAGCTGGAGAAGCGTCACGACCGGATACCATTTGAGCTCGGGAGACACGTCGGAACCGCGCGGTCCCGCCAGCCATTCCGGCTGTCGGTACAGGGACCGGTAGTCGAAGAACGTCACCGGGTCGCTCGCATATTGAAGATAGACGATCCGCATCGGTCCCCAATGTGCGTCCGGGATCGCCAGGCCGTTCTCCTGGCTCGTGAACCGCACATACGACCCGTCCCTGAAGCGTGGCAGCCAGGCTGGCGATCCTCGCTCGCGGTCGTCGGTGACGGAACGCCAGATCCTGCTCGGAAATGGCGGGCCGCTCCAAAGTGCCCCCTGATACGGGTCGCCGATCACTTCGAACAATTCGGCGGATTGCTCGGAGCTCAAGGCGCCAAGGCTCAGCCCGTGCAAATAGAGTCTTGGGCGGCTTTCCTTCGGGAGCTTGGCCCAATGGCTGTAGATTTCCGCAAAAAGGGTGCGAGCGGCCTCGGCGCCATAGCCGGGCTCGACCAGGAGGGACAGCCAGCTTGTGAGATACGAATACTGCATGGCGACACTCGCGACGTCACCGCCGTGGAGATATTCGACGGTGTCCATTGCAGCAGGGTCTATCCAACCGGTGCCTGTCGGCATCACCACGATCAGCACCGAGCGATTGAATCCGTCGACGCGCTTGAGCTCCTCGAGGGCGAGCTTTGCGCGCTCCTCGGCTGTCTCCGCAGACCGCAATCCGACATAGACGCGGATCGGCTCGCGCGCATCCATCCCCAGGAACGAGCCTAAATCTTTGCTCGTCGGTCCAGTCGCGATGAACTCCCGTCCCGCCCTTCCTAGATCGTCCCACTCGATCAGCGAGGTATCGCTTCCGGTCTTGCTGGGGTCGGCCGGCTGTTGGGTCTCGGGCTCGATCAGCTCATCGAATGCCTGGAAAGACGAATCCGCGGCATGGAGCGCAAACCTGAAGAAAACGCCGTTGACCACTGCCCAGAATAACGCAGCCGCAGCGGCAATGCCGATCACGTATGACACGCGTTTCGGCACGATCCGGCCAAGCATTCGCGAGATGAACAGGAACGTCACCTGAAACAATCGCGCCAAGAGGATCAGGAGCACGAAGGTCAGCAACGCGATCAGACCGACCTTCAGGGGGTGCGCAGTGTCTACCGGCTCGAGCCTCATGAGCTGCCGGATCGAATTTTGCCATTCCGAAGCCTGCCAGAGAAACGCGACGGCAACCAGGATGCAGGTGGCCGCAGCGACGAGTTTGATGGCCCGCAAGATGCGGCCCGTGGGCTTGGGCAGCTCCAGGTAGTCGGCCAGCCAGCGCCCGAACACGCCAAGCCCATATCCGGCCGCGAAAGAGCATCCGGATAGAACGCCTTGCGTTACAAACGTGCGTGGAAGCAGCGTAGGGGTGAGCGAGGCCGCAAAGAAGAGTGTTCCGATCAGCAGGCCAGCGGCTGAGAAGGAACGCCAGAACCTGAATATCCAGAATAGCCTCATTGGAGCGGCCACGTGCGATCGTTGGAGTGCTTCGAGGCAGCTTGCCGTGCAAGATATGTCGGCGCAACCCGCAACTGCGCGGAACCACGGCGACGCTTTCCGCCGGCCTTTCCTTTGGCCAGACGACAGCGGAACTTCGGGCGAGACCTCCACGACCACAACCCAGCACCGATCAGGGGGAATGACACCACCACCACCACCAGCGGCACGAACCCGGACTCGGCCAAGGATTGCGCGCCTGGCCAGCAGGCCGGCAGCGCGCAGGAGGCCGCCCCTGGTCAGCAGGACACGGACGCCAAGACCGCCGCCCCCGAGCAAATGAAGAAGACCAACGAGGATTGCTGATTGGCAACGCCATACAAGGGGAAGGCCGGCGCCGCTTGGGGGGCGTTGGGGTAGAATGCCTGCAGGGCGCCGGCCTGGCGGATTGGGGTCCGCTATTGGATAGTATCAAATTTGGCGATTCGAGTAATTGCGTGATCGCGGAATGTGAGGAGGCGGTCGACGACGCTCAGTCCTTTGCATCATCACGGTCTTGCACAGAGCCGTCGTTTTTATCTGCCGGGCTTTCTAACCCGGCCAGTTGCCGGACCGGCCATTTCTTTAGCGAGGCCCACCAGGGCATCGACCTTTTGCATCTGGTCCGCGTCACCGCTGTTGGCAACGCGTTTACGGATCGTCTTATCGCAATGCCCCTTGGGCGGCTAATAGCCTGTACTTTTCGAAGATCGCCAGCTTCTGCGGATAGGTGATCCGTACCCTGGCGTTGCACCCGTCGCATCTGAAGTGCGCGATCGTTTTCAGCGCAGAGCCCTTCCTTACCGCCGGATGCGAGCAATCCGGACAATCGAATGTGAGCGCAACATCAGACAAATCTTGGGCTAGACCCATTTCCATCTCCTTCGCAAGCGCTGTGGCTACACTCTGGCGGGACTCAATGGGCAATGCAGATGCCAATCCGGCTGTGCTAACGCGAACAATTCGCCTCGGAACGCCGCCAAGCTAGTGCGCCTTCTCTGCGCCCTTTGAAAGACGAAGAGACCTAACTTCATCCAGCAGTTCGTGCTCCCTGGTAGTAATGTTTCGGAAGATTGCGACAATCGCCACCGCTAAGGCCTCGGCATCCCGGCTTGAAGAATCGATGTGTTCATCTGCGCAAACCTGATCGAACACGCGTTCGCAAAGAGCCAGATCATGAGGGCTGAGGCAGGTGCGATTGGAACGCCGACGCAGCATCTGTGCGAACCTTTCAGGGCCGTTGCCCGTGCTTGCGGCGGGCTTGTTTTGCCGATGAACCGCTGAGGCGTGTATTGGAATAGGTTTACTCGCTGACTGATGACTGGTCTTTCAATAGTCCCAAAATCAGCGCGCACTCGCGAGCTCTATACTGTCCAGCAATCATAAGTTGTCGGTAATCTCGCAGTTTTTGGTCTGGGACATGAAATCCTCGCCGAAATTCCGCCGCCTCTTTCGGAGTTCGAGTGCAACCGAGTTTACTGGCGGTGACTTTCAAACTCGCCAGTGAGCATCCGACCTTGGCTGCAATATCTTTCAAAGGTTCGTTATTAAAATATCCATCAAGAATTATCTTGCGACGAGCTTCAGTTTTGAGCTTCGCGTTCATTTTGTTGTCTCCTCAACTGCGCTTTCACCGTGCCAGATTCTATACGCGCCAGGTTGAAGAGTGTCGTTATCGTCACATCCAGAAACTTATCTCGGAATGCATTTCTTGATGCAGCCCAACGTGATGGCGCTCTGTGGACTCGCGTTCCGCTGGTCTTGCCAGATGCCTGTGATACACCACATGATTGCGGTGGAGATGGGCATACCGGAATCGGATACGGCACTACGCGATGGACGCTAAGAGGCAGGACAAGGCGCTTGCGAGGCAGGCGATTGGGCGCGATCGACGTCGTTGGCCGCGCGAAGCTCAACCTTACAATGAGGCTGCCCCGTCACTTGCGCCGGCGCTCGAACCTTTGCCCTTTTCGACGCTCGAACTGGCGCCAGAGGATCAATTCGTCGCCTGGCAGGCGCATATGGCTCCGCTTGTCGAGGTCAAGTTGCCGGATGACAAATCGCTCGACGATGGCTTTCCCGCCGACCACACGGCTTGGAACCTCGGCGGCATGTTGATCGTTCAACAGCGCGCACCGGCACATAGTTATATGCGTTCTGCTGCGAAGCTTCGGTCCAGTTCGATCGATCACTGGTATATCGCTGTGCCGTATACCGGCCGGTCGTGGACGGAGGTCGATCGCCGCGTAGCGGAAAACCAGCCGGGCAAATTAGAGATTAGATCGCTTGGCTACCCGTTTCGCGGGAGGGCAACGGAATCCCAAAGTCTCTTTCTCTATTTGCCGCGTGATCTGTTCGCCGATGCGGCGGCAAGCCTGGACGCAAAGAATAATTCAATTCTGTCCGGCAACTTTGCCGACCTTTTGCTCGACTACCTCAACAGCATCGAAGCAAGACTGCGCAGTCTCACGGCTGACGATCTGCCCCGCATCGTGCACGCAACACGCAGCATGATCATTGCCTGCCTCTCGCCCCCGGCAGAACATGCCGCGGCCACCGAACAATTGGTGAGTGTCGCGCTGATGGAGCGAGCCCGTCGATACGTCCACAACAATCTGGATGCGGCTCATCTGACGCCGGACTCAATGTGCCGGGCGCTCGGCGTCTCGCGCACTCGTCTTTATCAGTTGTTCGAACCGAGCGGTGGTGTTCTCCACTACATACAAAGTCGCCGACTTCTGGCAGCCCATGTTGCGCTTAGCGATCCGGCGGACAGCCGGCGCATTGTCAATATTGCCGAAGCCGTCGGGTTTAGTTCAGCGGCTAATTTCAGCCGAGCATTTAGCAAGGAATTCGGTTACAGCCCCCGCGAAGTCCGAAGCTCCGTGGTGTTGCCGCGCCCCGCCCACTCTGTTTCGCATGCCGGACACGAGGAGGCCTCTTCCTTTGAACATTGGCTCAAAGCGCTCGGAAGCTGAGTACAAGATCGAGGATGGTTGAAGTGGGGCGGCTTAAAACAGGGCGGGGAAGATCAGCCGCCTCATGGGCCAGAATATTTTCGTGTCGCGTCCACCGCGCCATCAATTACAGCCAATCCCCGATTTATTAACCAACTGTTCATCGATGTCGCCGCCCATCACAGCGGAGCATACATTGCAACTACGCAGCATAAGACACTTGTTGAGACTGCGAGTCGTATGTTTGCCAAGCTTGACGGTTATGCTATTTCGGGGTGGGGGACGTGGGATTCTCACCGCCTATGGAGGTGGCTATTGCAGCCGGAGGCATCAGGCGTTGGCACGGAGAGCGAGGGGCCTTCCTCAAGCGATGCACCACGAGCCGGTGAAGCGCTGCTCGCTGACCTTTTGGCGAACACGACCGAACTCTTGTCGTTCTATGATCGCGACTTCTGTCTGACGCACTACGCAACCAAGCTCAGAGGCGTATATGGAGGCGCGGTGGTGCCGGGTGCCGCCGTTTGGGAGATCTACCCGAGCTTCCTCGATGCGAGGTATCGCGACGAGTTTCTTCGTGTGTTCCGCGGCGGCTCACCGGCAAGCATCGATTTGCCGCGATCATCGGGCGAAGCGCCGCGGTCCGCTTTCGTTTTCGCGACCTCAAATGGTGTGGGAATCATTGAATCACGGGGGCGCGATGGGCGGAGCGTAGTGGAGGAGCAAGAGCATGTAATCCTGCTCCACCAGGCGACGCACGACGTGCTGACCGGACTGCAGAATCGGCGGCGATTCGGCGAGCGGCTGCAGCAGGCAATAGCGGCCCTCGGCGGATCAAAGCCGAAAGCCGCCCTTCTGCAAATCGACCTTGACGATTTCAAAGCGGTCAACGACACGCTCGGCCATGGAGCAGGCGACACTCTTCTTCAACTCGCGGCGGGTCGTATTCGCGACGCACTGCAGGACGGTGAATCCGCATACCGGTATGCCGGCGATGAGTTCGCTGTCATCCAATTGGGAAAGGAGCAGCCGGCAGAGGCTGAGCGCCTCGCCGGATCGCTAGTCGACGCGTTCAAGAACCCGTTCGTCATTAACGGCATTCCCGTCTTCGTCGGCTCGAGTATCGGAATTGCTTTCGGGCCGGAGCACGGGACCGATGGCGAACAGTTGATGAAAGCCGCTGACATTGCTCTTTATGCGGCCAAGACAGATGGACGCGGCTGCGCTCGAACATTCAACCGTTCGATGCTGCTCTTGCTGGAGCAACGCGAGAATCTGAGGCGCAGCCTTCGAACCGCGCTTGAGCGGGGCGAGCTTTATCTGGAATATCAGCCGCTCATCCGGCCTCCCTCGTCGGTGATGGGTTTCGAAGCGCTGCTGCGGTGGCGGCACCCCGAGGTCGGAACCATTCCACCCAACGTGTTCATACCGATCGCCGAAGCCGACGGTCTGATGGACGAGATTGGGCGATGGGTGCTTGAGGAAGCCTGTCGCCAGGCATTGACCTGGCCTTCCTCGCTGACAGTCGCAGTGAACCTGTCGCCGGCTCAGTTCCTTGGCGGTTCGCTGACGGACACGGTCGCTCAGATCATCGACAAAGTTGGAATCGAAGCCGACAGACTTGAACTTGAAATAACAGAGACGGTCCTGCTTGAAAAGACGATCGACAATATCGACACGTTGAACACTCTGAACGTTTTGGGAATACGAATTTCGCTCGACGATTTTGGAACATACTATTCATCGTTAAGCTACCTTAAAAACTTTCCCTTCGATACTTTGAAGATAGATCGGTACTTTATTGCGGACCTGGAGACCGATCTCAAAAGCCAAACGATCGTGCGATCGATCATGACTCTGGCGCACGGCCTGGGGATAAATGTCACTGCCGAGGGCGTCGAGACGTCGGCACAGGCACGGTGGCTGATCAAGGAGAATTGCGATTGCCTGCAAGGCAACTTCCTGGGAAAGCCGCTTGGAGCCGAGGCGATCAGCGATTTCATCAGGCGGTCCCCGCTGAGGGTGGTACGGGCGATGGAGGAATCAAATCGGGCGCTCTAGCGCCTTGCACCCTTTGTTAACGATAAAGTGGAGATTTGTAGAACGATCGAGGCAGATACCGCGCAATTCTTCGAGTCGGTGCGAGACTGACTCATCACGGCGCGGTGAAAATTTTTTTGTCGCAGAGGCCATCACCCCGCGACGGCTCAATACTGATGGAACAAGTGAGGATGCCGATGGAAACTGTTCATCATGAGCTGGCTGGCGAGCCGACTTTTGAGCCGATGATTCAGATCGACGTAGAAATCAAAGCTTTTGTCTCCGCGTGGAAACATTGCGATTATGTCTCGACATACATGGCCCGGATGATCAGTCAAAACAGGTCAGACTCGGTCCATCATTCGAATCTCTTTTCCTCTGCCCTCAACGAATTGCTGGAAGTCGCCTTTCGTACGCGCCATGCCGACGGCGAACTGGCATGCAGGGTGTCACGCCACGGCGCGACGGACAGGATCGAGTTGACACTTCCTTGCGTGCCGGAGGAGCGCCAATTCTACGAAGAAGCCGTGGCGCAAGTCGCAGGAACAGAGGCCAGAGAGCGATACCTCAATTCGGTGTCTGGGGATCTCGCGCCCAGCCGCGAGGTCGTACTCCTGGAATTGGCTGTCGACTACAACGCGACACTCCGGATCGAGGAAGCCGACGGCGATGCAATCAAGCTTGTCGTGGATCTTCCGCTCGAGGGCTTGCAAAATTGAGCCCTTCTTACGACCTTCTCCCGCGCTTCAGGGCGCAGTACGACGCCAACAGCCAGGAGTTCTCCATATCGGGAGTGGTCCGGCCTCAGGCGATCGATGAGCTTGGGCCCAGCATAGCATTGCTTCGTGATGCGATCGACCGTGTGCGCGGCGTTCTCTACGTCAATGTCAGGCGCCTGACGCAGATGAACAATGCTGCGTTTCACAGCTTTTCGAGGATTCTCATTGACGCTTGTCGCGCTCGACCCGATCTCAAATTCGTCGTCATCACGTCAAGCGTCGTCGGATGGACCTCGCGAAAATTCGGTCGCCTGAGCGGAATCGAACCGAACATCATCGTCGAGGAGTATGACAGCGAATTCTATCCGGGGCAGGGCTTCCTCGAGGAAGGCGGGTTCGTGCCGATCCTGCGCACTCAGACAAAGATGACATGGCGCCACGAGCGCGCAATCTTGCCGCGGCACGGCATGAGGCCTGGGATCGTCATGGCCGACATCTGCTGCGGCATAGGTGATTTCGCCGTGCTCGTGCAGAAGGAGTTCCAGCCATCGCGGATCGTCGCCCTCGACCACTCCAGGTCGAGCCTCGCCTATGCGCGAAACGTGGCTGCGGAGTTCGATATCAAGGGCATCGAGTACACTTATGGCGATGCATCAGAAATGCTGCTCGAGGAAAATCAGTTCGACCTCGTCACGTGCCGCCATTCGCTGCAGGTGTTCAACAAGCCCGAACTGATCCTCAGGGAACTGTTTCGCATCTGCAAGCCGGGCGGGCGTGTCTACATCACCAATGAAAAAAATTCGCACTGCCTGGGCGAACCACGCGCCGACAGCATCCAGTGGACCTATAACGAGGTCGCCAAGCTGTGGGCGCACTTCCAGATGGATATTGAGCTCGGCCCGAAGAGCAAACGCTACCTGACCGAAGCGGGGCTCGAAGACATTCGGGTCGAGTCCTTCATGGTCACCAACCACGACGGCGATCCACAGGACTTCGCGGACGTCATAGCGGCATGGGAGAATGTTTATGCAGGCGAGATGGCTACCAAGCGAGGTGACACACCGGCGTTTATCAGGCGGTTCCGACAGGGCTTCCAGGACCACATCTTCGCTGCGCTCCACTCCAAGGGCTATGCCGGCTGGCCGATCTGGGTTGCATCGGGACGCAAGCCGCTATGACCGATTTGGATGCAACACCGCCCAGACCCCGGCCCGTCCTCCGGCTTAACAGCTTCCGCGCTAAATTCTTGATCGTTGTGGGTGGGGCGGTGCTGTTCGACCTCTTCGTCGGCGGCGGCGTCGCGCTGTGGAATGTGAACCGGCTTTCCCGGGACGCGACGCACCAGATCGAGAGCGGCCTCACCAAGGCAAGCCAGGAATACCTCCAGAACTATATCGAGACGACGGCGCTGCGCGCCGATCTCCTGTTCGGCAGCATGCACTCCGAGGTGACCGCACTTGCAGCCTCCATGCAGAGACTAATAGATCATCCGGAAGCAAAAGATGCGATCGGCAAGGCGTTGGCGAAAAACCCCTATTTTAATGCGCCGCTTGCATATGACGCCACGGGAAACTGGGTACAGACCCGGCAAGGGTCACCTTCGGTCATGAGTGTCTGGGGATATCTCCTCTCCGCTGATCACCAACCGAAGCCCGAAATTCTCCGCGACATTCAGGAGAGTGCGATCTTCGATATTTTTGGCACAAGCCAGATGTCAACTGGCACCAAGAAGCTGCAGGTCTACTACGTAGGGCCGAAGGCAGGGCCGATCATGCGCACGATTCCTTATTCCGATCAGGCGCAGACCTTCGACAAGCTTTATCCAGGCCACGACAAAGCGAATTTCTGGGATTTCTTCTTTCCTGGCGTCTATGAAGGCTGGGAAGGCTGGATCAGGGAGCCCGATTCGCGCCCCGTAAAGGGCGATGATATCACTGCGACTGCTCCTTATATCGACGCGATTACCGGCAAGCTCATAGTGAGCTTCTTCCACCCACTCTGGACGAAAGACCGCAGTAATGTCGCCGGCATGGTCGCTGCCGACGTTACGCTCGATCAACTCGCTGACATCGTCGAAAGCGTGAAGGTCGCCGATACGGGCTTCGGTTTTCTCACCATGTCGAACGGCAATGTGCTCGCGATCAAGCCGGAAGGCGAGAAAATGCTCGGGCTCAAGATCGCAAGTGGTGCGGCAGGTCAAGGCGTTACCGGCCTCGATCGCTCGCTCAAAAAGAGTACGCACGCGACCGTCGCAGCGCTCGAACTTCCCGCCGACGACAAGACAGTCATTAAGCATATTTCGATTGAGGAAAACGGCAAAGCCCAACCGTACATCGTCGCACTTCGCCGACTAAACCCAGTCAATCTCTGGAATAGTACGGGGTCCATCACGGCCGAGACTCTGATGCTTGGCTTCGTCGTCCCCGAACGGGAAATTTATGCTTCCCTCCTTGCAGCGCAGCAGAGCATTTCCAGCGCAACCAACCGGATCCTGATCACCCAGGTCATCGCAGTTATCGTTTCGCTCCTGATCGTCTTTGCGGCTGTGTTCGGAATTTCAAAGCGGATCACTGCAGGCCTCAGTGCGCTTGCCGGGGCCGCCAAGCGGTTGCAGGCGAAAGACTATTCAGTCCGGGTAAGCATTCCGACGCGCGACGAGGTTGGAGCGGTGGGGGTCGCTTTCAACCGGATGGCTGAGCAGATCAGCTTTCACACGGAAAACCTCGAGCAGCTCGTCGACGAACGAACCAGGGAGCTCGGGGACGCCAACCAGGAGATTTCGGCGCTCAACGAAAAGCTGCGAGACGAGAACGTACGCCTCGGTGCCGAGCTCGCGGTTGCCAGGCAGATCCAGATGATGGTCCTGCCGAAACAACTCGAACTCGAAGCGATTCCTGGGCTGGAGATCGCAGCCTACATGCGTCCGGCTGACGAGGTTGGCGGCGACTACTATGACGTCCTGCAGAACGGGTCACGGGTCAAGATCGGTATCGGCGACGTGACCGGTCATGGTCTTGAGAGCGGCGTGCTGATGCTGATGGTCCAATCCGTTGCACGCGCGCTGCAGGAGACCGACGAAGCGAATCCGCACCAGTTTCTGGATCGGCTGAACAGAGCGATCTACAAGAACATCGAGCGGACGAACACCGACAAGCATCTCTCGCTGGCCTTTCTTGACTTCGAGGATGAGCGGGTAACGCTATCCGGCCAGCATGAGGACGTTCTTGTCGTGCGTGCGGATGGGGAAGTCGAACGTATCGATACGATTGATCTGGGTCTGCCGGTTGGCCTGGAGAATGACATCTCGGAGTTCATTGCCACGCGTGACATCCTGTTCGGAAGCGGCGACGTGATCGTGCTGCACACCGACGGTGTGACCGAGGCGGAAAACCACGAAAGAAAGTTGTTCGGGTTCGAGCGCCTCAGCCAGAGCGTACAAAGACGTCACGGCAGCAGCGCCGAAGACATCAAGACTGGGATCATCGATGATCTGATGGCCCATATCGGGATCCAGAAGATCCACGATGACATCACCCTCGTGATCATAAGGCACACATAGCAATGACAACGCTGTTCGGTACCCCTGACATTGCAATCGGGATCAAGGAGAGCGTCAGTCGCGTACGGCTGTTCGACGGACCTCTCGATTTGAGTTGGCGTCATTGTGCCACGACCTCGGACTTCATCGCCGATGTTTTCGCGTTGCGCTTCCGGTCGTCCCGCAATGATTACATGGAAGTGCGGCACAGCATCGGATATCTGGTCAACGAGCTCATCGAAAATGCCGTCAAGTTTCGTGCACCGGGCGAGATCCTGATCGAGGCGTCGATGGATTCGGAGTGCTTCAAGCTCAAGGTGTCAAATGACGTCGATGGTAAAATTGCGTCTGGGTTCCAAAACCTCCTGGCGGACATCACGGCTGGCGACCCAGTGGACCTGCTGATACAGCGAATTGAGCTGAATGCCGCGAATCCCGAGGTGACAGGCTCCGGACTCGGATTGCTGACGTTGATGAGCGACTACGGCGCACGCCTGGCTTGGATATTCAGCGCCGCCGACGAAAGCGATCGGATTTGCGTGGAGACATATGCGTCCATTCCGATCTCGCAAATTCACAACTAAACGAAATGAAGCGAGCTTATGGAAATCAAGACAGACGAATACCGCGTGTGGACTGAAGGAAGCGAAATTTTCTTCGACGGTGCAATGCGGCTTGCCAGTTCCGACGCCGGTGCGTCTATCACGGCGTTGGCGACCAATGTTCTAGCCTCGCATCCTGCTTCCATTACGCTCAACCTGAAAGACCTTCACTTTCTCAACTCTTCTGGCATTAACCTGCTGGCGAAATTTACCATTGAGGTGCGCAAGCATCCCGATGTTCGACTCGTCGTGCGTGGAACGCCCGACATACCCTGGCAGTCGAAATCATTGCCGAATCTGAAGAAGCTGCATCCCGCTGTGGTGCTTTTGTTGGACTGACCAAGGTAGTCCGCAATCAGAGCAATTCCAGGAAAAGTGCGAACGTTTTTCCGTCCGGAATTGCAGTCAAAAAATAAGGGGTAGAGCGGTTCTGCGGTCCGTGAAATGACGAACCGCTCTGGCCCGGATATCTCACTAGCCAGGGCTGCGTAGGCTGGAGGCAATCTCGGACGGCAATAAGCCGGTCGGAAACGGTGCAAGAGCGCCGCGCCGAGCAAGATATGTACGCCAGGATAAGTATTAGGATGCAAAGCTAACGACAGATCGGCCTCGTGCGTAGATGCTTGCAATGGCTTGGCGGGGGCTTGGCGGCTTGGCGGGGGCCCGGCACAGGTGGCAGGCATCAAGTTGGGGAGATGTCGTGCTGCCTGTGCCGATAGCCGCCGCTGCGCGGTCAAAGGTGGCGTCATTGAGTAAGCGTGCCAAGGTCAATGGCGGCCGGGTCAATGGCGGCCGGCTGGAGTTTCTTCCGCCGCAGATCCCGACTCGGGTCGAGCGGCCGCCTGAAGATGAAGGCTGGGTCCACGAGGCCAATCTCGACGGCTATCGAACCCAGATCATCATCGATAATGGCGGCGTGCGTCTTTACAGCAAGAACGGCCGTGACTGGACCACGAAATACTGGCCCATCGCACTAGCCGTCGATCTGCCATACCGGACTGCCATTCTCGACGGCGAGGTCATTGTTTCCGGCGAGCAGGGCGCTTCCGATTGCCCTGCGCTGGAAGCCGCGATCTGGAACGAGCCGAGCCGGCTGGTGTTCGTCGCTTTCGATATCCTCCATCTCGACGGCCGCGATCTAGGCTCCTTGCCGCTGCTGCAGCGCAAGCAGGCGCTATGGCAACTCGTTGAGCCTGGCCTCGGCAAGATCCAATACAGTGAGCACTTCGAGGGCAGTGCGCTGGCGCTCTTCCGCACCGTCGAGAAGATCGGGCTCAATGGAATTATCTCGAAGCGCGCCGACAGCCGCTACAGGAGCGGACTGTCGAACACATGGCTGACTGCGCGGGCGGACGCGACACGCATACCAATCTGGCGGAACAAAACATGATCATTCTCATTGTGGTGATCATCAAGGGAGATTGATCATGGGCAACCGGCACAACCCAAAAATCGAGGCATCGGCAAATGTCGAAAAAGACCCGGAAGATTGGATCAGCGGAGATGACCCCATGACCCCCGCACAAGCCTCCTATTTGAAAACTTTGGCCGAACAGGCCGACGACCCTGACGCCTATGCTGACGGCCTCAGCAAGGCGGAAGCCTCTAAACGCATTGATGCACTCGGGAGAAGTTAGGCCTGTAGTGCCCGCTGTGGCTCCTGGTCTCCAGTGACGGGGGCCGTTCCATCGAACCAGGCAGCGGCCCTGTCCAGTTTTGTTACCGTGGTCTGGAGGCTTGCGGTGCTCTGCATTACGAATTGGGTGGTTGCGGCCAAAACTTGGTCAAGAGGTGCTAATCAACGCCGGGAATGAGTTGCATTGCGTTCTGCAACCGCTCGCTGGATAGTCCTGGCGATGTTGCAGACCTTAATGACTCATTGGCCCCAGATCCTCGCGATCATTCCGCTGGTGATGGCGGCCATCGGCATCGTCCACGCCATAATGACGAAGGAAGACGTCCGCGCCGCCACAGGTTGGGTTGGCGTGATGTTCCTGTCGCCATTCCTTGGCGCGATCATCTACGCCGTTGCCGGCATAAACCGCATCCGTCGTGCAACGATCAGCGCCATGCGGCCCCCTTTCAGCGAGGCGGCTTCCGCAAAACATGAGAGGAACATTGCCGCCGAGGAATTGATTGCCGAGCGGTACGGCCAACGCTTCACCGGCCTGAAGACATTGGGCGACAGGGTGGCCCGGCGTGCCCTGACCTCGGGAAACGCGATTGCGATATTGGAGACAGGTGACGAGGCCTATGCCGCAATGTGCCGAGCGATTGATGGCGCTCAACGCTCTGTCCTTCTCGAGACCTACATCTTCGACAATGACGATGTCGGGCGGCGTTTCGTGGAATCTCTCGCCGGAGCCGTCCAGCGGGGTGTCAGCGTTCGCGTGCTAATCGATGCCGTCGGGGCGCGGTACTCCGTCCCCAGCATTCTTGGGCGTCTGCGAGAGGCAGGAATCACCGCAGACCTCTTCAACGGCAACATTGTCATGGGCCTGCGTCTTCCCTACGCCAATCTCAGAACGCACCGGAAGATCCTGGTCGTCGATGGCACGATTGCGTTTACCGGAGGGATGAACATCCGAAAGGGGTTCTCAGCCGAGTTCGCCGGCTCCTCCAGCGCGAGGGACACGCATTTTCAGGTCACCGGGCCGGTCGTAGCCGACCTTTTTTCGGTTGCCGCCGAAGATTGGCGCTTCGTGAGCGGCGAGCTTCTGAAAGGCGACACCTGGCAAGTGGCCACGCTTGCCGCGGCTCCCGGTCAACCGATGCTGGCGCGGGCGGTTGCATCCGGGCCGGATGCCAGCATCGAAACGAACCACAACTTGCTGATCGGGGCATTTTCCGTCGCCCGCAAATCGATCCGCATCATGTCGCCCTATTTCCTGCCGGATCGGGAACTGATCAGCGCGCTGACGACCGCGGCCAGGCGAGGCGTCGAGATCGACATCGTGGTACCGGCGGTGAACAATCTCTTCCTTGTCGACCGGGCGATGACGGCGCAATTCGATCAGGTCCTGAAGCACTATTGCCGCGTATGGCGCACGCAGGGCTCGTTCGATCATTCGAAGCTGCTGTCGGTCGATGGAGTTTGGGCTTATATAGGATCCTCCAATCTTGATGCCCGGTCCCTGCGGTTGAATTTTGAGATTGATATAGAGGTTCTTGATGCAGGCTTTGCCGCGGAGATTGAAGCGCGGATCGGATCGGCAATCGCCTCCGCCGCATCTGTAACGATCGAAACCTTGAGAGCCCGGCCATTTATCATCCGCCTGTTCGACCGAGTGTTGTGGCTGGGATCGCCCTACCTTTAGAGGCTTTCTCGTTCTGCCCGGGGGAATTCGGGTGACGCAGCCATCGCTCCTTTCAAGCGCTGCATCTCGCCAGGGCAGGGAAGGGCAGGGAAGCAGCGATTGCAGATCCTGTTTGAGTGAGACAAAGCTAAGCCTTGAAGGTAGTGAGGACGTGCAGCAGACCCATGCAAAGAACTGGACATAGCTTTCCTGCAAGTGTGCTCAAATCCATTCGCGACAGAAAAAAGCAGAAGGCGAAGGCTGCGCCGTCCGAAGCGACACGCCCCGCGGGGACTCTGGTCGCATCCTACAACGTTCACAAATGCGTGGGCGTCGACAGAAAGTTCGATCCCGAACGAATCGGTCGCGTCATCCGGGAAATCGGCCCGGACGTCATTGCGTTGCAGGAAGCGGACAATCGCTTTGGAGATCGTGCCGGCCTTCTGGATCTCATGCGTCTCGAATTGGAAACAGGCCTGGTGCCGGTGCCGGTGTCCGGAAACGGCAAAGGGCACGGCTGGCACGGCAACGTTCTGCTTTTCAAACGGGGCATCGTTCGCAATGTCCATCAGATAAAGCTCCCGGGGCTGGAGCCGCGCGGAGCCCTGGTTGCCGAAATCGATCTGGACGAGAAACGAACTCTGCGCATTATCGCAGCCCATCTCGGCTTGCTGCGCCGATCGCGCTCCGAACAGGCCCGTGTCGTGCTCGAAATCATGAACAGACCGGACGAAAAACCAACACTGCTGCTCGGCGATTTGAACGAATGGCGACTCGGAAACCGTTCCGCGCTGAACACGCTGCACACGACTTTCGGTCCCGCGCCGCCGGCGGTCCCGACCTTTCCATCGCGTCTGCCGCTGCTGTCGCTCGACCGGATCATGGCAAATCGACACGGAATGATCTCAACCGTCGAAGCCCATGACACGCCGCTTTCGCGGGTCGCCTCCGATCATCTGCCGCTTATAGGATTCGTTCGCCTATGATGTAGCCGCCCAGCCGCATGGATGGAGATCGGTTCAAGGGGAGCTCTAGACTTGACTAGCTGAGCGGGGGTGGCCCAGCGGCTTTGGTTGCGGTGGGAGGCCGCTGGCCGGCGAGCCTTCGGGGGGCGTGCTCACGTGGCTGGTGAATACGAAACTCTCCCCGATCAGGGACGTCTATCCAAGCCCCATGGAAGGCACGAGGCTCGACCATGAGTGGGAACGGCTCAGCCCATACCAAGACACAAGAATTTAGGTTACCTTTCTGGGACTGAGGCTGTCGCGACTTATGGTCGGGTCGCATCATATGGGAGACATTTCTCCAATCTCAAAGCCGCTTCCCTGCGTCGATCGTTGTTTCAGAAGTATTTTCTAGTCTTGTTCGCGGCGGCCATTTTTCCAATGGCTGCCGGTGGCAGCAACACGTGGTTCAGCTATGTCGACCAGCGTGTGATCCTCAGTGCCCTGCTGCGGTCCGAGGCAACATCGGCGGCCGACAAAATTGAGAACTTTCTTGACGGCATCAACGTTCCGCTCGGCTCCACGATCCCCCAGGACGGTACCAAAGCCAGCGTGAAACAGCTTTGTCGCCTGAGGACATCATGCAGCTCTTGCGTGAGTACTACGAGGCGCTCGGCGCGATCATCACCCGGCATGAGGTGACGCTGACCAGTTTTTCGGCGGATGGATTGATGATTCTCGTCAACCCCCGGTTCCATGTGAAGAGCCGGCGACCCTCGCGGCTTTTATCAGGGCCTCACGATCGTTGCCGTTGGCTTTGACTTGCTCAGGGCAGCAACGTTTGCCGTATTCGGCGATCTGCTGCAACGGAGTATTTGACAGTTCGATGAATCAACCGTCATAAAGCCGTTCGAAGAGGGGGCGCTTCAGAACTGCGATGCGGGGGCCGGTAAGTTTTTCGCTGTTGTTGACGGCGCTCGTCGGCATCCAGCCGGCCGCGGCCGATGTCGTGCCGCGCAACCAGCCGGCGGCAGGGTCGGTCATTGCCCGCAAATCGGGCGAGGAAGTGCGCTTCCTAGAATTCGCCTCTTGGCAGGTGGTCGATCTCAGGCAGGACGTCGTCCCCGGCGACTATCTGCGCACCAACGCCACCGGCAGCCTAGCAGTGCTGTTTGCCGACCGCACCCAGATGCGGCTTGGCCGCAATACGACGCTCCTGGTCAAAAAGATCGGCGCGGCGTCCGACACCGAGTTCAAGCTGGAGAGCGGCACCATCTGGGCGCGAGCAGAGCGCGGCGGCGAAGGGCTGACCATCGACACGCCCGCCGCCGCCGCCGCCATCCGCGGCACCGACTGGACGATGACCGTCGACGGCAACGGCCGCACCTCGCTGATCGTGCTGGAAGGCACGGTAGAACTCGCCAACGAATTCGGCTCGGTCAGCGTCGCCAAAGGCGAAGCCGCGGCGGCCACCATCGGCTCGGCGCCGACGAAGGTCGTCATCGTCGATTCGGACGACCGCGAGCAGATGCTGTTCTACTACTCCTTGCGCGACGCTTTCACCGTCCTGCCAGCATCGGCATTGTCGAGCCTGGACATGCGCAAGGCGCGCGCCAGGATAAAGGCGATGGAGCCGTCGTCCCGATCCGCCGAGGACTGGGTGACATTGGCCGAGGTTAATCTTGACTTTGAAGGGCGGGAAGCGGCGCGCGACGCGGCCAGGCAGGCGCGACAATTCCCGCTGACGCGCGCGCAGGAAGCCCGGCTTGATCTGATCGACGCGTTGATCGCCGGCGCCGAACAGCGCTATGCCGAGGCGGCGCATCTGTTCGAACGCGCGGCGCCGCATCTCGATCCCAGCCGGCGTGTCATGGCACGCTATGGCGGCTACTATGCGCGCTCGCTGGCTGACCCCAGCCATGTCGAAGCTCCGCCGGTTAATGCGGATGCCGGTGTCGCCGCGGCCATCGCCGAGGCTCTGACGGCCGGATTTCTGGTCGACCTCAAAGCTGCAATTGCCGTTCTCGAAAGAGCCGAACGGCGCTATCCCGGTGATCCGACGCTGCCCGCCCTCCGGGCACAAATTGCGTTCCTGCTCGACGACCGCGAACAGGTGGAAGCGGCAATCGATCGCGCTTTGTCGCTCGACCCGGACAATATGATCGCGCTCCAAGCACGCGCCGGTTATCGGGCCGGAATCAAGAGCGATCTTGAAGGCGCGCTTGCCGACCTCGAGCGCGCGGTGGAGCTGGCGCCCGGCTCGGCGAGCTGGAACGCTCTCGGCCTCGTTCAGAGCGCGCGCGGCGCCACTCGCGAGGCGGAGGCGGCGCTGAAGCGCGCTATCGAACTCGATCCGAAAGATCCTGTCCCCCACGCCAACCTCGCCATCATCTATCTCGAGCAGGACCGCACGGCCGAAGCGAAGGTCGAAATCGACACGGCGCTCGCAGTCGATCCGGCGTTCGACATCGGGCTGGTTGCGCGCGGCCGCTACTATCTGCAGACCGGCGAACTGGACAAAGCGCGTGACGACCTGCTCGCCGGCACGACCGCCAATCCGGCCTATTCCAATGGGTTGCTGCTGCTTGCCGTCGCCTATTACGAAGCCGGCGAGTTGGAACCCGCCGAACAGGCTATCGAAAACGCCGATCGCCTTGATCCGAACGACCCGGTGATTTCATCCTTCCGCACGGCGGTTGCAATCGACGAGTACGAAGCCGACAAGGCGATTGCCAGCGCACAGGAAGCGCTGAAGCGCACCAGAGCGCGCGGCGGCGACTATGCCGCGCTCAGCGCCAATCGCGACACCGGCTCGACGTTGAACGACGCGTTCCGGCTACTCAATCTCAACGCCTGGGGCCGCTACTACGGCGACGCGGTTTTCGATCCCTTCACCGGCTCCGGCTATGTCGACCAGGCGCTTGCCGGTAGCATAAATCCCTTCGTCAACAATCTGCGTTTCGGCGACGTGCCGACGGAACCGGGCACTAATACAACCAGCTTCTCATCGTTTTTCCAAGGCTTGATGCTCGACCCGCAAATGCTGGCCGGCCGCCAGAGGAGCGCCAACATCCTCCGGCGACCTTTCATCGAAACCACCGTCGGCGGGGGTTTTGTCGCCGATGACGGCGATCTGGGTTGGAACGCCGAAATCGAAACCCAAGGGTATCAAGCAGCTCCCTTTCCCTGGAGCTTCTACGGCAGGATCCACGGTTTGGAGACCGACACGCGTCGCGGCGATGATCCAGCGACCGGCCAGTTCGATCTCGAGGACCGGTCGATCACCGGCACAGGCTATATGGCCATGAAGCCGACGCCGAATGACCGGGTGGTGGCGTATATCGATGTCAAGGATTTCGAGTTCGACCTAAGCACAGTGCTGGACCCTACCGTTCTGCCGCTAGGAGGAACGTATGCCGACACCGGCGACACCCGAACCGGCAACGCCGGGGTCGCCTGGAGCCATACATTTGGTTACCAGAATGTTGCCAGCGCGGCGCTGTTTGCGACCGACATTACGGATCGAAGCAACAGAACCCGCTTGGAGGAAATCGGCTTCGGGGAAACAGGATTCATTCTGGAGAGTGAGACCAGCCAGCAATCCTATCTCGCCGCATTCAATCACATCTACGGAACCGGTGACTTGACTCTCCGATACGGAGGTGAGGGCGGACTGTTGGAAGTCTCAAAAGACGAAACGTTTTCTTTCGTGTTTCCTTTTATCCCGGACACAATCATATCCGAATCCACTACGGCAGTCGATGTCGCCATTGGGCGCGTCTATTTCGACGCCGTCTACGAGTTCAACCCCAATCTCAAAGTGGAGGGAGCCCTATTCGGCACTTATCTCGACGGTGGCACGATTGATGAACAACGCCTGGAGCCTCGCCTCGGTGTCGCCTGGACGCCTTTCGAAGGCCACTACCTACGCGCCGGGTTCCTGCGCGAAGGCTCGTTCATAACGTCGGCGACCTTGGCGCCGGTCGGAATTCTCGGCCTGCAATCCAATCAGAATTCTCTAGCTGTCGACGGCCTTTCGGACACGTTTGCCGCGCGCTGGGACGCCGAGTGGAACAGCCGCCTTTTTACGGCCGTCGATTACCAGCATCAGGAATTCGAGAAACTTTCGATCGGCGTTCCGGCTTCCGCCACCACAATCGATCTCAGCGAGGGCCGGCTCGACCGGATCAGCGCCACGGCCAACGTCTGGATCGGCAACGGCTTCGGCGCGTTCGCGACCTTTGCCTACGCCGATTCAGAGAACGAAGATCCGACAAGTCCAGGCTTCGGCGGCCCGCTGCCCTTTGTCCCCGAAACGTCCGCGCGGTTTGGCCTGACCTGGGTTCACCCGTCCAACATCAAAGTCACGCTGGCCGAAACCTATGTCGGCTCACGCACCGGCGATGCGGCGGGGACTGAGCTCGAATCCTACTGGTCGACGGATGCCTTCCTGACCTGGGAACCTTTCGACAAACGATTTGAACTCGAAATTGCCGCGTACAATCTGTTCGACGAGGATTTTCAGGTCGCATCGTTCACCCCCGGCTGGGGCCGCAGCATCGTCGGTTCGCTGAAGGTCCGGTTCTGATGTTTGCAGGCGGGCCGTGGTGGAAGGGCCTTGGCGCTTCCGCGCCCGGAACCCCCTCCCGCCGCAACGGCATTCTTGCGATCGCGGTCCTCGCCGTGCTGCTGGTTGCTGGTCTGTCCCTGCTCACGCCATGGAAGCTCGTCGAGGCGCGCGCTTTCGATTATCTCTCGACCATTTCGCCGCCGCCCCCGCCCGATGACGGGCCGGTCATTGTCGCCATCGACGAGCCCTCGCTTGCCGAGATCGGCCTGCAATGGCCATGGCCGCGCGATCTTCACGGGCGGCTCGTCGAGGCTCTGCGCCGCGCTGGAGCGAAAGCCGTCGGGCTCGACATCATCTTTGCCGAGCCGTCGACGCCGGCCGCGGACGAAGCGTTGGTCAAGAGCCTTGGCCCGGACGTGGTTCTGGCCGGCGACGAGACGTTCATCGAGACCGAGCAGGCCGCCCAGCATGTCCGGGTCGAGCCGCTGGCCATTTTCACCGCGACGGGCGCCGCAACCGGCATCGCCTCAATCGCGCCCGACGGCGACGGCATCCTGCGGCGCGTGCCGGGCTATGGCGACGGCTTTGCGGCAGAGCTTCTGAACGCCGCCGGCCGGCCGGCCACTGTACCGCGAAACGCGCTGCTGCAGGCCTTCGGCCCGTCTCGCACATATCCGGCCGTCTCCTACTATCAGGCGCTCGATCCCGACAGTTTCCTGCCGGAGAATTTTTTCCGCGGCCGCATCGTCATGGTCGGGCTCAGCCTGCAGAACGCGCCGACGCTGTCGCAAGGCGGCGCCGACGTCCACGCCTCGCCGTTCACCATCCGCACCGGCAGGCTCGTTTCCGGCGTCGAGATCCAGGCGACGGTCTTCGACAATCTGGCGCATCAGCTGTTCATCGCGCGCCCCCCGGCATGGGCGGCAATTCTCTCGATCCTGCTTGGCGCGGGCATTGGCGTTCTTGCCGTCTGGAAGTCGACCGGATGGAAGACCCTGGCCGGCGCTGTGGTTGCCGTGCTGGCGCTTCTCGCCGGCAGCTATATGGCGCTGCGCTACGGCCGTGTCTTCGTCGCGCCGCTGGCGCCGGCGCTTGCCTTTACTCTTGTCGCAAGCGCGCAGGCGGCGCGCGATTTCGCGGCGGAGCGGAAGCTTAGGCGCGGCATAACGCGCGCCTTCTCGCAATATCTGTCGCCGGCCCTGGTGGAACGCCTGGCGCGCGACCCGACGCAGCTTCGCCTTGGCGGCGAGGTCCGCACGCTGACCATTCTGTTTTGCGACATTCGCGGCTTCACCACCATCGCGGAGGCGATGAAGGGCGATCCCGAGCGGCTGACAACGCTGATCAACCGGCTGCTGACGCCGCTTTCCGACGTCGTGATGGCGCATGGCGGCACCATCGACAAATATATCGGCGATTGCCTGATGGCGTTCTGGAACGCGCCGCTGGACGATCCAGACCACGCCATCCATGCGGTGGAGGCCAGCCTCGAAATGCTCGCCGCGCTTGATCGGCTGAACGCGCAATTGCAGGCGGGGGCCGAAACGCGCGGCGAAACGCCGATTGCGCTGCGCATCGGCATCGGCGTCAACACCGGGCAATGCGTCGTCGGCAATGTCGGATCGGAGCAGCGCTTCGACTATTCGGCGCTCGGCGACGCGGTCAATCTGGCATCGCGGCTGGAGGGCGCCTCGAAGGATCTCGGCGTTCCGCTGGTGATCGGCCGGGCGACCGCCGAACTGGTGTCAGACAGGATTCCGCTGACCCCGCTGCGCGAGATCACCGTAAAGGGGCGCGGCGAGTCTACCATGGTCTATGCCCCCGCGGCGGTAAGCGCACCGGTTTCGACAGCCGCAAGTTAGGCGGTTGTCCGTTCGCGTTCGAACAGGATTGTCGGCGACCCCTTGTAGCTCGTTCTGGTTATCTCGCGATAACCGCATTGATGCCTACTCGAACCTCGGTCCATGTGATCGGTCGTCGAGGCGCCGCTACGATTGATAGTTCGAGCGACTCAGGCTCCTAGTTACTCCCGCCTATCAAAGCTGGGCAGCAGATTGCCGCGCCAAGATGTTTCGCACATTCGAGACCTGCCATTGGCCGTTGCGCGCTGTTCGAACGCCACGGTTGTTCAGGGCGATGGCCAGGCCACGCAGGCTGGTGATGCCGGACCGTTGGATAGAGGCGATGATCGGCAGCACGGTCTGGGCAAATCTGTCAGCCTCCCGGATCGAGATTTTCCGACCTCTGGCTGCAGCTTCGGCTGTGTTAGTCGGATTACCGAGCTTCATTCCAGTGGTCTTGCGAGAGGCGAGGGCGGCTTTGGTTCGTTCCGAGATCAATCGCCGCTCTTTCTCGGCCAAAGCGGCGTAAAGGTGCGCCATGAACGGATCGGCATCGGCGCCAAGTTCCGCGACTATGAAGGGAACTCGCTGAACCATCAGGTCAGCGATGAAGGCGACGTCGCGCGAGAGTCGATCAAGCTTGGCCACGACCACCGGGCATTTTGTCTGGCGGGCAGGTGCTAGGGCGGCATTTAATTGCTCCCGTCGATCAAGAGCATCCGCGCCCTTTCCGGTTTCGATCTCGGTGAACTCCTGGAGGATGATCATCCCCTCGGTCTCGGCAAAGCGGGCGATCGCGGCACGCTGGGCCTCGATGCCCAAGCCCGAGCGTCCTTGCCGCTGTGTGGAGACTCGATAGTAGGCGACCGCTCTCGTCATGCTGCTGTTTCCGGGGTGTTCAAACTTCAAACCACCGTTTGCAGTGTGCTCACAGGCGAATGAGAAGCAGCTTCTAAGTGGTTGATTATGCAAATCTTCCGGTCACCATCGAGCGTGGCATGGCGCACCAGCCGGTTTCCTCCATCAGACGCACTCCCGACTAGGCGACCGGGATATGAAGCCATCACACGCGTTCTACGCAGCGTGCGCAATCGCGATTGGAAGCCAACTTTCGAACGAGGGGGCTGAAAGTGGCCGGCACTTTAGTCAAGGGATAGCTAATATAATGGACCGCTTCATCCAATTGATGGACGAAGCCCCTCATGGGCCGGTGCTATTTTGATGCATGTCGCGAGCTTACTTATCCCCGAGCCACCTTGCTTTCGCTATCCTCGCGATCAGCGTCAGCTATGCCGAAGCCGCGGACCGTAAGGTCGAAACCGCGCCACTCGGTACGTACGCCAATTCGAAGAATCTGCCGGTTTGCACCGCGTCAAGCTCTCTCTTCGAAGTCCTCGGTGATAGGTGTTTTCTCGTCAAAGGTTCCATGATCTACGGCGACATCGCCGAACTATCCCAGATAGTCACTTTTAGTCGGTAGCCGGCGAAGGTCATGGTTATGCTGCCAGACGGTCCTGATCGATCTTGGCAATAACCCTTCAAGGGCCTGGACTGCACGCCTCGATATCTCAACATGAGCGGCCGTGGTGTCGACTTTTCCCTTGCCCGGCTCAACGCTCCAAATGCCGGTTCTGTTCTCGTTCGCTCTTCTGAGCTCGTAGTGCACTCATCTGCAGAAAGTACGCGATCACGCCGCCTACGATGGCACCGACAATTGCTCCTCCAAAGGCCGACAAGTCTGCTGACGTCAGCGATATTGAGTCGGTTGCCATCTTAGGAGCAGCAGAGATAGCAATGGCAGCGAGGATTGCCGTCGCGCCAAATAGTGCTCCGCTCACAGCTGCGACAATATAAGGATGCTTTTCTATCATTCCCCGCCCACGGATCATGACCATCGCGCGAGCTGGGCACGGCGTCAAGCAGGGTCGAACGGAGAGTGATCGTTGACGTCCGTCATTTTGGACCCAACACAAGAAAATCTACGTATTTGCTAAGTAAATCAATGGCATCTGGCGGAGGGAGTGGGATTCGAACCCACGGTGGGCTTGCACCCACGCCGGTTTTCAAGACCGGTGCCTTAAACCGCTCGGCCATCCCTCCATCGTGATTTTTCAACCACCTGGATGCTCGTGCTGATCTCAACGCGTACCCTGTGGGCACGCCTCGGAGATCGTTCGCGCTTCATTGCTCTAGTGCGCCCAACGAAGTCCTGTCAACCGGCTGTTGCCGGTTCCTGCCAAGGGCAGGGCATGGGCGCTTGACGGCGGGGCTTGAGCAGGACGAGCAGCGCTGCGCCGAACGTCGAAACGCCGTGATTTCTCACAGCGATTGCCGGGACCGCTTGTGCCACAATCTCGCCCGGTTCCGACCATAATCGGTTAATACGGTGATAAACAATTCCTGTGCACAAGGGATTGCGAATCAAGGTGACGCTGGCATTGTCGGGTAGGTTTTGGCCCTGCCGACGGTCAAGTTGCGGCGCCTTTGTTGAGAGGGGACAATCGAAAAATGCCAAGCACGGCGCGCCCGCGTCTTCGTCGCGCTTCCGCTTTCGTGTTGTGTGCCCTGTCGGCTGCCTTGCTGGCGGCTTGCGCGGCGCCGCCACAGCCGAAGGCAATGGTCAACAAGAAGCCTCGCTCGAAGGAATATTTTGCTGAATCCGAATATGGCGTAAAAGCCAGCCCGCGCGTTAGCTTCAAGATGTCGGGCCTGCAGCGTGGCGGCGGACGCGATCAGCTCGGCAAGCCCTATCAAGTGCGCGGCAAGTGGTATTATCCGAAGGAAGACAAGCGCTACGCCAAGAAGGGTCTCGCCTCCTGGTATGGCGAAGCCTTCCACGGCAGGCTGACCGCCAACGGCGAAGTCTACGACATGACACATCTGACCGGCGCGCATCCGACAATGCCGCTGCCGAGCTATGCGCGCGTCACCAATCTGAAGACCGGCAGCTCGGTCATCGTGCGCGTCAACGATCGCGGTCCTTACCATGATGGGCGCATCATCGATGTGTCGAAGCGCGCCGCCGAAATGCTCGACTATGCCAATATCGGCACGGCCAAGGTGAAGGTCGAATATGTCGGACGGGCGCCGCTTCACGGTAAGGACGAGCAATATCTGATGGCCTCTTACCATCCCGGCAACAGGGCGCCGGATCCGTCGGATGGCCTGCCCACCGGCGTCATGATCGCCATGAACGGACCATCCCCGAGCACAGCGTTGGCCGCCGCTGCCTTTCCCGGTCAGTTGACGAATTCCGCAACAGCACAGCCGGTCTTGGCGGCGCAGACGCCGGCCGCTGGCAGCGTGACGCTGCCCGATTTCGGGCCGATCGTGCCGGAACGGCCGCAGATCAATTTACCGCCGCAATCGCCGTTCGCTGTAGCGACGCTGTCTTACGCCAACGAACCCGTGCAGCGCGCCTCCGTTGTCTTTGCCGCGCTGGATGGCGCCGGCATGTCGCCTGCCGAAACCCTTCAACCGTGGAAGCGGCAAGTTCCTTCGACCGCTTCGCCCACGGACTATATCGCGGCGGGTTCGTTCGAGGACGCCGCAGAGGCGCAGCAGGTGGCAACCCAGCTTTCCGGCTTTGGCAAGACCGAAATCCAGCGCTCCGAATTCGAGGGCAAGGACTGGTATTCGGTCAATCTCTATCCGGACGGCCATGGCAGCCTGGACGAGATGCTGCAGGCGGCATGGTCGCATGGCGCACCGGACGCGCTCGTGGTTCGGAATTGACCGGCAAAACCTGAGGGTTTGGCCAGTTGTGCGTCGCGCGGTTGCTCGGCCGGGACAAAGCCTGATAGCCTAGAGCTTGCCCAAAAAATGCCGGCTGACAGGTCGAACTCCTCATGAAATTTCGCTTCGCCGCGCCTCTCGCCGGGCTTATGGGTTTCGGCCTCCTGCTGCTGTCGCTGGCTCCGGCTGCGGCGCAGCTTTTCGAAACCAAGGCCGCGCAGGCCTTCATGATCGATGCCGAAACCGGAACGGTGCTGTTTTCCAAGGATGCCGACAGGCCGATTCAGCCGGCGTCGCTGGCCAAGCTGATGACCATGGAGGTGGTGTTCCACGCCATCAAATCGGGCCGCGTGACGCCCGACGATACTTTCGTGGTGAGTGAGAACGCATGGCGCACCGGCGGCGCGCCATCCGGCACGTCGACGATGTTTGCCCAGCTCAAGTCGACGATCCGGCTTCAAGACCTGATCCAGGGCGTGACGGTCCAGGCAGCCAATGACGGCTGCATCGTCATCGCCGAAGGTTTTGCCGGATCGGAGGCGAATTTCGCGACTGAGATGACAGAGCGCGCAAGGCAGATTGGCCTCGAGAAATCGACATTCGTCAATGCAACCGGTCTGCCGGCCGATGGTCAGCAGACGACGGTTCGAGAGCTTGCGCTTCTCGCCCTGCATATCTGGCGCGAGTACCCGGACCTCTATCGCTATTACGGCCAGAAGGACTTCACCTGGAACAAGATCACCCAGAGGAACCGCAACCCGCTGCTGGCAATGGATATCGGCGCCGACGGCCTGGCGATCGGCAGGAGCGATGCATCCGGCTTCGGCATCGTCGGCTCGGTCAGCCATGGTGGCAGGCGGGTCATTGCGGCGATGAGCGGCCTGGCAAGCGACCGCGAGCGCGCCGAAGAAGCGCGAAAGCTGCTCGATTGGGGCCTTCGTTCCTTTGAGAAAACCGAGATTTTCGCCAAGGACGAGGTGGTCGGCGAGGCCCAGGTTTTCGGTGGTGCGAAATCCGGCGTGGCGCTGAAGGCAAAAGCGCCCGTGGTCATCTTCCTGCCGATCGCCAACCGCGACAAGCTGACCGCCAGGATCGTCTACGAGGGACCGGTTGCGGCCCCCGTAGAGGAGGGACAACCGGTGGGGGCGCTGCGGGTCTGGATCGGTGACACGCTGAGCCAGGAGACGCCGCTTTTCGCCGCCGAAACGGTTGGCGTCGGCTCGCTGCCGCAACGCGCGCTCGACGCCGCCAAGGAACTGGCGGTCGGCTGGCTACGTTAGCGCCCGTGGCGTGGACCTTTTCTCAAGTCAGGACTATTACGGTCCCGCAGCATGGTAAAAGGCTTTGGTGAGCGGATTTTTCATCACCTTCGAAGGCGGAGAAGGGGCAGGCAAGTCGACGCAGATCGAGCGGCTGGCCAGCAAGATGCGCGCCAAGAAATACGATGTCCTTGTCACGCGCGAGCCGGGCGGCTCGCCAGGCGCAGAGGCGGTCCGGCATGTGCTTCTCTCCGGCGCTGCCGAGCCATTCGGTCCCACGATGGAGGCGCTGATGTTCGCCGCGGCGCGTTCCGACCATGTCGAGCAGGTCATCCGGCCGGCGGTCGAGCGCGGCTCGATCGTGCTTTGTGATCGCTTCATGGACTCCTCGCGCGTCTACCAGGGCGTCACCGGCGGCCTCGATCCAGCCTTCATGGACGCGCTGGAGAAGGTCGCCATCAACGGCATGGTGCCCGACATGACGCTGATCTTTGATATCGACCCGACCGAAGGACTGCGGCGCGCCACGGCACGACGGGGCCCCGATGCCGGCGCCGACCGCTTCGAAAAGGAAACGCTCGACATCCACCAGCGCCGCCGCGAAGCCTTTCTGGCAATCGCCGCGGCAGAACCCGAGCGCTGCATCGTCATCGACGCGTCCGCCGACCCCGACACGGTGGAGAATGTCGTCTCCGGCGCCGTGTTCGCGGCGCTGGAGACGATGACACCGAGGCACAGGAAGCGGGCGCCGGGATGATTTTCGAACGGATCGCACCAGAACAGCACGACACGCTTGACGGCGTACCGGAGCCCTCCGAGACGCCGCGCCTGGTCGGCCATGACCAGGCAGCGAACATGTTGGCGTCAGCCTATCGCTCCGGGAAGCTGCCGCATGCGCTGATCTTTGTCGGGCCGGTCGGCATCGGCAAGGCGACGCTTGCCTTTCATCTGGCGCATCATCTGTTGAAGCATCCGGCGTCCGAACAGGCGCCGGAGGTCCTTGCCGTTCCCGATCCGGCGTCATCGCTGTTTCGCCAGATCGCCACCGGCGCGCATCCTTCGGTGCTGCATCTGACCCGCCCGCCGAACGACAAGACCAAGAGTTTCAAGACGGTCGTCACCGTCGACGAGATCCGCAAGGTCAGCCGTTTCCTGTCGCTGACCTCGCATGACGGCAGCTACCGGGTGGTGATCGTCGACCCGGCCGACGACATGAATACCAATGCTGCCAACGCCTTGTTGAAGAATCTTGAAGAACCACCGGCACGCACCTTGTTCATCCTCATCGTCCACGCGCCGGGTAGCCTGCTGCCGACCATCCGCTCGCGCTGCCAGATGGTGCGGCTGACACCGCTCGATGCCGAGAGCCTGATGACGGTCCTGGAGAGCGTCGAACCACCGCCACCGGACGATCCTGCGGCGCGCGCGGCACTGGCCAAGCGGGCAGGGGGCAGCGCGCGCACCGCAATCCTGCTGACGCAGTATGGCGGGCTGGAAATCGCCGAGACTCTCGACGCCCTGGCGACAGCGCGAAAGAGCGATGTTGCCGGCGCTTATCGCCTGGCGGAGGCGGTCGCCGGGCGCGACCGGGCGATCCAGTTCGATATTTTCAACCGCCGTGCGCTCGACCTGCTCTCGACCGGCGCAAGCCAGGCCGCGCTGGCAGGCGATCTGGCGCGGGCGAAAACGCTGTCGGATACTTGGCACGAGGCTTTGAACGCGATATCTGAAACCGACACCTACAATCTCGACAAGAAGCAGCATGCCTTGACCATGATCGACCGCCTGAATTCTGCAATGCGAATGTGACGGCCCATCGGGATGGCAATCGCCGTTTCGATGCGATATCTCACCGGCATCTTTCATTCAGACATTCATGACGGCTCATCCATGGCACGCGAAAAATACTACCTCACGACGCCGATTTTCTATCCGAACGGCAAGCCGCATATCGGTCATGCCTACAATGTCATCGCCAGCGACACGCTGGCCCGCTTTCAGCGGCTCGACGGCAAGGACGTCTTCTTCGTCTCGGGAACCGATGAGCACGGTTTGAAGATGCAGCAGACGGCGGACGCCGAAGGCCTGACGCCGAAAGCGCTTGCCGATCGCAATTCGGCGATCTTCCGCTCGATGCTTGAAGCGACCGGCTGTTCGAATGATGTCTTCATCCGCACCACCGAGGAGCGCCACTACAAGGCCTGCCAGGCGATCTGGACACGCATGGCGGAAAATGGCGACATTTACCTCGACCGCTATAGCGGCTGGTATTCGGTGCGGCAGGAAGCCTATTTCGACGAGGCCGAAACCACGGTCGGCGACGACGGCGTGCGTCGCGAACCGCTCGGCTCGCCCGTCGAATGGACCGAGGAAGAGAGCTATTTCTTCCGCCTTTCCGCCTATCAGGACAGGTTGCTCGCGCTCTATGAGAGCAGCCCCGAATTTGTCGGACCGGCGGAGCGGCGAAACGAAATCGTCAGCTTTGTCAAATCCGGGCTGAAGGACCTGTCGATCTCGCGCACCACGTTCAAATGGGGCGTGCCGGTGCCCGGCGACGACAAGCATGTGATGTATGTCTGGGTCGATGCACTGACCAACTACATCACGGCTGCCGGTTATCCGGATGCGACCGATGACAGATGGTCCTTCTGGCCGGCGAACGTCCACGTCATCGGCAAGGACATCGTCCGCTTCCATGCCGTCTACTGGCCGGCCTTCCTGCTGTCGGCAGGGATCGAACTGCCGAAGCGCGTATTCGCGCATGGCTTTCTGTTCAACCGCGGCGAGAAGATGTCGAAGTCGGTCGGCAATGTCGTCGATCCGTTTGCGATGATCGAGCATTACGGTCTCGACCAGGTACGCTACTTCTTTATGCGCGAGGTGCCGTTCGGCCAGGACGGCAGCTACAGCCACGAGGCCATCGTCAACCGCACCAATGCCGACCTCGCCAACGGCCTTGGCAATCTGGCGCAGCGCTCGCTGTCGATGATCGCCAAGAACTGCGGTGGCGTGGTCCCGAAACGCAGCGAACTGGCGGAGTCCGACAGGGCGATCCTCGACCAGACGGTGGAGGCGCTTGCTACTGCACGCAAGATGATGGCGGAGCAGGGCATCCACCTGGCGCTGGCGGCGATCTTCGGTGTCGTGGCGGAGGCCGATCGCTACTTCGCCTCGCAGCAACCCTGGGCGCTCAGAAAGACCGATCCGGCGCGCATGGAAACGGTGCTGTGGACGACCGCGGAAGTCGTCCGACGCGTGGCGCTGCTGTGCCAGCCCTTCATTCCGGGGTCGGCAGCCAAGCTGCTCGACCTGCTGGCTGTGCCACAGGACAGCCGCGATTTCGCGCATGTCCACGCGGACTATGCGCTGGCATCAGGGGTTGCTCTGCCCGCGCCGGAGGGCGTGTTTCCGCGTTACGTCGAGCAGCCGGACGCGAACATCTGATGTTGGTCGACAGTCACTGCCATCTCGACTTTCCGGATTTCGCAGAGGAGCGGGCGGCCATCGTCGCCCGCGCCTTGGCCGCCGGAATCGGTCGCATGGTGACGATCTCGACGCGTGTGAAGCGGTTCCAGCAAGTTCTTGAGATCGCTGAATCTTTCGACGAAGTCTACTGCTCGGTCGGCACCCATCCGCACAACGCCGCCGAGGAGCTCGACGTAACTGTCGAGGCGCTTGTCGGGCTGTCCGCTCATCGCAAAGTGGTGGCAATCGGCGAGGCCGGGCTCGACTATTTCTACGATCATGCGCCGCGCGATGCGCAGGCGCAGGGCTTTCGCACGCACATCGCCGCAGCGCGCGAGACGGGCCTGCCTCTGGTCATCCATGCGCGTGATGCCGACAGCGACATGGCTGATATCCTCGAGGACGAAACAGGGAAGGGCGCCTTCCCCTTCGTCCTGCACTGTTTTTCGTCCGGGCGCAGACTGGCCGAGATCGGCGTCGCGCTCGGCGGCTATGTTTCCTTTTCCGGCATCGTAACTTTCAAGAATTCGGCCGAGCTGCGCGCCATCGCCGCCGATGTGCCACATGACCGCCTGCTGGTCGAAACCGACGCGCCATACCTCGCGCCGATACCGTTTCGCGGCAAGCGCAACGAGCCTGCCTATGTCGCGCATACGGCCAAGGTGCTGGCCGAAACGATCGGCGTCAGCGAGGCTGACATCGCCGCCATCACCACGAACAATTTCTTCCGGCTGTTCAGCAAGATGCCGCGCCCGACCACGATGAGCGCCTGACGCATGAGCGACCGGCTGCGCCTCACCATTCTCGGCTGCGGCTCATCGCCGGGCACGCCGCGCATCACCGGCGACTGGGGCAACTGCGACCCGGCCAATCCGAGGAACCGGCGCATGCGCAACGCAGCGCTCATCGAGCGGATCGCGGCAAACGGAGACAGGACCACCGTCGTCATCGACACCGGGCCGGATTTCCGCGAGCAAATGCTGCTGGCATCGGTCAGGCGCATCGATGCGGTCGTCTATACGCATCCGCATGCCGACCATATCCACGGTATCGACGATTTGCGCGGCTTCGTGCTCGAGCAGCGTCATCGGATCGATATCCACGCCGACCAGCCGACCATGCTGCGGTTACGGGAAGCGTTCGGCTATTGTTTCGAAACACCGTTGGGCAGTTCCTATCCGCCCATTGTCGAGCCCCATATCATCGACCATGGCAAGCCAGTCGTGATCGAAGGCGAGGGGGGTGACCTCACCCTCGAGCCGCTGCCGCAGATCCATGGCGACATCATATCGCTTGGTTTTCGCATCGGCGGCCTCGCCTATTGCCCCGATGTCAGTGATTTCCCCGAAGCCACCGCCGAACGGCTGCGCGATCTCGACGTGCTGGTCATCGATGCGCTGCAATACAAGACACATCCGAGCCATCTGTCGCTCGGCCAGGCACTCGGCTGGATCGAAAAATTTTCGCCGAAAAGGGCCGTTTTGACGCACATGCATGTGCCGCTCGACTACGCTGCGGTGATGGCCGAGACGCCGGCCGACGTCGAGCCGGCCTATGACGGCATGACCATCGAAATCCCTTATGAATCTGCATGATAGGTTCGGTTCTTCATGGCTGGCAGCATTGACCGTGTGACCAGGGCAGCGGCCGATGCGGGCCTCGACATCGAAATCAGGCGCATGGGTGTGCCTCGACACGCACCGCCGATGAAGCCGCCGCGCAATGCGGCTGCACAGTCGCCCAGATCGTCAAATCCCTCGTGTTCCAGGGCGAAACCAGCGGAAAGCTGTTTCTCTTCCTGGTTTCCGGCTCCAATCAGCTCGATCCAGGCAAGGCTGCCGCACTGACCGGCGAGCCGCTGAAGCGCGCCGACCCGCGGCAGATCCGCGACGAGACCGGCTTTGCCATCGGCGGCGTCGCGCCGATCGGCCATCTGATTGCGATCCCTGCGTTCGCCGACGAAACGCTGCTCGGTTTCGACCGCATATGGGCAGCGTCCGGCGCGCACGACGCGGTGTTCGCCGCCGAGCCGCACGCAATGGTCAGTGCAGCGCAGGCTGTCGTAGCGACGCTGGCAGTCTGAATCGAACGCGCTGATATCGCAAGCCTCGGGGCTGCAGCGGGCGCCGCCGGGCGCACTCCTATTCGGCGGCGACGGCTGCGGGCGTGGGCGGCAGCACGATTTCATGCGCCGCCGGCGCGAACAACATCTTTACGACGTTGCGGAAGGCGAGGATCTGGCGTTCGAGGACACGCGGGTCGCCGAGCCCCCGCGACATGATGATGCCGCCATCGATCACACAGGAGAACATGATGGCCACGTCTTCGAGGTCCATGCCTTTGCGGGCAGGATAAACGGCCGCGATCTCATTTAGTGCATCGCGAAACCGCTCGTTCCAGGAGCGGACGGCGGCGGCGGCGATGTCGCGAACGCTGCGGTCGAAGAGGCGCTCCTGATAGGTGAACGTCGCGATCAGGCAGCCGGGATGGCCGTTCGGCAGATCACCCATCAGTTCGGCAAGCAGCTTGAGTGTGATCAGGAACGACTGCAACGGATCATCGGACAATTGCCGGCCGCGGTGAAACACATCATCGAAGATGCGATCGTTCTCCTCGACGTAGCGCAGCATCAAGGCGCGGGCGAGTTCGTTCTTGTCTTTGAAATGATAGAAGAAGCCGCTCTTGGTGATGCCGGCTTCGGCGATCACCTCCTCGATGGACGTCGCGCCGAACCCCTTGGCGAGCACCGAGGCCTCGGCGATCTCCAGAATGCGTTCACGCGTTTCCGCACCCTTGCGCATGACCGAATGCCCTCAAATCTACTGTACCGGCGGTGTGGTTTTCACACCCGCCATCGTCGGCACCGATAGCAATACGACCGACCCAGAGCGGCTATCCATCTGTAATTGCTGCGGTTTCCGCTTCGGTTGAGTACCGGACCACAAGCCTTCTACCGCACCGGCGGCACGTGCTGCTAAAACTTGGCTATTGCGAACCGGCCGCCACTAGGGCGGCACGGTGTCATCTTACCACTGGAGACAAACATGGCCAAGTACCGCCAGAATCTGCCGCAACTCGCCAACAGAACATTCCTGAGCGATGGCGGCATGGAAACGACTTTCATCTTTCACGACGGCCTCGAGCTTCCGCACTTTGCTTCATTCACGCTGATGGCAACGCCTGAGGGCCGGCAGAAGCTGAGGGAATATTACGTCCGTTATCTGACCATTGCGCGCAGAAGCGGGACCGGCTTCATCCTCGACACGCCGACGTGGCGGGCCAATCCTGATTGGGGAACCTTGCTCGGCTACGGGCCGGAAGCGTTGCGGGCCGTCAACGAGGCGTCGATCGAGCTTCTTCTCGACCTGCGCAAGGAGTTCGAAACCGCCGAAACGCCGTGCGTCATCAGCGGCGCGATCGGGCCGCGCGGCGACGGCTACAAAGCCGGCAAGATGGACGCCAACGAGGCGGAAGCCTATCACGCGGCGCAGATCGAGAGCTTTGCGCGGACCGAGGCCGACATGGTTGCGGCCTATACGCTCACCAATTTCCACGAGGCAATTGGTATCGCGCGGGCGGCCAAGGCGCATGCCATGCCGTGCATGATCTCGTTCACCGTGGAGACGGACGGCAAGCTGGTGACCGGCATGCCGCTCGGCGAGGCGATCGACAGGGTCGACGACGCGACAGACGGCGCGCCGGCCTACTATATGATCAACTGCGCCCATCCAACGCATTTCATGCAGGCGCTGAACAAGGGCGAGCGCTGGCTCGATCGCGTCTATGGCGTGAAGGCGAACGCTTCAACCAAAAGCCATGCCGAACTGGATGAATCGGAAACGCTCGACGCGGGCGACCCGGACGATCTCGGGCGGCGCTACAGCAGGCTGACAGCTTCGTTTCCGACGATGCGCATCTTGGGCGGCTGCTGCGGCACCGACCACCGGCACATCGCAGCGATCTGCGAGGCCTGCGTGCCGCAAGCGGCGTAGGAACCTGTGTGCGTCGCCGGAGACGCGACGCTACCAACCGCAGTTCCGCTGGTTCCAAGGAAACAAGGAACTGCGGTTGGGCCGAAAGTACGCAATCAGAAACCGCACCTCAGTTCCATAATCTATCTTATGCGACTTTCGGATGGGTGGAAATCTCAGCGTGAACCCGACGGAAAGCCTCTCTGATTTTTGCGTCGATTGGCCTAGCATAGTGATTTCGCCCCTACCGCACCGAAATCATCAAAGACCATCAAAATGACCGCCTCGCCTCCCTTTCTTGGCTTTCCCGATCGCCTCGCCGGCGGCCGCGTGCCCCGTGCGGTGATCTTCGGAACCGGTCACGGCAGCACCTATCCCGGCAAGGATAGCAGCGGCTATGCCTTGGCCGCCGATGCCATCCGCGCTGCGAGCCAGGTCGATGCCGAGCTCGTCGAGCACTGGGACTTCGATCTCGGCGGCCCGCTGTTCGACGGCAAGCCGGTCTGCTGCACCGACGCCGGCGACATCCCGACCACCATGCATGACAATCCCGGCAACCGAAACCGGATCGAGGCGAAGACGCGCGAGGTCCTGGCGTTGCCGGCCGTACCGATCCTGCTCGGCGGTGACGATTCCGTGCCCATTCCTTTCCTCGCCGGCTTTGCCGATCACGGGCCGATCTGGATCCTGCAGATCGACGCCCATATCGACTGGCGCGACGAGTTGCATGGCGAGCGCTACGGCTATTCCAACCCGATGCGCCGGGCGAGCGAGATGCCGCATGTCGCCGGTATCGTGCAGGTCGGCATCCGTGGCGTCGGCAGCGCACGCCTCAGCGAAATCGAAGCGGCGCTGCACTATGGCAGCCGCTTGGTGACCGCCCGCGAAATTCACGCGCACGGCGTCGAAGCCGCTCTCCGGCATGTTCCGGAAGGATCGCGGGTCGTCGTCACCCTCGACTGCGACGGCCTCGATCCCGGCATCATGCCGGGCGTGGCGGCGCGCACGCCCGGCGGCCTCACCTACACGCAGGCGATCGACCTGATCGCGGGCCTCGGCAAGCGGGCCAGGATCGCCGGGTTCGACCTTGTCGAGCTCTATCCTCCGGCCGACATTGACGGCCTGTCGGCACTGACCGCCGCGCGCCTTCTCGTCAATGTGATCGGCACCATCGTCCGACAGGTTTGAAACCCTGGCTCCCTCTCGCAGCATAATGGCCCGCAAGGTACACCCTCCTGACGCCGGTCGGGCGCTCCGGTCGGTGCCAGGAAGGCACATCATCGATTGCTGCGACGTTTCCAGGTGCAGGGATATGAC
>SAQR01000206.1 GCA_004020365.1 Mesorhizobium sp.
AGGGCCTGCGCGAGGACACGATCTCGGTGAAGCTCACCGGCACCGCCGGCCAGTCCTTCGGCGCCTTCCTGGCGCGTGGGGTTTCGTTCGAGCTGGTCGGTGCCGCCAACGACTACGTCGGCAAGGGCCTGTCGGGCGGACGCATCGTCATCCGCCCGCCTGAGAACACGAAGATCGTCGCAGCCGAGTCGATCATCGTCGGCAACACGGTGCTCTACGGCGCGACCGAGGGCGAGGCCTATTTCTGCGGCGTCGCCGGCGAGCGTTTTG
>SAQR01000207.1 GCA_004020365.1 Mesorhizobium sp.
CATGAGAAGGTCGGCAAGGCCGAAGCCCGCGACCGGGCGCTCGCCATGCTGGAGGCGGTGCAAATCCGCGATCCGGCCCGCGTCTTCGACCTGCATCCGCACGAGGTTTCGGGCGGCATGGGCCAGCGCGCCATGATCGCCATGATGCTGATCGCCGGGCCGGAAATGATGATCGCCGACGAGCCGACTTCGGCGCTCGACGTCACCGTGCAGCTCGATGTGCTGAACATCCTCGACAAACTGGTCAGCGAGCGCGGCATGGGGCTGATC
>SAQR01000208.1 GCA_004020365.1 Mesorhizobium sp.
ACATAGAGAAACAGGAACTCGAAACCAAAAAGCGCGCCTGCCAGAACGCCGGCGACAAGCGTTCCGTCTGGGGTGAACAGCGCGATGCCGCGCATGCGGCACCAGACGAGAACGCACAGCCCACCAATGACCGACCGAGCGATCGACAGGAAAACAGGATCGTAGCCGGTATAGGAGACCTTGGCGGCGACGTAGTTGAGCCCCCAGGAAAAGGTCAGTCCGACCATGATGGCGGCCGCCGCCATGTCGACCGTGTCGCGACGGTCGAGC
>SAQR01000209.1 GCA_004020365.1 Mesorhizobium sp.
GCATTGCAGGCGTCTCGGGCAATGGCCAGCGGGCGCTGGCCGAGGTGATCTCCGGTATTCACGCGCCCGATGCCGGCCGTATGACGATAGCCGGCAAAATTGTATCGCGGTTCTCGCCGCGCGAGGTGCAGGCGCTCGGCCTCGGGCGCATCCCGGAGGACCGGATGACGACCGGGCTGGTCACCAATCTGCCGCTCGCCGATTCGATGGTGTTGCCGCGGATCGGCACGGGGGCGTTCAGCCGCAACGGTCTGCTCAGGCCGGATG
>SAQR01000210.1 GCA_004020365.1 Mesorhizobium sp.
GTTCCACCATTTGTAGGCCGGGGTCTGGGGATAGCCCTCGGGCGAGTCCTCCCAGACCTCCTGCCGGCCCAGCGGCGTGATGTCGAGATAATTCCAGGTGCCGCCCATCTGCTCGTCGCCGCGGTTGTTGATGAAGTAGGTGCGGAACACGCGGTCACCGTCGCGGATGAACACGTTGTGGCCGTGCCACTCGTCGACGCCAAAATCGGCGTCGAAGCTGTCGGTGAGCGTGAACCACGGCATCTCCCAGCCCATCCGCGCCTTCA
>SAQR01000211.1 GCA_004020365.1 Mesorhizobium sp.
CATCGGCAAGGCAGGCGCGCATCGCCGACGCTGGCCCCTCGACAGATGGCGCGGCAATGTGGAAGGCATCGGCGGAAAGGCCGACGCCGGCGATCTCGGCAAGAATTGTGGCACCACGCCTCGTGGCATGCTCGTAGCTTTCCAGCACGGCCATGCCCGCACCCTCGCCCAGCACCAGGCCCTTCCTATCGGCGGAGAAGGGCCGGCATGTATCGGGTGAAAGCACGCGCATTGCTTCCCATGCTTTCAGCACGCCCCATGCGA
>SAQR01000212.1 GCA_004020365.1 Mesorhizobium sp.
GAAGGAGCCGCGGCGATGTTCGGCGAAGGTGAAGGCGGGACCGGGCTGATCCCCTCGCCCACCGGCGACGGACAGATTCTGTTCAAGATCGCCGAAGTCTTCGAGCCTGCCGGAGCCGACGCCAGCTCGGTGCCGGACGACGCGCAGAAGTCCTTTACCTCCGGCATGTCCGACGACCTGCTCGGCCAGTTGGTGGCTCAGTTGCAGACGCAATACGACGTTCGCATCGATCAGACCGCCATTACCCAAGCCCTGACCAGATG
>SAQR01000213.1 GCA_004020365.1 Mesorhizobium sp.
TGACGCCCGAGCAGTTGGAGGAGTTCTTCGCATCCCGGCGAGAAACGGTCGAGGAAGTCCGGACCGCCGAAGATGTGGTTGTGAGCACCGTTGGCAGGGAGCTCTACGAAAAATTCTTTCGCGGCTATACAAGGAAGCAGTGGGGTGTCGATCCGGCCCAACTAAGCAAGTCCGTGACTGCGCGGGTCCCTACGCGGATCAACCGTGATGATCGCTACTTTGGCGACACTTTCCAGAATATGCCGGCTGGCGGGTATACAC
>SAQR01000214.1 GCA_004020365.1 Mesorhizobium sp.
AAGCATAGGTGATGTCGATCGTCTTGGTGTCGAAACGGTCCTCGGTGTGACCGATTGAGCGGATCTTCTCCAGATCGCCATTGGTCAGGATCGGCTGGCGCACTTCGAGCCGCTTGCGACGCGAATTGCCGACGAGGTCGAAGATGTTAGGCCTCGGCCCGATGAACGACACCAGGCTCATCACCAGTTCCTCGCGGATCGGGTCGATCGGCGGGTTGGTGACCTGGGCGAAGTTCTGCTTGAAATAGGTGTAGA
>SAQR01000215.1 GCA_004020365.1 Mesorhizobium sp.
GCCGGACGGCGGCAAGAACCCCGAGCGTTCGGCGATCAAGCAGGTCGCTTCCGGGCGTTTTGGCGTCACGGCGGAGTATCTGGTGAACTCCGATGTGATGCAGATAAAGGTCGCGCAAGGCGCGAAGCCCGGCGAGGGCGGGCAGCTGCCCGGCCACAAGGTCGATGCCACCATTGCCAAGGTCAGGCATTCGACGCCCGGCGTCGGCCTGATCTCGCCGCCGCCGCATCACGACATCTACTCGATCGAGGATC
>SAQR01000022.1 GCA_004020365.1 Mesorhizobium sp.
TGAGCTAACGTCCGCTCTGGAGAAGCACCGCGAATGTCTGAACATGGCGCAACCAGGACCAATAGCTTCGCGCTGCCGATGTCCGCTTTCGAGTAACAGCGAAATTGCTTCGAATGACCAAGATAGGCGCAAAGCTGCCGGTCAAATCATGCCCGCCGCCTGTCAGATTGCGTCCGCGCTGGCGTGAGGTTCAGGGGCGCGGCGGCATAGACAGCGGAGGCTAACGGCGGCAAGCCCTTGCGGAGACCCTTTTAGCGTTCAGTGCCGGCGGGGGAACAAACATGCATAAGCGCTATGCTTTCGTGGTACTGGCTGTTGCTGGATGTTAGTCCACACCGGCTTATGTGGTCTTCAAGCCTGGGGTTGATCTCAACTCAACCCAGACCGCGACCGATCAATGCAAAATCAACTCGTTCAGAGAGATCCCGCAGTCGCTGGCGACCGACGTTAACCCCGGCTACAACAATCCCGGCACGATCCAATGCAACACGTATGGCACTATGACGACCTGCAACCGAGTCGGAGCCATAAACATCCCCGCTTCGAGCACGACCTATGATGGAATTCCGAACTGCGAGACCGCTACATTGTTCGCTGCCTGGAGGGCAAAGGATTCGGCGTCAAGCTTGCCAGGGCATGCGCCTCCAAATCCGAGGTAACGAAAGCTCTTGCGGATCGGGCGGCAGGTCAGTTCCCAACGTGTGCTGTTAGATAGGACGGAAACCGATGCCCGCAACGAAAGACAAGTGGAAGGCTTTCCGAGAAAGAACTTAGTCAGCAGCTTGAAGATGAGCGCCGGTTTATCGCCAATGCCGAAGCAGGGAAACCCGGCATTTGGAGCGTTCAGCCGGGCAAGGGAAAAGTCGACACCACGGCCCATGTTGAGATATCGAGGCGTGCAGTCCAGGCCCTTGAGGGGGTAATTGCCAAGATCGATCAGGACCATCTGGCAGAATAACCATGACCTTCGCCGGCTACCGACTAAAAGTGACTATCTGGGACAGCTCGGCGATGTCGCCATAGATCATCGAACCTTTGACGAGAAAACACTTGTCACCGAGGACTTCGAAGAGTGAGCTTGACGCGGTGCAAACCGGCAGGTTCTTCGAATTGGCGTGCGTCGCGGTTTCGACCTTACGGTCCGCAGCTTCGGCATAGCTGATGCTGATCGCGATCACAGCGATAGCAAGGTGGCTCCGGGATAAGTAACGGCGGGACATGCATTAAAATAGCACCGGCCTTTGATGGGCTTCGTCCATCGATTGGATGAAGCGGTCACCTATATTAGCAATCTCTTGACTGAGGCGCCGGCCGCTCCAGACTCATGGAATGGCGCGGGGAATTGGGATTGGAGACCTGGTGGCGATCACGGCCACCGTCCGCGGGCGGGTCACTGAGGACCGCGTGAGCGTCTCGATCCCGAGCTACAACTTCCCGCATTCGATCCGAGATTCAACAACCAAGGTCAAGAAGGGGCAGCAGATCGAGCTTACCGGTGAGATCACGCGCATAGACGAGGAAGGCGGCAGGGTGACCGTCGACCTGGGAGCACTGGTGACGGTCGACATCGACAAGATCAGGCTCGTCGAGAAGTACAGGCCACCGAAGCGCAAAAAGCGGTTGCGTGACATGGTGGACTAGCAAGCTGCGCGAATGGCTGGAAACCAGCGCTTATCTGCCAGTTCGAACGATCGACGAGGAAAGCGAAATAGACGGCAGCGCTTTAGGACTTCCGTGATTGCGTACCTACCGCCCGTCAAAGCCCCTGTTAGCTTGTTCGTGCGGCAGACCCCAAACTGCCTGCCGGCGCTTCCGGGCGATCTTACCCCCGCCCCCCAAACAGGCGCCGGCCACTCCCCGCAAGGCGAGCGCTTCAGTTCCTCGGCAGCTTGTGTACCTCCAGCCTGATCGATCGCCGGCCGCTTTGGCGGCTGATTCATTTCGCGACATCGGCCCGGCAACAGTGTATAGCCCCTCAAGAGGGGCAAAATCCCCGGATCGGCTGCAAGCCTTGTTTCATCCCATTGCCAGTATCGAAGATGTGCAGACGCTGGCGCAGGCCATCGTCAACACGATCGCCGAGCCCTTCGTCGTCCTTGACGAGAAGTTTCGCGTGCTGGCGGCCAGCCGCTCCTTCTACCAGACCTTCAAGGTCGACCCCGAGCAGACGCGCGGCTCGCTGCTCTATGCGCTCGGCGACGGCCAGTGGGACATTCCGGCACTGCGCCTGCTCCTGGAGACGATCATCCCCGAGAAGACCGCCATGGACGGTTTTGAGGTCGAGCATGATTTCCCGAATATCGGACCGCGAACAATGCTGCTCAACGCCCGAAAGGTTCTCTACGACCACAGTTCAGCCGTGACCATCCTGCTCGCCTTCAACGACATCACGGCCCGCCGTGCCATCGAGAGGGAAAAGGAAGAGCTTCTCGGCCGCACCGAAGACCTGCTGCGGCAAAAGGATGTGCTGCTGCGCGAAATGGAGCACCGGGTCGCCAACAGCCTGCAGATCATCGCCAGCATCCTTTTGTTGAAGGCCCGCTCCGTCACATCAGAGGAAACTCGTCATCATTTGAAGGATGCCCATCAGCGGGTTCTGTCGGTCGCCGAAGTGCAGCGCCACCTCCACACCACGACCGGCGTCGAAGAGATCGACGTCGTGTCCTATCTGTCGAAGCTGTGCAGCAGCCTCGCCCTCTCGATGGTTGGTGAAGACCAGCCGATCGCGGTTAACGTCACGGCACAAGGCGGCAGGATAGACTCGCAGAAGGCGGTGAGCCTCGGCCTGATCGTCACCGAGCTCGTTCTCAACGCGATCAAATATGCCTTTCCGATGGAGAAGGCCAAGGCGCTGATCCAGGTGTCTTACGAAACCGACGGCGGCGACTGGAAGCTGACAGTGTCGGACAACGGCACCGGCAAACTCACCAGCGAGCCGTCGAGCGCGGGCTTGGGGACAGCCATCGTCGAGGCGCTGGTCAAGCAGCTGGAGGCCAGGATCGAGGTCATCAGCGACACCAAGGGCACCAGCGTGTCGGTGACCAGGGCGACGTTCACCTCGCGTGTGCCACGGGCGGCGTAGACGATCGACTTGGGACCACTGGTGACGGGTTGATATCGACAAGACCAGGCTGGTTGGAGAAATACCGACCGCAGAAGCGCAAGAAGTCACTGCGCGACATGGTAGATTAAAGTTATTGCACCTCACCATTCTCTATATGCGTTCTGAATGCTGTTTTCGGAACTGCTTGCCGTTGTGGCGCGTTAATGCTCCGTATCGGGAGATAGAAACATGTCTGTGCAAAACGAAGACTATCGAACGAACAGGGCCGACTACGCGATTGCCGCGAAGCATGACCGAAATGGAAATCGCGATAAACTGCTCGCAAGAAAAAAGAAGTTGCTGGTGGCACGCGATCGGAGGTTGCTAGCAAATCCATCGGAAAGCGCGCCGGAACCGAAAGCCAGGACGCGCGGTTAGCGCGGCCGGCGTCGGCGCATGCTCGACTGGACCAATACTACGAACGCTCCACGGCAAAATGTCGGCGCGTCATCTCCCTCCCGGCCTGGAGAAATTCGACACAAAGAGAAGCCTGGGCACTGCCATACGCGTTCACCTGCGCGCGCGCTTCAGGCGGGCGCTCGTGGATAAATAACAGAGCGGATGAACGAATTTCGGAACAAAGAGGAACAAGGCGCTATGTCGCAAGTTGGGTTCCGTAGTGGGAAGGAACATCTCACCATGGGCGAAGATAGAAAAAGTGAACCCGAGCGGCAAAAGGAACTCCAGGCGCAGGCGCTCGCACGTGAAACCGGGATCACCCGGGATCAGGCTCTCACGCTCATAGAATTGCTAGGAACGGATCGATCATCACTGCTGCGCGAGGCCAACATACTGAAGAATCGAAAGCCGCCCAGCAGTGCACCATGACGAACCACAAGACGGGCAGCTATCACTGCCACTGACTATGCGGCCCTCTGAATGACCCGCCTATCTGTTTCGGAAGAGCTTGAAAGCGCCGCCGACCGCATCGCCGATATGTCGCGCGCGGATCTGCAGATCATCCTGCGACGCGCCGCATTGATGCTCAGGAACGTCGCCGGCGTACCGCTGGAGCCAGCAACCGAGGACGCTCTCAACTCCATCGCGGCTGAAATGAAAATTGGCCGGTCTGATCTCATTCAAATCGTGCTGCGCGAATGGCTGGAAACCAACGCTTATCTGCCGGTCCCAACGATGGAAGAGGAAAGCGAGACGGACGGCATCGCGTAGGCCTTCCGCGATTACACCATAGGCGGCAGCAGCCCCCATAAATTAGCTTGTCTTTGCGGCGGACCTTTTCCGCCTGGCCGGCGCCTAAATCCCCAACGCTCCCGCCCAAACGGGCGCCGGCCACCCTCAGCCCCTTCGTTCGAAAGTTGGCTTCCAATCGCGATTGCGCGCCCGCTGCTGGCCTTCGTAGTCAGGAATGCATGTGAAGAACACCTGCCGGCGGTCACGACCGGCAGCCTTGCAATTTGAGCAGACAAATTGCCCGATCAGGTCGTCATGCATTGAGCCGTGGTCGCGGCCGAGCCTGTCTATCAGTGCCTGGATGTCGAGCTTCGTCGATTTGCAGCACATCGGGTGCGCACAATTGACATAGATGGTTTCGCGGGCGGCCAGAGTGTCGGCGAGGGTCTTTCGAGGCATGGCGATCTCCGTTGAAGGGCTCGCCGCAACAGGGAGGAATATAATCCTGAATGGTGATCCCTTGCCATTGGTCGCTAACTCTCATCCCAGAAATACTGCAGCGAGGCGTGCCGAAGGTCTTCCTCGCCCCTTAGGTGCTTCACACGGGCCTTGATACCCGGCTTGACCCACTGCGTTGCCGGCCGCTTTGGCATGTCCTCGGGCGGTGGCCCGGCATGTTCCTGGACGCGCTTCCAAAGCCGCTCCCGCATCCCGCGATTGACGCTGACAAACGCGCTGCCGACATGTTCAAACTCGCTTTCGGTGAAGGATTTTGTCTTCAACCAATTGGTAATCGGGCCGCTGCGATATTTGCTGTCTCGACGCTTCGATACCATCCCTTCCAGGCCGGCCTGGTCGACAAGGTGAAAGATCGCATTAGCCTCGCCCGGCATCGTCTCACTGAACTGGATGCGGCTGTCAGACCCTATAAGGCCGGCCAGGATTTCCCGCCGATCCTCTAGTACCATGTCGCGCAAGTCGTGGCCGTTGAGATGCAGCAGATCGAACGCGACGAAATAGAGGTCATGCTGGCGCCTGGTGATTGCCTTGCGCAGCGCGGCAAAATCCGAAAGGCCAGCGTCATTTAAGACGACGACTTCGCCGTCGATGATGGCGTTCTGTACGTTGAGACCTTTGGCTGCCTCGGCGAGATCGCGGTACTTGGCAGTCCAATCAAGGCCTCTCCGAGTGAAATGCGAACGCCACTGTCCTCGATGATGATTTGGGAGCGGTAGCCGTCGAATTTGGCTTCATGCATCCAGTCATCGCCTTAGGGCGGCTTGGCGACCAAGGTAGGCATCATCGGAGGAATGAACTCAAGCCGGCCGGGTCCGGCACGCACTGGTTTACGCACGGAATCGAGTCTAGGCCCGTTCCATCAGGTGGGTAGGGGAACGGATCATGATCATTTACTAAATTAGCAATTCTGCATGAAACGACTTATTATTCGTCCCAGCCGGCGGACACGCCCACACCCCGCCGGTTAGGCCCGCCGGTCGGTTGCCTACTCCGCAGCGGCTGTCGGGCCGTCCCTATCAAACGCGCGGTAGCAACCAACACTTCCAAGGGGCTCACACCCCGCCGATGGAGGATGCGATATTGGCACCCACAACGAATTGAAACTTTGAGCCCCGTGGTGCGTTGGGCAACACCCAGAGCATGCCGTCGTGCGCTTGGATGATTGAACGGCAGATCGATAGACCCATTCCCATCCCGCGAGATTTGGTGGTGAAGAGCGGATCGAATATCCTCTGCAGGTCCTGCGGGTCGATCCCCATGCCGGTGTCAGCAACCGAAATCACTACACCCCCATCGTCGTGAGGATTTGAACTAACGGCGAGATCGCGTGGACCATCCACATTGGTCATTGCCTCAATCGCATTCGTGATCAGATTGAGGAGCACCTGCTGCACCTGAATTCGATCTCCCATCACCCGCAGCGGCCGCGCGCTTCGCTCAACCTTGACCAATATCCGGTGACTTTTCAGATCGTCCTGAAGCAAAGCGATGGCTTCATCAATGAGTTTGTCGACGTCGAACGAAGCTCTGACGCGGTCATCCTTCCGGAAGGTCGCCCGGATGCTCTCGATCACCGCGGCCGCGCGATGCCCGTCAGCTGCGATCTTCGTAAACTCCGTTCTCGCCTTATCTAGATCGGGAACCGCGCGATCGAGCCAGCGTAAACCGGTGTCAGATCTCGTTATCATAGCGGCAAGGGGCTGCTTGACCTCGTGTGCAATCGTGGCGGCAACGGCGTCGCCGGTCATCAGTCGGGCATCGCGCTCGCGGCTTTGCGCATCAATAGCGCGCTGCAGCCTCATGCGCTCTTGATCCAGCATGGTGTTCGAACGAGCGAGGCCGTCATACAGTCGTGCCATCTCTGCAACCAATACCACCATTACGATGGTGGCTGTCACAAGCTGGTAAAAATGGCCGGCATACCACGTAAGATTGTAGCGAGCGCTCAAGACGGAGCCCAAGCTTACTTCAAGCAGGAGCGCGCACAAAGCGACGGCGAGCCACAGGTCGAGCAAGGACCGCTGGCGCAGCCATAGCAACGAAAGTGCAATGCCGCCCAGCGCCAGGACCACCATCCCGCCGATGATGCGACGAAACAGACCGACAGGATGAACGTCTACATAGGTTAGTGGCAGCAGATCGTTATGCTGCGTAACGAACCAGAACAACCCAATGACGAGGGCAAGAACGCCCGCGATGCTCAAGCTGATGGCATGTCGTGTGAAGCGAACGTCCGCCACACGATCCGTGTTTTTGAGCAGGGCATAGCCGATGATGGCAATGGGCAGCCCTGAATGCCAAAACCAGTAGAGCCAAACGGCGGATTGCATTCCCGAGCCCAGGACGCCGGTGGGCGTGAACGCACCCGGGAAAGTCAGCGCATGTGCAACCACGATCAGCGCACTGAACAGGTAGCCGCTCGCAATCACCAGAAGTGCCCACTGGCGCAAAATAGAGAACTGAGCAAACAGAAAAGCTGCGGTGACGCAGCCGCTGACAAACAGGGCGGCGGCAAGAGTCGGTACAATCGCGTTGATTTCCGGCAGCTTGATGGCCGCAAACGGCAATGTGCCGAGAAGGATGACGAGCAGGGCCAGCAGGAAAGCGCGCGCCGTGCGGCGCTGACCGGGAGTTGGGGGACGGACACAGACAATCGCCGTAGACAATGACATGGATGACCCCATTAGGGGCGTTGCCGCCGCGCACATGGTCGCGCGCCCAGTCCAGGGGCGCACGAGGGCAGAGTCTTTGTTGCCCAAACGCACTCGTTTGCCATTGCACACTGCGCCCCAATTGCAAGGAACACCATAGCTACTATTCATAACGGCAGCGGCTTGGCGGACTGTTCCGCCACCATGTATTCGGCGTACCAGTCGGGCCAGTTCTCGTCCCTCAGTGCGCCGGTTCGCTTCTCGTGTTCGCCATGCGCGACCGCCGCACCACAACGCGGCTCAAAGCTCATGCGACGAGTTGACATGTCGGCGTCCACGCGACCGGGCGACCGCGCGTGGTAGTCTCCTGTAATAGCTAGGCGACGAATGGCACGGTCCATCCCGATGATCTCCATCGCCACATCGAGGCGCTAACGCGATCGCTCGAGACTGGTCAGCCAATCCCCTTTGAGACGCGGCTTCGACGCTTGGACGGCGTGTATCGCTGGTTCCAGTTTCGAGGCAATCCGGCTCGGGACCGCGAGGGACGCGCTAGAGCCATCGCGGCCGTCTTTGGGCGGAGGCGAATAGGGATATTGAGAATGGGAGGTATCGAAGGTTGACAAGCCAGCCCGTAGGGATCGGGCCTTTTGCGAGCTTGCCGGCCGCTCAGGACTCCTCAGACTTTGAGAGCCTTTTCGATACAGTCGATCAACGCCTCCGTTTTGAACGGCTTTCGGAGCAGGCATGTTGCGCCGTTTGCTGCCGCCTGATCGACGATGCCTAGGTTTGAACGTGCGGTGACCATAACCACAGGCACACCGCGCCGCCGCCCTGTAAGCAGCCGGGCAAGATCAAGTCCGCTCATGCCAGGCATGTGAATGTCAGCAATGACGCAGCTATAGGACGCGCCCGCTTCCCAGGCGATAAAGTCCTCCGCGGATGCAAATCCGCACGCCCCATATCCGAGCGAACTAAGGCTATCTACGAGAGCCATGCGGAATGATTCGTCATCATCGACTACCGCGATTAGGAACTCTCTTGACACATCGTCCTGTCCACGGATTTGAGCTAAGGCGAATAGCAGGATCGCCATTTCTGGCATGTGATGTCGCTATAAGCAACCTATACGGGAGTGTTACTCCGCGCCTACGGCCGGCGCCTGGGGTTGATCACGTCCGCGATCCGGACCAGGTCCGCCAAGGTCCTCGCGCCCATCTTCCGCATGGCCGCGCCACGATGAATTTTGGCGGTGATCTCGCTGATTCCGAGGTCGCCGGCCACCTGCTTGTTCATCTTTCCGTCTGTGACCAGTACCATTACCTGCTTCTCCCGTGCCGACAATGTTTCAAATCGCTCCCGCACTTTCGAAACATCACCATCGACGGCGCGCTGCTGCCGCCCGCGCTCTATGGCAGCGAACACGGCATCGAGCATGTCCTGATCCTTGAATGGCTTTGGGAGAAAGTCCACTGCACCGCGCTTCATGGCGCGAACTGACATGGGAATGTCGCCATATCCGGTCATCATCACGACCGGCAGACGAACACCCGTCCGTGACAGCTGCGCCTGAAAATCGAGCCCGTTCATGTCAGGCAAGCGGATATCGATGATAAGACAGCCCGGAGAATCCGGAACGGGCGTGTCGAGGAAATCCTGTGCGGTTGCATAAGTCCGCGTTTCGAGCCCTATCGAAAGGAAAAGGTCTTGCAACGCTCCTCGCATCGACGCGTCATCGTCGACCACGTGAACAATGGATTTCTCGTCCGAGGGGAGCGGCATTACTAAGCATGCCAGAACTCTGAGCGTGCATCAAACGAAAGTGTGACGGAGTCGATTCATTCTTTTAGGCGGAGCGCCGCCTCCTGGCCCCCGGGCTCCCGCCCGCGGTGACGGCGCCAGCAACGATCTGCGCCACCCGCGCGGGATTTATTCTTGAGTTGCCTGAGGCCCCAAGTTTCGCCCGCGTAAAGCCTCAAGAACACTCAAGGTTTGCATTGATGCTCTCGCAGCGAGTTTGCGTCATGGCGCGACAGAAAGCGGCGATCTGTATTATCCAATTCATACTTTGATATGAGCATGCCCTTCCGAGCGTTGGATAGCCAATCCGGCGCAGAAACCTAGGATACCAGCTCTTGAAGAGGGCTAACGAGTCACTAGTGAACTGCAACTCGGCGTTGCGGCAGCTCTGCGGCCAGGGGCTGCAACTTCGTCAACCTTTGATCCCCCGCCACCTTGCCGAACGCCGAACTAAGGAGCCTCGCAGTGGATAACCTTTCCGAACCTACGCGGCGTAACGTCCTCGCGAATAAGGCAGCGGCCAGCTCTCTCGGCCTTGCTCCCAAGGCAGCCAAACGCACCGCCCACGCCTGGTCAGGCGCGGCTCAGGGAAACAAAGCGATTCCTCCCTTACGCATCAACCTTTCAGAAGGGACCCTTGTAGATTTGCGTCGGCGCCTGGCGGCAACCCGCTCGCCCCGGCGGGAGGCTGTCAACAACTTTTCGCAAGGCATGCAGTTGGCGAAAACTGCTGACGCTAGGCCATCTATGTCGCAATGCAAACCGGTCGTGTTCGTGGTCGACGACGACCGATCCGTCCGCGAATCCCTGGAATCGCTCATCCACTCTGCGGGCTGGTGCCCGAAAGTTTTCGAGTGCGCTCTGGCATTCTTCTCTGTCCCGCGACCAAGTGTTCCGAACTGCTTGATCCTGGACGTCAATCTTCCGGATATCAGCGGGCTTGATTTGCAAAGTCTAGTCTCTGTCGAGCGGATAACGCCAATAGTCTTCGTCACGGCATTTGGCGATGTGGCCATGACTGTTAAGGCGATGAAAGCAGGCGCTGTTGAGTTCCTTATGAAACCATTCCACACCGAAGTGCTGTTGGCCGCCGTCGAGGAGGCGCTGGAGCGCAGCAGAACCGCGCTCGAGTTCGATTTGGACGTGCGTGCTCTGCAAGTTCGCCACGAATCGCTGAGTTGCCGCGAGCAGGAGGTCATGGCGCTGGTCGTCTCCGGGTTGCTGAACAAGCAGGTCGCATTTGAGCTGGGCATCAGCGAGATCACAGTGAAGGCCCACAGGGGCAGGGTAATGCGCAAGATGGAAGCGAAATCTCTTCCCGACCTAGTGAACATGGACGCGAGGCTCGGCCTCGCGCACTGACCAGCCGTGGGCCAGGAGGCCGCTAGGAAAGAAGCTGGCGATTGGGGTGATTTGAGCGAGCCGGCGATTGTTGCCAGCGGCAACGATCGGCAACCGCTCGGTCAGAAGTCAGGATTTCCTTGCTGCGAATTAGCCTTCTACGGGAGCGCTGCACAGACCGAGAACGGCGATGTGACATTGTGCGCGCGTGGCCACCCTGAGATTAGCAGTGAGCTAGGAGGGCGTATTGCCTGTCCAGGGCGGTTTACTCCGTAGAGAAGGTTGGATCCCGGCGCTTCGGTAGGGCCGGCAGTGGAATTTATCGCTCGTTTGCTCTGAAGCGGCATCGGGCATCGGCAAAGGGCACAAAAGTCACTGCAGGTCATGGAGCTGGCGATCCAATACGGAGCACTCGTCTGGCACACTGATGCCAAAGTATTGTCAACACCATCGTACAATAGATTGAACTCCAAAATTGATCTTATCTGTCTGTTGCACCCGACTAAGCAGATTGTGGACAGGAGTTCGCATCATGATACTGTGGTCTCTCATCACGCAGCCGGCGTCAGCCTTTCGCGAATTCGTAGCACCTCGCTACCGGCCCGAGCTCCACTACATGCGCGGCCCCGGTCCAGCCTACGCGCGCCGCGCGGTCATGGTCGGGGCGAGAAACTGTGTAGTCGACTGTCACCTCTGGCCGCTCTGCCGTTGTCATATCAGCTGCGTCATTGACGATCGCACCAAGCCCGCACCCAGCGGCGTGTTCGCAGGCATGACGCTGCTGGCCGTGGTCGCCGCCGCGCTAGTCACCGCTGCACTGGTTGGCGTATGGGTGTTCCTCATGACATCCGATGCGATGGCGCATGACGCGTTGCCAGCCGCTGCGCAGCCGCGGGGGTGGTCCTATCCCTTCTCCTGTTGCTCCGGCTATGATTGCCGAGAAGTCGCTGATAATGCGATCGGAGAGCGGCCTGAAGGCTACGTCATCAAGGGGACGGGCGAACTGATCACTTACGCAGACAGCCGCATCAAGGACAGTCCCGATGGCGTATTTCATTGGTGTTCGATGGCCGGCGCGAATGACGGGCACACCATCTGCCTTTTTGTACCGCCGCGTGGATTCTGATTTCGCAACGGATCCCCCCGATCCAATTGCGTGCTATAATTGATCCGAAGGACCTGTCGCGTGCCGCCGCCGACGTCGCGCCGGGCGTCAGGGAAACGCTCAATGTCTGGCGCAACGGCAAGGCCATGCAGATTTCCGCCGCTGTCGGACGCAACAGCGATGATGCGAAGACCCCCTCGGCAGAAGGCAATGGCGGCAAGTCCCCTCGCCCAAGATTCCTGTCGCCCGCCGGGATATCTTCGAGAACACTGGCCGCGGTCGATTTCGACCCGCAGCAACGGATCGTGTCGATGGTAACCCGCGGCTTCTTTTCAGGACGAAAACCTCCGACGGATGCGGATGGGCGCATTCCGCCCGGACAGTATCTCGAGCAAGGGTTTCCCGTTCTGTCAGCCGGGCCGACGCCGCGCGTGCGCACCGAGGACTGGTCGTTCACGCTCAAGCACGGACCGCGGCCGGTCAAGAAATGGACCTGGGCCGAGTTCAACGCGCTGCCGCTGAGCAGGATGACGCGTGACATCCATTGCGTGACGGCATGGACCAAGTTCGACACGTCATGGCAAGGCGTGCTGATCGACGATATCCTTGCCGATGCCGGCATCGCGCCGCCGACCGCCTTCACGCTGGCACATTCGTTCGACGGCTACGCCACCAATGTGCCGGCGAAGGACCTTGTCGCCGGCAAGGCGATGGTGGCGCTGCTCTATGAAGGCAAACCAATCACGCCGGACCATGGCGGACCGGCGCGGCTGCTGGTGCCGCATCTCTATTTCTGGAAGTCGGCCAAATGGCTGAACGGGCTGCAGTTCACCGAGCGCGACGAGCCGGGCTTCTGGGAATTGCGCGGCTATCACATCTATGGCGACCCGTGGCGCGAGCAGCGCTACACGGACGATCCATGAGCGAGGCAGCGGCGACGCAATCGCCCTGGCAGATGGCGAAGATCATTCGCATCGAAAAGCGCACGCCGCGCGTCACCAGTTTCTTCTTCAAGCTGTCGCGACCCTTTGCCCATCAGGCCGGGCAACATGTCGATGTCAGGCTGACGGCGCCGGACGGCTATCAGGCGCGCCGCTCCTATTCGATCGCCTCCGCACCCGAGAGCGGCGGGACGGTCGAGTTGGCGATCGAACGGCTCGAAGACGGCGAGGTCTCGCCCTTCTTCCACGAGGTGGCAGCGGTCGGCGACGAAATCGAGCTGCGCGGTCCGCTCGGCGGCCACTTCGTCTGGTCCGACAGCGATGGCGGGCCGATCATCCTGGTCGGAGGCGGTTCCGGCGTGGTGCCGCTGATGGCGATGGTGCGCCACCGCACGGCGCGCAAATCCTTCGTGCCGGTCGCGTTGGTGTTTTCGGCGCGGATCTGGGACGAGGTGATCTTTCGCGACGAGCTGATCAAGCTCGACGACCGCCGCGACGGCTTTGACCTGGTGCTGACGCTGACGCGCGAGCCGGCTCAGCGCCCCGATGACTATTCGCGGCGGATCGACGCCCAGATGATGATGCAATCCATGTCGCGGCTGCCCGAGCCGCCGAAGCTCGCCATCGTCTGCGGCTGGAACGCCTTCGTCTCGGCCGCCGCCCAGGCGCTGATCGACGCCGACGTCCCGGCCGACCTCATCCGCACCGAGCGCTACGGGGTGTGAGCGGCTTGTCTATCAGGCTTCGATCTCGAGCGCCGACAGCGGCTTCGAGCAGCAGGCGAGGATAAAGCCGTCATCGATCTCGTGATCGAGGATGCCGCCATTGTGGGTCATCGCCACGTGCCGGAGACCTTTTTCACCTTGCAGGTTCCGCACAGGCCAAATTCGCAGGCCGCGGGAATCCTGCCCCCCGAAGCGCGCGCCGTCTGCAGCACGGTCTGCCCGGCAACGCATCCGGCGTAGACATCCGAAAGCGCAACCACAAGCAACGCACAACCCTGCAGTTTGCAAGCCGCCACGGGATTCGCCTGCTTGGGATGACGGTCGGGGACGAAAGAATCCGGGGATGTGCATTTGTAGGAACCCGCCAATCACGCGCCTCGACCTGGGGCCAAAGAAATTCCGGGATTTACAATCCATAACTACACGATTTACATCGGTGAATTTAATGGAGCGACTGCGGTGTTGCCCTAATGCGTTCGACGCCACTTTGGCGCCGCGCAATTACTGGATCTCAATGCAGCGACCGGACGCTATTCTGAGTTCATTGGTGAACAGCTCCGGCTTTCGCGGTCTCCGCCGGGCAGACTTGACCGGGTTCAGAGGAGCTTGGTCGCAACGTTGATGTTGCCGTGCGTCGCCTTGGAGTACGGACAAATGCTGTGTGCCGCACCGAGCAGCTCGCGCGCAACCTGAGGGTCGACGCCCGGCACGCTGACGTTGAGGCGCGCCCGCAGGAAGTAGGAGCCGGCGTCTGAGTTCAAATCGATCTCTGCATCGACCGCGGTACCCGCCGGAAGCTTGATGTTTCTCTGGGAGGCTGCGACCTCGAGCGCTCCCATGTAGCAGGCCGACCAGGCGGCACCGAACAGGTTTTCGGCGGCCGGGTGCGGCTGCTTCAGCTTGATGTCCAGCTGGCCGTCGCTGCTGCGGGCTCCGCCATCGCGACCGCTAGTATTGTGGGTCTTGCCAGTGAAGAGAAGTTTCTCAGTCATATCGAAATCCTTTCTCCTATCGTTCCAGCATGCCGATGAACGGACCCGCTGCCCGGCACATGGTGCTGCGCGGCCCGGCGCCCCAGCCAGTATCGGTCGGCTTGCCCTGTCGAAAATAGCTCGTCGCCTTCCTCAGGATGAATGGCTCCGCATTCATGGGAGTCCTTGTCATGGCGTAGTCTCCTGTCCGGCGCTCTAACGCCGGATGATTCGAGGTTTGACACCCGGAGACTACGCCAACTCCCAAATGCAACCACTCCCGCGACGGCACCGTTTCCGGGGCACTAGCGGAAAGCCGGTCTCCCTATTTTGCAGGAGGCACAGTGAATGGTACCGTCACAGATTGTCCGGCGAAGACGTTGTGGTTAGCGTCGACCAACTCGATCTTCACCTTGTGATCGCCGGGCGAAAACCCTGCAATGTCGACAGTATTGGTGTTACCCGAATCCGCCCACAAGAATTCGTGGTCGTCGACGGTTATATGCAGATGCCCGATGCGTGGAGATGCCTTGAGGGCGCCCTCCCCGAACACCGGCACGATGTGCACGTTCTCCGTCCGGTACTGGGCCTGAAAGAGGCCCTGGGCCAGTGGGCCCGGAAGTGGTGGATCCACAATCAGTTTTGGTGCGGGTTCGTTCTCGATTGTTTCGAAGGGTGAAGCGCCGCGGACGTCCCTCGCGCTCTGGGCGAAGGCGCTCGTAGCGAACACGGCTCCTGTCGCGACTGCGGCAAGCGTCGTGATGAGTAGGGTCATGGCATTGTGCCGAAACCGGCGCAATTCGGTCAGTTCCGACTCGGGAACGTTGACGCAGAAGGGGCGGATTGAGTCGCCGACCCCGGCGTGAGCCGTGGTGGCATGTAGTTTGCACCGCGTGGGCGATAGTGATGCTAACATGACGTCCTCCTATCTCTATCCGATCATTCGGATGTGAGAAGGATCGACCGTCGGCAACATTAACTCTATTGCACTATGGTACCGAACTCTATTGCACTATGGTATCGGCAATACCTTGTATTGGTTCGCCCGCAAATCAACTTTCAGAACTCAAGAGAAATTTCGGGATTTACAATCCATAACTACATGATTTACATGGCCGAAACCAATGGAGCGACTGCGGTGTTGCCCTACCGCGTTCGCGCCCGTCCCGAGCACCCGTCGCGGCTCCAATCACTGGAATGAGATCGAAGTGATAGCCAGACCGTCACATTGGCATATTGGCGACGCGGCCGAGCTGGTGAGAAGCGCTGGCTCGAAGGCGCTCGCCAACTGGGGAAAACGCCGCAGGAGAAGTCTCCGATAGCAGCCATTCGGGCGGCGGGATACTGCGCAATCTGGCACGGCCAAAAGAGCTGTAAACGGCGTTGCCATTCTGGCACGCGGCGTAGAGCCTCAAGAGACCCGCAGGGGACTTCCAGGCGATCCCGAAGTCGCAAATGGCCGATACATTGAAGCTGCCGTAAACGGCACCCATGTCGCGCAAGGCTCGAGCCGCAAAAAGGAAAGTCGCCGGGTGGATCCGCTGCACTGATCTAGCCTGCCCTCATCACCTGCGTCGGCACCACGGGCTTGGGGCAGCGTCGCTCGACAGGGCTGGGAGATCATGACGGAGTCGCGTTAGACATTCCAGCGAGGCGAAGGCCATGAAGTTCGGGAAGTGGGTCAGAATTCCCCTTGGTAATGTCCAGGAAGGGGCGCATTGCCGCCCGCCAGCCTTTTGGGCCGGAAGCGGGAACGTCCGCTTTCGGGATGATGGGGCTAGAAAGCCAACCTTTTCATCCAGGGTAGTGCCGACCGCCTTGCGCCAAAGAGCGGTCATCGCCGAACCATTACTCAGACGTCGCGTTTGGGGCCGTTAGCGGACTGTCGGCTTCAGCAACGATTCGCTCGGAAAGCTGCCGCTACGCTTCTGACCTTCGCACGATTCACACCATGGCCGGTGCCGCGCCGGTTCTGCAGTGCGCCCCCAAAGACAGGGCGTTCCCTCGGTCGGAGATTAGACGTCGCGGCCGACGCTGATTTTGCGTGCCAGTACCGCGGCTTGGCCGGCATCCACGCGGCAGCAAATGCGCATCAACGGGCAATCGGCGTTATTTTGTTCTGCGCCACAGCGAACTCCAACACCAAATGTCTCGCGGTTCGTCGTCCCCTGAACGTGCCCGGCGGCGGTCGATCGAGGTGGTCTTGTCGTCGGCGGGCTGCGGATCTCTGCCAATGAGAGTAACGACCATGTCTGGGTTGAATGCGCCCTTCTTCACCGATGATGCCGTCGCCACCCCATTCTGGTGGGACGAGGCCCGTCCGAACGACGCCAGCGCGGACGAAATCCCCTCCTCCACCGAGGTGGCCATTATCGGGGGTGGTTTCACCGGCCTCAACGCCGCTCTGGTCCTGGCAAGGGCCGGCAAGCAGGTCACCGTCTATGATGCCGACGCGCCGGGCTGGGGTGCGTCGTCGCGCAATGGCGGATTTCTCGGGCCCGGCTGGGCATTCTTCGATACCGCAATGCGCTACGGCGAAGACATGGCCCGACGTGTCGTGGAGGAGAGCTTCCAGTCCCTGCAACACGTCAAGGATGTCGTCGCCAAAGCAAAAATCGACTGCGACCTCAAGGTGGTCGGCTATTTCAAGGGGGCCATGACCCCGCGCATCTATGACAGCCTGGGCCGGAACATAGAGCGCATTGGCAAGGTAATGCCTTGTGACGCCCACATGGTCCCGCGATCCGAACAGCACAGGGAAGTGGGGTCGGATCTCTACCACGGCGGCGTCGCCATGCCCGGCTATTGCGGAATTCACCCGGCAAAATACGTCAAGGGCCTGGCCGAAGCTGCCCAGAGACTGGGCGTTGCCGTCTTTGGCAATGCCCGCGTGACTGACCTGCAGCAGCGGGCCGGCGGGTTCGCATTCAAGGTTCGGGGGCGGGACGTCACGGCGCGCCAGGTCCTGATCGCCACCAATGGATATAGCGGCGGGCTGCTACCCTATCTCAGGCGGCGTATCATTCCGGTCGGCAGCGGCCTGGTCACCACGGAAAAGCTGCCTCCCGAGCTGATGAAGAAACTGATGCCCAAGCAGCAGATGCTTGCCGGCAGCCAGCGCGTGGTGACCTACTATCGCCCCTCTCCCGATGGGACACGCATCATCCTGGGGGGGCGCGTGCTCGACATGAGCGGCACTTCCAAAGGAAATACCGCGAACGCGACCTATCTTCGCGGGCTGCTGCTCAAGATCTTTCCGGAACTGGGCGCATACAGGATCAGCCACTATTGGCACGGCCAACTGGGCTTCACCTTCGACCACTTCCCGCATGTTGACGTCGTCGACGGGATGTTCTTTGCCGGGGGCTATAACGGCACGGGCGTCGCGCGCGCCAGCTGGCTGGGCAGCAGGATCGCCAACCAGATGCTCGGCAATGACCAGGGCAAGACCGTCTACAGCGAGCTCAGCTTCGAGTCGCGCCCCTACTTCAACGGCAAGCCCTGGTTCCTGCCCTTGGCGGTCTGGTACTATGGCATGCTGGATAAATGGGATCAGCGGTGAGGGGGCACGGCGTCAGCGCTGATCGAGCAGCTTGATCTGGAGATCTTCCCAGTGCTCCTTGAAGGCCTCCCGGGCAGTGTCGAAGTGGCGACTTCTCAGGCTCTTGACGAGCCGCTCATGCTCCAGCGCCATTTCTTCGGCCGTGCCGTAGAAGGCTTGCCGCTGGACGAGAAGAAGCTCGATCTCGCCCTCAAGGTTCGAGTAGGCTCGCTTCAGGCGCGCGCTCCCGCTCGCTCCGATGATGGCGCGATGGAAGTCGCGGTCCGCTGTAACCAGCGCCGACCTGTCTGAGGACAGGGTCGAGGCATGCATGACCTCGACCGCCTCGAGTGCCAGGGGCGGAATGACTCCGGTCAGCACGATCAAACGAATGGCTTCGCCCTCTATCGCGCCACGCACCCGTGTGATGTCGACAATGTCGTCCGCTCCGAATTCGGGCAGCATGAAGCCTCGGTTCGGGATCTGGCGCAGCAGACCCTGTGTGACGAGCAACTGGGCCGCCGCACGGTATGTGTGCCGAGAGGTCGAATGCTCCTCGCACATCCTGGCGTCGCGAAGGAATTCGCCAGGCTGGAAAGCTCCCGATAGGATACGGCGTCGCAAGTCCTGCGCCAGGATATCTACAGCGCTGACGGGGACGGGTTCGGCGTCAAGGTCCTGGACTTGCTTCATGGGCCCGGTCGTTTATGGTGTTGCGCGTGCAGTTTGCGTCAGGCGCCGCGGCGCCGGCAAAGGGTCCTATTACATCCGCCCCTAGGTCTGCACCGCCCGCAGCGCATTGTCGACACCTTCGAGCAGACGCCCTGCATTGGCGGACGTGAAGACAAGAGGGGGCCTAATTTTGAGAATATGCGCATCCGCTCCGGTCGCGGAGATGAGAATGCGCTGGTCGCGCAGGGCATTGACGGCCGCGAGCGCACGATCCATGTCCGGAACCTTCCGGTCGCGGTCCTTGACGAGCTCAACGGCGAAATAGAGGCCGGCCCCGCGAACATCACCGACGAATTCGTATTTGTTCTGCAGGTCGAGGAGGCCCTCGAGGATTTCACCACCGACCCTGGTCGCGTTGTCCATCAGATTCTCTTCGAGGATCGTGTCGAGCACTGCCTGCGCGGCGGCAATGGCGACGGAATTGCCGCCGAACGTGTTGAAGTAGCGCATGCTGGCCCCGAATTCGGCAACGAGTTCGGGCCGCACAACCAGGCCCGCCACCGGATAGCCGTTGCCCATGGGCTTCCCAAGGGTGACGATGTCAGGATGGACTTTGTGTCGGGCGTGTCCCCAAAGGTGGGTGCCGGTCCGCCCGAAACCGGATTGCACTTCGTCGGCGATGAACAGGCCTCCGGCCTTGCGGACGACTTCCGCCACTGGCGCCAACACGTCCGCGGGGTGGACATAAAGACCATCGGAGGAGAAGACGGAATCGGCGACGAATGCCGCCAGGCCGTCGCCATGCCTTTCGAGATCCGCGATTTGTCGGGCGACATCCTCCGCCATCCGCCGGCGAATCTCTGCGACGGGCAAACGGTATGAGTCCGGGGCGGCGACAGTTCGAAGGTAAGGATCCAGCGCCGATTTCTTGCCGAGCGACGGCGAGATCGCCGCCACTGCGCCGCTGTTGCCGTGATAGGCTTCGGCCGTGACGATGACGCCGGTCCTGCGTGTGTAATAGCGCGCGATGCGCAAGGCGAGATCGTTGGCCTCGGAGCCGGTGCAGGTAAACATGGCGCATCCAGTCGCGCCGAGTTCGCCCCCGAAGGTATTGAGAAGGGCTTCGGCATAATTCAGCAGGGGTTCCTGCATATAGCGCGTGTGGGTGCAGAGGATTTCGAGCTGTCTCTGGATAGCCTCGACGACGCGTGGATGAGCGTGACCCAGCGATACGACGTTGTTGTAGGCGTCGAGATATTCGTTGCCATGCTTGTCATAGAGGAAGACACCCTTGGCGCGGGAAATCTCGACCGGCGTCTTATAGAAGAGACGATAAGCGGGCCCAAGCAGCCTTTGCCGCCTGGCCACATGTGCCGAGTCTTCGCCGGAGAGATGGGCTGCATCCTGAGGGTTGAAGCCATTCGCCATATCGCCCCGAAAGCCCTTGGGCAGGGTGGTCGCTTGCTTGGACATTACGGTTCCTCTCGGGTCAGAAGGTCTGATATTTGTGCGGTCGACAACGAGTTGAACCACTCCAGGTGAGCCCACCCCGCTTCGGTGTTGCGCAGGATGTAGCGGTTGTTCTCTGGGAAAAGTTCGGCGCGCCAGCAGGTCAGCAGCGCGCGGACCGCAAGGCGGCCCTGTGCCAGGAAAGGGATGAGCCTGAGCTCCTCGTCCGTCAGTTCAGCGTGGCGGAGATAACCGCGAAGAACGTCGCGTGGTTCATCGAAGAGGTCACACCGATTCCCGTGGCCGATAATTTTGGCCATCTGGTTCATCAGCGCCGTGGAGACATCGACGGCGATGGCCGTTCGAACCGCATCGCCGAAATCGATGACGCCGGCCAGGAACTGCGGACTGGCAGGATCAACGACCAGGTTCGACGTGTTGAAATCGTTGTGGAGCACCTGCCGCCGGCACTGGTCGAGCTGCGGCTTGATCTCCCCAAAGCGCTCCAGCGCACGCATGGTCCATGCGCGCTTGTCGCCCGCCGGGATGAAGCCCAGCAGATCGGAGAGATCGAGCAGGTGGGTGACGTCCCATGCCAGGGTTCGACTGTCCGCTGGATGGGAAAAATCGGCCATGGCGTGACGCAGTTTCGCCAGAACCTCGCCGATCTGCTCGCGCTGTGGGGCGGTGGAAACTGTCCGATCGAGTGGTGTGCCGGCGAGAAAGGTGATTAGCCGCACGACGCGCCGCTCACCGGCGCTGGTCGTGACGATGGGCAAATCCACGCCGTTGACGTCGCAATGCGCACGAGGAACGGGCAGATCCGGAGCGATTCCCTCGATATGGCGCAAGAGCGCGACCTGGAAATCGAGCTCGTCCACCCGCTCGGAAGGATGAGCGATCTTCAGGACGAACTTTCCGCGGTTCGCGCAGTCGAGGAGAAACGTGTCGTCTTTTTCTGTATCAAAACGCGTGGCAGAGCAACAAATATTATAGAGACGCGCCGCGATTACTTCAGCTTCTGCCGCATCGACGGGGCGGCAGGCTTCGGAAAGCTCCGACGCGCGGGCCGGCTTCGTCTGTAGATTGTAACCCATTTTCCACTCAGTTCAGGTGTCGCCGGACGGGGCTCAACGCCGCAGACCTTGCATGTCTAACATTCTATTTTGTACAACAATATCTGAGTGGGTGCAAGATGGGCTTCTGGTTGCTAGGGAGGGCGGAGGGGGCTCGGTCCATTTTTGGCTGCGATCCGGCAGGTGCATGGGCCGATGTCAGTGGCACCGGAGTTTCTGACATCGCTGATGTTTTTGAAGATGACGTTTCTTTTGCGGGGCGCGGGCACCACGGTGTGCGCCTTGTGGCATCGTGCCGTCGATAGGCAGGTGGCGACCAATGCAACAGGCAAGTGTTGTACAATTTGTGCGATAGAAGGCGGCCTGCCCTGGCAGGCGGCAGGGCGATAGATTCTGTCTGAGGTGTGGCCAAAATCAGAACAATGCACTTCAAGCGGCGAGCGTTCGGAGAGTTATGCTCCGCTGTTCGTACAAATATGACGTGCCGAGAGCGGCCAGTCTGGGTCGTCAAATCGAAAGGATCGCACGCCATGACCAAATTTAGGCCAAAATATATCACCTTCGACTGCTATGGGACGCTGACCAACTTCGACATGGCTGGTGCAGCGCGGCGTGTGTATGCCGAGCGTCTCTCTGCTGAGGCGATGGCCAACTTCGTCGAGGCCTTCAGAGGCTATCGCCTGGACGAGGTCCTGGGAGCCTGGAAGCCTTTCAGCGAGGTGGTGCACAATGCCGTCGAACGCAGTTGCAAGCGCATCGGTATCCGGTTCAACCCTGAAGACGCGCAACGCATCTATGACGAAGTGCCGACCTGGGGCCCGCACCCAGACGTTCCGGCAGGGCTCTCCAGGGTGGCCAAAGAAATTCCGCTGGTGATCCTGTCGAACTCGATGAACAACCTGATCATGTCGAATGTGGAAAAGCTCGGCGCGCCCATTCACACCGTCATCACCGCTGAAGAGGTTGGCGCCTACAAGCCGCTGATGAAGGGTTTTGAATACATGCTCGACAAGCTCGGCTGCGGTCCCGAAGACATCACTCACGTCTCCTCCTCTTTCCGCTACGACCTGATGCCGGCCTATGACCTGGGGATCAAGAGCAAGGTCTGGGTCAACCGCGGTCACGAACCCGCCAATCCGTTCTATGAATATACCGAGATCACGGATATCGGCGGACTGGCAGCAGCCGTGGGTCTGGAACCCGCCCTGCAGAGTGCCTGAACGTCGGTGGGCAGTCTGCTATCTATTCGGCAAGATCGGGGGCGGCGCGTCCGCCCCTTTTTTGCGCAATGTGCGGGGCCGAGCGGCTGCAGTCGGTCCTTGCCGTGATCAACCTCATCTTCACGGCCGGCTATGCCGCGTGACCGGGATTAGGACGCGATCTCGCCGAAGAGGCAATCTTCCTGGCGCGGCTGCTCAATCGACTGCGACCGGATGATGCCGAGATCTAGGGATGCCTTGCCATGCTGTTGATCACGCATGCGCGTCGCAACGCCCGCATCGATACCGATGGCATCTCCATACCCCTTAACCAACAAGACCGCTCCCTCTGGAAAATGGACGAACTGAACTGGGACTGGCACTGATCGATACGGCGATGCAGCGCCGCCTGCCCGGTCCCTGCCAGATCAAGGCGGCCATTGCCGCCTGTCACGTTGCCCCCGGTGGGTCCGACTGGGCGCAGATCGTGCTGCCCTATTACAGCCTGCTGCGCTTTGAACCGACGCCGATCGTCCGGCTTAACCGGGCTGTCGCCTTTTCGGAGGCGGGATGGCCAGCGCAGGCGCTCGAGGCGATCAATGGCCAGCATGCGGAACTGCACGCCTTTCAACCCTACCACGCTGCGCGCGCCGAGCTTCTGTCAAAGAACGGCCAACTTGAAGAGAGCCGCATTGCCTATGTAGGCGCGATTGCACTTTCAACCTCAGCCTCGGACATTGCCTTACTCCGAATAAGAAAGTCGAACCTCCAGCACAAAACACGTGATCAGTATATCTTCGGCACTTTGAGCAGCTCGTAAATTTTGCCCAGCCAGCGGACTTTTCGTGATCGCCACGGTCTCGTCCTGCCTCGACCCACCGCGTCACTGAGGTGAGTGCGAGGCTGAGCGTTCCACGGGGCCCATCACCTGCCGAGCCACGCTCTCCAGTGTGTAGGTAGCAGATGTCCGATGGGCGGCAGGATCGACAGCGATGGGAAGACCACATTCTTTACCTTCGCGCTCTTCAGCCAGTGCTGAAAGCCGTTGAGCAGGACATTCCCACGGTACTGATCGGGGATTTCAATCAGTCGATGCCGCGCCGAAGGGCACCTCTGAGTGCCTACGAGGAACTCCGCGCCATGTTGGGTGACTACAAGGTCTGGACAAAAGGCGAGATCGCCGGCCTGGATACCTTGCCCTTGTGCCACATCGCTGGGTCACACCTGGAGGCAACGAAGGTGACTGGGTTCTCCCGATGGCACGACGGCAGGCGCTTGAGCGATCACGACGGCCTTGACGTGGCTTTGGCGCTGCGCTGATCTCCGTCAAGCCTTAGCGGCAGGTGATGATCGCAAAGGAGTTCCGCAGCGGCCTCAGCGGCTCCAACATCTTTACCCATGTGACGGAGAAGCTCCCGAACGCCGCTCAGTCAACCCGAGCGCCGTGGTGCGCTAGTCCCACCAATTGTCTGCCTTGGATCGGCTCACGCCCTCGGGATTTGCCCGTTCTTTGGTCGAACTGCCGCCAAGCGCACATGCATGACGATGCTATCGATGACGACAGCGGCTTGGCACGGGACGCGTCGTACTTTCCAGTTTTATCCAGAGGAGCCGATTGAGCAAAAACCGAGGCGGTACACGACGCGCTTGAGAAATTGCCGGCGCCTCCCGCCGGTCGCGATCAAGGCGCGAACTTAAGGTTGCTATCACCAAATCTGCAACGAGGATTCGACAGTCTCGTCCGCTGGCGCTAGGCTGCCTTTTGGGGGTGTCTTGGGCCATGTCTCGCGTCTTTTCCGTTCGCGTCCTGTTGTGTATTGCATCGGTGCTGCTCGGAGCTACGGCGGCCCAGGCCGGATTGCAGTTCCGGGCCGGGCAGACCGATGCCGGACTTCGCTACATCGTCGCGTCGGGCGAGTTCGACTATCAGGACGACCTGTCCGTCTTCGAGACGCTGGTACGGTCCAATGCCTCAGTGGCGGTCACATTCCAGTCTCCCGGTGGCAACATCCAAAAGGCAATGGAGCTTGGTCGCCTTATTCGCAGGCTTGGCCTTAATACCGCTCAGTTCAGAGCTGTCGAGTGTGCTTCGGCCTGTTCTCTGGCGTTCCTTGGCGGCGTCTTACGCTACGCCGAACCCGGTGCCATTGGCGTTCACAAGTCGTCGTTCAGTGGCGATATCTCGATGAGCACCGAGGATGCCGTTTCCGGTGTTCAGCAAATGACCGCCGAGATCATCACCTATATGGTCGAAATGGGTGTGGACCCCGCTCTGCTTCAGCTTTCGCTGCAATATGACAGTGACGACATCCGTTACCTTTCCAAGAGCGAGATGGCGAAATACAAGGTCGTTACGTTGGACTTTGAGGCAAGCCAGCCGCCGGTTGCGAGCCAGTTACCATCCCCGCCGCCATCGCCCCAGCCAGCACCGTCGCAGCCGACCGTTGCCTCTTTGCCGCCGGCTTCTGAAAATTCATCACTTGCCGTTCCCGAGGCACACTCCGGCCGCATTCGGCATCCCAAAGGCGCGGCCCCGCTGAAGACTCTTGCGAACGGAAAGTCGGCTACACTCGTAAATCTCCCCAACGGGAGCTCGGTTGCCATCCTTGATAATGCGGCACGCTGGTATCGGGTGCAGTTCAACGGGCTGATTGGCTATATGCATGACACCTGGGTATATGTGGACCAGTATGAAAGCGGGCCATTCGGGCAGCGTCACATACAGGTCAAAAGCTTCGACAACCTCGCTGATGCGTCAGCCTATGTTCGCTCCTCCTCGATCCCCCTAACGGCCTATCTTGCGACCAACGGATGGTTCGCGATCACCCTTAAAGACACTTTCGATCAGGTGATGGCTAAGAACCTCGCGGCGGAACTGAAAGCACGGGGTGCTATTCCTGACGACGCACACATGACTTTTGGCAACACCTATGTCCGCGAAGTCTGCTGCCGTTGAGGGTGCGCCGGCGCGGTTATGAGGAAGGGGAATTTGGGATGGGCAGGGCGGTTCCATGGACGGTCGGACTGGCGCTGATCCTACTGGCCACGGACTCATGGTCGGCCTCGGCTGAGACCGTGGACGTAAAGTATCGCGGCCCGGTAGACCTTGCCAAATTCGAATGCACCGGGGAGCTGGATAGTAGCGTGGTCAAACGGGTCTGCTACAATGCCGAGCACTCTTATATGCTCATTCGACTCAAGCAGGTCTGGTACCACTACTGCGAGATTGACCAAGGCGCCGTGTCCGCACTCTTGGCGGCAGAGTCCAAGGGCGCTTTCTACAACGCGAGCATCAAGGATGCGGGGACAGGCGGCAAGTTCGGTTGTAGAGACAAGCCGGTGCCAGAGTTCTGATGCTGCATTTGTGACCGGGTGTACCGCGACCTGTGACGCTAAGAAGTCTACACGAGTTCAGCCCGTCTCGGCCCACTACGTTTGGATAAAGCTCAATGCTTTACGGTTCCATTGAGTTCACCTATGCGGAGCCATTCGCTAATGCATTGGTCGCTAATGGTGCGTTTCGCTCATGGGTGCTACGACGAACCAAGTTCGCGGCATCGGCAGATCAGGCGCGGCTCATGCACAACGAGATGCGGGCGCAGCGAAGCAGCAGCTCCGCAACTTGGTGGCGTTCGCATTACACCGAGACGTGCCGCTGTCAGGGGTGTAGCGGGCAAGAAACCGACATCTTGGCGATCTTTGAGGTGTTGCCCCGCACGCGCTTTGGGCTGCATTTCGAGGTCAAGCAGCCTGCCGACAAGTTCCCAACTAAGCGGGATCAGGCAGCCAACTACGCACTCCGCGCCAAGTGTTGGTCGACATCAGCGCCAAAGTCAGTAGTGCCGCATGACGATGCTGCAACGGTCTTACTTTGCAGCGCCCTGAGGATGTTAGAATACGCACCGCACCTGCCAAAGTTCGGGACTGTGATCACGTTCGAGGAAATCGCAATGACCTTTCCGCAAGCCACTTTCCGGTCTCCCTCCTAGGGTCCGTCAAGGTCGAAGGCAAAAGCCCCTGCTCAGTTCTCATCCTTCCAGATCACCCGCCGCACTGTCCTTATTTCGGCCAGCCGCCTGACGCGAATGCCCTGCCGCTCCCGACCTGTTGGGTTTTGCGTCTCGACATGCATGAAATCGTGCTTTCCGCATCGCTCGCAGCTCATTCTGCTTCCCACCAGCTCCGCCTCAATGTCCCCGAAGATCTCCTTCAGGTCCCCCGGCTGGTACCAGCGCTTTACGTTGCAGAGCCCACATTGGACGCGCACAAGCTGCCCGACCTCGTGGGCATTGCTGAGCTTCCATTCGCTGCCGCGCTTAGGTCTTCCACCAGTGTCAGGCATGACCCAAAATAGGAACTCATTCCTCTCCTGGTCAATTCGCCCTTGACATTTATGTTCTCTTTTTGTTCACTGCAGGAACAACTTGACGCACGCTCCGCACCGCGCCGTGCGAGCCGCTAGGAGGAACGGCAATGGGCATTTTGCATCTGGACGAAGAATCCAAGGCCGAACTGCATTCCGAGGCGGTCAAGCTGATGGCTTGGTATGACAGCCCACTTGAGACGGTGAAGGCGCTCATGGCCTACAACTGTGAGCTTGAGACGAAGATACTCGCCATGCTCTACCGGCATCCGGGGGTGGCAACTGTCAGCTACGACGACACGCCGGTTGTGTTGGGGTGACAACCACAGTCATGCAGGACCTTATCACCTTTTTAGAAGCCAACTCGGCGCTGGTGCCGGCGAACCCGGCCGTCTTTGCGACCTTTGCCGTTCTCTTCGGCGGCGGGGGCTTCCTAGTCGGCCGCTACTTGCTGATTGAGCGTATCGCCAATCTGGAGAGCCGAATAGCAAGACGTGATGAGGAAATCGCAGACCTAAAGGGCGAACAGAAAGCTCCAAAGCGGGAAATGTCGATGGTGCCTTTGATCGGTGCCACTGCGGTTTATCCCAGTGAACCTGCTGCCCAACTCCCCGGCCAGCGGAAAGGCAACCAACGTGTCTGAGAACATTCTCCCACAGCAGAAGACCCCTAAACTCATCGTGGTCACTGCCTTTGACCGCGACGAGAGCGGCGACCTTCAGCCTGTCTTTGGGCCGGCCGAGCAGCAGACCGAAGACCGAGCAATAAGAACCGCCAAGGGTCTGGCGGCGAAACACGCCGGTGTGATTGCATGGTCGCGCGAAGCCAATCCGGCGCTTGGAGAATACGGGGAGCCGAAGACGCTCTTCGTTGGCGGTGACGTGCCCGACATGGAGTGAAGAGGTGGCTCTTGCTCAGATGGGAGGATCATAGGGTGAGGAACGAACTGACCCGCCTTCCAGATGCAATGGAGCCCGTCACGCGCCCCGGCATTCAACACCATCGGTGCGAGCATCCCGGCTGCTGCAAGAATGCAGGATGGGGCTTTGCCAAGCCCAGGCAGACGCCGCACTGGTTCTGTTTCGAGCACCGCGCCGACGGCGAGCGCTTCCTCTGAGGCCCCAGGCATGGTCTAATTCAGTCGGAGATTCCATCTCACGGCGCCAGACGAGACATGCTTCCAACGATGATGAGCCTTTTAACACGATTCACCGCCCTTGCCGTCAGCGCGGCGTGTTTGCCTTCGGCATCTTATGCAGATTTGCGCAACAATCAGCAGATTGAAGACGCATGTTACCCTATTGCTGCGGCTAATGAAGCGCTCGCCAGGATGCCTACCTTTCAGACGACGTGGAACGTCGTGATCAAGATGTTCCACAACAAACGCAAGGTGATGTATGAAGAGACGGTCTTTGACAATGGCATCGCGTACAAGCGGAGCGCACCTTCCGGGCCTTGGCGCAGCACGCCGTACAGTATCGTTGACAATGTCCGCCGTTCGGATTGTCACCGGCTGCGCGAAGAGGTGCTGGATGGTGTAAACACGGCAGTTATCTTCTATAGGAAACATTACCCCGAGTATGATCCGCGATATTATCGCTGCACCATCTGGGTTGAGATTCCAGAATACAGGAACCGGAAATCGGATTGCGTGAGCGTTGATCCCGTCGAGGTTGTAGAGATAAAGCTGCGCTGGTCCTATCGGACGGACATCAAGGCACCAGTGATAGCCCCGGATGATCGCTGAGCTTCTGTCGATGCTAAGGACAAGTCTGCCTTCATCGCCTCTTCGTGGATTCATCCCAGAAATCCTGCAGCGACGCATGCCGAAGGTCTTCCTCTCCCCTCAGGTGCTTCACGCGGGCTTTGATGCCCGGCTTGACCCACTGCGTTGCCGGCCGCTTTGGCATGTCCTCGGGCGGTGGCCCGGCATGTTCCTGGACGCGCTTCCAAAGCCGCTCCCGCATCCCGCGATTGACGCTGACGAAGGCGCTGCCAGCGTATTTCCTGGTGCCAGGTTCAGCTAGGAGGGCGAATGCCGGCTTGCCCCTCTCACGCTCGACGCCAAGCAGCTCGAACTCGCCGACTGTAAAGCACTTGGTCTTCAGTCAGTTGGTCGTCGGGCCGCTGCGATACTTGGAGTCCGAACGCTTCGAGACCATCCCCTCCAGGCCGGCCTTATCGAGGAGATGATAGATCGCGTCTGCGTCGCCGGGCAGCGCCTCGCTGAACTGGATACGGCTGACGGAGCCTATGAGGCCGGCCAGGATTTCCCGCCTTTCCTCCAGCTCCATGTCGCGTAAGTCGTGGCCATTCAGGTGCAGCAGGTCGAACGCGACGAAGTAAAGATCGTGCTGGCGCTGGGTGATCGCCTTGCGCAGCTCGGCATAGTCCGAATGGCCCTCCTTGTTGAGAACGATCACTTCGCCATCGACGATTACGCGCTGAACATTCAGCCCCTTGGCTGTCTCGGCCAGGTCGCGATACTTAGCTGTCCAATCAAGACCCCGCCTGGTGAAGATGCGAACCTCCCCGTTGTCGATGAGGATTTGAGAGCGGTAGCCGTCGAATTTGACCTCGTGAGTCCACCCGTCTCCGTGGGGCGGCTTGGCCACCAAGGTAGGCATCATCGGAGGAATGAACTCTAACCGGCCAGCACCGGCAGTCACTCGTTTACGCACAGGTTCGAGTCTAGGCTCATCCGATTTGATGGCTAGGGGAACGGACCATGACCATTTTACTAAATTAGAAATGATGCATGAAGTGGCCTATCATTCGCCTCAGCCGGCGAACGAACCCCAATTGCCCCCCCGCTGGTCAGGCCCGGCGGCCCGATAGTCGCCCCCCAAGTGGCTGTCGGGCCGTCCCCTATCAGAGTACGCACGGTAGCGACCAACGTGAGCCGAGATCGAACCAACAACCCCGCAACCGGGATCAAGGGCAAGCGCCACGGGCCGCCTGCCAACGACGAAGCAGAGCATTTCGAGTTCTGCCCCATTTGTGGCCAGGCGTTCGACAAGCGGAACCTTGGTGAGGTGCTGCATCATTATCTCCCCGACCATGAGCCGTTGAAACTCGATGGATAAGTGAACCGTCGTTCGCACGGATTAGGTCATCCAGCATCGTGACCGGTTTCAACCAGATGGTACCGGAAGTTATTGCGAATGTGGCCGTTGAAGAAGCGACCCTTGGCGAAGGCGGCTCGGAACTCGGCGAAGGTCTCCGGCGGCACGTCCTCGAACTGGTAGCATTTACCGCTGGCCACGAACCACACAGAGAGGGTTCTGCGTTCCGGATCGTATTCCGTTTTGCGTATCGAGGTGGACGGCATGACGTTCACGCCTTGGTTCGGCCGGGAGCGCCAGCTATGGAGTTTCGTCCCGACCGGCCTTACCAATCGCCTCAAGCAATGAAGCGAGGGTTGGCGTCAGTTCTGGTTCGACCTTCAGCCCAAACAGCTTGTTTGCGTGACGACGATAGTCTTCGGTACTGACCATCTCCCGAAAGGCTTCGGCAAGGGTCTTATGGCCCGCTGCATCACGCTTTGCCATGTCTGCATGTCCCAACCCCACCCCTGCCGGAACCCGCAGGTCACGGAATGGTTCCGTTAGGGGTCAGGAATATTAGGACTGGCTGATCAACCCACAGCCATCAGAGGATCATTCGCGAACGTCGAAGGCTACCGCGCGCCCAAATGCCGGAGCCACTTCCACGATAAACACGATCAGATCACAGTCGGTCACTTCCCAATGGGGGGCCATCTTCGCGCACCGCTGCTATGGTGGCCTTAACGGAGACGATTCCGCCGTATGGGGCTGCCTCGATGACCTGCATAACAAGGTCCTGGACTGTGCGCCCGCCGTTCGTCTTAACGTCCACCCGAGGGTCTCCCCGGTCACTGCCCCAAGTTACTATGTGGTGCACTTTGCGGGAAGAAATCAATGTACGGAATCGTACGAAGAAACGGGTCGGAATGTTTGGTAGAAATTTCTGAGCGGGGGATCGGATTACCAGCTCGCGCGACGACCCCCCGTGCCCCCTCGGTCGCTGAACGGGCGCTGAAGATGGCGCTCTGGGTCGGCTAGACCTTCGGGGTTCCGTGACGGTAAATGAGCAGCGGGGACCGGGTGGGGGGCTTGGGGTTAGTCCCCGCTGCTTTGAGCTGCCTTCGTCGGGGTGCAGTGGCAGCACAACCAAATAGTGACTGAGCGATGAGAGGACCCAGACAGCGGAGCCTTGGACACCCTGTCAGTCTTACACCGGCTAGTGCCGCCCCCCAAGGCCACCCGGGCAGGTGTCTCAAGCGTGCGGCCGGGGACGGACCCTCAAAGATTACGACTTCCGTAACCCCAGCCTACACACCCGGCCTGACGCGCGTGCCCACCCAAATGACCCCAGCGTCAAGCGACAGGTCATTAGTAGCCGATATAGATCGCCCCCAAATCGGCCGCTTGAGCTAGCTCGGATAGACAATTCGGGTGAGCGGGTTCAACGGGGTCAAAAGGAGGGGTCGGAATATCCGGGCCAAATTTTCTTACGACCCATCGGATAACAGGCTCACGCGTGGCACCCCCCGTGCCCCCTCGGTTCCACCACGTTCATTGAAACCGCTGACGGAAATGTGCCCGGCTCATAGTTGCGGTTCCGACTGGTCCCTCAGGGTTGAGAAACGCCCGATAACCTGCAATTCGGGCAGGACAGACACCTGGACCTGTAGCCGGGTCTTCAAGCAAGATTAGGCCGGCCCCTGGGTGCCGTGAAGTACGACATCCTACAGCGTAGACAGCGCGTGCACGCCCTTCAAGAGCGCAACCCGAAGGGGTACCTGCCGCTATCTCCCTCGCGAGGAGAGCCTTTCCTTGCCTACTCATCCCCCCAATCATACTCGCCGTTCAGATAGAAGATATCTGGATCTTGACCCAATGCAGCCTTCCTCGGACGTGAGGCATTGTGCTGGACGAACTGAACCACCTTGTACAAATCGTGCTCCTTCTCATCTTCATACTCAACGTCAACGTGGTAGACCCTGTTGAACAGCGTCGAGATTTCTTCACTGTCGATGATGAAGTCAGAAGTCGGATATCCGGAAACCAATTGTTCCAGGGCGTCGAAGTCATGCGCTTTCCTGAGGGTACGGAAATCCCTATTAAGCCTTTCGGCATAGGCTTTGAGGGTACTCTCCGCCAAGTGGCTTGACGTGGCGTTAGCCACAACCGTCGTCTTGGGAGCGAGGGGCCCGAACTCACTCGACTTCCCCACCCAGATCTCTCCGGTACCGGCGCACATGAGAGTTCCAGCACCCTTGCAAGGGCCTAGGGCGAAGATGCCGGTCCCGTGCCAGTACTTACCATTCAGATAGCGCATCATCTTATAGGCGACCTCAGCACTCCCCCCAGTAGTGATAAGGAAAATAAACAAGTTTTTTCCCGGATCCTTCCGCTCCTCAGTCTCCATAGTGACACGATTAAGCGCCTCATGATCAATCTCCGAGTTAATATACAGCAAATCGGCATCCCATGCGTCAGCAAGACCATTGGCGGCATTCTCCAGTCGTTCAAAAAGCTGCAATGTTTCGACCTTTCCATCTCGATATACCGATGCACCACTGCGCCGGCTTCGCATGTGAGATGGAGATGCCTTTTCGGTATTGCTATAGCTATCGTTGTCTTGCCCTATAGTAATAGGTTTCTAGTTCTTTTCCTATAGTACTCGACCTGGATGCTTTGGAAATCATTCCCAAATGATGTGACCCGATCCACCGAGGTTAACTCATGTCCAAATTCAATCCCCTCCTGCCTGAGACCGCGGCTTATGCAGCCGATCCGGCTTCGGCATTTATACTTGCCCTATGGTAAGGTTCAGAAGGCCGATCCGTGAGTTCAGAGCTTGAGGCTGATACCTCAGACGCACGCTGAGTGCTGCAGTGCCGTTGCTGCGAATGATCCACCGAGCAGGAGATCTTCAACCCCTCGCAGCGCTTCCCTGCAACTCACTGGCACGTGCATCGCCGGGGCTCTGCCGAGGTGGCGGTGGCCCTGGTGTTGGCAGCGCCGACGTCTCGCGACTGAAAGAACCGACCGAGCCGGTTGGCCGCCACTGCGGACGCAACCTGAGGTGCGGGCGATAGGGGGTGGCCGCCACATACCGCACAATTATTTCACTGGGCTAGACCGCCTCGACCTCGCGGAAATTCCGCCACAGGCGGTTCACGGCGGGGAACAAGTTGTGCACCCCCTCCAGCTGGGCGATACGATCGCGGACGGCAGCCTCGCTGATCACATCGAGCGGCATGCCCATCTGCTGGAGCCAGAGCGCCGAGAACTGCCAATCAGAACACTTACCACCCGAGAGCCACTCGGCGATCTTGTCCGGGCGATAATATATGCGGTTGCCCTGCCCTCGCCGCATCGGCTCGGTTGCCGGGCCAAGGTCCCTCATACGCCAGTTCGCCAAAACTTGAATCGAGGTGCCCAGAAACCGTGCTGCAAGGCGAGAGGGTATCGGGCGCCATGGAGGAAGGTTTGTCGACATGGCAACCGCGATGAAGTGCTTAATGTCGATGTGCTTGGCGATCCCCTTCGGTGCCCAGTTTGGCAAACCGTCCGACTGTCCAACCTCTTTTTCTCCAAGATGATAGTTAGAAGAGATATAAGTCTGCATGGTCCGTTGCTCCGCGCACCTGGTCAATTGGCCAATTGGACTTGGACAGCTGCCGCGACGACTGGCATCAATCCCGATGTGAAGACATCTGAGTCTCTACCCAGCAGAGCAGCTCTGACCTCGTCGTTCGATGCGTCCATCCACCGTCCCACTTCCTGCCACGCCCAGACATAGCCACGTTGCGTCACTCCCACAGGGCGCGGAACGGACGTCTTCGTGCTCCGCTTACAATCCCCCAGCTTCTTCAAGATTGGCGTGATCTGCTGCACGGTAATCGTTCTCTTCATGCGCTCCTCGACGGCGCTGGCCACTTCCTCGGCCAGATACACCGGACGATTGAACGGCGAAGAGCCGCTCTCCCGAAGCTCCGCAATGATCTGCTCCGGCACGGATGCGCTAGCCCGGATCAACTCTTCCTTCGCACCGGTTCGCGGCGGCTCGGCGTTTGCGTCGAAGTCGGAGAGGTCGAAGTTCAGAAGATAGTGCTTGAAGGCGGCAATGCTCTCGTCCGAGAGGCCGGCGTCCACGAGCTGACGATAATATGTGTCTTCACGTTTGGCGGCTTCCACCTTGCACACGAAGAGCCGCCGGTCGTCATGCTCGATAGCCATAGGCTTATCGCTGTTAGTCATGATGATGATGCCGCGAGGCGTCCGTACGTTAAAAGCATCAATCCCCTTGCGCTCGACAGATTGGATCTCCTCTGTCGCCCATCGCTTAAGGCGGTTGTAAGCCGTCTTCAGCTCATCGATCTGCAGTTCGTCGAGGGCCAGAAGACGAACATTTCCGAGCTCAGCCTGCCAACGCTCGCCAAGAACGCCACCGTACACCTCACGAACGTCATTCTCATGGAACATGCGCTTGACTGCCTGCACCAGAAGGTTCTTGCCAACGCCCTGTCTGGATTGCAGCACGATCGCCGACTTGATCTTGGCGGCCGGCCGCTGGATGAGATGGGCAAGGTATTGAAGGACCCAATGCCTCTCCCCGTCGCCAGGCAGAAGATAGCGAAGGTGATCAAGCCAAAGAGAGGCATCGCCTTCCGCGGAAGCGATCCCCCCATCCTTCCAGGTATTAAAAGTCCGGACGCCATTTCCCTCGACAATGAGCTTTTCATTCCCGACCAGGAAGTCGTGCTCGTCGGCCAGACACGACAGTTTCGAATTGCGGAAGGCCGTGCTGGCCAGCTGGTTCTTGCGCATGTTCCGCGTGAAGGAGCGATCGAAATCCTCCTTCGTCTTGTCTCGCCCCGTCGAGATGTCAAAGAACAGACCCGTTTTTGAGTCGAGCACGTACTTCGCCTGCAGCGGTGCGAGCCCCGGATCTGTGCGGGCCAGCTCCACCGGAGTCCGAATCACCATTCCTTCCCGGAAGAGGCAGCCTCCGCACTCGGAGTTTGTCGCAGCGATCGTCTGGCACAGCTTAGGGCGGTACTTGCTGGCGTGATCCAGCTTGTCCTGGGCTTCGCGATAAACGTATCGCGGGTCGCGGGCAGACATCAGATGAAAATAGCGCTGCCCTTGGGGGATGTGCGCCAGAATATCAGCGGCGTCCTTCCACTGCGGCTCGGTCAGGCGCTCACTGGCCTCGTCACATGAACGAAGAAAGCTGCAGGCTGTAACCATCGCAAGAGCACCAGCGGCACTCTTGCTGGCGTCCTCATCCCCCGAGATCATTTCCTGACGAAGTGCGTCAGCCAGGGCATGCCCGCCAGAACGCGACGAACTGTCAGAGCTCTCGGCTATTCGGGCTGCGACGACGCCTTCCATCTGCTCGAGGGTCCAGGTCCGACCACTTGCCCCGTCCAATATCTGGACGGGCTTGGCCGGCTTGGTCTTAGGGTTGAACGTTCCCGGCACCCTGAGGACGCGTGCGAGCTCTGCGATCGTGTCCAGCTTGAGCCCATGTCGTTCCCAGACCACCCAAGCCTGCTCGTTCCAGGCTGACCAGAGTCGCTCAACGCGCCTCCGATCTTCCGACGTCTTCAGAAGCAAGGGCTGCTCGAACTGCCAGATCGGGTAGATCCCCCCACCCGAATGGACGATCAGGGTGGGCTCGGGTAGTCCGGCCTCCCCTAGCAACTTGAGCGCCTGCTCTTCGTTTTCCGGGAGGTTTTTGGCGGAGTGCACCCCAGTGGCGAGGTCGATGTCGAGCGCCAGGAAGGCGACCGCACAGGCCGTGTCTTGCCGCCGCGTCTGTTTGTCGAGGGCTTGCCCATCGTGAAGAGCTACCGCGAGGTATCGATGGACTCCATCGGGCTGTGCTGCCAAAAAATCGAAGGCGATTTCTCGACTGCTATACGGAAACACCGTGTGCCGCGGACGCCCACCCGACAATTCGAACACAACGAGGTTGCCCTCGCTCTCCTGTCCGAACATCTGCTCAATGTAGTCCTTGATTTGCTTCCTGTTGGACTGCATAGCGCTTACCACGCCTTCCTGCAGAACAAGGTTGTGAGAAACGTCCGCGGATCGTCATGGTCGTAGTGTGCGAACTCACGAATGCGTCGAGTACGATCATCCTTCAGGATGATATCGGCTGCTCGCCTCACATCGTCGTCGCTGGCGGTGCGAGCCCAGGACTTATAATTCGTAGGCTGCCACCGATAAAACCAATAGCGGTTGCAAGCAAACGCGGGACGCGGCTCCGGGCACAGCCCTTCCTTCGCCATTTCGACAAGCGCGTCCCTGGGGATATGAAGCCGTTGTGCGACTTTGAAATCCACAAGCAGGTCCCTAGATGTTGCCAAATACTGATAGAGATCGATTGATCTTTTGGGTTCCATTAGGACACATCCTTTTCAAGTTTGTGGTGATGTGCCTTAGGTGTTGATCGTGTATATTACTCGCAAGTATTGATCGATGATGAGGTGCATCATGACGATGCTCGGTGCATCACTCTTATTTTTTGTGGGGTTGTAATATTAATATTGTGCCCTAGGACGAATGCCCGCGCCTCCGCAAGTGGTGCGCGCAACAGGTCCAACAAGGGCGCCACTCGACCCGGCCCCGCCTGCGCCAAGACCTGAGCCAGGCCCAAAGGCTCAAACCCGATCTGCTCACCCAGAACTGCGATCACTGCACGGACGAGGCGCAGGCGCCATCCCCTCTCATAGGGTCAGTCTAGCTTCAGCCTCTGCGATCCAATGGCCGTTAAGCACTGTGCGAAGAAAACGGCGCTGAAGCGTCCGCGCGACAGCTTGTTACGGATGTTCGGCGCCTTTTCCTCGACGCCGATGGCAGCCAGCTTCTCGGCCAGATCGGCGTAGCTTAGGCCCTGGAGTTTTAGCTCAGCCTTCAACACGCCGCTGATCAGCCGCTCCCACTCGGTTTCGGTCATTCAGTCATTCTCCCGCAAAAAATCTTCAGCGGCCTATTGAAGGCATGTTTACGCCACTTATGTATCATATACAGTGCAAACGCACTGAATATGATCAACGACTAACCCTTAGGAACTTCCATATGACCATCGACCAGACAGCGGCAAAAGTGCTGACGGACCTCCTGCGCGAACTCTCCTCGGAACTCGATCTTCATTACGATGATCACGATTTCCACGCCCTTAGCCAAACAATCGAGACCTTGCGACGTGCCGCTACCCTGATGACGAACGCCGGCCACAAGACCCCTGATGTCTACCACCATGTCATGGGCCGCTTCGAGCGGATGACTCGCTCCTAACATAGCGATCCGACATCAGAATTCCACGGCGCCCAACCACCTCTACAGGACTTTCAAAATGACTCCACCATTCGACTCCTCCATCTCGAGCTCCGACTATCTGGCCGTAGCGCGTGAACGCCACCGGACCGGGACATCTAGACTGAGCGAGGAACCGGCCTGGATGCTGGGCGACGCGGCCTACGACTGCGGCCTCAACAAGGAGCACGTCGACATCCTGATTGACCCCGTCAACTGGAGCGCCGCCGTTCGCGATGAGAACAGGAAGCCCAGGGTGTTCCTCCATGCCCGGATTAATCAGAAGGGAAACGCGGAGATTAACTGGGCGCGAGGTGATTTCGAGATCCTGTATGACGAAGATTTTCTGGCCAGGTACGCGGTCGCGGCCCGATCCTCCCACTCGGTCCCATGGCGAAGCCTTGGGGAACTCATGTGGTGGAGGGGCTATGAACTGCTGGTCAACGATGTCATTACTCACAAATCCCCCACGGCCGCAGCTCTCTTGTATGCCCATGCCGCCCGCCTCAAAGAACTTGCGTCCTTTCTCGCCCGGCACGTGAACCTGGTCGGAGCGATGGCGCTCAACTTCACCTATCGGGATGGCGAAGTAACCGCAGCGGACTTCGTGCCAACCATTCCGCCTGATCGGCTGCAGGAGCTGATCCAGGAGCGCGAACGACGGACGGCCGCGAGGCTTCGGGAGGCCGTCGAGCGCATCGTCCCGAAAGAATGATCTTGGAGGATCGTCCCCCGCTCTGCGCCCGATGAGATCACGATCGCTGGTCTCCCTCCTTCTCAAGCAAGCCTTCGATCGTTCAATGATCCTCCCCAGCACCCACGTTCGGCCACCGCACTCGCCACGTTCTTTGCATCTGCTGATCGACAACGGCGCCCTCCTGGAAGCTACAGGGGATCTCGCGCGTGCCATCTCCTCCGTCAGAGGCTCGCCGTCAGTCAAGCCATCCAACTACAGGCCCGAGGAGGAGCGGCACGGCCCGGTGGATTTTCGGACGGCATTTCTGGCCTGCAACTTCGCCATTAGCTGGGAGGTTTTTGAACTGGCTCGGCGGCGGGATCTATCGATCGCCCACTCACCTTGGGTCGGAAGGGGAAGGGGTAGACCTTTTTTCGGGAGAAAGGATCGGGTTGTGGCGGGTATGGTCCCGAACACGGCCCGTATAAAAATTTGATTTTTCAAGTAATAGCATGCGCCGCCACAGGTCGCTCAGCTGTGAAAACCCATTTCCCCTATAGTACCACGCAGGAGAGCCATGGAACCGCGGCGATCACGGAACTAGATCTCGGTCAAGTTCCACATGATTTGAGCCGACATCGGATGAAGCGACCGTCAAGCCGATTGCCAGACAACCTCGCACCTGTTGCGGTTAATCTTGACCAAGCTGCCGCGCTCATCGGGATCGGCTCGTCTCTGTTCACCCAGCTAGTGGCTGCGGGCCAAATGCCAGAACCAAGGCCAATTGCTTCACGCCTTCTTTGGGACGTGGAGGAGGTAGTTGCCGCCTTTCGCGCGATCCCACATCGGGGCGAGTCCAATAGATTGGGCATATCGTCCCCATCAAACAACCCCTGGAACTGATGCCTAGAAAGCTACCAAAGGGCGTTTCCCCTGATCGTGACCGACATGGAAATGTGCGCCTGTACTTTCGCGCCCTCGGCCGGTCCAAAGTCCGACTACGGGAGAAGCCGGGGACAAAGGAGTTTGAGGCCGAGGTGGCTTGTGCTCGGCTAAACGTTCCCTACGCGCCTCAGAAGCTCAGCGGCACCGCGGACCGAAATGAACCGGTGTCCCAGAGGTCCTTTCGCTGGCTATGCCAGGAGTACAAGCGACGTGTAAGGCTCTCACCCAAAATCTTGGCTCGACGGTCATCGGTTCTCGATGAAATCTGCAACAGCGAGCACAAAAGCGGCAGCAAGCGGGGGACACTCCCCTTCGACCTCCTGGAGCGGAAGCACGTCCTCGAAATTCGAGATGATCTCCGTTCGACGCCAGGTGCCCAGAATGAGGTCGTGAAGGTCATCTCGGCCATGTACGGTTGGGCGATTGAGAACGAGATCGTCCGGAGCAATCCAGCTCTCGGGATCAAGCGCCTGAAATCTGGCGATGGATTTCACACATGGTCCGTCGCAGAGGTGCGTCAGTTCGAGGCACGCCATCCATCTGGCAGCAAGGCACGTCTGGCACTGCATCTGGGACTGTTCACAGGACTGCGTCGCCAGGATCTTGCGATCCTTGGGCGCCAGCACGTCAGGAATGGGTGGCTACACATCCGGCCCCAGAAGACCAGCAACTCGTCAGGAGTGGAGGTGGAGCTCCCCATTCTTCCCCAGTTGAGGGCGACAATCGACGCCAGTGCTTGCGGTGACCTGACCTTCTTGACGTCGGAGTGGGGAAAACCCTTCACCGTTAATTCACTTGGTAACAAAATGCGGGACTGGTGTGATCAAGCAGAGTTGCCCCACTGCACCCTTCACGGCCTCCGAAAAGCTGGAGCCACTATAGCAGCCGAGAACGGCGCCACGGACGAGCAACTCATGGCGATTTTCGGTTGGACCACCAAGCAGCAAACCACGCACTACACGAGGAAGGCGCAACGCCGCCGGATGGCCGGACAGGCCGCCCACCTCTTGGCCATTCCGGAACAAAATCAGGACGAAATTGTCCCACCAAAAAGGTCGACAACGAAAAGTGGGACAAAAATCAGAAAAAGCTCCGGTAAATCAACACCCGTATAAAGGTGGTGGTGCCCCTAGCCGGGATCGAACCAGCACTCCTTGCGGAACTCGATTTTGAGTCGAGCGCGTCTACCAATTCCGCCATAGGGGCTCAGGCCGGGCGGCCTGGATGGGCGCGGACTATACGGTTGGAGGCCTGTTCGTCAACTGGCCAATTCGGTGTGGCCAATTCCGGGCATGTGGCCTCCGCTCGGCCGCAGCCTTTCGACTTCGTGAAGCTACGGCCATTGTGCGGCGCGAAAAATCTTTCTAGACAGGCATCGCATTGAAGCGCGTCGCGTCTGAAGAGAGTCATCTGGCGCGCTTTTGGTCTTGGTTTTTATGCATTGTTGTCCCAAAGGCGCTGCGCATTTTTGGGCGACGTGCATCAGGAGTGCCGATGCTTCGCGGACTTTACGACTGGACCTTGTCGCTGGCGGCGAAGAAATCCGCCGAATGGTGGCTGGCCTTCATCGCTTTCGTCGAAAGCTCGGTGTTTCTGGTGCCGGCCGACGTGCTCTATTTGCCGATGGCGCTGTCGCGGCCGGATCGCGCCTATCGCTACGCGCTGGTCGCCACGCTGGCCTCCGTTCTGGGTGGGATAGCCGGCTGGTACATCGGCCACTACGCCTATGACACGGTGGCGCGGCCGATCCTTGAATTCTACGGCAAGTATGACGACTTCGAGACACTGCGCGTCTCGGCGGGCACCGGATTCATCGTCCTGATGCTGATCACCTCCGGCCTCGCCCATCTGCCGCCGATCAAGGTGGTGACGATCCTGTCCGGCGTCATCGGCACGCCTTTGCTGCTGTTCATCATGCTGGCGATCGTGGCGCGCGGCGCCCGTTTCCTGTTCCTGGCCTGGCTGCTGCGCCGCTATGGCGAACCGATCCGCGAGTTCATCGAAAAGCGCCTCGGCATGATCGCCGGCGCCGGCGCCGCTGCCCTGATTTCGCTCTATATCGTCGTCAAATACGCGTTCTAGAGTAAGGATGTTCAAATTGACCCATCCCTTGACGGGAATGGACGGTAGATCGATGACAGCGACCGTGAATGCCGACACTGGACGCCAGCGCATGCGGACGGCGTTGTTCCTCGCCGCCGCCATGGCCGCCACGGTCGGCTCAGCGCTGGCCTTCCAGCATCTCGGCGGCTACATCCCCTGCAAGCTCTGCCTCGAGCAACGCACTCCCTATTACATCGGCGTGCCGCTGATGCTGCTAGCGGCGCTTGCGTCGACCTTGCGCTGGCCGGCATGGCTGACACGCGGCCTGCTGGCCGTCGGCGGCCTGCTGATGGCCTACGGCGTCTATCTCGGCGTCTATCATTCCGGCGTCGAATGGGCGTGGTGGCCGGGGCCGACCGACTGTGCAGCGGCTGCCGGACCGGTCGACACCGGCGGCAAGGGCGTGCTCGATGCGCTCGACCAATTCGTCCCGCCCTCCTGCGACAAGGCGGCACTGCGTATCCTCGGCCTGTCGCTGGCCGGCTGGAACGCCATCGCCAGTTTTGTCCTGGCCGTCATCGCCTTCCGCGGCGCCTTTGCCCGGGATTAATCTAGCACGGCGCGAGATCATTCAAGAATTCGGCATATGGAGTGATTGTCGAGAACCGAAGCGCAGCGGACATTTGGGTCCGTGAGCACCGGAAGCGCAGACAATCGCTTCAGACGGCCAGCCTCCCGAATTATCGGATGATCTCAAGGTTCGAGTTCGACATCCCAGTACAGATAATCCATCCAGCTTTCATGCAGATGGTTGGGCGGGAACAGGCGGCCATTGTTGTGCAGATCGTGCACCGTCGGCTGAAAAGGTTTCTGCAGCGGCCACATCTTGGCGTGCGCCGGCATCATGCCGCCCTTCCTCAGATTGCAGGGCGAGCAGGCGGCGACGACATTTTCCCACGTCGTCGCGCCGCCGCGATGGCGGGGAACGACATGGTCGAAGGTCAGATCCTCCGGCGTGCCGCAATACTGGCATTGGAAACGGTCGCGCAGGAAGACGTTGAAGCGGGTGAAGGCCGGATGCCGCGATGGCTTCACATAGGCTTTCAGGCTGACGACGCTCGGCAGCTTCATCGAGAAGGTCGGCGACGACACCGCGTGCTCATATTCGGCGACGATGTTGACCCGCTCGAGGAACACCGCCTTGATGGCGTCCTGCCAAGACCAGAGCGACAGGGGGTAATAGCTGAGCGGACGGTAATCCGCGTTCAGCACCAGTGCTGGAAGCCCATCCGGAGATACGGCAACCGTCACGTCATTGACCTCCTTGGTTCTTAAACCTGTCGGCGCGGATACTGTAAGCCCGACATGACAGGGATGTGAAGCGGCTTGTCGATCAAACGCAGCGCTAAAAATGCAGGATTTTCATGCTTTTTTGCGAACTCAGGCCGGAGGCGCGGCGTCCCTGCCCTTCAATTCACGATAATACGCCCAAAAAAGCCTTGATGCGACACCGCGCCACGGGCTCCATGATTCGGCGAGCTGGATCAGCGTTTTCTCGGGCGGACGCGGGTCGATGCCGAGCGCGTGGCCGACCGCGCTCTGCAGGGCAACGTCGCGTGCCGGGAAGACGTCGGGGTGGCCGGCGGCGAATAGAAGATAGACTTCCGCCGTCCATGGGCCGATGCCCGGCACCTTGGTCATCGCCGTAATCGCCTGCGTGGCATCGAGCAAGCAGAGTTGATCGAGGTCGAGGCCATCGACCACCGCCTGGGCGACAGCGATCAGCCCGCGCTGCTTCGGCCGCGACAGCCCGGCCTCGCGAAAAATGGCTTCGTCGGCGGCAAGGATTGCTTGCGGCGTCAGCGGATCGACGAGTTTTGTCAGCCGCCCGAAGATGGCGTCGGCGCTCGCGCGGGAAACCTGCTGCGAGACGATGATCGAGGCAAGGCTTCTGAACCCCGGCTCGGAAAGCCGAAGCGGCACCTGGCCGGCCATGCCGCGCACCTTTTCAAGACGCGGGTCGAGCAAGCAGAGCGCATCGAGCCCTTGCGCGATGTCGTCGAGCGTGGCGATGCGTTGCATGTCTGCTTGTTCCCGGCGCAAAATGTCAGATGTAATCACGCGCAAAGTAGCAACTGGCGAAAGCGCCGCACAACCCGATTGCCGCCGAACGATGACACTCCTGACATTTCGCTTCGCGCCGAGCCCGAATGGCGAACTGCATCTTGGCCATGCCTATTCGGCGCTGCTCAATCAAAAATTGGCCAGCGCAACCGGCGGGCGGCTGTTGCTGCGCATCGAGGACATCGACACGACGCGCTGCACGCCGGAATTCGAGGCCGGTATTTTTCGCGACCTGGAATGGCTCGGGCTTGGCTGGGAAGGACCGGTGCGCCGTCAGTCCGAGCATTTTTCGGACTATCAGACGGTGCTCGATCGGCTGATCAGCGAGGAACTCGTCTACCCGGCCTTCATGAGCCGTGGCGAAATCCGCGCCTTCATTGCCGACCGCGAAAGGCGCGGCCGAGACTGGCCGCGCGACCCGGACGGGGTGCCTCTCTATCCCGCCGTCGACAAGGCGTTGCCGATGAGGGAACGTCAGCGACGGATTGCCGAGAACGCGCCTTTCGCCTGGCGGCTCGACGTCGATGCTGCGATGGCGCGCGTCGGCACCGGTCTGTCATGGCTGGAATTTTCCGATGAAAGCCTTTCCGCGACACGAACGATAGAAGCCCGGCCGCAGGACTGGGGCGACGTGATCGTGGCGCGCCGTGAAATCCCGACCAGCTATCATCTCGCCGTCGTCGTCGACGACGCGCTGCAGGGCGTCAGCCACGTGGTGCGCGGCCAGGACCTCTATTCCGCCACCGGCGTGCAGCGCCTGCTCCAGGAAATCCTCGGCCTGCCGCAACCAAGGTACTTCCACCATCGTCTGGTCCTCGGCCCGGACGGACGAAAGCTGTCGAAGAGTTTTGCAGATACCGGCCTTGCCGCTTTGCGGGAGGCCGGCGCATCACCGGCCGACGTCCGGCGGCTGGTTGGGATTTAGTCCATTCCGTTACATCAGAGCGTCACGACGGTGCAGAACCTGTGATGGCGGAGCGAGGCGCCCCCCTCTGTCCTGCCGGACATCTCCCCCACTTGGGGGGAGATCTGCAGCTTTGGCGCACCGCTCACTCCTGCGACGGTGGCGGTTCGCGAAGGCGGTGGTGACGGCCAATCTCCCCCCAAGTGGGGGAGATGTCCGGCAGGACAGAGGGGGGCGCGAAGGATCACGACAGATCAGCATTATCTGAGCCGCTGCATCCTTCGGCGGATGTCACGATCGTCTTCAACTCGGATGAGCCTATGGATCAACCGTTTGGTTTTGCTAGCCGGGTTGAACCCCTTTACAGCAGCCCCTACAAAACCCCCTCACCAAGCGCGGCAGCCTCCCGAAATGCACAGTATCAAGCGGTTCATCCCCGCCTCCTTTGTCGTCCTGTGGGCGACCGGCTTCATTGGTGCGCGTTATGCCATGCCGTGGGCCGAGCCTTTCACCTTCCTGGCCGCGCGCTTCGTGCTGGCCGCCGTGCTGTTGGCCGCCTTGATGGCAGCGCTCGGCTCCAGGCGAGCGACGCGCAAGGAGGCGCTTCACGCGACCGGCGCTGGCATCCTGATGCATGGCGTCTATCTCGGCGGCGTGTTCTGGGCCATCCACAGGGGCATGCCGGCCGGGTTATCGGCGTTGATCGTCGGGCTGCAGCCGCTGATCACCGCGGTGATGGCCGGCCGATTTCTCGGCGAGGCGATCCTGCCGCGCCATTGGGCCGGCCTCGGCATCGGTCTGGTCGGCGTGGTCATCGTGCTCTGGCCGAAGCTCGGGACGCTCGGCGGCGGCGTGACGGCCGAGACGCTGGCCGCCTCGCTTGTCTCGGTGCTTGGCATGAGCGCCGGCACGATCTGGCAGAAGCGCTTCGCCTCCGGCGGCGATCTCGTGGCGGCCACGACGTGGCAATATGTTGGCGGCGCGTCGGTGATGGCGTTGGCCTCGCTCGCCTTTGAGACCAGAACCGTCGTCGTCAACGGCGAGTTGATCTTCGCCATGGCATGGCTGGTGCTGGTGCTGTCGATCGGCGCCATCTTCCTGTTGATGGTGATGATCCGCGACGGCGAGATGTCGAAAGTCGCTTCGCTGTTCTATCTAGTCCCGGCGGTCACCGCGGTCATCGCCTGGATATTATTCGGCGAACAGTTGACCCTCGTCCAGATCGTAGGCATGGCAATCGCGACGCTCGGCGTCGGGCTGGCAACCGCTCAGCCAACCAAAGCATGATCCCGAAAAAGTGGCGACCGGTTTTCGGAAAAGATCATGCCCAACCCAGCATCAGCCAACTCGGGCGCGTGCCTCCAGATAGCGGCTGATCGCGGCGTTGAGCTCGCCGCCAAGGATGAAGATCGCCGAGACGATATAGAGGAAGACGACCGCGACCATGATCGAGGCAAGGCCGGCATAGGTCGTCACATAGGACGAGAAACGGTCGAGATAGGCGGCGAAGATGGTCGACCCGATGAGCCAGGCGATCAGCGTGAAGATGATGCCCGGTATGATCGAGACGAAGCGGCGCTTGCCCGCAGGCAGCCAGTAATGCACCGCGAACAGCCCGCCGACGATGACGACGGAGGCGATGACGTAACGCCACAGCGTGATCGTGCCCATATAAGGCTTTATCCATTCGAAATTGGCCTCGGCCAGCCGCCCCAGTAAGGGCGCGAAAACCACGAGCACGCTGATCACCAGAAAACCTGCCGTGGCGATCAGCACGAAGGCGATGCTCTGCACCCGGCGATAGATGATGCCGCGCGTTTCGGAAACGCGGTAGGCGCGGTTGAGCGAGGTGCGCAGCGCCTCGATGCCGTTCGAGGCGAAGAAAGCGGCAAGCAGCACGCCATAGGTCAACAGGTCGGTGCGCTGGACGGTGAGCACGTTGAGCACTTCGCGCGCAATCGGCTTGGCGATCTGCTCGGGCCAGGTGTCGAAGACGAGATGCACGGCGGTGTCGGCAAAGGCCTGCGCGCCGAGAAAGCTGGCCAGTGTTGTGGCGAAAATCAGAAAGGGGAAAAGCGCCATCAGCGCCGTGATCGCCAGATGACTGGCCATCGCCCAGCCATCGTCTGCATCGAAATGGCCGAACGCGTCATAGAGCACGCGTTTGACGGCTACGATCTTCCGCAACACGAACCGCGTTCCCTTCGATTGTCTCGACGCCGCGAATATGGGAAGGGATTGCGGCAAATGGCAAGCCTAGGTCAAAGCACGCCTCCTCCTGGAGAAAAGTTGCGCACCATCATCGTCACCGGAGCTTCTTCCGGGATAGGCGCCCATTGCGCCCGGGCGCTGAAGGCGGAAGGCTGGCGGGTGTTCGCAACGGCACGCAAGCCGGAGGACATCGCCGCCCTCGAGGTCGATGGCATCGAGGCTTTCTATCTGGACTATCGCGAACCGGGATCCATCGAGACGCTGGTGGCGTCGGTGCTGGAGCGGACCGGCGGACGGCTCGATGCCCTGTTCAACAACGGCGCCTACGCACAGCCCGGCGCCGTCGAGGACCTGCCGGTCGCAGCGCTCAGGGAGCAATTCGAGGCGAATGTTTTTGGCTGGCATGACCTCACCCGCCGTGTCGTGCCGGTGATGCGCAGCCAGGGCCATGGCCGTCTTGTCCACTGCTCCTCAATCCTCGGCCTGGCGCCGCTGCCCTTTCGCGGCGCCTATTCGGCGTCGAAGCACGCGATCGAAGGGCTGATGCTGTGCATGCATCAGGAACTCCAGGGCAGCGGCATCCATGTCTCGCTGATCGAGCCGGGGCCGGTGACATCGAAGATCGCCAGCAACGGCCTTGTGTGGTTTCTCGCAAATATCGACCGTGAGAATTCCGTCCACCGCCTCGCCTATGAGGCGCAGCTGCAACGGCTGCAGGCCGGCGGCAGCACGTCACGGCTGAAGCCCGGGCCAGAGGTGGTTCATGCCGCCTTGCGCCATGCGCTTCTGTCGCGGCGCCCGCGTCCGCATTATGTGGTAACGGTGCCGGCCAGGATCGGCGTTGTCCTCAAACGCTTCCTGCCGGCATCAATGCTCTACCGCCTGCTTGCCAAACGCGCCTGAAACCAATCGACTGGAAACACACTATGGCAACCGTCTTCAACATCCTCGCTGTCCTCGTCATGGTCGCCGTGGTGATCGTGCTGATCCGCGGCCTCATCAACATGATGCGCGGCGGCTCCGGCATGACCTCCAACAAGCTGATGCAGACGCGCGTGCTGCTGCAGTTCGTGGCATTGGTGCTGATCATGCTGGCGGTGTATTTCACCCGCAAGTGATGAGGGTGGCGATTTCGGGAGGCAGAGCGTGGTCAAGCTCAACAAGATCTACACCCGTACCGGCGACGACGGCACCACCGGCCTTGGCACCGGCGAGCGGCGGCTGAAATCCGATCTGCGCATCGACGCCTATGGCACGGTCGACGAAGCCAACGCCTGCATCGGCATCGCCCGCATCCACACCGCGGCAGCACACCCGGCGATCGACGCGATGCTCGGCCGCATCCAGAACGACCTTTTCGACCTCGGCGCCGACCTGGCGGTGCCGGACGGCGGCAAGCCGCTCAGCTATGAGCCGCTGCGCATCACCGCTGTGCAGACCGACCGTGTCGAAAAGGACATCGACCTGCTCAACAAGGATCTGCAGCCGCTCAAATCCTTCGTGCTCAACGGCGGCACGCCGGCGGCGGCGGCCCTTCACCTCGCCCGCACGGTGGCACGGCGGGCCGAGCGCATCATGGTGGCTTTGATGCAAGACCCAGGCGAGCACGTCAGCCGCGAGGCGATAAGATACATCAACCGCGTGTCGGACTTTCTGTTCGTCGCCGCACGTGCGGTCAATGACAATGGAAACGCCGACGTGCTATGGGTTCCCGGCAAGAACCGCTGAATCTGCCGAGGCGGAGGGGGTCCGATGTTCATCCCGCTTTATGACAGCAACCGGCTGCGCCACATCAAGCAGCAATATGTCACGATCGGCCTGATCGCGTTCAATACGCTCATCTACTTCGCCACCGCGCTCGGCGGCGAGCAGTTCACCAATGCCGCTGTTCTGGGCCTCGGCTTCATCCCGTCGGTCGTCCACGACAGCGCCGAACTGGCTCCGCAGTTTGTCGTCATCCCGGAGAGCCTGAGCTACGTCACCTATTCCTTCCTGCATGCCGATATTTTCCACCTCGGCGGCAACATGCTGTTCCTGTGGGTGTTCGGCGACAATGTCGAGGACGCGCTCGGTCATATCCGCTTTCTCGCCTTCTACCTGCTGTGCGCCATCGCCGGCGCTTTCTTCCAGGGCCTGATCGCGTGGGACTCGCAGGTTCCGCTGATCGGCGCCTCAGGCGCCATTGCCGGCGTCGTCGCCGCCTATCTGATCCTCTATCCCAGGGTGAAGGTATGGGTGCTGGCCTTCGCCCGCATTCCGCTGCGCATCCCGGCCTTCATCCCGCTCATCCTGTGGATCCTGTTCCAGATCGTGATGTTCGCCGCTGGTGGCGAGGATCAGATTTCCTGGGCCTGCCATGTCGGCGGCATCATCGCCGGGGCCGTGCTGGTGCTCATCTTGCGCAACCGCGCCGTGCCGCTGCTTGCCGGTGCAGAGGCAGTGGTGGTCGCCGGCCAGATGCCTGTTGCCGCAGAGCCGGCGCCAGGCGAGCCGCTGCCGGCGTCGCGCTGGGGACGGGGAACCGCCTTCAGTCCGGACTGAAGCGATTTGCCGGACTGAACCGATTTGAGTGCGGCGCGGATGATTTGGGTGCGCCCCGGATATTGACGTGCGGGATCGCCGCAACTACGGAAGCTTTCCCACACCAGTGCATGTAGCGCAAAAGTGGGCAGCGGTTTTGCGGTCAAATGCGACGCGCTTTAGGCGGTCGGAGACCAGAATTCCGTCCGGAATGTCGGCTTTCGACAACTCTGAAGCGGCGCGCACTGCTATAGCGCGCCCGACTATCTTGAAAGAGGTGGCTATCGTGAAAGAGGTGACAGGCAAATGAAGATCCTTGTGCCCGTGAAGCGGGTTGTGGATGCGAATGTGAAGGTTCGTGTCAAGGCTGACGGTTCGGCGGTGGAACTCGCCAACGTCAAGATGGCGATGAACCCGTTCGACGAGATCGCCGTCGAAGAGGCGATCCGGCTGAAGGAGGCCGGCAAGGCGGAAGAGATCATCGTTGTCTCGATCGGGCCGCAGCAGGCGCAGGAGACCTTGCGCACCGCGCTCGCCATGGGCGCCGACCGCGCCATCCTGGTCAAGACCGACGAACAAACCGAGCCGCTGGGTGTCGCCAAGGTGCTGAAAGGCGTGGTCGAGGCGGAAAAGCCTGGTCTCGTCATCCTCGGCAAGCAGGCGATCGACGACGACTCCAACCAGACCGGCCAGATGCTGGCCGCACTTCTGGGCTGGGCGCAGGGCACTTTTGCCTCCAAGGTCGTTATCGATGGCGACAAGGCCATGGTGACGCGCGAGGTCGATGGCGGCCTGCAGACGGTGGAGCTGAAGATGCCGGCGATTGTCACCGCGGATCTTCGCCTCAACCAGCCGCGCTATGCCTCGCTGCCCAACATCATGAAGGCCAAGAAGAAGCCGCTCGACGAGAAATCTCCCGCCGATTACGGCGCCGACGTCAAGCCGCGGCTGAAGGTGATCAAGACGGAGGAGCCGGGCGGCCGCAAGGCCGGCGTCAAGGTCAAGACCGTCGCCGAGTTGGTCGACAAGCTCAAGAACGAAGCCGGCGTGCTGTAGGAATTCATGTGATGCCGGCCTGCAAACGGCAGGGTTCTCCGCTCACCTAGGCTCACGTACTGAAGTACGCTCCGCTCCGGTTCTCGAACCCCACCGTTTTCGACTCGGCCTGACATGAATTCGAGACGCCCCCGCTGAAGTGGATCAAGGAATAAAAAGATGACAATTCTTCTGATTGCCGAACACGACAATGCGACGCTTTCCGACCAGACCGCCAAGGCGCTTTCGGCTGCACTGCAGATCGGCTCCGACGTGCATGTGCTGGTCGCCGGCAACGGCGCCAGGCCCGCAGCGGACGCCGCCGCCAAGCTCAACGGCGTGAGCAAGGTGCTGCTCGCCGAAGCCGACGAGCTCAGCGAGCGTCTGGCCGAGCCGCTGGCGGCGCTCGTCGTCGGCATGGCCGATGCCTATGACACGATCATCGCGCCGGCGACCTCGTCGGGCAAGAACGTCGCGCCGCGGGTGGCGGCCCTGCTCGATGTCGCGCAGGTGTCGGAGATCATCGAGATTGTCTCGCCCGACACTTTCAAACGGCCGATCTATGCCGGCAACGCCATCCAGACGGTGCAGTCGAGCGACGCCAAGAAGGTGATCACCGTGCGCACCGCCTCCTTCCAGGCTGCACCCGAGGGCGGTTCGGCCCCGGTCGAGACGGTTCAGGCAGCCGTCAATCCCGGCCTGTCGAGCTTCGTCGAGAACAGGCTTTCCGAGACCGATCGTCCGGAGCTGACTTCGGCCAGGATCATCATCTCGGGCGGCCGTGCGCTGGGCTCCTCGGAAAAATTCCAGGAAGTCATCCTGCCGATCGCCGACAAGCTCGGCGCCGCCGTCGGCGCCTCGCGTGCCGCAGTCGATGCCGGCTATGCGCCGAACGACTGGCAGGTCGGCCAGACCGGCAAGGTGGTCGCACCCGATCTCTACATCGCGGTCGGCATCTCCGGCGCCATCCAGCATCTTGCCGGCATGAAGGATTCGAAGGTCATCGTCGCCATCAACAAGGACGAGGAGGCGCCGATCTTCCAGGTCGCCGACTACGGCCTCGTCGGCGACCTTTTCGTCATTCTGCCGGAACTGCAAAAGGCGCTTTGACGCCTTCTGCCAAAGCGTATTAAATTGTGAATGGCGGGGTAGACGAAGTCGCCCCGCCCTTTTAGTTTGCACCGCACAAAAAGCAGGCCGCAAAGGCCTTTTGACGGGATCGGTGTAATGAACAAGATCGAGACGATCGGCATCATCGGCGCGGGCCAGATGGGCGGCGGCATCGCCCATGTGTCCGCGCTTGCGGGCTACAAGGTGCTGGTTTACGACATCTCGCCCGAGCGCATCGAAAAGGGCATCGCCACGATCAGCGGCAACATGGCCCGCCAGGTCGGCTCCGGCAAGCTCGAGGAAAAACTGCGCAACGAGGCGATGGCGCGCATTTCGGCAGCACCGACCATGGCCGACCTTGCCGGTGCCGATCTGGTGATCGAAGCAGCGACCGAGGACGAGACGGTCAAGCGCAAGATCTACGCCCAGCTCTGTCCGCAGCTCAATCCGGAAGCCATCCTGGCGACGAACACCTCATCGATCTCGATCACACGTCTGGCCGCGCAGACCGACAGGCCGGAGCGTTTCATCGGCATCCATTTCATGAATCCGGTTCCAGTGATGAAGCTGGTCGAACTGGTGCGCGGCATCGCCACCGAGGACCAGACCTTCGAAGCGGCAAAGGCCTATGTGAACCATCTCGACAAGACAATCACCGTCTCGGAGGATTTTCCGGCCTTCATCGTCAACCGCATTCTGCTGCCGATGATCAACGAGGCGATCTACACGCTCTATGAAGGGGTCGGCTCGGTCGACGCGATCGACACCGCCATGCGGCTCGGCGCCAACCATCCGATGGGACCGCTGCAGCTTGCCGATTTCATCGGCCTCGACACCTGCTTGTCGATCATGCAGGTGCTGCATGACGGCCTGTCGGATTCGAAATACCGCCCCTGCCCGCTGCTGGTGAAATATGTCGAGGCCGGCTGGCTCGGCCGCAAGACCGGACGCGGCTTCTACGACTATCGCGGCGAGCATCCCGTTCCGACGCGCTGACCGGCGATACGAGCCAACGGACATCGCGCGCGGCCGCGCTGAGTGAAGACCATGCAGCCACTTGGCATCGCACAAATGCGGCCAAAACAAACAGATAGAGCGGAATGCCGGTTCAATCCAAGCGCATTCCGCTTTAGGGTCAAAACTCAATCAGCGGGATGCCGCCAATGGCGAGATGGGTGGAACGTTGCCGCTTGAGCCGTATGCCGGAACAGGTTGTTCGCGCCAGGAGCGGAGGTTTGGCGCCAATGTGCCAAACGTCTTGATTGGGACGAGCGCGACCGTCCGCAATCAGCGCGGAACTGCCAGAAAGCGGAAGTAGCGACAGCAGCAGATCGTTCACCTTTCCCAACAAACGACGCGCGGTGAGACGGGCGGCACGCCAAACGTGCTGTCAGGGCTGGGCGGAACGCCGCGGAGCGGCGTCCCGTGGCTTCGTTCACAAGTCTAGTTCTTGACCACGTCTTCCAGAAAGAACCGGCCCAGCGGATTCTGGTAGAAGTTCTCGATGTTATTACGCGAGACGTTGATGAACGGGCTGTAGTACAGATCGATCCAGTTGACGTCCTCTTTGGCCATCTTCTGCAGATCGGTGTACATTTGCTCGCGCTTGGCCGGATCCATCTCGATGCGCGCCGCCGCGACCAGCTCCTTGATCTTCTCGTTGTTGTAGCGGGTCATGTAATTCATGTTCGCGTCGTGGCCGAGAACGAAGGTGGTCTTCTGGTCTGGGTCGAGGATGTCGTTGGTCCAGTAGTTGACACAGATGTCATAGTCGCCGGCCACCAGCATGTCCCATTCTTGGCTCGGGTCGACCTTCTGGATGTTGACGGTGACTCCGGCTTTGGCGAGTTGCTGCTGCAGCAGCACGGCCGTCTGCTCGACGATCTCGTCGCCGGCCCGCACGACGTAGTTGAGCGTCAGGTCCGAGGCCCCGGCGTCGGCCAGCATCTGCTTGGCCTTTTCCGGATCGTAGGGCCGCTTCAGATTGTCGGCGTAGTAATAGAGCGCGCCCTTCGGGATGTAGGAGTTAGCGACCTCGCCGTAGCCGAACGTCACCGTGTCGACCACAGCCTGCTCGTCGATGGCGATGTCGAGGGCCTGCCGCACCTCCTTCTTCGCCAGCGCGCCATGCTCGTGGTTAATCAGCAGGTGATCCTCGCGGGTCGACGGGTCGAGATGGACGGTGAGGTTGGAATCCTTCTGCAGTTCGGCGACGCGTGAGAACGGCACAAAGATCGCGGTATCGAGCTGGCCGGCCTGCACGTTCAGCATGCGGGTGTTATCGTCCGGCACGGAGATCCACTCGACGCCGTCGAGGCTGACACGATCGGCCTCCCAGAAATGCGGGTTTTTCGCCAGGATGACACGGTCGCCGCGCCTCCATTCCATGATGGTGAAGGCGCCAGAGCCGATGGGTGTTTCGGCATACTTCTCCGGACCGAGCGTCTCGAAGCCCTTCTTGGAAAGAACCGAGGCGATCGGGAAGGCCAGCGTCGCCAGGAACGGCGCGGTCGCCTGCTTGAGTTTGATCGTGACGGTCTTTGGATCGATTGCCTCGACCGTATCCATCACCTTGAAAGGATCCGCCCACAGCGAGCCCTCGTCATCCCTGATGCGGGTGAGGCTGAACACCACGTCGTCGGCCGTCAGGTCGGAGCCATCCGAGAACTTCGCGTCGCGCAGCTTGAGTGTATAGGTGAGGCCGTCCGGGCTGACCTCCCAACTCTCGGCGAGACCGGGCTCCAGCTTGGTGCCCGTCTTGTCGACGCGGATCAGCACGTCATAGACGTTGGCGAACACCCACAGGTCGATGTTCTGGGCGGTCTTGATCGGATCGAAGGTGGTCGAGTCTTCGCGCCGGCCAATCGTGAGTACGCCGGCGGCTTCTGCGAGCGTCGCCCCCAGGGACAGGCTGGTCATAACGGTGACCAAGCCGATGCGCATCCATTTGCTTCTTAACATCGGTATTCCCCTTCTGGTTTGCCTTTGGGTTCAGTTTGCGACCCCGTCGGCATACGGGGTCGCCATCTTCGAGGGAGCAAGCAGCGGCTTGTCCGGATCGATATGCGGAACGGCGGCAATCAGCGCGGCGGTGTAGGCATGCTTCGGCCGGGAGAACACTTCCTCCGACCGACCTTCCTCGACGATCACGCCGCGGTGCATCACCACAACACGCTGGCAGAGATTGCGAACGATTGCGAGATCGTGGGCGATAAATATCAGCGTGAGCGACATACGTTCCACCAGTTCGCGGAACAACTCCACGATCTGCGCCTGGATGGTGACGTCGAGGGCGGCCACGCACTCGTCCGCAATGATAAGTTTCGGGTCGACGGCGAGCGCGCGAGCTATGCCGGCCCGCTGGCATTGGCCGCCACTCATCGAGCGCGGCTTGCGGTCGAGGAACGCGCGCCCCAAGCCGACCAGGTCGAGCAGTTCGCCGCAGCGTGCCGGAATTTGCGCGGTCTCGATCTTGCCCTGTACCCGCAGGACCTCCGCCAGCATCTTGCCAACGGTAAGATGAGGATTGAGGGCGTTGTAGGGGTCCTGGAAAACCATGGCGGTTTGACGTCGCAGCATGCCGAGGACTGCGCGACCCGATGCGATGTCCGTACCATCGAACCGTATCGTGCCTGACGAGACCGGCGTAAGTCCAAGGACGGCGCGCGCCAGAGTGCTCTTGCCGCTTCCGGATTCGCCGACAATGCCGACCGTTTCGCCCGGCATGACACGGAGTGTGACCCCATTGACGGCATCAACCGCGCCTCGCCGGAACAGGCCGCCCGTGGCGAAGCGCACGTGCAGCTTCTCGATGTCGACCACCGGCACCGCTCCGGGTGCCCGGAGCTTCTCAGCCTTTGCCGGCATGTCCTCCTCCGGCAGCGAGGGATGACTGGCGATCAGCGAACGGGTGTAGGCATGCGCCGGCGCCGCAAGCAGACCGCGCTTCTCTCCAATCTCCACCAGTCGACCTTGCCACATCACCGCGATGCGGTCGCAGACTTGGGCGACGATGCCGAGATCGTGGGTGACCAGGATCACCGAGAGTCCACGCCTGGCGCGGATGTCCATCAGAAGCCGCAGGATCTGCGCCTGTATCGTCACGTCGAGTGCCGTCGTCGGCTCGTCGGCGATCAGGATCCTGGGATTGCTCGATAGCGCCGCGCCGATCATGGCGCGCTGGCGCATGCCGCCGGAGAATTCGTGCGGGTAGCTATCGTATTGCCGAGCCGGATCTGGAAACCCGACTTGGGCGAGGATATCCACCGCCGCGGCACGCGCCGCCTTGGCGTCCAGCCGCTGGTGAAAGCGGATACCCTCGGTGATCTGGTCGCCGATCCTCATGACCGGGTCGAGATGGCTGCTCGGATTCTGAAAGATCATGCCGATTTCACCGCCGCGCACCGCGAGCATCTCGGCTTCCGGCGCGGTCGTCAGCTCACGCCCGGAAAGTGTGATCGAGCCACCGCTGATCCTGAGCCGGCTCGACGGCAGCAGCCTAACGAGTGAGCGGCAGAGCAGGCTCTTGCCCGACCCGCTCTCGCCGACCAGCCCGAGCACTTCTCCCGGGGCGAGATCGAGCGACACGGCATCAAGCAGGGTACGCTCCCCGCCGTCACCGTCATGGACGACCGTCAGGTCGGTGACCTTGAGCAGCGCCGCGATCACTCGTGAACCCCGAACAAATCGGCCAGCCCGTCGCCGATCATGCTGAAGGCGAAGGCGAGCGTCACGATCGCAAGCCCCGGGAACAGTGTAATCCACCACGCGGTGGTGACGAAGGCTTGGCCTTCCGCCACCATCACGCCCCACTCCGCGACTGGCGGCTGCACGCCCAGCCCGAGATAGCTAATGGCCGAGCCATTCAGCAGGACGAGGACCGCGTCGGACATCGCGAAGACGACCGAGCCGGCAGCGGCATTGGGCAGGAGGTGACGGAACATGATGCGCATGCGGCTGAAGCCGAGGCTGACCGCCGCAACCGCGTAGTCGTGGTTCTTGAGCACGAGCATCTGGGCGCGGATGAGCCGCGCGTAGGAAACCCAGCCGACGAGGGCTATGGCGATGTAAAAACTGGCCAGGCCAGGCCCCAGGATCGCAATGATCGACAGCATCAATACCAGGAACGGGAAGGCCAAGATGATGTCGACCAGCCGCATGAAGATGGCGTCGACTATCCCGCCGAAGAAACCGGCTACCGTGCCCAGCGTGGTGCCGATGAGAAAGGGGAAGATAACGCCGATGACAGCGATCTTGAGGTCGATGCGCGTGCCCCAGATGACGCGCGAGAGGATGTCGCGGCCGAAATTGTCGGTCCCGAACGGGTGCAGCCACGACGGCCCCTGGAGCCGTGCTGTCGCGTCCTGTGCGATCGGATCGTAGGGCGCGATCAGCGGCGCGCCGAGCGCGAGGACGACGAACGCCCCAAGCAGGAAGACGCCGGCCGCCAGCGTACCGCGGCGGCGAAAGCGGCCCTTCCTGCCGAGCGCGGGCGCGGCCAAGGGCTCGCTCACAGCTTCACCCTCGGATCGAGAGCCACCGTGACGATGTCAGCCAGGAAGTTGATCAGCACGGTGGCGCAGGCGAAGACCATGGCCAAGCCCTGCACGACCATGTAGTCGCGCGAGAAGATGGCGCGCACCAGCAGCTGGCCCATGCCGGGCAGCGCGAAGACGGTCTCCACCACGACGGTGCCGCCTAGCAGCCAACCTATGTTTACGGCGAGAAGGTTGACGGTCGGCACCAACGAATTTGGCAGCACGTGGCGCCAGAACACGATGCTCTCCGGCATGCCGCGCGCGCGCGCGGCAGTCGCCACGTCGGACTTCAAGCCTTCGACCATCGCCGCACGCAAGCTGCGCGCCAGAACGGTCGACAGCGACAGCGAGACAGTGAGGCTCGGCAGCACGAGATGTGCAAGCTTTTCAGAAAGCGTGTTGCCGTAACCGGACACCGGGAGAATGGCGAGTTCGACGCTGAACAGGATGATCAGCATCAGGCCGAGCCAGAAGGGCGGGAAGCCGATGCCGAAGGTGGAAACGATGCGGATAACTTGGTCCGCCAGCCTGCCCTGATTGCGCGCCGCGATCGCCGCCACCGGTACGGCGATCAATACCGACAGCACAACGCTGCAAAGCACCAGCGTCAGAGTGGGCTCGATGCGCGTGGCGATCAGCTTCAGCACATCGATCTTGTAGAGGATCGAGCGCCCCATCTCGCCGTCCGCGAGGTTGCGCAGGAAGTAGAAATACTGGGCGAGCATGGGCTCATCGAGGCCGTACTGCGCGCGGACGCGGGCGATCGCTTCGGGGGTGGCGCGGGTGCCGAGCAGAACGCGAGCGGGGTCGCCGGGGATCAGCCGGACAAGGATGAACGTGATCACGCTGATGCCGAACAGCACCGGCAAGAACTGAAGCGGACGGTACAGAACGAACTTATAGCGGTGCATGGCCCTGAGGTGTTTCCCCGTCCGCTCCCTTCCCCCTGCATTCCGCCTGCATCAGCCTGCCTTGTTGCGCGAGAGGAACCCCGAAAGGATCGGATAGTATGCAGCTGGGTTCTCGTAGAAGGGCATGTGACTCGCATTCGGGATGATGTGCAACTCCGACTGCGGCAGGCCAAGCTTCATGCGCAGACCACAGGCTGGTGTCAGTTCGTCGTGCTCGCCATGCGTGATCAGCACCGGCACCTTGATCCTGGGCAGGTCGGGCACCCGGTTCCAGTCCTTGAGATTGCCGATGTAGAGAAACTCGTTCGGACCTTGCATGGTCGCGTAGGGTCCCATGTTCCAGTCGTCGAGCGAGCGGCGCACCGGCGCCGGCCATTCGGGCAGGCGGCAGACATGGCGGTAGTTGAGGATCGTCACCGCCGCCACGTATTCCGGGTGATCGTAGGTTCCCTGCGCCTCGTGCTTCTGCATCATCGATACGGTCTCGGGTCCCAGCGAGGCGCGCAGGCGTTCCAGTTCCAGAACAAGATGCGGCATGTCGGCGACGGTATCCTCGAGGATCAACGTCTGCAGGTTCTCCTGGTAGGCAAGCGCATAGTCGATCGCCAGCCAGCCGCCCCACGAATGACCCAGCATGTGTACATTGCCGAGTCCCAGCGTCTTGCGAACCGTCTCGGTCTCCTCGACGTAGCGCGCGATAGTCCACAACGAGGTGTCCGTCGGCCGGTCGGAGGCGCCGGTGCCAAGCTGGTCGAACGCCACGACCCTGTATCCCTGGTCTACCAGGCAGGAGTGCGATTCGCGAAGGTAGTCGCAAGGCAGGCCAGGCCCGCCGTTGAGGCAGAACACCGTCTCGGCGCTGGAGCCGAAGCTGTAGGCGACGACCTTAAAGCCATCGACATTTACCTCGATGCGATCGTCGGCCGCCATCTCACGCCACATGATACGCTCCGAATGCACAGCTTTTAGGCATGCTCATACTTTAAGCGAAACGTCGGGAGTGCGTCAGCTATAAGAAGTGATAGGGTGGGTCCGGGAGGATGTCGGCGGAAGAGCTCATGCTGGACGAAATCACAACGATCAGGCGGCGTTTCACTCGCCATGGCACCTTGGACGAATGCATCGACGAGGCGTTCGCCGCCCTGTCCGGCCTAGGCTACGACGCGCTTGTCTACGACTACACGCCCATCCCGTACGATCTCGACGGCGCTATCATGATCCCGTCGATGCTCAAGCTGCGTAACATCGATGACGACATGCGCGACTATTGGTGCGATCGAGGTTACTTCCGCATCGATCCGGTGCAGATCGTGGCGGCGCGCAGTTCCACCCCCTTCGCCTGGAGCTACGACAAGGAGATCGACACCGAGATAGGCGCGCTCCTCGACGAGACTACGGAACCCGTTGCGCGCTATCTGCGCGAGCGCGACCTCACTAGCGGCGTCACGATCCCTATCCACATGCCGCGCGGCGGCTATGCCACGGTTACCGGCATCCGCCTCGGCGCGGGCGAGATGGTAGATCGGGATGCGGGAACTATCGCGCGCTTTAGCTTGCTGGCGCATGTCTTCCACGACACGGCCTACGCCCTCTACGACCGATCGGCTCTCAGTCCGCTCCTGCCGTCCTTGACTGAGCGCGAGCGCGAGTGTCTCCGCCATTCGGCACATGGCCTCTCTGCCAAGGAGATCTCGCGCGTCATCGGGCGCTCGATTCCTACGGTCGTCATGCACCTCACCGCCGCCGCCAGGAAGCTGGGCGCCAGGAACCGCACGCAGGCCGTCGTTCGCGCCGCGCATTTCCGCCTGCTCGACAACTGACGGAGAGACTCTATCACTTTTTCATAGCTGCCCCCTCTGACAGGCTCGCCCTATGATGCTCGCCGCAGATCGCGGTGCCGACACTGCTGGTTTCAGGCCGCCACGACGAGGCTACACCCGAGGTGGTTCGACCTTATTTGGAACGCGTTTCGGGTATTCGATCTGTATTTTTCGAGCATTCGAGCCACATGTGCGGGAGTTTTGACCGGCGAGGAAACCGCTTTGTTCTTGTTGAGAAGCGGCTGTATCGTGAAATCGGCACCCATGACAGTCCGCAACTGGTCAGCGGCGTGGGGAGGCTAAGACACGGAGCCGTGCCATGTCATCGGATAACCATCTCCAGCCGAACCCGAAGCGGAGGCGTAAGGGGGCTTCCTCGGTTCCAGCTAAGCCGGCAGCACCGGACGCGCGGCAGCCCGGGCCGGACGCCCGCAAGACGGTCACCATCCTCTTCGCCGACATCGTCGATTCCTCGCGGCTTAGCCTCTCCCTCGATCCCGAAGCGCTCCGGAACCTGCTCTCCCGGTACTTCGGCGAGTTGAGCGCCGTCGTTCAACGGCACGGCGGAATCGTGAACAACTATATCGGGGACGCGATCATGGCTGTGTTCGGCATGCCGTTCGTCCACGAAGACGACGCGCTGCGCGCGGTGCGGGCAGCGGTGGAGATGCGCGAAACACTTGCCATCCTTAACCACGAGCTCGAAGCCGGTTGGGGCGTCCGCCTTATGAACCGAATCGGCATCAACACCGGCGAGGTGATCGCCAGCGACCAAACGCAGGGATACTTGTCAGTCGCCGGAGAGGCCGTCATTGTCGCGAAGCGCCTTGAGGAGGCAGCGACGGCGAATGAGATCCTGATAGGAGAGCCGACGCACAAGCTCGTGCGCGATGCGGTCGTCGTCGAGCCGAGCGGGCCGCGCGCACTCAAGCGCGGCGCGACCATCCGCGCCCTCGTCGTGTTAGAAGTCCTCGCCCACGCCCCCGGCGTTGCGCGCCGCTTCGACTCGCCTTTCGTCGGGCGCGAACGCCAACGAGCCTTGCTTGAGACCGTCTTCCGCAACGCGGTCGGCGATAGAACCTGCCACCTGGTCACCATTATCGCCGACGCGGGTGTGGGAAAGTCGCGGCTCGTACGGGAGTTCACGAGCGGCCTTGCCGAGGATGTCACAGTCTTGCACGGCCGCTGTCTGCCCTATGGCGAGGGCATCACCTATTGGCCGCTGGCCGAGATCGTCCGGGAACTTACCCGCGCGGAGGGACCGGACTCCGGTAAGCAGCTCGCAGCGGTGCTCGAGGCGCGGCTCACAGGCGACGAGAAGGCCGGGCTGATTTCGGAGCGTGTGACCGGGGCACTCGGGCTTGGCGGCGCGGGACAAGGGACGACCGAGGAGACCGCCTGGGCCGTCCGGAGGCTGTTTGAGGCGCTCGCGCGAGCGGGGCCGCTCGTCGTTGTGGTGGACGACGTCCATTGGGCCGAGTCGACATTCCTCGACTTAGTCGAGCACGTCGCCGACTTCTCACGCGATTTCCCGATCCTGCTCATCTGCATCGCGCGGCCGGAGCTCTTCGACTCGCGTCCTGGCTGGGGGGCCGGCAAACGCAACGCGACGTCGATCGTCCTCGAACGGCTCAGCGACGCGGAATGCCGCGAGCTGATCTCCAACCTGCTTGGCCCCGGGCCGCTGCCGCCCGCTGCCGAGTCGAGGATCGCGAGCGCGGCCGAGGGCAATGCGCTCTTCGCTGAGGAACTCGTGGCGATGCTCGTCGACGACGCGTTGCTCAGGCACGCGCCCGACAGCTGGGTCGCCGCGTCGGACCTCGTTGAGCTGCCCGTCCCCTCGACTATCAACGCGCTTCTCGCTGCCCGTCTCGAGGGCCTCCCGTCCGTCGAGCGCGCCATCCTGACGGCCGCAGCGGTCGAGGGCTCAGTATTCCATCGGAGCGCCGTCAGCGAGCTCGCCTGCCCGGTGCTCGACACATTCGAGGACGGCTTGCTCGCGCTCGTCCGCCGGGATCTGATCCGCCCGGAGGCGCCGTTGTTCGCCGGCGAGAAGGCCTATCGCTTCCGCCACGTCCTGATCCGCGACGCCGCGTATCGCTCCCTGCCGAAGAATGCGCGCGCCGACCTGCACGAGCGCTTCGCCGTCTGGCTCGAGCTAGCGGCCGCGGACCGGCTACGCGAGTTTGAGGAGATTGTCGGCTATCACCTCGAACAGGCCTTTCAGTACCGTGTCGCGCTCGGTCCGCGCGACGTGCGCGCGGCCTCGCTTGCCGCCCGGGCGTGCGAACGGCTCGAGGCAGCCGGGCGGCGGGCGCTTGTCCGCAGCGACCTGCCGGCGGCGATCAGCCTCCTTGAGAGGGTTTCCCGGCTGCTTCCCACCGATGACACACGGCGGATCGCGCTGCTCGCCGAATTGAGCGGCGCGCTGATCGAAAGCGGCCGGCTGGACGACGCCGGGCGCGCGCTGGACGAGGCGGAGCGCTTGGCCGCTGCCGCTGACGACCAGCGCTTGGCAGCGCATGTGCTCGTTCAGCGGCAGTTCCTCCGGATCTTCCACGGCGAAGAGGGCGGGCTGGAGGAGGCGGCACGCGCGGCAGCTGCCGTGATCCCGGTCTTCGAGCGCCTCGGGGACGACCTCGGCCTCTGCCGCGCACGGCGCCTCGAGGCCTGGCTATCCTTCACCGCGGCTCGCGGCGAGGCCGCCATTGCAGCTTGGGAGCAAGCTGCTGATCACGCGCGACGTGCGGGGGATTGGCATGAGTACTACGAAATCCTCACGTGGATCGCTTCCGCCTTGTGGTTCGGGCCCACCCCGGCAGCCGAGGGCATCCGCCGTTGCGAGGCGATGCGCGTTCAGGTGGGCGAAAGCCCCGAGTCCGAGGCAGCGATCCTCCGCCAACTCGCGTGCCTCAACGCGATTGTCGGCCGCTTCGCGATTGCCCGCGAGCTGATCGCGACGAGCAACGCCACCTACGCCGACCTCGGCCTTACGCTCTACGTGGCGTCCTCAGAGCACGAGGCCGTCGTCGAGCTGCTCGCCGGGAACCCCGCTGCGGCCGAGAGGAGCGCGCGCGCGGCGTATCGCGCGCTTGAGGAGATGGGCGAGCGCGCGTTCCGTTCGACGATGGCCGCGTCCCTCGCCGTGGTGATCCTCGAGCAGGGACGCGACGAAGAGGCCGAGGACTTTGCTAAACTCAGCGCCCAGCTGGCTGCGAGTGGAGACCTGGTGACGCAGGTCCGTTGGCGCCGCGTGCGCGCACGCGTGCATGCGCGGCGGGCAGAACTCCGGGCGGCGGAGGCGCTCGCGCGCGAAGCAGTGACGATCGCCGAAGCGACCGACTTCGTCAACGACCGGGCGGATGCACTGGTCGACCTGTCGCACGTGCTCGAGGCCGCCCGCCGAGGCGACGAGGCGGTCGCCGCTGTGTCCGGAGCGCTGCATCTCTACGAGCTGAAGGGAAACGTGGTCGCCGCGGCCGCGACCCAGCTCCGCCTAGGCAAACTCGTCAAAATGTGACAACTTCGGGAGGCGGCAAGGGGCACCGCCCGCACCTCCTTGTGAACCGCTCTGGATCGGAGGTGATGTGATGCCACCGAACTTCGATGGGATCGACGAGCATAAATATGCCTCGCCGCGGCCCCCTAAAGCTAGACCGGGCGAGACAGTGCTGAGGCTCGATACTTGGGTCCTCCAGCCGGGTGTGGCGCCTGCATGGGCCTTTCTGCTTAATCCCAACTTGTTGAAGGCCCCCTTTCCCATCGGGTGAGGGTGCTACTTCCTGAAATCATTTTCAGAGGTCAAGAATGGTCACGAAAAAGAAAGCCCCAGCGAAACAGACACCCAAGCGACTCGGTGCGACGAAGCCTACGAAGCGAAAAGCTGAGACAGCGAACCCAGCCGCAACTTCCGAAATTCCCGAGCCGGTCCGCGAATTTCTCAACAAGACATCAATTCCCAAAGGATTCGTCAACCCAAAGCCGATCGTGCTGTCGGAGCTGCGAAAGCGCGTGACCGAAACGAATCTGAGGCCCACCGTTTCGCTGGAGCAACTGTTGGCCAGTGCCAATCGCATCAAGCCGGCGGACCTTCCCGCGGAGAAATTACCGGAAGACGTCCAAGAGTCTATCGCCGCACTAAAGCCGGAGCTTCGACGTTTTCACGGCGTTAAAATTCCGCTCTACTGGTTCCCGTTTCCCTGGCTGAGTTCTGCCTGTGCAGATCGTTTCGGATACATGTCGTCAGCGTCCACCCGTGCGGCAACGAAGTTGCCATTCAATGCCGTGACGCAATTACTCCTCGGCGAGCTCGGTAACATGATGGCAGACTCCGGCCGTGATCCCAATCCTGCGTCTCACAATCCGGCAGACGCGGGCGTGTCTTCGCTACCAGCAGGCTTCACCTATTTTGGTCAGTTTGTGGACCATGACATCACGTTCGACGTCTCGTCGACTCTCGACGCCGATACCGGCGCGAACACGATCAATAACATGCGAAGCCCGGCGCTCGATCTGGATTCCGTTTACGGCCGCGGGCCTGGCTTAGATCCGTTTCTCTACGTTTTTCCTACATCTGGTCCAGCTACCGCGATTAAGCTGCATAGGGGCACGAACACTACTATTGGTTCGGGCGGCCCCAGCAACAACGGTGACAAATCGGGCATGGTCCAGCAGACGAACTGGGATGTGCCCCGCATGCAGGGTACGAATACTGCCGCGATCGGCGATCCGCGCAACGACGAAAATCTGATCATCGTGCAGTTCCAGCACGCTATGCTGCGTTTCCATAATGCCGTCGTTGAGCTGCTGGTGGCAGTCGAGTTTGCGGGCGACATCTTCGCAGAAGCCAAACGAATCGTGATACATCACTACCAATGGGCCGTGGTGCATGACTTTCTGGAAAGAATCTGCGGAGTGGCTGCCGTGAACAACGCGATGGCGAGCGTATCTGCTCCCATCGGCAGCTCGTTCCGAATGCCCGTCGAGTTCGCCGTGGCAGCGTACCGGTTCGGCCACAGTATGATCCGTGATACGTACTGGGTGAATTTCAACTTCCCGAACGCCACACTCGGACAGGTCTTTGAGTTCAGCCGCGATCCACGGCTGCCGGTCTTTTCCAACTGGGTTGTTGACTTCAACGCGTTCTTTGACACAGGAGTGCCAGTACCGGTTCACAACAAGGCCCGGAAAATCGATAGCTTCATGGCTAACGGATTGGAATCGTTGCCCGGATTCTCAGGAATGATGGCGATTCTGGCAACGCGAAACCTCCGGCGCGCTCTAGCTCTCGGTCTGCCGAGTGGACAGGGCATGGCCAACTCATTCGGCATTGCGCCGATGACCGCGGCGCAGTTGACATCTGGAGTGCCGGCGGCCGAAATGGCTGTGCTGAATTCCAGCGGCGGTTTACTGCTGAACAAGACGCCACTGTGGTATTACGTCCTTCGCGAGGCTGCGGTCCTCGCCGGCGGAAATCAGTTGGGCCCGGTCGGCGGCAGGATCGTGGCGGAGACGTTTGTCAGGATCTTGAAGCGAGATGCGTCATCCTATCTGAACGTCCCCGGTGGGTTCACACCTATTCTTCCTTCGTCCACGCCTGGAGACTTCACGGTGGCGGATTTGGTGGCCTTCGCCGGGGTAACGCAACCATAGAGATCGCGTTGCGAACGCCGATGACGGACCTTCAGCCGCGCTGACTTCATCTGCGATCTGGTCCAGATCCAGTTCACCGGTCCCCCTGGCAAGCCGCTCATGCAGTATCGTCGCAACTTGACGGTCCCGCGAATTTTTCCGCTCGCCTCTGTTCGATGAATAGCCGCTTTTTGACCCGTGTTGGTCATTCCGAACCAACACCGACTGCCTTGAGCCGCCGGACCTTTACTTTTTTTTAAAAACGTCCTCTATAGCTTCCTTAGTAGATTTCCCCTCGTTAACTTGCTGCTCAACTTCCGCGAGCCGTTTTTGGGCCCTGCCGATCGCAGCCTCAATCCCCGTCTTCATGTTCTCAAGGACCTGGACCTGATTTTGGAAACTCTTCATATAAACATCGTCGATGGGCATTTCATTCCTCCATCTATGCCGCGCTCGATAGTTAGCGGCCGTTATGCAAGCCAGACTATTTCATACCACCATTCGAATTCAGTGGTATTGGGATTTGTGGCGGTATCCCGATAAGCCATGAGCGCGATCCCCAGTGCGAATCCTGTCGTGAATTTTCCGTATGCCCACCCCGGGTCGTCTGCCTTCCACATAGTAAACGGCCCCGCCCCCCAACCTGACCAATGTGGAGTGTGGCCTGAGCTTTGACTGGGGCCCACATATTTAATCCCGTCGGACGGGAACACGGCTCCAGCGTCAGCCTGCACAACCCAGGCGTCGACCCACCTGGGTTCTTCGGAGGGGTTGAGGCCTGTGATCGGACCCGTCGGCCACTCGACCCGACCGGAGTTAAGATTCTGAAAGAGATCCCAATTGGCTGCCATGACGTATCCCCAATCGCTGCCGGGCGACTCGCCCGGATTCATGAACAAGAGATCATATGCTCCTCAACTATGTCCCATTTCTTCGAAATCGGCTAGGTAATATTAGGTCTAGATAATGTGTCATAGGCACTCGCGCACGAACTTCTGGAACGGGTTCGACTGCGACCGTTCATCGGCGATGCCTCGAACTTCCGCAGATGGCGCAACCGCGGCCTCCAGAAGTCGCCAACAATGTCTGCTTTCAGGCAGTGGCAACGGTCACCTCAACGGCCGACATCGACGCAGAACTGCCATTCAGAATCTGACGTGCGGGTGTCGCCTTCAGGTCAAGCGCGCGAATTCGGCACGGGCGAACGAACTTCCGCAACGGGTCGAACTAGATCATTCAGAAATGAATGAGTTTTGACGTTAGCGCATCACGGTCTCCGGTCGCGACCCATCACTACCAGCGCACGAAAAGCCGCCCGCCGAGGGCGCCGAGGGCGGCGAGGATGGCAATCGCGATCGTGTACCAGGTGGCGACGAAAAGCGGCGAGTCGTCGAAGCAGTGGGCGGCATAAAAAGTTGCCGCCAGCCCGCCAGCGAGCAGGCCCGCCACGGCTCCGGCAAGCACCGGCCGCGTCGGCGCGCCATAGCGCAGCACCGCCAGGAAGACGGCAAGCGGACCGATGCCGATCAGCGGAATGAAGCTCAGGCAGATAAGCATGTTGCTGCCGACCAGCCGCCTGCCCCAGTCGGCCGCAGGCACCGAAAAGAGTTCTAGACCCACCGCTACGGCCACCAGCAGCGGTGCGGCAACCATCCAGGCCGCCGCCCTGCCCGTCGCTGCACCGGGTGTCGACAGGGCGCGGATCAAGGCGAAGGCGCTGATCGCCAGAGCGATTGTGAACACAAACTTGGCAACGAAACGCGTCGTATACATGGCGGTGGCGATGTCGGTGCGTGGGCCGACCGCCAGCCAGAACATGACCGCCGCGATCAGCGTAGCCGCAACTGCGCCTATCCACCAGGCCGAGCCAAGCGGCATCGCCGTGCTGCGGGCATCGGCGTCGAGCGCCTTGATGAGATCGTCGGTCCTCATGTCATTACCGCCTGAACCCTCTCACCCCGAACCCTCTGGCCCCGAATTGTTTGGCCCCAAACCGTTTGGCAATAGCCGCGAGCCCACGATGCAGCGACACGCGCACCGCCGTCTCGCTGATGCCGAACTTCACCGCCGTCTCGCCGATGGAACGGCCTTCGACCGATACCGACGAAACCACCGAACGCTGCCCCGGCGGCAGCCCGTCCAGGGCACGGTTGATGTCGCGCTCGCTGACCGTCTCTGCCTCCGGCTCGGCGAAGGTCTCGGCGATCTCATCGATCTCGATCTCGACGCGCCGGCCGCGCCGTCGAAAGGCGTCGATCAGCTTGAAGCGCGCTATGGCGTAGACCCAGGGCAGCACAGGCAAATCCTGGCGCCAGGTATGCCGCTTCACATGAATGGCCAGCAAGGTTTCCTGCACGACATCCTCGGGATCGACCCCGCCCTGAACGATCTTGCGCCTGATGAAGCCGCGAACGACGGCAGCCGTCCGGCGCAGAAAGTCGGCGTAAGCCCTTTCATCTCCGGCGATTGCGGCCCGCATCAGCCGGGAAAGCTCGGCCTCGTCCTTGCCGGTCACAAGAGTTAACTCCCTGATATTCGCGCCTCGGCCCGATTTGTTACGTGGCCGGCGAAATAATGTCCAAGCCAAAGTAAGGAACATCACGAAGGTTTCACCTCCGGCGCCCGATCACGCAGCTCACCAATCTTGACTACACCGATCAGGAATTGATAGTTGCAGCCATGCTAAATCAAAGACCATCGAGATCGAGGGGACGACGTCCATGAAGCAAGCTCTTTCCGCCCTTGCCGGAGCCATTGCACTTGCAATCAGCCTGATTGCCAGCCCGGTTATGGCCCAGGACGGCAGCATCGTCGTCTACAATGCCCAGCACGAGAGCCTGACCAATGCCTGGGTGGAAGGTTTCACCAAGGAAACCGGCATCAAGGTTACCGTCCGCCACGGCGGCGACAGCGATTTTTCCAACCAGATCGTCGCCGAAGGCGCCGCCTCGCCGGCCGACGTGTTCCTGACGGAAAACTCGCCCGCCATGGTGCTGGTCGAATCATCAGGCCTGTTCGCGCCGGTCGACGCCGACACGCTGGCCCAGATTCCCAAGGAGTACCAGCCGGCCAGCGGCAAGTGGGTGGGCATCGCCGCGCGCAGCACCGTCTTTGCTTACAACAAGACCAAGCTGAGCGCCGAGCAGTTGCCCAAGTCGCTGCTTGAACTCGCCGATCCGAGCTGGAAGGGACGCTGGGCCGCTTCGCCCTCCGGCGCCGATTTCCAGGCGATCGTCAGCGCGCTTTTGCAGCTTAGGGGTGAGGCCGCAACCGCCGACTGGCTGAAGGCGATGAAGGAGAATTTTACCGCCTACAAAGGCAACAGCACGGTGATGAAGGCGGTCAATGCCGGCGAGGTCGATGGCGGCGTGATCTATCACTATTACTATTACGGCGACCAGGCCAAGACCGGCGAGAACAGCAGGAATGTCGGGCTGCACTATTTCAAGAACAAGGACCCGGGCGCGTTCGTCTCGGTTTCCGGCGGTGGCGTGCTGGCCTCCAGCAAGCACCCGAAGGAAGCCCAGGCCTTCCTGAAATGGGTGACCGGCAAGCGTGGTCAGGACGTGCTGAAGACCGGCAATTCCTTCGAATACGCGGTCGGCAAGGGCGCGGAGTCCAATCCGGCGCTGGTGCCGCTTGCCGATCTGCAGGCGCCGAAGGTCGATGCGACGACGCTGAACTCCAGGAAGGTGACCGACCTGATGACGGCAGCCGGCTTGCTTTAGACGGCGTTCGGCCTAAAACGGCAACCGACTGCGCTCCTGCGGGAATTCGCTTTCCGCAGGAGCGCTCTGTTTTTCGAGGTGGCATTCGTCGATGACGACAAGCTGCATTCTTGGCCGTATTTGCGGTCGTTCGATCGGCTCCGCCACCGGGCGGCAACGGCTCGGCGTCTGAGCTGATGCTGCCTGCGGCCGAACTTGCGCGTTCACCGACCGGCATGGCGGCTGGGCATTGGACGCGCCGGCAGCCGATATCCTGGATTTCGCTCGCCGCTATCCTGGTTTCATTGTTCTCGCTGCTGCCGCTCGCCTTCATCATCTGGATCGCCGTGCAGACCGGCGGGGAAACCGTATCGTCACTGGTGTTCCGGCCACGTGTCGGCGAGCTCCTGGTCAACACCCTGCTTTTGGTGGTGCTGGCGGTGCCGATCTGCATCGTGCTCTCGGTGGCGCTGGCCTGGCTGACCGAACGCAGCGATCTTCCCGGTGCCCGGCTGTGGGCCTGGCTGTCGGTGGCGCCGCTCGCCGTCCCCGCCTTCGTCCACAGCTATGCCTGGATTACCCTGGTGCCGGGACTGCACGGCCTGTGGGCCGGCGTACTGGTTTCCGTCGTCGCCTATCTCCCGTTCCTCTATCTGCCGGTGGCGGCAGCCTTGCGCCGGCTCGATCCTGCCCTCGAAGATGCCGCGGCAGCCGTCGGCCTCGGGCCATGGCGCGTTTTCCGGCGGGTCGTGCTGCCGCAGCTCAGGCTCGCCATTTGCGGCGGCTCGCTGCTGGTTGGCCTGCACCTCCTGGCCGAATACGGCCTCTACGTATTCATCCGCTTCGATACCTTCACCACGGCGATCGTCGACCAGTTCCAGTCGACCTTCAACGGCCCCGCCGCCAACATGCTGGCTGCGGTGCTGGTGACATGCTGTTTCGTGCTGCTTGGGATCGAAGTGCTGGTGCGCGGCGAGGAGCGCTATGCCCGCGTCGGCTCGGGCGCCGCGCGCCAGCAGCAACGCACAAGGCTCGGCCGCGCCACCATCCCGTGCCTGGCTCTGCCGGTCCTCACCGCGCTGCTGGCGCTTGGCGTGCCGTTCGTCACCATCGGCCGCTGGCTTGTGGCCGGCGGCGCCGATGTCTGGCGCCTCGACGAGATCGGCCTGGCGCTCGGCCAGACCCTGTTCCTGGCGCTCGCCGGCGCCCTGCTCGCCACCATCGCCGCCATGCCGATGGCCTGGATCTCGATCCGCGCGCCCGGGCCCCTGCAGCGCCTTCTGGAGGGCTGCAACTACATCGTCGGCTCGCTGCCCGGGGTCGTCGTGGCGCTGGCGCTGGTCACCATCACGGTGCGCATCGCGCTGCCGCTCTATCAGACGCTGTTCACGATCCTGGTTGCCTATGCGCTGATGTTCCTGCCGCGCGCCCTGATCAGCCTGCGGGCGTCGATCGCCCAGGCGCCGGTCGAGCTCGAGCGCGCCGCCGCCAGTCTCGGCCGGTCACCGCTCAAGGCGCTGTGGTCGACGACGATCCGCCTGTCGGCGCCGGGTGCCGCGGCGGGCATGGCGCTGGTAGCGCTCGGCATCATGAACGAATTGACCGCCACGCAGATGCTGGCGCCCAACGGCACCCGCACGCTGGCGATGGCGTTCTGGGCCCACAGCGGCGAGATCGACTATGCGTCCGCCGCACCCTACGCGCTCATCATGGTGGCGATGTCGCTGCCGCTGACCTGGCTGCTCTATGTCCAGTCGAAGCGGATGGCCGGACGATGAGCTTCCTCGAGCTCACCGATGTGCACAAGCACTACGGCCCGGTGGCCGCACTGGCCGGCGTCGACCTCAGCGTGGCCAGCGGCAGCCGCACGGCGATTGTCGGGCCGTCAGGCTGCGGCAAGACGACCTTGCTGCGGCTGATCGCCGGTTTTGAGGCGCCGGACCGGGGTCGCATCGTGCTCGACGGCGAGGTGCTGGCCAATGGCGGCGCCGCGGTACCGGCATACCGGCGCGGCATCGGCGTGGTGGCGCAGGACGGCGCCCTGTTCCCGCATCTGAGCATCGCCGCCAATATCGGCTTCGGCATGCGGCACCACCAGGACAAGCGCAGCGAGCGTATCGTCGAGCTCGCCTATATCGTCGGGCTCGACAAGGCGATCCTGAAACGACGGCCGCACGAGCTCTCAGGCGGCCAGCAGCAGCGTGTGGCGCTGGCCCGCGCCATGGCCATGAAGCCGCGGCTGATGCTGCTGGACGAGCCGTTCTCGGCGCTCGACACCGGCCTGCGCGCCTCGATGCGCAAGGCGGTGGCCGAGCTTCTGGAGACCGCCGGCATCACCACGATCCTGGTCACGCATGACCAGGCCGAGGCGCTGTCCTTTGCCAGCCAGGTCGCGGTGATGCGCGACGGCAAATTCTCGCAGGTCGGCACGCCGCGCGAACTTTATCTCAAGCCGAAAGACCGGATGGTCGCCGAATTCCTCGGCGACGCCATCATCCTGCCGGCCAAGATCGCGGACGGTTTCGCCAGCTCACCGCTCGGCCGCATCGCCGTCGACAGCACCGAGCGGCGTGATCTCGTCCGCATCATGCTGCGGCCGGAACAGGTGCTGTTGAAACGGACGTCGCGCGAAGGCATGTCGGGCACGCCGGACATGCTGTTCGGCGAGGTCATGGATGCGGAATTCGCCGGTTCGATGTGCACCATCGCGGTGCGGCTGATGAACAGTCCCGACCCTCCGGACGCAGCCGCGATCGGCAACACGCCACTGGTCCTGCGCAAGCCGGGCATGGACACGCCGGTGGTCGGCGAGATCGTCCGGCTGACGGTGTCGGGCAAGGCGCATGTGTTTGCCTGAACGGTTTTGCGTCTCGCGCAACTCGCCAGTTAGGCCGGCTTCAATCGACCCGCTTGCCGGCCTGATCGAACCAGTGCAGCTTTTCGGCTTTTGCCACGACGCGCAACTGGTCGCCGGGCTTGGCGGTGGCGCGCCCTGAGACGCGCACGATGATACGGCTGCCGGCTGCGACGCAGTGAAGAAAGCTTTCGGCCCCGACCGGCTCGACCGCTTCGACTGCCGCCGGCAGGACGAGCGCACCGGGCAGCGCCTCCGCATTGAAGGTGACGTCGGCATCTTCAGGGCGGAACCCCAGCGTCACGGCTTGTGTTTCGCGAGCCGCAAAGCCGATAGCGGTGCCGTCGGCCAGCATCGGGCCTGAGGAACTTCCGGTCAGCGGCAGAAGATTCATCGGTGGCGCGCCGATGAAGGAAGCGACGAAGATCGACGCCGGCTTTTCGTAGACGTCGAGCGGCGCGCCGGTTTGCTCGACCAGCCCGGCGTTCATGACGACAAGGATATCGGCCAGCGTCATCGCCTCGAGCTGGTCGTGGGTGACATAGACCGAGGTGACGCCGAGCGTGCGCTGCAAGTTCTTGATCTCGACCCGCATCTGGCCGCGCAGTTTGGCATCGAGATTGCTGAGCGGCTCATCGAACAGGAAGACTTTCGGATTGCGCACGATGGCGCGGCCCATGGCGACGCGCTGGCGCTGGCCGCCGGAAAGCTCGCGCGGGCGCCGGTCGAGCAGCGCCGAAAGCTCCAGCACCTTGGCCGTCGAACGCACCCTGCTGTCGATCTCGTCCTTCGGCGTGCCGCGATTGCGCAGGCCATAGGCCATGTTGTCATAAACCTTCATATGCGGGTAGAGCGCGTAGTTCTGGAACACCATGGCGATGTCGCGCTCGGTCGGGCCGATGGCATTGACCACCTTGCCGTCGATGGCGACGGTGCCGGCGGAAATGGTCTCCAAGCCGGCGATCATCCGCAGCAGGGTGGACTTGCCGCAGCCGGATGGGCCGACCAGCACGCAAAGCTCCTTGTCGGGAATGGCGATGGAGACGCCCTTCACGGCTTCGACGCCGCTGGGATAGACCTTCTTCACGTCCTTCAAATCGACGGTCGCCATCAGCTTCTCACTTTTCGGATTCGACCAGGCCGCGCACGAACCAGCGTTGCATCAGCACCACCACCAGGATCGGCGGCACGATGGCCAGCATCGCCGTGACCATGACCAGGTGCCATTCGGTATCGGCATCGGCAAAGGACACCATCTTTCTCAACGCAATGACGATGGTGTTCATGTCGTTGCTGTTGGTGACCAGCAGCGGCCAAAGATACTGCGTCCAGCCGTAGATGAAGAGGATCACGAACAGCGCCGCGATGTTGGTGCGCGACAATGGCAGCAGGATATCGAAGAAGAAGCGCCACGGCCCGGCGCCGTCGACGCGCGCCGCCTCGAGCAATTCGCCCGGTATGGTCATGAAGAACTGGCGGAACAGCAGCGTCGCAGTGGCCGAGGCGATCAGCGGTATGATCAGGCCGGCATAGGTGTCGATCATGCCGAGATCGACCATCACCTTGTAGGTCGGCAGGATGCGCACCTCGACGGGGAGCATCAAGGTGATGAAGATCAGCCAGAAGAAGGTCATGCGAAGCGGAAAGCGGAAGAACACGATCGCGTAGGCAGACAGGATCGAGATGCAGATCTTTCCCACGGCAACACCGAGCGCCATGATCGTGGTGTTGAGGAGCAGTTGGCCGACGCTGACACCGCCGATCCGGCCAATGCCGCCGAACAGCGCCTCGCTGTAGTTGTTCCACAGCTGGCCGCCGGGCAACAGCGGCAGCGGCGGCCTGAGGATGGTTTGCAGCGTGTGTGTCGAGGCAACGAAGGTGTAGTAGATCGGAAAAGCCACGATCAATATGCCGAGGATCAGCACGGCATGGGCGATGAAGGTGCGGAGCGGGGACTGGCCGATCATCGCTGCCCTCAGCCGTAATGGACTTTGCGTTCCACGTAGCGGAACTGGATGGCGGTGAGCGCAATGACGATGGCCATCAGGATGACCGACTGCGCCGCCGAGTCGCCGAGGATCAGATTGACGAAGCCATCATTGTAGACCTTGTAGACCAGCGTCTCGGTCGCCTTGCCCGGCCCGCCGCCGGTGACGGCATGAACGATGCCGAACGTGTCGAACAGGGCATAGACGGTGTTGACGACCAGCAGGAAAAACGTCGTCGGCGCAAGCAGCGGGAAGACGATGGTCCAGAAGCGCTTGGTCTCGCCGGCTCCATCCATGGCCGCCGCCTCAATCAGCGTTTTCGGCACCGCCTGCAGGCCGGCTACGAAGAACAGGAAATTGTAGCTGATCTGCTTCCAGGCAGCCGCCGACACCAGCAGGATCATGGCGTGGGTGCCGTTGAGCAGCGGGTCCCAGGCGATGCCGAGGCTTCGCAGCAAATACGCCAACGAGCCAATCGAAGGATTGAACAGAAACAGCCACAGCATGCCGGCAATCGCCGGCGCCACGGCATAGGGCCATATCAACAGGGTGCGGTAGAGGCCTTTGCCGCGCACCGCCTTCTCGGCCATGACAGCAAGCAGCAGGGCCACGCACATCGCGACGATCGCGGTCGCGAACGAGAACACCACCGTGACCTGGATCGAGTTGAGGTAGGCCGGATCGGCCAGCACCTTGCGGAAATTGGCAAACCAGACGAACCTGGTCCTCAGCCCGAACGGGTCCTGCCTGAGCATCGACTGGTAGAGCGCCTGACCGGCCGGCCAGTAGAAGAAAACCAGTGTTATGGCGAGTTGCGGCGCCACCAGCAGGAAGGGAAGGATTTTGTTGGGAAAGACAACGCGTGGAGACAGGCTGATTCCCTCGCACTCTCAGGAAATGCCCACGCGAGCTCGCGTGGGCGACATTCAAGCAGACCGAGATAATCTCGTCAGTTCTCCAGCGCTTCCTTGATCGCGGCGTTGCCGCGCGTGACCGCGTTGTCAAGCGCCTGCTGAGCGGTTTGCTGGCCGGCCAGCATCTTCTCCAACTCCTCGTTCTGGATATCGCGCACCTGCGGCAGATTCGGCAGGCGCACGCCCTTCGAATTGTCGGTCGGCGCCTTGCCAGTCATTTGCAGGATGGGTGTCTCACGGCCGGGGTTCTTGTCATAGAAGCCCGATTTCTTGGTCGCCTCGTAGGCGGCGAGCGTCACCGGCAGGTATCCCGACTTCTGGTGCAGATATTCCTGCACATCGGTCTTGGACAGATAGGCGAAGAAAGCCGCGACGCCCTTGTATTGGTCGTCCGACTTGTTGCCGAACACCCACAGGCTGGCGCCGCCCGGCGTGGTGTTCTGCGGTGCGCCCTTGGCGTCGGTATCGTAGGGAAGCTGGCCGATGCCATAGTTCATGCCGGACTTGACGATGTCGCCGAGGCCGCCCGAGGATTCGGTGAAGATGCCGCATTCGCCGGCAAGGAAGATCTGCTTGGCTTCGGAGGTGCGCCCGCCATATTTGAAGGTGCCGTCCTTGGCGAGGTCTGCGAGCGCCTGGAAGTGGTTGACGAAAATCGGCGCATTGATCTTGAGTTCGACATCACCGCCGGCCAGACCGTTCTGCTGGGTCGCCCACGACACATCATTCCATGCCGCAAAATTCTCCAGATGTATCCAGGTCAGCCAGGTCGAGGTATAGCCACAAGGGGCGGCGCCGCTCGTCTTGATCTTCTTGGCGGCTTCCCACACCTCGTTCCAGGTCTTGGGCGGGTTGTTCACGTCGAGCCCTGCCTTTTGGAAGATGCCCTTGTTATAATAGAGGATCGGCGAGGAGGAGTTGTAGGGGAAGGACAGCATGGTGCCGTCCGGCTTCGAATAATAGCCGACGATGCCGGGCAGATACTGGCTCTTGTCGAAGCTCATCCCGGCACCGGTCATCACCTCGGCCACCGGCTTGATCGCACCCTCGGCCGCCATCATCACGCCGGTGCCGACGTCGAACACCTGGAGGATGTCGGGCGCCTGGCCAGCGCGGAAAGCGGCGATGCCGGCGTTCAGCGTCTCCGGATAGGTGCCCTTGAACACCGGAACCAGTTCATAGTCGCTCTGGCTGGCGTTGAAATCCTTGGAGATCTTGCCGACGACCTCGGCGTTGGCGCCGGTCATGGCGTGCCACCAGCTGATCTGCGTGACGGCGAAGGCGGAGGTGGTGGAAAGCAGGGTCAAGGTGGCGGCGACACCGGCCGCGAAGCCGAAGAACTTCATGTTTCATCTCCCGTTTGTCGTTGGCGAAAGGGGCACTCTCGCAAAGGCAATATGTGCCGCCCGTGACAATTGGACAACGGTTTTGTTGCGGATCGATGAACTTGATTTCCACTTAAAGTGGCGCACGCTTCCGAATAGGAGCCGATGGAAAGGAATTGCCAAGCCGGCTTACGAACAAGGCGACGGAAACCGGCAATAATCGCCGGCGCCTAAAAGCGCGTCGCACCCTCGGTTCAAGCCCGAGGGCATGCTTTTGCACGACATGCATTAGTCCGCCTTGCCGAGTGCCGTCTCGACCAGCCGCTTGGCGTCGGGGCTCGACCATTCGGCCGGGCCGTTCATGTGGGCGATCAGGCAGCCTTCCGCGTCGATCAGCATGGTGACCGGCAGGCCTAGCGCCAGGCCGCGCGTCTTGAGATCGTTGAACAGCGCCATCGTCGAGTCGCGGTAGTAGCCGAGCGACTCGACGCCGGTTTCCTCGAGAAACTTCTTCGGTTTGGTGTCGTCGCCGGCATCGACATTGACCGCGACGACCTCGAAAGCATCGCTGCCCATTTCTTTCTGCAGCGCGTCGAGCGCCGGCATTTCGGCCCGGCAGGGCGCGCACCATGTCGCCCACAGATTGAGCAGCACCGTCTTGCCGGCATGGTCGGCGAGCGTCATCGGCTTGCCGTCGGGGCTGTTGAAGGCAAGGCCCCTCAGCGATTGCGGCGGATCGGCCGGCAAAAGTGCTGCAACCTGGCCGGTGGCAGCCGCCGCGACCGTCTTGGCGCGGTCGGCCTTGGCGACGCAGGCTGCATCGTCCCTGCTGTCGCCGACCGCGACTTGAGCGGGGGCGATGTTGCCAGAACCGCTTTCGCTGACATATACCGCGACCGCGCCGGCCAGCACGCCTGCCAGCAAGGCGGCGAGGATGAGGCGCGGGGCCGGGAAAAATCGATTGCCGTCTGCCATTTTTTAAAACTGCTCCGGAAGCACGGGTTATAGCGATGAGCGACAAGAAGGCCAGCAACCAGATGTGGGGCGGACGTTTTGCCTCGGGTCCGGCCGCGATCATGGAAGCGATCAACGCGTCGATCTCGTTCGACCGCAAACTCTACGCGCAGGACATCAGAGGCTCGATCGCCCACAGCGAGATGCTGGCGCAAACCGGCATTATTTCGGCGGCCGATCAAGAAAAAATCGCTGACGGGCTGAACACGATCCTGGCAGAGATCGAAGCCGGCACGTTCGAGTTCTCGACCAGGCTGGAAGACATCCACATGAATGTCGAGGCGCGCCTTGCCGAACTGATCGGCCCGGCCGCCGGCCGCCTGCACACCGCCCGTTCGCGCAACGACCAGGTGGCGGTCGACCTCAGGCTATGGGTCAAGGACGAGTGCTTTCGCGTCGCCGAGGCGCTGAAGGGCCTGATCACGGCGTTCCTGGAGCGGGCCGAGGAGCATGCGGCAACGGTGATGCCGGGCTTCACCCACATGCAGGCGGCGCAGCCGGTGACTTTTGGCCATCACTGCATGGCCTATGTCGAGATGTTTTCGCGCGATCTGTCGCGTGTTCGCGACGCCATCGAGCGGATGGACGAAAGCCCGCTCGGCGCGGCTGCGCTTGCCGGCACCAGCTTTCCGATCGACCGGCACCAGACGGCCAAGGCGCTCGGCTTCCGCGAGCCGATGCGCAATTCCCTGGACAGCGTTTCGGACCGCGATTTCGCGCTTGAATTCTTAGGGCTGGCGGCGATCTGCGCGACGCATCTGTCGCGGCTTGCCGAAGAAATCATCATCTGGTCGACGCCGCAATTCGGCTTTGTCAGGTTGTCGGACTCATTCTCCACCGGCTCCTCGATCATGCCGCAGAAAAAGAACCCCGACGCCGCCGAGCTGGTGCGCGGCAAGACCGGCCGCGTCACCGGCCATCTGGTCGGCCTGCTGACAGTGATGAAGGGCATGCCGCTGACCTACGGCAAGGACATGCAGGAGGACAAGGAATCCGTCTTCGACGCCGCCGAGACGCTCGACCTGATGCTGGCGGCGATGACCGGCATGGTGCGCGACATGACTGTGAACGCCGCCGCCATGAAGAAGGCCGCCGGGTCAGGCCATGCGACCGCGACCGATCTCGCCGACTGGCTGGTGCGCTCGCTCGGTCTGCCGTTCCGCGAGGCGCACCACGTCACCGGCCGCGCCGTGGCGCTGGCCGAAGAGAGGAAGATCGGCCTCGACAGGCTGCCGCTGGAAGACTTGCAGTCCATTTACCCCGGCATCACAGCGGACGTGTTTTCGGTGCTCGCCGTGCAGAACTCGGTGAAGAGCCGCACGAGCTTCGGCGGCACCGCGCCGTCGGAAGTGAGGAAGCAGATCCGCTACTGGAAAAAGCACATCGCCAAGGCGTGAATGCCGGGGTGCAATACCGGAAAAACTCGGCTAGAAGCGGCGGGCAAAAGTTTCGGACGGATGGATCGATGACCGCAAGCAGGATTTTGGTGACGCTGACGCTGCTGGCGGCGCTGGCGACCGTAACGGCCTGCGGCAGGAAAGCCGGGCTCGACACGCCCTATGAGGCGGCCGTGCAGGCGCGCAAGGACGCCCAAAAGGCAGAGCAGCCGGTGCCGCCGGAGCCGGAAAAACCGGTCGAGGACAAAAAGTTCATTCTCGATCCGTTGATCTAGCACGATGAGATCGGCCGATCTCATCGTGCTCCAACTTCCGGAACCACTCTCGTGAACCATTTCGACTACCGCGACGGCGTGCTGCATGCCGAGGACGTGGCGATATCAGATATCGCCGCAAGCGTCGGCACACCATTCTATTGTTATTCGACGGCGACGCTGACCAGGCATTTCCGCGTGTTTGCGCAGGCCTTTGCCGGGCTCGACGCGCTGGTCTGCTACGCCATGAAGGCGAATTCCAACCAGGCGGTGCTAAAAATCCTTGCCAAACTCGGCGCCGGCGCCGACGTGGTCTCGGAAGGCGAATTGCGCCGCGCGCTGGCCGCCGGCATTCCGGCTGACAAGATCCTGTTCTCGGGCGTCGGCAAGACAGCGCGCGAGATGGATTTTGCGCTCTCGGCCGGCATTCTGTGCTTCAACGTCGAATCCGAACCGGAACTTGAATTGCTGTCGGCCCGCGCCACGGCACTTGGCAAGGTGGCGTCGATCTCGCTTCGCATCAATCCGGATGTCGATGCCAAGACCCACAAGAAGATCTCCACCGGCAGGGCCGAGAACAAGTTCGGCATTCCCTGGCAGAAGGCGCGAAAGGTCTATGCCCGCGCAGCTGAACTGCCGGGCATCAAGGTCACCGGCATCGACACTCATATCGGCAGCCAGATCACCGAATTGCAACCCTTCGACGACGCTTTTGCGCTGCTGGTGGAGCTGGTAGGCGTGCTGCGCGCCGACGGGCACGCCATCGAGCATATCGACCTCGGCGGCGGCCTTGGTATTCCCTACCGCGTCGACAACAACCCGCCTCCCTTGCCCTACGCCTACGCCCAGATCGTCAAGAAGCACGTCGCCAAGCTCGGGCTGAAGGTGATGTTCGAGCCAGGCCGGCTGATATCAGGCAATGCCGGCATACTGGTCTCGCAAGTGATCTTCGTGAAGGAGGGCGACGCCAAGAATTTCTTGGTCGTCGACGCCGCGATGAACGACCTGATCCGGCCGACACTCTATGACGCCTTCCATGACATCAAGCCGGTGGTGCAGCAGCCGGCTGCGGCGCCGCGCATGATGGTCGACGTGGTCGGCCCGGTCTGCGAGACCGGCGATTATCTCGGCCTCGACCGCGACCTACCGCGGCTCAAGGCCGGCGACCTGATCGCCATCGCCACCGCCGGCGCCTATGGCGCGGTGCAGGCCGGCACCTACAACACCAGGCCGCTGGTGCCGGAAGTGCTGGTCGACGGCGACCGTTTTCATATTGTGCGCCGGCGCCAGACCTATGACGAGTTGATCGGGCTGGATTCGCTGCCCGATTGGCTGGAATAGACCCATGATCCCGAAAAAGGCGGTTTCGGAAGAGATCATGGTAAAATAAGAATAGATCGTCTGCAGCGCTACAGCCGGTGCTGAATGAGCGCCCGGGTCTCGGCGATCCTGCCTTCGTCGCGGCGATAGAACGTCCATTGCTTGATACGCTTGCTGCGCAGAAGGCCGGCCTGGGTCAGCACCCGCATATGCTCGCTGAGCGTCGCCTGGGTGATCCCCAGCTTTTCGGCGATCAGCAGCGCGCAGACGCCGTCCTCGACCAGATCGCCATCCGCTTGGGGTGGGAAATGCACGCGCGGGTCTTTTAGCCAATCGAGGATTTGCAGCCTGCGCTCGTTGGCGATCGCCTTAAAGACATCAACCTCTTGCATTTAGCTATTTTGCTAAGTTACTAAGTGATGTCAAGCCTTGGGAGCAGACCATGCTGAACGGCACTAGCATCACCCGCGAACGGATCGCCGCAATGGAACCGCGCATCCGGCCCTTCGTGCGCCACACGCCGGTGCTACGCATCGACATGGCCGATTTCGGCCGTCCGCCTCTAAGCGTCGACTTAAAGCTCGAATGCCTGCAGCATTCCGGCTCGTTCAAGGCACGCGGCGCCTTCACCAACCTTCTCGAGCGGCCGGTTCCCAAGGCTGGCGTCGTCGCCGCATCGGGCGGCAATCATGGCGCCGCGGTCGCCTACGCCGCCATGCGGCTCGGCCACAAGGCGACCATCTTCGTTCCCGAAGTCAGCCCGCCGGCCAAGCTGGAACGCATCCGCGGCTACGGCGCCGAACTGGTCGTCGGCGGCGCCCGCTATGCCGAGGCGCTGGCCGCCAGCGACGACTTTGCCGAAAAATCCGGCGCGCTGCAGATCCACGCTTTCAACCAGGAGGAAACGCTGGTCGGGCAAGGCACGCTCGGCCTTGAGATCGAGGCCGACCTGCCGGAGCTCGACACGCTGCTGGTCGCGGTCGGCGGCGGCGGCCTGATCGGCGGTATCGCCGCCTGGTTTGCCGGCCGCATCAGGATCATCGCCATCGAGCCCGAGGGCGCGCCGACGCTTCATCGCGCCTTCGAGGCCGGTCGGCCCGTCGATGCGCCGACTGAGGGCATCGCCGCCGATTCGCTGGCGCCGAAGCGCGTCGGCGAAATGATGTTTCCGATCGCTGAGGCCTTCGTCGAGCGTTCCATACTGGTCAGCGACGACGAGATCATCGCCGCGCAGGCGGCGCTTTGGGACCGGGTGCGAATCATCTCCGAGCCGGGCGGCGCCACCGCCTTCGCGGCGCTCCTGTCCGGCCGCTACGCACCGGCTGCGGGCGAGCGTGTCGCCGTGCTGGTCTGTGGCGCAAACGCCAATCCAGCTAAATTCTGACGATAACGGGGACACTCTTGTTCACGTTTTAGGGAACTGCCTCGCCTTCGCCGTGTTTCTTGGTATGTTTGGAACGACGTGCATCTAAGACTTTGAGTCCTTCGCATCCGATTTTCGGGGCGCATCCGATTTTCGGGCCGGTGCGATAGATTTGTGAGGTTCGGGTTATCCCGCCCGAACAGGAAGGGCCGATGACGCAACGATCCACCTTAACCAGCGATCGCAGCCTGGCCGGGCGCCTTGCCGTGAGCCGGCTGGCGACGCGGGTCTCGATGACGGTCGAGCGTGGCTGGCCGTTGCTGCTGCCGCTCGTCATCGTCGCCAGCCTGTTCCTCAGCGTCTCCTGGCTTGGCCTCTTCCTTCTGCTGCCCGACATCGCGCGCATCGGTCTTGTGGCTGTGTTCGCCATCGCGGCCGTTGCCGCGCTCTATCCCCTGCGTTTCTTCCGGGTGCCGTCCAGCGCCGAGATCGACCGGCGCATCGAGGCGGCCAACCTCTTGCTACACAGTCCGGTGCTGGTGCAGACGGACCGGCCGAGCGGCAGGGAAAGCATCTTTTCGCAAGCGCTGTGGCGCGAGCACCAGAAACGCATGGCCGAAAAACTCGGCAACCTCGGTGGCGACCTGCCACGCACCCACGTGCCGGAGCGCGACCCGTGGGGGCTGCGCGCCGTTGCGGCGCTAGTGTTGGTCACCGCTTTCGCCTTCTCATTCGGGCCGTCGGGCGGCCGCATAGCAGACGGGTTCAGTGCCCACGCGGCGCGCGACGCGGTGCCGCCGCGCATCGACGCCTGGGTGACGCCGCCGGCCTACACCGGCAGGGCACCGATCTTCCTCACTTCCCCAGCCTCCGCCAACCCAGCCCTCGCCAGCAATGGCAATCAGGCGCCGTCCACCTTCACCGTTCCGGCAGGCAGCGATGTGTCGCTGCGCGTCACCGGCGGTTCGGGCGAGGAAACGCTGAACTTTGCCGACGCCGACGGCAACGCCCGCACCATCGAGCCGGCCGGGCAGCCCGATGCGGCCAAATCGGCTGCGGGCAGGCCGGCTGCGCCCAAGCCGGCTGCGGCAAGCCCCTCCACGGTGCGCCAGTTCACCGGAAAGCTGACCGCCAACGGCACGCTGACGCTGAACTCGGGCGGCGACGAACTCGGGAGCTGGGCCTTCGCGGTGATCCCGGACAAGCCGCCACAGATCCGCTTCGTCGGCGAGCCGAAACGCGCCGTCAACGGCTCCTTCGAGCTCAACTACCAGATCGACGACGACTATGGCGCGGCCTCCGCCAAGGCGGATTTCGTATTGGCCGATCCGCCGGCGCCGAATGCGCATCCGCTCTATGGCGCGCCCGAAATGCCGCTGACGCTGCCGCGCCGCGGCGCCAAGGGCAATGCCGCCAAGACCACGAAGGACCTGACCGAGCACGTCTGGGCCGGCGGCGCCATCAAGTTGAGGCTTGTCGCCACCGACGATGCCGGCCATACGGCAACCAGCGAAACCAAGACCCTGGTGATGCCGGAGCGGCCTTTCTCCAATCCGTTGGCCAGGGCCGTGATCGAGCAGCGCCGCCTGCTGGCACTCGACGCCAACGCCAAGAGCCGCGTGCTCGACCTGATGGATGCGATCACCCTCAGGCCCGAAGATACGTTCGACAATATGGCGCATTACCTCGCCATCATGAGCGCCCGCACCCGGTTGAAGATAGCCGACAACGACGACAAATTGCGCGACGAGGTCGCCTATCTCTGGGAGATCGCGCTCGGCATCGAGGAAGGCAACCTTTCGGACGCCGAGCGGCGACTGCGCCAGGCGCAGCAGGCGTTGCAGGACGCGATCAAGAACGGCGCCAGCGACGAGGAGATCGACAAGGCGATGAAGGAACTGCGCGAGGCGATGAACCAGTTCCTGCAGGAATTCGCCCAACGTGCGCAGCAGAATCCGAACGCGCCGCAAATGCAGCAGAACGGCCAGGAACTGCGCCAGAGTGATATCGAGCGGATGATGGACCAGATCGAGAATCTGGCGAAGTCCGGCGATCGCGACAGCGCGCAGCAATTGCTTTCGCAGCTGCAGGACATGATGAACAACCTGCAGGCCGGACGTCAGCAGCAGGGCGGCCAGCAGAACAGCGAAATGCGCCAGCAGATGGACAAGCTCGGCGAGATCATGCGGCGCCAGCAGGAGATGATGAACGAAACTTTCCGCATGGACCAGATGCAGCGCGGCCAGCAACAGCGCGGGCAGAACCGAGACGAGCAGCTCGGCGAGAACGGCGAGCAGGGCCAAATGGGTGAACAGGGCGAGCAGCCCGGCCCAGGTGAAGACCGCGATCCGCTCGGCCGGCCGAACCCGATGACGCCGGAGGAATTCGCCGACGCGCTGAAGCAGTTGCAGGAAGGCCAGGGCAAGCTGAAAGGCGACCTCGAGCAGTTGAGAAAAGGCCTCGAAGGCATGGGTCTCGAGCCCAATGAAGGGTTTGGCGAGGCCGGCAAATCCATGGGCAACGCCGAACAGGCACTTGGCGACAGCGATGGCGACCAGGCCGTGGGTCACCAGGGCCGCGCGCTGGAAGCGTTGCGCAAGGGCGCCAAGGACATGATGAAGCAATTGCAGGCCATGCAGGGCGACGAGGGCGAGGGCCAGCGCGGCGGCCGCCAGCAGAATGCCGACCGCGATCCGCTCGGCCGGCCACGCGCCACCGACGGTCCCGATTTCGGCGAGTCGGTGAAGGTGCCGGACGAGATCGATGTGCAGCGCGCCCGCCAGATCCTCGAAGCGATCCGCAAGCGGCTCGGCAATGCGCTCAGCCCCGACATCGAGCGCAGCTATCTGGAGCGGCTGCTGGAGCTGAAGTAATGCCATCCTTTATATCAGGATGGTCGCCGTGCGCGGGTCCAGGTGGCTGCCATCGCCGGACTGCACACTTTTGGGCGATATGCTCCAGTGTCAAACCCCAATCGCTCTGAACGACCGAATTCGACCCTTTTCTGGCGTTCCATCGGAGAGGTAGAAGGGGGAAACCATGACCCAACGGCGACATTAGTCTGGACCGTCGGTAGGTCTCGTCAGTGGAAACCGGAGTTCGACGCGAACCTAACAGAGAGCTCGCCGGCTGTTTACGGCTGCTCTACGCGCTCAGTCCCGGGCAAGCCAGCCAGAGCCTATCCCTCCAGAAGCGATGCGGGATTGAGGGACGTCGCCTGGCCGGACGTGACGCGCAGGAGAGGTCATCTTTGCAAACCGCGACAATCACTCCGGCACGCCGGAGATGCCCAGCGCCTCGACGTAACTCTCGGCGAACACCTTGTCCCGCCACGGGTTGATCTGTCTCTGCAGGGTGAGCGTGTAGGTCGGGAATGCCTCCATCAGCCGCCGCGCCGCCGCCTGCGCCTCGTCCAGCCGGTTGAGTTTGACCAGCGCCATGATCACCACCCGGTGCGAGGAGCCGTAGTTCGGCATTTCGTGCAGCGCGCGTTCTCCCCATGCCAGCGCTTCTTCGTAGCGCTCGAGCATCAGGTAGCTCATCCCGATGCCGGAGAGCGCGATGCCCTTCTCGGGGTCGACGGGGCTCAGCCGCATTGCCCTGTGAAAGTGCTCGATCGCGACGAGCGGGCGGCTGGAATGTGCGTTCACCCAGCCGCTGCCCGTATGGCCCTGGGCCGAATTGGGGTTGAGCAGCAGGGATCGTTCGATCGTGCCCAGCGCCATCTCGTAGTCCTTCGCGCTGTAGGCGATCACCTGCGCGGCGAAGCGTAGGCTCGTGGGATCGTCGCGCGCTTCCGCCAGTACCTCGCGCGCCATGCGCGCAGCGACTCGGATATCGTCGGGCTCGTGCCAGCACTGGCTCACGGATAGGCTGCGGATGTACGCGCCGAGTGCCTTCGCCAAGTTGAAGCTAGGATCGATGCTGAGCGCCTCGTTGGTGAGGCGGCGCACGTCGGCAAAGCCTTCGCGCGTCATGCTGTAGAAGCGCGGCAGCGCGCGAAGGTAGAGGTCGTAGGCGCTGATGTAGTCGGTCGGCTTCATGCGCGCCTGCCTGATCTCCTCCAGCCGGATGGTCGGTTCGACAGCGCCGACGACGCTCTCGGTCACCTTGTCCTGCAGGTCGAAGATGTCGCTCACGTCGCCCTCGAAGCGGTCGGCCCAGACGTGGTGTCCGCTGATCGCGTCCACCAACTGCCCACTGATGCGCACCCGCGATCCTGCTCTGCGGATGCTGCCTTCGAGCACGTAGCGGACGCCCAGCTCGCGCCCGACCTGGCGCAGATCCACCGCCCGGCCCTTGTAGGTGAAGGACGAGTTGCGGGCGATCACGAAGAAGGAGTTCACCCGGCTCAATCCCGTAATGATGTCCTCCACCAGCCCGTCGGCGAAGTATTCCTGGTCGGGATCGCCGCTCATGTTGGTGAAAGGCAGAACCGCGATCGAGGGTTTCTCGGGCAGTGGAGGCAGTGCAGCCACCGAGGCGCTGGCGTCGGTCTCGACGCGGTAGGCGCGCACAGGCCGCTCGATGTTCTTGAGGCGCAGGTTGCCGAGCGGCGTGAAGCCGCAGTCGAGCTTGCCCTGAAGGTGGTCGTAGGCGGTGCCCGAGACGACCACGGTGCCGGGATCGGCGATGCTTTCGAGGCGGGCGGCGATGTTGACCGCGTCGCCGTAGAGGTCGCCATCCTCCTCGCAGACCACGTCGCCGAGATTGACGCCGATGCGGAAGCGAATCCGCTCTTCCTCGGGCGTCTCCGCCTCGTGTTCTGCCAGGGCCTGCTGGATCGCCATCGCCGAGGTCACCGCGTTAACGACGCTCGCGAACTCGCACAGCATGCCGTCGCCGGTGAGCTTGACGATCCGACCCTGGTGCTCGGAGACCAACGGTTCGAGGAGGTCCTTGCGGTAGATCTTCAGCCGCTCGAGCGTGCCGCGCTCGTCGCGCTCCGTCAGGCGCGAATAGCCGACCACGTCGCAAGCCAGGATCGCTGCGAGGCGGCGCTGCGTGGTCATTGCACCGCTCAGCCAAGCGCCTGCACGCGGGCCGCCCCGCGTCCACGTCCTGCCAACTTCCGGACGCCTTACGTGCATGGTATCCATCTCTCCCAGTCGCCGCCCGTCGCCGATACAGAACGGAGAACGCAGCTTGACCTTGCCTTCACGAGACTTGGCTATCCCCGCTTGCGAGGCGTGGAGCTTTCCAGTCGCCGCGCTAACAGCCAACCGACGACACGCCCACGCAGCCTCTGGGGACGCTGACCACTCCCAGAAGGCCGGAGATATTTCCTGCTCTGTGTAACCGGTTGACGCCACCGTGGCGGTGCTTTGTCACCGCGATGTAACAGCGAGATGCCCTACGAACGCCGCATCGGGCATCACACCAGACGTTCGCGCTTAGAGGTGCTGAGGTCGGCAAGTGGCGCTACCTGCACATTCCATTAGTCGGCTCAGAGCGGCGGACTATCAAGTCGAACCGCGCCGCCGCTCTATCTTTTGTTGAGCATCGGATTTTCCCAAAACCGATACCCACTTTAGTCCGATGCTCTAGCGGTTGGTAAACGCCTCGCGGATCGCCTCTTCCATGCTGGCGATGGCCTCGCCGGAAGCGTTCGGATTGCGCCGCAGCACCACGTTGGAAGAATCGATGTCGCCGAACCCGTCGGCAGCGGTAAGTTCGCGGCAACCGGCCGGGATGTTGCTGCGTGAGATCGGCGCAATCGCCAGCCCGGAGGTGACAGCGAGCCGCAGGCCGCCATTGGTGTCGCTGGTAAAGGCGACCCGATAGGCGAAACCGCGCTGTTCCAGCGACTTGATCGCGAAATCCTTGCACCAGCCGGCGCGGTTGTAGAGCGCGATCGGCACCGGCCGTTCCTCATGCATATGATGCAGCTCCGACGTCACCCACACGGTAGGGTCATGCATCAGCACTTCACCGCCGGTGAGATCCTGCCATTCGAACACGACTGCCAGATCGAGCTCGCCAGCGGCGAGCGCCGCGATCTGCGCACCGGATTGCGCGTAGCGGACAGTGATATCGACCTGAGGATGGCGCTTGGCAAAGGCGCCGAGCGCGCGCGACAGGATCGCGTGGCCATATTCCTCCGGAATGCCGATTCGCACCGGTCCACCAAGCGGCGCCGCGACCATCGATGCCGCCGTCTCGTCCAGCAGCGACACGATCCGGCGGGCGTTAACGATGAGTTCGCCGCCGCGGCGCGTCAGCGCCACACCACGCGAGCCGCGCTCGAACAGGCTATCGCCGACCATATCTTCGAGCTTCTTCATCTGCATCGAAACCGCCGACTGGGTACGGCCGGCCTGCACCGCAGCCCTGGTGAAATTGCCAGCGTCGGCGACCGCGACGAAAGTGCGCAGCAGATCGCTGTCGAGCGTGGGCTTCATTTGTCCGCCATAAGAAAATCTGATTGCTGGCATCATTCCAATTCGTTTGCAACATGTCAAACGGCGGATAATAATCGCTTCACCCATTGGATATGCGGCTGCGAAATCGGCTGCGGACCAACGAAGTCCTCACTCGTACCCGCTGCCCGAAACGGTGGCGGGTTCTTTTTGATGCATATCGCCCAAAGCATGCCTCGGTCTTGAGTCGAGGGTGCGCGCAGCGGTTTGGGGACGACTACATGCATGGACCAAAAATTACGCAGGCCCGGCTCTCGGGCCGCGCACGCAAGGAGCCGTCGAACGACATGCAGAACCGGATCGTCCTCGGCATGGCAAGCCTTTGCCTCGGCGTTCTGGTGTTCTCGCTCCAGGATCCGCTGATCAAGGCCGTGTCGGGCACCTATCCGGTGACCGAGGTGATGGCGATCCGCTCGATCGTCGCCCTGCCCATTCTTTTCGTGCTGGTTCATGCCGATGTCGGGCTCAGCGCCATCTTTTCGAAGCGGTTTCGCATGCTGACGATGCGCGCCTTGATCCTGTTCACCTCCTACACGCTCTACTACCTGGCGATCGCCGCCCTGCCGCTTGCCGACGCTGTGGCGCTCTATTTCATGGCACCGCTGTTCATCATGGCGCTTGCCGGCCCCTATCTCGGCGAACGGGTGGCGTGGCAGACGCTGGTCACCGTCATGGTCGGGATGCTGGGCGTGCTGGTAATGCTGCGACCCGGCGCCGGGCTGTTCGACTGGGCGGCGCTGCTGTCGCTGGCCTCGGCGGTGCTGTACGGTTTTTCGCAGTTGATGGCCCGCAAGATCGGCGACACCGAATCATCCACGGTCATGGCGTTCTATCAAAACGGCGTCTATCTCCTGGGCGCTGCAGCGGTCGCCGGGCTGTTCTGGCTGGCAGGAATAGCTCATGCCACGCATCCGAGCCTCGAATTCCTGGTCAGGCCATGGATCTGGCCGACGTCAATCGATTTTTTGACGATGGCCGCCTGCGGCGTCGTCGCTTCGGCCGGGATGATCCTGTTGTCGCAGGCCTACCGGCTGGCGCCCGCCAACGGCGTCGCCACCTTCGAATACACCGGCATCATCTGATCGCCGCTGTGGGGTTTCCTGTTCTTTGCCGAAGTGCCGCGATCGACCACGGTCGTCGGCGCCGCCCTCATCATCGGCGCCGGTCTGTTCGCGCTCCATGCCAGCCGGCGCCGGAGCAGCGCGCCGGCGATCGCGGCGACCTGCGATCCGGCCTGACCGCGGTTAGGCTCGGAGTTTAGGCAAAACAGGCGAGCGCCTGTTCGACACGCGCGCGGATTTCGGCCAGCGTGAACGGCTTCTGCACGACATCCACAATGACGCCGTTCAATTCCTCGGCGCGCTCGCGCTGGTCGGCATAGCCGGTCATCAGTAAAATCTTCATCGCCGGGAAAAGCGATGCAGCCGCCTTGGCCATTTGGATGCCGTCCATTTCCGGCATCCGGATATCCGAGACGACGAGGTCGTAGCCGCCATGTGCAGCGCGGATCAGGGCAAGCC
>SAQR01000216.1 GCA_004020365.1 Mesorhizobium sp.
GGGTTATCTCCTGGAGACGCACGCCGATGAAGCCACGCTCGATCCTGCCGGTGCGGATCAACTGGTCGACGACGTTGCGAGCAGTGCGGGATGGTATCGCAAAGCCAATCCCTATGCTGCCGCCTGAGGGAGATACGATGGCCGTATTGACCCCGATCACTTCGCCGCGCGCGTTGAACAGGGGACCGCCGGAATTGCCCCGATTGATCGAGGCATCCGTCTGGAGAAAGTCGTCATAGGGGCCGGCCTGAAT
>SAQR01000217.1 GCA_004020365.1 Mesorhizobium sp.
ACTCCTTCTTCGGAGCCTCCGCGATCATGGCTTCGGTGGTGACCAGCAGGCCGGCGACCGAGGCCGCGTCCTGGAGAGCCGTGCGCACGACCTTGACCGGGTCGACGATACCCATGGCGATCATATCGCCATATTCGCCGGTCTGGGCATTGAAGCCGAAGGTCGGGCCCTTGTTCTCGAGGATCTTGCCGGCAACAATCGATGCTTCCGCACCGGCGTTGGCCGCGATCTGACGGGCCGGAGCCTGCAGCG
>SAQR01000218.1 GCA_004020365.1 Mesorhizobium sp.
CGAACGACTTGTCGATGACGACGTTGCGGCCCTTGGGGCCGAGCGTGACCTTCACTGCGTCGGCGAGGATGTTGACGCCGCGCAGCATGCGCTCACGGGCATCGCGGGAAAATTTTACGTCTTTGGCAGCCATTTTTAGCTCCTGGCAGGGGCTTGAATTGAGCCCTAGGATTTAAGTGACGGTGAGGCCGATATTCAGCCGATGATGCCCATGATGTCGGATTCCTTCATGATCAGAAGGTCTTCGCCATT
>SAQR01000219.1 GCA_004020365.1 Mesorhizobium sp.
GCCATCTGCGACGAACGGCCCGGCCGCGCAGACGAAAGCGCCAGCCGTCAAAAATACCTCCGCGACAAAAGTTGGCCGAACACATACCGGCTTCGCCGCCCACGGCCTTTACGATCCGCGCAACGAGCACGATGCCTGCGGCGTCGGCTTCATCGTCAACATGAAGGGCGTGAAGTCGCATCAGATCGTCAAGGATGGCCTGGCGGTGCTCGAAAATCTGACGCATCGCGGCGCCGTCGGCGCCGACCCGC
>SAQR01000220.1 GCA_004020365.1 Mesorhizobium sp.
CCATGCGGCAGGCCGGACTTTCCTGCGACGAAGGGAATGCCCATCGCTTCGGCGCGACAGTGGGCGTCGGATTTACCGGTTCATACGCAACAGAACAAACTTACCGCTCACTGCTTTTGGGTAGCGCAATCCGTGCTGAACTCTTCACTGGAGTAAAGGTGATGCCCAGCGCCGCTTCCGTCCATCTTAGCTTGAGCCTCGGCTTGCGCGGGCCGGTGTTCGGGGTGACCTCCGCATGTGCCTCGGCCAA
>SAQR01000221.1 GCA_004020365.1 Mesorhizobium sp.
CTTGTCGGCAACGGACCAGTTGAGCCGTTTACCCGATGACGTTCTTGGCGACATCGGCATCTCACGTGACGAAATCATGTGCGCTTTGCGAAGCCGCGCCACCCGTCATGCGGAGGCAGGCGCGGCCGGCACGACGATCGAGCGCACCAGGATCGCTTCGGCCTCGATCCCGAAACGGTTGGCCGCCGGCAGTAGCTACGCCTCGGCCGAGATCCCCTTTGGCTGGTCCACGAGCGCGCGATCGAGCCT
>SAQR01000222.1 GCA_004020365.1 Mesorhizobium sp.
TGTCGAGCAGCGTGTCGAAGGCGAGGTAGGGATTGATCGCCTCGGCGCCATAGCCCGCAAGGCAGCAGAAATGATGCACCTCGCGCGGTTCGCCGGACTCGACGACCAGCCCCACCGACGTGCGCAATCCCTTGCGGATCAAATGATGGTGGACCGCCGCCGTCGCCAGCAATGCCGGGATGGCGATGCGGTCCGGCCCGAGCTGACGGTCGGACAGGATGATGATGTTGTAGCCGCCGGCGACCGCCG
>SAQR01000223.1 GCA_004020365.1 Mesorhizobium sp.
TGTCGAGCAGCGTGTCGAAGGCGAGGTAGGGATTGATCGCCTCGGCGCCATAGCCGGCAAGGCAGCAGAAATGATGCACCTCGCGCGGCTCGCCGGACTCGACGACCAGCCCCACCGACGTGCGCAAGCCCTTGCGGATCAGATGATGGTGGACCGCCGCCGTCGCCATCAGAGCCGGGATGGCGATGCGGTCAGGCCCGAGCTGACGGTCGGACAGGATGATGATGTTGTAGCCGCCGGCGACCGCCG
>SAQR01000224.1 GCA_004020365.1 Mesorhizobium sp.
CTGCAGGCCATGCTGCCGATCCTCGAGGCTGTCGTGCAGACCTCGAAGCCGCTGGTCATCATCTCGGAAGACGTCGAAGGCGAGGCACTGGCCACGCTGGTCGTCAACAAGCTGCGTGGCGGCCTGAAGATCGCCGCCGTCAAGGCGCCGGGCTTCGGTGATCGCCGCAAGGCCATGCTGGAAGACATCGCCATCCTCACCGGTGGCCAGGTCATTTCCGAAGACCTCGGCATCAAGCTCGAGAATGT
>SAQR01000225.1 GCA_004020365.1 Mesorhizobium sp.
GTGTCGCGGCGGGCCAGACGCGCCTGCTCTATCTTGCGCCCGAGCGGCTCATGACCACGCGCATGCTCGAGGCGCTGGCCAGGCTCGATATCCGGCTGATCGCCATCGACGAGGCGCATTGCATCTCCCAATGGGGCCCGGCGTTCCGGCGCGAATATGAAGAGCTGTCGCGGCTGCGCGGCATTTTCCCTGATGCGCCGATCATTGCGCTGACGGCGACAGCGGACGAGGCGACGCGCACCGACAT
>SAQR01000023.1:0-56427 GCA_004020365.1 Mesorhizobium sp.
GCCCTACCGCCCTACCGCCCTACTGCCCTACTGCCCTACTCGCATTTTAGGGGGTTACATCCGGCAAAACTCTTCCCTATAAGGCCCTCCTAGCCTGATACCAGAATCGCGAGCACAACCGGCCGGGTCTTCCCGTCCGGTTTTTCGTGCAAGCCGCCTGCCGAACGGACCCTCGATATGCCAAGACGCACCGACATCAAGTCGATCCTGATCATCGGGGCCGGCCCCATTGTCATCGGTCAGGCCTGCGAATTCGACTATTCCGGCACCCAGGCCTGCAAGGCGCTGAAGGAAGAGGGCTTTCGCGTCATCCTGGTCAATTCCAACCCGGCCACCATCATGACCGACCCGGAACTGGCCGACGCCACCTATATCGAGCCGATCACGCCGGAAGTGGTGGCCAAGATCATCGCCAAGGAGCGGCCGGACGCGCTGCTGCCGACCATGGGCGGCCAGACCGCGCTCAACACCGCACTGTCGCTGCGCCGCATGGGCGTGCTCGAGCGCTACAATGTCGAGATGATCGGCGCCGACGCCACGGCAATAGACAAGGCCGAGGACCGGGCGCTGTTTCGCGAGGCGATGAAGAAGATCGGCCTGGAAACGCCAAAATCGATGCTGGCCAACGCCACCGACGTCAAGAATGCCGACCGCAAGACGCACGAGGCCGAGCGCGCCGCGCTGAAGGCCGAGAAGCCCGAAAACCTCGACGCCGCGCTCGACGCGCTCGAAACGCGCTGGAACCTCGGCGAGGGCGACCGCAAGCAGCGCTACATCAGCCATGGCATGGCGATCGCCGCACAGGCGCTCGACCATGTCGGCCTGCCCGCCATCATCCGCCCGTCCTTCACCATGGGCGGCACCGGCGGCGGCATCGCCTACAACCGCGCCGAATTCTACGAGATCGTCCAGTCCGGCCTCGACGCCTCGCCGACCACCGAAGTGCTGATCGAGGAAAGCGTGCTCGGCTGGAAGGAATACGAGATGGAGGTTGTCCGCGACAAGGCCGACAACTGCATCATCGTCTGCTCGATCGAGAACATCGACCCGATGGGCGTGCATACCGGAGACTCGATCACCGTCGCCCCTGCCCTGACCTTGACCGACAAAGAATACCAGATGATGCGCAACGCCTCGATCGCGGTGTTGCGCGAGATCGGCGTCGAGACCGGCGGCTCCAACGTGCAGTTCGCCGTCAACCCGGCCGACGGCCGCCTGGTGGTGATCGAGATGAACCCGCGCGTCTCGCGCTCGTCGGCTCTCGCCTCCAAGGCGACCGGTTTTCCCATCGCCAAGATCGCAGCAAAACTCGCCGTCGGCTACACGCTGGACGAGCTGGAGAACGACATCACCGGTGGCGCCACGCCCGCCTCGTTCGAGCCGTCGATCGATTACGTCGTCACAAAAATCCCGCGCTTTGCCTTCGAGAAATTCCCTGGCGCCGACCCGGTGCTGACGACGGCGATGAAGTCGGTCGGCGAGGTCATGGCCATCGGCCGCACTTTTCAGGAATCGCTGCAGAAGGCTTTGCGTGGGCTTGAAACCGGCCTGACGGGTCTGGACGAGATCGAGATCCCCGGCATCGCGCACGGCGCGGCCAGCCACGCCGACGACCGCAACGCCATACGCGCTGCCCTCGGCACGCCGACGCCCGACCGGCTGCGCATGGTGGCGCAGGCGATCCGCATGGGCACCTCGCTCGAAGACGTACACGCCATGTGCAAGATCGACCCGTGGTTCCTCGAGCAGATTGCCGGCATCCTCAACATGGAAGCCCGCATTCGCGAGCACGGCATTCCGGAAGACGCCGCCAATCTGCGCATGCTGAAGGCAATGGGTTTTTCCGATGCCCGCCTCGCGTCCTTGGTCAGGAAAGACGTCGAAGAGATTCAAAGGATACGCGAAAAGCTCGACGTTCATCCGGTTTACAAGCGCATCGACACCTGTGCGGCCGAGTTCGCCTCGCCGACCGCCTATATGTACTCGACCTATGAGGTGCCCTTCGCCGGCGCGCTCGCCAACGAGGCGCAAGTCTCGTCGCGGAAAAAAGTCGTCATCCTCGGCGGCGGCCCGAACCGCATCGGCCAGGGCATCGAGTTCGACTATTGCTGCTGCCACGCGGCTTTCGCGCTGCGCGATGCCGGCTTCGAGGCGATCATGGTCAACTGCAATCCGGAGACCGTGTCGACAGATTACGACACCTCGGACCGGCTCTATTTCGAGCCGCTGACGCCGGAGGATGTGCTGGAGATCCTGCGCGCCGAACAGGCGTCGGGCGAACTGGTCGGCGTCATCGTCCAGTTCGGCGGCCAGACGCCGCTGAAGCTGGCGGATGCGCTGGAGAAGGCCGGCATCCCGATCCTCGGCACTTCGCCCGACATGATCGATCTCGCCGAAGACCGCGACCGCTTCCAGAAGTTGTTGCACAAGCTCGGCCTCAGCCAGCCGAAGAACGGCATCGCCTATTCGGTCGAGCAGGCCCGCCTCGTCGCCGGCGAGCTCGGCTTCCCGCTGGTGGTACGCCCGTCCTATGTGCTCGGCGGCCGCGCCATGCAGATCATTCACGACGAGAGCATGCTGCAGACCTACCTGCTCGACACCGTGCCCGGCCTGGTGCCGGAGGACATCAAGCAGAAATACCCCAACGACAAGACCGGCCAGATCAACACGCTGCTGGGCAAGAACCCGCTGCTGTTCGACACCTATCTCTCGGGCGCCATCGAGGTCGATGTCGACTGCCTGTGCGACGGCAAGTCGACCTTCGTCTCCGGCATCCTGGAGCATATCGAGGAGGCCGGCATCCATTCGGGCGACAGCGCCTGCTCGCTGCCGGTGCACGCCCTGCCGTCAGAACTCGTCGACGAGTTGGAGCGCCAGACGGCAGCACTGGCCCGAGCGCTCAATGTCGGCGGCCTGATGAACGTGCAGTACGCGATCAAGGACGGCACCGTCTACGTGCTCGAGGTCAATCCGCGCGCGTCGCGCACCGTGCCATTCGTCGCCAAGACCATCGGCCGCCCCATTGCGAAAATTGCCGCCCGCATCATGGCCGGCGAGAGCCTGGAAGACGCCTTCGCCCATTACGGCGCCATGCCCGACCCCAGAAATCCCGGCCACATCGCGGTCAAGGAAGCAGTGTTCCCCTTCGCCCGGTTCCCCGGCGTCGACATCCTGCTCGGGCCGGAAATGCGCTCGACCGGCGAGGTCATGGGCCTCGACCGCGACTTCGCGCTGGCTTTCGCCAAGAGCCAGTTAGGCGCGGGTGTTGATCTCCCCCGCGCAGGCACGCTTTTCGTCTCGGTGCGCGACGAGGACAAGAAGGGCATCCTGCCGGCGGTCAAGCGCCTCGCCGGCCAGGGCTTTAAGGTAATGGCCACATCCGGCACCGCACGCTTCCTCGCCGAAAACGGCGTCGTGGCGGAGAAAATAAACAAGGTGCTGGAAGGCCGCCCGCATATCGAGGACGCCATCCGCAATCGCCAGGTGCAGATCGTCTTCAACACCACGGACGGCCAGAAGGCGGTGTCGGACTCGAAGTCGCTGCGCAGGGCAACGCTGATGCAGAAAGTGCCGTATTACACGACGCTCTCGGGGGCTGCGGCAGTGGCGGAGGCGATCGCGGCGCTGAGGGCGGGGAGTTTGGAGGTCAGGCCGCTTCAGGAGTATTTCAGCTAGTTTCAATTTGAATTGAGCGAAACCTTTGGGTTCGGATACATAGCGATCTATTTCTCGCCGACCTCCTCACTAACGCCTGAGTTCGAAAAAACCGATATACCTTTAATGAGCTCTTTCATCTCAACTGAAATTTCCTCGTTTCGCAATGCGTCTATTATGGCGGTCGGCGTCACGCTTATTTTATATTCATCTTGCAGGGCCTGATTTACGCAACTTAGCGCATCCTTCCCAGGGATAAGCCCCATTCTCAAATCTGGGTTATCCCAAAATTTATCAAACTCATTCATTGCAGCTTCGCTCACCGTCGCGTCGTTCAAATTTGGAGAGTTCTGCCTCTCAAATCGCCGGCGATTAGAAAGAAATTGCCCAGCCACGTAGTTCTTTTTCTCCAATGAGAACTTATTCAGCACAGACTCCGCAATTGGGACATATGCCTTCGCGCTTCCACCGCGACGCAGCACCTCTGAAACTTTATTGGCCGCCGCTCTATCTATCGCGACAGGGACTAGTAAAAAGTTCTCAATCTCTTTCCGGCGATGGAGTGTCACCAGTTCCGAAAACTTCCCACAAGCTTCCTTAATAGCGGTGCATTCATCTTCGCTTCGATAGTCCCGATCAAAAACGATCGCTGATGCTATCTTCCCACCTAGGGTCAACTCCATACCAGCCTTGATATTCTTTGCTCTCTCCGGGTTAAAACCCTCCACAGGTATGACCGCAAAATTTCCGCGATTACCCACCTCCGCAAACCCAAGCTTGCTGGCAAATTTCCCGAGTATCTGGAAATCCTTTCCTTCAACAAATAGAGCTCGCCGCGTTTTTGCCAATTGAGTAAGGATAGGGTTCAAGTTGGACCCAAGAGATGAGAATACATCTCCCAACTGCGAAGGGTTTTTTACACGCTGCGCCTGCCGTCTTTTCTTGTTAATGACGACGATGTCGTCTGCCTCCGCCTCAGTTATTATCTCAGTTGAATGGGTGGCAATAAGTATGTCGGGACCAATATTTCTTAACAACGTAAGCAACTGACGCTGAAGTTCAGAATGAAGATAAATGTCAGGCTCATCTATCAGGAATAGAGAGTTATTGCTGGACTGAATCAAATGAGTTAACATCTGGCACCAGACTTGAAATCCGAACCCAGCCCAAAAAATCTCCCTCGGAATTCTCGATTCCGGGCAAAACATATATAGTCTCGCGTTCTTGTGCGAATAGTCGACTATTGGCTTTTCGATATCCATACCAGGCCAAGTCAGACCAAGGACTTCGCGAAATTCGTCAAACTTCTCTGGATAGTGATACCAAATATTTCTAAAGTTTCTGGCAGATCTATAATTGAAAAGCGCCAATCTAGCGGCCTCTTTTTCGTATAATATTTCATTATGGTCAACAGGACCCAATATAGGGACGAAACCGATCGGGCAATTAAAGTGTCTTGTAAATTCCTTTGGAGAATGGGGTGTCTTACCGTTATTGTTCGTTGCTATTAAATGGCAGGACCCAGCTTCAGGAAAAAATAGCAGAATCTCGTTCTTGTTAGATAAACTAAATTTGATAGAAGCGGGCTGACTGTCATCATAGTTGTAAAATATGTTTTCTTCAGCAATTGATATGGCGGCAAGATCCACAATATATCCATAAACCGACCCCTGAGGGCCACTTACGACTTCCGCCTTTCTTGATGTCGCTTTTCGCAAAGCAGAAGCTAATATCCTGAACGCAGCTAAGATAGTTGATTTTCCGGCGTTATTAGGACCGACAAGTATATTAAAATTTCGAAGATTTAGAGTAAATTTCTCAAAAGCTTTAAAGTGGTTGAACTCCACTCGAGTGAATCGATGCAGGTCGGTCATTTCTAAATCCATAATTACGGCTATAAATGGAGCGATCGCGGGGTCGAGGTCCGTTGACCGACTTGACAGCCAACTTCGGGAAGCCCTAGGTCAGTTCGGCGGTAGCTACCTTCGCAGCCTTGGTCTTCGCTCTTTCCAATTTATTCATGGCTTTTCGCATCCTAGCGAAGGCTTCCTTCGCCTTCTCACCTTCGATCGTGTCCCGCTTGATCACTTCATTCTCGACTAGTTGCGACAGGTTTTCGTTGCCAACCTTGATGTCAGGAAAGAGCTTCCGAATCTCCCGCCGCACCATTGAAATCACCGGCTCCGACCGGATGATCGCTGAAACGGTAAACTTGTTGAACAACTGCGCCTGTTGGTGAAAGGCGTCCATCGCGTCGATTGTCAGCCCTTCCTTGGCAAACAGGAACAGGCACTGCAAATGATCCTCATTTTTAGGATTCATGTCGGCAAAGACGATGCGGCACACTTCTTCGTGGCTGATCTGATTTGCCACGTAAATCCGGACCAGCCGCCATTCGACCGCATTGGTCAGGATCACCCAGTGAATACCTTGATGAGCCCCGTAATCGATGACTTGTCTCAGATGATTGTCGGCCAGGCTGCTGCCGGCCGATTTCACTTCAACAAGCAATCGCAGCTTTCCTCCGATCTTAATCGCGAGATCGCAGTATGTGGCTTTGATCTGATGCTCCGACGTGAGTTCATCATATTTGTCGTAGCCAAACACCTCAGCCAGGATGTCCTTGATCAAGGTAACCGTGTCAGCTTCCGCCACATCGGACTTTTGCTGAGCCAAGGCAATCCGTTGATATTTCTTGAGATTTGATGCAATTCGTTCGACGAATTTCTTCGGCAATTTATTCAAGGACTCGCCCTCCCTATCCCCAGCGGGATTTGAGGACGAGTTTACTTGAAAGACAAGCGGAAATTGTCGCCTCTCCCCTACCGTGCCATCCCTGTCTGTATGCGAGGGAGACCGGCAGACGTGCAAGGCAGCCCAGCTCACCTCAGTTGAGAAACCCAATAAACCGTCCGGCGAACAGCACCGACGTCCACAGCACCAGCGACAGCACGGCCAGGATGGTGACGGTCCCGCCGGCCGGCTCGGCGCCGCCTTTTGCGCGGCGCATGAAGGTGAGAAAATTGGCGCCGGCGAGGAGTATGAGCGTCATCTTGGCGAGGAAAATCGGCATCGCGGCATACTCCCTCGCCCTGACTGAAAAGAGCAGTGACCCAGTGAGAAGCGCGCCGGTGAACGCGGCAAATGCGGTGCGGCGCAGCAGCGCGATGAACGCCGCGTACGGCAGCGAGCGGAAGGCGCCCAAGATCCGGAGGTCCATGAGCCAGACGCTGGTCAGCAGCGCGCCGATCGACATGATGTGCAGCGCATTGACTATGGGATAGGCGACGAAGGAGGCCTTCAGTGCCCGCACCAAGGTGAGTTGCTCGATGCCGGCGAGGTACCAGTCCATTCAGGCCGGCGGCACGCGGTCTGGATAGACGTCATAAGCCTTGCCGTTGACGATGACGCGGGCTGCTTTCATCCACTTCTCGGTCTCATCGCGCGAGCGGTGGCCGATCGCGGTCACCTCGTCGCCGACTTTTGCGACCTCCTCGGTGAAGCCTGCAGCGATGGTACGCGACGGCGGCGCCAAATCCACCCGCCAGACCTCTCCGTCGGCGTCGACATCCAGTGTGGCGTGCGGATTGCCGATATAGACGGCCGTGATCTTGCCCCGGAGCTCAAAAAACCCATCCTGGGTCCACGACCAGCCGTGATGGGCATAGGCTGCAGTGGCGGCGGCAACGATCACTGCCGCTGCCAGCGTGACGCTCCGAGTCCCGTTGAAAGGTGACTGCATCGCTCGTCTCCTCGGCTCATGCCGTCAGTGTTCGAGAGTAGGTCACGGCGCGGCAACGTCAAATCACATCAGTGCGAAGGCAGTCGGGCATGCGATCGATTGTTGAAGCCGGCGCCCTCAACCCCTCGGGTTCCTCGCCCCCGCTAGTGCGGGGGAGAGGTGGCCGCGAAGCGGTCGGAGAGGGGGCTTCGTAGGGCGAATGCGTTGTAGAAAACTTGGTCACGGTCGCGGCTGTCCCCTCTCTGTCTCGGCTGCGCCGAGCCACCTCTCCCCCACATTCGTGGGGGCGAGGAACCCAAGTTCTGCTCGCGGGGCAATAGCGGCAGCGCAAACCCGAAGCGATTGCCCTGCGGAAAGAACGGTCCGGTCTTGCTTATGACATCCATGCACGCCATGTTCGGCCCCTACCGCCGCCCTTCTTCTCCATCGGATGAAGGTCGGAGACTCACACCTGAACGAGGCAAATTATGAGCAGTATGAGAGACCGTCAGGAAGGCTTCGAAAAGAAGTTTGCGATGGACGAGGACACGAAGTTCAGGGCCATGGCGCGCCGTAACAAGCTGCTCGGCCTATGGGCCGCCGAAAAGCTCGGCAAGTCAGGCGAGGACGCCGACGCTTATGCGAAAGAGGTGGTGCGCGCAGACTTCGAAGAGGCCGGGGACGACGACGTGTTGCGCAAAATACGCGCCGATTTCGACGCGGCAGGCATCGCCCAGTCGGATGTTCAGATTCGCGGCGTCATGAACGACCTGCTGGCGACCGCAGTCGAGCAGATCAAAAGCACCTGATAACAGTTCCAGCTTAAAGCGTTGCGACTCGCTTTAAACTCACGTCTGAATGTCGTTATCCCAAAACCGCTGCGCATCTCGGGTCAGGCCCGAGGGCCTGCGTTTGGGCGACACGCGTTAGCTGTGGGCGGCCACCAGATCCTTTAGGCGCTCCTCGTGCGCCCGCAGCGTCGGTAGCGTCTTCTTGGCGAATTCCTTCAGCGCCGGATCTTCGCCCGACTGCGCATAGGTGGAAAACAGCGCCAAAGCCTGCTTGTGCGCCTGCGTCTGCAGGACGATGTATTTCGCCTGGAATTCATCGCCGTCGAGCTTCTTGAGCTCGTCCAGCATCGCCTGATCCTTCGACAACAGGGCCGGGCCGCTCGCTGTCACCGAAGCCGTGATCTGGCTCTGTTCGAGAGCTGCCTTGAAATCTTCGCCAGCCTTGGTGTGATCCCTGATCATCAGCGAGGCGAATTCCTTCACATCGGCCGCGACATTCTTTTGTTCGGCCAGCTTGCTGCTTTCAATCTCGAACCGGTTGGCGCTGGGGACCGTTTTGGTGAAGGTCTCGGTCTCGATCTTGGTTTGGCCGACAGCAGGTATATCGGCCGGCGTGGCGGATTGGGCGAAGGCCGCCGGCGCGCCGGCAAGCAAGGCGACCATGGCAAGCGTGAGATGCGTTTTCACAGGAAATCTCCTGATTTGTGATCCTACGAGAGACCAACGCGACACAAGCGGCGAAGTTGCGCGACGGGGACAGGAATGAGGTGTCGGCGATCCTGCCAACACCCCGCTTTGGCGCCGACACGCCGATCCATTTTCTCCAACAGGAAGAGATGTGCCTGGCTGCCGAGGTCAGTGGCAGCACGCGCCGTCATACTGCAACTGCTCGTTCCAGTCCGGCCGGCCCTCCGGCGTGAAATCCATCAGGTTCCACAAGGGCTCGCAAGTGCCGATGGCGCGCGGGTCCTGGCCGGGTTCGGACGGTGCGAAGCCAAGTTCCGAACTCCAGAAATGGCGGATGCCATCGGCGTCGCGATGGAATACCGACAGCATCGGCAGCTGCGCGCCGTCGTCGGCCTCGGCGTGGTAGTCGCGTTTGAAGCTGTTGCCGGCCGACGAAAGCAGCCGCATGTTCGTCCAGCCGCGATCGCGGCCAAGCGTGATCAGGTTTTCGAGCGCGGTCTTGCCCACAACGGCGAAATTGAAGCCGGCGGCCTCGAGATGGCCGATTGCGCCGTCGAACTGGTCGAGCAGCGCCGCGCAGGACGGGCATGGCTGGTCGGCCCGCGCGAGCTTGGCCGTGCCGCCGCTTGTCGCCACGTCGCGCGTCTCCTGCGGATGGCGCGGAAACATCATCGAGTAGACGATCAGCGTGTCCTTGCCGGGTGAAAACAGCTCCGACAGTTTTATGCGGGCCGGCTTGCCGTCGGCGTCAAGTCCGTCGAATACATAATCCTGTGGCACCAGCCCGCCCGGCGGCAGTGCGCGGCGGGCGACGGCCACATCCTCCATGGCGCGGCGCAGCTCGATTTCCTTTTGCAGAAGCGTTTCGCGGGCGGCGCGGTATTCCTGAGATTCGTTGGGAAAGGTGATCATCGTCATCTCCATCTGCCGTGCTTTTGGCGGCGCGCGCCCTAAGCGGCAGCGCACCTTGCCTCTCAAAGACGCATCGCGAAGCAGGGTTCCGACATTTTGCACACTAACCCGGCGAAAAGACTTTAACGGCTCCGCCTTCGCCAGCGACAGAGGTTACTGCGGCGGCACCGGGCAGCTCGTGTCGCCCTCCCGGCAGTTGAGATAGCCCTGAAAATCCTTCAGCCTGATGTTGGTGAGGCTCTCCTTGCAGCCGGCGATAACCATCGGATACATGCTGCCTGCCATATCGGGCGGGCCGCCCTGGAAAGCGCATTCGGCATCGCGAAAGGCGATCCAGGCGCGCTGCGCGCCGACCAGCAGCTTCTTCGTCGCAGCGTCGTCCTTCAGGCGGCCCTCGATCTGCCTGTAGGCGTGGTTGAGCTTCTTGTCGGCTTCGGTGAACGACTTGCCGGCGCATTCGTTCATGGTCGCCTGGTCCTGTGCGTTGGCGCATTCCTCGGCGCGCGCGACGCTCGCAAGAAGCGGAAGGGCGAGGATCACCAGACTCGTTTTGGCCAGACCGGTTTTGGCCAGACCCGGTTTGAAAAGTAAAAGCCGCATCGTGTTTCTCCGGTTTCGGTCGAGACCCCGCCCGCGGCACGAAAGCCGCAGGATCGCAGCTTAACTTCCGAACGGTTGCCGGCAAGATGCAGCCTGCCGCCTTGGTGGACACTTCGTTTCCGCACAATGCTCGCTGATCGGTTTCGCCAACCGCTACTCACCCCGCCCAGTCGACTTCGAACATCCCCAGCCGCTGGTAAAGCCTGACGGCGGCAGCATTCTCAACCGTGTTGGTTTTGAGATCGACATGCGCAGCGCCGCGTGCGTGAAAGGCGGTGAAGACGTGCCACATCAGCGCCTCGGCGATGCCTCGGCCGCGCGCCTCAGGGTGGACGGCAAGGTCTTTCACGAACGCTCTCGTCCAGCACAGTGCCGCCCCCGCCAGCCGACCCTTGCCGTCGATAACCAGGAAACACAAGGCAGGGTCGAATTCCGCGTCGCTTGAAATGCGCGGCCACCATTCGTCGAACGGCCCGTCCTCGCCATCGTCGAAAACGGTGGTCAAAAGCGTATGCAAAGCGGGCGCGTCGGCGGCCTCGAAGCCGCGCATGACAAAACCTTCCGGCCAGCGCGGCGGAGCAAGCGTGTCGTCGAGGGTCTTGCGCAGCCTTATGTCGTTTGGCGCCGGCGGGCGCGGCTCAGGCATGGTATTCAGGCATCGGGCTGCAGACGACGCCGAGCGCGGTCGCGGCCAAGGCCGGTTTGTTCCAGCATGCCCTTGCGCTTGGCGTCGTAATAATAGCCGCTCTGGTAGAGCCGGTCGGCGCGCCTGGCGTTGCCGCCGGCCACCAGCCAGGCGCCGCGCAGATATTTCACCGCATATTTCAGGTTGGTCTCGGCGTCGAACAACCCGCTCGCCGGCCCGTCATAGCCCATGCCGCGCGCCGTCGCATGCTTGATTTGCATCAGCCCCCAATGGCCGCGATTGTAGGCCTTGGGATTGAAGGTGCTTTCGCGCTTGACGACGCGGAGCACCAGATCGACCGGCACCTGATAGAGGACGGCATATTTCTCGATCAGCCGCTCGATCTCGCCGCGCGGGCCCGCCGAATACTTCTTGGCAGGGCTGGTCGAAAGCAGGGCGGACGGATTCTCAGGCACGACATAGGCAGCCTGCTGAACGCCGGGCATCATCTTGCCTGTCTCGCCGGTGACCGGAATGGCGACAGCGGCCGTCGCATGGACAGGCGCTGTGCCGGCTGGCGCGGCATCGGCCGTCATGACTGCAGGCGCACTTGCGGCCAATGGGGTCGGGCCGGCGAAGGCAGCTGGCTGGGCAGGCGTCGCGGCGGGATCGACGGCCAGCGCCGCGGTCTGGACGGGCGTGACGCCGGACGATTCCGGCAGCACCGAAACCGTGTCGGGCAGCGCCAGCGCATAGCCGGCGTCGCCACCATCTGCGGCGGTTTCAGTCAGGGAAGGCACGGCCTTGGTCTGGGCGGTCGAAGTGCAGCCGCTGAGACCGGCCGCAGCGAGCATCACGCCGATCGCGGGAAAGATGATTTTTGCTGGCAAGCCGCGCTCGGGTCCGTTCGTCTGTTAAGAAGTCCTTACACCAGCGGCTTTCCCCCGGCAATCCGCAGCCAGTTGGGATTTCGAATGGTTTTCGGGTGGCAACAGACCCCTGAGAATGCCATATCTCGTTCTCGATATGTACTGAATTGCCGTCCATTCTTCGGAAAGGAGCACCTCATGGAAAGCACCTCCCAAATCATCGCCGGCCACGCCGTCTTCGAAACCGTGATCGGCTTCATGGGCATCGCCTGGAGCGAGGCCGGGCTGACGAGGCTTTGCCTGCCCCAGCGCAGCCGCGACGCCGTGGAACGGCGGCTGCTGCGCTATGCCGGCAACGCCGCGTCGAGCGCCCGACCGCAATGGGTTGCCGAGCTGATCGCGTCGATAAAGGCCTATGCCGCCGGCGAGGACATGGATTTCTCCGGTGTGCCGGTCGATCTCAGCGGTGTCGACGATTTCCGCCTCGCCATCTACGACGCGGCGCGCAAGCTCGCCTTCGGCGAGACCACCACCTATGGCGAACTGGCCAAGCGCGCCGGCCATGCCGGGCTGGCGCGGGAGACGGGCGCCGCGCTCGGCGCCAACCCGGTGCCGCTGGTCATCCCTTGCCATCGCATTCTTGCCGCCGGCGGCAAGATCGGCGGTTTTTCAGCGCCAGGCGGCTCGACCACAAAAGAGAAGATGCTGGCGATGGAAGGCGTGCGCGTCGGCCCGCCGCCGCCGGCGCAGGTCTCTTTTGGATTTTGAGGCCCGACATAGCTAGTCCGGAAAGATGCGCCGGCGGGAAAGCCGGTCTGTTTCCACGCGCTTGCACTTGTAGACGATGCAGGAGTTGGTATCGGCGCTCGGCACCGAAGCGCGTGCCCTGACCTCGCCCATGTTGCAGAAACTCTGGCTCCGCACATAACGGTCGTAGAGCGGCAGCCCCGGCGTGCGCGTCGACTGATAACGCAAGATGACGGCGCCTTCCCGTGCGATGGTCGCGCGCACCGTGCCGCAGCTCATGCGGCTCGGGTCATAGCGCGAGATCGCCTGCGCCTCGGCGGCGACCAGCGTCAGGCAGGCGGCAAACAGGACAGTTTTCATGGTCCTCTCCCCAAACAGGACCGGACGCTCGGAGGCGGCACGATCCTTCCCCGCAGCGTGCGCGATAGGCCACGCGACCCGCCGCAACGCGCGACGTGCAACGCTCTCACGCGATTGGGGCGGCCATTGGGCAGCGCCGTATCAGCGCCTTTTTTCGTGCAGTCTTGTTTTTTGCGGAGAAGCGGACTATATGGGGTCCATTGATATTTCGGCCGATCGATCCGGGCCTCGCGATATTCGCGTTTGCTGACGTCTATCTCCAAAATCTCGATACAAACCGGCTGGACTTCGGTTCAGTCAAGCTAAAGCAAACGTATAAGGACTATCGAAATGGCAACAGGTACGGTCAAGTGGTTTAATTCCACCAAGGGTTTCGGCTTCATCCAGCCTGATAGCGGCGGCGCGGACGTTTTCGTCCACATCTCTGCAGTCGAGCGCGCTGGGCTGTCGACCCTGGTCGAAGGCCAGAAGATCAACTTCGAGATCGAGCAGGACCGCCGCACTGGCAAGTCGTCCGCTGGATCTCTGAGCAAGGCAGCCTGATTTTGCGAATGGCGCGCGCCGAGCGATAGCTCGGGGCGCGCGGCAAGTCACGGATGTACTGACGGTCGCGCGAGAAGCGCGCCGGAGCGAAAAACCCGACAAGCCGAAGCAGCAGATTGCTGCCGGCCCGGCCAAAGCGCTCCCGATCAGGCTACCAAGCATGGGAAGGCGGGATTTTGTCCCGCCTTTTTGCTGTCCGGATTTCCGGATGAAACAGCCGCCTTGGGCTTATTGTGCCAACCATGGTGTTTTTAGCCTATGAGCAAGCTCGAACAGATCGAAAAATCCGTCGCTGAACTGAGCCCTGAGGAACTGAAGGCATTTGCCGCCTGGTTCGAGGCGCTGAAAGCGGACATGTGGGATCGGCAGATCGAAGCCGACGCCAAGGCTGGCAGGCTGGATAAATTTGCCAAGCAGGCCTTGGCCGACCATCGCGCCGGCCGGACCAGCCCCTCTGAATCACACGGCTAGGCCTCATCACCCAATTCGAATTCGCGCCACGGCCGAAGGCCGCAAGCCCGACCGGGCGTCGCGCCTCGTGGCGCGCCCCGTCCGGAGCGAGCCGCGAAGCGGCGACGAGCGTGAGGACAGAATTAAGGCAGCCACTCCATCGGCACATGCCCAGGATCCGCCTCGACCCGTTTCAGCCAGGCCGCCACCGCCGGGTAGGGCTCGAGCTGAAAACCGCCCATCTCGGCCGTATGCGTATAGGCGTAGAGCGCAATGTCGGCGACGCTCAAGGCCTCGCCGGCAAAGAACGCACTGCCCGCCAGATGCTTGTTCATCACGCCGAGCGCCTTGTTGCCGCGCTCCAGCGTAACCGCCAGCCGTTCGGGTGTCGCGTCCTTGGCCCGTTCGGGAAAGGTCAGCAGCGCCTTGCGCACCGCGATATAGGGTTCGTGGCTGTATTGCTCGAAGAACAGCCATTGGTAGGCCAGTGCCCGTTCGTATTTGTCGACCGGCAGCAACCGCGTACCTTCGGCGAGGTAGAGCAGAATGGCGTTGGATTCGGCAAGCCGCCGGCCGTCGTCGAGCTCGAGCAGCGGCACCATGGCGTTCGGGTTCTTGGCGACATAGTCTGGCTTGCGCGTTTCGCCGGTGTGCGAACTGACCTCGACATTGGTGAAAGGGATGCCGAGCTTGGCCATCAACAGGCGCGGCTTGTAGCAATTGCCGCTGTCGATCATTCCATAGAGTATGGTCATTCTTGCTCCCATCGCCGCTCCCTCGGGGCGAGCGCCTTTACCGGCAATTACCCCGGCAGCGACAGCTTCATCCAGTGATTTGTTTTGGCGCAACTATCAGCGCCGCTGATAGATCACCCAAACAACGGCACGACGTTGTTGGCCATGCCAAGCAGCCTGTCGATTGGCAGCGGCTCCTCGTCGAAGATCATGCCGGCCAGCGCCGGCCGGGCAAGGTAAAAACCCTGCATCAGGTCGACGCCGCCGTCCAGCGCGACGCGCAGATGCGTGGCTTGCTCGATGCCTTCGACCAGCACCTTGGCGCCGCGGTCATGCAGCGCCGAGACCAGCGGCCGGAAAAACCGTTCGGCGGCGGCATGGCGGCAGAATTCCGCGAACCAGGTGCCGTCGATCTTGACGATGTCGGGCTGGACAAGGGCGACCCGTTCTTCCGTCGAATGCCCGGTGCCGAAATCGTCGATTGCGATGCGGATGCCGTCACGCCGCATCTCGCGCGCCAAGCTGACGAGCACCTTGTCTTCAGCCGCCTGCTCGGTGATCTCGCAGACCAGCATGCCGGGGTGCAGGTCGAACTCGGCGAGACGCCTGGTCATCAGCCTGATCTCAGCCAGCGCTCGCCCGGGGTCATCGTTGATCAGCGGATTGTAGTTGAAGAACAAGTCGAGCCCGCCGACGCCGATGTTGCGGAAATTCCGCAGATGCAGCACCCGGCACATCGTCTCGACGAACAGGCGATCCGGCACCGGGATGCCCTCGAAGAATACGCGCGGCGCGACCGGCCTGCCGGCGCGGTGCGGCTCGATCAGGCCTTCGACGGCGACGGCCTTCAAAAACCTGCCGTGCGGCGCAAAGATCGGCTGGTAGGCGCTCCTCAGCCGGAACGCGCCATAGACGCCATATTCGATCCCGACTTCGTCGGCAAAGATTGCCTCGCCGACATTTCGCCGCCTTTCAGGCCGCCCGGTCACGGCACCACCTTGCGCCCGAAAGCCCGTTTCGGCCGCGGCGAAGGCGAGACGGTCGCAGGCGCCTCGCCGGCGTCAGACGCTGTCACCGGCATCTGCCTTTCCTTGCCGAAGACTTGGCTTTCGTTGCCGAAGACGTGAAAGCTGGTCGGTACAAGCTCCGGGCGCGCCAGCGCGAATCCCTGCACCATCGAGGCTCCCGATTTCTCGGCCAGTTCAAGCTGCCAGCCCTCCTCGATGCCCTCGAACACGGTGCGGATGCCTTGCTGTTCGAAACTTGCCACCATGGCGGTCAGCAGCGCGAATCCGGCGCCGGACTCCATCAGTTGCATGATCCAGTGGGCGTCGAATTTGACGATGTCAGGCCTGAGCTCCTTGATCCGGTTGATGTCGGACTCTTCGGCGCCGTAGTCGTCGACGGCGATGCGAAACCCGTTGGCCCTGAGCGCCTCGACGAAATTGTAGAGCGTTTCCTGCGACGCCGATTTCTGTTCGGTGACCTCGCAGACGACGCGGTTCGCATCGATCCCAGCCTCATGCAGCACCAGCCGCATGTCGCGCAGCGCCTTGTCGGCGATGCTGCGATCGGTGAACACCGACGGATCGAAGTTGATGAAAATGAATGCCTCCTGCGGCAGGCAGACGCCGGCGTTCAAAAGATGCAGCGTCCTCGTCAGCGCCTCGATATGCAGGCGGTCGACCGTCGGACAGGCGTTGAAGAAACTCACCGGCGACTGCGGCTCGGCGTCGCGGAACGGCCGGATCAGGCCCTCGAATCCGGTGATGGACAATTTGCCGTTGCTGAAGGCGAAAATCGGCTGGAAGGCGCTTTGCAGCGTATAGTTGCCCCAGACACCGCTGGCGGTGCCGTCGTCATGACGGACGATATGGCCAAGCCCGATGCTGCGCGACACGGTTCCTCCCGTAGCGAGACTGGTGGAATGGGTCGTGATCCAGCCACCCGGTGTTTTACCGCGTGTAAGTGAATTTATTGTTGCCGGATTTGCCGGGGATTTGAGGTCTGGCTCATCCGACAATGCTTGCGCTTGGCGGGATGATGCGACATGAGAGACGCCGCGGTCGGACGCACCGCCTGGCCCTACAAGGAGACAACGCCGTCATGGCCTTTCTTGCCGACGCCCTTTCCCGCGTAAAGCCTTCCGCGACCATCGCCGTGACGCAGAAGGCGCGCGAGTTGAAAAACGCCGGTCGTGACGTGATCGGGCTGGGTGCCGGCGAACCGGACTTCGACACGCCGGACAACATCAAGAACGCTGCGATCGAGGCCATCCGCCGCGGCGAAACGAAATATCCTCCGGTTTCCGGCATCGTGCCGCTGCGCGAGGCAATCGCCAAAAAATTCAAGCGCGAGAACAATCTCGATTACCGGCCGGAGCAGACTATCGTCGGCACCGGCGGCAAGCAGATCCTGTTCAATGCCTTCATGGCGACGCTGAACCCCGGCGACGAGGTCATCATTCCGAGGCCGTACTGGGTCAGCTATCCCGAGATGGTAGCGATCTGCGGCGGCACCCCGGCATTTGCCGACACCTCCATCGACAACGGCTTCAAGCTGACGGCGGCGGCGTTGCAAAAGGCGATCACACCGCGCACCAAATGGCTGTTGATGAACTCGCCGTCGAACCCGTCGGGCGCCGCCTACAGCGAGGCTGAGTTGCGCGCTCTGGCCGACGTGCTGCTCGAACACCCCAATGTCTGGGTGCTGACCGACGACATGTACGAGCACCTGATCTACGGCGATTTCGTCTTCACGACGATCGCCGAGGTCGAGCCGAAGCTTTATGAGCGCACGCTGACCATGAACGGTGTGTCGAAGGCCTATGCGATGACTGGCTGGCGCATCGGCTATGCGGCCGGGCCGGTAGCGCTGATCAAGGCGATGGACATGATCCAAGGCCAGCAGACCTCCGGCGCCTGCACCATTGCCCAGTGGGCATCGGTGGAGGCGCTGAACGGTCCGCAGGATTTCATTGCGAAAAACAAGGCGATCTTCCAGGCTCGGCGCGATCTCGTCGTGTCGATGCTCAATCAGGCGCGCGGCATCACATGTCCGTCTCCCGAAGGTGCTTTCTACGTCTATCCGTCCTGTTCCCAGTTGATCGGCAAGAAGACCAAAGCCGGCAAGCTGATCGACAGCGACGAAGCCTTCTGCTCAGAACTGCTCGAGGCCGAGGGCGTGGCGGTCGTGTTCGGTTCGGCATTCGGCCTCGGCCCGAACTTCCGCATCTCCTATGCCACGTCGGAGGCGTTGCTCGAAGAGGCCTGCGCGCGCATCCAGCGCTTCACCGCCTCGCTGACCTGATCTGGTGCATCTCGAACACCAAACCCGGCTCGCAATCGGGTTTTGCGGGCTCAAGGGGCTCAGCCGCCATACTGCTCGTCGGTCACCGTCTCCAGCCAGTCGGCATGGACGCCGTCGAGCGCCTCCTGCATGGCGATATGGGCCATCGCCGATTTCGGACCGGCGCCGTGCCAATGCTTTTCGTCAGGCGCAAACGAGATGACGTCGCCGGCCCTGATTGCCTGTATCGGCTCGCCCCAGCTTTGCGCGAGGCCGGCGCCCGACACGACATAGAGCGTCTGGCCCAGCGGATGCGTATGCCAGTGGGTACGCGCGCCGGGCTCGAAACCGACCATGACGGCGCGTAGCCGCGCCGGCGCTTCCTTCTCGATGATCGGCGTCTGCCACACGCGGCCGGTGAAGTACTTTTCCGGCGCAATGACGGTCGGCACGCTGCCGCAAGCAATGATCTTCATCGTCGCGAGTCCTCAAAGCTGATGGCGGATCGGTCGTCGACGACCTTTCCTATTTGTCGCAGGAAGGGGCACTTTCATCCGATAACCATGAAGGCGCAACCGCTTTTGCGGCTGTTCGGCGACAGGCCTGTCACGGAATTGACGGAAAGCCCAAGCCGGCATCCGACGGCTTCGCCGGCTCAACATCCGCGACATCAGGCGATCCTCAAATCACTTGCCCTCCAGGCGAACCCGTGGGACGATGCTTTTGGGTAGGTGGCAAACTGAAAAAAGCCCCGCCCGCGACGGTCGACAGGCCGGCCGCCGCTCCCAGGGAAACGCCTGAGTGGAGGTCAGTCATGGGAACTCGCGCCGGAGGACGACGCACGGGACCGAAATGCATTGCCATAGTCGGTCCCTTTGCAAGCGGTAAGACGACACTTCTCGAAGCCATATTGGCCCGCACGGGCGCCATCCCCCGCCAGAATCCGGTCTCCTCGGGAAACACAGTTTCCGATCATTCGCCCGAGGCACGCGCCCACGCCATGAGCGTTGAGGCGACGTTTGCCACCACCGACTTCATGGGCGAGCAACTCACCTTCGTCGATTGTCCCGGCTCCATCGAATTCTCCTTCGAGGCAGAGCCGGTTCTAGCCGCCTGCGACATCGCCGTGGTCGTCGCCGAAGCCGATGCGAAGAAGATTCCTGCTCTGCAGCTGATCATGCGCAAGCTCGACGATCTCGGCGTGCCGCGCATCATGTTCCTCAACAAGGTCGACAAGGCGATATCAGGCGTGCGCGACACGCTGAAGATGCTGCAGCCGGCGAGCTCTGTGCCGTTGCTGCTGCGCCAGATCCCGCTGCGCAAGGATGGCGTGGTGATCGGCTCGATCGATCTGGCGCTGGAGCGCGCCTACATCTATCGCGAGTATGCCGAAAGCGAAGTCGCACAGATTCCCAGCGACGACAAGGCGCGCGAGCTCGAAGCGCGCTTTTCCATGCTGGAGACGCTCGCCGACCATGATGATCAACTGATGGAGCAGCTGCTCGACGAAATCGAGCCGCCCAAGGACGCCATCTTCGACGACCTGGCCGCCGACTTGCGCGATGGTGCCGTGACGCCGGTGCTGATCGGCACCGCCGAGAAGGGCAATGGTGTGCTGCGGCTGCTGAAAACGATCCGCCACGACGCGCCTGATGTCGAAGCAACACGCAAGCGCCTCGGCGCGCCTGACGGCAATGCGACCGTGGTCCAGGTGATGAAGACCATCCACACCGCCCATGGCGGCAAGCTGTCGATCTCGCGCATCCTGTCCGGCCAGCTTGCCGACGCCTCCGAGCTGTTCCTTTCGAATGGCGCGACGGCCAAGGTCTCCGGCATCTACAGAATGCTCGGCAAGGACCAGACCAAGCTCACCTCAGCCCCGGCCGGCGACACGGTCGCGCTCGGCAAGATGGACGAGGTCACGACCGGTCAGACCTTGACCTCGATCAAGGGCGGCATCAAGCCCTTGGTCACGCTGACGCCGCCGCAACCGGTCTTTGCTTTTGCGTTGCGACCGAAGGAACGCAAGGACGAGGTCAAGATGTCGGCGGCCATCCAGCGCCTTGCCGAAGAAGATCCCTCGCTCAGCGTGCGCCACAATCAGGATTCGGCTGAAACCGTGCTGTCGGGCCATGGCGAAATGCATCTGCGTGTCGTGCGCGAGCGGTTGGAGGGCAAGAACCAGATTCCGGTCGAAGGCCATCCGCCGGCCGTGCCTTACCGCGAGACGATCCGCAAAGCGGCGCAGCAGCGTGGCCGTCACAAGAAGCAGTCGGGCGGCCATGGCCAGTTCGGCGACGTGGTGATCGAGATCAAGCCGCTGCCGCGCGGCTCCGGTTTCCAGTTCACCGACACCATCACCGGCGGCGCCGTGCCGAAAACCTATATCCAGTCGGTCGAGGCCGGTGTGCGCGATTATCTGAAATCGGGGCCGCTCGGCTTTCCAGTGGTCGACGTCGCCGTCAACCTGTCCGATGGCTCCTATCATTCTGTCGATTCGTCGGACATGGCCTTCCAGATGGCGGCAAAGCTGGCGATGAAGGAAGGCATGGCCGCTTGCTCGCCGGTGCTGCTTGAACCGATCATGAAGGTGGAAATCGTCACGCCGTCCGACGCGACATCGAAAATCATCGCCCTGATCCCGCAGCGGCGCGGCCAAATCCTCGGCTACGATGCGCGGCCCGGCTGGCCGGGATGGGATGTCGTCGAGGCGACCATGCCGCAGGCCGAGATCGGCGATCTGATCATCGAGCTGCGTTCGGCCACCGCGGGCGTCGCCAGCTACCGTGCCAGCTTCGACCATATGGCCGAACTCACCGGCCGGCTGGCTGACGAGGCGTTGAACGCCAATGGCAAGGCCGCCTGACACTGGAACTTGGCGACAGCTGCAGAACACAAGGAAACGGCGTCCGGAAATGATCCGGACGCCGTTCTCTTGCGGACCGTCTTCGTGGGAGGCGAAACGGCAGGTCCGCCGCACATGCCGCCAACGCTTGACAGCCTCAGCGGAAGAATGGTTCGGACGCGGTAGCCGCCTGAGCCCGGATCGTCCGAGTGATGCCCCCATCTCCCGCACGAACCACACCGCGTCCTATGATCTGCTTAGTCGATGCTGCGCGCCTGCGACATGTTACCTGAGGTTACATGTCACTGTTACATGACAATTTCGGTCGGCTTTGCGTCAGCGCCGGCAGAGATCGGGATACAAAAAAGCCGGATCAACGAAGATCCGGCTGAGTTTGATTGGAAGTGCCTGTTAAGGCTAACCTCCAGAGGGGAACACTCGAGGGCGCTAATGGGAGGAGAACGCACCCAGGAGATGATCTATATATGTGCTCATCATGCCCAAGAAACAAGCATCTATTTTGCAACACTCGCATGCAAAATGACACAGGCTGTGGTCTAACCCGTTGCTTGGCCTCGTAGGACCAGAAGAATCGCGAAATGCGGTGCGCGGCCAGTCAAGAATCATTGCGAAATAGCCAATCAGCTGCGAATTTCGGTCCAGAACGCAGAAAACAACGAATGACGGCGAATCAGGCAGCGCGCGTTTATTTTTGCGGCAGCCATTATTTTTGCGGCAGATACGCATCGGCCCGAAAATCGCGACCAAGGAAGCCACGATGAGGACCCGTCAGGCGATCGCCGGCAGCGCGCTGTTCTTCATCGCAGCGCCCGGTGTGGTCGCGGGATTGCTGCCCTGGCTGTTGACCGATCGCTATCGTCTGCCATGGTCGACCCTGCCCGGCCTGGTCCCCGTCGGCTGGGTCCTGATTGTTGTCGCAACGGCCTTGCTGCTTCATGCCTTCGCCCGTTTTGCTCTCGAAGGCCTCGGCACGCCCGCCCCGGTCGCGCCAACTGAGCGACTGGTTGTCGGCGGCATCTACCGCCATGTCCGCAACCCGATGTATGTGGCTGTGCTGGCGATCATCCTTGGCCAGGCGTTGCTGTTTTCGAGCGCGGCTCTCCTCGCCTATGCCGCTATCGCCGCCGTCGCCATGGTTTCGTTCGTGAAGTTCCATGAGGAACCGACGCTTGCCCGCCGCTATGGCGCCGAGTACGAGGCCTACCGCCATGCCGTTCCAGGCTGGCTCCCCCGCCTGACGCCATGGCGCGGCCAGTGAGAGATGATCGTCCGCGGTGCAAGGCGGGAAGCGATGCGCAGAAGGTTTAGAAAGACCAGCTGCGGGCCTTGGCGATGATGAAATCGCGGAAGACATGCAGCTTCGCCTGGTTCTTCATCGCATCGGGATAGGCGAAATAGGTGTCGAAGGACGGCACTTCGGTCTCCGGCAGCAACTGCACCAGCCCTGAATCCTTGCTGACCACATAGTCGGGCAGCATCGCGATGCCGGCGCCACCCTGGACCGCGCGCTTTATCGACAATATGTCGTTGATCTGCAGCGTCGGCACCCTTTGCCCGCCTTCGAAATCGCCGACCGTTTCCAGCCAGTTCAATTCCGACAGATGCGCCGGCACCGGCACGCCGAAGGTGACGATGCGATGGTTCTTCAACTCGGCGATCGACGCCGGCTTGCCATACTTGTTGACGTAGGAAGGGGCGGCGTAGAGATGGAAATGCACGGTGAACAGGCGCCGCTGGATGAGATCGGGCTGCTGCGGCTGGCGCAGCCGGATCGCGCAGTCCGCCCGACGCATGGTGAGATCGAGTTCCTCGTTCGCCAGGATCAACTGCAGGCTGATCTCGGGATAGAGCTCGATGAATTCCTGCACGCGCTCGGTCAGCCAGCCGGCACCGAGCCCCACTGTGGTCGTTACCCTGAGCACGCCGGAAGGCCGGTCCTTGGCCTCGGTCAGCCGCGTCTTGATCGTCTCCAGCTTCATCAGCACGTCATGCGCCGTGCGGAACAGCATCTCACCCTGCTCGGTCAGCACCAGGCCGCGGGCATGGCGATTGAATAGCGGCACGCCGACATCATGTTCGAGCGCGCTGACCTGCCGCGAGATCGCCGATTGTGACAGATGCAGTGTCTCGGCGGCATGGGTGAACGACCCAGCTTCCGCCGCAGCGTGAAACACGCGTAGCTTGTCCCAGTCCAACGCCATAACGCCCCTCGCTTGTTTTTTGGCGTTTGCCTGTTTTTAGCACCTGAATGAAAAATCAGGCTTTTGCGCGGCTTTTCTCGGCCGCTTCCTTACTCCGCCGCTTCGCGGTGAACTTCGATCCCGGCGAGGTACTTTTCCGCCTCGAGCGCGGCCATGCAGCCGAGCCCCGCCGCTGTCACCGCCTGGCGGTAGATGTCGTCGGTCACGTCGCCGGCGGCGAACACGCCCGGCACGTCGGTGCAGGTCGAATCCGGCGCCGTCCACAGATAGCCGTTCGGCTTTTGCTTCAGCTTGCCGGCGAACAGCTCGACCGCCGGCGCATGGCCGATCGCCACGAACACGCCGTCGACCGTCAGATGCATCTCCTGGCCGGTCACAACATTGCGCAGCTTCAATCCTTCCACCGACGGCGGCAGCGGCATCTTGCCGGACTGACCGGTGATCTCGTCGACGACGGTGTCCCAGATAACGCGGATATTGTCCTTTTTGAACAGCCGCTCGCTGAGGATGCGCTCGGCGCGGAAGTCGCTGCGCCGGTGGATGACCGTCACGCTCTTGGCCAGGTTGGAAAGGTAAAGTGCCTCCTCCACCGCCGAATTGCCGCCGCCGATCACCGCGACATCCTTGCCGCGATAGAAGAAGCCGTCGCAGGTGGCGCAGGCCGATACGCCGAAGCCCATGAAAGTCTGTTCGCTCGGGATGCCCAGCCATTTCGCCTGCGCACCGGTGGCGATGATCAGCGCGTCGGCGGTATAGGTGGCACCGGAATCGCCCTTGGCACGGAACGGCCGCACGTTGAGGTCGACCTCGGTGATGATGTCGTTGACGACGTCGGTGCCGACATGCTCGGCCTGTTTCAGCATTTGCTCCATCAGCCACGGACCCTGGATCGGATCGGCGAAGCCCGGATAGTTTTCGACATCGGTGGTGATCATCAACTGGCCGCCCTGCTGCAGGCCGGCGACCAGCATCGGCTTCAGCATGGCGCGGGCGGCGTAGATTGCCGCCGTATAGCCGGCGGGACCGGAGCCGATGATGAGAACGGGTGCGTGCTTGGACGTCATATCGGGGCTTTCACAACAACCGGACGCGAATGAAGCGTCCGGCACAGGGATCGATTTCGGCCCTAATCTAGGTGTTGCAGACGGCGCCAGCAAGACGACCTGGCCTTCGTCCCCGGAAAGCTTCCGCACAAACAGACGATCCATGAACATCCTGGAGCATGATTGCCAGAAATCACCGGGGGGTGGAATGGACACCAAAGTGATTTAATTACAAAATCACGAAAGATTCTTGCGTGAAGCGCCAAAGGTATCCATGCCGCTCAAAGCCGATCTCGATGCCATCGACTGGAAAATCCTGCGCGAGCTTCAGCACGACGGGCGCATGACCAATGTCGAATTGTCCGGCCGCGTCGGCATTTCGGCGCCGCCATGCCTGCGTCGCGTCAGGCGGCTGGAAGAGACCGGCATCATCCGCGGCTATCGCGCCTTGCTCAATGCGCCGGCGCTCGGCCTGGATGTCGTCGCCTTTTGCCTCATCGGCCTGCATCACCAGGCCGACGCGGAGCTGAAAACCTTCGCCGAACGCACCCGCGGCTGGCCGATCGTTCGCGACGCCTGGATGGTGTCGGGCGAATCCGACTTTTTGCTGCATTGCGTGGCGAGCGACCTCGGCGCCTTTCAGACCTTCGTCATCGAGGAACTGGCCTCGGCGCCGAATGTCGACACGGTGCGGACGGCACTGACCATCCGTCGCGTCAAGGACGAGGGCCTGGTGGCTTTCAGCGAACTGAGACCCTAATCCCGGCCGAGCTCGGCGATGACGTCGCAGAGTTTGCTGTGATCGTTATCGGTCGTCAGCTTGCGCATCCTGAACATGCCATCGCCGGAAGTCCGATTGGATCTGCCGTTCACCAGCCAACCCTCGCAGAGCCCGGCTCGCCGCCCGGCTTCCATGTCATCGGCCTTGTCGCCGACGATGATCGATCGGCTGATATCCACGCCGAGCAGATCGCGGGCGCGCAGAAGCATGCCCGGATTGGGCTTGCGCATCGGATGATCGCCTGCTGCCAGTTCACCCGTCCCGCTCGCATGGTAGGCGCAGGCGACCACCAGATCGATCCGGCAATTCTGCGCTTCGAGAAGCGCCAGCAGCCGGGCATTGACCGCGGCGAAATCCGGCCAGCCGAAATAGCCGCGAGCTATGCCTGACTGGTTGGAGACCACGATCGCAGGAACGCCTAAGATGTTCGCCGTTCGGATCACCGGCAGCATCTGCGGCCGCAGCACGATGTCAGCCGGATCGCTGGGGTAGCCGCTATCGACATTGATGGTGCCGTCGCGGTCGAGGAACAACGCCGGCGTGCCAGCTGGAAAAACCGGGCCACCGATCCGCTCGACCCACAGGCCCGGCGCTTCGAGCGGGTAATGATCAGACCTCACGACCGGGCCGATGTCAGCCATCACAGAGGCGCGCTTCGACCATTTCGCACAAATGATGATAGAGGCACAGATGCCCCTGCTGGATGATCGGCGTCGAGCTCGAGGGCACGTTGAGCAGGATGTCGGAGAGCGGCTTGAGCTTGCCGCCGCTGTCGCCGGTCAGGCTGATCACCGTCATGTCCATCATGCGCGCCTGTTCGGCGGCGGCGAGGATGCTGGCCGAGTTGCCGCTGGTCGAGATGGCGAGCAGCACGGCGCCCGCAGCGCCATGCGCCTCGACCTGGCGTGAAAACACCGTGTCGAAGCCGTAATCATTGCCCCAGGCGGTCAGCACCGCCGCATTGGCCGGCAGCGCGATGACATTGTAGGCCTTGCGCTCCTTCAGGAAGCGGCCGACCAGTTCGCCGGCGATGTGAATGGCGTCGCTTGCCGAGCCGCCATTGCCGCAGATCAGCAGCGCCTTGCCCTGCGAAAGCGCGGCGACGACGGCGTTAACCGCCCGCTCCATCTCGCTGCTGAGGTCGCGCTCGACCATCGCGGTGATCGCGGCCGCCGAGCGGACCAGGTATTCGTTCAGTTCGGACATGAAAACCTCAGTTTGTGCTGCCGGCGCGCAACTTGCCGATGGTGCCGGTGGTGCTCTTGCCGGCGACGAGATCGACCAGCACGACGCGGCCGCCCGCCTTCTGCACGATTTCGGCGCCGACCACCTGATCGATCGTATAGTCAGCGCCCTTGACAAGTATGTCGGGCTTCAGCGCCTCGATCAGCGCGAGCGGCGTGTCTTCCCTAAAGACGACGACGGCATCGACCGAGGCAAGGGCCGCCAGCACGCAGGCGCGATCATGCTCGTCGTTGACCGGGCGTCCCGGCCCTTTCAGGCGGCGCACCGAGGCATCGCTGTTGAGGCCGAGAACCAGCCGGTCGCACTGGCTGCGCGCCGCATGCAAAAGGCTGACATGGCCGGCGTGAAGGATATCGAAGCAGCCATTGGTGAAACCGACGCTCAGGCCTTCGTCCTTCCACGTCGCCACCAGCCGCGCGGCGGCGGCAGCATCGAGGATGGCATCCTTGTGGGCAATCGGTCCATGCGAGCGAAACAGCGCGCCGGTGAGTTCCTCGACCGTCAGCCGTGCGGTGCCGCGCTTTCCCACCACCACGCCAGCCGCCGCGTTGGCGATGGCCGCGGCAATGACGCGGTCGGCGCCCGCAGCCAGAGCCAACGCAAACGTCGCGATGACAGTGTCGCCGGCCCCGGAAACGTCGAACACCTCCCGCGCCTGCGTGGCAATGTGGCGGGCATCGTCCGCGTCGACGACGCTCATGCCTTTTTCGCTGCGCGTCGCGACGACGAAATCGAAGCCATGTGCCGAGATCAGCTCACGCGCCGCGGCCACGATCTCGTCGTCGGCAAACACCGCGCGTCCGACCGCCTCGCCAAGTTCCTTGCGATTGGGCGTGATCGCCGTCGCCCCGGCATAGCAAGCATAGTCGCGGCCCTTGGGATCGACCAGCACCGGCTTTCCCGCCTCGCGGCAGATCGAGATCAGCTCGCCGGCGACGCCGTCGAGCAACATGCCCTTGCCATAGTCGGACAGAATGACGATGTCGGCTTGCGCGAGCCCGGCGCGGAAAAGCCGGATCAGCGTCGCCCGCTCCGTGTCGCCCAGCGGCTTGATTTCCTCTTCGTCGAAGCGCAGCACCTGCTGGTTGAGCGCGCTGAAGCGGCTTTTCGACGAGGTCATCCGGTTCGCGTCCTGCGCGAGACCGCCAGTGTCGACGCCAAGCTCGGCGAGCATGCGCATGAGATTGTCGCCGGCCGGATCGGCGCCGATCACCGAAACCGGTTTCGCGGCAGCGCCGAGCGAGACGATGTTGGCCACGACATTGCCGGCGCCGCCCATCGCCGAGGTTTCGCCACGCCCGCGCAGCACCGGAATCGGCGCTTCAGGCGAAATCCGCTCGATGACGCCGTTGACGAAACGGTCGAGGATGAAGTCGCCGACCACCAGCACGGTGATGTTGCCGAACCGCGAGATGGCGCGGTGAAGCGGTTCGGGAGAAGGCAAATATTGCTCGCTCATGTCATCTTTTACGTGCAATGAGAGCCGGTCCCGATGCTGTGAAAACGCTGGACTGGCAGGGCTGGTCGTTCATGGCGAAGCCGATATACCGCAATTCGGCTCAGCGCAACGGCAGGCTCCGAACGGACCACAGCCAACGCTGGTTGGCGGATCAACTTTTCTGCAAAGCCACATGAACACCCAATCCGACCAGCACCGCGCCGCCGGCACGCCGCATCAGGCGCTGCGCGTGGCTCGAGCGTCGCAGCCTGGTGATCAGCGCACCCGCCAGCACCACACACATGACATCCGCCGAGGAGAACATCAGATTGACGATCGTCCCGAGGACGAGGAATTGCAGCCAGACGGGAACCGTCGCCGACGCGTCGATGAATTGCGGCAGGAACGCCATGAAGAAGATTGCAGTTTTGGGATTGAGCACCTCGACGGTGATGCTCTCGAAAAAGGCGCGGGTGGCGGATTTCGGCTCAATGCCTGAGATAACAGCATCGTCTTGCGCCCTGGCGCGGAACAGCGACACACCCAGCCAGATCAGATAGAGCGCACCGGCCAGCTTGACCGCCATGTAGAGCGTCGGCACGGCGTGGAAAAGCACGGACAACCCGGCAGCTGCGGCGACGACGTGCACATAGCCGCCAAGATGAATACCCAACGCCGCCGTCAGGCCGGACCAGCGGCCGCGCGCCATGGTTTGCGCAGCAGCGTAAAGCATCGCCGGACCGGGGATATAGGCGAAGATCGCGGTAGTGGCGAAAAAGGCGATAAGCAATTCGGTCGACGGCATTGCCTTGCTCCTGTCGTGCTTCGCCGGTGGATCGCCGACTGAAGCGAAAGCTGTGCGGCGGCACTGAGGCATCAGCCAGCCGCCGGATTGCGACCTGCTTTATCGACAGTCCCGCACGCCTCCCCTATAAGGGCCGGAATCGGCACAAGATACCAGAGGCTTTCATGATCATCGTCACGGGCGGCGCCGGCATGATCGGCTCAAACATAGTCGCCGCGCTCAATGCCGAAGGGATCAGCGACATTCTCGTCGTCGACGACCTGACCGACGGCCACAAGATCGCCAATCTCGCCGACCTGCAGATCGCCGATTATCTCGACAAGGACGATTTCCTGCCGCGGATGGAGGCCGGAGACCTCGGCCGCATCGAGGCCGTCTTCCACCAGGGCGCCTGCTCGACCACCACCGAGTGGAACGGCAAGTTCATGATGGAGGTGAACTACGCCTATTCGAAGCGGCTGCTGCATGCCTGCCTCGCGCTGCGGCTGCCTTTCCTCTATGCCTCCTCGGCTTCCGTCTATGGCGGCGGCGCCGAGTTTCGCGAGGAGCCGGAATGCGAGCGCCCGCTCAATGTCTATGCCTATTCAAAGAAGCTGTTCGACGATTATGTCCGCCGCACCGTCTTCGATACCGATCATTCGCCGGTGGCCGGCCTGCGCTACTTCAACGTCTATGGACCGCGCGAGGCACACAAGGGCGCTATGGCCTCGGTCGCCTACCATCTGTTCAACCAGGTCGAGCAGGGCCACAACCCAAAGCTGTTCGGCGCCTATGACGGTTTTGGACCTGGCGAGCAGAGCCGCGATTTCATCCACGTCGGCGACGTTGCCGAAATCAATCTATGGTTGTGGAAACGCGGCTCAAGCGGCATCTTCAACTGCGGCACCGGCCGAGCCCAGCCGTTCCGCGCCATTGCCGAAACGGTGATCGGCGCGCTCGGCAAAGGCGAGCTCGAGTTCATCGACTTCCCCGATCACCTGAAGGGCAGCTACCAGAGTTTTACGCAAGCTGATATGTCCCGGTTGCGCGCCGCCGGTTACAATGGTCAGTTTCGCACAGTGGAAACCGGCGTCAGAGACTATGTCGAATGGCTGAAAGCCCAACGATCCTCGTGATCGGCCCACGTTGGGTGGGCGACATGGTGATGGCGCAGTGCCTGTTCTCGGCGCTGAGAGAGCTTCACCCGGACGCCGCGATCGACGTGCTGGCTCCGGCATGGGCGGCGCCACTGGTCAAGCGCATGCCCGAAATACGCCAGCAGATCGATCTGCCGCTGAAATCCGGCGCGCTGGAATTCCGCATGCGAAGGCGCTTCGGCCGCCTGCTGCGCGGCCACTACGACATCGCCTATGTCATGCCTGGAAGCTGGAAGTCGGCGCTGGTCCCGTTCTTTGCCCGCATTCCGCGCCGTATCGGCTACCTCAAGGAAATGCGCTACGGGCTGCTGACCGATATCGTACCCTTGCCCGACGACGTGAAACGGCGCACGGCGCAGGCCTATTTCGGCCTCGCGCAAGGCGGCACGTTCCGTGCTCCCAACCTCGCTGTCGACACGAAGAACCAGGCGGCATTGCTGGGTCGCTTCGGGCTGGAGGCGAAAAAATTCGTCGCGCTGATGCCGGGCGCCGAATTCGGCCCGGCCAAGCGTTGGCAGAGCGAACGCTATGCCGGCCTTGCCCGCGACATCATGGCCAAAGGTTTTGCGGTCGCGTTGTTCGGGTCGAAGAACGACGCCGTCGTGACGGCGGAAATCGCCACGCTTGCACCTGATGTTGTCGACCTCGCCGGCCAGACGCGGCTGGAGGACGCCATCGACCTGATCGCCGCGGCCAGGCTTGCGGTGTCGAACGACAGTGGGCTGATGCATGTTGCCGCCGCGGTCGGCACGCCGATCGTAGCCGTCTACGGCTCGACCTCGCCGCACAATACGCCGCCGCTCGCCGAGCAGCGCGAACTGGTCTGGCTCGGCCTGTCCTGTTCGCCCTGCCATCGCAAAATCTGCCCGCTCGGCCACCTCGACTGCCTGAACACGCTCGAGGTGGCACAGGTCGCGGCAGCGGCGGAACGGCTGCTGGAAATGCCGGCCGCCGCATGAGGGTGCTGATCGTCAAGACATCCTCGATGGGTGACGTCATCCACAGCTTTCCAGCCGTCGAGGATGCGCGCCGCAGCCGGCCGGACGTGTCGTTCGACTGGTGTGTGGAAGAGGCTTTTGCCGGCATCGTGGCGCTGCATCCGGCGATCGCAACCATCCACGACGTGGCAATCCGGCGCTGGCGCACAAGCCCGCTCGTCCCCAGCACATGGCGCCAGGCAGCGGGATTGCGCCGCGCCTTGCGGGATCGCCGCTACGATCTCGTCATCGATGCGCAAGGATTGCTGAAGTCGGCCGTGGTGGCGAAACAGGCCGCGGCGCCGATCGCCGGCTTCGACCGGTCGAGCGCTCGCGAGCCTTCGGCGACCTTGTTCTACGACCGCCGCTATGCTGTGCCGCGCGATCTGCACGCCATCGAACGCACAAGGCGGCTGTTCGGGCTGGCGCTCGGCTATGAGCCGGATTTTTCCGGGCTCGAGTCCGGCATCGTGCCACCGGCCGTCGCTTCGACTTTTGTCGGCGGAAAAACCGCATTCCTGCTGCACGGCACCAGCCGCGAGGACAAGAAATGGCCGGTCGGCGACTGGATCGAGACTGCCCGACTTCTCGTGGAAAGAGGAATGACGCCGGTCACCACCTGGTCGAACGACAGGGAAAAGGCGGTTGCCGAGGCGATCGCCCAAGCCGTTCCACAGACCGTCCTGGTGCCGAAATCACCGCTTGCCGAGATCGCCGCGATCATCGGCCGGTCGGTGCTGATCATCGGCGCCGATACCGGCCTTACCCACCTCGCCAGTGCCTTCGGCCTGCCGACCGTCGCGGTGTTTGTGGCGACAGAACCCGGCCTGACCGGCCCGCGCGGGCCGTACTCGTCAACGCTGCTGGCCGCGCCCGGCAGTCGTGTCGCGCCTGAGGAGGTAGTGGCAGAGGCAGAGAGGCTGCTTGAGCGCCAAGCGTTTGGTCAGGCCGGCGTCGACAAGAATTGATTTGTTCAATCAATTCAATTGGAAAAGTCCGCGCCGCCCCTCATCCGCCTGCCGGCACCTTCTCCCCGTATAGTGACGGGGAGAAGGGGACTGGACGCGAACCTCGGCGCCCGTTCTGCAACGCCGGTAATTAGCGAAACTCTCAATGACGGCGTCCTTCTCCCCGTCACTATACGGGGAGAAGTGCCGGCAGGGTGATGAGGGGCAGCGCGATCGTCTGCCGCTTTACCCTCAGATGAACTGCACCTGGACGATCTCGTAGCCCCGCGCACCGCCTGGCGCGTTGACCTCGATGGCATCGCCGACTTCCTTGCCGATCAGCGCCCGCGCGATCGGTGAGGAGATCGAGATGCGGCCGGACTTCACGTCCGCTTCCTGGTCGCCGACGATCTGGTAGGTCTTCTTCTCTTCCGTGTCCTCGTCGACCAGCACCACGGTCGCGCCGAACTTGACCTTTTCGCCGCTGAGCTTGGTGATGTCGATCACTTCGGCGCGGGCGATAAAATCCTCGAGCTCGTTGACGCGGCCTTCATTGAGGCTCTGCGCTTCTTTCGCCGAGTGGTATTCGGCATTTTCGGAAAGATCGCCATGCGAGCGCGCTTCGGAGATCGCTTCGATGATGCGCGGCCGCTCTACCTGTTGGCGCCAGCGCAGTTCTTCCTTCAATGACGCGAACCCCTCGCCTGTCATCGGGACCTTGTTCATGATGCCTGACCTTTCCTGCCGCCGCCCCCGCATTCCGGGAGCGACCTTGTCGATGGGTACAAAAAGAAAACGGTCCGGCAGCCTCGGGCTAACGGAACCGTGTCACCGCTATTTCCCTCAATATAGCAATCTTCGCGGGTTTTTCACGCCAAAAAATCGGATTTGAAAAATTCGCCCGCCATTTATGGAAATGCCGTCACGGCAACGCGGCTGGCCAGGCGAGCGGCAACGAAAACCGGCTGCGATTGCTCACAGCCGGTGTCAGGAGCGTTTGGGCTTCTATTCAGCTCTTCATGAAACGGTCGATCTGCTCGGACAGCATGCCGTATTCACGAGATCCCTTGCCGGTGCGTTTCTCGATCTCGCGGAGCTGTTCCCGGGCGCCGGCGAGATCGCCGATCTGCAGATGCGCCTCGCCGAGATATTCACGTACCAGCGTGTAATCAGGATCGATGCGCAGCGCTTCTTCATAATAGCCGAGACCGACGGCGACGCGTCCGGAATGGCGGTGCGAGTAGCCGAGGTAGTTGAGGATGCGAGGATCTTTCTTGTCCGCAGCCAGGCTGAGCACGGCGATCGCCTCGTCATAACGTCCGGCCATCGCCAGCGCGCGGCCGGCTTCATAGATGTTGTCGTCGTCCAGCATGCCTTGCTTGGGTGCAACGCATTTCTTCAGCCTCTTGTCGTAGACATAGCCTTTCTTGCATTTCGTGACGGTCTCGTTGCCGCCGTTGCCTCCACCTCCGCCGCCTCCGCCACCTTCACCGGCCGAAAACGCCGGAACCGCAAACAGCGGCAGGGCGGCAACCGCCAGAACCTGGATCAGCACTCGTCTGCGCATCGAACCCTCCTTGAAGCATGACAATGCAAGACTAACGCCGGGCAAAACCGGTTTCATCCCGGAAAAAAGTCACGCCCATTGAAAGCTTTTTGAACGACCCGCGCCAGTCGGAAAATAGAAGCGCCGAACAAAACGTGACGAGCGCTGCAAATTCGCTATCATCCAGCAAACGCCAACGGAGCATGCGGAGACGGCCAGTGCAGCGGCGCCTTGAAAAAGAATGGGAGCTTTCGATCGGTCCCGACACGGTGCGCCTGTTCATCCTCAAGGCGAAGGCGTTGAGCGCCGCCGTCAACGAAGACTATGCCGATGGCGCCGAGCACGAGGTAGAACTCGATAGCGAGGCGCATGACAACCATCGTCATGACGGTCTCGTCGAGGAAAGTTCCGAAAACCTCACCGAAGAAGAATTGCGCGAACTGATCAACGACCTCAATGTCGACGAGGCGGCCGAACTCGTAGCACTCGCCTGGGTTGGCCGCGGCGACTATGACGCCTCGGAATGGGCGGACGCGCTGGCGGCCGCGCGCGAGCGCGCCAACAAGCGCACGGCGAAGTATCTGCTCGGTATGCCGCTGTTGGCCGACTGGCTGGAGGAAGGGCTGGAAGCGATCGGTGCGTAACGCCGCGGTTACCGTTCGTGATCGGCCAAAACCCTCGTTCAGGGCAACCTCCGCGTTCGCCGGCCGTTGACGGCGAATGGCGGTGCTGACCCCTCCCACATCGATCAGATTGGCCGGATTGGTCAGATTGGCGCTGCCTTTGGCGGCGGCGATGCTGTTCGCAGAAGCGGCCCTGGCCCAAGCTCCGGAACTGCCCGATAACGTGCCCGTCCCGGAGCTCAATCAGTCGCAATCAGCGCAAGAAGCCGCACCTGCCGACGTGCCGATCCCCGAGCCGCGCCCAAAAAATGCGCCAGAGCCTGATCAACCCGCGACCGACACGCTGAACCAGCAGAAGTCGTACCAGCATCAGGAAGCCCGGCCGGAGCCGCCGGCAATCGCTCCGACGCCGCCCGAAAAGCCCGCCGAGGCGGAACCACCGGCAGCCGCGCCAAAACCACCGGAGAAGCCGGCGCAAGCGCCGGAGAAAAAAATCCCTCCCGACCCGCGCTCGGCCGCTGTGCCGCAGGAGAAAATGCCGGACGAGGAACTGGCCTGCCGCAGGCGGCTGAAGTCGATGGGCGTCGACTTCGAGGAACGCAAAGCCGAGCACGATGCGGCGATCGGCTGCTCTATCCCCTATCCGATCGCACTGAAGACGTTGGGCAAGTCATTGGATATCAACCCCGAAACCGAGTTGAACTGCCAGATGGCCGAGGCCGCCGCGCGCTTCGCCACAGATATCGTCCAGCCGGCGGCCAAGGCCGAGCTCGGCGCCGCACTCAAGTCGGTCGGTCAGGCATCCGCCTTCGTCTGCCGACACCGCAATGGCGGCGGGAAATTGTCGGAGCACGCCTTCGGCAACGCGCTCGACATCGCCAGCTTCACGCTTTCGGACGGCAGGAGGATCGACATCCGCCCGGCGCCGCCGGAAAAGGAGGCGAAATTCCTGAACGCAATACGCAAGGCAGCCTGCGGACCGTTCAAGACCGTGCTTGGCCCGGGCAGCGATGCCGATCATTCGCTGCATCTCCATCTCGATCTTGCACCGCGCCGCAACCGCGGCACCTTTTGCCAGTGATATGGTTCCGGACCGACGCGCCGCAATTTGGCCGCAGCCGTAAACGCAGCCGCTGATTTTTCCTTTACTGTTGACGGGTAAGCTCCGTTTCATCTGATCATGACCCCGAAAAGTGGGATCCGGTTTTCGGAGAAAGCTCATGATCAAACGATGACATAGAGCCTGATCGGCTCGGGGACCGGGAACCTGCCAATGGCCGGGATATTTCGCGCCGCGTCTGTCGCCGTGCGGCAAGTGAGACGCGCGCGCATGCTTGCCGGCGGGCTTGCCATCGCAGCGATCTCGGCCTGCACCACCGGCAGCGTGCTTTCGCTGGAACCGGCCGTCGATGTCGGCAGCCAGACATCTGCAGTCCCAACATACGCTGTCCCAAAGTATGCCGGAATGCAGCGCCTCGTCCCGTCCAACCCTTACATGACCGCCGCCTATCCGCGCATGGACGAGCCGATGGCGCCGACCGAACAGATGCCGGCCAGCGAGGTCGAGTGCCGCAAGGATTTGAAGCGCCTGGGCGTCGTCTACACCGACCTTGCGCCGATCCGCGAAGGCCAGTGCGGCATCGACTATCCGGTCAAGATCTCGGCCATCGGCAGTATCCGGATGCAGCCGGCCGCGACACTGACCTGCGACATGGCCGCCACCTTCGCCGGCTGGGCCAGGAATGAACTGGTCCCGTCCGCCCGCTGGCGTTATTTCTCCGGCGTCAGGACCATTCGCCAGGGCTCGAGCTATTCCTGCCGCAGGATCGCCGGCGAAGGCACGCTGTCGGAGCACGGCAAGGGCAACGCCCTCGATGTCATGAGCATCGAGCTCGGCAATGGCAAGGAGATCGACGTGCGCAAGCCCGGCCTGTTCGCCTTCCGCACCCGCGGCTTCCTCAACACCGTGCGCGCCGACGGCTGCCAGTATTTCACCACCGTGCTCGGCCCCGGCTACAATTACGACCACCGCAACCATTTCCATTTCGACATCAAGAACCGCAAGAACGGCTACCGCGCCTGCCGCTGATAGAAACGCTCCGTAGCGATCCTTCGCGCCCCCCTCTGTCCTGCCGGACAGAAGGCAGTAGGGCAGTAGGGAGTAGGGCAATTTTTTTAAGTGCCCTACTGCCCTACTGTCCTACTGTCCGGCAGGACAGAGGGGGGCGCTGTCCCGCCGGCATCAAAGGCTCTGCACTGCAGCAACGTCGCTTCGCTCCTGCTCCGCCCGAGAACGGCGAAGACGTGGTAAGCTCTGGCCAGGTAGACTGGGCATTTGGCTTTCGCATGAGCCGACGAAGCCTTCGACGACGCGCAACGACTTGGCTGGTGGCGTTCTGTGCCGGCTATCTCGCGCTCGCCTATTTCGCCGCGCCGGAATTCTGGACGCTGCGCGACCGCAATTTCCGTACGCAGCGCTTCGAGATGGTGACGCACACGCCGCAAGGCATTTCCGGCGATCCGATCAATGTCGGCCTCGTCGGCACCAAAAAAGAGCTGGTCCATGCCTTCGCCGTCGCCGGATGGGACACGGCCGACGCCCTCACGCTGAGGACCGCGGTCGAGATCGGCGAAAGCGTGCTTTTCGATCGGCCCTATCCCGACGCGCCGGTCAGCCGGCTGGTTTTCGAAGGCCGTGCACAGGATCTGGCCTTCGAGAAGCCGGTCGGCGACAGTGCCGACCGGCGTCATCACGTCCGCTTCTGGCAGACCGATACGACCGGAGACGATGGCCGGCCGCTCTGGCTGGGTGCGGCAACCTTTGATCGCGGCGTCGGCCTCAGCCACGACACCGGCCAGGTCACCCACCATATCGCTCCCGATATCGACGCCGAGCGCGACTTCCTGATCCGCACCCTGTCTGCCGCAGGCATGCTGATCTCGACCAGCGAGATATCGGGCATCGGTGCGACAAAGACCGGGCGCAATGGCGGCGGCGATCCCTATTTCACCGATGGCAAGGCGGTAGTGGGCGTGCTGCGGCAGCTGCCGTAGGCGCAAGACCAACGGCCGGCCGCCGGCTCATCGACACCCTGATCGAGCATTTTTCGTCGCCGCCATGGGATGCGGTGTGAGATGATTGCGCCCGCCGGCATGAAAATGACGGCGGTCTATTTTCGAAGACCGCGCCGCAATGCTATTGACCCCGCATGCTTTACGCTGAAATCGCTATCGTGGTCGTCCTCATCTGCGTGAACGGCCTTTTGGCAATGTCCGAGCTTGCCATCGTCTCGTCACGGCCGGCCCGCCTCAAGGCGATGATCGACCGCGGCGTCAAGGGCGCCGGCCGCGCATTGGCGCTCGGCGCCAATCCCGGCAAATTCCTGTCGTCGGTGCAGATCGGCATCACCCTGGTCGGTGTTTTGTCCGGCGCCTTTTCCGGCGCCACGCTTGGCGAGCGGCTGTCCGTATTCCTGGCATCGACCGGCATCCGCGAAAGCCTTGCCGAGCCGATCGGCGTCGGCATCGTCGTCGCCCTCATCACCTACTTCTCGCTGATCATCGGCGAACTGGTGCCCAAGCAGATCGCGCTGCGCGATCCCGAACGCGTCGCCGCCAGGGTTGCTCCGGCGATGACCATCCTTGCCACCGTCTCAGCGCCGCTGGTCTTCCTGCTCGACATTTCCGGCCGCGCCATGCTGTGGCTGCTTGGCCAACGCGGTGAAAGCGAGGAGAAGGTCACCGACGAGGAGATCAAGATGCTGGTCGCCGAGGCCGAGCATCACGGCACCATCGAATCCGACGAGCGGCGCATGATCGCCGGCGTCATGAGGCTCGGCGACCGCGCCGTCCGCGCGGTGATGACGCCGCGCACCGAGGTCGACTGGATCAACCTGCAGTCCGACGACGCGGCGATCCGCAAGCTCCTGATGGAGACCCAGCATTCGCGCCTGCCGGCCGGCGATGGCAGCGTCGATGCCATGATCGGCGTCGTCCAGACCCGCGACGTGCTGGCCGCGATGCTCGGCGGTCGCGCGCTCGACCCGCGCCGGCACGTGCGCACCGCTCCCATCGTCCATGATCAGGCCGACGCGCTGGATGTCCTTTCGACGCTCAAGGAGTCCAACGTGCCGATGGCGCTGGTCCATGACGAATACGGCCATTTCGAAGGCATCGTCACCCCGGCTGACATACTGGAAGCCATCACCGGCGTGTTCCGGGCGGACCTCGACGCCGGCGACGAGGAAAACGCCGTCAAGCGCGACGACGGCTCATGGCTGCTCGCCGGCTACATGCAGGCCGACGAGATGGCGGACGTTCTCGGCATCGACCTGCCCGAGAACCGCGACTACGAGACCGTCGCCGGTTACGTGCTGGCGCACCTCCACCATCTGCCGGCGACCGGCGAATGCGTCGATGCGCAGGGTTGGCGCTTCGAGGTCGTTGACCTCGACGGCCGCCGCATCGACAAGCTCATCGCCACCCGCCTGCCCGGCGGCCATCGCGAAATCGTGCGGTAGCCGGCAACACGATGGGTAGGCAAGTCGGTCCTGGATCGCGGAAGGACTTGGTGGATTCTGACCGGATCGACAAGCTGATCGCAGCGGTGCCCCCGGCCTTGGCGCTTCGCGCCGGGCTGGACCTTGGCATCTTCACCCGGCTCGGTGGCAACGCGATGACTGCCGACAGCCTTGGGGCCGCACTCAAAGTCGAACCCGATCGTCTGTCGCGGCTTCTCTACGCGCTCGCCAGCATCGGTCTCCTCGAAGTCAAGGATGGTCGATTTCGCAACGGAGCCGAAGCGGCGGCCTTCCTCGACGCGTCCAAGCCGACCTATCGCGGCGGTGATCATGCGCTCCTGCGCGAGCTCTGGGGAGCCGACCTGCTGACCGCGGAGTCGCTGCGACAGAACCGGCCGGCTGCGCTGCACGACTTTTCCGAAGCCGGGCCCGAGGCAGCAGTGGCCTTCAGCCGCATGCTCGCACCGGGCGGGGTAATTTTCGGCCGAAATCTGGCCCGGGAGATGGACCTCTCGGTGATCGGTTCGGTGATCGACATCGGCGGCGGCCCCGGGACCATTCTCGTCGGACTTCGCGAGCGGCGGCCGCAGATTGCGGCGACGCTGATGGAACTCCCAACGGTCGCAGCGGTCGCGAAAGATATCCTGTCGGAATACGGTGCCGACGACGTGATTGTCGAAGAGGGTGACATAACTGTCGCGCCATCGATCGGTCGGCACGATCTGGCGATCCTGAAGGCCGTCGTCCAGGTCCTTCCGCCGGACCAGGCGCGCAGTTCGATCCTGAACGCGGCGCGTTGCCTCACACCCGGCGGCGAGATCGCAATTGCGGGGTGGGGTGTCGTCGATGACGACCGCCTCGGCCCGCCTGAGGGTGTGTTTCTGAATCTCACCTTCCTGAACCTCTATCGCCACGGCGAATCGTACACTGAAGGTCAGTATCGCGCGTGGATGACCGAGGCTGGATTCCGGGATATCTCCCGGTCTCGCCTGACGGACGGCTCCACCTTGTTTCGTGCGCGCCTTGCGGGCTGATCGTGGCTGAATGGCCAAGCGCGATCCCGGCGCTTGCGCAAGCAGACATAGGGCGCTGGCGGCACGGGGCATCTGCGGTCAGGGAAGCCCAGCAATGCTGCAGCCGGATAAGCGGACCGGCCACGAGCGCAGTCAGCGCGCTTCATATCGGCGCGAGCGGTTGCTCAAGGTCGCTGCGTTCGCTCGATAAAGCCAGTCATCAACGCGGCTGCCGCCTCGGCGTGAGTTTCGAGCAGGAAGTGGCCGCCGTCGAAGATGTGCGCTTCCATACGTGGAAGGTCTTGCATCCACGACAGTGTTTCGGCGATGTCGAAGAACGGGTCGTGGCGGCCCCACAGCATCAGCGCCGGCGGTCGCCGCGTTTCGAGATAGTCGGCGATGAGACTGAAGCGAGCGACATGATTGGCGTAGTCGGCGAGCAGCGCGCGCTGTGTTTCCATGCCGCCAGGCTGATTCATCACCCGCCAGTCCTCGATCCAGGGTTCGCCTTTGATCCGGGCGGCGACATCCTCCGGCAAGCCGGCCAAATATTGCTCGCTTGTGCCTTCCAAGGTCAAAAACCCGGTAGCCTGCCTTTCGTTCTCTTCCGTCGGATTTGACCAGAACTCGAATGTGGCTTGCCATTGCGGGCCAAACCCTGTGCGGTGTGCGTTGGCGCTCTGAATGATGAGGCCGCAGACGAGGTCGGGGGATTGCATAGCGATCTGGAGACCTACAGCCGCGCCCCAATCGTGCAGGTAGATGAACCGCCGATTGATCGCGAGATGACTTAGCAGCTCTTCGATTGCGCCGCTGAACGCTTCGAACGAGGGCGCGGGCAACGGCGCCGATTGGCCGTAGCCAGGCAAGTCGGGGGCGATGACGAAGGCGACGCGCGCAAGGCCGGGAATGATGCCCTGGAAAGTGCGCGACGAGCTTGGAAAACCGTGCAGGAGCAGCAGCGCGGGATTGGACGCATCACCCGCGGTGATGAAGGAAAGCTCGGTCCCGCCGGACAGGCGCAGCCGCTGTTGCGTCGGGGATGTCATGCCTGCACTCCTCGCACTGGTCCGGGATGGGCTCGATCAGGGTGCATCGCCCGTGTTCGCTTGATGAACTCGATCATCAGCGAGAGTGCTGGTTCGGCGTGCGTCTCAAGCAGGAAATGCCCGCCGTCGAAGACATGCGCTTCCATGCGCGGCAGATCCAGCATCCAGGACAGCGTTTCGGCGATATCGAAATAGGGGTCGTGGCGGCCCCACAGCATGAGCGCCGGCGGTTGCCATTTCTTCAAATAGGCGGCGATCGTATCGAAACGCGCGGCATGGCTTTTGTAGTCGCCGATAAGCGCGCGGTGGGTCTCCATGCGGCCGGGAAGGTTCATCACCCTCCAGTCCTCGACCCAGGGTTCGCCCCTGATCGCGGCGGCGACATCATCCGGCAGGCCGCCGGTGTATTGCTCGCGCGTGAATTCGAAGGTCAGGTCCGGGGTCGCGGCCGCTTCGTTCTCTTTTGTCGGTTCTGACCAGAATTTTAGCACGGCGTCCCAAACCGGACCGAAGCCGGTTCGATGCGCGTTTGCGTTCTGGATGATGAGACCCGAAACCAGCTCGGGCGCTCGCGTCGCGATCTGCAGACCCACGGCGGCGCCCCAGTCATGAATGTGGATGAAGCGGCGCCCGATCGCGAGGTGGGTCAGCAATTCGGAAATCGCCCCGCTGATCGCGGCGAAGGAGGGTGTCGGCGGGACGTCGGACTGGCCATGGCCCGGGAGGTCGGGCGCGATCACATGGGCTGCGCCCGCCAGCCCGGGAATCACATCGCGGAATGCACGTGCGGAGCTGGGAAACCCATGCAGGAGGAGCAAGGCGGGGTTGGATGGATCGCCCGCAGTGACGTAGGCAAGCTCGGTTCCACCGGAGAGACGCATGCGGCGTTGGGCAGGCAGTCTCATGTCAGGATTCCTTTTTGCCGTCCGGAGTCAGAGTTAAGTCCAAACCAGTGGCGCGAGTTCCGCGCGATCCACTCCTGTTTCGGATTCGGCCGTCGCTACTCGCCGACGATCAGCGGCCGGCTGGTCCTGGCTCAACCGTTGCGACAACGCGCTCTATCGCCGTCGCCAGGGCGATCGTGCCGCGCCGGTGCTCGCTGCTGTCCTGGCGCGTGAACAGGCCGTTGGCGATTCCCGCATACATACCGACCAGCGCGTCTGCCACCTCGCCCGGCACGCCTTCCTCGGCAAGCAGCGCGGCACGCTGCTGCGGCGCAACAAGCACAGGCGTTACCGGCCGGCGGAGAACTTCCGCGAAGGCCGATGCCACGTCGCCGGCGCTCCAGTCTTCCGGTCCGCCCAGTTCCACGACCCGCTTTCCGGTCCATCCCTCGCACAGCACGGTCGCTGCCGCTCGCCCGACATCGATCGTGCTCACCATCGGGATTTTCTGCGAGGGCTCGATAAAGGTCGGCAGCATGCCTTGCGACAGGATCGGTTGCGTCACCTCGCTCCAGGTTTCGACAAAATAGCCCGACCGCAGGAAAGCGGTGGCCGGTGCCACGCCGTCGAGCAGCGCCTCGAACCGGTTGAGGGTGGCGATGACGCCGGTGCCGGCGGCATGCTGTGCGCCGATGGACGACAGGACGACGGCCTTTGGCAGACCTGCACGCCGTGCCGCATCGGCAAGCGCGGCGCCGATTTCTTCCGTGCGCTGATAGGGATCACCGCTCACCGGCGGCGGGTTGAGCAGGAACGCGGCCCGCGCACCCGTCAGCGCATCGGCCATGGCGCCGACGTCATCGAGGCTGGCGACCGCCACTTCGGCGCCGAAGGCCGTCCATTTCGCACTCTGTTCCTTGCGACGCAGGACGACACGCACGGCCTCGCCGCCTTCGATCAGGGCGCGCGCTACCTCGCCGCCGGCCCGTCCGTTTGCACCAAGCACGACATACATCACTTCTTCTCCTTCAGCTCGCTTGACCTTGGCCTCGCTTGACGGGAGGAACGATAGGCGTGGGCTTTCCATGCGTCCAATGCATGGCGGATATAGTCAGCATGCACGAAGTGGATTTACGCCGGATCGACCTGAACCTACTGGTGGCGCTCGAAGCGCTGCTGGACGAGAAGAACGTCACCCGTGCCGCAAGCCGGCTCGGCATGAGCCAGCCCGCCGCGAGCCGAGCGCTCGGGAGATTGCGCGCGCTGTTTTCGGACGCGCTGCTGGTCGATGGACCGGGCGGCTACGTCCTCAGCGCCCGTGCCGAAGAGGTGCGCCCCGTGCTGCGCGGCATCTTGGCGGGTGTGAGGGAGATGGTGGCGGCGAACGCGTTCGATCCCGCCACGGCCACCGGCCGGATCCGGCTGCTGATGCCCGATCTCCAGGCCGCTGTGCTGGCGCCGCATCTGCTTGCCCGCCTTGGACGCGAGGCGCCGTCCCTCGATCTCGACATTGTCGCGCCCGGCACGGACGCGGTCGAAGCGCTGGAGCAGGGTATCGCGGATGCGATGGTGGCGCTGGTCGACGAAGCCCCGGCCGGCATCCGTCGGCGCGGTCTTTATGACGAGAAGCTCGTGACGCTGATGCGTGCGGAGCACCCAGCGCTCGCCCGAAAGCTGACGCTCGACGCTTTTCTGGAGCTTGAGCATATCGTGGTGAGCGTCACCGGCGTCGGGCCTGCGCCTGTCGACGAGGTGCTTGCCCGCATCGGACGAACGCGGCGGGTGAAGCTGCGCGTGCAAAACTTCTTCGCGGCGGTCGAGATCGCCGCTCGCTCCGACCTCGTCATGACCCTGCCGTCGAGCCTGGCACGGGCGGCCGCCAACATGAAGCGCTTCGTATCGTTGCCGCCGCCGCTCGATCTTGGCAGCTTCACGATGAGCCTTGTCTGGCACGCGCGCCAGCAGGACGCGCCCAGGCACATATGGTTGAGACGTGCCATTGTCGCGGCGGCGGCGGATATGTCATCGGCGATTGAGGTTGGAAACTGAGGCCGCAAAGCGGCCACTGCTAGTCGTGGTTCAGACCGGCAGGCGGAACTGTTTGCGCAAGCTCTTGTCGAACATCTCTGCGGGGGCAAAGCGGCGCAGAATGCTGACCTGGCGCGCTGCCTTGCCGGCGGTATAGCGACGCCGCGGGCGGACATCGGTCGCCGCCTTGACCACCACAGCCGCCACCACTTCCGGCGGATCGGCTTTGGGCATCACATCGCCCAGCAGCGCCTTGAACCCGGCGCGCGCCCGATCGTATTCCTGCAACAGCGAATCCGGCTCGATCCCGTTCTGGTCGAAGACGGTACGCACGAATGCCGGCTCGATGACCGAGACGCGAATATCGAAAGCACGAACCTCGTGATCAAGCGATTCCGAATAGCCCTCAAGCGCGTGCTTGACCGCAGAGTAATGAGCTGAGTATGGCGCAGGTACCAATCCCAGAATCGAGCCGATATTGATGATGCGCCCTTCGCCGCGCCGCCGCATCGAGGGCAACACCGCATTGATGATGCGGATGACGCCGAACAGATTGACGTCGAACAGGGCCTGCACCTGTGCGACCGAGGATTCCTCGGCACCGCCAAGCAAACCGACGCCGGCATTGTTGACCAGGAGGTCGATCCGCCCGGTCTGCGCCAGCACGGTTGAAACGAGGGCGCCGACAGAAGCGCCATCGGTCACGTCGCAAGCCAGCATCGTCACCCCGTCCGGGCCGTTGCCGACAGGGCGGCGACTTGTCCCGAAGACGGTGAATCCTGCCCGCGCCAGCGCCTCGGCGATGGCGTGGCCGATGCCCGAGGACGCACCGGTCACAACAGCGGTCTTTCCGGAATTCGCATTCATTTCGTGCTCCAAATCGTGAGGGCCAGACTTTTCTCGCCGGTTGAATTATGATCATAATAACATATTACGATCATAATGCAATGTCCGAAAGAGAATGGCGCGCTAGGAAAAGGGTCGAAAGAACGCGTCGCATGGCAGCTTGAAAGCTGCCTGCTGCCTAGCGTTGGAAACAATCGGCAGTACGAAATTGCAGGGCCAGCGATCAGCCGGCCGGCTGGCCGCTGGTCGGCCGGAAATCGACCCGCATGGTTTGCTTTACGGGACAGCACATTGAGGTCTCTCCAATGATAGACGTCGGCGCTGCCCCTCATCCGCCTGCCGGCACCTTCTCCCCGTGGAACGGGGAGAAGAGGGCTTGCCGCAACCCTGGCACCCATTCTGCAACGCTGGTGATTGGCGAAATCCTTTGCGAAGGCCCTTTTCTCCCCGTCACTACACGGTGAGAAATGCCCGGCAGGGCAATGAGGGGCGGCGCAGACCTGTCAAACAGAGCGCTGCCACACCTTTGCATAATCCGCCCACGCTGGTCGTCTAGGGGATGCGGGCGATAACCTTGATCTCGAAATCGAAGCCGGCAAGCCAGTTGACGCCTACTGCCGTCCAGTTCGGATAGGGCGGTTCGCCGATCTCTTCCGCCCGGACGGCCAGCACCGTTTCGATCTGTTGGTCCGGGTTGGTGTGGAAGGTGGTGACGTCGACAACGTCGTCGATGCTGCACCCGGCGGCGGCTAGGACCGCGCGCAGATTGGCGAAGGCCCGCCGAACCTGATCCTCGAATGCAGGCTCGGGAGAGCCGTCCTCACGGCTGCCGACCTGACCCGACACGAACAGAAGATCGCCGGAGCGAATGGCCGCGGAATATCGATGAATATCGTATAAGGCGTGGCGTTTGGCCGGATAGATGGCGTCACGTGCAGGCATTTCGTAGTTCCTTTGTGTCTTGATAAACGGGGGGACCGGCAGCGCGCCGCCGAGTTGATCCAGGCCGGAGATAGGGCAATCGCATTGCGCGCATTAGCCGTTGAATTCGGCATGAGATGATGCAAAATCCCCATCAATGCCGCGCCCGTCGCTCAACGATCTCACCGCCTTCGTCGCCGTTGCGACGCACCGCAGCTTCCGCCGCGCAGCCGACGAGATCGGCACGGCACCTTCCACATTGAGCCATGCGATGCGTGCGCTCGAGGAGCGCATGGGCGTGCGCCTTCTCAACCGCACCACACGCAGCGTCTCGCCGACGGAAGCCGGTTTCCAGTTGCTCGATCGCCTTCAGCCGGCGCTAGCCTCGCTGGACGAGGCGCTCGACAGCGTCGCCGGGTTCCGGGGCAATGTCGCCGGCACGGTTCGCATCAACGCACCGCGACTGGTGGCCGGCCTTCTCGTTCGCGGGGTTCTTCCGCAGATGGCGGAGCGACATCCGGACGTGACCGTGGACATCGTCGTCGAGGGGCGGCTCATCGACATTGTGTCCAGTGGGTTCGATGCCGGCGTGCGCCTCCTCGGATCTGTCCCCAAGGACATGATCGCCGTGCCATTTGCACGCCGGTTGAGGTTCATCTGTGTCGCCTCGCCCGCCTATCTCGATCGCTTCGGCGACCCAGGAACCCCCGAGGAATTGCAACGCCACCACCATTGCATCGGCCACCGCATGCCCAGCGGCAAACTTTACCGATGGGAGTTCGAACGCGCCGGCCAGGAGCTTTCGGTCGAGGCAAACGGCCCCATCGTCCTCGACGACGAGGAACTGATGGTCGAAGCCGCAATTGGGGATCTGGGCGTCGCCTACGTGGCCGATTGGGCCGCCGAAGCGGCCTTGTCCGACGGCCGGCTGCGCAAGGTCCTGACCGCATGGATGCCCGCTGCGGAAGAAGTTGCGGTCTACTACCCCGGACATCGAGCCGTACCGCCCGCACTGCGGGCGTTTCTCGATGTCGTGAAGGACTTGCGGAACAAAGAACCTTAGGCAGAGCGGCGAGCAGCCGCGCCAGTCGTTGGGCCAGGGGATTTGGCGTGCTCGGTTCGTTGCTATTGTGCCAACGAACCAGTGTTCTGCCTCAGTGCGGACGAATCCTGCATTGGGCCGAAGACCTTCGATCGGTCAGGCTGAAGCAGGCGATGGCGCGAGTTGGGGGTCGAAGAATGAACCCGCTGCGGAACTTCGCTTGCCCTCGGTCGAACTCACGCCCATGACCCGAAGCCGTTATCCGCCACACACATGTGTCCGTCCTAAGATCGGTGCAGATCTGCCGGCACCGTTCGGCAAGATACGACCGCCCACCGTGTAGGTCCGGAATAGCGCAACCACATCATCACAGCCCATCGTACATGTTAAGCACCTGGGTGAAGCTGTCCAAGTCGACCCACCGTCCCTGCGGGCAAACCGTCAGCCGAATACAAGCTCCGGCAGCACCGCTTCCCAGACATCTCGGTGAAGGTGCACCCGGAACTCTTCCTCATTATCGGACTTGCGCCAGCGCACGATGGCGCCGACCTCGCCGCGCAGGAAGCTGAGGCCTTCGGACGGCGACCAGCTTCTGGCCATGCGTCCGAGGGCCTGCCCTTGTTTGTCCTGTATCATCCAGAGCGGGCCATCGCGGACGATCTGGATCGGATCTCCTACCTTCGCCGCCGAGATGGCGGCGAGGGAGGGATGACCCGGCCTGAGACGCCCTGCCCATGACAGGTCCACGGTCTTAAGGTTCGGCACCTGGTACAGCGCGGTCGCAAGAGCAACGCCGTCGGCGACAGCCGGCGCGGCGCGGCGCAGCACATGCTCTTCGTCCTTCTGGACGAACGGATGCTGACCTTGAGCAATGATCGCGAGGCTGCGTCGCGCCCGGGTCATGGCGACATAGAACAGGCGGCGCGGCGCATCGGGGTCCTCGCCTTTGGAAGGCTTGTCCCAACCGCCATTCAGGATGACGACATCCTCGAATTCCAGGCCTTTCGATCGATGCGCCGTCAGCAGCAGCAGCGCACGCTGATCGCTGCGGGCATCATAGGCCCACTCAGCGAACCACTCGACAAGGTCCGGCACGGGCATGGTCTTGTTCGCAAGCTCCTTTGCAAGCGCGGCGATGCCTTCGGCGATCAGATCCGTCCAGCGGTTGGACGGTATCGCGTTCAGCATATCCACCAGATCACGGACGGCCAGCAGACGGGTATTGTCGCGGCGCAGTGTGTCGATGAACTGCTGCATCTCGCGCAGGCGCCAGATGCTGGGCAGGCTCTCGTTTGCCATCTCCACTGGGATGCCAAGCGTTTCGGCATAAGCCCGCACCGAAGCCAGCCGCCGCCAGTCGCGCGCGATGATCGCGGCGCGCGACCAGTTCCACTCCGGATCAAGGCGCGAAAGCCGGACGAGTTCATCCATCGCGGCCATGGCCTGCGCCACGTCACCGGCCCGGCAGTCCAGCACATGCACTCGCCCTTGCGCAACCGGATCGAGCGCCGCCATGTCTCCGCCGGGCGGCGCTACGCTGCGCTTGCGATCTATGGCAATGTCGTGTCCGGCTTTCATGCGGTCAGCGGCGGGCGCAATAACTGCGTTGGCCGCCGCAATGATATGTCCGGTCGAACGGTAATTCTCGACCAGGAATTGCGGTCGTGCACGATAGTCGGCCTCGAACTGCCGGATGAAGCGGATGGACGCACCGGCGAAGGCGTAGATGTTCTGATCGTCATCGCCCACCGCAAAAAGGCTGAGCCGAAGATCCGGATCGTCCAGAGAGCGGCCCGCAACGGCGGAGATCAGCGCGTATTCCTCAGGGCCGATGTCCTGATACTCGTCCACCAGAATCCAGCGATAACCCTGGATCAGGGTGTCGCGTTGTGCCTCCGCCTCGGGCTTGCTGAGCCCTTCGCCGTTCAACTGGCGCACGGCCTCGATGACGATCCCGTCGAAGTCGTGCGTCGTCTCGTTCGCACTTCCGGCAAAGCTCGCCCCCACCAGCCGCATGGCGAGGGCGTGGCATGTGGATATGGTCACCGCATTCGCGTCATCGCCGATCAGGTGGCGGAGCCGGATGCGTATCTCGGCGGCGGCATGACGGTTGTAAGTCAGCACGAGGATGCCGCGCGGATCCTCGCGACGGACCCGGATGAGATAGGCGATGCGGTGCACCAGAACGCGCGTCTTACCCGAACCCGGTCCTGCCAGGACCAGGACGCTGGTCTGTTCGCGGTCATCGGCGACGATCTCTTGCTGAACTGGGTTCTTCAGTGCCTCAACGATCGCTTTCCAGGAAGTGCCGGTGGTTTGACGCCGGATCTCGCCGCCCTTGCCGGGCATCCAGCGGCGCAGGAAGGCGTCGCGCTCGAGCACGAAGTAGTCCTCGGACAGCCGCAGCGCCTGATCCATCGCGGCAAGGCCCTTTTCGGCATAGGCCGCCATCACATGGGTCTGGATCGTCTGCTCAGCGTAGTGTTCCTCGAGGGGTACAAAATCCTTCGCGGTGAACTGGCCGCCCGAAGGGTTCAGATGGACCGTCATTGCCGGCCGAAAGATCGTCAGTCCCTTGCCTAGCGTCACCACCTCCTGCTCGTGCAGCCACAGAAGTGCGCGGTCCATCAGCTTGGTCATGTCCTGAATGCCGCCGCCGCGCAGCAGGGCGTCTCCGGTCAGGGTGGCGAGCAGATCGCCCATGGTGGTTTCGACCTGGATGTCCTTGCCGCGGCTGCCATTGGGCAACTTGCCCAGAAGATGCCCCAGCAACAGTTCGGCGCCCTGCTGCCGCAGGCTTGCCGTCTGTTCCAGTGCCTGCCAGGTCCGTTGCAGTGTCACCATCAATGTGTTGCGCGAAGCCTTGCGCAGCCGCAGATTGCCCTTGCCACCATCCTGATCGCGCCCGTCACGGCCCATGCTGCGCAGCAGCTTTTCCACGATGTCGGGTCGCACTGCGCTGTGCCCCTGATTGCGGAGCGCCTGACAGGTTTCGGCCAGATGCAGGGGAATGCCTCCGGCACCTTCGGCATCGGGGGCGGCCTCGCGCATCAGGGTGATCAGCGCGGTTTCAAGCCGTGCGGCGTGCCCCAGCCGCTGCTGCGAATGCCCCTCGACGGCGACATGGACAAAGACTGTTACCGCCACGTCATTGCGGGCGACCCCGAGCGCCTCGAGATCGGCCATTGCCTTGATCAGCATGCCGCCAGTCAATCCGCTGATCCCGGCCAGCTCATCGGTGGAAATGCCCTGATCAGGGGGCGCGTTCATCAGGTGGCGGGTGATATCCAGAAGCTGCTTGCGACGGGTGCCGGTGATCACGGCCCTGGCCAGGATCGCCTCGACTTCTTCCAGGCTGCGGATTCTAAGGGATGAGGGGAAGACCTGAACCCGGTTTTCGTCGCGGCTCAGGAGCGTGGCCTCTTCCAGCCAGGAGACCGCGGTTTTCACCCTCGTGTCGTTGGTGGCGCTGTCGCGCTCGAACTCCTGATCGCGTTCGGCTCGCACGACTTCGCCCGGGGTGGCGACCACGGTGCCGGTCTTCTTCGTCCGGTCGTCCAGCCGCCGCAGGGCCTTGAGGATGGCACCGATTTCGTGCCGGGCCAGGCGCGAGCGCGCCGAAAGCGAAAACTGCCGCTCGACATCCTCAGCGGCGAACAGCAGCACGCAATTGGCATGCGCGCGATCGCGGCCCGCTCGCCCGGCTTCCTGCAGGTAATTCTCCAATGATCCGGGAATATCGCCATGCACCACCAGCCGGATATCGGGCTTGTCGATTCCCATGCCGAAAGCGTTGGTCGCGGCGATGATGCGCAATTCGCCGATGCGGAAGCGTTCCTGAATGTCGCGCTTTTCCTCGGGCGTCAGACCGGCGTGGAACCGTTCCGCCGACAGACCCTGCTGTTTGAGGAAATCGGCGACGCGTTGCGTCTCGCTGCGGGTGGCACAGTAGACCACCGCACCCGAAGCGCCGTCCTGTGGCAGCATGGCCTCGATCACGTCGAGGATATCGGTCAGCTTGGTGCCGGGCTGCGTCGGCCGGACCTCGAAGCTGAGATTGGTGCGCACCGCGCCGCCGTCCAGCAGCATCAGTTCGCGCTCCAGACGTGATTGGAAATGGTCGCGGATGTCACGCACCACTTCGGGCTTGGCGGTGGCGGTCAGACAAAGCACCGGGGCAGCAGCTTCATCCCCTGCGGATTCCTTGATGAAGCGGCTGATATAGCGGTAGTCGGGCCGAAAATCGTGGCCCCATTTCGACACGCAATGCGCCTCGTCCAGCACCCAGAGTCCGATTTCACGCTGTGCCAGAACCGAGCGGACCGAGTTGCTGCGCAATTGCTCGGGCGAGATCAGCAACATTGCCGCCTCGCCCATACGCACACGGTCCAGCGCATCCTGCCGCTCGGGCATCGACAGCATTCCGTTGACGGTGACGGCCGAGGAAATGCCCGCTCGCGCCATGCCCTGCACCTGATCGGCCATCAGCGCGACCAGCGGCGAGATCACCACTGTCAGCGCCCCAGTCTTGTCGAATTTCGACAGGGCGGGGATCTGGTAGCAGACCGATTTGCCGGTGCCGGTCGGCAGAATCCCGAGGACGCTCGCTCCGCGCATCGCCTCATCGACGATTCGCTCCTGCAGGGGGCGGCCCATATCGTCCACCGGCTGCGGGCGGAAGGCATTGAACCCGAACCAGCGCGACAGCGCGCGGACCGGGTCGTTTTTCTCGCCGCACCAGGCGCAATCCGGGCTTTCGCAATTGGTATCGCGCAGGTGCCGCACGATCAGTGCAGCCTCGCGGAATTGCGCCCGCACCCAGGGCGGCATGACGGAATCCCCGCCCGCGACCAGGATCCAGGACAAGGCATAGGCCATGGGCCATCCGAGAAACGGGTTCGAGAGGCGGCTCAGCGTCTGCTCGACCCGCCTCCCGCAGGCACGCCCCGCCAGCAGCCGGGAAATCGCTTCTCTCGCCGCAAGAGGACCCGGCGCAGGAGCTCCCCGAACCTCCCGGAACACTGCGTCGAACCCACCTGGGTTTTCCATTCTCGTCGTAAGGAAATGAAAGGCTGCTACGGCATCAGGCTGGTCGGCATTCTGCTGCGTCAAAGCCGCCAGTTGATTGCGCAGCACCTGAAACACCAGTCGCGCATCCATTTCCGGATCGTTGACGTGGCCCGCTTGCAGGCGCCCGTCATGGTAGTGCTTGACAAGGTGGTGGTAGGGATTGCGCGGAAATGCGAGCGGATTGAGCCATAGGGTGTCGATCGGCGATCGAAAAATATTCGCGAGACCAGGCCGCAATGCGACCAGATGAGGCAAGTCATGTCGAATGATGTTGTGGCCGAGCAGATGCTCGGCCGCGGCTGACTCTGCTTCCAGACGGTCAAGGGCCGCTTCGAGATCGCGTTTCTTTGCGAGGATTGAGGGACGAGCGTCATCACGCACCGCCGCAAAAGCGAAAATGGTAGCGGTTGCAGGATCCACTTCCAGATCGACCGAAACGCAACGCTCCAAAAAGGGTTGGAAAGGCTCAGTCATAAGCAACGCTGTACTCACGGGATGAAACGGTCGGCGATCATGGTCGCGCTCGACGAAAGGTCAACGTTCAACTTGAGCCACAAAGACGTTGCCCGACAGCCACCTATCCAGTTCAGTTCAATAACGCGACTCCTAACTGCGCAGGTTATCGACTAATCCTGATTGTGCCTCACAGAGGGTAATGTGCGCAGCGGCAACCATCCGTGACGCGATATCGGCCAAATGCCGCAATCTGGGGCTATAGCACACGGTGCTTTGATGCCTGGAGGTGGTCGAGCGGATAGCGGCCGCCTTGCGTCACGGCAAAGCTGGCCGCCGGCGGCTTTCGGTCGTCGAGTTGCGGGAACGGACGCACGCTACGCTCAAAGCGTGGTCTGACCCTCAGCGGCCGTTCCCGAGACGAAATGGCATCCTGGAGGCAGACGTCACCGAAACGGGATAAAAACCCGCTGCGGCCGTCAGGCCGCAAAACCGCGACGGTCCGGATGCCTGATGCGCGACGGCGCAGCCTCAGTTCCAGGTGTGGAGGCAGGCTCTCCAGGATCCATCGTCTTGGCGTCTGAAGATCGTGACGATAGTTCCCTCATAGTGCTGCGTTTTACCGCCTTCGCCCGAAGCGTTGGCCGACCATTTCCCTGTTGCATAGGCAATGTCGCCGACAGCCTGCGCATCGATCATCTCGATGCGATGATCCTTCACTCCGGCCGAGATCAATCCATTCCAGAAGTCTTTGATTGCGCTCGTTCCCCTGACGACTGCATGAGTCGAAGGCAACACGACCGCGTCCTGTGTATACAGTGCAGCTACTGCGTCGGCATTGCCGCTGTTGAAGGCCGAATTCCAGTGATCGTTTGCCCGCTGAATTTCGTCGCTGATATTCTCGGTCGATTGTGTCATGGCGTCCTCCTTGTTGTTTTTCGCCTTCTCAATCAATTCGCGGCCCGAAGGCCTTCAGTTGTTGTGAGCGTCTGTGCAGCTTGCAGGTCAGGCAATGTCAGGCCCTCGGTAAACCCGGAATAAATCAGTGCGAGCTGCTCGCGCGCACCAGGCGCGGGACAATTGGCTCGCACGAGGCTCAGCGCGGCACGCAGTTCCCAGAAACGCGCTTGCTGAGCCCGGGCCGTCGCCAGTGCGTCCAAGAGGCGATCCCTCGAACCTCCGGTTTTGTCTTCGCCAAGTTGCAGCAGTACCTCCCCCTGCAGACGCAGTATCTCGGCCGCAAACCAACGCTCTTTGGTGCGCTCAATCGCTGCTTGCGCTGCTTCGAGCAGAAGCAGCGCAGCCTCAGGATCGCCGGCTCTGACCTCGATTTGCGCCTGAAGGGCGATGAAATAAGGAACCATGAATTCTGCGCCGGTCGCGCGCCACTCGGTAATACCTCGTTGGAGTTCGAGACGGCCACGATCGAAATCACCTGCCTCGGCGTTTGTCCAAGCGTTTAGGATTGTGGCGCCGGCAAGCCAGAAGCGAAATCCGGCTTCGCTGGCAACGCGGGTCAATTCTGCGCACCGCTCCTGGACGCCTTGGTGATCGCCAATGATCTGGCGGATGACGCCGCCGAAGAAGAGTGGCAGGGCCAGGCTGTTACGATGACCCACACGATTCGCTTCAGCAACCGCCTCATCGTTGGCCGCCAGAGCCTGATCGGGAAACCCAAGCGGCAGTAATGTGCGGGCGAGATAGTCCAGGCACACGACGCGCGGATCGAAGGCGTAAACAAACGCCGGCGCTCTGTGCGCTCGGGGATCGTAAAGGGCAAGCGCCTCCTCCAGATGTATCCGGGCGCGGGAGAACTCGCCGGCAGGCAGCGCGCTGACGCCGGCGGCCCGATGAGCAAAGAAGGCGAGCCCGATATCGTCGTTGGCTTCCGCCAGTTCAAGCAGGCGGTCTGCTGCGCTGCGTGCCTGCGCCAATTCGGCTGCATAGAGGTGGTAAAGGCACAGGCCGTACAGCACCGGAAAGAGCTGACGCGTCTCGCCCAACTCTTCACAAAGTTCGCGAGCCCGACCGTAGGCCTCCGCCGTTGGAGGTGCGGCGAAGCCATGTGCCGCAACATGCGTGCTGCCGAGCGCCAGCCGGATTGAAAGTTCTCTGCGCGAACGTTCTTCCGACGGGGGCATCGCCGAAAGCCCGCTTAAGGCGTTGTCGAATCGGGCGAGCGCCTCCGTCAGGACCGAGCGCGAAAGCGCTCGGCGACCGGCCAGTTCATTGTACTCGACAGCCTTTTCCAAAAGGCCCGCCTGACCAAAGTGGTGGGCAAGCAGTTCGGGCTCCGTGGCTGCGATTTCGGGGAAGCGCTCCTCGAGAATCAAGGCGATCCGAGCATGCAGCTGCTGACGGCGGCTGTGCAGCAGACTGCTGTACGCCGCATCCTGCACGAGTGCATGTTTGAAGGCATAGCTCACTTGACTGTCACTGCCACGGCGGAAAACAAGTCCCGACGTGACCAGCTGGTTCGTTGCGCGCTCAAGTTCCAGTTCAGGAAGGCCCGTGGCTGCGGCAAGCAGCTCGTGCGTGAACTCGCGCCCGATCACTGCTCCGACCTGCGCCACGTCCCTGATAGAATCCAAACGGTCGAGGCGTGCCATCAGCGAGTCGTGGAGCGTCGCCGGGACCGCCAGCGGAGGTAGCGGGCCCGCCAGAACGAGCTCTCCATCGCGCATTTGAAGCAGGCCTGATTCAAGGACGACCTTGGTCAGTTCTTCGACAAATAGCGGAACGCCCTCGGTCTTGGACAGAATCTGGTCCAGCACTTCGGCCGGCAACTGCTTGCCCCCTGTCATCGCCGCAATGATGGAGGCCGCCTGGGCGCGGCTGAGCCGATTGAGCGTCAAAAATGTCGCGTGCGGGAGACCACTCCAGCGGACTGCGCCTTCCGGTCGCGAAGTTGCAATCAGCAGTACAGGCAGTTGCTGAATCCGGCCTGCGATTTGGTCGAACAGCTCGGCCGACGTCGGATCCAGAAAATGCGCGTCCTCAAGCAGCATCAGCACTGGCTGGCTGCGGGCAAGAGCCTCTAGTTGCTCGATCAGCAACTCGAACGTGCGCGTCTTCTGTTTTTGCGCCATAAGATCGACCTTGGGATAGCGCCCCTCAGTCGGGATGGACAGCAATGCGGCGATCAGCGGTATTGCCTCGTTTGGGTACTTGGTCGAACCGGCGAGAAGTTGCTCGAGACAGTCAAGCTGACGCTCGGGCGGGTCGGTCCGCCTTATGTCCCCGGCTCGCAGTAACTGATCCGTGACAGGATAAAGGGCGGTTTGTACGTGATAGGGGGAGCAGTAGTACCGCAGTCGCGTGTGTGCCTCGTCTTTCAAGTGCTGCCGCAGCTCTTGCAGAATACGGGACTTGCCAATGCCGGCCTCGCCGAACAGCTCGACGACTTGTCCCTCACCGGACGCCGCGAGCCGCCACCGGTCGAGCAGCAAGGCGACATCGTGTTCGCGCCCGGCAAGCGGCGCAGATTCGTCTGCATGAAGTGCTTCGAACCGGCTCTCTGCGCGGCCCTCTCCAATCACTTTGAATGCGCTGACGGGCGTGTCGAACCCTGCCAGCTCCTGCGGCCGAATGCTGGTCACCTCGAACAGGTTTCCGATAAGTCGATAGGTCAGCTCAGAGATGACCACCGTTCCCGGCTCGGCGATGGCCTGGAGCCGCGCGGCAAGATTGGGGGTCTCTCCCACGACCGCGTTCTCCTGCGCTGACCCGATGCCAATGAGGTCACCTACGACCACCACCCCGGTGGCGATCCCGACACGAACCGAGAGTTGCTGACCGCCCTTGACGGACAAACCGTTGACGGCGCTCACTACCGCAAGCGCCGCACGGACGGCGCGTTCGGCTTCGTCTTCGTGCGCCTGCGGCCAACCGAAATAGGCCAACGCACCGTCGCCCATGAGCTTCGCGACGTGCCCCTCGAAGCGCAGGACTTCGCCTGCCGTGGTATTTTGGAACTGCCTCAGCAGGTCGCGCATCTCCTCGGGGTCAAGCCGTCTGGCGAGCGCCGTAGAGCCGACGAGATCCACGAACATGACCGTCAGTTGCCGCCGTTCCGCCTCCCGGGGGCGACCAGGCTCGCCGAACCGCTCGACCGAAGCCGACATTGGAACTGGTGAGGCAGAAGCCGGCTTGGCCGACACTACCTCCGGCTGGCCTTCCATCGCGGCAATCGCCTCGAGTATTCGCTTGCGGTGGCCAAGCGCGCCAACCCCAATTTCTTTCAGGTCTTCGGCGGTGAGGCGGGGCAGGATTTCGGCATCGATTGCGTTGTCGTCGAAAACCGGAACATATTGCTCCAGGCCCAAGCTCTTGAGCCAAACTGCAATATTCATTTGGCCCGTCACGGCCATCGACGCCTCCTTCGGCGGGGAACGATTTTATCACAATGACATTGCTCGCCGAAACGGATTTCCTGTTCCCGAGCGGCAGGCGCGCCAGCCAGCCTGAATAAAAAAGGGGCGACGCAAGCGCCGCCCCGGGAACACTTGGGACGATGGTGCGGTTCAGGCCGCCTTGACTTCTTCGGCCACCGCGTCGGCCTGGCGCGCCGCCTTCAGCACTTTGGCCCACCAAGCAACGTCGTTGACCAGCGCAGTCGCCGCCTGGTTCAGATGCTCGAGTTCCTCGAGCTTCTTTTCACCTTGCCGGACGGCAAGGAAATCGCCCCAGGCGATATGGACTGCCGACTTGACCGGCGCCATCTGCAGCTCGACCGCATGCAGCCTCAGTTGCTCGACGGCACGCGCGCCGCCGACGCTGCCGTAGCCGACGAAACCGGCCGGCTTCTTGTTCCATTCATTGGCGGCGTAGTCGATCGCGTTCTTCAGCACGGCGGTCGGGCCATGGTTGTATTCGGCGGCGGTGAAGATGAAGCCGTCGAACTCGGCGACCTTCTTCTGCCAGCGCTTGGCCACTTCATTCTGCGACGGCGCCCAGGCGGACGATGCGACCTCGTCGAAAAACGGCAGCGGGAAGTCGCGCAGGTCGACCAC
>SAQR01000023.1:56437-84078 GCA_004020365.1 Mesorhizobium sp.
AGGCTCTCCTTCAGGCGAATTTCTGGTATCGTTTAGATACCTGAGCTATATGAGTGACTGCGCCGATGAGGCGCAAGGAGGCACTTTTTTGATACCAAGGCACCCGCACCGCACCGAGGACTGCCGCGCCATCTCGGAAATCCTGCAGCGTGTCGGCGACAAGTGGACCGTGCTCGTCGTCGGCAAGCTCGGTGACGGGCCGTTGCGCTTCAACGAATTGCGCAGCGCCGTCGGCGGCATTTCGCAAAAGATGCTGACCACCACATTGCGCGGTCTTGAGCGCGACGGCTTCGTCACCCGGACCGTGTTCCCGACCATTCCGCCACGCGTCGACTATGAGTTGACCGACCTTGGCTACGAGCTGCTTGTGCCGGTCGGCGCGCTCGGCGAATGGGCGCGCAAGAACACCGAGCGGGTCAAGGCCGCGCGCCAAAGATTCGATGAGATCCATGCCTGAAACCCTTGCTCCGCAAGGGTTTGCGGCAGCGAGCCGCTTGTCTCGCCGTCCCTTCTCCCCTTACAAGGGGGGAGATTGGCAGTCCCGCCGACAGCGCCTCTTTTTCGAGGTTGGCGATTGGCGAAATCAGAGATGACGGCCGATCTCCCCCCAAGTGGGGGAGAAGGACAGAGGGGGGCGCCGTAGAGCGCAACCCTCAATAACGACCAAGCATTGACCGATGTCTCGCACGCTTTGGAACGAGCTTCGCGCGCATCGGCTGATGGGGCTTGGCTTCCGCCGACAATTTCCGATCGCCTACATCATCGACTTCGCTTGCACGAACAAGAAGCTCGTCATCGAAGTCGATGGTTCGCAGCATGCCGACGCCAATACAGGCGATGAGGCGAGGACAAGGCGTCTGGAACGGGATGGCTGGACCATACTGCGCTTCTGGAATCACGACGTCATTCGCGATCTCGACAATGGCTGCCAGCATATCGTGATCGAGGCAGGGCTCGCAGGTGCAACTTGATACGCCGGCGCGAGGCGCCCCCCTCTGGCCTGCCGGCCATCTCCCCCACAAGTGGGGAGATCGGCAGTTCCGCCGACAGCGCCTCTTTTTCGAGGTTGGCGATTGGCACAACAACGGGAGAAGGTAACTCAGCCCTCCGCCGGTACTGCCTTCGGCTTGCCTTCGCCGTCCAGCGCCACCATGACGAAGTCGGCGTGGGTGACCTTCTCCATCAGGTCGGAGAGGTAGCGCTGCGCCCAGGCCTCGACCTTGAGCGTCATCGAGGTGCGGCCGACGCGCTCGACATGCGTATAGATGCACAGCGTGTCGCCGATCTTCATCGCTTTGGCGAACGACATTTCCTTCACCGCCGCCGTCACCACGCGGCCCTTGGCGCGCTCGGCGGCGCGGATGCCACAGGCCAGGTCCATCTGTGCCATCACCCAGCCGCCAAAAATGTCGCCCGCCGCATTGGCGTCCGAAGGCATCGCCAAGGTCCTCAGCGTCAGATCGCCGATCGGCCGCCCGTCCGCGTAATGCACCATGCGCCAAATCCCCTCGATATCGATCTTCTCCCGTATCGGTATGGCACCGATGCGTCAACGCGCACAGCCAGGTGCTAGACTGCGCACGGCGCGTTGAGAAAGGCAGCTGACATGAAACTTGCCTCTCGCCCTCTGACGCCAGATCGATGGCCTGCGCTCGAGGACCTGTTCAGGGAGAGCGCCGTCTGCAGTCGCTGTTGGTGTATGTACGGGCGGATCGGCAGTTCTTATCGAAAGCGACCAGGCGAGGAGAACAAGGCTGCGTTCCGGCAAGCCGTCGAGCATGGTCCGCCTCCAGGCGTACTTGCTTTCGATGGCGCTACTGCTGTCGGCTGGTGCCAGGTGACGCCCCGAGATGCCGTGCCCTGGCTCGATCGGCTGTGGCAGTTGAAGCGAGTGGATGACGCGCCGGTCTGGTCCCTGTCCTGCCTCTACGTGCGAAAAAAATACCGCCGGCAAGGCATCACATCTCACCTGATCGCAGCGGCGCTGGAAGCCGCAAGACGCGCAAATGCCCCTGCGCTTGAGGCCTATCCTTTTGATGCCGACGTATCGCCGAGCGCTTCCGGCAGCGGATACGCCTCCACCTTCGCTCGCGCCGGGTTCAGGGTGATCGCTCGCAGGGTGCCAGCCCGCCCGATCATGCGTTATGATTTCAAGCAGAATGCTGACGATGATGGCGTATGATGCTCCGACGCTTATCCATGAGGCAAAGGCCGCTTCAGGCAGGACACCAAACGAAGGGCCGGTCGCTTTTTTCACAGGCGATGCCGGAAGCTCCGGTGATCGCGGCGGCTTGCGGCGTCTAGGTTGAGCGAAAATTTCGGAGCCGACCGCAGCCATCATGCAGACCTATGATTTCATCATCGTTGGCTCCGGCTCGGCCGGCTCGGTTGTGGCCGAAAGACTTTCGGCTTCCGGCCGCTTTTCGGTGTTGGTGCTCGAGGCCGGCGGCAGCGACCGGCGTTTCTACGTCCAGATGCCGCTCGGCTACGGCAAGACCTTCTTCGACCCGGCGGTCAACTGGAACTACAAGACCGAGCCGGACCCGGGCCTCGCCGGCAATGTCGACCACTGGCCGCGCGGCAAGCTGCTCGGCGGCTCGAGCTCGATCAACGCCATGGTCTGGATCAGGGGCGCGCGCGAGGATTTCGACGCATGGGCAGCGGCCGGCAATCCCGGCTGGGGCTTCGACGACCTGCTGCCCGTCTTCAAGGCGCTGGAGGACAATCAGGCCGGCGCCGACCAATGGCGCGGCGTTGGCGGCCCGCTGCATATCACCGACTGCTCGACCGCAGTCCATCCGCTGACCAAGCGCTATCTGGCGGCCGCCAATCAGGCCGGCCTGCCGTTCAATCCGGATTTCAACGGCGCCTGCCAGGAAGGCGTTGGCATCTATCAGATCACCACCAAGAACGGCCGCCGCATGTCGGCCGCCCGCGCCTTCCTGCGCCCGGCGATGAAGCGCAAAAACCTCCGCGTCGAAATCAACGCGCTGGCAACCAGGATCCTGTTCGAGGGCAAGCGCGCCGTTGGCGTCGAGTATCTCCAAAATGGTGAGACGAAAACCGCCCGCGCCGGCCGCGAGATCATCCTGTCGGGCGGCTCGATCAACTCGCCCCAGCTGCTGCAGCTCTCCGGGGTCGGCCCGTCGGCCCTGCTCGGCGCGCTCGGCATTGCCATGGTTCACGCCAATGAGAATGTCGGGGCAAACCTGCAGGACCATGTCGGCATCAACTACACCTTCAGGGGCAAGCTGCCGACGCTCAACCAGATCCTGCGCCCGTGGTGGGGCAAGCTCATGGTCGGCATGCAATACATGCTGATGCGCTCCGGCCCGCTGTCGCTGTCGATGAACAATGCCGGAGGCTTCTTCCGCACCGACCCGACGCTTTCGCGGCCCAACATGCAGCTCTATTTCCAGGCGTTCTCGACCGTCATTCCGAAGAGCGGCGAGCGCCCGATCCTGACGCCCGACCCGTGGCCGGGCTTTTCCATCGGCCTGTCCAATTGCCGTCCCTCGAGCCGTGGCGAGATCATGATCCGCTCCGCCAATCCGCGCGATTATCCGAAGATCGGTGCCAACGCCTTTTCGACCGAGGTGGACGTCGTCGAAATGCTGGCGGCAGTAAAATTCGTGAGGAAGATCGCCGCCATGCCGGCGATGGCCGAGATCATCGTGGAAGAGGTGTTGCCCGGCCCGTCAATCACCTCCGACGCCGATCTCATTCAGGATTTCAGGAAGCGCTCGGGCACCGTCTATCATCCGGTGTCGACCTGCCGCATGGGACCGGACGCTGCCCGCGCCGTCGTCGACCCGCGGCTGCGGGTTCACGGCATTGCTGGCTTGCGGGTCATCGACGCCTCGATCTTTCCCGACAACATCACCGGCAACACCAACGCCGCCTCGATCATGACCGGATGGAAGGGCGCCGAACTGGTTCTGGAGGATCAAAAATGAAAATCACCGACGTAAAAACCTGGGTTGTCGGCAATCCGCCGCCCGGCATCGGCGGCAAGTATTTCATCTTCGTCAAGCTCACCACCGACGGCGGCGTCGTCGGCTACGGCGAGGCCTACAACGCCACCTTCTCCGCCCACGTCACCGCGAGAATGATCGAGGACATGGCCGAGCGCTATCTCGTCGGCCGCGATCCGCACGACATCGAGAACTTCTTCCGCCGCGCCTATTCGTCGGGCTTCACCCAGCGCCCCGACGTGTCCGGCATGGGCTGTTTTTCGGCGCTCGAAATCGCCTGCTGGGATATTATCGGCAAGGAGGCCGGCAAGCCGGTCTACAAGCTGCTCGGCGGGCAGGTTAACGAAACGCTGCGTTCCTATACTTACCTCTATCCGCACAGCGGTAGCGTCCATTCGGAAGACGCCCGCGGCAAGAACGTCTACAACGATCCCGATATGGCGGCCGAATGCGCGCTCGAATATGTCGAGCAGGGTTTTAATGCCGTCAAGCTCGATCCGGCCGGCCCCTACACCGCCTTTGACGGTCACCAGCCGCGTCTCGTCGACATCGATCTCTCTGCCCGCATGGTCAAGGCGATCCGCGAGGCGGTCGGCACAAGGGCCGACATCCTGTTCGGCACGCATGGCCAGTTCACCGCATCGGGCGCGCTGCGCATGGCCCGCGCCATCGAACCTTACGACCCGCTGTGGTTCGAGGAACCGGTGCCGCCCGATATGCCGGAAGTGATGGCGCAGGTGGCGCGCGGCACGTCGATCCCGATCGCCACCGGTGAACGGCTGACGACCAAGTTCGAGTTTGCCCGCGTCATCGAGAACCGCGCCGCGACCATTCTGCAGCCCGACCTTGGCCGCTCCGGCGGCGTTCTCGAAACCAAGAAGATCGCCGCGATGGCCGAGGCCTATCACATCCAGATCGCCCCGCACTGCTATTGCGGGCCGATCGTCGGTGCTGCCAACATCCAGCTTGCCGTGACCTTGCCCAACTTCCTCATCCTTGAGTCGCTGAAGCAGTGGGACGGTTTTCACGAGAAGCTGCTGAAGAAGAAGATCGAGTGGCAGGACGGCAACGTCATTCCGTCGAAGGAGCCTGGCCTTGGCGTCGAGCTCGACGAAGCCGTCTGCGAAGCTCATCCCTGGACCGGCACAGACCTGCATTTGCAGATGATGCAGACGCCGTTGACGCCGTGAACGCGCGCAAGAGCTACGATCCCATCGGCCACCGGTTTTCCCGACCAGGCTCGATCTCATGTTGGCCTGATCGCCGCAATCACGATCGAAGCGAGCAGAACCAAAGTCTCAACAGCTTGATTCAATACCTCAGCGTCAGCGCACCGGGCAGGATCTCGAAGGTCGCCGGTATGCGCCCCGGCGACTCGCCGTCTACGTCGACCAGCGCGCCGTTCTTTTGCACATCGCCGAGCGGTTCGACAACGACTTTCCTGCCGCGCAAAATGGTGATCGCCGGATGATTGCGATGCCGGCCGCCATAGAGCAGACGGATGTCCCAGATCAGCTTCAGCTTGCCCGCCGCGCGCAGGATGACGATGTCGAACTGACCGTCGTCCAGTTCGGCATCCGGCGCGATCATCATGCCGGCGCCGAAGAACTTTCCGTTGGCCACCGCCACCAGCGCGACGCGCGCCTCGATCGGGGCGCCGTCGTCGACGGTGATCACGACGTCCTGGAACCGGTAGCGCATGAATTCCCACACGGTGCGCCAGTAGAACAGCGCCTTGGCCGACACATTGCCCTTGCGCTTGTCGGCGTTGACCGCGCGGTCGGTGGCGCCCGACAGACCGAGGCTGGCGATGTTGATGAAATGGCGGCTGGCCAGGGCGCCATGGTCGTCGACATAGGAGATGCGGCCGGCATCGACCTTGCGGGCCTTGGCCTCAGCGATGCGCTTCAGCGTCAGGTCGACCTCGTCCGACAGGCCGAGCCCGCGGGCGAAATCGATGCCGGCGCCGCAAGGCAGCAGGCCGAGCGCGGCCGTCCGGCCGCTTTCTGCAAACGCCTGCAGCAGTCCGTCGGCGACTTCGCTGGCGGTGCCGTCGCCGCCCGCCGCGATCACCAGGTCGAAGCCGCTGGCGGCAAGGACGAGCGCCAGCCGCTCGGCGTCGCCGGTCGCCTGCGTCTCGCGCATCTCGAAATCGCCGAAATGTTTCCGGAGCGAAGCGCTGACCTCGGGCCAATGCCGCTTGAGCCAGCCGCCGCCGGCAATCGGATTGAGAACCACCCCGACCTTCAAGAACGTCTCCCCAAAGGATAGCAACGACACTGCTGTCCCAAAAGTCCTTCGCCGGCATTGAAGCCCGCGCCGCAGTGTGGGGCAAGGGCCGAAGTTCGATCTTGCTGCTTGCGGCAGATGAGCGTGTTCCGCCCCTGCATCTCGTCCAGAAAAACGCTCCGCCGCCGAACTAAGGCACGTACGCATCTGCCGACCTGCTTTGAAGAAAATTCACAAATGATGATCGCAATCACCTGATTGCCGCGAGGTCAAAGTCTTGATGGTATCCCAATCTCTTCCGAGGTGGGCTCGCAAAGCCAAATATGGGCCGACAAGAAGCGGAAGTGCAGTGGGAGGAGATCACTATGCTGAAGACTGTTGCTCGCTCCGCGAGCTTCGCCGTCATGGCGGCGTTAATCGCCGCTCCGCCAGCTTTGGCGGAAACGTTTATGCCGGATTGTTATGTGCCGGCAGCCGGCGTCGAAACGATCATTAAATACGAGAGGCGGGAAGGTCCGTACCGGATCGCGCTGGTTAACGGACATACGGGTATTCCGTGGCGCGAACAGATGATCAAGAGCGTCAAGGCCTGGGCAGCGCGTCCGGAACAAGCCAGGGACATCGCCGAACTCAAAGTGATTTCGACCGGATCCGACGTCGCAGCGCAAATCGCTGCGATCGATAACTTCATCCAAGCCGGGTATGACGCGATTGCCTTCATCGCGGTCAACCCCACGGCATTCGGTGCCGTCATCAAACGGGCCGAGCGCGCCGGCGCCGTTCTGGTTTCCTTTGATAATCCGGTCGACAGTGAAAAGGTTCTCAGGATCACGCCCGAATGGACGACATTCGAGGGCGAGATCAAAACGCAGTCCGTCGTCGACCAGATGAAACAGCCCAAGGGCAAGGTTCTGGAAGTCCGCGGCATCCAGGGCAATTCGACCGATCGCGACCGCCATGTCGGGTTGGAGCGTGTGCTGGCCAACTATCCCGATATCGAGGTCATCGAGGTTGTCGGCAACTGGGATACCGGAACAGTCCAGAAGGTTACGGCCGATGCAATCGCAGTGCATGGCCAGTTTGATGCGTTCATCTGCCAGCACGGGTGCCGAGGCGTTACCAACGCTATGGAAGCGACCGGACATCCAATCGTGCCCGTCGGCGGCGACGCCGAGAACGGGTTCGTCAAAGCTCTGGCGGCGCGAAACATCCCGGGCATTTCGGTCTCGACTTCGCCGGGACAAGGCCCCGTGGCGATCCGTGCCGCGATCGCGCTGTTGCAGGGCGAGGCCCTTCCGGCAACAGTCAATCTGCCGACGCCCAACGTAAAAACGGCAGACATGAATCCCAATGTGAACTATTTCCCGGACGAGCCTGATACGTTCGAGACCGTGACCGGCTACGGCAGTTGCGGCAAGGACATGGTGTTCACGCCTGACGAGCTCAACGCCAAAAGCGCGGGCAATAATTAGGCCTCCAACAGTGGAGGCGGCCCCATGCCGCCTCCGATGCAATATTTGGAGTCTGCACGGGAGGGCGCTTTGATCGACGCTGCACCACTTCTGCAATTGACCGGGATCGGTAAATCCTATGGAGGAGTCGTTGCTCTGCGCGACGTCGATTTCGACGCGCGCCGCGGGTCCATTCATGCCGTTCTTGGAGAAAACGGCGCCGGCAAGTCGACCCTGATGAAGATACTCGCCGGCGTCGTTCGCCCGACAGACGGTGCAATCAGCTTGGACGGAGAGGCCTATTCACCTACCTCGCCGGCCGACGCTGCCCGAAGCGGCATTGTGTGCATCTTTCAGGAACTGTCCGTCATTCCCGATCTCAGCGTTGCCGCCAATATTTGTCTGGCGGACCCACCGCGGACAAGGCTCGGCCTGATCGATCGCAAGAGACAGGCTCAGATGGCGCGTGACGTGCTGTGGGAGATGGGTGTGGGGCAAGACATCGATGTCTCACGTCTGTGTCGCCAATTGCCGCTCTCCAAGCGCCAGATCGTGGAAATCGCCAAGGCGGTCATTCGCCGCCCCAAGGTCCTCATTCTGGATGAAGCAACCTCCGCGCTCACGGCATCCGACGTCAAGCCTGTCACCGATCTGCTTCGGCGCCTTCGCGATGAAGGCACGCTGATCCTCTTCATTTCGCATCGCATGCACGAAATCGAGGCCCTTGCCGACGTCTGCTCGATCTTTCGCAACGGGACACACGTCGAAACCTACCCGACTGGGTCCAGGTCCAGTGACGAGATCGTTCAGTTGATGCTCGGCCGCTCGCTGACACAGGTCTACCCGCCCAAATACCAGGTCCACGCAACCACTGAACCCAATTTGTCGGTGAAAGGGCTTCGCTGGAACGGCAAGCTGAAAGGGATCGATCTTCAGGTTATGCCTGGCGAGATTGTCGGCCTTGGCGGGCTTGACGGTCAAGGGCAGCAGGAAATTCTGCAGGCGATCGCCGGTATTTTGCGCGGGGTCGGAGGCACGATCTGCATGCACGGCACCCCCCTGCGTGCACGCGGCCCTGGCGACGGAATTTCCGGCGATCGGCGTTTCGCACTCGTGCCCGAAGATCGGAAATATGGCGGCTTGTTCCTACCGCTTTCCATTCGGGCCAATCTGACAGCACCCGTGATGGACACCTTTGCCCGCTTTGGCATCATCAGCCGCAAAGCGGAAGCCGGGACCGTGGCCCGGATGATCGAGCAGTTGCAGATCAGGGCGGAGAATTTGGATCATCCAGTGGAAACCCTGTCGGGGGGCAACCAACAAAAAGTGGTGATCGCCAAGTGGCTGGCAACAAAGCCCAGCCTGCTCCTGCTGATCGACCCGACCCGCGGCATCGATATCGGAACAAAGCAAGAGATTTATCGCCTGCTGCGGCGACTCGCCGAGGAGGGGTTGGCGATCATGATCTACACCACTGACTACGATGAACTCGTCGGTCTGTGCGACCGGGCGTTGATCATATACGACGGCTGCGTGCGCGCGGAACTCGCCGGAGATGATCTGAGTGAACACAATATTCTGAAGAACGCGCTCAACCTTGGCGAAGCTCCCCATTCGAGGGAGGCACAACAATGATCATTCGCACGTTGCGGGCCCACATGCGTCCGCTGACGGCGTGGGCCGTGCTGGCGTTCCTCATCGTCTACTATCTGTCCATTCATCCGCGGGGGTTGAGTATCGGCGTTCTGACGGCCTGGTCCAATCAGGGCACCGCGCTGGCGTTGCTCGCCGTTGGTCAGACGATTGTCGTCCTGTCTAGGGGTATCGACCTGTCGATCGGTCCAATCATGGCGCTCACCAATTGCATGGCCTCGCATCTGGTCAATGGCGGTCCGGTCGAGGTCGCCATCGGCATGATCCTGGTCATCGCGACCGGAGCGGCATGCGGGTTGCTGAACGGACTTGTCATAGTAATCGGGCGGATGCAGGCAATCATAGCGACGCTGGCAACGGGAACGATCTTCTCCGGTATCGCCCTGATCATTCGACCCATTCCAGGCGGCGACATTTCAGAGGGGCTGAGCGATTTTTTTAGCGGGGATTTCGGAGGCCTGGTTCCCATGTCGCTGATCGTCATATTGGGCGCCATCGCCGCCTGGTATCCAATACGCAAGTCGGTGCTGGGCCGGACCATCGTCGCCGTTGGATCTTCGGAGTCGGCCGCCTACGCCTCTGGCCTGCGCGTTAAGCGTGCGAAGATAGGAGCCTATGTGCTGGCTGGCGTTTTCGCTTCGTTGAGCGGCTTGTTTGTGGGCTTTCAGACGCTTTCGGGGGATCCGTCGATTGGCCTGAGTTATACGCTGAACTCGATAGCGGCGGTTGTCATTGGCGGCACTGCGCTTACCGGAGGGGCCGGCAGCATTGCAGGTTCGATCGCCGGCGCATTGATCCTGCGCACGATCGGCAACCTTTTGTTCTTCAATGATATCGAACCGCTGGCACAACCACTGTTTGAGGGGCTCGTCCTATTGGTCGCGGTTTCCTTTGGCGCGGCACGGCTGCTGCGCATGACAAGCAGGATGGAGGCTTTCCAATGACCGCCGTTTTTGCGCGTCTGCCATTCGATGTTCCAACGCGTTCAATCGTCATGGCGGCGGCGCTCCTGCTTCTCGTCGGTGGGTGGCAATATCCGCAGTTCTTTTCGCCTCCTTATCTGGCCCAGCAGCTTCAAAGTGGGGCATTCTTGGGAATCGTTGCCGCGGGGGCGATGGTGGTAATCCTGCTTGGCCACATCGATTTGTCGGTACCGTGGACCATGACCGCCGCCGCAACCGTCGCCACGGCCGTTGTAGGACTGACGCCCGAGGTGCTCGTCTCGGAAAAGGGGGTGCTGGCTGGATTGGCCGTCGGAGCGGCGGTTGGCGCCGTCAACGGCTTTGGTGTGGCTTACTTGCGCATCCCGTCCATGATCTGGACGCTTGCGACCAACAATGTCCTGATGGGCATTTTGGTCTACTTTAGCGGCTTTTATGCGTTGAGCAGCAGGCCTTCGCCGCTTATGTCCATGCTCGGCTCCGGACGCATGTTCAGCATTCCGAACGTCGTGTTTGTCTGGGTCGCGGTTTCGCTGATCCTGCTCTTCATCCTGAGAAGCACGACACTGGGTCGGCGCATCTACATGGTCGGCACTCATGAACCCGCCGCCTATCTTTCAGGCGTCAACAGCCGCGGGGTGCTTGTCGCCGGGTTCGTCATCGCCGGCATTTGCAGCGCCATGGCGGGTATGCTTCTAGCGGGCTACGCTGGTCAGTCCTACCAGCGCATGGGCGACACATACCTGCTGCCGGGCATTGCGGCTGTGGTGCTGGGCGGCACCAGCCTCTTCGGCGGCCGCGGCAACTATTCCGGTACCGTCGCCGGTGTGATGCTGCTCACCTTGATGGCCTCGATCCTCTCAATAATGCAAGCGCCGGAAGCGGCCAAGCAGATCGTCTATGGCGTCGTCGTTATCACGATGGTCGGCTTTTACAGCCTGCGGGAGCGCTATTCATGAAGCGGCGCCGAAGTCGGCCCGTTCCGGCCCGCCCGTCTGCCACGGCCGAAGCGGAGGGTTGGCCGGACTGGCTTCAGCAGGAATTGGCCGACAGCCTTCGGAACGGATGCGTCGGCCGCCAGATCGTCATGGAGAATGTCCGTGCAAGGATCTGGCGGGCAAGGCTCGAACCAAACGAGCGTATGGCATTTCACTGTCATACGCTCGACTACTGTTGGATAGCCTTGAGCGACGGTGTGCTTCAATCGCGCCATGCATCCGGCCGGATTGACCGTTACGACTTGGCCGATGGCACGGTTTATTTCCAGCGCGTTCCAAAGGACGAGCCGCGCGTCAGGGATCTGGAGAATGTTGGAAATGCGGCGCTTGGGTTCATGGTCGTGGAGTTCCTGGACAGTGCCAATCCGCCTCTGCCGGTGCCCAATCACGTTCGACTGAGGTAGCGATCCCGGCGATGCCGGAGCGCTTGGACCACGAAGTCGATAAAAACACGTATCCGATTCGCCAGATGCGCGTGGTCGACGTAGAGGGCGTGGATCGGTTCGAGGTCACCCGGGTTGTAATCCTCCAGCACCGGAACCAGGCGCCCCGCTTCAATGTCCGGCAGAATATGAAAGTCGGAGAGGCGCGCCAAGCCAAGTCCAGCAAGCGCCATCTGGCGCATCGTCTCTCCGTTGTCGACTCGTATGTTCCCATTTACCGGCTGGTCAAGACGATCGGCACCTTCCGTCCCCTTGCGCTCGAATGGCCACACGTCGAGGCTGCGTCGTATATTGAAATTCAGGCAATTGTGATTGACCAGATCGCTCGGGCTGCCTGGCTCGCCAAAGCGAGCGATGTATCGGGGTGCGGCAACGACATGTCGCGCGCTTTCCAGCAGTCTTCGCGCCTTGAGCGCGGAATCGGCTAGTACGCCGGTCCTTATAGCGACGTCCGCGCGTTCGTAGATGAGATCGACCGGAAGATCGGTCTGGACAAGGTCCAGCGTTACGCCCGGATGCCGTTCCAGAAAATCCGGCACTATCGGCAACAGGTAGTGCTGCGCGAAGGGAATGTTGCAGTTTACTCTCAGGATTCCTCGCACCTCCTCCGCGGTCTGCGTGACCAGCCTCTCAGACTGCTCGATCTCGCTCACGATCTTCTGTGCACGATCGTAAAATGCCTCTCCTTCGGCGGTCAGTGTCAGACCGCGCGTCGAACGGACCATCAGGGAAACGCCGAGCCTGTCTTCAAGCCGTGAAATCAGCTTGCTGATGGCGGAGGGGCTCAGGCGTAGGGCCCGGGCGGTTACTGAGAAGTTGCCGAACTCGACAACACGAACAAAGACTTCCATCTCCCCGCCGCGGTTTATCATGACGTTTTTCCTCCCGGCCGCGCATTCCCGCGATGCTGGTCCGCTTATGAATTTTCGTCAAGTTCGTTTCGACGGAATTGACGGATGTTCACAACCGCTGCTCGTGCGAATGTCAGACGAGACAGCGACGACGGCGAAGGTGACCGTTCGCAACCTACGGGAGGAACCGCTATGGAGTTCGGCGTCACAGGCAAGGTCGCGATCGTGACCGGAGGGAGTTCGGGTATCGGGCTAGCGACCGCCCGCGTCTTTCACATGGAGGGCGCAACGGTGGTTATAAATGGGCGTGACGAAGACCGCCTGAATGCCGCGGTGAGCGCGATTGGACCCAATGCACATGGGGTCGTGGCGGATCTGACCACACCCGACGGCGCGAAAAAATTGCACGACTTCGCGACTGGATTTGGCCCTGTCGAGGTTCTCATCAACAACATCGGCCGCTTCGATGTCGAGGACTTTCAGGCCATTTCCGACGAGCGTTGGCATGAATATTTCGATGTCAACGTAATGACCGGCGTTCGCATTACACGGCCGATCTTCGGCGAGATGCTTCAGCGCAATTCAGGAAGCGTCATCTTTATTGCGTCCGAGGCCGCAGTGCGGTCAATTCCCTTCATGGTCCACTACTCGGTGACCAAGACGGCGCAGTTGGGGCTCGCCCGTGCGCTCGCCGAAATGACACGAGGCACGAATGTTCGTGTTAATGCTTACCTGCCCGGTCCTACAGCCACCGACAGTGTCAAGGCGTATTTCCAAGAGATCGCAAAGGATCGCGGAATCGGCTTCGACGACGTCGTCAGGGCGTTCTTTGAGAAAGACCAGCCGGGCTCTCTGATTCAACGTCTCATCGATCCCGAACAGCATGGACGCGCGATCCTGCAGCTCGCAACGAATTGGGCGATGAACGGAACGGCGCAGCGAGCAGATGGCGGCGCGATCCACTCGATTCTTTAGCGCAAACACCGTCAATTCAGGAAAAATTACATGTACCAGAAACGCGCCCTCGTTGTCGGTTCGACGGGAATAGTTGGTTTGAACGTAGCTGAACACCTGCGCGATCTGGGCGGGTGGGACATACATGGTCTCTCGCGTCGTCCGCCCGCCGGCTCTTCCTACATGAAGAGCCTAAAAGTGGATCTTCTGGACTGTGACAGCGCGCTCAAAGCTCTGGCCGATCTGGAGCCGACGCATGTCTACTATTGCACCTGGACGCGAGGCGCCAATGAGGACGAGAACATCCGCCTCAACAGTGCGATGCTGCGCACGGTGCTGGATGCGTTCGTTGGCAAACGCTGCGTGCAACATGTGGCGGTTGTCACCGGCACGAAGCACTACCTCGGTCCGTTCGAAAACTACGCGAACAACACACCGGTAACGCCTTTCCGGGAGACCGCCCCCCGGCTACCGCAGAAGAACTTCTACTACGCACTCGAGGATGTGGCTATGCAGTATGCGGCCGAACACGGTTTCGGCTGGTCCGTGCACAGGTCGCACACAATCATTGGCTATGCCGTCGGCAACCTGATGAACATCGGTGCGACCTTGGCAACCCACGCCTCCATCTGCAAGGCGAGCGGCCAGCCCTTCATTTTTCCCGGCCATCCGACAGCATATCACGGGTTCAACGACATCACGGACGCTCGCTTGCTGGCAAAGCAGGTCGTGTGGGCCTCCATGGAGCCCAATGCGCGCAACGAAGCGTTCAACGCGGCAAATGGCGATGTATTCCGCTGGAAACAGCTTTGGTCGGTGATTGCCGGCTATTTCGGCATCCAGCCGGCGGAGTACCCCGAGCGATACAATTCACTGGAAGAGCAGATGGCCGGGTCCGGATCCGCCTGGGATGGATTGGTCAAGGAGCACAAGCTCCAGCCCTATGCACTCGGCGAACTCGCGTCGCCCTGGCACACGGACCTCGACCTTGGCCGCCCGATGGAGTGCGTGAACTCGATGGCGAAGAGCCGCGCCCTGGGCTTCATGGAATATCAGGACACGGAGCAGTCCTTCATCGACGTTTTCGACCGGCTGCGCCGTGAGCGCGTCATACCCTAAGGCAAGAGCGCTCTCTAGTACGGAGCGCTGGCCCCGTGGGCTGGCGGAACTCATGGAAGAAAAATCAATCATTTGCCCCGATCACTGGAGTGTGGCTTTGTAAGCCGAGCTGCGTGCGCAGCTTTCGAACAGTCGTGTGGGACAGCGCCTGGTATCGGAAACCGACCGGGTGCGGGTCTGGAGCATTCGCCTGGCTCCTTCGGGTGAGCGCTTTCGGCTTCCACCGCCATCAGCTCGATTACTTCTGGACGGCGGTCTCGCCCGGACGCTCACGTTCTAACCTTGATAACTGGGAGAAGTGATCGAGACCGAACATCCTGGAAGCACGCGCGCCACTTTGCATTCGGTCCGGGGGATTTTATGGTTCATGACCTAACGAATACCGGCGAGACAGGACTCGTGTTCACGATCGTCGAATTCAAGGGCGGCTCGCGAACCAACCCTGCCGCTGTAGACATCCCGGGACAAACGCTCCGCCGTTGGTGGCCAAGGGAAGGCGTGCCGCAGGGTCTCACCTGAACCTTCGGGCGCCCATCAAACGTGCCACACGGTCGAGAGTAGCGGTGCTTGCACGCACTTGCGGGCATTCCACTTCGGAAACACCTTCGACCTGCATCAGAATTGAGCGAATGGGGCCGACATAGGTCATCGCCATGTTTGGGCATGCCCTGCATGCACCGGAGAGGCGAACGCTCACCACCCCTTCGTCGCTGATCCGTTCGACCTCGATTTCCCCACCGTGACCGAGGATGAGGGGTCGCACTTTAGCCAGCGCGGCTTCGAGGTCATCAATCGAAACGGGAGGGGTCATGCCGCCAGGCCCAGTTCCATCTTCTTGGCCTCAATATCGATGCCCATACCCCTGGCGAACGACTTACCGAGGATATCCTCTCTCATGACCCGCGTGATCTTGGGATAGCCCCACTTCTCTTGAAGCTCTTCGGGCATTTCCAGATTGGCGAGCGTGTCGATATAGGTCTGGACATGCGGCCAGATGAACGCCTCCGAGCCGTAGCACATGCGCTCGGAACCAACGTAGAGCAGCGCTTCGCCAAGCCGATGCAGCATCTTGTACGGCTGCAGGAAGTACTGATTGAACCACAAGGGCAGGATCAGATAGACGTTCTCGAGGCGGCTGGCGATCGAGATGGTCTCGTCCACATAGGGATCGCCCAGGTGATGGATGCCGAAGTTGAGTTCGGGAAAGTCGGCGGCGGCATATTGGATGTCATTCGGACGAAAAGCCTCGACCGGTCCCAACTCCAGGGGAAAGCCCTTGTGAAATTGGACCATCTTTATGCCGAGATCGATTGCCTTTTCCCATAGCGGATAGGCGATGTCCCGATCGTCCGCGCGCCAGGCACAGCCGCGCGATTGATATTGGTAAAACTTGAAGCTGACCGCTCCCAGTTCCTTGGCCTGGCGCTCCATTTCGCGAAGAGCGAAGTCGAGTCCCTGATAGGCCGGGTCGACACCACCAGTCAGGACGATGCGCCTGGGATTGGATTGCGCGAGGGCGTGGCTGAGCTCGACCGGGCCGAGCCCGGCTCGCCAGTGAGAGAACAAGGGTACCGAGCAGGCGCAGGCCATGTCGGTATCGGCCTCCTCGAACAGCATCCGGTTGCCCCAGTCGAGGTCGGGATTGGAGAAAGTCTCAATTTCGGGCGGCGGGCCGCGTCGTCCGGTGAGATTGATGAAACCTGTCAGTTGCTCACGCAGTATGCGCACGCGCCGACCATCGCTGCCCGGCTTGATCTGATTGTCGCTGAAGTCCTGGCAGTGCACTGCGGCATCAAAAACAAACATTCCGTCTTTCACGTTCTTCCTCCCTTTTTGGGCGTCCGCGGGCGCGCAAATCCACCCCACGGCTAGCACGACGGTGGTGGAGGCTGGTCCGAATAACGGCCACGACTGCTTTGAATTTAATTCACACGGCGAACCCAACTATCCGCGCTATGGAATAGAGCAATTCCTTTGCGAATGGAGAGGCGCCGGCAATGGACTTTGATGCGGCAAACGGGAGAACGAACGATCTCCGACCGGATGACGCTCGGATCGCCTTGCTCAAGGCCAAGGCAAAACTCAGTCGGCTGGAAACCGTCCGCCTGATCGAAATCGCCAAGGTGGGGCACTATACGTCGGCATTTTCTGCCGCCGAGATATTTGCCGTTCTCTACTACGACACCATGCAGCTGCATCCGACTGATCCGAAATGGCCGGATCGCGACCGCTTCTTGATGGGCAAAGGGCACGCAGCAGTCGGCCTTTATCCGATTCTGGCGGATCTCGGATACCTGGCGAAGGAAACGCTCGATCAATACACCCGATTGGGAAATCCGTTAGGCGATCACCCCGACATGACCAAGGTGCCTGCCATCGATTTCAGCTCAGGATCGATCGGGCATGCACTGTCGGCCGGCTGCGGCATGGCCCTGGCGGCGCGGATGCAGCAGCGCGACTACGAAACCTACGTCATGATTGGCGATGGTGAATTGCAGGAGGGACAGGTCTGGGAGGCGGCTCTGTTCGCGGCGCACAACCGCCTGGGCCGCCTTGTCGGTATAATCGATCGCAATGGCTTTCAGCTTGACGGACGGGTCGACGACATCATCGGGATCGAGCCGATCCTCGACAAGTGGAGCGCCTTCGGTTGGGAAACACATGTCGTCGATGGGCACGATGTGGCTTCGCTGGCAACGCTGCTGCGCGCCCTGAAGGCAGATAAGACACGCGAAAAACCGGTTATGATTCTTGCCAACACCGTGAAGGGGAAGGGGGTCTCCTACATGGAAACCGAACCGGGCTGGCATCTGGGTTATCTCGCGCCCGACGACGCAGCGCGAGCGATCGCCGAAATCGAGTCGATGGAGCTTTGAAATGACCCGACCTCTGTCTGAAGGCTCCTGGCAGTACCGCCAGCTCAACTCCAAAATGCCCGGGCTTGATTATTTGTCAGACGCTCTCCTGGCGCTGGTGTCAGCAGGCGAACCGGTCGTAGCCGGTACCGCCGACCTTCAATACTCCAATGGGCTCTCGAAGTTCGCCCGGATGTGTCCGGAACGGTTCGTGCAGTTCGGAATCTCCGAACAGAACATGGTTTCCGCGGCAGCGGGCATGGCGGCCGCTGGAATGAGGCCCTACGTCGCCACTTTCGCGTCCTTTCTGGCCCTGCTGTGCTGCGAGCAGATCCGCATGGACGTTGCCTATTCTGCTCTGCCGGTGCGGCTGATCGGACATCATGCCGGAATATCGCTGGGCTTCTATGGCACCTCGCATCATGCGACAGAGGACCTCGCCATCACACGTTCGATCGCCGGACTTACTGTTGTCGCGCCTGCTGACGGATCGCAACTCGCCTCCGTGATTGCAGCGTCCGCCGATTATCCCGAGCCGATCTACATGCGCATTCAACGCGGCCGCGATCCGGATGTGTACGAACGCGGTACGCCGTTCGTTTTTGGCAAGGCGATCAAGCATCTCACTGGATCGGACCTTGTCATTGTCGCCTGCGGCTCGACGGTTCATCCAGCATTGCTGGCGGCACGATCGCTCAACGCGAAAGGCTACAGCATTGGTATGATCGACATGGCGACGGTGAAGCCGCTCGACCGCGACGCCGTTCTCGATGCTGCGGCCAACGCCCGAGCTGTCCTGACGGTCGAAGAGCACAATGTGCTTGGCGGGCTCGGGAGTGCAGTCGCCGAGGTGCTCGCCGATGAGGGATTGCCAGTAAAGTTCCGCCGGCACGGCATCTATGACCAGTACAGCCTGATCGCCCCGCCGACACACCTTTATGCGCACTACAAGCTCGACGCTGCCGGCATCGAAGAGATTGCGCGGCAGCTTGCCGAAAGCGGCAATCGACAGCCGATCGTTTCGTAAGGATCGGAAAGACGACTCCATGCAAAGTTTCTGGAGGGATTGACATGTCTTTGAAGACCAGTGCGTGTGCGACATCGGCTAAGGCGATACGCTTGGGATCAATCGTTGCCGTTGCCGCGTCTGCCATTGCCCTGTCGTCACCCAACGCAGCTGTCGCCGCGGGCTCGACATGGGTGAAATCATGGACTGCGAGCCCACAGCCCACCTGGGACGGGGACTTCCCCTTGCCGACCCTTCTACCGTTTAACCTCTGGAACCAAACCGTCCGTCAGAAGGTGCGCGTGAGCCTGGGCGGAGACAAGCTGCGCATTGTCCTGTCCAACGAGTATGGCAAAGCCCCCCTGGTCATTGATTCCGTTCATGTTGCGCTAACAGGCGCGGACGGATCGGCGGTCGAAACCAGCACCGACAAGCTGGTTACCTTCAGTGGATCGGAGCGGCTTTCTATCCCCGCGGGTGCACCAGCAATCAGCGATCCGGTTGAGCTGAATGTGCCGGCCCGCGGCGATGTCGTCGTTTCGATCTTTGTCGCTGATCCAACGCCAATAGACACCTTTCATTGGGATGCTGAGGAAACTGGCTATATTGGACCCGGAAATCAGGTGGAGAACGCCTCGATCGATCAACCGACGGAGACGACCACACGCCTCTTCCTTAGCGACGTGTTTGTCGAGGCGCCTGCACACACCAGGGCGGTGGTCGCTTTCGGCGACTCCATCACTGACGGCGCCGCCTCTGGCCTGGGACTCAATTCCCGATGGCCGGATTTTCTGGCAGAGAACCTTGCTCCAGACAATGTGGCAGTCCTGAACGCAGGCATTTCGGGTGCACGCCTGCTCAACACGCAAATGGGCGAAAATGCTATGGCCCGCTTCTTCCGGGACGTGCTGAGCGTGCCCAATCTGGAAACCGTCGTTGTGCTGATAGGCATCAACGATATCGCGTGGCCGGGGCAGGCATTCGGCCCGGACGATCCATTCCTTTCCAGGGAGCAGATAATCGCTGGCTATCGCCAGCTTATCGCGATGGCCCATGCGCATAACCTGCGTATAGTGGCCGGGACTCTCACACCATTCCAAGATGCCCTGAAGGGCAGTCCACTTGAGGGATACTACAGCCTCAAGCGAGACGAATTGCGTGAAGAGATCAATAACTGGATACGCGCCAGCGACGAGTTCGACGCGGTGGTCGATTTGGACAAGCTTCTGGTAGATCCCGAAAATCCGGTTGCCATCCGCGCTGATCTGCAAGCCGATCACCTGCACCTGTCGCCAAAGGGAAACAAGATGGTCGCCGATGCTCTGACCGCGGCCGTTCTCTTTAGCGGTGAATGACGGCAGAGAAGTCGACTGCTCGACGGTCGCGCCGTCCGTCCGTGACTGCCGATGCGGCCGCGCAATGACGATCCTTCTCTGGTCGGCAGCGCGCACCTCGTTACACCGGCGATCTTGGCCGGGCGTTCCGCGTCATGGAAGGGCTGAAATACGGCATGGTCGGGGTCAATGAAGGTATCATCACCACGGTCGAGGCGCCGTTCGGCGGCGTGAAGGAGTCCGGCCTCGGCAAGGAAGGCGGCCATCAGGGCATCGAAGACTATCTCGACACCAAGTATGTCTGCATCGGCGGCCTCGGTGTTCGAAAGAATTCTGGCGCAATACCTTCGACTTGAGGTCAGTATGGGACGGCCGGAGGTCAATCGGTCTGGCGAGATGGAAGTTTTCACGCGGGTCGTCGAACTCGGGGGGTTCTCGTCCGCGGCTCGAGCCTGTCGAATGACCCCCTCGGCTGTGAGCAAGCTTATCGCTCGCCTGGAATCGCGCCTTGGCGCGCGCCTCATCAACAGATCGACCCGCAGTTTTCAACTGACATTTGAGGGGTCCAGCTTCTATCAACGCAGCCTCTCCATCCTCGCCGATCTTGAAGAAGCCGAGCGCAACGTAGCGTCCGGCGAACACCCTGTAGGGCGTATCCGATTGAACACGCCCCCGTCTTTCGGGATACACATCCTTGCACCGCTAGTGCCCGAATTTTTGATGAGTTACCCGAAACTCGCATTGGATATCGTGCAGTCCGATGAGGCGTCCGACGCCGCAGCGGGATCGTTTGATGCTGCTGTACTCGCCAGTGTTCGGGGAGTCCCTGGTTTCATCGCGCACGAACTGGGAGCGGCCAGGATGAAGATCGTCGCCGCACCGTCTTATTTGGATCGCTTCGGAAGGCCGAAGGAGATCGAAGATTTGAAGACCCATTGCATACTTGACCTTGTCCATTCGGTCCCGAACCAACGGTGGTCCTTCCGGGTGGACGGTTACACGATCACAGTGCCGATCGACGCGCGGGTGCGAGCAAGCGATTCCGAGACCCTTCGCCACCTTGCAATCGGAGGAACTGGACTGGCGCGACTCGCCGATTTCACGGTCAAGCTAGACATAGCCGAGGGACGACTGGTCTCAATTCTCGACGAGTTCTGCCCGGGAGATCGTGAAGCATTCCGTGTTGCTGGCATTGACCGGGATGGTCCCCAGTCGATCCGCGCTCGTGCGATGTTGGACTTTCTCGCTGAGAAGGCGCGCGTATCGTAGCTATAGCTAAGGTTGAGGGCCTTGGTCCCCGATAATCCCGCTATCCACAGGCTCGCAGCCGTTTCGCCAAACGCTTACTCGGCGTACATTAAACCCATCTCAGGCGGCTACCGATTGCCAAGTCGAAAGGCAAAGCGAAACGGCAGATTTCCTGAGGCCCGTACGGCCCCGAACGAAGGCAGGCTTGCCTGTCTTGGGGACCGAGACCTACGGGGCCGCGGAAAGCGTGCGAACGCCTACGGCGGACCGATGCTGCCATGAAGGACGGCAAAAACCTTCGATGGCGCGCTGGACGAAGCTTGCAAGGGTGGAGACTGGCGAGGTCCCTAACGGACGCTGCCCTCGGGTGGCGGTTGGCAGGACCGTCAACATCAAGGCCGGCATGGCGCGACGTCTTTACGGAAGTTGCTGCCGCGACCGTCCCCTGATCTGACAGGGAGGCGCTGGGAGAAATCCCGGCGCCGACTGTCTTTTGGGGCAGTGATCCCTTCTCCCCTTCTTGTGGGAGAAGGTGGCCGCGAAGCGGCCGGATGAGGGGTGTTCCAGGGAACGCTAACGCCTCATTCCTTCCAGCACCCCTCATCCGTCTCGGCGCTGACGCGCCGATCCACCTTCTCCCACAAGGGGAGAAGGCAAGATCGCTTTCCACCGATTTTCGACCTTGCTGCGCATTCGGTCCTCCAGCGCCTCAATCGGCACCAGCCGCTCATGGTCGCCGGCGCGCAGCCGCATGAACGGATGCAGCCGGTAGGCGGCAATCGCGCCACGCGTGCCGGCGTCGGCGCTGATATCGACGGTCAGGATGCCGCCGATGCGGCCGGGCCATGGCTGGCGCGCAAAGGCGGTGCCGAGGAAATCGCCGAGCCCATAGGCGACGAGCGCCTTGCCGATCCGCTCCACCGGCTGCACGACATGGGCATGGTGGCCAGCGATCAGCCCGACGCCTTGCCCGGTCAAACGCCGGGCCAGCGCCCGCGTTTCAGCCTGTGGAAAATGCCGGAATTCCCAATCCCAATGTGGCACGGCACAGGTAAGGTCGACGACGGCGCGGCGCGGCCATCGTGCCGGGTCGCCTTGCATCGACACACGGCCGGCGAACGCCGCCGCGCCGGCATTGCGCCACAGCGTGAAAGCGGCAAAGCCTATTGTCAGCGGCCCGACTGCGAGGCTTTCGACCGGACCGGCGGCGGCGGTGCCGATGCTGCGGACGCCAAGCCGTTCCAGCGCTGCCAGGGTCTCGTCGAAACCCCCGACGCCCTGGTCGAGCACATGGTTGTTGGCAAGCGACAGCACCAGTTTATCGCGCGAGATGCCGATGGCGGCCAGCGCCTTGGCAAGGAACCGCTCAGTCATGGCATGACGGGTGCCAAGCTTCGTGCGCATCGCCGCGCTCGGTCGCTCTACCACCGGGCTTTCGCAATTGCCGACCACCAGATCGGCGGAGGCGAGCAGCGTGGCGATCGCCGGGTCGCATTGCGGCGGGCTGCGATTGGCCACCGCCGAGATATCGCCGACAAAGGCGAGCCGCACCGTCCGCGCCGGTGGCGGCTCGATCATCGTTCCTGCCGCCGGCGCAAAGCCTTGGCGATCGCCGCTGAGCGAAGGCTTCAAGAAGCGTGGCAGCCAGGACAATTTATAGGATAGCGGATAGTTCGACACGCGCAGCCTGCACCGGGATAAACGGCCACGGTAGACGATGCGCCCGATATAGCGAAGCGCCTCTGTTCGGAATCGTGCGGACAGGCGCGGCACGCGAATTGCGTGTATAATTGCCGCCGAACGGCCTACCGGAGGACCAAGATGACGCGATTTCCGAGCCTGCTGGCATCCGCCCTTGTTCTGCTGCTGCCGGTTGCTTCCGCCGGTGCCGCGGCTCCCGAACCGGCCGCTCTGTTCGAGGCCAAAACCGTGGCCGACCGCGACAGCACGCTTGCTGCGTTGGAAGCCGCCGCGCCCAGCGATCCTGGGCTAGCCTACGCCGCCGGCGCCGGCCAATTCTTCACCGCGCTGGAGATCCTGGCCGGCGGCCTGCACCGCCACGGTTTCGAAAGCCCGCAATCGTTCATGCTGCCGCTGATGCGGCTGCCGGTCCCGGACAATCCCAATCCCGAGCCGCTGACCTACGACGGCTTCCGCGCTATCCTGGTCGCCTTCCGCGACCGGCTGGAAAAGTCCGCCGCCACGCTTGGATCCGTGCCTGCCGATGCCGACATCGGCATCGAGGTCGACCTCACACGTCTCGGCATCGACCTCAACGAGGACGGCCAGATCGCGCCGGACGAAAGTGCCGCCGCAATCATGGCGTCGCTGTCACGCGGCGGCGGTGCGCCAGACCCGGCCGCACCCGCCCTCACCTTCCGCTTCGACCGCGCCGACGGCTACTGGCTGCAGGGCTATGCCGAATTCCTGATGGCGCAGGCCGATTTCTGGCTGGCGCATGATTTCAGGAACGCCTTCGACGGTTCGTTCCACATGCTGTTCCCGCGCGCAAAACTGCCGCTGCAGGACACGCTCGTGCCGCCGGACGGCGGCATCAGCGGCGGCATGTTATCGGCCGAGTGGCGCATCGCCGACTTCATCTCGCTGGTTCATCTAGTCAACTGGCCGGTGGTCGAACCGGAACGCCGCCAGGCGGCACGCCGCCATCTCATGGAAATGATCCGGCTGTCCCGCGAAGACTGGAAGGCGATCCGCGCCGAGACCGACAACGACCGTGAATGGCTGCCCGGCCCGCAACAGAAAGGCGCCAGCCCGCTCACCGGCCTGGCGGTCGGCGAGGAGCAGGTCCAGGCCTGGCACGCCGCGCTTGATATGGCCGAGGACCTGCTCGAAGGCCGCACCTTGCTGCCGCATTTCCGCTTCGCCGACAAAGGCATCAACATGAGGCGCTTCTTCGACGAGCCAAAGCCCTTCGATCTGGTGCTGTCGATCACCGGCCCGGCCATCGCGCCCTATCTCGAGAGCGGAAAGATACTCACCGGCGAGGAGTTCGACCAGATCCGGCGCCAGTTCGGCGGCGCCGGGTTTTTGACCTTTGCGCTGTGGTTCAACTGAGGACGCGTTCGACATTGCTCCTGATACCCTTGTGTCAGCAGCCTGGTTTCGTCTCGCGCCCCTGGTCACTCCGCTCTTTCCATTTTGGCCGATACCTCCCATATTTGGGGCATGGCCAAACCTTCTGATAAAAAGACGCCGCCGCCGGCGCGTGACGATCGCGCTTCGTCGCCCAAGCGGCGCAGCCCGCTGACCGATTTCCTCGATGCATCGGAGCCGCTGCACAAGGGCGGTTTCGCCGAGGCGCCGCAGGGCGAACTTTCCGGTACGCCACTGACCGGCTCGATCGCCGATTGGGCCGAGCAGATCGAGCAGGAAGCCGAGCGCCAAATCTCCCCCCTTGAGGGGGAGATGTCGCCGAAGGCGACAGAGGGGGTCGGCAGAGGAAGCGCGGGGCGCAAGGGCACGTCGAGCCCGGCCGCACCGACCCCACCCGGCGGCTCCGCCGCCACCCTCCCCTCAAGGGGGAGGGAAGGCGCCAAGGCGAAAAAAATTCCCGAACGCTCCTCCTCCCCCGGCCGCACGGCACGCGGCACTTCGATGGGTGGCGCGGCGTCTGCCAGGGAGCGCACCGCGGCCGGCCTCAACCCGGTCGCCGGCCTCGATGTTTCGCTGGAGGAAGCCGAGACCATGGCCTCCGGCGGCGTCACCGCCACCGTGGCGGCACTGTCGGCGCTGATCGAATCCGGCAACCCGCTGCACAAGGACGGCGTGCTGTGGACGCCGCACCGCCCGGCCCGGCCGGAAAAATCCGAAGGCGGCATCGCCATCAAGATGGTGTCGGATTTCGAGCCGGCCGGCGACCAGCCGACGGCGATCAAGGATCTGGTGGAAGGCGTCAACGACAACGACCGCACCCAGGTGCTGCTCGGCGTCACCGGCTCGGGAAAAACCTTCACCATGGCCAAGGTGATCGAGGAGACGCAGCGCCCTGCCTTGATCCTCGCCCCCAACAAGACGCTGGCCGCGCAGCTCTATTCCGAGTTCAAGAAATTCTTCCCGGAAAACGCCGTCGAGTATTTCGTCTCCTATTACGACTACTACCAGCCGGAAGCCTATGTGCCGCGGACGGATACGTTCATCGAGAAGGAATCGTCGATCAACGAGCAGATCGACCGCATGCGCCATTCGGCGACGCGCTCGCTGCTGGAGCGCGACGACGTCATCATCGTCGCCTCGGTGTCCTGCATCTACGGTATCGGCTCGGTCGAAACCTATACGGCGATGACCTTCCAGATGCAGATCGGCGACCGGCTCGACCAGCGCGCGCTGCTCGCCGATCTCGTCGCGCAGCAATACAAGCGGCAGGACATCAACTTCGTCCGCGGCTCATTTCGCGTCCGTGGCGACACGATCGAGATTTTTCCGGCTCACCTTGAGGACCGCGCCTGGCGCATCTCGCTGTTCGGCGACGAGATCGAAGCGATCACCGAATTCGACCCGCTGACCGGCCAGAAGACCGGCGAATTGAAGAGCGTCAAGATCTACGCCAATTCGCACTATGTGACGCCGCGCCCGACGTTGAACCAGGCCATCAAGTCGATCAAGGAAGAGCTCAAGCAGCGGCTGGTGGAACTCGAGCGGGCCGGCCGGTTGCTCGAGGCCCAGCGGCTGGAGCAGCGCACCCGCTTCGACCTCGAGATGCTGGAAGCGACCGGCTCATGCGCCGGCATCGAGAACTATTCGCGCTATCTCACCGGCCGCCAGCCGGGCGATCCGCCGCCGACCCTGTTCGAGTACATCCCCGACAATGCACTGGTCTTTATCGACGAAAGCCACGTCACCATACCGCAGATCGGCGGCATGTATCGCGGCGACTTTCGCCGCAAGGCGACGCTGGCCGAGTACGGTTTCCGTCTGCCGTCCTGCATGGACAACCGGCCGCTGCGTTTCGAGGAATGGGACGCCATGCGCCCGCTATCGGTCGCGGTTTCGGCGACGCCCGGCGCCTGGGAGATGGAGCAGTCCGGCGGCGTCTTTGCCGAGCAGGTCATCCGCCCGACCGGCCTGATCGACCCGCCGGTCGAGGTACGCCCGGCCAAGACCCAGGTCGACGATGTCGTCGGCGAAATCCGCGAAACGACAAAAGCCGGCTACCGCACGCTGGTCACCGTGCTGACCAAGCGCATGGCCGAGGACCTGACCGAATATCTGCACGAGCAGGGCATTCGCGTCCGCTACATGCACTCCGACATCGACACGCTGGAGCGCATCGAGATCCTGCGCGATCTGCGCCTCGGCGCCTTCGACGTGCTGGTCGGCATCAACCTTTTGCGCGAAGGCCTCGACATTCCCGAATGCGGCTTCGTCGCCATTCTCGATGCCGACAAGGAGGGTTTTCTGCGCTCCGAAACCTCGCTGATCCAGACCATCGGCCGTGCCGCCCGAAACGTCGACGGCAAGGTCATCCTCTACGCCGACCAGATCACCGGCTCGATGGAGCGGGCGATGGCCGAGACCAACCGCCGCCGCGAAAAACAGATGGAGTGGAACGCGGCCAACGGCATCACGCCGGAATCGGTCAAGTCGCGCATCTCCGACATCCTGGACTCGGTCTACGAAAAGGATCATGTCCGCGCCGACATCTCGCAGTTCACCGACAGCGCCGGCGCGATGATGGGCAACAATCTGAAAGCCCATCTCGATGCGATGGACAAGCAGATGCGCGACGCCGCCGCCAATCTCGATTTCGAGAAGGCGGCCCGCATCCGCGACGAGATCAAGCGGCTGCGCGAGATGGAGCTGTCCATCTCCGACGATCCGCTGGCCAAATATGCTGATATGGAAAGCCCGGTTTCGGGCCGCGAAAAAGGCAAGCACAACAAGGGCCGCGCCATCCACAGGGCGGTGGATGACAGGGGAATCTCCCCCCTTGAGGGGGAGATGGCCGGCAGGCCAGAGGGGGTCGCCGGAGGCAGCGCGGGGCGCAAAGGAACGTCGAGCACTTCCGCAGCGACCCCACCCGGCCGCTCTGCGGCCACCCTCCCCTCAAGGGGGAGGGAAAGCTCCCTGTTCCGCAAACCCTCGCTCGACGCCATGGGTCCGGGCACCGACATGCCGACGCCCGCCGGTGCGGTGTCGCGCTCGCTGTTCAAGAAGCAGTCGGCCGAAGAGGCGCACGGTTCCGATTTCGGCATTCCCGGCGAGCCAACCAAGCCGCTGTTCAAGAAGAACTCGCTCGATGAGATGACCGTGCGACGGACCGAAAAGCCTGTTGACGGTGACAAGCCGGTCAAGCGCGAGCGTACCGGCATCGGCTCCTACGAAGACCCCGCCGACGCCCGCCGCGAAAAGCGCCGGCCGGGCAAGACGGGCAGGCCGGGACGGTAGGCTCTGCGCCCGCGCTGCGGGCGCCTTTGAAACGTCGGCGGGACAGCGCCCCCCTCTGTCCTGCCGGACATCTCCCCCACTCGGGGGGAGATTGGCCGCGTCGCCCGCCGCGCATTATCCTGCTATGTTGATGATTGGCGAAAGCCGTGATGACGGCCAATCTCCCCCCAAGTGGGGGAG
>SAQR01000226.1 GCA_004020365.1 Mesorhizobium sp.
CTGTTTCCACATATTCCGGCATGCAGACCCTCGTCCCGTCCAACCCGTATATGACCGCCGCCTATCCGCGCATGGACGAGCCGATGGCGCCGGCTGAACAGATGCCTGCCAGCGAGGTCGACTGCCGCAAGGAGTTGAAGCGCCTCGGCGTCGTCTACACCGATCTTGCGCCGATCCGCGAAGGCCAGTGCGGCATCGACTATCCGGTCAAGGTCTCGGCCATCGGCAACATCGGGATGAAGCCGGC
>SAQR01000227.1 GCA_004020365.1 Mesorhizobium sp.
TTGTGCACCTGCCGGTCGATCTCGAGAAACCCTGTTACCTTGCCCATAGTCCAGTCCCTGCTGTCCAGATGGCGCGCTCGACGACGCACCCGTTAACCTCATAAGGCAGCCATGGCAACCTTCAGTCCGAGGCCAGGATTGTTGATGAAGGCATCGACCGGGAAGCTTTGCTTCCCGGCAAATCCCAAAGCCTATTCCGCCGCAACGCCCATGCGCATGCGTTCCATTTCGATCAGCGCGCGGCGG
>SAQR01000228.1 GCA_004020365.1 Mesorhizobium sp.
GAGGCGATGACCGTGCTTCCCATGATGGAAGCCGCTCTCGAACTCCTGCAGGCCGGCAAGCCCGCCCGCATCCTGCTCAACGGCATCGCGCCTGAGGATCTGCGCATTCTGCAGGGGCTGAACCTGCTGACGTCGCACCCCGTGCTCTATGTCTGCAATGTCGCCGAGGCCGACGCCGCAACCGGCAACGCGCACACCAAAGCGGTCGAACAGATGGCCGCCGCGCAAGGCGCCCGCACCGTGGTG
>SAQR01000229.1 GCA_004020365.1 Mesorhizobium sp.
GGCTTCGAGTCGCCACGAGGTCTGTTGCTTCAGCGTGAACGTCGGCAACGGCATGCAGTTGGTCAAGTGTTTGGTGTTTCACGGCCGCCTCCTATTCAGCAGGTGAGTTCGCTCCACCCTTTCAGCAGGTGAGTTCGCCCCACCTGAAATAAAAATTATGGCGCCCCACGAGGCCGACAAGGCCCTTATATGCGGACTATTCGATCACTTTTCTGATGGCGCCGTCCTGCCACGCCTGATG
>SAQR01000230.1 GCA_004020365.1 Mesorhizobium sp.
ATATAGGGCGTCTTCTCGAATATCCTGGCCACGTCGAAGAGGTCGAACTTTATCCCGGCTTCATGCGCGATCGCGGGCAAATGCAACGCCGCGTTGGTCGACCCACCGGTGGCCGAAACCACGGTCGCCGCATTCTCCAGCGCCTTCAGCGTGACGATGTCGCGCGGGCGGATGTTCTTTTCGATCAATTCCATGATCTTTTCGCCCGAGGCGAAATTGAAGCGGTCGCGCATCTCGTAGG
>SAQR01000231.1 GCA_004020365.1 Mesorhizobium sp.
GGCAAGCCGCGTTTCGGCTGGCAGGACATTCCGCTGGCCGAGGAATTCCGCGATACCCGCATGATCGAGCTGCAGATCGGCCCGATCGACGCGCCGGAGCTGCATTCGCCGTCAGTCGTCTCGATGGGCAATCCGCACGCCATCTTCTGGGTAGACCGTGACGTCTGGTCCTACGAGCTCGACCGTTTCGGCCCGCTGCTCGAAAACCACCCGATCTTCCCCGAACGCGCCAATATCACC
>SAQR01000232.1 GCA_004020365.1 Mesorhizobium sp.
TCCTTGGTGTGCTTGTGCTCGAGCCACAGCGCCAAAAGCACTTCCTGCACCTTGCGCTCCAGCGTGCGATCGGGCGTCAGGAACAGGTTTTTCGCCAATTGCTGGGTCAGCGTCGAGCCGCCCTGCGAAAAACGGCCGCCGAGAACGTTGGCCACCATGGCCCTGGACAGACCGATCGGATCGATGCCCAGATGCGAATAGAAACGGCGATCCTCGATGGCGATGACGGCCTCGGGAAT
>SAQR01000233.1 GCA_004020365.1 Mesorhizobium sp.
CATCAGCCGCTCGGCGGCAAAGCCGATCATCTCGCGCAGGATATCGGCGTCGGGGGTCTTCTCTACGAGCGTGCGCAGGTTCATCATGTCGTTGGTCATCGGTGGTTCCTTCGAATCAGGTTGTGTCAGCAACCCAACCCTACCGAAGAACATCGATGACCGCCGCTACGCCGCTCGCTCGCTACAGCGCTGTTGAGGGCGCGCTCGCGAGCGGCTTCGCTACCGCCGACCTACACCA
>SAQR01000234.1 GCA_004020365.1 Mesorhizobium sp.
GCGACGTGCCGGTCGACAATTCATCGCTGTCAAAGGCGCCTGATATCGCTGCTTCCGAACCGGTCCAGCGGCAGGTGTTCCTCGGCCGTGGCGCCGAGATCGAGAGCGACGACGATTACGAGCGGCGGCTCTACATCCTGCGCAAGGTCATTTCCGGTCGTATCCATGAAGAGACCAAGGGGGTCGACAATGGCTTCTACGTCGTGTCGATGTCATCGCGGACCATCGTCTACAAGG
>SAQR01000235.1 GCA_004020365.1 Mesorhizobium sp.
CGGACGGCAGGGAGATAGCGTATCGCGATGTCGAACCGGGTGACATTTTCGGGGAACTCGGAGGCATTGACGGGATTGCACGCTCTGCCAGCGTGGTCGCACTGGAGGCAACCCGCGCTGCACGGCTGTCCGGCACAGCATTCCGGGATATCGTCATGACCCACCCTACTTTTGCCTGGGTGCTGCTTGAGCATCTGTCTGCCCAGCTCCGGCGCATGACCGAGCGGGTATTCGA